>CAWERI010000017.1:0-133085 GCA_963811515.1 uncultured Actinomycetota bacterium
TTCCAGGCCGGCGCGATCACGATCAAGTGCGACGCGCCCTGCCTCGGGGTGTCCTTCAAGCTCCGGGTGAACGTCACCGACTACCTCATCGGGAAGTTCCCCGCGACGCTGTCGATCGCGCTCGGCGGAGCGGTGATCATGCTCGTCGTCGGAGTCAGCAGCGGCATCTTCGCCGCGAGACGAAGAGGCACCGGCTGGGACAAGGGCATCGTGGGCGTGGCGCTCATCGTGAACGCCATCCCCTACTACCTCCTCGCGCTGCTGGCCTACCTGCTGCTGATCAGCAAGTGGGGCATCTTCCCCGAGAGCGGCTACAACCCGCTGCTGACCGACGGACCGGTCGCCTGGGCCAAGGGGCTCCTGCTGGCCTGGCTCGTGGTGGGCATCAGCTCCTCGACGCAGTACGCCCGGTTCAGCCGCGGCTCGATGATCGAGTCGATGAACGAGGACTACGTCCGCACCGCCCGGGCCAAGGGGCTCAGCGAGCGGCGCGTCACGTTCCGGCACGCGCTGCGCGCCGCCATCGTCCCGGTGGTCACGATCTTCGGCCTCGAGTTCGCCTACCTGCTGGCCGGCACGATCTTCACCGAGCGGATCTTCGACATCCAGGGCATCGGCCTGACCGCGCTGCAGGCGATCGGCACCAAGGACCTGCCGATCATCTCCGCGACCGTGCTGATCGGTGCCGCGTTCATCGTGGCCGCCAACCTGTTCGTCGACATCATCTACAGCGTCATCGACCCGAGAGTGCGCCTGTCATGACCGAGACCTCCGAGCGCCCCGCGGCCTCCGCGCGGGTGCCCAGCCGAACGAGCCTACCTCGTCGTCGAGGACCTGACCGTCCGGTTCCCGACCGCCGACGGCCTCGTGCAGGCCGTGACCGACATGAGCTACACCCTCGAGCAGGGCAAGACCCTCGGCATCGTGGGCGAGTCCGGCTCCGGCAAGAGCGTGTCGTCGATGGCGATCATGGGGCTGCACGACGTCAAGCGCACCCGGATGTCCGGCTCGATCCGGGTGGGTGGCCGCGAGGTCATCGGCGCTGTCGAGCGAGAAGATGCGCAGCATCCGCGGCGGCGACGTCGCGATGATCTTCCAGGACCCGCTCAGCTCGCTGCACCCCTTCTACAGCATCGGGGCGCAGATCTCCGAGGCCTACGTCGCGCACAACAAGGTCTCCAAGTCGCAGGCGCGCAAGAAGGCGATCGAGATGCTCGACCGGGTCGGCATCCCGCAGCCGAAGAGCCGCGTCGACGACTTCCCGCACCAGTTCTCCGGCGGCATGCGCCAGCGGGCGATGATCGCGATGGCGCTGGTCAACGACCCCAAGCTGCTGATCGCCGACGAGCCGACCACCGCGCTCGACGTGACCGTGCAGGCGCAGATCCTGGACCTGCTCCAGGAGCTCCAGCGCGACTTCAACTCCGCGATCATCATCATCACCCACGACCTCGGCGTGGTCGCCGAGATGGCCGACGAGGTGCTGGTGATGTACGGCGGCCGGGCGGTCGAGCACGGCCCCACCAAGGAGCTGCTGACCCACCCGGAGATGCCCTACACGTGGGGCCTGCTCTCCAGCGTCCCCGACGTCAGCGCCGACACCAGCGCGCGGCTGATCCCGATCCCGGGCAACCCGCCGAGCCTGCTCGACCCGCCGACCGGGTGCGCGTTCCACCCGCGCTGCGCGCACATCGACAAGGTGCCCGGCGACCTGTGCAGCACCGAGCTGCCCGAGCTCAAGCTCGGCAACCGCCCGAACCACACCCGGCGCTGCCACCTGGCGAACCCCGACGCGATCTACGAGGCCGAGGTGCTGCCCGAGATCGCGCCCGACCTGGTCGAGCTCACCATCGCCGACGCCACCACCACCGCCGACCAGCACGGCAGCAACGGGACGCCCGGCACCGGGTCCGTTGCTCCCGAGAACGGGTGACGAGGACAATGACTTCCATGACACGACCGGACGTCGACGACGCCGACGCATCGTCCCGTTCCACGGGCGACCCGATCCTCGAGGTCACCAACCTCCAGAAGTACTTCCCGATCAAGTCCTCCGGGCGTGTTCCGGCGCAGCATCGGCGCGGTGCAGGCCGTGGACGGCGTCTCGTTCCAGGTCGAGCGGGGCAGTGCCCTCGGCCTGGTGGGCGAGTCCGGCTGCGGCAAGTCGACGACCGGCCGGCTGATCACCCGGCTCTACGACCCCACCGGCGGGTCGATGAAGTTCGAGGGCCGCGAGATCGGCAACCTGTCGAACCGGCAGATGCTGCCGCTGCGCAGCGAGATCCAGATGATCTTCCAGGACCCGTACTCCTCGCTGAACCCGCGGCACACGGTCGGCACGATCGTCGGCACCCCGCTGCGGGTGCACAAGATGGTCCCCGAGAACAAGGTGCTCGACCGGGTCCGGGAGCTGCTCGAGGTCGTCGGCCTGAACCCCGAGCACTACAACCGCTACCCGAACGAGTTCTCCGGCGGCCAGCGCCAGCGCATCGGCATCGCCCGGGCGCTCGCCCTGCAGCCCAAGCTGCTCGTCGCCGACGAGCCGGTCTCGGCGCTCGACGTGTCGATCCAGGCGCAGGTGGTCAACCTGCTGCAGGACGTGCAGAAGGAGTTCGACATCGCCTTCCTGTTCATCGCCCACGACCTGGCCGTCGTACGCCACTTCTGCCCGGAGATCGCGGTGATGTACCTCGGCAAGATCGTCGAGATCGCCGACCGGGAGACGCTCTACAACACCCCGCACCACCCCTACACGCAGGCGCTGCTGTCGGCCGTGCCCGACGTGAAGCAGGCCGCCGTCGGCGGTCGCCGCGAGCGGATCCGGCTGGCCGGGCGACGTCCCCAGCCCGATCAACCCGCCGTCCGGGCTGCCGGTTCCGCACCCGCTGCTGGATGGCCCAGGACATCTGCGCCAAGGTCGAGCCGCCGCTGCTGCAGATCGGCAAGAGCCACAAGGTCGCCTGCCACTTCGCCGGCGAGTTCGGCTCGATGCCGACCAGCCCGATCACGCTGAGCGCGCTCGGCGTGGACGGCCAGGGCAACAAGATCGCCGGCGCGGACACCTCGGTCGAGGACTTCACCCGCGCCGGGTACGCCGACACCTGGACCGACGTCGCGACCCACCAGCAGCGGTCGAACGCGCTCGTGGGCACCGACGGCCTCGGCAGCGGGATGAGCGACGAGCAGCGCGGCGAGGGCGGCACCCGCCGCTGAGCCCGGCCGCCGGCCCGGCGGATAGGGTGACGCCCGTGGACGGACTGTTCGACATGGGGAGCCCGGGCGCCTCGGCGCACCCCGCCGCGGGGTCCGCCGGGACGCTGGCCGGCAACACGCACGCGTCCGCGCCGCTGGCGGTGCGGATGCGTCCGCGCACCCTCGACGAGCTCGTCGGCCAGCAGCACCTGCTGTCCACGGGCTCGCCGCTGCGCCGGCTGATCGAGGGCGACCAGCCGATGTCGCTGCTGCTGTGGGGCCCGCCGGGCACCGGCAAGACCACGATCGCCTCGATCGTCAGCCAGGCCGACCAACCGGCGGTTCGTCGAGGTGTCGGCGGTGGCGGCCGGCGTCAAGGAGGTGCGGGCCGCCATCGACGGCGCCCGCAACCAGCTGGCCCGCGGCGGGCCCGAGACGGTGCTGTTCGTCGACGAGGTGCACCGGTTCACCAAGGCCCAGCAGGACGCGCTGCTTCCCGGGCGTGGAGAACCGCTGGGTGACGCTGGTGGCGGCCACCACCGAGAACCCGTTCTTCAGCGTGATCTCGCCGCTGCTGTCGCGCTCGCTGCTGCTGACCCTCGAGCCGCTCACCGACGACGACGTCCGCGGCGTGGTCGCCGACGCCCTCGACGGACGAGCGCGGCCTGGCCGGCAGCGTCGAGCCTCGACGAGCAGGCGCTCGAGCACCTGGTCCGGCTGGCCGGCGGCGACGCCCGCCGGGCGCTGACCTACCTGGAGGCCGCCGCCGGCGCCGCGGTCGCGCGCGGCCTGGAGGTCGTCGACCTCGAGACCACCGAGACCGCCGTGGACCGGGCGGCGGTGCGCTACGACCGGCAGGGCGACCAGCACTACGACGTGATCAGCGCCTTCATCAAGTCCGTGCGCGGCTCCGACGCCGACGCCGCGCTGCACTACCTGGCCCGGATGATGGAGGCGGGGGAGGACCCGCGGTTCATCGCCCGCCGGCTGGTGATCCTGGCCAGCGAGGACATCGGCCTGGCCGACCCCACGGCGCTGACCACCGCGGTCGCCGCCGCGCAGGCCGTCGCGCTGATCGGCATGCCCGAGGGCCGGCTCACCCTGGCCCAGGCGACGATCGCGCTGGCCCTGGCGCCGAAGTCGAACGCCGTGATCACGGCGATCGAGGCCGCCTCGGCCGACGTACGCGGCGGGAAGATCGGTCCGGTCCCGCCGCACCTGCGCGACGCGCACTACGGCGGCTCGAAGAAGCTCGGCCACGGGCAGGGCTACCGCTACGCGCACGACGAGCCCTACGGCATCGCCGAGCAGCAGTACGCCCCCGACGTGGTGGCCGACGCGACGTACTACCGGCCGACCTCGCTGGGCGCCGAGGCGCCGCTCAAGGAGCGGTGGGACCGGGTGCGTCGGATGATCCGCGGCCAGCGCGGGTAGGGTCGGTCCCTATGAACCCGGCCCTCGTCGTGACGCTGGCGGCTGCCGTCGTGGTGGTCGCGGCCGTCGTCGCCGTCGTCGTCGTCGCTGTCCGGCCGTCGCCGTCTCCAGGCGCAGCTCGACGCGGCCCGGGCCGACGTCGACGCGCTGCGGTCGACCGTCGCGGACCTCGCCGCCCCGCGGCCGGCCGCCCCGCCCGCGCCGCCGAGCGACCGGCCGGAGTTCGTGATCACCAGCCTGCCCGACGGCTCCGTCCCGCGTCCCGACCAGGCCGGCACGGACCTCGCGGTCCCGGCCGCGGCAAGAGTCCGCGCCGGTGTCGGCGGGGCAGTTCGCGTCCGTGGCGCTGGGGGAGTCCCTGGTCCGCGTGGTCTCGCTGGGCCACGGCGTACGACGGGCGCTGTCGGCCGAGAACCGCAACCGGATCCGCTTCGAGGTGCGGCGCGAGGTCAAGCGGTCCCGGCGGCAGCGGCGCCGCGACCTCAAGGAGGCCAGGCGGCACCTCCGCGCCGACGTGCCTGCCCGAGCGCGACGAGGACGCCGCGTGAGCCGGGCGCTGTGGTTCGCGGCCGGCGCGAGCGTCGGTGTCTACGCGATGACCAAGGCCCGCCGGGCCGCCGAGGCGTTCACCCCGGACGGCCTGGCCGACCGGCTGGCCGGGCTGTCCGTGGGCCTGCGGCTCTTCGGCGACGAGGTCCGGGCCGGGATGGCCGAGAAGGAAAACGACTTGCGTGGGCGCACCGGTCTCACGCTCCATGTAGACACACCCCCGAGCTGACAGACGGCGGCGGGGCAACGAGAGAGGGCAACGACTGATGGACACCGCGGAGATCCGCCGCCGGTTCCTGGCGCACTTCGAGGCGAACGGACACCACGCCGTGCCCTCGGCCCCGCTGCTCGTCGACGACCCCAACCTGCTGTTCGTGAACGCCGGCATGGTGCCCTTCAAGCCCTACTTCCTGGGTCAGGAGACGCCGCGGTGGGACCGCGCGGTGAGCGTGCAGAAGTGCGTGCGCACCCCGGACATCGAGGACGTCGGCAAGACCACGCGGCACGGCACGTTCTTCGAGATGTGCGGCAACTTCTCCTTCGGCGACTACTTCAAGGAGGGGGCGATCGAGCTCGCCTGGGACCTGGTCACCAAGTCCCGGGCCGACGGCGGCTGGGGCCTCGAGGAGAGCCGGCTGTGGCCGAGCGTCTACGTCGACGACCCCGAGGCGGTCGCGCTGTGGCGCAAGGTCACCGGGCTGCCCGACGAGCGGATCGTCCGGCTGGGCAAGAAGGAGAACTACTGGTCGATGGGCGTCCCCGGCCCCGGCGGCCCGTGCTCGGAGATCCTCTACGACCGCGGCCCCGACTACGGCCCGGACGGCGAGTTCACCACGACCCAGCGCCTGGAGATGCCCACGAACCTCGAGGACCGCTACCTCGAGATCTGGAACCTCGTCTTCATGCAGGACGAGCTCAGCGCGGTGCGCAGCAAGGACGACTTCGACATCTCCGGCTCGCTGCCGAAGAAGAACATCGACACCGGCATGGGCCTCGAGCGGGTCGCGTTCCTGCTCCAGGGCAAGGACAACATGTACGAGATCGACGTGATGTTCCCGGTGATCGAGAAGGCCATGGAGCTCACCGGCAAGAAGTACGGCGCCGGCGGCCAGCAGGGCCACGAGGACGACGTGCGGCTGCGGGTCGTCGCCGACCACGTGCGCAGCTCGATGATGCTGATCGGCGACGGCGTCACCCCCGGCAACGAGGCGCGCGGCTACGTCCTGCGTCGGCTGCTGCGCCGCGCCGTACGCTCGATGCGCCTGCTCGGCTACGAGGACCCGTCGCTGCCGGAGCTGCTGCCGGTCAGCCGGGACACGATGAGCGAGACGTACGGCGAGCTGCAGCGGGACTGGCAGCGCATCTCGAGCGTGGCCTACGCCGAGGAGGACGCGTTCCGCCAGACCCTGCGCACCGGCACGACGATCTTCGACGTCGCCGCGCAGGACGCGAAGGCCGGCGGCCAGACCCAGCTGTCCGGCAGCAAGGCGTTCGCGCTCCACGACACCTACGGCTTCCCGATCGACCTGACGCTGGAGATGGCGTCCGAGCAGGGGCTCTCGGTCGACGAGGAGGGCTTCCGCCGGCTGATGACCGAGCAGCGCGACCGGGCCAAGGCGGACGCGCGCTCCAAGAAGGGCCAGCACTCCGACGCGCACTCCTACCGCGAGGTCTCCGACGCGATCGGCCAGGCGGTGGAGTTCACCGGCTACGCCGAGGTGGTCTCCGAGGCGACGGTGCGCGGCATCGTCGACGACAGCGGCGTGGCCGCCTCGGCCCGCGAGGGCGACGAGGTCGAGCTGGTCCTGGACCGCACCCCGTTCTACGCCGAGGGCGGCGGCCAGCTCGCCGACCAGGGCGTCATCGAGCTCGGCAACGGCGCGCGCCTGCAGGTGCTCGACGTGCAGTCCCCGATCAGCGGCCTGGTCGTGCACCAGGTCAAGGTGCTCAGCGGCGAGGTCACCGTCGGGCTCAGCGGCCAGGCGCTCGTCGACATCGAGCGGCGCAAGTCGATCAGCCGCGCGCACACCGCGACCCACATGGTCCACAAGGCGTTCCGCGAGGCGCTCGGCGACACCGCGACCCAGGCCGGGTCGGAGAACGCGCCCGGGCGGTTCCGGTTCGACTTCTCCGCGACCGGCGCGGTGCCGCTCTCCGCGATGGCCGACGTCGAGGCCCGGGTCAACGACCTGGTCCTCGCCGACCTCGGCGTGCACGCGGAGATCATGAGCCAGGACGAGGCGCGCAAGTCCGGTGCGATGGCGCTGTTCGGCGAGAAGTACGGCGACGAGGTGCGCGTGGTCTCCGTGGGGGACTGGGCGCGCGAGCTCTGCGGCGGCACGCACGCCGGCCGCTCCGGCCAGCTCGGCGTGATCAAGCTGCTCGGCGAGTCGTCGATCGGCTCCGGCGTACGTCGCGTCGAGGCGCTCGTGGGCGCCGACGCCTACCGGTTCCTGGCGCGCGAGCACACGCTCGTGGCGCAGCTCAGCGAGGCGCTCAAGGCGCGTCCCGAGGAGCTGCCCGAGCGGGTCAACGACCTGGTGGAGCGGCTGCGCACCGCGGAGAAGGAGATCGAGCGGGTCCGCGTGCAGCAGGTGCTCGCCGCCGCCGGCGAGCTCGCCGCGCAGGCCAAGGACGTCTACGGCGTCTCGTTCGTCGGCCACCGCGCGGACGGCGCGGGGGCGGGCGACGTGCGCAAGCTGGCCCTGGACATCCGCGGCCGGCTGCCGCAGGGCGCGCCCGGCGTGGTCGCGATCATCGGCTCCAGCAACGGCAAGCCCGCGGTCGTCGTGGCCGTCAACGACGCGGCGCGCTCCTGGGGCCTGTCCGCGAACGCGCTGGTCAAGGCGGCGGCGGTCGCGCTCGGCGGCAGCGGCGGCGGCAAGGACGACGTCGCGCAGGGCGGCGGCGCCGACGTGAGCAACGCCGACCAGGCGCTGGTCGACGTCGAGCACGAGGTCGGCCGCGCGGCCACCCAGCGCTGAGGACGGGACCGTGCGACGAGGGGTCCGGCTCGGGGTCGACGTCGGTGACGTGCGGATCGGCGTCGCCCGCTCCGACCCGTCGGGGATGATCGCCACCCCGGTGGAGACGGTCCGGCGCGGGCCGCGGCGACCTGGCCCGGCTGCTCGCGCTGGCCGGCGAGGAGGAGGCCGTCGAGGTGGTCGTGGGGCTGCCCCGCTCGCTGTCGGGCGGCGAGGGACCGGCCGCGGTGAAGGTCCGGTCGTTCGCGGCCGAGATCGCCGCGGCCCTCGCGCCGGTGCCGGTGCGGCTCTGCGACGAGCGGCTGAGCACGGTCACCGCCGAGGCGGTGCTGCGCGGGCAGGGCAAGAAGGGGCAGAAGCGACGCGCCGTGGTGGACCAGGCAGCGGCCGTGGTGATCCTGCAGAATGCACTGGACACCGAGCGCGGCACGGGGGCCGCACCCGGGGAGCTGGTGCAGGCCGGGTAGCGTCTGTCGACCGAAGCAGGTCCGGCAGCAGCCGGGACGACCGGACGGCGGGCGGGGGCGCGTCGATCACAGTGAGGGTTGAGCGGGCAGTTGAGCGATCTGGGACTCGAACTCGGGCACGAGAAGAAGCACCGACCCCGTCGGAGCCTCGGCTGCCTGGCCGTGCTGCTCGCGCTGGCGCGTCCTGCTGGGCGCTCGGGTACGTCGCCTACTCCTACGGGATGACCGCGATCAAGGACAGGCTCGCGGGCCCGGAGGACTACTCCGGCGGCGGCACCGGCCAGGTGCTCGTCGAGGTCCAGGACGGTGACGCCGCCTCCGACATCGCCGCGACGCTGCGCGACAAGGACGTGGTGAAGTCCGTGGAGGCCTTCACCGACGCCGCCCGCAAGGACTCCCGGTCCGTGGGCATCCAGGTCGGCTTCTACGAGATGAAGAAGCAGATGTCGGCGGACGCCGCGCTCGAGGTGCTCGTCGACCCGGCGAACCGGATGCGCTCGGTGGTGACGGTCCCCGAGGGGCTCACCGTCGACCAGATCGTGGCGACGCTGGCCAAGAAGACCGACTTCTCCCGCAAGCAGTTCGACAAGGTCCTCGCCCAGCCCGGACGCGATCGGCCTGCCGTCGTACGCCAGGGGCAACGCGGAGGGCTACCTCTTCCCGGCGACGTACGAGCTGCCGCCGAACGCCACCCCCCGCTCGATCCTGACGATGATGGTCGAGCGCTGGAGCCAGGCCGCCGAGGACGCCGACCTGACCGGTGCCGCCGAAGCGGCTGGGCTACACGCCGGCCCAGCTGATGACCGTGGCCAGCCTGGTCGAGGCGGAGTCCAACCGGGACGCCGACCGCGGCAAGGTCGCCCGGGTGATCTACAACCGGCTCGAGGGCGACGCCACCAACCACCTGCTGCAGATCGACGCGGCCGTGAACTACGCGATCGACCGGGACCTCGGCGTCGCGCTGACCACCGAGGACCTCCAGGTGGACTCGCCGTACAACACCTACACGAACCCGGGCCTGCCCCCGACGCCGATCGAGGCGCCCGGTGACGCGGCCATCGCGGCGGCGGCGAACCCGACGCCGGGGCCGTGGGTCTACTACGTGACGGTGAACCTGCGCACCAGCGAGACGAAGTTCACCGAGAGCTACGACACGTTCCTGAAGTACAAGGCCGAGTTCAAGGAGTACTGCCGTACCCAGTCCGACGCCTGCTGACCCGGCCGTGACCCGCTGTGCCGTGCTCGGCAGCCCGATCGGGCACTCGCTCTCGCCGCTGCTGCACCGGGAGGCGTACGCCGCGCTGGGGCTGGACTGGTCCTACGAGGCGCACGTCGTCACCGAGGAGACCCTCGAGGCGTTCCTCGCGGGCCTGGACGCCTCGTGGCGCGGGCTGTCGCTGACCATGCCGCTCAAGCGGGCGGTCCTGCCGCTGCTCGACAGCGTCAGCGAGCGGGCCCGGCAGGCCGGCGGCGCGAACACCGTGGTGCTCGCCGACGGCCGGCGCTGCGGGCACAACACCGACGTCCCCGGGATCAGCGCGGCGGTGCGCGAGCGGCACGACGGGCCCGTCACCCGGGCCGTCGTGCTCGGCGGGGGAGCCACGGCGGCCTCCGCGGTGCTCGGGCTCGCCGACCTGGGCTGCCGGCACGTGACGCTGCTGGTGCGCGACGCCGCCCGGGCCGCCCTGACGGTCGCCGCGGCCGGCCGGCACCCGGACGGTCCCGTGGTCGACGTACGCCCGCTGGGGTCGGCCGCTCCCCGCGCGGACGTGCTGGTCTCCACGATCCCGGCCGCCGCGCAGACCCCGGAGGTGCTCGCCCGGGTCGAGGACGTGCCGGTGGTCTTCGACGTGATCTACGACCCGTGGCCGACGCCGCTGGCGGTCGCCGCCGGAGCGGGCCGGCCGCACCGTGGTGTCCGGCCTCGACCTCCTGGTGCACCAGGCGGTCCTCCAGGTGGAGCTGATGACCGGCCGCCCGGACGCGCCCCTGGAGGCGATGCGCGAGGCCGGCCGCCGGGCGCTCGTGGAGCGCGGCTGAGGGTGCGTCCCCGGCCCCGCGCGGTTCTGCCCGCGCCGGGGGACGCCAGCCACTAGGGTCGCGAGCTGTGACCTGGAACCTCGCGCCCGCGCTGCTGGCCGCCGCGTGGGGTGCCGCGTCCGGCGCGGTGCTGCCGCGGTTCCTGGCCCGGCTGCCCGAGCCGGAGCCCGACCCGCTGGTGCCGGCCGCCGACGAGGCCGACTTCGCCCGCCCGGTCGACGAGCCCAAGGAGCTGTACGTCGACCTCGCCCGGCTCCCCGGCCTGGCCTGGAGGCTGGCCGTCGTGTGCGCGGTCCTCGCCGGCGTGACCGGTGCGCGGATCGGCTGGTCGCCGGCGCTGCTGTTCCTGGGCTACCTCGTGCCGGTGGGGGTGGCCCTCGCGCTCGTGGACTGGCGCACGCGCTACCTGCCGACCCGGCTGATCGCCCCGTCGTACCTCGTGGTGGGCGTGCTGGTCCTGCTCGGCTCGGTGCTCACCCAGGACTGGCTGTCGCTGCGCTCCTCGGCGATCGGCTGGGTGGGCTGCTTCGCGGTGTTCTTCGTGCTGTGGTTCATCAGCCCGGGCTCGATGGCCTACGGCGACGTCCGGCTCGCCGGGCTGCTCGGCCTGGCGGTCGGCTGGCTCGGGCTCGCCCAGCTGGTGCTCGGCATGTTCACCAGCTTCCTGCTGCTCGCGGTCGGCGGGATCGTGCTGTCCCTGGCCCGCGTCTTCCACCGCCGGCACATGCCGTTCGGCCCGTTCCTGCTGGCCGGCGCCTTCCTCGGCGCGGTGTTCCCGCTCCAGCTGCTGACCGCCTACGCGTGGACCGTCGAGGGCGCGACGTCGCTGGTGAGCTCGGTGGTGGACGCCCTCTGAGGCGTCCACGGGCCGCGTGAAAGACTGGCGCACATGCTGCGTTGGCTCACTGCGGGCGAGTCCCACGGCCCGGGACTGGTCGCCGTCCTCGAGGGTCTGCCCGCCCATGTCCAGGTGACCTCGGGCGACGTCGTCGACGCCCTCGCGCGTCGCCGGCTGGGCTACGGCCGCGGCGCCCGGATGAAGTTCGAGCAGGACCAGGTCGACATCATCGGCGGCCTGCGGCACGGCCGCACCCTGGGCAGCCCGATCGCGATCCGGGTCGGCAACACCGAGTGGCCCAAGTGGGAGAAGGTCATGTCGGCCGACCCGGTCGACGAGGCCGAGCTCGAGGCCCTCGCCCGCAACGCGGCGCTGACCCGCCCCCGGCCCGGCCACGCCGACCTGGTGGGCATGCAGAAGTACGACTTCGACGAGGCCCGGCCGATCCTGGAGCGCGCCTCCGCCCGCGAGACCGCCGCCCGGGTCGCGCTCGGTGCGGTGGCCAGCGAAGTTCCTCGAGCAGGCGGTCGGCGCGGAGGTCGTCTCGCACGTCGTCGCGATCGGCACCGCCCAGGCTCCGGCCGGCTCGGTCCCGGCCGCGTCCGACGTGGCGGCGCTCGACGCCGACCCGGTGCGCTGCCTGGACGCCGACGCGAGCAAGGCGATGCAGGCCGAGATCGACCAGGCGCACACCGACGGGGACACCCTCGGCGGCGTCGTGGAGGTCGTCGTGCACGGCCTCCCGCCGGGCCTCGGCTCGCACGTGCACTGGGACCGCCGGCTCGACGCGCGGCTGGCCGGCGCGCTGATGGGCATCCAGGCGATCAAGGGCGTCGAGGTCGGCGACGGCTTCGAGCTCGCGGCCACCCCCGGCTCCCGGGCGCACGACGAGATCGTCGGCACCGAGGACGGCATCCGGCGCACGTCGGGCCGCTCCGGCGGCACCGAGGGCGGCATGTCCACCGGCGAGGTGCTGCGGGTGCGGGCCGCGATGAAGCCGATCGCCACGGTGCCGCGCGCGCTGCGCACCATCGACGTGTCCACCGGCGAGGCCGCGGTCGCCAACCACCAGCGCTCCGACGTGTGCGCGGTGCCGGCGGCCGGGATCGTCGCCGAGGCGATGGTCGCGCTGGTGCTGGCCGACGTCGTGCTGGAGAAGTTCGGCGGCGACTCGGTCGGGGAGACCCGCCGCAACGTCGAGGGCTACCTGTCCTCGCTGAGCTTCCGGTGAGCGCGCGACCCCACGGCTCCGCGGGTGGTCCTGGTCGGGCCGATGGGCGCCGGGCAAGACCACGGTCGCCGACCTGCTCGGCCGGCGCTGGGACCTCAGCGTCCGCGACACCGACCACGACGTGGAGGCCGCGGCCGGCAAGTCCATCTCCGACATCTTCGTCGACGACGGCGAGGTCGCCTTCCGGGCGCTGGAGCGGGCGGCGGTGGCCGCCGCGCTCGGCGCGCACGCCGGCGTGCTCGCGCTGGGCGGGGGAGCGGTGCTCGACGCCGACACCCGGGCCTCGCTGGCCGGGCACCGGGTGGTCTTCCTCGAGGTGGGGCTCTCCGACGCCGTCAAGCGCGTCGGTCTCGGCATCACCCGCCCGCTGCTGATGGGCAACATGCGGGCCCGGATCAAGGCGCTGCTCGACGAGCGGCTGCCCGTCTACCGCGAGGTCGCCTCGCTCACCGTGCCCACCGACGGCCGCACTCCGCAGGACGTCGCCGACGAGGTCGCCCGGCTGGTCGAGGCCGCCGAGCGGACACAGGAGGACGCATGACCGACCGCACCGTGCTGCACGTGGCCGGCGGGGCGCCGTACGACGTGGTCGTGGGCACCGGCCTGCTGGGCGAGCTGCCCGGCATGCTCGGCGAGGGCGTCCGCCGGGTCGCGGTGATCCACCCCCGCGCGCTGGCCGCGACCGGCGAGGCGATCCGCGCGGACCTCGCCGCCCAGGGGTACGACGCCCACGGCATCGAGATCCCGGACGGCGAGGAGGCCAAGCTCGCGCCGGTCGCGTCGTTCTGCTGGCAGGTGCTCGGGCAGACCGGGTTCACCCGCAGCGACGCCGTCGTCACCGTCGGGGGCGGCTCGACCACCGACATGGGCGGCTTCGTGGCCGCCACCTGGCTGCGCGGGGTCAAGGTCGTCCACCTGCCCACCACCCTGCTGGCGATGGTCGACGCGGCGGTGGGCGGCAAGACCGGGATGAACACCACCGAGGGCAAGAACCTCGTCGGCGCCTTCCACGAGCCCGCCGGCGTGCTGTGCGACCTGGCCACCCTGGAGTCGCTGCCGCGCAACGAGCTGATCAGCGGCCTGGCCGAGGTGGTCAAGTGCGGCTTCATCGCCGACCCCGCGATCCTCGACCTGGTCGAGTCCGACCCGGTCGCGGCGACCCAGCCCGACTCGGCGGTGCTCCGCGAGCTGATCGAGCGCGCCCTCCGGGTCAAGATCGACGTGGTCGTCGACGACCTCAAGGAGACCGGCGGTGCCGGCGGGCACCCCGGCCGGGAGATGCTGAACTACGGGCACACCCTGGGGCACGCCATCGAGCGCGCCGAGCGCTACAACTTCCGGCACGGCGCCGCCGTCGCGATCGGGATGACCTTCGTCTCCGAGCTGGCCCGGCTGGCCGGCCGCCTCGACGAGGCCACCGCGGAGCGGCACCGGACGGTGCTCGAGCTGGTCGGGCTGCCCACCACCTACCGGGGCGCCGAGTGGGGCCAGCTGCTCGAGGCGATGAAGGTCGACAAGAAGACCCGCGGCGACCAGCTGCGGTTCGTCGTCCTCGACGGTCTCGCCCGACCCTCTATCCTGACCGCGCCGGACCCGGCCCTGCTGACCGCGGCGTACGCCGAGATCACCCCCGACGCGCGCTGACCGTCCCGCCCCGAACCGCTCCCGACACCAGGAGGACCGATGCCCGGATCCGCGTCCCGCGTGCTGGTGCTGAACGGTCCGAACCTCGGCCGGCTCGGCTCCCGCGAGCCCGAGGTGTACGGCGCCACGACCTACGACGAGCTGGTGCGGCGTGTGCACGGCCGACGGCGCGGCGCTCGGCCTGGACGTCGAGGTCCGGCAGACCGACTCCGAGGCCGAGCTGGTCGGCTGGCTGCACGAGGCCGCGGACGCCGGCACGCCGGTGGTGCTCAACCCGGCGGCGTTCACGCACTACAGCTACGCGCTCCGGGACGCCTGCGCCCAGCTCACGGCGCCGCTGGTCGAGGTGCACATCACCAACCCGCACACCCGCGAGGAGTTCCGCCACACGTCGGTCGTCTCCGGGGTCGCCACCGGGGTGATCGCCGGGTTCGGCATCGGGTCCTACCGGCTGGCCCTGCGGGCGCTGCTGTCCCTGTGAGCCCCGCGAGGCGGCGCGATTTCGGGCACCCCGGGGCTGTCGCTAGACTGGGCCGCTGTGCCGCTGAGCGGCCACCCGCACGCGTTGACACCAGAAGACGACACTCCCCAGAGACAGGGCACCGACACCGCATGGCAACCACCAACGACCTCAAGAACGGCATGGTTCTCAACCTCGACGGGCAGCTGTGGTCCGTCATCTGGTTCCAGCACCACAAGCCCGGCAAGGGTGGCGCCGTCGTCCGCACGAAGCTGAAGAACATCGGGTCCGGCAAGACCGTGGACAAGACCTTCAACGCCGACGTCAAGGTCGAGGTCGCCAACGTCGACAAGCGGACGATGCAGTACCTCTACAACGACGGCACGTCCTACGTCTTCATGGACACCTCGTCCTACGAGCAGACCGAGGTCTCCCCGGAGATCGTCGGCGACGCCAAGAACTTCCTCCTGGAGAACCAGGACGCGATCGTCGCGACCAACGACGGCACGCGTGCTCTACATCGAGCTGCCCGCCTCGGTCGAGCTCCTGGTGGAGTACACCGAGCCCGGCCTGCAGGGCGACCGCTCCACCGGCGGCACCAAGCCCGCCCGTCTCGAGACCGGCCACGAGATCAACGTCCCGCTGTTCATCGTGACCGGCGAGAAGATCAAGGTGGACACCCGGGACAGCAGCTACCAGGGTCGCGTCAGCTCCTGATGAGCGCCCGTATCCAAGGCCCGCAAGAGGGCCCTCGACGTGCTCTTCGAGTGCGAGGTCCGCGGCCTGCCGCTCGGCGCGACCCTCGACGAGCGCGTGGTCGCCGCCGACCCGCCGGTCAACGAGTACACCGTCCAGCTGATCCGCGGGATCGCCGAGCACCAGGCGCGCATCGACGAGCTGGTCGTCGACGTACGCCCAGGGCTGGTCGATCGAGCGGATGCCCGCCGTCGACCGCAACGCCCTGCGGATCGGCGTGTTCGAGGTGATGTACGTCGACGACGTGCCCGACGCGGTCGCCGTCAGCGAGGCGATGGTCCTGGTCCGCGACCTGTCGACCGACGAGTCGCCGAACTTCGTCAACGGCGTGCTCGGCAACATCGTCCGCAACAAGCCGGCGCTGTCTGCCTGACCTTCGCGACCTGTCAGGCGCTGAGGTCGCCCGAGCGACGTGAGCGCCTGACGAGACTCAGCCGGGGACGACGAGCTGCTGGAGTGCCCAGCGGTTGCCGTCGGGGTCCTCGAAGCGGACGAACCGGCCCCAGGGCTGGTCGTCCACGCCCTCGCAGGCGACGCCCCGCTCGCGCAGGTAGGCGAGCGCCTGGTCGGCGTCCTCGACGACGACCTGGATCATCTGCCGGTGGCCGTCCGGCAGCATGTCCAGCCCGATGCCGAAGCAGACCGAGCACGCCGAGCCGGGCGGGGTGACCTGCACGAACCGCAGGCCCTCGTGGACGGTCTGGTCGTGGTCGACGTTCCAGCCGACCTGGTCGCCGTAGAACTCGACCGCGCGGTCGACGTCGCTGACGGTGAGCGGGACGAGCTCGATCCTGAAGTCCATGACGGTGCCTCCCTCGGGGCTCCGGTGGTGTCCGGACCTCCAGGCTAGGAGCGAGCACCGACAGTCAGGCGCCCACGTCGCCCGAGCGACGTGAGCGCCTGACAACTCGGCGGGTGGGTCAGGCGGCGGGGCGGCCGTAGACCTCGATCTCGGTCAGGTCGGTGTACTGGCAGCCCGAGAACGCGCCACCGGGGCAGCTGGTGGCGAAGTCCGGCGTCTGGTTCCCGAGGATCGTGAACCGGACGTAGCGGGCCGTCGCCGAGCCGCCGGCCGGGGTCAGCGGGTTGAGCCGGCCCCGGTCCGCCGAGGTGAACGTGCCCGAGGCGGCCGGCGTCCAGGTCGAGCCGTCGGCGGACGTCTCGATCGGAGTACCGACCGGTCGAGGCGCTGCCGCCGTCCCCGCAGGTGGCCGACGGGTCGACCGCGATCTCGGAGATCGCCACGGACTGCTTCAGGTCGATCACGATGTTCTTCGGCTGGAACACGTTGGTCGGCGTCCCGGCGTCGTCACCGGTCGTGCTGCCCCAGCCGGTGGCCTGGCTGTTGTCGATCGCCTGCGCCGGGCCGCACGTCGGGCCCGTAGTCGGGGCCGGTGAACGACGCGATGGTCGCGCCGCCGCTGGAGGCGGCGTAGTCGCGACGCAGCGAGAAGTTCTTGACCGTGCCGCGCGGGCCGACGTCCACCGAGGTGGTCGCCGGGTCGTAGCCGGCGCCGCTGGCGGTCAGCTTGGCGTAGCTGCCCGACCGGGACGTCGGCGATGGTGTAGCTGCCGTCGGCCGCGGTGACGGCGGACGGGTTCGCCGTGCCGTTGCCGCCCTGGAAGGCCAGCGTCACGGTGATCCCGGAGGCGGGCTTGCCGCTGTCCTGGTCGGTGACCGTGCCGGTGATCGACGCGGTCCGGACCGAGGCCGGCGGCTGGTGGAAGTCGGCGCCGGGAGCGGCGTCGTCGCCGCCGAGGCTGCCGGCGTAGTAGCCCATGCCGCGGTTGCGCGAAGACCTTCCAGATCGCGTCGGCGTCCTGCGCCGCCGAACTTCACGGTGTCGGCGGACAGGATCGCGTTGCGCTCGTCGAGGAACGACGGGTTCGACGGGGAGAGCTCCATGGCCCGGGTGACCAGCGCCTCGGTCCGGGACGACCCGAGGGCGTCGCGCAGGTCCCACAGGGTCTGCGACCAGATCTCACCGTCCGCGTGCACCTCGGGGCTGCCGCTCACCTGGCCGTAGTCGGCGTAGGTGTAGCCGCCGGTGTGCCCGGTCGCGCCGCCCGTGCAGGCCGCGGTGGTGTCGCCGACCTTGCAGTCCAGCGGCTCGGTGCGGTCCACGGCGGTGCCGGCGCCGTCGTACTGGAAGAGCACGATGTCGGCGGTGCCGCGGGTGTCGCGCTGGAGGCCCTGGTCGACGAGGTAGTCCATGGCGTACCAGTCGCTCCAGGCCTCGCCCATCGACCCGGCCTGGACCTCGCCGAGGGTGGAGTTGCCGGACGCGTCGACGACCAGCCGGTTCGACAGGCCGTGGGTGTACTCGTGGTAGACGGTGTCCGCCTCGTCCCCGACGTTGGTCGGCGAGAACGGGTCCTCGTCCGGGTACGACGTGCCGGGCTGGTGCTGGAGGTACATCTGCATCGTCGGCGCCTGGCCGTCGGGCGGGGTGCTCATGTTCGCGTTGTCGATGTGCGACGCCGTCGGGCAGGCCGTTCGCGGTGTTCGCGCCGTCGTCGGTCTGGGTGTCGACGGCGTCACCGGCGACACCGCCGCGGGTGCTGTTGCGGAGCTGGAAGTTGCCGGCCGCCTCGGTGAAGCCGATCGGCGCGTCGAGCAGGTGGTCGTGCCAGTTGTTGACGAAGAAGAACACCTGCGCGACGTTCTGCGCCCGGTTGGCCTGCCAGGAGAAGGGCACGTTCGGGTCCCACGAGCACGGGTAGGGGTTGTCGCAGAAGGACACGCTCGGGACGGTGAACGGCTTGAGCGCGTAGTCCCAGCGGTGCCCGGCCGACGGCGCGGCCTCCTCGGTGCCCTGGTGACTGTCGTCGTCGTTCACGTCGGAGTAGGCGTGCGAGTTGTTGCCGGAGAGCTTGGTGGCGTTGGCGTCGAGCCAGCCCTTGGCCGTGTAGTCGACCGACACCTGGTTGCCGCCGCGCGGCGCGCGCGGGAAGTACGGGAAGGCCAGCCCGCCGCTGCCGCTCTTCGGGGCGTCCTTCGCGTCCGTGGCGGTGGCGTCGGACGACAGCGGGCGGCGGAACAGCAGCCCGCCGGTGTGCGCGTCGAGGACCGTCAGGGTCGGGTGCGCGGCCGACATGGTGACCGTGCTCCAGCCGAGGTGGGTGCCCGAGCGGGTCACGAACAGCACCTGGCGGGCGGTGTCGCGGGCGCCCGGGGAGGCGGTGTCGCCCTGCTCCGTGCGGGCCGCGGAGATGGCCTGGGCGCCGGTGTCGAGCCGGGTGGCGGCGGTGGAGGCGGCGGAAGCCCCGGAGACCGGCGAGCCGCCGAGGCTGACCAGCCGGCCGCCGTCGGTGACCGCGGACTGCAGGCCGTTGCCGAAGACGTCGACACCGCCGATCTTCTGCGTCCAGGACAGGTGGTGGGTGCCGTCGACGTCGACGTAGTCGCGGCGCAGGTGGAACGTCTTCAGGTCCCGGCGGCTGAGGCCGAGCGCGTCGTGGTGGTCGGCGACGTACCCGAGGGTGACCTTCGCGGCGCCCTGCGAGCTGCGCCCGGTCAGGAAGCCGTCGAGCCGGGTCAGCAGGCGCGGCGTCCCGGTGGCGCCGTCGAGGTCGAGCAGGGCGTGGTCGCCGAGCGAGCCGCGCAGCCGGCGCGTCTCGGGGCGGGACGCGGCGCGGGCGGCGTCGCGGAGCAGGGCTGCCCGGGCCTTGTCGCCGGTGCCCCGCCGGGCGTCGAACCCGCCGCGGGCGTCGGCGCCCGGGTCGGAGTGCTGCTCGGCCCCGGCCCGCGGCTGGTGCTGGCCGGCCGCGAAGGAGGCGGTGGTGGAGACGCCGGTGACGACGGCGAGCAGGCCGGCGGTGAGCGCGATGGCGGAGCGGTGACGTCGATGACGCAGCTGCATCTGGAGAGTTCCCCTCGGTGGCGCGACGGTCCCGGTGGCTCGAGACCCGGCGGTCACTCTTCCCGGAAGATCGACCTCCCACAAGGTGCAGATCGCAAGTTTTCCCGCGGAAGGGACGTCAGAGGCGAAGTCGGAGCGCCGCCAGCCGGTCGTAGGCGGGACGGCAGGCCTCCGCGACGTCCGCGTCGTGCCGGCCCAGCGACACCTCGCGCGGGCGCCACGGCTCGAACCCGGTCGAGCGCCACACCGCGTCGTACCAGTACGGCGCCCAGACCCCGTCGCTGCTGCGCGGACCCGCCGGCCAGGCCAGCATCCGCGGGCGTGAACCCGATCCCGAGCCAGTCGCACAGCCAGCGCAGGTAGCCCTCCGGGTCGCGCAGGAAGTCGCCGGCGTCGATCACCGGGGGAGCGTCCTCGCCGGAGCGCAGCGAGTCGAGGAGCCGGACCTGCTGGAGCAGGCCGATGTCCTCGGGCTCGCAGGACTCCCGCGAGCGCACGTAGGACGCGACCACCTCGGCCGGGTCGCGGATCAGCAGCACGTTGCGGAAGTCCCGGGTCCAGGCCAGGTCCATGTCGTCGGCGAGGTGGTGGGTCATCTGCTTCGCGTAGTGCACGGTCACCCCGTCGGGCAGCGGAGCGTGCAGCGCGGCGACCACCTCGGCCGGGTCGGTGGGCTGGGAGGCGATCACGGTCTCCCGGCCGGGGTGGTCGATCCCGGTGCGCAGCAGGTAGGCGGCGTAGAACGGCTCGTCCACGACGACGGTGTCCTCGCGGTTCTCCCACGAGCGCATCATCGCGGTGCGTCACGTTGCGGGGGCCGCTCCACATCGCGACCCGGGTCTCGCCGCTCACGGCGCCGACCGTCCCGCGACGTCGGCGTCGACGAGGTCGACGTACATCTGCTGCAGGCGCTCGACGACCGGGCCGCGCGCCCCGGTGCCGATCGTGCGGCCGTCCACCGTCCGCACCGGTACGACGCCCGCGAACGTCCCGGTCACGAAGGCCTCCTGCGCGCTGTAGACGTCGGTGAGGCTGAAGGTCGTCTCGCGGGCGGTGATGCCGCCGGTGCGGCACAGCGCGAGCACGTTCCCGCGGGTGATGCCGCCCAGGCAGAAGCGGCCGTCCGAGGTCCACACCTCGGGCTCGTCGGGGGTGCCCTTCACGACGAAGAAGTGCGTGCTGTTGCAGGTCGCGACGAAGCCGTGCGGGTCGAGCATCAGCGCCTCGTCGGCGCCGGCGGTGTAGGCCTGGATGCACGCGGTGATGTCGTTGAGCTTGCTGTGCGAGTTGAGCTTGGGGTCGAGGGTGTCGGGGTAGGCCCGGCGCACGTGCGTGGTGAACAGCGTGATGCCGTGCGTGACGGTCGTCGGGCATCGCCTCCTTGTGCTCGGCGATGATCACCACCGTCGCCGGCCCGACGGTCACCCGCGGGTCCTGGTAGGGCGTCGCCTTCACGCCGCGGGTCACCATCAGCCGCACGTGCACGCCGTCGACCATGTCGTTGGCGCGCAGCGTCTCGTAGATCGCGGAGGTGAGCTCGGCGCGGCTCAGGCCGACGTCCATCAGGATCGCCTGGGCGCCCTCGTAGAGCCGGTCGAGGTGGGTCTCGAGGAAGGCCGGGTGCCCGCCGCGGACCCGCAGCCCCTCCCAGACGCCGTCGCCGAGCACGAAGCCGGAGTCGAAGACCGAGACCACCGCGCGCTCGCGGGGCAGCAGCTCGCCGTTCACCCAGATCCTGATCGAGGCGTTGCGGGGGTCGTCGTCGTAGTCGTGCGTGCCGTGAGCCATGCCAGCAGCCTAGGAGCCGGGGCTTGCCGGGGATGGCAGGCTGGCCGGCATGACTTCTGAGAGCCGGCAGGTGGACGTGGTGGTCGTCGGGCTCGGGCCGGGCGGGGAGTCGGCGGCCACCCAGCTCGCGCAGGCCGGCCTGTCGGTCGTCGGGGTGGACCGCCGGCTGGTCGGCGGCGAGTGCCCCTACTTCGGCTGCATCCCGAGCAAGATGATGATCCGGGCCGCCGACGTGCTGGCCGAGGCCCGGCGGGTCGCGGACCTGGCGGGCGACGAGCACGGTGACGCCGGACTGGTCGCCGGTGCACGTCCGGATCCGCGACGAGGCCACCGCCGACTGGGACGACCAGGTGGCCGTCGACCGGCTCGTGGACGCGGGCGTCACGTTCGTGCGCGGTGCGGCCCGGCTCACCGGCCCGCGGACCGTGGAGGTCGGACGGGACGACGTACATCGCGAGCCGGGGCGTGGTGCTGAACACCGGCACGGACCCGTCGGCCCCGCCGATCGACGGCCTCGCGGGCACGCCGTACTGGACGAACCGGGACGCCGTGCGGCTGGCCGACCTGCCCGCCTCGCTGATCGTGATCGGCGGCGGCGCGATCGGCGCCGAGATGGCGCAGGCCTTCTCCCGGTTCGGGGTCCGGGTCACGGTGCTCGAGGTGGCCGACCGGCTCCTGGCGCCCGAGGAGCCGGAGTCCAGCGCGCTGGTCGCCGAGGTGTTCGCCCGGGAGGGCATCCAGGTGCTGGCCGGCGCGACGATCTCCTCGGTGGCCTACGCCGAGGGCCGGTTCACCGTCGAGGTGGACGGGCAGGCGCTGCACGCGGACAAGCTGCTGGTCGCGGCCGGCCGCCGACCCGGTGCTCGCCGACCTCGGGCTGGACTCCGTCGGACTGGACCCGACGGCCCGCTCGATCGAGACCGACGAGCGGCTGCGGGCCACCGGCACCGAGGGCCTGTGGGCGATCGGCGACATCACCGGCAAGGGCGCGTTCACGCACATGTCGATGTACCAGGCCGCCGTCGCGGTGCGCGACATCCTCGGCCAGGACGGTCCCCCGGCGGCGTACCACGCGGTGCCGCACGTGACCTTCACCGATCCCGAGGTCGGCTCGGTCGGGATGACCGAGAAGCAGGCCCGCGACGCCGGCCTCACCGTGCGCGTCGGTACGACGGACCTCGCCTCGTCCACGCGCGGCTGGATCGCCCGGGGCGAGGGCCTGGTCAAGCTCGTCGAGGACGCCGACCGGGGCGTGCTCGTCGGGGCCACCGCCGTCGGCCCGAGCGGGGGAGAGGTGCTGTCGATGCTGGTGACCGCGGTGCACGCCGAGGTCCCGACCGACACGCTGAGGTCGATGATCTACGCCTACCCGACCTTCCACCGCGCCGTCGAGGACGCCCTGTCCAGGCTGGCCTGAGACCGGCCCGCGGTTTGTCCGCCGATGTGCCGACACGTGCCGGACTGCTCCGAACGCGCGCGTCGGAAGGCCCGGTCGGGTCATGGACATCGTGTCCGGGGCCGGGTGAGACTGAGCGTGTTCGACGGCCCGGACCCCGCCCTCATCGCACGGTGACGCGAGGTGACGCCCATGCAGATGAACAACGAGCCGGTTGCCCGACGGCCACGCCCCCCGAGCAGCGGGCAGCGGACCATGACGATGCGCGCACCCGTCCTCTCCCTGTCGGTCGACCGGCCGTGCGGCTGGTCGGTGCTGGCGGCCGCCGGGGAGGTGGACACGGCCTGCGCGGCGACCTGCGGTCGCTGCTCGCGGTGGCCGGACCGAACGTCGTCGTGGACCTGCGCGAGGTCACCTTCATGGATGCCAGCGGTCTCGGCGTGCTGGCGACCAGCGGACACATCGCGCGGCAGGCTGCGGTGGCGCGGTGCGGCTGGTCGGGCCGACGCACCAGATCCGCCGGATGCTGGCGCTCACGTCTCCTGGACCAGGTGCTGCCGATCTACGACGACCTCCAGGAAGCACTGAGCGCCGTCTAGGCCAGCAGCGTGCGGGTCCACCCATGGGCGACCCGAGCAGCCGCGGAGCAGCCGCGACACCCGGCGACGCTCGCGCCGGGGTCCCGGCCCGACGGCCCGGCGTCTGGGTAACGTCGCAGCCACCAGGCCTCGCCGAGATCGGGGGACCCCATGTCCGGGACACGTCGTCGCATCCTGCTCGCCACGCTGGTGGCCGCGGTCACCAGCACCCTCGCCGCGCCCGCGCCCGCCCTGCCCGTGCAGGGCCGCGACGGGCACCGGAGTGCCGCCGCACCGCGGACCCTGCTCGCGCCGCTGACCGGCCGGCGCGGGCCGAACCCCCGGGTCGCCTACTACGACCGGCGGTCCCACCGGCTGCACGACGGCCGCCGCTCGATCCCGGTCCGCTTCCCCGGCGAGCTCACCCAGCTCGCCGCGGTGCGCGGCGGCTACGTCGTGGTCGAACACCCTGCCCGACCTCGACGCGCGCACCACGTTCCGCTTCGTCAACCGGCTCGGCCGCTCGCGGGTGGTCGGGCACGGCTGGTTCGCCTACCTCACGGCCGTGTCCGCCGACGGCCGCCGGATCGCCTACTCCACCGGCGGGGCGCGCCGCACGTCGCGTCGTCCGGGTGGCCGACGGGAGGACCGTCTCCCGGCTGTTCACCGGCGGCGGCGACGTGGTCGCCCTCGGCCGGGTCCGCGCCCTGGTCGACGTCGGCGGGCACACCGTGTGGTGGACCCCGCGCACCGGCCGGGTCACGCACTACGCCGACGACGAGGCGTACGCCGCCGACCTCTCGGCCCGCCGGGTCGCGCTGCTCGAGGGCGACACCTCGCTGACCTACGTCGGGTCGTTCCCGCGGGGCAGCCTGGCCCCGTGGCGGCTGCCGGACACCGAGCGCGTCGCCCGCTTCTCCGGGACCGACCGCCGGGTGCTCACCCTCGGCCACCGGGACCGCCGGCCGACCAGCAACTACACGCTGATGCGGCTGCGCAGCACCCGCACCGGCGACGTACGACGGACGTTCCTGGGCCGTCTCGACCCGGTGCAGGACCCGCGCTGGGAGGACGCCCGGACCTTCCTCGCCCTGGTCAAGGCCCGGCACCGGCCGGCCGGCACGATCCGCGAGGCGTGGCTGCGGTGCACCGTCGGCGGACGCTGCGAGCGGGCCAGCCGGGTGTTCACGCTGGACGCGCGGACCGGCGAGCAGTCCCCGCTGGTGCTGGCGATGCAGCGCACCGGCTGAGCCGTCTCACCGGGGCGGTGCCGGGTCGTCGCGACCGTCGGCCCGGCTGCTACCGTGACGCCCGATCGACATCCTTTAACGAGCCGTCCTGTGAGGCGGAGAAGGAGGTTCGGCTGCTCGTGCCTGCCCCGCCAGTGCCCTCAGCCCCGACCGGCCCCGCCCCCCGGGTGGTGATGGACCCCCGTGACGTCTCCCGGGCCCTCACCCGCATCGCGCACGAGATCCTCGAGCGCAACAAGGGCGCCGCCGACCTCGTCCTGCTCGGCATCCCGAGCCGCGGCGTCCCGCTCGCCCAGCGCGTCGCCGCCAAGATCGCCGCGGTCGAGGGCGTCGACGTCGCCGTCGGCTCGCTCGACGTGACGATGTACCGCGACGACCTGCGGATGCGGCCGGCCCGCACCCTGCTGCCCACCGAGATCCCGCACGGCGGCATCGACGGCAAGGTGGTCGTGCTCGTCGACGACGTGCTGTTCTCCGGGCGCACGATCCGCGCCGCCCTCGACGCGATGAACGACGTCGGCCGCCCGCAGGCCGTCCGGCTCGCCGTGCTGGTCGACCGCGGCCACCGCGAGCTGCCGATCCGCGCCGACTTCGTCGGCAAGAACCTCCCCACGTCCCTGGTCGAGTCGGTCCGGGTGCGGCTCGCGGAGTTCGACGGCGAGGACGCGGTGACGATCTCCGGCACGCCGGGCGCGTCCGTCACGACACCCGCGACGAGAACGAGGAGCAGCGATGAAGCGCCACCTGCTGAGCGCCGGCGACCTGACCCGCGCGGACGCCGAGCTCGTCCTGGCGACCGCCGAGGAGATGCGGTCGCTGGCCGACCGGCCGATCAAGAAGCTGCCCGCCCTGCGCGGCCGCACCGTGGTCAACCTGTTCTTCGAGGACAGCACCCGGACCCGGATCTCGTTCGAGGCGGCGGCCAAGCGGCTCTCGGCCGACGTCATCAACTTCTCCGCCAAGGGCTCCTCGCTGTCCAAGGGCGAGAGCCTCAAGGACACCTCGCTGACCCTGGAGGCGATGGGCGCCGACGCGGTCGTCGTACGCCACTGGGCGTCGGGGGCGCCGCACCTGCTGGCCAACGCCGGCTGGTCGAAGAGCTCGGTGGTCAACGCCGGCGACGGCACCCACGAGCACCCGACCCAGGCGCTGCTCGACGCGTTCACGATGTGGCGGCACCTCGGCAACCTCGACGGCCGCCGGGTCGCGATCGTCGGCGACGTGCTGCACAGCCGGGTCGCCCGCTCGAACGCGCTGCTGCTCAAGACGCTCGGCGCCGAGGTCACCCTCGTCGCGCCGCCGACCCTGCTGCCGGTGGGCATCGAGGGCTGGGACGTGGAGACGTCCTACGACCTCGACGCGGTGCTGCCCAAGGCCGACGTGGTGATGATGCTGCGGGTCCAGCGCGAGCGGATGACCCTGCAGGGGGGCGGGTTCTTCCCGACCGCCCGCGAGTACAGCCGCCGCTACGGCCTCGACGGGCGCCGGATGGACACCCTCCAGGACCACACGATCGTGATGCACCCCGGCCCGATGATCCGCGGCATGGAGATCACCGCCGACGTCGCCGACTCCAAGCGGTCGGTGATCGTCGAGCAGGTCACCAACGGCGTCGCGGTCCGGATGGCCGTGCTCTACCTCCTGCTCGGCGGCTCCGAGCCGGCCCTCTCGACCCCCGCCACCCCCTCGAACCCGCGGAGACCTCGTCGTGACGACGTACCTGATCAAGAACGCCCGGATCCTCGGCGGCGAGCCCACCGACCTGCTGCTCGAGGACGGCGTGATCGCCGCGATCGGCGCCGGCCTCGACGCCGACGGCGCCGAGGTCGTGGACGCCGAGGGCCTGGTCGCGCTGCCCGGCCTGGTCGACCTGCACACCCACCTGCGCGAGCCCGGCCGCGAGGACGCCGAGACCGTCGACACCGGCACCCCGGCCGCGGCGCTCGGCGGCTTCACCGCCGTGCACGCGATGGCCAACACCGACCCGGTCGCGGACACCGCCGGCGTCGTCGAGCAGGTCTGGCGGCTCGGCCGCGAGGCCGGGCACTGCGACGTCTTCCCGGTCGGCGCGGTCACCGTCGGGCTGCAGGGCGAGCGGCTCGCCGAGCTCGGCGCGATGGCCGACTCCGCGGCCCGGGTCCGGGTGTTCTCCGACGACGGCAAGTGCGTCTCGGACGCGGTGCTGATGCGCCGCGCGCTGGAGTACGTCAAGGCCTTCGACGGCGTCGTCGCCCAGCACGCCCAGGAGCCCCGGCTGACCGAGGACGCCCAGATGAACGAGGGCGAGCTGTCCGGCCGGCTCGGGCTGCGCGGCTGGCCGGCCGTCGCGGAGGAGGCGATCATCGCCCGCGACTGCCTGCTCGCCGCGCACGTCGGCTCCCGGCTGCACGTCTGCCACGTCAGCACGGCCGGGTCGGTCGAGATCGTCCGCTGGGCCAAGGGCAAGGGCTGGAACGTCACCGCCGAGGTGTGCCCGCACCACCTGCTGCTCACCGACGAGCTCGCCGCGACGTACGACCCGATCTACAAGGTGAACCCGCCGCTGCGCTCGGCCGCCGACGTCGAGGCGCTGCGCGACGGCCTGGCCGACGGCACCATCGACGTCGTCGCCACCGACCACGCGCCGCACCCGCACGAGGACAAGGACTGCGAGTGGCAGGCCGCCGCGTTCGGGATGCTCGGCCTGGAGACCGCGCTGTCGATCGTGCAGCAGACGATGGTCGACACCGGCCTCATCGACTGGGCCGGCGTCGCCGAGCGGATGTCCGCCAGGCCGGCGCAGATCGGCCGGCTCTCCGGCCACGGCCGGCCGCTCGCGGTGGGGGAGCCCGCCAACGTGGTGCTCTACGACCCCGCGTTCTCGCAGGTGGTCGACGGCACCGGGCTCGCGTCGCTCTCGCGCAACACGCCGTACGTCGGACGCGAGCTGCCCGGACGGGTGGTCGCGACGTTCCTGCGCGGCACGCCCACCGTCCTCGACGGCAAGCTCGCATGAGCGAGGGCCCCCGCTGGCTGCCGGTGCTGATCCTGTTCGCCGCTGCTCGGCCTCGCCTACCTCGGCATGTGGCGCGGCTGGCGACGCCGCGGCCGCAAGCACGACCTGCTGCCGCTGGTCGAGACGCCCGCCGTCGCCGACCTGCCGACGCCCACGCTCGAGTCCGGTGCGCGCTACTTCGGCACCACGACCAGCGGCGACTGGCTCGACCGGGTCGTGGCCCGCGGGCTCGGCGCGCGCAGCAGCTGCCGGCTCTCGCTGTCGGACGAGGGCCTGGACGTCGTCCGGCTGGCCGGCTCGTTCCGGATCCCGGCCGCGGCGCTGCGCGGGGCCCGGCACGACCGCGGCATCGCCGGCAAGGTCGTGCCGCCGCACGGCGTGCTGGTGGTCACCTGGCAGCACGGCGAGCACCTGCTCGACACCGGCTTCCGCCTCACCGACCCCGGTGACCGGCAGCACGCGCTGGGTCCGGACGCCTCCAAGTGGCCGAGCAGCACGACGCATGGGTCCGGACGATCTCGAAGATGGCCAAGGAGAACGCGGCATGACACGACAGCACTGCTCGTCCTCGAGGACGGACGGACGTTCCGCGGCGAGTCGTTCGGGGCCGCGGGGGAGACCTTCGGCGAGGCGGTGTTCTCCACCGGCATGTCCGGCTACCAGGAGACGCTGACCGACCCCTCCTACCACCGCCAGGTGGTGGTGATGACCGCGCCGCACGTCGGCAACACCGGCATGAACGACGAGGACCCGGAGTCGTCGCGGATCTGGGTGAGCGGGTACGTCGTCCGCGACCCGGCCCGCCGGCCGTCGAGCTGGCGCTCGAAGCGGAGCCTGGACGACGAGCTGCGCGACCAGGGCGTCGTCGGCATCTCCGGCGTCGACACCCGCGCGCTGACCCGGCACCTGCGGGAGCGCGGCGCGATGCGGGTCGGCATCTCCAGCACCGAGACCGACCCGGCGGCGCTGCTCGAGCGGGTGCTCGCCTCCGCCGGGATGGCCGGCGCCGAGCTGGCCACCGAGGTCTCCACCCGCGAGGCGTACGTCGTCCCGGCGGTCGGCGAGAAGCGGTTCACCGTCGCGGCGGTCGACCTGGGCATCAAGGCGAACACGCCGCGGATGATGGCCGAGCGCGGCATCGAGGTGCACGTGCTGCCGGCCACCTCGCACGCTCGAGGACGTGCGCGCGACCGGCGCCGACGGCGTGTTCTTCTCCAACGGACCGGGCGACCCGGCCGCCACCGAGGGGCAGGTCGAGCTGCTCAGGGCGGTGCTGGAGGCAGGGCATCCCCTACTTCGGGATCTGCTTCGGCAACCAGCTGTTCGGCCGGGCGCTGGGCTTCGGCACCTTCAAGCTGAAGTACGGCCACCGCGGCATCAACCAGCCGGTGATGGACCGCACCACCGGCAAGGTCGAGGTCACCGCGCACAACCACGGCTTCGCGGTCGACGCCCCGCTCGACGCGCGAGACCGAGACGCCCTACGGGGTCGCCACCGTCAGCCACGTCTGCCTCAACGACGACGTGGTCGAGGGCCTCGAGCTGCGACCGCGACGGCGTGCTGACCGCCTTCTCCGTGCAGTACCACCCCGAGGCCGCGGCCGGGCCGCACGACGCCGCCTACCTGTTCGACCGGTTCTGCGACCTCATGGCGAGGAGCGCTCTGATGCCGAAGCGCGACGACATCCACAGCGTGCTCGTGATCGGCTCCGGCCCGATCGTGATCGGCCAGGCGTGCGAGTTCGACTACTCCGGGCACGCAGGCCTGCCGGGTGCTCAAGGCCGAGGGCCTGCGGGTGATCCTGGTGAACTCCAACCCCGCGACGATCATGACCGACCCGCAGTTCGCCGACGCGACGTACGTCGAGCCGATCACCGCGGAGTACGTCGAGAAGGTGATCGCGAAGGAGCGTCCCGACGCGCTGCTCGCCACCCTCGGCGGCCAGACCGCGCTGAACGCCGCGATGGCGCTCGACAAGGCCGGCGTGCTCGAGAAGTACGGCGTCGAGCTGATCGGCGCCAGCATCGAGGCGATCGACCGCGGCGAGAACCGCGAGTCGTTCAAGAAGATCGTCGAGGAGCTCGGCGGCGAGACCGCCCGCTCGGTGGTCTGCCACACGATGGACGACTGCCTCGAGGCGGTCTCGGCGAGGCGGGCTCGGCTACCCGGTCGTGATCCGGCCGTCCTTCACGATGGGCGGCACCGGCTCGGGCATGGCCTACGACGAGACCGACCTGCGCCGGATCGCCGGGTCCGGCCTCGCGGCCAGCCCGACCACCGAGGTGCTCCTCGAGGAGTCGATCCTCGGCTGGAAGGAGTACGAGCTCGAGGTGATGCGCGACAGGGCCGACAACGTCGTGATCGTCTGCTCCATCGAGAACCTCGACCCGATGGGCGTGCACACCGGCGACTCGATCACCGTCGCGCCGGCGATGACGCTGACCGACCGCGAGTACCAGGCCATGCGGGACCTCTCGATCGGCATCATCCGCTCGGTCGGCGTCGACACCGGCGGCTGCAACATCCAGTTCGCGGTCGACCCCACCGACGGCCGGCTGATCGTCATCGAGATGAACCCGCGGGTCTCCCGCTCCAGCGCGCTGGCGTCCAAGGCGACCGGCTTCCCGATCGCCAAGATCGCCGCCAAGGTCGCGATCGGCTACACCCTCGACGAGATCCCCAACGACATCACCCGCGAGACCCCCGCGTCGTTCGAGCCCAGCCTCGACTACGTCGTGGTCAAGGTGCCGCGGTTCGCGTTCGAGAAGTTCCCGACCGCCGACCAGACGCTGACCACGCACATGAAGTCGGTCGGCGAGGCGATGGCGATCGGCCGCAACTTCACCGAGGCGCTGCAGAAGGCGCTGCGCTCGCTGGAGGACAAGAAGGCGCCGTTCGACTGGCGCAAGGAGTGGGTCGAGCTCGACAAGGCGGCGCTGCTCGAGACCATCCGCACCCCGCACGACGGCCGGCTGCGCGAGGTGATGGACGCGCTGCGGGCCGGCGCGACGCCGGAGGAGATCTTCGACGCGACCGCCATCGACCCGTGGTTCGTCGACCAGCTGCTGCTGATCAACGAGGTCGCCGTCGAGATCCTCGACGCCGACGAGCTCACCCCGGCGCTGCTGCGTCGCGCCAAGCGGCACGGCTTCTCCGACGACCAGCTCGGCAAGCTGCGCGGCATGCCCGCGGACGTCGTGCGCGGCGTCCGGCACGCGCTGGGCATCCGCCCGGTCTACAAGACCGTCGACACCTGCGCGGCGGAGTTCGCCGCCCGGACGCCGTACCACTACTCCTCCTACGACGAGGAGACCGAGGTGCAGCCGCGCGAGCGGCCGGCGGTGATCATCCTCGGCTCGGGCCCGAACCGGATCGGCCAGGGCATCGAGTTCGACTACTCCTGCGTGCACGCGAGCATGGCGCTGTCCGAGGCCGGCTACGAGACCGTGATGGTCAACTGCAACCCCGAGACCGTCTCGACCGACTACGACACCAGCGACCGGCTGTACTTCGAGCCGCTGACCCTCGAGGACGTGCTGGAGATCGTGCACGCCGAGCAGCAGGCCGGCCCGGTCGCCGGGGTGATCTGCCAGCTCGGCGGGCAGACCCCGCTCGGGCTCGCGCAGGGCCTGCGAGGACGCGGGGGTGCCCGATCGTCGGCACCTCGCCGGCGGCGATCCACCTCGCCGAGGAGCGCGGCGCGTTCGGCCGGGTGCTCGCCGCGCGCCGGCCTGCCGGCCCCCAAGCACGGCATGGCCACCTCCTTCGAGGAGGCGCAGGCCATCGCCGCCGAGATCGCCTACCCGGTGCTGGTGCGGCCGTCGTACGTCCTGGGCGGCCGCGGCATGGAGATCGTCTACGACGACGCCTCGCTCGAGGGCTACATCGAGCGGGCCACCGAGATCAGCCCCGAGCACCCGGTGCTCGTCGACCGGTTCATCGACGACGCGGTGGAGATCGACGTCGACGCGCTCTACGACGGCACGGACCTGTTCCTCGGCGGCGTGATGGAGCACATCGAGGAGGCCGGCATCCACTCCGGCGACTCGTCGTGCGCGCTGCCGCCGATCACCCTGGGCGCCCAGGAGATCAAGCGGATCCGGGAGGCGACGCACGCGATCGCCGAGGGCGTCGGCGTGCTCGGGCTGCTCAACGTGCAGTACGCCCTCGGCTCCGACGTGCTCTACGTGCTGGAGGCCAACCCGCGGGCCAGCCGGACCGTGCCGTTCGTGTCCAAGGCGACCGCCACGCCGCTGGCCAGCGCCGCGGCCCGGGTGATGCTCGGCGAGACGATCGCCGAGCTGCGGACGGCCGGCGTGCTGCCGGCGACCGGCGACGGCGGCGACCTGCCGGCGGACGCGCCGATCGCGGTCAAGGAGGCGGTGATGCCGTTCAACCGGTTCCGCACGCCCGACGGCGCGCAGGTCGACACCGTGCTCGGCCCGGAGATGAAGTCGACCGGCGAGGTGATGGGCTTCGACGCCGACTTCGGCACCGCCTTCGCCAAGGCCCAGACCGCGGCCTTCGGGTCGCTGCCGACCAGCGGCAAGGTGTTCGTGAGCATGGCCAACCGGGACAAGCGCTCGATGATCTTCCCGATCAAGGTGCTCGCCGACCGCGGGCTTCGAGATCCTCGCCACCCAGGGCACCGCCGAGGTGCTGCGCCGCAACGGCGTCGCGGCCACCGTGGTGCGCAAGCACTTCGAGGGCCCGGGCCGAACGGCGAGCCGACCACGGTGCAGCTGATCCAGGCCGGCGAGATCGACCTGGTGGTCAACACCCCGCACGCGCTCGTCCGGCGGCGGCTCGGCCCGCATCGACGGCTACGAGATCCGCACCGCCGCGATCATGGCGAACATCCCGTGCATCACCACCGTGCAGGGGCTCGGCGCCGCCGTGCAGGGCATCGAGGCGATGCGCGCCGGCGAGATCGGGGTGCGCTCCCTGCAGGACTGGGCGCGGCGGACGTGACGCCGTACCGCACGCTCTTCGACAAGGTGCTGACCCGGGTCGACGCCGAGACCGCGCACCGGCTGGGCTTCCGCGCGCTCCGGGCCGGCCGGCCGCTGGTCGGCCACGCGGTGCGGGCGCCGTCCGGGCGGGTGCGAGGCGATGGGCCTGACCTTCCCGGGTCCGCTGGGCCTGGCCGCCGGGTTCGACAAGAACGCCGAGGGCATCGACGCGCTCGCCGCGCTCGGGTTCGCCTTCGTCGAGGTCGGCACGGTCACCGCCGAGCCGCAGCCCGGCAACCCCCGGCCGCGGCTGTTCCGGCTGCCCGCGGACCGGGCCGTGGTCAACCGGATGGGCTTCAACAACGAGGGCGCCGCGGTGGTCGCCCGCCGGCTCGCGAGCCGGCTCGGGACTGACGCACCGCGACGTCGTGGTCGGGGTGAACATCGGCAAGACCAAGGTGGTCCCCGACGACGACCAGGACGCCGTGCTCGCCGACTACGCGAAGAGCACCCGGCTGCTCGCGCCGTGGGCCGACTACCTCGTGGTCAACGTCAGCTCCCCGAACACCCCGGGCCTGCGCGACCTGCAGTCCGTGGACCGGCTGCGGCCGCTGCTGGACGCCGTACGACGCGAGGCGGACGCCGCACGACCGGCGACGGCGGCGCACCTGCCGCTGCTGGTCAAGATCGCCCCCGACCTCGTCCGACGAGGACGTCCTCGCCGTCGCCGACCTGGCCGTGGAGCTCGGCCTGGACGGCATCGTGGCGACCAACACGACGATCAGCCGCGAGGGCCTGGCCTCCACGCCCGAGCAGGTCGCGGCGGCCGGCGCCGGCGGGCTGTCCGGTGCGCCGGTCAAGGCCCGGGCGCTCGAGGTGCTGCGGCTGATCCGGGAGCGGGTCGGCCCGGACCTCACGGTCATCGCCGTCGGCGGCATCGGCGACGCCGACGACGCGCGCGAGCGGCTCGACGCGGGCGCCACGCTGCTGCAGGCCTACACCGCGTTCGTCTACGAGGGCGCGCTGTGGCCGTCCCGCGTGCAGCGCGCGCTGGCCGCACGATGACCGCCGCGGCCCCGGAGACCGGACCCGTGCAGGTCGTGGGGGAGGTGCTCGGCGTCAAGCGCTCCGGGCTCTACCACCACCTCACGCTGGTCGCCCCCGGCGTCGCCCGAGCGGTTCCGGCCCGGCACGTTCGTCGCCGTCACCGTCGGCGGCGCGATGGCCGAGTCGACCCTGCGCCGGCCGCTGCCGGTGCACCGGGTCCGGCCCACGGGCGCCTACGGCGGCACCGTCGAGTGCGTCTTCGAGGCGACCGACCCGGGCACCCGGTGGCTGGCCGCGCGCCGCGCCCGGCACCCCCGTCGACGTCGTCGGCCCGCTGGGCAGGCCGTTCGCGCTGCCCAAGGAGCCGGTGACCTGCGTGCTGGTCGCGCACGGCTGCGCGAGCGCCCCGCTGTTCTCCCTGGCCGAGCGGCTCCGCGAGCGCGACTGCGCCGTGCACATGCTGCTCGGTGCCGGGACCGAGGCCGGCCTGTTCGGGGCGCTGGAGGCCCGGCGCGCCACCCGCGGCGTCACGGTCGCCACCGCCGACGGGTCGGTCGGCCTGCGCGGCGGGGTCGTCGACGCCCTGCCCGACCTGCTCACCCGCACCGGCGCCGACGTGGTCTACGCCGCCGGGCCCGCCGACGTGCTGCACGGGGTCGCGCTGGCCGCCGAGACGCACGGGGCGTGGAGCCAGACCGCGGTCGACGTACCCCACGGGTGCGGGACCGGTCTGTGCCTGACCTGCGTGCTCCCGGTCGTCGGCGAGGACGGCGGCACCCGGATGGTGCGCGCCTGCACCGAGGGCCCGGTCTTCCGCGGCGACCGGGTGCGGTGGCGCGACCTGGGCGGCATCCCGGCGGACGCCCGAGGTGCCTCGTGAGCGACGATCGACCTGACCACCGACCTGGCCGGGATGCAGCTGCCGTCCCCGGTGCTGACCGCCGCGGGCTGCGGCGGCCGCGAGCTGGCCCCGTTCACCGACCTCGCCGCGCTCGGCGCGGTGGTCACCCGCACGGTCACCCTCGACGCGCAGGCCGGCTCGCCGCCGCCCCGGGTCGCCGAGACGCCGAGCGGCGTGCTGCACGCCACCGGCGCCCAGAACCCAGGCCTGCAAGGCTTCCTGGCCACCGAGCTGCCGTGGTACGGCCAGCAGGGCGTCCGCGCGGTCGTGTCGATCAGCGCCGGCTCGCTCGCGGAGTACGGCGAGCTGGCCCGCCGGCTCGCCACCGCCTCCGGGGTCGGCGCCGTCGAGGTGCAGCTGGCGGTGCCCGACGCCTACCAGACCGGCAAGGTGCTGCACGTCGTCCGCCGCGACCTGCCGCGCGGCACGACCGTGCTGGCCAAGCTCGCGCCCGGCGGGGACGTCGTCGACCAGGCCCGGGCGGCCGTCGACAACGGCGCCGACGCCGTCGTGCTGTGCCAGGGCTTCCCGGCGCTGGCGCTCGACCCGGCCACCCTGCGCCCGGTGCTCGGGGCCGGCGGCGGCCTGCTCAGCGGCCCGGCCGTGCACGCGCTCGCGCTGCGCTGCGTCTGGGACGTGCACGCCGCGCTGCCGGACGTCCCGGTCGTCGGCGTCGGCGGGATCCGCTCCGGGTTCGACGCCCTCGCGATGCTGCTGGCCGGCGCGACCGCCGTACAGCTGGGCAGCGTGCTGCTCCGCGACCCGTCCGCCGCCACCCGCATCCGCCACGAGCTCGTCGCACGAGCTCGACCGGCGGGACCTGAAGTCAGCAGCCGACGCCGTCGGGCTCGCGCACCAGCAACCCGAAGGGAGCAGCCGATGACCTTCGGCGACCGACTCACGCACGCGATGGAGGACCGGGGCCGGTTCTGCGCCGGCATCGACCCGCACCCGGCGCTGCTGGACGCGTGGGGCCTGACCGACTCGGTCAACGGCCTGGAGAAGTTCGCGCTCACCGCCGTCGAGGCCCTCGCGGGCACGGTCGCGGTGGTCAAGCCGCAGTCGGCGTTCTTCGAGCGGTTCGGGTCGCGCGGCGTCGCGGTGCTCGAGAAGGTCGTCGAGGGCTGCCGCGAGCGCGGCTGCCTGGTGCTGCTCGACGTGAAGCGCGGCGACATCGGCAGCACCGCCCAGGGGTACGCCGACGCCTACCTCGACCGGAACTCCCCGCTGTTCGTCGACGCGATCACCGTCTCGCCGTACCTCGGCATCGGCTCGGTCGACCCGATGATCGACACCGCCCTGGCCAACGACGCCGGCGTCTTCGTGCTCGCGCTGACCTCGAACCCCGAGGGCGCCCAGGTCCAGCACGCGGTGACCGCCGACGGCCGCTCGGTCGGCGGCCTGGTGCTGGACGCCGTGGCCACCCGCAACGCCGGCGTCGAGGGGCTCGGCTCGGTCGGCGCGGTCGTCGGGCGCCACCATCGAGCTGCCCTCCGACCTCGCCGTGGGCAGCCTCGACGTCAACGGGCCGCTGCTGGTCCCGGGCATCGGCGCCCAGGGCGGCACCCTGGACGACGTACGACGGATCTTCGGGGACGCCGCGCGCAACGTGCTGCCGACCAGCTCGCGCGAGGTGCTCGGGGCCGGTCCCGACAAGGTCGCGCTGCACGACGCCGCGCTCGCGGCGATCGAGACGTTCGCGGCCCTCGGCGCGTCCGCGAACGCCGGACTGAGGGCAGGAGCCGGCCCGGGGGAGCGCCGGTGTAGAACAGTCGCATGGCCGACAGCAACCCCTTCGCCGTCCCGAGCGACCTGCCCTTCGCGTTCCCACCCTTCGACGCGATCCGGCACGAGCACTACCGTCCTGCGTTCGACCTCGGTGTCGCCGAGCAGCGCGCCGAGGTCGAGACGATCGCCACCGACCCGGAGCCGCCGACGTTCGCGAACACCGTCGAGGCGCTGGAGCGCTCGGGGCGGACCTACAGCCGGGTGATGCGGGTCTTCGACAACCTGGCGGCCTCGATGGCCACGCCGGAGATGCAGTCCCTCGAGGCCGAGCTCGCGCCCCTGGTCGCGGAGCACACCGACGCGATCCGGCTGGACCCGCGGCTGTTCGCGCGCCTGGACGCCGTGCACGCGGCGCGCCACGACGCGGGGCTCACCCCCGAGCAGGTCCGGGTCGTCGAGCGCTACCACCGCGACTTCGTGCGCGCCGGTGCGGCGCTCCCCGACGCCGACCGCGACACGCTGCGCTCGCTCAACGTGCAGATCACCTCGCTCACCACCGAGTTCGGCACCCGCGTGCTGGCCGAGTCCAACGACCTCGCGGTGCACGTCGCCGACCGGGCCGGGCTCGACGGGCTGTCCGCCAACGCGGTCGAGGCCGCCGCGAGCGCCGCGCAGTCCGCCGGGCTCGACGGGTACCTGCTCACCCTGTCGCTGCCCACCATCCAGCCGGCCATCTCCTCGCTGACCGACCGCGACGTCCGCCGCCGGCTGCACGAGGCCGCGACCAGCCGGGGCACCCGCGGGGGCGACCACGACACCCGCGACCTGGTCACCCGGATCAGCCGGCTGCGCGCCGAGCGGGCGGCGCTGCTGGGCTTCACCGACCACGCCGCCTACATCGCCGACGACCAGACCGCGGGCAGCACCAAGGCCGTCCTGGACATGCTCGGCGAGATGGTGGGCCCGGCGATGGCCAACCTCGAGATCGAGCGCGGCCGCATCGAGGAGCTGCTGGCCGCCGACGGGGTCGAGGGCCCGGTGCAGCCCTGGGACTGGGCCTACTACGCGGAGCGGGACAAGGCCGCGACGTACGACGTGGACACCAACGCGGTGAAGCCGTACTTCGAGCTCGACCGGGTCCTCACCGACGGCATCTTCTTCGCCGCCTCGCAGCTCTACGGCGTCTCCTTCGAGCAGCGCACCGACCTGCCGGTCTACGCCGACGGGGTGCGGGTCTACGAGGTGCGCGACGGGGACGGCAGCACGCTCGGGCTGTTCGTCTGCGACTGGTTCGCCCGGCCCACCAAGCAGGGCGGCGCCTGGATGGACGAGTTCGTCGGGCAGTCCCACCTGCTCGGCACCCGCCCGGTCGTCGTGGTCTGCCTCAACGTGCCGCAGCCGCCCGCGGGGCAGCCGGCGCTGATGACCGTCGACGAGGTGCGCACCGGCTTCCACGAGTTCGGCCACGCCCTGCACGGCCTGTTCTCCGACACGGTCTACCCGCGCCTGCAGGGCACGTCGGTGCCCCGCGACTTCGTGGAGTTCCCCTCCCAGGTCAACGAGATGTGGGCGTGGTGGCCCGAGGTCCTCGCGCACTACGCCGTGCACCACGAGACGGGGGAGCCGCTCGCCCAGGACGTCGTCGACCGGCTGATCGCCTCCCAGGCGCACGGCCAGGGCTTCGAGATGGTGGCGATGCTCGGCGCCGCGCTGCTCGACCAGGAGTGGCACCTGCTCGCCGGCGACCGCGCGGAGGTCGCCGCGGAGGACGTCGAGGCGTTCGAGGCTGCCGCCCTGGAGCGGCACGGGGTCCGCTCCGACCTGGTGCCGCCGCGCTACCGGACCGGCTACTTCGCGCACGTGTTCGCCGGCGGCTACGACGCCGGCTACTACTCCTACCTGTGGAGCGAGGTCCTCGACGCCGACCTGGTCGGCTGGTTCACCGAGAACGGCGGCCCGACCCGCGCCAACGGTGACCGGTTCCGGCAGCAGCTGCTCTCCGTCGGCGGCACCGTCGACCCGCTCGAGGCGTTCGCCGCCGTGCGCGGTCGCGCGCCGAGCACCGAGCCGCTGCTCGAGCGCCGGGGCCTGCGTGGCTGACCCCCGCCGGCCCCTCCGTCGTACGGCGGTCGCGGTGGCGGGTGTCCTGGTCGCCGCCGGACTCACCGGCTGCGGCGGCACGAAGTCCTACTGCTCCGCGCTGAAGGACGACAAGGCGCAGCTCACCCGGCTCGCCGCCGAGTCCGGCAAGCCGGGCGCGGCCGGCGGCAAGGCGCTGGCCGAGACCGTCGACGTCCTGGCCGGGCTGGCGGACCAGGCCCCCGACGACATCGCGGACGAGTGGGACACCCTGGTGCAGGCGCTGCGCGGGCTGTCCGACGCGATCCGCGAGTCCGGTGCCGACCCGGGCGACTTCGCGGCCGGCGGCACGCCGGACGGGGTCAGCGCCGGTCAGCTCGACGCGGTCCAGCAGGCCGCGCGCGAGCTGCAGGACCTGCGGGTCCAGCAGGCCGGCACCAGCATCGAGCAGCACGCGCGCGACGTCTGCAAGGTCGACCTCGGCAGCTCCGGGCTGGGCGGGTCGGTCGGCTAGGACGTCCGGGAGCGCAGGCTGACCACGAGCAGCACCCCGAACAGCAGCGCGTCCAGCGTGACGACCACGGCGAGCAGGGCGCTCAGCCCGCCGACGAACGGGGCGGCGCACAGCAGCACCAGCAGCGTGGTCCACACGACCAGCACCATCCGCTGGTGCTGGCGCGCGACCACCTCGTAGACCATCACCTGGATCAGCGACAGCAGCGTGCCGAGCACCGCGAAGCCCCACAGCCGGCCCTGCAGGTCGGCGTACTCCGACCCGCCCACGAAGACCACGGCGAGCGTGGAGAGCACGGTGACCCCGAGCACCGCGACCAGCCCGATGCCGAGCACCGCGCCGAGGCTGACCAGGTGCGCACGCCGGTCGTCGCCGGCCCGCGACATCGACGGGAACGCGATCACCACCACGAACTGCGGCAGGAACAGCACCGCCTTGGTGAGGATCAGACCTCCGGCGTAGAGCCCCGCCTGGCGCTCGTCGAGGGTGGTCCGGGCGATGATCACGTCGGCGTTGGAGAGCGCGAAGAACGCCAGCAGCGCGTGCGAGTTGTGGAACGTCTCGCGCAGCACGCCGCCCTTGGCCCAGCGCTGCGCCAGCGGCGTCCGCACCTTCGCGGGCGTCGGCTGCGCCCGTCCGCGGGCGGGGTGGCGCAGCGCCCACGCGCCGATCAGGACCGGCAGCAGCGCCCCCACCGAGATGCCGACCATCGCGCCGAGGGTGTCGGTGCGGACCAGCAGGGCCACCAGGCCGAAGCCGAGCCGGCCGACGCCGACCGCGAGGTACACCAGCGCGAGCGGGCCCCACCGGCGCTCGCCCTGCAGGATGCCGGCCTGGCCGCCCATCACCGACAGCGGTACGGCGGTCGTGGCGATCAGCGCGGCCGACACCCACGAGTCGAGGTTCAGCACCATCGCGACGAACGGCGAGGCGACCAGCAGGACCGCGCCGAGCACGAGCGAGGAGGCGTAGCTGGTCGCCATCACCTCGTGCTCGATCCCGGCCCGGTCCTGCGGCGCGGCGCTGACCCGGCGGGCGCCGGTGGCCTGCAGGCCGAGCGAGAGCACGTTGACGACCAGGAGCAGGCCCATCACGGCCGCCAGGGCGCCGTACTCGACGGGCCCGAGGAGCCGGGCGGCGAGGATCGTGAACCCGTAGGTGGTCACGTTCATGACCGCCATCGCGAGGGCGATCACCGCCCCGTCGCGCACCGCGTTGCGACTGGCCGTCCGGAGGTCCACGCCGGAAGCCTAGGTGCTCGGGACGACGGGTCCGGGAGGGGCGTCATCCAGGGGTGTCGGGTGGATCAGACGGCGAAACCCGACTTTTTACCCAGTCAGTGGCATCTGACACACGTCATGGCGATTTTTCTTGAATTCTCCGCCTTCGGTTACTGAAAAGTAGCGTACTCTCCTGCGAGATCTGCGCCCTCTGCGAGGGAGCAGGGACGCCGACACCGACACCGGGTTCGGCCTCATCTTCGTGGAGGGAGTGCGCACGCATGCGCAGAACACTCATGGCCGGGGGGGTCCTGGCTGTGGCCGCCGTCCTGGTCGTCATCGTCAGCTCGGCACTGGATCTTGAGCTCGAGTCGGTCGCACTGCTCGGCGGGGCGCTCGGCGCCGTCGTCGCGCTGGTGCCGGACCGCACGCCGCTCGTCCGTCTCGGTGGCTTCGCCGCCGGCTTCGTGGCCGCCTGGGTCGGCTACGCCGTGCGCGCCGCGCTGCTGCCCGACACCGCCGGTGGGCGCGCCGTGGCCGTCGGCCTGGTCGTGCTGCTCTGCGTCGGCATCACCGCCGCGACCATGAACCGGCTGCCGCTGTGGACCACGCTGCTCGGCACCGCCGCGCTGAGCGGGGCCTACGAGTTCACCTACGCCGCCGCGCCGCCGGAGCTCGCTCTCCACCTCGGTCAGCACCGCGACCACCCTGCTGTTCAACGTCGCCGTCGGCTTCCTCGCCGCCGCGCTGGTCGCTCCGACCTCGCGTCCCGAGGGGGCGACCGGTCACCGGGCCGCCGCGCCGTCGGACGACAGCACCACGACCACCTCGCGCACCACGAAGACCTCGGCCGACTCGGGCGACTCGAAGCTCGACGACTTCATGATGGAGAAGACCAAGTGAACGCGCGTCTCAACGCACCCCTCCGCGCGGCCGCCGTCGCCGCCGTGACCGCCGTGATCGCCTCGGTGGCCATGACCCCGGCGTACGCCGCGGACGGCGACGTCAAGGTCGTGAACACCGAGACCGTGCAGGTGTACACCTCGCCCAGCGGCCAGGTGCAGACCCGTCGCGTCTACGAGCAGCTGGCGATGACCGGCACGGGCTCGGTCGACCTGAAGAACCCGATCTCGACCGACCACCTGCGCAACCTCGACGGCTTCGGCGGCTTCGACGTCAAGGACGGCGAGCAGCTGACGAAGACCACCGTCGACGGCGAGAAGAAGCTGCGCTCGGTCAGCGACTTCAACGGCAAGCTCCCGCTCGACGTCTCGGTGGCCTACAAGCTCGACGGCAAGAACGTGAAGCCGGGCGACGTCATCGGCAAGGACGGCAAGCTCGAGGTCGTCTACACCGTCGAGAACGTCACCGGTACGCCGCAGGACGTGTCCTTCCCCGACGGCAAGGGCGGCACGGTCACCAAGACCGTCGACGTCCCGATCCCGATGGTGGGCTCGCTGAGCCTGGTCGCGCCCGCCTACGTTCACCAACGTGTCGTCGCAGCAGGCGAACATCGCCGGCGACGGCAAGGGCGGCACCAAGCTGTCCTTCACCATGACGCTGTTCCCGCCGATCGGCTCGACGACCGCGGTCTTCGGCTACACCGCCGACGTCAAGGACGGCGTGGTCCCGCGTGCCGAGATCTCGGCGCTCCCGGTGAACCCGCTGGAGAGCCCCACCTTCAAGACCGCGGCGACCAGCTACAAGGGCGGTGCCGACACCGGCGCCGAGCTCACCGACGGCGCCACGCAGATCGACGGAACCTGCTCAAGCTCCGCGACGGCGCCGGCGACCTCCTCGCCGGCCTGATCAAGCTCCGCGACGGCGCCGGCCAGCTCAACGCCGGCCTCGCCGGCGAAGCGGTCCCCGGCTCGGAGAAGCTCGCCAAGGGCGCCGGTGACCTGGACAACGGTCTGGGCCAGCTCAACTCCGGCGCCAAGAAGCTCGCCGCGGGCAACAGCGAGCTCAGCGGTGGCGCGGACCAGCTGTCCGCCGGCACCAAGAAGCTGAAGGCCGGCGCGAACAAGCTCTCGGCCGGCGCCGGCACCCTCGCGGACGGCACGGGCAAGGCGGCCAGCGGCAGCAAGCAGCTGTACGCCGGCACCCAGGACCTCAGCGCGGGCGCCACGAAGGTGTCGGCCGGTGCCACCACGATCGACGGCTTCATGAAGCAGATCGCCACCGGCCAGGGCGACCTGCTCTCCGGCATCAAGCTCCTCGAGTCCGGGGTGCAGGCCCTGCCGGCCTCCGTCCGGACCCAGCTCTCCACGGACCCGCAGTACCAGGCGCTGCTCGGCGGCATGCAGTCCGTCGTGACCGGCATCGGCGCGCATGTCGGGAGCCCGGGCACCGGTCGCCGGCGACGGTGTTCGACGGCCTCAACGCGATCCGCTCGGGCCTGCGCAACCCTGCCGGCCACCAAGCAGCGACTGCTCGGCGAAGCTGACGGCGGCACCCCACCAAGTGCGGCGCGATGGACGCGTTGCAGTACATCAGCCTCAAGCTGCACGGGCGCGATGACGGCTCCGGCCAGCTGTCGACGGCCCAGTGGCGAACCTCGTACGCACGGTGAAGTCACTGGCTGCCCGTGCGCGACGAACCTGCCTGCGGCCCGACGATTCGACGACCGGCACGGCGGCACGCTACTCGGCCTGGTCGGCACAGACTGCATCCCGACCGGGGCGTCAAGGTCGGAGTGGACGCGGTCTGCTCGCTGGATCAAGTCTACACGATCGACCAACACCGGAGCCGAGCCTCGCCTGCCAGCTGTCGGGCGCGATGATCAACCCCGGGGCCAACGCTGAACTGTGCCGTCGGCGCGGCGACCTCGACCCCGAAGGCGACGACTGCGGCATCCAGCAGGCGGTTGGCTTCTTCAAGGCCAAGCATCCCGGTCCTGGTCGACGGGATCACCGGTTCGATCCAGACCTCCCTGCTGGCCGGCATCTCGGCTCCTGCCGGTGGCTGCACGGCCACCAGCAAGACGCTGGTCTGCGGCGCGGGCGCCCTGGCGTCCGGCGGCTCGGACCTCGCCGCCGGCACGGGTGACCTCGCCGCCGGTGCGGGTGACCTGTCCGCGGGTGCGTCGCTGCTCTCCAGCAAGACCGGTGAGCTCGCGGCCGGCCTCGGCCAGATCGATGGCGGTGCGGGTCAGCTCGCCGACGGCGCGGGCCAGCTCGCGGACGGCACCGACGAGCTCAACGCCGGTGGCGCCAAGCTCGCCGACGGCGCGCGTCAGCTCAAGGACGGCTCCGGCCAGCTCGCGGACGGTGCCGGTGCGGCGAAGGACGGCTCCGGCCAGCTCGCTGCCGGTGCGGGTCAGCTCTCGGACGGCCTGAAGGACGCGGCGGACGGCTCGGGCCAGCTCGTCGCCGGCCTCGTCCACCGCCGCGGACGGCGCCCCGAAGCTCGTCGACGGCGCCCAGCGGCTGTCGGACGAGGGCACCAAGAAGCTCATCGCCGCCGGCACGACCACGGCGCAGAGCTACGGCGAGCTGTACGCCACGATGACGGCCGGCGCCAAGCGTGCGCAGACCGAGGACATGGCGTTCGGCGCTCCTCCGACGCGGTCGGCCTGACGGCGTACAGCTACGTCATCCAGGGCGACGACGGCGAGGGCGGCCGGAACCTGACCCGCGGCCTGGGTGGCCTGGCCATCCTGGGTGCGGGAGGCGCGGTGTTCGGCCTGCGTCGCCGGTTCATCTGATCCAGTCGTCTGATCCAGCAGCACACGGGAGGGGCGTCGAGCAATCGGCGCCCCTCCCGCCGTTAACCGGCTAGGAGGGTCGGCTCAGGCGGCGAGGACGAACCGGGCGAAGGCGCGCTCGAGGGGACTGGTGGAGCTCTCGGCGACCTCGAGCGCAGGGCTCCGGTCGAGCAGGTGGGTGCCGTGCCGGTCGACCCGGGTCCAGTAGCCGTGCGGCGTGCGCCACAGGTAGACGCCGGGGACCGGTTGGTGATGTCGCCAACCGCGGCCGTGGGTCTTCACGCGGTGCCCGAACCGGGTCATCGGGCCGAGGTTGTCGGTCCGGGTCTGCCCCGGCGGGCCACCGCGGTCCGGGGGCAGGTAGGCGATGGTGTGGTCCAGGTCCGGCTCGCCGTGGGTGTGGGAGAAGGGGAACACGCTCGAGGGCCTGCTGAGCTTGAGGGCCTCTCGCATGGCGGTGGGGATCTCGTGGGTGTCGACCGGGAGCTGGTCGCGCAGGTCGAGGACCGGGCGGACGGTCACCCGGCAGTGCCCGAGCAGGTCCCGCACCTGCTGGACCGTGACCACTCCCACGGAGCCTGCGCCGCCGGTGCCGCCGCAGACGGCGACCCCGCGGCCGGTCCGGAGGGCTTCCTCGCTGATCCGGACGTAGAGCACCGCGTGGGGGCGTAGCCGGTCCGGGTCGACGGGGAACGGCGCCGGGGCGGGACCGACGGGGCCACCGCAGGTCGGGCAGTCCGGCTCGGCGGTCGTCCGGGAGCGGTTCGTCGGGGTCGACCGGTGCGAGGGCGGCGTGGCGCTGCAGCATCGCCAGCGCCAGGGCCGGCTGGGCGAGGATCCCGACAGCCTTGGACCGGCGTACGTCGACCGGGTCGGTGTCACCCTCGACGGCCAGGCAGGTCGCGATCCGGTCGCACATCGCGACGAAGAAGATCACGTCTCCCGCGTTGGCCCGCACGATCAGGGTCTTCAGCCCGAACTCGTCGGACTGGCCGGTGGCGACGAACCGGTCCAGCGCGTGCGCGAGGCGCCTGGCCTCCGCGGCCTCGGGGTCGGCCTCGATGATCCGGGCCTCGACCAGCGCGGTGAACCGGCTCCAGGGCAGCGAGTCCAGGTAGGGGGTCACGGCCGCGTCGACCGCATGGGCCTGCGCCAGCGACAGTCCGGCGGCTCCGGTCAGGCGGGCGACCTTGCGCGCCTTCCACACCCGGCCCTTCCCCGCACCCAAGGCCGCCCACAGGGCCGGGTGGCGGTGGCGAAGGTCCAGGGCGTCCCGGATCAGGTGGTCCGCGCTGGTCGGGCTGGTGCCCAGCAGCACCCCGAGCTCGGCACAGGCGAACTCGGCCACCATCGGCGTGCCGTCCCCACCGACCCGCTTGGCCCGCTCCATCCCGGCGAGCACCGGACCGGTCCGGACCGGCACGGTGTGCTCGTCGTGCAGGTCGGCCCAGTGCGCGGCCAGAGCGAGCTCGCGCCACTCCGCCTCGCGGAGGTCGGCCTGGGTGCCCGTGATCGCCCGGCACGCCGCAGCGGCGTCCAGGTCGGCGATCCACGAGGTGTCGAACATGTGTTCGAGTCTATCCCGATCCAGGTCCGACACCGTCGAGATCGATTCCCCTTGTCCACAAGGGAGAACCGGCCCCGCTCCGAGGTGGACGAAGGGTCAGCCGAGGGTCGCGCTGACGATCGCCGTACCGGGGACCAGGGCGCCGCGCTCCGGGCCCCAGCCTCCCCAGACCCGGTCGTGCCCCGCGGGCCACTCCGGCTCGAGCAGCCCGGTGATCCGGAACCCGGCGCGCGCGAGGTGCCCGACCCAGTCGCCGAGCGTGCGGTGGTGCTCGGCGTAGGTGACCCGGCCGTCGTCGTCCTCCTCGACGTAGGGCGTGCGGTCCCAGTAGGAGCTGGTGACCACGAGGCCCTCGCGCGTCGGGTCGTCCGGCATCGTCCAGCGCACCGGGTGGGTGACCGAGAACGCGAACCTGCCGCCCGGCCGCAGCACCCGGGCCGCCTCGTGCGACCGCCCGTCCGGCGTCGGCCACGAACTGCAGCGCCCCGAACGCGGAGAAGACCACGTCGAACGTGTCGTCGGGGAACGGCAGCGCGGTCGCCGTACCCGCCACCGCCGGGCACCCGGACGCCGGTCTCGTCGTCGATGCGGCGGGAGTGCTGGAGCTGGCGCGTGCTGAGGTCGAGGCCGACGGCCCGGGCGCCGCGCGTGGTCAGCCAGCGGGCGCACTGGCCGGCGCCGCAGCCGACCTCGAGCACCCGGCGGCCGGCCACGTCGCCGAGCACCTGCGCGTCCGCCTCGTCCACGCCCTCGGGGCACCAGACGAAGCCCACGTCGCGGAGGAACTCGCCGTGGGTGGCCTGGTACTCGTCGGCGTAGGCGTCCCAGTCGCGACGGTTGGCCCGCTGGGTGTCCGCCTCCGAGACCGTACGACGGGCGGGCTGCACGGGACTACGCCGCCGGGCCGGTCGGACGGGGGACGCGAGCGAGGGACACCATGCGCCGACGATAGTGCGTGGCCCGGCTGGCAGCATCGGGGCCGTGGACGGCTACGGACTCCAGCCCCTGGCGGGCGGGCACAGCGGCGAGACGTTCCTCGCGGAGGCGGCGGGGGAGCGCACCGTGGTGCGGATCTACGGCGAGCGCAGCCGCGCCCGGGGGCCCGAGGCGCCGCACGTCGACGCGGCCGTGCTCGAGCTGGTGCGCGGGCTGCTGCCGGTGCCCGAGGTGCTCGACGTCCGGCGCGCCGACCCCGCGACCGGAGCCCCCGGCCTGCTCGTCACCTCGTTCCTGCCGGGGGAGCGGCTCGACCTGCTGCTGCCCGGGCTCGACGAGACCGTCGCGCGCGGCGGTCGGCCGCAGCGTCGGGGTGGTGCTGGCGCGGCTGGCGATGATGCCGATGCCGCGCCCCGGCCTGTTCGTCGACGGCGACCTCCGGGTCGTCCCGCTCCCGGCCGGCGACCTGGTGGACTTCGTCGAGGCGCGCCGGCCCGGCTCGGCGCTCGAGCAGTGGCCCGACGCGACGTACGACGGGCTGCTGCGGGTCGCGGACCGGGCGCAGCAGCTCCTGGACGCCGTCCGGCGGACGTGCCTGGTGCACAGCGACCTGAACCCGAAGAACCTGCTGGTCGACCCGCGCACGCTCGAGGTCACCGGGGTCCTGGACTGGGAGTTCGCGCACGCCGGGATGCCGGTCACCGACCTGGGCAACCTGCTCCGGTTCGACCGCGACCCGGCGTTCGCGGGAGCGGTGCTGGCGACGTACACCGAGCGCGTGGTGGACGCCCCGGACGACGTGCTGGACCTGGCCCGCGCGGCCGACCTGTACGCCCTGGTCGACCTCGCCGCCCGGCGCGGGGAGAACCCGGTCGCCGAGCGGGCGCACGGTCTGCTCACCGGGATCGCCACGACCGGCGACCTGCACGGGACCCCTGCCTAGCTCCGGTGTCGCAGGTGTGGAACCAGAAATCGCCACATGCCGGCGTTTTCCGACGCATGAGCGGCAGTCACCTGGACACCTGTCGGCATGGCGGAGACGGGGCAGGACCGGTGGGAGAGGCTGGCCGAGTGGCCGCTGACCCTGGTGGCCCTGCTCTTCCTGGGCGCGTACGCCTGGCCGATTCTCGATCCCGGGCTGGGCTCACCCTGGTCGGCGGCGTGTCGGGTGGTGACCTGGGGAGCGTGGGGCGTCTTCGCGCTGGACTACGTCGTCAGGCTGACGCTCAGTCGTGACCGCCCCTCCTTCGTGCGGGACAACGTGTTCGACCTGGTGGTCGTCGTGCTGCCGATCCTCCGCCCGCTCCGGTTGCTCCGACTGGTCACCCTGCTGACGGTGCTCAATCGGTACGCGGGTGGATCTCTGCGAGGTCGAGTGGCCGTCTACGTCGGAGGCTCGGCTGCGCTCGTCCTCTTCGTCGGCGCCCTGGCGGTTCTCGACAGCGAACGCGGTGCCCCGGGGTCCAACATCGAGACCTTCGGTGACGCCCTGTGGTGGGCGATGACCACGGTCACCACGGTCGGCTACGGAGACCACTTCCCGGTCACGGACACGGGCCGGTTCGTCGCCGGGGGCCTCATGCTGTGCGGTATCGCCCTGCTCGGCGTGGTGACCGCTTCACTTGCCTCGTGGCTGATCGAGCGCGTGGCCGAGGTCGAGGAGCAGTCGCAGACTGCTACGCGACGGGACGTGAACGCCCTGGCCGCGGAGGTGTCAGCGCTCCGGGCGCAGATCGCGCGACTGACCGATGACCGCGAAGGCTCGAACGAACCGGCCTGAGCGGTCCGGGTTGGACTCGGGTCGAACTCCTTGCGTATCCTGTGGGATGCGCAGGGGTCTGCCGGAGTCTCAGACAGAGCAGGTTCTCGCTCGCTATCAGCCGATGGTCCCATTCGACCGTCGGCGGTCACGATCCACTGGTAGTGAAACCGGACTTTCCGCGCGTCCGCACAACTTCATCCATCCCAAGGAATCCGCTCCCCTATGACGATCACCCCCACTCTCTCGGACGCACCGCAGGTCGCAGTCAACGACATCGGGTCCGAAGAGGACTTCCTCGCAGCCATCGACGCCACGATCAAGTACTTCAACGATGGCGACATCGTCGAGGGCACCATCGTGAAGGTCGACCGCGACGAGGTCCTGCTCGACATCGGCTACAAGACCGAGGGCGTCATCCCCTCGCGTGAGCTGTCGATCAAGCACGACGTCGACCCCTCCGAGGTCGTCGCCGTCGGCGACAAGGTCGAGGCCCTGGTCCTCCAGAAGGAGGACAAGGAAGGCCGCCTGATCCTGTCCAAGAAGCGCGCCCAGTACGAGCGCGCCTGGGGCACCATCGAGCAGGTCAAGGAAGAGGACGGCGTCGTCACCGGCACCGTCATCGAGGTCGTCAAGGGTGGTCTCATCCTGGACATCGGCCTCCGCGGCTTCCTGCCCGCCTCCCTCGTCGAGATGCGTCGCGTCCGCGACCTCCAGCCGTACGTCGGCAAGGAGCTCGAGGCGAAGATCATCGAGCTCGACAAGAACCGCAACAACGTCGTGCTCTCGCGTCGTGCGTGGCTCGAGCAGACCCAGTCCGAGGTGCGTCAGGGCTTCCTGACCCAGCTCCAGAAGGGTCAGATCCGCAAGGGCGTCGTCTCCTCGATCGTCAACTTCGGTGCGTTCGTGGACCTCGGCGGCGTCGACGGCCTGGTGCACGTCTCCGAGCTGTCGTGGAAGCACATCGACCACCCGAGCGAGGTCGTCGCCGTCGGCGACGAGGTCACCGTCGAGGTTCTCGACGTGGACATGGACCGCGAGCGTGTCTCCCTGTCGCTGAAGGCGACGCAGGAGGACCCGTGGCAGCACTTCGCCCGCACCCACCAGATCGGCCAGATCGTCCCGGGCAAGGTCACCAAGCTGGTGCCGTTCGGTTCGTTCGTCCGTGTCGAGGAGGGCATCGAGGGCCTGGTGCACATCTCCGAGCTCGCCGAGCGTCACGTCGAGATCCCCGAGCAGGTCGTCCAGGTCAACGACGACGTCATGGTCAAGATCATCGACATCGACCTCGAGCGTCGCCGGATCTCGCTGTCCCTCAAGCAGGCCAACGAGACCGCCACGGCCGCCGAGGGCGAGGAGTTCGACCCGACGCTGTACGGCATGACCGCGTCGTACGACGAGCAGGGCAACTACATCTACCCGGAGGGCTTCGACCCGGAGACCGGCGAGTGGCTCGAGGGCTTCGACGAGCAGCGCGGCATCTGGGAAGAGCAGTACGCCAAGGCGCACGCCCGCTGGGAGGCGCACGTCAAGCAGCAGGCCGAGGCCGCCAAGGCAGAGGTCGAGGCCGGCGAGGCGACGTCGTACTCCTCCGAGCAGCCGAGCACCGCAGCAGCGGCGGCGGCGACGACGCCGGCGCGGGCAGCACCGAGGTCGCGGGCTCGCTCGCGTCCGACGAGGCGCTGCAGGCGCTCCGCGAGAAGCTCACGGGCGGTCAGGCCTGATCGGCTGACTCCCGCGGCAGCGGACTGAACGAACGGAAGGGCCCGGTCACCAGGATGGTGACCGGGCCCTTCTGCGTCCCCGCGGGGTCAGGCGAAGTGGGAGTGCGGTTCGAAGTCGTCGGCGGGGTGGCTGCGCGGCGGGGTGCGGTGCCGGAGCGAGGCGCCGTCGCCGGCGACGAAGGAGACGAGCGGAGAAGACCAGGTAGGCCGTGGCAAGGATGACGAAGACCGTCGCGAGGAAGGGGATGATGTTCATGGCAGTAATCATGCTCTGCGCGAGATACTGCCACCAGTGGCAGGAATGACAGAGTGCATCGATTTTCTGCCAACTTTGTGGCATCCTGGACCCATGCTCACCAACGTGGCCGTCCTGGCCTTCGACGGCGTGGCCCCCTTCGAGCTCGGCGTGCTGCACGAGGCGTGGGGCTACGACCGGTCCGACGAGGGCCTGCCGGTGCTTCGACTTCGCCGTCTGCGCCCCGGGCGGCCGTCCGGTGCGCACCCAGGCCGGGTTCGGCATGACCGTGGAGCACGACCTCGGCCGGGCCGACGAGGCCGACCTGATCGCGGTGCCGGCCCGGGCCGAGGGCCAGCCGGTGCCCGACTGCGTCCTGGACACCCTGCGCGCCGGCTCACGCACGCGGCGCCCGGATCCTGTCCCTGTGCACCGGCGCGTTCGTGCTCGGTGACGCCGGCCTGCTCGACGGCCGGTCCTGCACCACGCACTGGCGGCACAGCGACGAGCTGGCCCGGCAGTTCCCGCTGGCCAAGGTCGAGCCCGAGGTGCTGTACGTCGACGACGACCGCGTGCTCACCAGCGCCGGCACCGCCGCGGGCATCGACGCCTGCCTGTACCTGTGGCGCCAGGAGTTCGGCGCCGCGGCCGCGTCCACCGTCGCCCGCCGGATGGTCGTGCCGCCGCAGCGCGCGGGCGGCCAGGCGCAGTACATCCGGACCCCGGTGCCCGACTGCGACGTCGAGACGCTCGGGCCGATGCTGGTCTGGATGACCACGCACCTCGACGAGCAGCACACCGTCGAGTCGCTCGCCCGGGACGCCAGCATGTCGCCGCGCACCTTCGCCCGCCGGTTCCGCGCCGAGACCGGGACCACCCCGCACGCGTGGATCACCAGCCAGCGGGTGCTGCGCGCCGAGGAGCTGCTCGAGACCACCGACCAGTCGGTCGACCGCATCGCCGAGGATGTCGGTTTCGGCACCGCGGCGATGCTGCGTCACCACTTCACCAAGGCCCGCTCGGTCAGTCCGCAGCAGTACCGCCGGACGTTCAGCTCCCTGGAGCAGCGCCGGGTGAGCTGAGCCGGCGGGGGCCGCCGGGGGACAGGCTTGCCGGTCGTGACTCGTGGGCACAACGGACAGCAGCGCCCACGAGCCACCGAGAGGAGATCGATGCCCCCGTCGCCGATGATCGACCCGAGCGAGCACCCGATGGTGATCAGCGCCATCGCGCGGCTGGCCACCCAGGGCGGCTGGGCGCGGATGCTGGCGGGCAAGCCGCTCGAGGACGAGCTCGACCTGAACGACGCCGAGCTGCTGGTGGCCGCGCAGGTGCTGCGCCGCAACCCCGACGACACGTTCGAGCCGGTCGACACCCACCCGTGGTACTTCGACCCGGTCTCGCTGGCCGGCGGCCTGGTCTCCTACCTGCGCCGGGCGCTGCGCCACGCCGAGGGGGTACGGCGGGCTGGACCGCCGAGGACCTCGACATCGTCGTCGCCCAGGGCCGGGGCAGCGTGGCGGCCGCGACGGCGATCGGCGAGGGCATGATCCCGCAGATGCCGGCTGCCCATGCGGCGTTCCTCGACGGCAGCGCGCGCTTCCTCGACGTCGGGGTCGGCATCGGCGCGGTGTCCGGGCGGCTGTGCCAGATGTTCCCGGGGGTGACGGCGGTCGGCCTCGACGTGCTGGCGCCGGTGCTCGACGTGGCCCGGCGCGAGCTGTCCGAAGCGGACCTGGTGCACCGGGTCGAGCTGCGGCTGCAGTCGGTGGCCGACCTGCACGACGTGGACGCCTTCGACCTGGCCTGGCTGCCCCAGGCGTTCATCCCGCGCGCGGACCTGGCCCGCGGCCTGCACGGCGTGTTCCGCGCGCTGCGACCGGACCGCTGGGTCGTCTCGCCCGTGATCGCGGCGCCGGGGGAGGCGGACGAGTTCCAGCGGGCGGTGCACGAGCACGGCGCGCACCTGACCGGGGGCGGTCCGATCACCGTCGAGGAGGCCACCGGGCTGATGGACGCGGCCGGGTTCGTCGACGTGCGGTCCCGCGACTACGGCGGCCAGGTCGTGATGCTGGGCCGTCGGCCCTGAGGTCGTGCGGACCAGGGTCTTGACAGCGCCGCACCGGGACGGGTTGTCTGGTCTAGGCCATTGGTTCACTCGTCTCGGGGTGTCTGCATCGTGCGATCGCGTCCGTCCGTCCTCGTCCTGCTGCTCGTCGCGGCCCTGCTGCCCCCGGGGGTCTCCCACGCGGCCGCCGTGCCGCAGCGCCCGTCCGCACCCCCGGGGTGCCCGGCCTCGCCCGAGGCGCCCGCGCGGCAGCTCCGGGCCGAGTGGATCGCCTCGGTGGCGAACATCGACTGGCCCTCGCGACCCGGGCTGACCCCCGACCAGCAGCGGGCCGAGCTCCGGGGCCTCTACGACGAGGCGGTCGACACCGGCCTGAACGCGGTCGTCGTCCAGGTCCGGCCGACCGCCGACGCGTTCTGGCCCTCGCGCCGTGGAGCCGTGGTCGAGGTACCTCACCGGGCACGCCGGGGCAGCGACCCCGGCTACGACCCGCTGGCGTTCGCCGTCCGGGAGGCGCACGCGCGCAACCTGGAGCTCCACGCCTGGTTCAACCCCTACCGCGTCTCGATGGGCACCGACCGCGGCGCGCTCGCGCCGGACAGCCCCGCCGCGCAGCACCCGGACTGGGTGAAGTCCTACGGCGGCAAGCTCTACTACGACCCCGGCCTGCCGCAGGTCCGCCGGCTCATCGAGGACGTGGTCCTCGAGGTCGGTCCGCCGCTACGACGTCGACGCGGTGCACTTCGACGACTACTTCTACCCCTACCCGGTGGCCGGCCAGGCCTTCGACGACGACGCGACCTTCGCGACGTACGGCGCCGGCTTCCCGGACACCGCGCAGGGTCGCGCCGACTGGCGGCGGCACAACATCGACCTGCTGGTCTCCGAGCTGGACCGGCGGATCCACCGGGCCAAGCCGTGGGTGAAGTTCGGGGTCAGCCCGTTCGCGGTGTGGCGCAACCGGGCCACCGACCCGCGAGGGCTCGCGCCACGACGGCCGGGCGCGCAGACCTACGACGACCTGTACGCCGACACCCGGAAGTGGGTGCGCGAGGAGTGGCTCGACTACATCGCCCCGCAGGTCTACTGGAACATCGGCTTCGCGCCGGCCGACTACGGCGTGCTGGTGCCCGTGGTGGGCCGACCAGGTCCGCGGCACCGACGTGCAGCTCTACGTCGGCCAGGCGACGTACAAGGTGGGCACCTCGACCCAGGACCCCGCCTGGAGCGACCCGGCCGAGATGAGCAGGCACCTGACCTTCAACCGGGACGTGCCCGAGGTCGACGGCGACATCTACTTCTCGGCCAAGGACGTCCGCGCCGACCGGCTCGGGCACATGGACCGCGTGCGGGCCGACCACTACCGGCACCCGGCGATCGTCCCGGTCACCGACGGGCGTCCCCGGCCGCGCCCCGCGTCCGGTCTCCCGCCTCGCCGCCCGGCGTACGACGGCCGGGGTGGCCGTGACCTGGCGGGGGAGCGGCTCGTCCTACGCGGTCTACCGGGTCGCCGGACGGGCCGACCGCTGCACGACCGCCGACGCCTCGCACCTGGTGGCCACCGTGCACGCGCGACGGCCGCGGCACCCAGAGGTACGTCGACCGGGCGCCGGTCACGGGCCGGGTGACCTACGTCGTGACCGCGCTGGACCGGGCCTACCGGGAGAGCCGGTCGCGCGCCACCCACCGATGCTGTACGAATCGATCATGACCACCGTGCAGCACGGGCCGGGCTCGGCCAAGCAGGAGCTGGTGCGCGCCCAGCTGGAGAGCATGATCGCCGGGCTCGTCCCGGGCGAGCCGCTGCCCCCCGAGCGGGACCTCGCACGCGACCTCGGCGTGGCCCGGATGACGCTGCGCCGGGCCGTCGACGGGCTGGTCGAGGAGAAGCGGCTGATCCGCCGGCGCGGGTCGGGGACGTTCGTCGCCGGCGCCAAGGTCAGCCAGCGGCTCGCGGCCACGTCCTTCTCGGCGGACATGCGGGCCCGCGGCCTGCGCCCCGGCAGCCACACCGTCGAGTCGCGCCGGTTCCCGGCCGGGATGATGCTCGCGGCGCTGCTCGACGTGCCGCCGCAGACCGAGGTGCTCTTCGTGCGCCGGCTCCGGCTGGCCGACGACGAGCCGATGGCCCTGGAGGACCTGCACGTCCCCGTCACCGTCGCGCCCGGCCTGACCGGGGAGGACCTGGAGAGCGCGTCGTTCTACGACCTGCTGGACCGGCGGTACGACGACCCGGTGGTGGCCGGCACGCAGACCGTCGAGCCCGCGCTGGCCGGCGTCGACGAGGCCACCCTGCTCGGCGTGGCCCCGGGGTCACCGGTGTTCCTGTTCGAGCGCACGTCCCGGGTCCGCAGCGGCGGCGTGGCGGAGTTCGTGCGGTCGACGTACCGCGGGGACCGTTACCGGATCGTGGTGGACATCTTCCCGCCGGAGAGCCCGGGCTCTTGACGCCGGCCGGACCGGCGCAGCAGAATCGACCATAGGTCTAGACCTCTGGTACAAACCCCGCCTCCACTCTCGGGACGCGGCACGGACGAAAGGGTGCGCACATGTTGGTGACCAGGAACGGCGGGCTCGGCTAGCGGCCGCGTCTCGCCGCGGTTGGCGCCTCACGGTGCTACCGCGGCCTGCGGGGGCGGTTCGCGCCGACAGCGAGCGCGGTCTCGGACTCCGCCGGCGCCGTCGACGGCGCAGGGCAAGACGCTGTCGGTCTGGATCATGGAGGGCACCAACCCCGACGCCGAGTCGCTTCTTCGCCGGCGTCTCAGCGCCGCCTTCAAGAAGGAGACCGGCGCGACCCTCGACGTGCAGTACGTGCCCCTGGGCCGAGGCGCACGACAAGTTCGTGAACTCGATCGCCGGCGGCACCACCCCCGACGTCGCCGAGGTCGGCACCACCTGGACCCCCGAGTTCGCCGACGCCGGCGCGCTCGCCGACCTGTCCCCGGCGGTCAAGCAGGCCGGCCTCGCCGAGCGACCTGGTCCCCGGCCTGGTCGAGGCCGGCACCGTGGACGGCAAGCTCTACGGCATGCCGTGGTACGCCGGCGTCCGCTCGGTCGATCTACCGCACCGACGTCTTCGAGAAGGCCGGCGTCGAAGCCGCCGACCACCTGGGACGAGCTGGTCGAGGTCGGCGAGCACGCTCAAGGCCAAGAACCCGAAGATGATCACGTTCCCGGTCGCCGGCGACAGCGAGTACGGCGTCTACCCGTTCATCTGGGGCAACCAGGGCGAGATCGCCGAGGAGGACGGGAGCTCCTGGAAGAGCGACATCGACTCGCCGAGGCCCAGCAGGGCATCGACTTCTACACCGGCCTGGCCACCGAGCACGGCTTCTCCAGCCCGGCCGCGACCACGTGGGACGAGGCCGACCTGTCCGACGCGCTTCACCCGCGGCGACGTGGCGATGATGATCGCCGGCAGCTGGACGCCGGGCGCGCTCGTCGAGGCCGAACCCCGACCTCAAGGGCAAGATCGGCGCCTTCCCGATCCCGGGCCCCGACGGCGGCGTCGCGCCCGTCGTTCCTGGGCGGCTCGCACCTCGTCGGTCTTCGAGACCGCGAAGAACAAGGACCTCGCCTGGGCAGCTCGTCAAGCTGATGACGCACCGGCAAGTTCGCCGCAGGAGTGGGGCGCAGCAGTCCGGCTTCTTCCCCGGCACCAGAGACGCTGCTCAACGAGGTGCAGGAGGCCGAACGACCCGGTCGTCGCGCCGTTCGCCACGCAGATGGTCGAGGGCGGCGCGAGCCTCCCGGTGACCCCGCTGTACGGCGCAGGTCCAGGGCAAGAAGACCGTCTCCGCCATGCTCCAGTCGATCCTGTCCGGTAACTCGTCGGTGGCCGACGCCATCGGCAAGGCGGCCACGGAGATGGACGACATCTTCGCAGGCGGATGACCGCTCACCGCGACGACGCCACCCGGCCAGCCGCGCCGGCGGCGCCGGCCGCCCCGCGCCGCGGCCGCGGCGCGCCGGCACGTCGGGCGGCGGGGCTGCAGCCTCCGCGCCGGCTGGCTGCCGTGGCTGCTGCAGGCGCCCGGCGCTGGCTGGTGCTCGGCGGGCTGCTGCTCTACCCGCTGACCGGGTCGGCGTGCTGGCGTTCCAGGACTTCGGCCTGCGCGAGCTGGTCACCGGGCGACGTCCATCGTGGGTCGGGCTCGAGAACTTCCGCGAGGTGCTCGCCGACCCGCTGCTGTGGAAGGTGGCGCTGCCGAACACCGTGGTGTTCGCGGTCGGTCGACGTCGCCCTGACCGTCGCCGCTCGGCACCGCTGGTCGCGCTGCTGCTGGCCCGGCTGGGCGGCTGGGCGCGCGGCGTGCTGCACCAGCGCGATCATGGTGGCCTGGGCGATGCCGGCGGTGACCGGGCACCTACGTCTGGGTCTTCCTCTTCGACGCCCGCGACGGCGCTGGTGATGCGGACGCTCGGGGCACTGGGCTGGTCGACCCCGACGACGACGAACTGGTTCACCGAGCGGCTGCCGTTCTACGGCATCGCCACCCTCAACGTCGTGCACCACGGCTTCCCGTTCGTGGCGGTCACCGTGCTGGCCGGGCTGATGACGCTGCCCCAGGACACCCTGGAGGCGGCCGCGCTGGACGGCGCCGGCGCCTGGAAGCGGTTCTGGCACGTCACCGTCCCGCTGCTCAAGCCGGTGTTCGCGGTGGTCACGATCCTGTCGACGATCTGGGACTTCAAGGTGTTCACGCAGATCTACCTGATGCCGGGCGGGTCCGGCACCAACCGCGACGTGCTGAACCTCGGCACCTGGTCCTACATCACCGCGATCTCGCAGAACCGCTACGGCCTCGGTGCGGCCATCGCGGTGCTGCTCACCCTGCTGCTGCTGGTGATCACGCTGGTCTACCTCCGCACGCTGTTCAAGCAGGACGACCTGTGAGCCGGCCGCAGACCGCTCCAGGGCCCGGTCCCGCGTCGGCCTGAGCCTCGGCTTCGCCGCGGTCCTGGTCTTCAGCCTGTTCCCGGTGTTCGTGATGCTGTCGACGGCCGTCGACGCCCGCGCCAACGACGGGTCGCGCTCGCTGCTGCCGACGAGCTTCACGTGGGACAACTTCCGCTTCGTCCTCGACGAGGGCGGCTTCGCGACTACCTGCGCAACTCGCTCGTCGTCGCGCTGTCCACGGTCGTGGTCAGCGGCCTGCTGGCGCTGCTCGCCTCGGTCGCCGTCTCGCGGTTCCGGTTCCGCTTCCGCACCGCGGTGCTGGTGATGGTGCTCGATCGTGCAGATGGTGCCGCTCGAGGCGATGGTGATCCCGCTGTTCATCCAGGCGCAAGAACCTCGGCGCTGCTCAACCACCTGTTCGGCCTGGTCGTCGTGTACGTCGCGTTCATCGCTGCCCTTCGCCATCTGGACGCTGCGCGGCTTCGTCTCGGCGGTGCCGCGCGAGCTCGAGGAGGCGGCGTACGTCGACGGCGCGTCCTGGCCACGGATGTTCTGGTCGGTGCTGCTCCCGCTGGTCGCGCCCGGCCTGGTCGCCACCAGCGTGTTCTCGTTCATCACCGCGTGGAACGAGTTCGTCTTCGCGATCACCTTCATCGAACGACCAGGGCTCCTACACGGTCGCCGCCGGCCTGCGGCAGTTCTTCACGCAGTACGGCACCAACTGGGGCGCGGTGATGGCCGGCTCCACGCTGATCACGCTGCCGGTGATGATCTTCTTCGTCATCGTGCAGCGCCGGCTCAGCGACGGGCCTGGTCGCCGGGGCGGTGAAGGGATGAGCCCGACCACGCGGCGCTCGCGCTGCTCGCGTGCTGCTGCCGGGCTTCCTCGGCACGACGTCGCCGGCTGGCTGCTGCGAGCGGCCGGGCCGAGGGGATCGGCCGGCGTCTGCCTGTTCGGGCAGAACGTCGGAGTCCGCGAGCAGGCTGGCGCGCTCCTGACGCGGCCTGCACGCGGCCCGCGTCGGCGTGCTGGTGGCCTCCGACGAGGAGGGCGGCTCGGTGACCCGGCTGGACGCGCGCGACGGGCTCACCGTGGCCGGGACACGCGGCGCTGGGCGCCCTCGACGACGTCGACGGCGACCCGAGCGGTCGCCGCGCGGGCTCGGGCGGCGGCCGCGCGCCGCCGGGCGTCGACCTGGTGCTCGCGCCGGTCCTCGACGTGAACTGCGAGCCGGACAACCCGGTGATCGGCGTGCGGTCGTTCGGCGGCGACGCCCGACCTGGTCTCCCGGCACGGCGTCGCCTTCGTCGCGGGCTTGCAGGCGGCGGGCGTGGCGGCCTGCGCGAAGCACTTCCCGGGGCACGGCGCGACCCGCACCGACTCCCACCTCGGGCTGCCCGTCGTCGACGTCGACCGAGGCACGTCTGGCGCGAGCGCGACCTGGCGCCGTTCGCCGCCGCGGTCGGCGCCGGGGTGCCCGCGGTGATGACCGCGCACGTCGTGGTCCGGCGCCCTCGACGACCGGCCGGCGACGCTGAGCCCCGCGGGTGCTCGCGATGCTCCGCGACGAGCTGGGCTTCTCCGGGCGTCGTGGTCAGCGACGCGCTCGACATGCGGGCGATCGCCGCACGGCGTCGGCCGCGGCGAGGGCGCGGTGCGCGCGCTGGCGGCCGGCGTCGACCTGCTCTGCGTCGGCAACCCGCGCGTTCCCCGACGCCCTACGACGAGCGAGGCAGCCGTCGAGGAGGTCGTCGACGCGCCGTCGAGCGGCGGTCGACGACGGACGGCTCGCCGGTGGCCCGGCTCGAGGAGGCGTCGGCGCGGGTCGCGGCGCTGACCGCGCGCGCCGGTGCCGCCGTCCGGCCGCCGACCGACCCGGACCTCGGCACCGCCGTGGCGGCGCGCGCGCTGCGGGTGACCGGCGACGTCCGCCTCGCCGGCCAGGCCGTGGTGCTCGTCCCGCGCGCGGCGGTGTCCTACGCCGCCGGACGCGCCGGCTCGGCGCTGGTGGACCGGCTCCGGTCGACCCGGCCCGGCTGGCCGGTGCACGACGTGCGCGGCCCCGACGAGGCCCGCGCGGCCGTGCTCGGCGCCGGGCTCGATGCCGGGGGTGAGGTCCTGCTCGTCGTCGAGGGCCGCCCCGACCCGTCGTACGCCGCCGTCGTCGCGGCCGTGCTCGGAGACCCACCCGGAGGCCGTCGTCGTGTACGGCGGCCTGCCGACGCCCCACGACGCAGGAGGACGCACCGTGCACACCCACGGCACCGGAGCCGCGACCGCGGCAGCCACCCTCGACCTGTTGCTGGGGGAGCCCGATGACCGTCGTCGGCGTGGACCTGGGCAAGACCGGCTGCCGCGCGCAGGCGGTCGACGACGGCGTCACCGGACCCGTGGTCGAGGCGCCGGGCAGCGTCGGGCTGGCCGACCCGGGCGGTGTCGCGCCAGGCGTTCGCGGCGGTGCGCGTCGTCGTGGGGCTCGCCTGACGCCCGGCCGGACGCCCGCGGCGGTGGTGGTCGGCGCGGCCGGGGCGGAGGCCGCACCGGAGGAGGCCGCCGCGCTCGGACAGCGGCTCGCCGACCTCTGGCCCGGTGCCGTGGTCGGCGTCGCCTCCGACTCGGTGACCGCGCACGCGGGGGCCCTCGCCGGGAGCGCCCGGGACCGTGCTCGCGGTCGGCACCGGCTCGGTCGCGCTGGCGGTCGACGGCGACCGGCCGCGCGCACCCAGGTCGACGGCTGGGGGCCCTGGCTCGGCGACGAGGGCAGCGGCGCGTGGATCGGCCGGGAGGCGCTGCGCGCCGTGCTGCCGCCCGCGAGGGCCGGGCCCGGAGACCACGCGCTCGTCCGCGGCAGCGGTGGCCCGGTTCGGGGACCTCGACGTGCTGCCCGCGCACCCTGCACGCGTCCGGCGGTCGCTGGGCCCGGACCGCCGCCGCGTTCACCCCCGACGTGGTGGCCGTCGCCGACGCGCGGCGACGCGGTCGCGGCCGGCGATCCTCGACGAGGCGGCCCGGCTGTGGGCCGACCTGGTCGCCGGCGGCCGCCGCCCCGCACGACGAGAAGCGGGTGGCGCGTCGTCGGCGGGCTGGCCGGCGGTCCCCGGCCTGCGCGGACCGGTTCACGGCCGCTGCTCCCGGACCACCTGCTGCTCCAGCCCGCCGCCGGCACCCCGCTCGACGGCGCGCGTGCTGCTGGCCGCGGCGCACCGACCTGCCGCACGAGGCGTTCGTCCGGCGGACCACCTCGACCGGCCGCCGTCTGCCGGCCCCGCGCGGGCGACGACGACGTCGACGTGCTCGCCACCGAGCAGGTCCGCGACGACCTGCGCGACCTGCGACCGCCGCTCCCCGGCCGACCTGGTCGACGTGCTGCTGGAGGCCGAGGGGACCGTGCCCGCCGCCCTGGCCGGCACCAGCCGCGCGCTGGCCGACGCCGTCAGCCGCCGCGGGCCGGGCGCTGCGTCGCCGGCGGCCGGGTGCTGTACGTCGGGGCCGGCACCCCCGGACGCCTCGCGGCCCTCGACGCCGCGGAGTGCCCGCCCACCTTCGGCACCTCGCCGGACCGGGTGGTCGCGGTGCTCGCCGGCGGCCGCGACGCCGACCGCCGGGCCGTCGAGGGCGCCGAGGACGACGCGGAGGCCGGGGCCGCGGGACCTGCTCGAGCTCGCGACCCGGACCCGACGACGTCGTGGTCGGGATCAGCGCGTCCGGCCGCACCCCCTACGTGCTGTCCGCGCTGGACGCCGCCCGCCGCGCGGGCGCCACCACCGTCGCCGTCGTGAACAACGCCGGCAGCCCGGCCGCCGACCGCGCGGACGTCGCGGTCGAGCTGCTCACCGGCGCGGAGGTGCTGGCCGGGTCGACCCGGCTGAAGGCCGGCACCGTCGCAGAAGATCGCGCTGAACACGATCTCCACCGGCGCGATGATCGTCGCCGGCCACACCTACGGCGCCTGGATGGTCGACGTGATGACCTCCAACGAGAAGCTCCGGCGACGGGCCCGGCGGATCCTGCGGGAGGCCACCGGCTGCACCGACGCCGAGGCGCTGGCCGCCCTCGAACGCGCGGGCTGGAGCACGCGGGCGGCCCTGGCCGCCCTGCTCGGGGAGGTCGGACCGTGATCGTCGTCTCCGTGGCCTCGGGCACGTCGGCCGACGGCCTCGACGTGGGGGTGGTGGACCTCCGCCTCGCCGCGGGCGGGGACCTCGAGGTCTGCGTCCTCGACACCCGCACCGACCCCTGGCCCGACGGGCTGGCCGCACGCCTGCTGGCGCTGCTCCCGCCGGCCACCACGACCGCCGAGGAGCTCTGCCGCCTCGACACCCTGGTCGGGCAGGCGGTCGGCGAGGCGGCCGCCCGCGCCGTACGACGGGCGCCCGGCACGTCCCACGCTCGTGGTGTCCCCGGGCCAGACCGTGCACCACGCCGTGCGGGACGGGCACTGCCTCGGCACCCTCCAGGTCGGCCAGCCCGCCTGGGTCGCGGAGGCCACCGGCCTGCCGGTCGTCTCCGACCTGCGGGCCCGCGACGTCGCCGCCGGCGGGACACGGCGCACCGCTGGCCGGGATCCTCGACGGGCTCTGGCTCGGCGGACCCGGGGGACCGCGGGCCGCGCTGAACCTCGGGGGCATCGCCAACGTCAGCGTGGTCGCCGAGGACGGCAGCACCCGCGCCTGGGACACCGGACCGGCCAACTGCCTGCTCGACCTGGCCGCGGCCCGGGCCACCGGCGGGCGGCTGGGCTACGACCGCGACGGTGCGCTCGCGGCCGCCGGCACGGTCAGCCGCGAGCTGCTCGCCCGGCTGCTGGAGCACCCGCTACCTCACGACCGGGACCCCGGCCTCGACCGGGCGGGAGGTCTTCTCGGCGGCGTACCTCGACGCCGCGCTCGCCGCCTCCCCGGCGCTGCCCTGGGAGGACGTGCTGGCCACGCTGGTCGAGCTGACCGCCGGGACCGTCGCCGACGCGGTCCTGCCGCACGCGCCCACCGAGGTCGTCGCGTCCGGCGGCGGCACCGCCAACCCCGCGTTGATGGCGGCCCTCGCCGGTAGGCTCGGTGACGTCCCGCTGCTCACCAGCGACGACCGCGGCCTGCCGTCGGACGGCAAGGAGTCCGTGCTCTGGGCGCTGCTCGGCTTCCTGACCTGGCACGGCGTCCCGGTCGCCACCGGCGGGCGCCGCCCGCGGGTGCTCGGCCGGCTCACCCCCGGCGACGAGCCCTTGGCCCTGCCCGCCCCCGTGCCCGCGCCCCGGAGGCTGCGGGTGACCACGAAGGAGCTGGTCCGATGACCACCCGCCGCCTGGGCGTCAGCGCCGCACTCGTCGAGGGCCGGCTGCTGCCCGGCGACGTCGAGGTCGTCGACGGCGCCGTCGGCCGGGTCGGGCTGCCTCCGGCGCCCGGCGGCCGGATCGCCGCACCCGGGTACGTCGACCTCCAGGTCAACGGCTTCGCCGGCGTCGACGTGATGGCCGCCGACGTCACCGGCCTCCACGAGCTCGGCCACGCCCTCACGGCGTACGGCGTCACCGCCTGGCTGCCCACGCTGATCACCGCGCCGGCGGCCCGGACCGAGGACGCCCTGCGGGTGCTCGGCCAGGTCCTCGAGGCCGACGCACCGGCCGGGACGGCGCGCCCGCTCGGGGTCCACCTGGAGGGGCCGTTCCTCAGCCCGCACCGGCTCGGCACCCATCCGGCCGAGCACCGGCAGGACCCCGACCCCGACCTGCTGCGCAGCTGGCGCAAGCTCGCACCCCTCGTCGCGGTCACCCTCGCCCCGGAGCTGCCCGGCGCCCTGGCGCTGGTCGCCGCGCTCAGCGCCGACGGCGTGCTGGTCTCGCTCGGCCACTCCGACGCCACCGCCGAGCAGGCCCACGCGGCGTACGACGCCGGGGCCCGGTCCGCGACGCACCTGTTCAACGCGATGAGCCCGCTGGCGCACCGGGCCCCGGGCCTGCCCGGAGCGGCCCTGGCCCGGCGCGACGTCACCGTCCAGGTGATCCTCGACGGCCACCACCTCGCCGACGACGTGGTCCGGCTGGTCTGGCAGGCCGCGCGCGGCCGGGTCGTGCTGGTCACCGACGCGACCGAGGCGGCGGCCCGCGAGGAGGGGGAGTACGCCATCGCCGGGGTGCCGGTCGAGGTGCGCGCCGGTGCGGTCCGCAACGACCGCGGCGACCTGGCCGGCAGCGCGCTGACCCTCGACCGGGCGGTCCGCAACGCCTGCGCCCTGGGCCTGGACCTCGCCGAGGTGCTCACCGCCGCCACCCGGACCCCGGCCGCGCTGGTCGGCCGCGACGACCTCGGCCGGCTGCACCCCGGGGCGCGCGCCGACGTCGTGGTCCTCGAGGACGACCTCACGGTCCGGGAGACCTGGGTCGACGGGGAGCCGGCCCGATGAGCCGGCTCAGCGAGGAGACCGGGCAGCAGCCCGAGGTGGCGGCCCGGCTGCTCGAGCAGGTCCGTCCCCGGCTCGGCGACCTGGGCGCGCTGCTGCGGTCGCGCGGCTCCCGCCAGGTGCTGCTGGTCGCGCGCGGGTCCTCGGACAACGCCGCCCGCTACGCGCAGTACCTCTGGCAGGCGGTGGCCGGGGTGCCGGTCGCGCTGGCCACCCCGAGCCTGACCACGGTCTACGGCCGGACCCCCGACCTGGCCGACCACGCCGTCGTGGCGATCTCCCAGTCGGGCCGCTCCCCGGACGTGGTCGCGGTCGTCGAGGAGGCCCGGGCGGCCGGCCGGCCGACGCTGGCCGTCACCAACGACCCCGGCTCACCGCTGGCGCTGGCCGCCGAGCAGGTCCTCGACCTCGGCGCCGGGCCGGAGCGGTCGGTCGCCGCCACCAAGACCTACACCGCCTCGCTGCTGGCGGTGGCGCTGCTCTCGGTCGCGCTGGAGGAGGGTGGCCGGCCGGGCCGCCGACCTCGACCGGGTGCCCGACGCCCTGCGGGCGGTGGTCGACGGCACGACCGGGCTCGAGGAGGCCGCGGCGCTGCTGGTCGGCCACGACCGCGGGGTCTGCGTCGGCCGCGGGCTGCACCTGTCCACCGCGCACGAGACCGCGCTCAAGCTGACCGAGCTGACCGGCAGCCTGGTGGCGCCGTACTCCCCGGCGGACCTGATGCACGGCCCGGTCGGCGCGGTCGGTCCCGGTGTGCCGACCGTGCTGGTCGCGCCGCCCGAGCGGGCCACCGCCTCGGTGCTGGAGATCGTGCCCGACCTGCTCCGCCGCCGGGCCCCGGTGGTGCTGGTGGCGGCCGACGACGTGCCGGCCGGGCTGCCTGCGGGTCGGGCTGCCGCCGGAGGCCGCGCTGCCGGGCTGGCTGACGCCGCTCACCGCGGTCGTCCCGGGCCAGCTGCTGGCCCGCCGGGTGGCCGAGCTGCGCGGCGTCGACGTGGACCGGCCGGGCGACCTGTCCAAGGTGACGCTGACCCGGTGAGCCCCGGCTGGGATACTCGCCGGATGCGCGTGGGACTGACCGGCGGAGTCGCCTCGGGGAAGAGCACGGTGGCCGCGATCCTGGCCGGGCTGGGGGCGGTGGTGGTCGACGCCGACCTGCTGGCCCGTGAGGTCGTCGAGCCCGGCACGCCCGGGCTGGCGGCCGTCGCGGAGGCCTTCGGGCCCGGCGTGCTCGCCGACGACGGGTCGCTGGACCGGCCGGCGCTCGGCGCCGTGGTCTTCGCGGACCCGGACGCCCGGCGGCGGCTGGAGGCGATCCTGCACCCGCTGATCCGGGCCCGCGCGCGCCGAGCTGGAGGCGGCTGCGCCGGAGGGCGCGGTCGTCGTGCACGACATCCCGCTGCTGGCCGAGACGGGTCAGGCCGGCCGGTTCGAGGCGGTGCTCGTGGTCGACGTACCGGTGGAGACGCAGGTGGAGCGGATGGTCGCCGACCGGGGGATGAGCCGGGAGGACGCCCTGGCCCGGGTCGCGGCGCAGGCCACCCGCGAGGAGCGGCTGGCGGTCGCGACGTACGTCGTGGAGAACACCGGGACGCGCGAAGACCTCCGTGACCGGGTCACGGAGGTCTTCGACGAAGCTGGTCTCGGCGGGTTCGACCGGGCGCTGAACGGGCCTGCCTGCGACGGCCGACCCACCCAGCCCGCGCGGAGGAACCCGCCGAGCGGTCAGGGCGGCGCCGTCAGGCAGCCAGGTCGGGGTCGGCCAGCGTGCGCAGCTTCTGCAGCGCCTCCCGCTCGAGCTGGCGCACCCGCTCGGCGGAGATGCCGTGCTTGGCGCCGATGTCGGCGAGCTTGTGCTGGCGCCCGTCGACCAGGCCGTAGCGCGACCGGATGATGTCGGCCGCCCGGTCGTCGAGCAGCTCGACGAGGTGCCCGAGGCGGTCCCGCGACTCGACGTCGAGGAACGTGCTGTCCGGGCCCGGCGCGGTCTCCTGGGCGATCAGGTCGCCCAGCGAGGTGTCGCCGTCCTCGTCCACCGGGGTGTCCAGGCTGACGTGCTCGCGACCCCACGACATCAGGTCCAGGACCCGGTCGAGGGCCATGTCGAGCTCGGTGGCGATCTCCTCGGGCTCCGGGTCGCGGCCGAGCTGCCGCTCCAGGGTGCGGCGCGCGGCGCCGACCTGGTTGAGCTCCTCGACGACGTGCACGGGGAGCCGGACGACCCGGGCCTGCTGCGCGATGCCGCGGGTGATCGCCTGGCGCACCCACCAGGTGGCGTAGGTGGAGAACTTGTAGCCCTTGGCGTAGTCGAACTTCTCGACCGCGCGGATCAGGCCGGTGTTGCCCTCCTGGACCAGGTCCAGCATCGGCATCTGGGAGCGGCCGTACTTGCGGGCGATCGAGACCACCAGCCGCAGGTTCGCCTCGATGAACCGCTGGATGGCGCGCTGGCCCTCCTCGGCCAGCCAGACGAGCTCGTCCTCGTTGGCGTACTTCGGGGCGCCGCCCTTCTTGCGGCCGACGCGGCCCTCGGCGAGCAGGTGCTCGGCCAGGAGCCCCGCCTCGATGGTCTTGCTGAGCTCGACCTCGGTGATGGCGTCGAGCAGGGGAGTGCGTGCGATCTCGTCGAGGTACATGCCGACGCTGTCGCGTCCCTCGATCTCACGCGAAGCGGTGCGAGTCGTTGCCACGGTGCGTGCCGTCCCTTCCTATGGGGCCAAAGACATACCCAACGGAGTGCCCTTGTATTCACCACAACGACGAACGCGTGTTCGAGATTCCCGGGTTTTCCCCGGACGTTCACTCGTGCGGATCGCTACATCCGTTACGACGTACGACGGTCGGAGGAAGTTGCCGGCCCGCCGAGAACTCAGCCAGTTCTCAGGGTGTGGACGTCCGGCCGAGCCGGTCGAGCACCCACGCCAGCGTGAACGCCCGGTCCCGCCAGGCGTTGTGCCGGCCGCTCACCCCGCCGTGGCCGGCCGACATCTTGGTCTTCAGCAGGATGTCGTGGGTGCCGCCGGAGGCCTCGCTGACGGTCTCCCGCAGCCGGGCGACCCACTTGGCGGGCTCGACGTAGAGCACCCGGGTGTCGTTGATCGACGTCTCGGCCAGGATCGCCGGGTAGCGCTGGTCGGTGACGTTCTCGTAGGGGGAGTAGGCCTTCATGTAGGCGTAGACCTCGGGGTCCTCGATCGGGTTGCCCCACTCCTCCCACTCGACGGCGGTCAGCGGCAGCGACGCGTCCAGGATCGAGGTCAGCGGGTCGACGAACGGGACCTCGGCCACCACCGCGGTGAACGCGTCCGGGTCGGTGTTGGCGACCGCGCCCATCAGCAGGCCGCCGGCGCTGCCGCCCTCGGCCACCAGCCGGTCCGCCGACGTCCAGCCGGTCGCGACCAGGTGCCGGGCGCAGGCCACGAAGTCGGTGAAGGTGTTCGTCTTGTGCAGCAGCTTGCCGTCGTCGTACCACTGGCGGCCCATCTCGCCGCCGCCGCGGACGTGCGCGATCGCGAAGCCGACGCCCCGGTCGAGCATCGAGAGCCGGGCGATCGAGAACCACGGGTCGATGGAGGCCTCGTAGGAGCCGTAGCCGTAGATCACCATCGCCTGCGAGCCGTCGCGCGGGGCGCCGGCGCGGTACGACGATCGAGATCGGCACCTGCGTCCCGTCCGGAGCCGTCGCCCACTCGCGGGCCTGGACGTAGCGGTCCGGGTCGAAGTCGCCGAGCACCGGCGTGCGCTTGAGCAGCGTGAGCTCGCGCTTGCCGAGGTCGAAGTCGTAGACCGACGGCGGCTCGGTCATCGTGGTGTAGCCCAGCCGGACCGTGGGCTGCTCGAACTCCGGGTTCCCGCTGGCGCCGACGGTGTGCACCGGCTCGTCGAAGGCGACCAGGAAGTCCTCGCCCAGGCCGTCGGACGCGGTGTCGTCGAGCAGCACCAGCCGCAGCTGGGTCAGGCCCTCGCCGCGCTGGCTGATCACCAGGTGGGTCGCGAACGCGTCGACGTCCTCGAGGCGGACCTCGGGGTCGTAGGGGAGCAGCGGCTCCCACTGCTCGGGGGAGGTGGCGTCGACCGGCGCGTGGGAGAGCGTGTAGTTCTCGGCGCCGTCGTTGTGCAGGACCAGCAGGCAGTCCTCGCCCTTGATCACGGCGTGCTCCAGGGAGTACTCCACGCCCTGGCGGCGGGGGGCGACCACCCGGAACTCGCCGGTGGGGTCGTCGGCGTCGAGGACCGCCCACTCGGCGGTCGTCTTGGAGTGCGAGGCGACGAACAGGAACCGGTCGCTGCGGGTCCGGCCGACGCCGATCCCGAACCGCTCGTCGGTCTCGTGGCGGACCACGACGTCGTCGGCGACCGGGGTGCCGAGCACGTGGCGCCACACCTTGTCGGGCCGCCAGGCCTCGTCGACGGTGGAGTAGAACAGCGTCGTGCCGCGGCGGTCCCAGGTGGCGCCGCCCAGGGTGCCGGGCACCTCGTCGGGGAGCAGCTCGCCGGTGCGCAGGTCCTTGACCTGCAGCAGGAAGCGCTCGTCGCCGACCGTGTCGGTGCTGTAGGCCAGCAGGTTCCCGTCGGGGCTCACCGACAGGCCGCCGAGCGAGAAGAAGTCGTGCCCCTCGGCGAGGGCGTCCGCGTCGACGAGCACCTGCTCGCCGGGGATCTCCACGTCCGCCGAGAGGGTCGGCGGGGTCCAGTCGTCGGGTCCGCTGACCGGGCACCGGCAGCTGGCGCCGTACTGCTTGTCCTCGTGGGAGCGGCCGTAGTACCACCACTCGCCCATCCGGTAGGGCACCGACAGGTCGGTCTCCTGGGTGCGCGAGCGGATCTCGGAGAAGATCGCGTCGCGGACACCGGTCAGGTGCGCGGTGCGCTGCTCGGTCCACGCGTTCTCGGCCTCGAGGTGGGCGACCACCTCGGGGGACTCCTTCTCCCGCAGCCACTCGTAGTCGTCGACGAACGTGTCGCCGTGGTGGGTGCGCTCGGTGGGGACGCGTCGTGCGGTCGGGGGAGCCAGCTCGTCGGACATGCCAGGGAGCCTATTCCGCCGGTCGTGAGGACCACCGCCCGGACCGGCCCCGCTCAGTCCTCCGGGTCGTCGAAGCGGTCCCCGGCGGCCGGCCCGAGCGCGGGGTCGTCCATCCGGAACGTCCGCACCGGGCCCGGACCGGTCCCGGCGGTCTCGAACCGCACCGTCACCCGGCCCACCCCCGACCCCCAGACCCAGCCGGCGCCGTGCTCGGCGTGCACCACGTCCATCCCCGGCGCCCAGGGCCGCGAGCGGGTCACCGCCGCGAGCGCGTCCGCGGGCAGCGGCTCCGCGTCGTCCGCCGCGCCCGCCTGGCCCGCCTGGCCCTCGAGGTCGGTGTCCTCGTAGTCGGCGAACAGGTCCTCCTGGATCCAGTCCGCCAGCCCGGAGACGCCCACGCCCAGGAGCCGCACGCCGCCGGAGGTGTCCACCTCGCCGAGCAGGGCGCGGGCCAGCCGGGCGACCACCCGGGTGTCGTCGGTCGGGGCCGGCAGCGTCGAGGAGCGGGTGTGGGTCGTGAAGTCGTGCAGCCGGATCTTCACGGTGACCGTCCGGCCCGACAGCCGGGCCTTGCGCAGCCGCTCCGCGACCTGGGCGGCCTGGCGCTCCACGAGGCCCTCCAGCAGCCGCTTGTCGACCAGGTCGGTGTCGTAGGTGCCCTCGACGCTGACCGACTTGGTCTCCCGCTCGGCCACCACCGGCCGGTCGTCGTCGGCCCGCGCCATCCGGTAGAGCGACGTGCCGTGCGCCTGCCCGACGACCCGGACCAGCTCGTCGGCCGAGACGTCCTCCAGGTCCCGCACCGTGTGCACGCCGGCCCGGCGCAGCCGCTCGGCGGTCGCCGGCCCGACCCCGGGGATCACGCCGACGCTCATCGGGCGCAGCAGGTCCCGCTCGGTCCCGGGAGGTACGACGACCAGGCCGTCCGGCTTGTCGAGGTCGCTGGCGATCTTGGCGACCAGCTTGGACGTCGCGACGCCGACCGAGCCGCACAGCCCGCCGGTCACCTCCGCGACGTCCGCCTTGAGCCGCTCGGCCACCGCGGTCACGCCCGCGACGGACAGGTCGTCCAGCCCGGCGGCGGCGAGGTCCACGAACGCCTCGTCGAGGGACAGCGGCTCGACCAGCGGGGAGAGCCCGCGCAGCAGCTCCATCACCCGGCGGCTGGTCTGGCGGTAGGCGTCGAAGCGCCCGGTCAGGTACGCCGCGTGCGGGCACCGGGCCCGGGCCTCGCGGGTCGACATCGCCGAGCGGACCCCGAAGACGCGCGCCTCGTAGGACGCGGTGGCGACCACGCCGCGGCCCCCGACCCCGCCGACGACGACCGGCTTGCCGCGCAGCGACGGCTTGTCGCGCTGCTCCACGGCGGCGAAGAACGCGTCCAGGTCGACGTGGAGGATCGTCGGGTCGGAGCGCACGTGCCCATGATGCCCGGCGGGTCCCCCGGGCCGGTTACCGTCCACCGCTCCCGCCGCCGGGCCGTCGTGCACAGCCCCGGAACCGGACCTGCCGGCGGACCCCTGCCGCGAGCAGGGTCGGTGCCATGACAGAGATCCAGCCCGGGCCGGCCGCGGTGCACGCCTCCGGTCCCACCGACCTCCTCGCGCTCGTCCCGGGGTTCCTCGGCTTCCACCCGACCGACTCCGTCGTGCTGCTCACCCTCGGCGACGCGCCGACGCCGTTCCACGCCCGCGTCGACCTGCCGGCGGACCCGGTCGACGCTGGAGGAGCTGACCGACTACCTCGCGCGGGTCGCCGAACGGCACGGCGCCCGCACCCTCGCCGTCCTCGTCTACACCGACGACGCCGGCCTCGCCGAGCACCTCGTCGACGACCTCGCGGCCCGGCTGGAGCGAGCGGGGCGGCGAGGTGCTGTGCGCGGTCCGCGCCGACGGCGGGCCGCTGGTGGGCGCTGGGCCGGGGCGGCGGGGGACCGGGCACGCCCTACGACCTCTCGCTGCACCCGCTGACCGTGCAGGCCGTCGTGGACGGGACCGTCGTGCTCGGCAGCCGCCGCGAGCTGGTCGACAGCCTGCGCGCCGACCCGGCCGGCACCGCGGAGGTGGAGGCCCGGGTGGTGGCCGCGGCGCGAGCGGCTGGCGGCAGTCGACCCGCGCCCGCCTGGTCGTCGAGGGCCGCTGGGTCGGGCGCCGGGTCCGGCGCGCGCTGAGCCGACCGGCTCCGGCTCGACGCCGACGACGTGGCCCGGCTGCTGGTCCTGCTGCGCACCTCCATCGAGCTGCGCGACGTCGCCTGGGCCGAGATGACCCACGCCAACGCGCGCGACCACGTGGACCTGTGGCGGGACGTCGTACGGCGGGCGCCGGAGGGGCTGCGGGCGGACCCGGCCGCCCTGCTCGCGTTCGCGGCGTGGCTCTCCGGCCACGGCGCGCTCGCCTGGTGCGCGGTCGAGCTGGCCCAGCGGTCGGACCCGGACCACGGCCTGGCCGCGCTGCTCACCACGGCGCTGGCCGCCGCCGTGCCACCGACCGCGTGGCAGCCGTTCGGGACGGAGGGACTCTCCCTGTTCCTGCCCTGAGCACCGTCGTACGCCTAGGGGCCTATGTCCGGTCATGTCGGCTAGGTGGCTCGATGACACCCCATCGCGCGCTTTCGGATGGTGTGGATGGACTATGGCGGTATCCGGGTGGGGGAGCCAGAATCGGTCTGGATCGTCGGTGGGGACCGGGACGATGCGAACGCCCCTCGGGGCGTGGGGACTTGGGGACAGGGGGCGTCATGACGCATGTGGCCGAGGTGCAGGAACCGTCCGACGGGACACGGGGGCGCGTCCAGCGGGTCTTGATAGCGGACGACCAGCGGACGTTCGCCGACCTCCTGGAGCACGCACTCGCGTCCCAGGAGCTCCTGGAGTGCGCCGGGGTGGTCGGCTCGGCGGCGGCCGCCGTCGCTTTCGTGGCCGCCCACGAGCCCGACCTGGTGATCATGGACGTCCAGTTCGCCGGGGAGCCCCGCGACGGGATCGACGCTGCCGCCCAGATCAAGCGACTGCGCCCGGCCACGGACGTGGTGCTGCTGACCGGTCACGCGGACCGGACCGTGCTGCGACGGGCGGCCGAGGCCGGTGCCTGCGCCGTGATGCCCAAGGACGGCTCGCTCCCGGACCTGCTCACCGCGCTGCTCGGCGCCCGGGACGGCGGCCTGGTCGTGCACCCACGGCTGCTGCAGACCCTGATGCGCGAGCCGTCCGACGTCCCCCGGCAGAGGCCGCGGCTGAGCGGCCGGGAGGTCGAGGTGCTCTCGATGCTGGCGATCGGCATGGACGTCCGGTCCATCTCCGACCACCTCGGCATCTCGCTGAACACCTGCCGTGGCTACGTCAAGGCACTGCTCAGCAAGCTGCACGCGCACTCCCAGCTCGAAGCGGTCGTCATCGCTCGTCGCGACGGGCTGCTCGACGCGGAACCGAGCTGGCAGAGCTGACTTGTCCGGCAAGCTCCGCCGGCCGCCCTCGGTCCTCGCCCGCGCGATCCGCCGCTTCGCCTGGGCCATCCTGCTGGCCGTGGTCGTGCTGGGGCTCGGGTCCGTGATGTTGAGCCGGCAGATCGCGAGGGAGGAGGCCCTCCGTGACGCCCAGGTGTCGGCCTCGGGCATCGCGCGCGGCCTGGTGTCCCCGCAGCTCGACGCCGGCTTCCGGTCCGGCCGGGCAGAGGGCCGCGAGCCGCTCTCGACGGTGCTCGAGCGGCGGATGCGGGACGGGTCGATCGTGCACCTGAGGATCTGGGACGCCACCGGCCGGGTCCTGTGGTCCGACGAGAAGGAGCTGGTCGGCCGGCGCTTCGTGCTGCCGAAGGCCGTGCGTGAGCTGGTCGGCACCAGCCGGTCCGTCGCCGAGCTGGCCGACTCGGACCGCCCCGAGAACGGTGAGGAGCTGGTCGAGGGGGAGCTGCTGGAGGTGTACGTCGGCGCGCACGGCCAGGACGGCGTGCCGTTCGTGCTGGAGACCTACACCTCGCGCCAGCGGCTCGCCGTCAACACCCAGGTGATCTTCGCCGAGCTGGTGCCGATCGGGCTCGTCGCGCTGCTGCTGTTCTCGCTGGTCACCCTGCCGCTCGCGGTGTCCCTGGCGCGGCACGTGGACCGCAGCCACCGGCACCGCTCCGAGCTGCTCAGGAGGTCGCTGACGGCGTGGTCCCACGAGCGGCGGCGGATCGCCAGCGACCTGCACGACGGGGTGGTGCAGGACCTCGCGGCGGTGGGGTACGCCCTGCCCTCGGTGGTCTCGGCCCTCCCGGCGGAGGCACGGCAGGCCCGGGCGATCGGCGAGGAGCTGTCCGCGGTCATCGTGGAGTCGATCACCTCGCTGCGCGCGCTGATGGGTGACCTGCTCCCGTCCGACGTCGAGGCCGGGCTCGAGGCCTCCATGGGTGCCCTGGCATGCGCGACCCGGGAGCAGGGCGTCGAGGTCACCCTCGACGTCTCGCCGTCGCTGCAGCCTGGACCACGACACTGCGCGCCTGGTGCACCGGATCGTCCGTGAGGGGCTGCGCAACGTCGTCAAGCACGCGGGAGCCCGCGCCGTCGAGGTGGCCGTGCAGCCCTACGGGACCAAGGTGGAGGTCCGGGTGGCCGACGACGGACGAGGTCCCGGCGACGTCGGCCGGGGACGCGGACCGGCACGTCGGCCTCGAGCTGCTCGCCGGGACGGTGCGCGAGGTCGGGGGTGACCTCACCCTCGGGGTGCGAGACCCCCAGGGGGCGCTGCTCCGGGCCGTGCTGCCGCCGCGGCTGAGCGACTGATGTCGTCGCGCTCTGCGCACGGCTAGGCTCACGGCCATGGGCGAAGAGGTGGCACAGCAGGAGTTCACCCGCGAGGACCGGACGCGGTACCGCGAGAAGGTGCGCAGGTGTCTCGACGTGTTCGCGCGGATGCTGCGGGAGTCGCGCTTCGACGCGGACGCACCGATGACCGGCCTGGAGATCGAGATCAACCTCGTCGACGACCTCGGTGACCCGGCGCTGAAGAACCACGAGGCCCTCGAGGCGATCGCCGACCCGGACTTCCAGACCGAGCTCGGCCAGTTCAACCTCGAGATCAACGTCCACGCCCAAGCAGCTCAGGGACCGCGGCTTCACCGAGTTCGAGGACGGCGTCCGCGCCAGCCTCAACGACGCCGAGACCAAGGCCGCCCAGGTCGGCGCGCACATGGTGATGATCGGCATCCTCCCGACGCTGTCCGCCGGGACACATGAGCCCGGCCTCGCTGACCGCCAACCCGCGCTACCAGCTGCTCAGCGACCAGATCCTCGCCGCGCGGGGCGAGGACATCGTCATCGACATCGTCGGCCCCGAGCACCTGCGCACGACCGCGGACTCGATCGTCCCGAGGCCGCCTGCACCAGCACCCAGCTGCACATCCAGGTCAGCCCCGAGGACTTCCCGGCCTACTGGAACGCCTCGCAGGCGATCGCCGGCGTGCAGCTCGCGCTCGGCGCCAACTCGCCGTTCCTGCTCGGCCGCGAGCTGTGGCAGGAGACCCGGGTGCCGCTGTTCGAGCAGGCCACCGACACCCGCAGCGAGGAGCTGAAGGCCCAGGGCGTCCGGCCGCGCGTGTGGTTCGGCGAGCGCTGGATCAACTCGATCTTCGACCTCTTCGAGGAGAACGTCCGCTACTTCCCGGCGCTGCTGCCGGTGATCGAGGACGAGGACCCGCTCGACGAGCTGGAGTCCGGGCGCACGCCGTCCCTGGCCGAGCTGCGGCTGCACAACGGCACGATCTACCGGTGGAACCGGCCGGTCTACGACGTCGTGGACGGCGTCCCGCACCTGCGCGTCGAGAACCGCGTGCTGCCCGCGGGCCCGACCGTCGCCGACACGATGGCGAACGCCGCGCTTCTACTTCGGCCTGGTCCGGGCGCTGGCCGAGCACGAGCGGCCGCTGTGGTCCCAGATGTCGTTCAGCGCCGCCGAGGAGAACTTCCAGGTCGCGGCCCGGCAGGGCATCGAGGCCAAGCTGTACTGGCCGGGCCTCGGCCAGGTCCCGGCCACCGAGCTCGTCGTACGACGGCTGCTGCCGCTGGCGCGCGCCGGCCTCGACTCCTGGGGCGTGACGCCCGAGGAGAGCGAACGGCTGCTCGGGATCATCGAGCAGCGCTGCATCGTCGGGCAGAACGGCGCCTCCTGGTTCGCTGCCCGCTTCGCCACCCGGGTCGCCGAGAACGACGGTGACCGGCTCGCCGCGCTGCGCAGCACGTTGAACGAGTACCGCGAGCACATGCACACCAACGAGCCCGTCCACACCTGGGAGTAGGCGGGAGCAGCAACCCGCCGTCAGAGGCGCAGCCGCTTCCAGACCCGGCACTCGTCGGTGCGGACGTCGCGCCAGCCGGTCCGGGTGAGCGCGAAGAAGCCGTCGAGCGCGCGGCCGTGCATCCCGAACGCCGTGCGGGCGGCCGCCAGCCACTGCAGGTCCAGGTCGTGCGGCTCGGGCGTCCCGGGCCGCAGCAGCCAGGCGGTGCACCACTCCGCCGGCGCGTCCTCCAGCAGCGCGGAGACCACGTCCGCGCGCAGCGCCGCGTCCACGGCGGGCAGGTCCTGGGCGCGGACCACGAACGAGTCCCGGTCGCCGCCGAGGACACCGACGTGCACCGACACGTCGAACACGCGGCGGCTCTCGCGGGCCCGGAACCGGCCCACCTCGGTGCGCAGCAGCGCCCGCCGGTCGACGGCGGGGGAGCGGGTGCGGTCCATGGCCGACAGCATGCCCGCGCCGGCCCGTCCGTGCCGGTCCTCGTCCACAGGCGCGCGGGAGCGCTGGCCTGCGATAACGTCACTCGTGACCTGCAGCGTGCGGGTCCGGTCGAGATGTCCGTGAGCTACCAGGAGGACGGTCAATGGGGACCATCGTCGTCGGCTACGTGCCGAAGCCCGAGGGGCGTGCGGCCCTGCGCCGGGCGGCCGAGGAGGCCCGCCTGCGCAACGCGACGCTGGTCGTCGTGAACTCGCACCGCGGAGGTCGCGAGTTCGACCGCGAGGACGCCATCGACTCCGAGGAGCAGCTCGAGGAGGTCCGCAAGGAGCTCCGCGACGCGGGCGTCGAGCACGAGGTCCGCCAGCTGGTCCGCGGCATGGACCCGGCCGACGACCTGGTCAACGTCGCCACCGAGGTGCAGGCCGAGTTCATCGTCATCGGGCTGCGCCGCCGCTCGCCGGTGGGCAAGCTGATCCTCGGCAGCAACGCCCAGCGCGTGCTGCTCGACGCGCCCTGCCCGGTGCTGGCCGTCAAGGCCGACGAGGACTACCGACCGGCCCTCGGGTGAGGCAGGATGGCCCCATGGCCTCCAGATCGCCCAGGACCCGGCCGCCGACCAGGTGCTGACCGAGAGCCCGTTCGCGCTGCTGATGGGCATGATGCTCGACCAGCAGTTCCCGATGGAGCGCGCGTTCGCGGGTCCCGCCAAGGTGCTCGAGCGCTTCGGCAGCCTGGACCCGGCGGCGATCGTCGCCGCGGACCCCGAGGAGTTCGCCGCGCTCTGCGCGGTGCCGCCCGCCGTGCACCGCTTCCCCGGCTCGATGGCGGCGCGCATCCAGGGCCTGGCCGCGGTCGTCGTCGACGAGTACGACGGGCACGCGGACCGGCTCTGGACCGAGGCGGCCTCGGGGCGTGAGCTGATGCGCCGCCTGCAGGCACTGCCGGGGTTCGGCAAGCAGAAGGCGCAGATCTTCACCGCCCTGCTCGCCAAGCAGCTCGACGTACGTCCCGACGGGCTGGGAGGCGGCGGCCGGCGACTACGCCGAGCCGGGCTCCCACCGCTCCGTCGCGGACGTGGTCGACCAGGAGTCGCTGGACCGGGTGCGGGCGTTCAAGAAGCAGAAGAAGGCGGCGGCCCGAGGGGCCACCGCCTCCTGAGGAACGAGGGTGGGGCGCCGCCGGAGGGGGTGTTCCGGCGACGCCCCACCTGTTCGTCAACCCCGAGTCACCTCGGGGCCACCAGCGTCGACCGGGCTGAGGGCAAGCCGTCGCCGACGCTGTTGATCGCGACCACCTCGAACCGGTACTGACCGGCCGGCAGGGTGAAGGACCGCGTGCGAGCTGCCGCTCCCACGATGTTGACCACCGGGGTGCCGACGACGGTGGTGCCGTCCGCCGCCATCCGCATCGCCGTCACCCGGTAGTTGGTGATGGCGCTGCCGCCGGTGCTCGTCGGTGCCGACCAGTTGGCCGACGCCGTGAGCGCGCCTCCCGCCGCACCCTGGGTGGGTGCCAGGATCCCGGGGACTCCCGGGACGGTCGCGGGGGTGACGGTGTTCGAGGCCGCCGAGAGCGGTCCCGCCCCGAGCGCGTTGACCGCCGCGACCCGGAAGTTGTACGCCGTCCCGTTGGTGAGCCCGGTGACCAGGGTGCTGGTCGCCGGCGCCGCCACGTCGAGCGTGCGGACGACCGTGGTCCCGGTGCGCACCGTGATCCGGTACGTCGTCACCGGTGAGCCGCCGTCGGACGCCGGAGCCGTCCAGTCGAGGAAGACGCTCCGGTCGTCACGGTCGGCGACCGGTGCCGCCATCGCTCCGGGGAGCCCGACGGGCACGACCGAGTTGGACTCGGCCGAGAGCGGGCCGTTGCCGAACCCGTTCACCGCCCGCACCGCGAAGGTGTAGGCCTGACCGTTGGTCAGCGCGGTGACGACCCGGCTGGTCGCCGTACGCGGGATCCCGGTGACCGTGCGGACCACCGATCCGCCGGAGCTCACCACGATCTCGTAGCTGGTGATCCCGGCCGTGGCCGCACCGGGAGGTGCGGTCCAGGTGACCGTCGCCGACCCCGACGTCGAGGCGAGCCTCGAGGCGGTGGCCGTCCCGATGACCGGAGCCTTCGGCACCGCCACGGAGATGGTCTGGTCGGAGAACTCGAGCTGCTCGACGTTGCGCAGCGTGTCGACGCCGTCGCTGACCTTCTGGCCGGCCACGTTCGCGCCGGTCTGGGTGACGGTCAGCACTCCGCCGTTCGCGACCACGGTGTAGCCGGCACCGGGGGCCGCTGAAGACGGCCGTGTCCACGGAGCCGCTGTCGGAGGCCGGCGGGGTGGTGATCTCCCGCACCGCGACGAGCTGGCCCGGTCGACGGTCCCGGCGAACACCGCCTGCTGCAGGGTCTTCGGGTTGCCGGCCGTGGTAGGTGTGCTCCATCAGGTCGGTGCTGCCGATCTCGGTGGCCGGGTCGGCGGCGTTCGTCCGGACGCTGATCCGGACGTGGAGCGCCCGGTCGCCGTCGATGATGTCGTCGGCGCCGCGACCCGTCGATGGTGTCGCTGCCGCCGCCGCCGAGCAGGATGTTGCCGTCGCCCCAGACCGGGCCCGTCGAGCGGGCACGACGCCGGCCGCGGACGAGGCCGCCACGACGGTGCGCCAGGTCGCCGGTGAGCGGCGGCAGCGATCGCGCGTCAAGCCCCGTGATCCGGTCGACGCCGGCCTGGTCGAGCGACGTCGCAGCCGGTGAAGCCGGCGCCGCCGACGCGCGCTCGGGGCGTCGTTCGTGCCCTGGATGACGTCGTTGAACGGCGACCCGGAGTCGGCCTCGGTCTCCTGCCAGCGGTCGCGGTTGACGACGACCTGGATCGGGCAGCCGACCAGGTTGTTGTTGATCGCCATGTCGTCGTCGGCGCCGACGGTGTCGTACTGGTGGAATGGCCCAGTCGAAGCCGCCGGCGCCGGCGTTGCGGTCGACGGCCGCGTTCTGCGCCATCAGGTCGTCGCCGCCCTCGGCGTCGTAGTCGTTCTCGCCGACCTGGCCGACGAAGACGTCGTTGCCGGGCGCGGTCTCGGCCGGGTCGTCGAAGAACGGCGCGCCGTGGTCGCCCTGCAGCAGGTCCTGGCCGGTGCCGCCCTGGATCCAGTCGTCGCCGCCGTCGCCGAAGACGGCGTCGGCGCCCTGGCCGGCGATGACGAAGTCGTTGCCGGGGCCGGCGAACGTCTCGTTGTCGTTGGCGCCGCCGTTGATGAAGTCCTGGCCGTCGCCGCCCATGAGGATGTCGTCGCCGATGCCGCCGTCGATGGCGTCGTTGCCCGGGCCGCCCTTGAGGACGTCGGCGCCGTCGAGGTCGGTGATGATGTCGTTGCCGTCGCCGCCGAGGGCGACGTCGTCGCCGCCGTTGCCCTCGATGACGTCGTTGCCGTCGCCACCCCAGAAGGTGTCGTTGTCGTTGCCGCCGAAGATCCGGTCGACGCCGGCGGTGCCGTTGTAGACGGACTGGCCGTTGATGCCGGACGGGTCGACGTGTTGTCGCGCGGTACTGGATCGTGCCGTCCGGCTTGCGCAGCAGCAGCTGGTTCTCGTCGCAGTCCGGGTGGTCGGGTCGTCGTTGACCGACCCCGCGCCGCTGATCGGGCTGAGCCCGGCATCGAGCTGGTCGGCGACCCGTGTACGAGGTGATCGGCCAGCTGGAACTTGCAGTCGGCCGTGGCGAACGCGTCGGCCTTCAGCGTGTTCGTGCCGTCGGTGTTGCGCTGGATCATCTCGGCGAACGAGTTGCCCTCGAGCTGGGTGCGCAGGTTCATGCCCGGCGTGCGGTCCAGGTAGTAGAGCCGGTCGCCGTCCTGCAGGTTCTCCAGCTGCTTCTGGAACACGTAGTTGAACGTGGTGCCGAGCAGGCCGCCGAAGAGGTTGGTGACCTCGGCGAGGCCGCCGACCCACAGGTCGACGTCGTCGAGGCCGGTGGTGGTGACGCCGTTGGCGTTGTCGGCCCAGGCGCCGGTGCCGAACATGAAGTCGGCGGCGTCCGGCCGGCGGCCGACGTCGGTCGGCAGCGGGTCGACGATCGCCCGCGGCCGCGCGCCCGCTTCGCCGCTGAGCGTCGTGGCTCCGAGTGATCGTCGGGTGCGTGCCGTAGGCGGCGACGAAGTTGATCAGCGACTCGGGGTGCTTGAGGTGCTGGCCGAAGTCCGACCAGCTGGTGTACGGCGCGAGCTGGCCGTCGTTGGTCTCCGCGTAGATCTGCCGGCGCACGTCGTTCAGCGGCGGGACGCCGGCCTCGCGGGCCCGGGTCATGTTGATCGTCGGCAGGTCGAGCGGGAGACCGAGCAGGTTGTTGCGCAGGGTCTCGGTGACGAACTCGTCGAGCTCGTTGCCGGCCTGGTCCGAGGAGCCCATGACGATCGCTGCCCGCCGCCTGCTCGGGCGTGCAGGGCGCCGCCGTTCCTGCCGTTGAAGTACTCCGGCGGGTTGAGGAACGCCGTCAGCAGCGGCAGCGAGTTGTCGGTCGGCGCCGTCGGCGGTCTCGTGCGCGCGCCACGTCGTCGTCGAGCATCGAGTGGCCGAAGCGGTAGACCGCGTGCGCGAACTCGGCCTGGATGGCCGGGTTGATGTCCGGGCGAGTAGACGTGGAACGGCCGGATCGCCGGCTGCACCTTGCGGGCGAACTCCTCGAACACCAGGTGCTGGTACTCCATCTCGGTGACGAAGCGGGCCGCCTGGAAGAGCCGCTCGCCGTAGCCGAAGCTGCCGGTCGACCGGGTCGGCCGCGTCCGGGTCGACCGGCCTGGTAGCGCCGCCAGCAGGTCGGGGTTGCGCGTCCAGGATGTTCTTGATGTCGTCGACCAGCCGGTCGTGCTCGGAGTGGAAGACCTGGTGGATCGTGGTCAGCGCGATGTTCTCGTTGCCGCGGCCGTCACCGGCGCAGAAGTGCGCGTCGAGCATCTCGTCGTCGTACGTGCCGGCCGGCTGGTTCGCGAAGTCGGCCGACGGCGGTGTCGTCGTCCGGCGTCGGCGCGTCGGCTGGTCGTCGGGTTGTGGTCGTGTCCGGGCGCGGGTCGGCGTTGTGCGCGATGTCGGTGAGGAACGGCGTGTCGAAGTGCAGGACGTTCGCGGGCACCGGCACCGGGGTGGCGAGGTCGCCCTCGACCAGGTGCCGTCGGTGCGGTCACGTACTGCGGCAGGCCGCGTGCGGGCCCGGGATGAACTTGCCGTACGGGTCGGTGGCGAGCATCGGGATGTCGATGACGTCCTGGTCCTCGAGCAGCAGGCCGAGCATGTCGGCCGCCTGCTTCTTGACCGCCGCCCAGGTCGCCATGCCGGCGCGCCGTCGGGCGAGCCCGGGTAGGTCGGCCGGCGCCGAGGCCGCCGAGCAGCTTGCCGGTCGAGACCGGCGGCTTGCCGGCCGTCGAGCGCGTACTCGCGCAGGAACACCTGGTGCGAGGCGTGCGAGGTGTAGGTCTGGCTCTGGTCGACCCACGGGGTGTCGGTGTTGTTGGCGTTCTGGACGTCGTCGGCGCTCTCGTCCACGCCCGGCGTGGAGGCAGGTCGCCGAGGATGCCGTCCGGGCCGGGCTGGTTCTGCGCCCGGGTCAGCACCATGAAGCCCTGGCTGCCGGGACGAACCTCGTCGCCGGTGCCGGCGTTGCCGTCCGGGCCGAGCCTGCCGGTGATCAGCGGGTCGTCCGGCCTTGCAGCGGGACGAAGACGGTGCCGCCGCTCTTGACCGTCTGGTCGACGCCGTGGTCGAAGAACTGGCCGAAGAAGGTGAACAGCGAGTTGTACGGCGGCGACAGGCCGACGTCGGTGGTGACGTTCGGGATGAACAGCGTCTGGTGCGACGGCACGCAGCCGTCCGGGAGCCCCGCACGGGCGGGTCGCCGTCGGGTCGCGGGTCGGTGGTGCAGGGGTGCAGGCCCGGGTTGCCCTGGGTGCGCACCGGGAACGCGGCGGCCGCGACGGCGGCCGGGTTCGTCGAGGTCTGGTCGACGATCAGGTTGCTGATCGTGCGCGGCTGCGAGTCGAAGACGGTGCCCTTCTTCTGCGCGTACGACGTCGGCGTGCGCGGGTCCGAAGCGCGGCGGGGCTGTCCTCGGCGTCGCGGAACGCGGGCTGGTCAGGCGCGGGAACGGCTGGTCGGCGGCGGCGAACGTCTCGCGGCCCGGGAACAGGTTGTTGCAGGAGCCGTCGACGGTGCGCAGGCCGTAGGCGGTCAGCCGGTCCGGGATCTGGTTCGGGCCGGGGCCGACGAGCGTGCCGCACGGGTTCGGCCGCGGTGAGCGTGGTCGCGTGGCGCTCGGCGATCTTGATCTGCTTGAGGATGAAGGTCAGGTCGCCGGCGGTGACCGTGAAGCCCTGGCCCACCGGGGCGACGGCACCCTGCACGGGTGCCGTCATCGGTGTGAGTCCCAGGGCGGTGAGCGCCCCGGCGGTGACGACGGCGGTGCGCGCGCGCATCGACAGTCGTCCCTTTCCGAGCTGGAAGGTGTGACGACGCATGATGTCCCCATCTCGCTGGTCCCGACAGAAGTGACGGTCACCGTCGCCCAGCCGCACCTTGTGGATTCCTTGAGCCGGCCGGCTCAACGTTTTTCGAAGGTCGGCCCTCCTAGCCTCCGGTGCACGCCGAGCTGGAGGTTCCCCATGTCGATGTCTCGTCGAGACCTGCTGAAGCTGTCCGTCTTCGCGGGGGCAGCGGTCGCGCTGCCGCTGGAGCGCAGCGCGAACGCGCTGTCCGCCGTCCGCCTCCCGCATCGCGCAGAGCGCACTGCCCGCGCCGTTCACGACGCCGTTCGTCCGACCGCCGGTGCTGGAGCCGGTGCGCCGCGAGCGGCACCACCGACTACTACCGGATCTCGATGCAGCCGGCGCGCACGGAGTTCATCCCGGGCCTGCAGACCGAGGTCTGGGGCTACAACGGCATGGTGCCCGGGCCCGACCATCAAGGCGGTCGCAGGGCCGCGACGTCGTCGTCCGCCAGATCAACAACCTGCCCGCTGGTGCACCCGACGCTGCGGCTACACGCCGTGGACGTCGGTGCACCTGCACGGGTCGGCCTCGCTGCCGCAGTACGACGGCTACGCCAGCGACATCACCAACCCCGGCCAGTACAAGGACTACCGCTACCCGAACTGGCAGAACGCGCGCACGCTCTGGTACCACGACCACGGCGTCCACCACACGGCCGAGAACGTCTGCATGGGCCTGGCCGGCGCTGTACCAGCTCCACGACTCCCTCGAGACGCTCGCTGCCGCTCCCGCGCGGCGAGTTCGACGTGCCGCTGATCGTCTCGGACCGGATGTTCAACACCGACGGGTCGCTGCTCATCGACCGCAACGACGAGGCCGGCATGTACGGCGACGTGATCATCGTCAACGGCGTGCCGTGGCCGCTGATGCAGGTGAAGCGCCGCAAGTACCGCTTCCGCATCCTGAACGCGTCGGTGTCGCGCTCCTACAAGTGGTCGCTCGACACCGGCGAGCCGATGACGGTGATCGCCACCGACGCCGGCCTCGATGCCCGCGCCGCAGAAGGTGACGACCTTCCGGCACGGCGTGGCCGAGCGCTACGAGGTCGTCATCGACTTCGCGAAGTACGCCGTCGGGCAGCGCGTGGTGCTGCAGCAACACCAGCCCGAAGAACAACATCGACTTCGTCAACATCGACAAGGTGATGGCGTTCGACGTGGTCGGCGACGCGTTCACCACGACCAACAACTCGGTGCCCGCCGGTGCTCAACCCGGACCACGCCGCGATGGTCGTGCAGGAGAGCGAGGCGGTCGCGCACCCGCCGGTTCGACTTCGTGCGCGCCAACGGCCAGTGGACGATCAACGGCAAGACCTGGGACGACGTGGTCGCCAGCGACTTCACGCTCCGTGCTGGCCTCGCCCGACGATCGGCGACGTCGAGATCTGGGAGCTGCGCGAACCCCTCCGGCGGCTGGCACCACCCGGCCCACATCCACTTCGTCGACTTCCGGGTCCTCACCCGCAACGGCAAGCCGCCGCTCGCCCACGAGCGGGGCCCCAAGGACGTGGTGTTCCTCGGCGAGAACGAGTCCGTGCGGCTGCTGGTCAGGTTCGACCGCGGCCGGGGGAAGTACATGATGCACTGCCACAACCTCGTCCACGAGGACCACGACATGATGGGCCAGTTCGAGATCCTCGACCCGGACATCCCCGCCGACGACCCCTTCGACGACCGGGCGGTCTGGCTGCCCGAGCGTGAGCTGTAGGGCCCGGCCATGACCCACCTCTCCGCGGCCCCCGGCACCGCCCGCCCCGCCGTCCCCGTCCCCGGGCGGGCGGTGCTCGCCGCGGCCGCCGGCTGCTCGCTGGTCGCCGCGGCGACGCACCTGTACGTCGTCCCCGAGCACGCCGAGGAGTGGCCGGCAGCGGCGGTGTTCTTCGTGGTCCTCACCGTGCTCCAGCTCGGCCTCGCGGCCGTGCTGCTGCGCCGCCCGGGGCCGCGCCTCCTCGAGTCGGCCGTGCTCGCGACGGTCGGGCTGGTGGTCTTCTACGTGCTCACCCGCACCGTCGACCTGCCCCTGCTGCCGCCGCTCGGCGCGCACGGGGCCAGCCACCTGCCGGTCGCCTGGGGCATCGGGAACGGTGTGCCGGTCTTCCCCGGCGAGGGCGTGGAGGAGGTCGGCGCCCCCGACCTGGTCTGCCTGGTGGCCGAGCTGGCGACCGTGGTCCTGCTCGTCGGGGTGCTTCCGCCGGCCGCCCGGCGCCGGGTCGGGAACGCCGCGGCGGCGGCCGCGCTGCTCCTGGTCGCGCTGCGGGTCGCGGGCGTGCCGGGGTGACGAGCCGGCCACGGGCAGCGCGGCCTCGGCCCCCACGGTCCCTGCGGCCGCTGCTGGTCGCGCTGCCCGTGGTCCTCCTGCTGCTGACCGCAAGGTTCGTCGCCGAGCCGTTCGCGGTGGCGTCCTCGAGCATGACGCCGACGCTGCGCGACGGGGACGAGGTGCTCGGCGAGAAGCTCTGGCCGCACCTGCGCGGTCTCCGGCGGGACGACCTCGTGGTGTTCCGGGCGCCCGGCACGGACGCGCTCATGGTCAAGCGCGTCGTCGGGCTGGCGGGGGACACCGTCGGGCTCGCCGACGGCCGGCTCGTGGTCGACGGCCGCGCCGTCCCCGAGGCCTACGTCGACCTGCCGAGCGTCGACGGCGTCTACTACGGCCCGGTGACCGTGCCGGCCGGCTCCGTCTTCGTGCTGGGCGACGACCGCGCGAGCTCGGTGGACTCCCGCTCGTTCGGGCCGGTGCCCCGCGAACGGGTGGTCGGCCGGGTCCTGACCAGGCTGTGGTGACCCGTCCGGCGGGCCGTCCGTCGCCCGGGTAGCCCGGACGTGCGGCACCCCGGCCCGACCTCGCTACTCAAAGCCGGGGTGGCCGCACCCCCTTCCTTGGGCTTGGGCGGGACACGGGTCCCGGACAGCATGGGTGACCAGGGGTAAGGGGACTGACATGCTGCACATCGACCTGTTCGGCACCACCCGGGTGCACACCGTCGCCGGGGGAGCACGCGACGTCGACGTCTGCGGCGTGAAGCCGCGCCAGATCCTGGAGATGCTGGCGGCCCGGCTGGGCAGCCCGGTGACCAAGGACGTCCTGGCGGAGGGGCTGTGGGCCGGCCGGCCCCCCGCGTCGTACGTCGCCTCGGTGGAGAGCTACGTCTGCGTCCTCCGGCGCAGCCTCGCGGCGGTCCCGGGGTCGTCCCCTGGTGACCACGCACGGCGCCTACCTGCTGGACCCGCGCCTGGTGCGGGTGGACCTGGTGGAGGCCCGTGCCGGGCTGGCCGCCCTGGAGTCGATGTCGGGACAGCCGCTCGTGGAGGCCGCGGTCCGGGCGCTCGACGCGATCACGGGGGAGGTGCTGGCCGAGGAGCCCTTCGCGGACTGGGCCGCGGACGTCCGTCGTCAGCTCGACCAGCTCGTCGACCGGGCGGTGACGCCCGCGGCGGAGACCGCGCTGGCCGGCGGCGACCCGCTCCGGGCCCGCCGGCTGGCCCGGGCCGTCCTGGACCGCAACCCGCTCTCCGAGCCGGCCTGCCGGGTGCTGATGTCCGCCCACTGCGCGGTCGGCGCCCCGGGCCTGGCACTGGGTGCCTTCGCCGACCTGCGCCGGGTGATGGTCGAGGAGCTCGGCGTCGAGCCGTCCGGCGCCACCCGCGACCTGTACCTCTCCGTGCTCGACCGCTCCGCACCGGCGGTGACCCGCGAGCGGGACCGCCGGGAGGTGGGGGCGCTGGTCCGGCTCCTGCGGCAGGCGCTCGACGCCGGAGCCGACCCCGACCCCGCGTCCCGGTCCTGGCTGGCCGAGCTGGGTCTGACCCTCGCCAGCCCGTCCGCCTGACGACGCCTCCGACGTGCGGCACGCCGGGGGCAGGCTTGGAATGCCCCAGGGGCGTGTCACAATGGGTGTGCGGCTCTTGACGTGTACGGGCCTCGCCGCGCCCACCAACCGCTTACGAGAGGTAGTTCGTGTCGCCGAGCACGTCCCGCAAGGATTCCGCTGATGTCCTGGCTCACCCCGACATCGTCGCCCTGGTCGAGCAAGGCCGACTGACCGGCAGCGTCACCGCCGATGCACTGCGCACCGCCACCACGGTGGCCGCCACCTCTCCGCAGCACCTCAAGGCCGTGCTCAGACACCTGAGCGAGGAAGGGGTATCCGTCGTGGTCTCTGTCGAGGACGCCAAGTCCCAGAAGAAGGTCGCTGCCGCGGCCTCCAGTGCGCGCACGACGGTGAAGGCGAGTGCCAAGAAGGCCGCCCCCGCGAAGAAGGCCCCGGCCAAGAAGGCCGCCCCCGAGATCGTCGAGGCCGAGGGCGACGCGCCGGTGAAGAAGGCCGCCGCCAAGAAGGCCCCGGCCAAGAAGGCCGCCGCCAAGGCGGACGCGGCCGCCGCGCCGGTCGTGGTCGGCGCCGACGGCAAGAAGGTCCTCCCCGACCTCCCGGACGAGCAGTTCGAGAAGGACGTGGCCACCGACCCGACGCTGAAGGAGGAGGAGGACGAGAGCAAGGGCTTCGTCGTCTCCCAGGCGGACGAGTCCGACGAGCCCGTCCAGCAGGTCATGGTCGCCGGCGCGACCGCCGACCCGGTCAAGGACTACCTCAAGCAGATCGGCAAGGTCCCGCTGCTCAACGCGGAGATGGAGGTCGAGCTGGCCAAGCGCATCGAGGCCGGCCTGTTCTCCGACGAGAAGCTCGCCAAGGGCGGCAAGATCGCGGCCAAGGCCCTCGAGGAGCTCGAGTGGATCGCCGAGGACGGCCGCCGCGCCAAGAACCACCTGCTCGAGGCCAACCTGCGCCTCGTCGTGTCGCTGGCCAAGCGCTACACCGGTCGCGGCATGCTCTTCCTGGACCTGATCCAGGAGGGCAACCTCGGCCTGATCCGTGCGGTCGAGAAGTTCGACTACACCAAGGGCTACAAGTTCTCGACGTACGCCACGTGGTGGATCCGTCAGGCGATCACCCGCGCGATGGCCGACCAGGCCCGCACCATCCGGATCCCGGTGCACATGGTCGAGGTCATCAACAAGCTCGCCCGCGTGCAGCGCCAGATGCTCCAGGACCTGGGCCGCGAGCCCACCCCGGAGGAGCTGGCCAAGGAGCTCGACATGACCCCGGAGAAGGTCATCGAGGTCCAGAAGTACGGCCGCGAGCCGATCTCCCTGCACACGCCCCTCGGCGAGGACGGCGACTCCGAGTTCGGCGACCTGATCGAGGACTCCGAGGCGATCGTGCCCGCGGACGCGGTCTCGTTCACGCTGCTCCAGGAGCAGCTGCACGCCGTGCTCGACACGCTCTCCGAGCGGGAGGCCGGCGTGGTCTCGATGCGCTTCGGGCTGACCGACGGCCAGCCCAAGACGCTCGACGAGATCGGCAAGGTCTACGGCGTCACGCGCGAGCGGATCCGGCAGATCGAGTCCAAGACCATGTCGAAGCTGCGGCACCCGTCGCGCTCGCAGGTCCTGCGCGACTACCTCGACTAGAGGGACCAGACCTCCGGGCACAGGTCGCAGCGGTACTCACCGACGAGCCTGTCCTCGGTGCTGCCGGGCACCTTGCGCCACGCGTGGTCGTGCTCGGCGCTGGTGCCGCTCGCGGTTGCCGCGTCGATGTCGATCGTCATGGCCGCCTCCCAGGGTCCTCCGCAGTCTTCCCGGTCTCCGGTCCGGCAATCCACCAGAAACGGACATTCTTTACGCGCGGTCCAGACCGCGGACCCGTCAGCGGCGTGCGGTCAGGCCGGGCGGACGGTGAAGAAGCCGGTCATCCCGGTGGTCTCGAGCACCTTGAGGGTGTTCGCCTGCGAGGTCCGCAGCACCATCGCCCGGTCCTCGGCCTGCAGCTGCCGGTGGATCTCGACCAGCGTGCCGAGCCCGGCCGAGTCGAGGAACGTGACCCGGTCGAGGTCGAGCACCACGGTCGGCGCCGGGTCGGTCAGCGCCGTCTCGGCGTGCTCCCGGAGCAGCCGGACGGTCGAGTAGTCGATCTCCCCGCGGCACCGCAGCGTCAGCGTGCCGTCGTCGGGTCCGAGGGTCTCGATCGTCAGGACGGTGGCGTCGGGTACGTCGCTGGTCATGGCGCACCGGTACCCCGCGCGTCGCGGAGCAAGCCGGGCCCGGACCGACCAGTTCCGCAAGACCGTCGCCCGCGGCACCCGAGGGTCAGCCGGCCGCCACGCAGGCGATCGCCACGCCGCACAGCGCCAGACCGAGCCCCTGGGCCCGGTGCACCTTCTCGTGCAGCACCAGCGCGGCCAGCAGCACCGTGCTGGCCGGGTAGAGCGAGGTCAGCACCCCGGCCACGGTGAGGAAGCCGGACTGGGTGGCGAGCAGGAACCCGCCGGTGGCGGCGGCGCCGAGGGGGCCGCACAGCACCGCGAGCCGCACCGGCCGCCCGCGCGGCACCCAGTCCGCGCTCAGGGCCAGGGCGAGCAGCACCACCGCGGGCACGCTGGCGGCCTGGCACACCGCCAGCGGCCACCAGCCGGCCTGGTCCGGCACCTGGCCCAGGGCCGCGAACAGCAGCCCGAAGCCGACCCCGGCCAGCGCGCCGTCGACGGCTCCCGCGGCCACGGACTCACGGGGGGCCCCGGTCTCGAGGGGGTCCGCCGGGGTCCGGGAGACGAGCCAGATGCCCGGCAGGGCGGCGAGGATGCCGCCCCACACGAGCAGCGAGAGCCGTTCCCCGCCCAGGGTGCCGACCAGCACCGGCACGAGCGCGGCGCCCGACCGCCGAGACGGGCGCCACGACCCCCATCCGTCCCGCGGAGAAGCCCGCGGTAGAGGAACGCCGCGCCGGTGCCGCTGCCGACGCCGGCCAGCAGGCCCCAGACCAGGTCGGCGCGGGTCGGGTCGCCGGGGACGAACAGGGCGGCCACGGCCACGCAGACGGCCGAGGACGCCTGCCCGACGACCGCGACGGACCAGGCCGACGTACGGCGCGACACGAGGCCGCCCAGGAAGTCCGAGAGGCCGTAGGCGACGGCGGCGACGAGCGCGAGGAGGACGCGCCATCTCAGGCGAGGACCGCTGCGGCCAGCCAGGTGGCGGCGGCGAGCATCCCGGCGGCGAGCTCGATGAGCATCGAGAGCCCGACGGCCCGCAGCGCGGCCCGGGTCGAGGGCCAGGCCCGCTGCGGTGCCGACGCGCTGGAGCTCGGAGAGGTAGACGCCGAGCACGAAGCCGAGGAACAGCCCGACGACCGGGACCACGAAGAAGCCGACGACGCCGAGGAGACCTCCGGCCACGAGCGTGCGGTTCGGGACGCCGGCGGTGCGCAGGCCGCGGCCGGGCACGGCGTACTTCACGATGCCGCCGAGGACGAGGAGCGTGGTGACCACGGCGAAGACCAGCCAGCCGGTGGTGGTCGCGGTGAGCACGGCCCAGACCAGCACGGCGCCGAGGATCAGGATCGACCCGGGCAGCACCGGCACCACGATGCCGACGAGCCCGACCAGCACGGCCAGGCCCACGAGGAGGTCGGTCTCGGTCACCGGATCAGCCTGTCACAGGAGCGTGACCGCACGGACACGTGCCCGACACACGGAGCCGGAGACGGCGCAAGCCCCGGGCATCGCCCGGGGCTTGCGCACACGTCTTCAGGGGTGTCGGCGGGTCAGCGCTCGGTCCCCGCCGCCGGAGAGTCGACCAGCTTGCCGGTCTCGTCGTGGACGGTCACCGCGATCTCACGGAGCTTGTCGCCGTGCTCCCGCGCGTGGTGCGCGCAGAAGAGCAGCTCGCCGCCACCGGAGAGCTCGACACGGAGGTAGGCCTGGGCACCGCAGCGGTCGCAGCGGTCCACAGCTGTCAGGGGTGCACTAGGGGCAACTGCAGTAGTCATCTGAGGCCTCTTTCCTTCCTTGGTGTCCTGCTCAACGTAACCCGGGGGTCAAAGTGTTCCCTCGGCGTCCCGTCTCAGCAGGCTCAACATCCAACCACGCCTGACGCTTCCCGATGTGGGTCGGTGTCTACCCGTGAGACCGGGTGACCTCTCCCACACTGTCGTCCACACTGTCGTTCGGTTCCAAGTCTGCCGTGGCTTGCTCCCGTCTGGTTGCCATTCCACAGGACTTGAAACAACTCGTTGTCGCTTCGTGACGTCCGGCGACGCTTCCATGGTCGCCCGGAGCGCCCCGCGAGAGACGGTAGGCGTGGCGAAACGGCTGGTGGGCGTGTCGCGAGTAGATTCGGGGCGGTAGACCAGCTCCCTGGGGCAGCGCCCAGGAGATGACGTCGTCTAGGAGTCACGTGCCAGCCCGCAGCGCCGGAGGAACCACCATCGACAACACGTACAACGCCCACCACCTCCTGGTCCTGGAGGGCCTCGAGGCGGTCCGGAAGCGACCGGGCATGTACATCGGCTCCACCGACACCCGCGGGCTCATGCACTGCGTGTGGGAGATCATCGACAACGGCGTGGACGAGGCGCTGACCGGTGCCGCGCACCGCATCGAGGTGACCCTGCACCCCGACGGCTCCGTCGAGGTGCACGACGACGGCCGCGGCATCCCGGTGGACAAGGAGCCCAAGACCGGCCTGCCCGGCGTCGAGGTGATCTTCACCAAGCTGCACGCCGGCGGCAAGTTCGGCGGCGGCTCGTACGTCGCCACCGGCGGGCTGCACGGCGTCGGCGCGTCGGTCGTCAACGCGCTGTCCGCCCGGCTCGACGTCGACGTCGAGCGGTCCCCGACGATCCAGGGGATGTCCTTCCAGCGCGGCAACCCCGGCATCTTCACCGGGGAGGGCCCCACGGCGGACTTCGCGCCGCAGTCCGGGCTGACCCGCAAGGGCGCCCGGGTGAAGAAGGGCATCACCGGCACCCGGATCCGGTTCTGGCCGGACCGGCAGATCTTCACCAAGGACGCGACGTTCAACTACGACGAGCTGATCACCCGGGCCCGCCAGACGTCGTTCATCGTGCCCGGCCTCGAGCTCGTGATCCGCGACCTGCGCGGCCCGGAGCCGGTCGAGGAGAAGTTCCGCCACGACGGCGGCATCGGCGGAGTTCTGCGACTTCCTCGCCTCCGACGAGCCGGTCAGCGAGATCCTCCGGCTCGAGGGCAGCGACCGGTTCACCGAGACGGTCCCGATGCTCGACGACCAGGGCCACATGACCCCGCAGGACGTCGAGCGCGACCTGGGCGTCGACGTGGCGCTGCGCTGGGGGACCGGCTACGACACCGAGCTGCGCTCCTTCGTCAACGTGATCGCCACCCCCAAGGGCGGCACGCACGTGGCCGGCTTCGAGCAGGCCGTCACCAAGACGTTCAACGAGGTGCTCAAGTCCTCGCGCACCCTCAAGGCCACCGAGGCCGACGTCATCAAGGAGGACGTGCTCGAGGGCCTGACGGCCGTCGTCACGGTCCGGCTGGCCGAGCCGCAGTTCGAGGGCCAGACCAAGGAGGTGCTCGGCACCCCGGCGGTCCGCAAGATCGTCACCAAGGTCGTCGGCGCCGAGCTGAAGAAGTTCCTGACCTCGACCAAGCGCGCCGAGAAGGCGCAGGCCAAGCTGGTCCTGGAGAAGGTCGCGAACGCGTCCCGCACCCGGATCGCGGCCCGCACCCACCGGGAGACCCAGCGCCGCAAGAACGCGCTGGAGTCGAGCGCGCTGCCCTCCAAGCTGGCCGACTGCCGCTCCAACGACATGGAGCGCTCCGAGCTCTTCATCGTCGAGGGCGACTCGGCGCTGGGCACCGCCAAGCTCGCCCGGAACTCCGAGTTCCAGGCGCTGCTGCCGATCCGCGGCAAGATCCTGAACGTCCAGAAGGCGTCCGTCGGCGACATGCTGAAGAACACCGAGTGCGCCTCGATCATCCAGGTGGTCGGCGCGGGCTCCGGGCGGACGTTCGACATCGACGCGCGCCGCTACGGCCGGATCATCTTCATGGCCGACGCGGACTCCGACGGCGCGCACATCCGCTGCCTGCTCGCGACGCTGTTCTTCAAGTACATGCCGGACCTGATCACCGAGGGCCGGGTCTACAGCGCCGTACCCCCGCTGCACCGCATCGAGCTGTCCAACCCGAAGAAGGGCATGGACAAGTACGTCTACACCTACTCCGACGCGGAGCTGCAGCGGAAGCTCGCCGAGCTCAGCAAGAAGAACGTGCGGTGGAAGGACCCGATCCAGCGCTACAAGGGCCTCGGTGAGATGGACGCCGACCAGCTCGCGGAGACCACGATGGACCCGCGGCACCGCACCCTGCGCCGGATCAGCGTGGACGACGCGGACGCCGCGACCCAGGTCTTCGAGCTGCTGATGGGCTCCGACGTCGCGCCCCGCAAGGACTTCATCGTCGCCAACGGCGGCTCGCTGAGCGACGAGTCCCTGGACTTCTAGCCCGGCAGGCCGCGGACGGCGAGGTCCACGTCAGACGTGCTGGGTCAGCAGCCCGGTGTCGACGTCGTACACGAAGCCGCCGACCAGGACCTCGTCGGGGATCAGCGGGTGCGCGCGGACGGCCGCGACGTCCTCGGACAGCGCGGCCTCCTGGTCGTCGACCACGCCGAAGGCCTGCCAGGACGCGTCCTGGCCGGCCGACCGGCCGACGCGCTCGCGGATCTCCTCGAGGGTGGAGGTCGCCATCGCGCAGCGGGTGTGCGGGACGATCAGGATCCGGCTCACGTTCAGCAGGTGCACGCCGAGGACCAGGGCCTCCAGCGCCTGCGGCGTGACGCGGCCGCCGGGGTTGCGGAAGATCTTGGCGTCACCCGGCTCGAGGCCCAGCATCCGCAGCGGGTCGATCCGGGAGTCCATGCAGGTCACCACGGCGACGCCGGCGTGGGCGATCCCGTCGAACCCGCTGAGCTCGTGGGTGGAGGCGTACTCCCGGTTGGCGGCGAGGAGGTCGTTGAACGTGTCGGTCACGTCCCGCAAGGTATCCCAGTCCGGCCGGGGCGCCGTCCCCTCAGTCCCGCGCGGTGGACGTCACCGGCTCCTGACGCGTCGACGGCAGGCGCCCGAGCAGCACCAGCGCGAGGACGCCGGCGAGCACCGCGCAGACGGCCGCCCCGACGAACACGGTCTGCAGCTGGGCCAGCCCGGCCTCCTTGAGCAGCGCGGTGTACGCCGGGCACTGGGTGCCCGTGGCGCACACCTGCGTCGGGGTCGGCAGGTCGACCTGCACGGCGTAGTACCGCCGCAGCCCGATCGTGGTCAGCGCCGAGATGCCGACGAGCATGCCGACCATGCGGGCCACGACCAGCAGCGCGCTGGTGATGCCGTGCACCGCGTCGGCCGTCGCCCCCAGCAGCGCGGCGTTGACCGGCGCGAGGGCCAGGCCGAACCCGAGGCCGGCCATCACCAGCGGCACCGTCGCGACCGGGTCCGACAGGCTGGTCAGCCCCCAGGTGGACATCCACGCGAACCCGGCCGCGGACAGCGCCATCCCGGCGCGCCGTGACGACCCCGGGCGGCACCCGTCGGACGAGGTAGCCGCCGGCGAGCGCGCCGGCCGGCAGCGCGACCAGCAGCCGGACCAGCACCAGCGCGGCGTCGAGCTGCGAGGTGGGGTAGACCGTGACCCGGGCGAAGATCGGGATGTCGACGAGCGCGGCGATCAGGGCCGCGCCGACGAAGAAGCTCACCAGCAGGGCGCCCCAGGCCGGGCCGCTGCGCGAGCGCGCCGTGCGGCACGAGGGGCTCGGCGGCGCGACGGGAGTGCCACCCAGAACGCGAGCGCGGCCAGCAGCGAGCCGGTCAGCAGCCACGGCCCGGCGGGGGAGAAGACCGAGACCTCCGGGTCGGCGGTCGCGAAGGCGAGGATGATGCCGGCCAGGGCGAGCGCGAGCAGCGCGGCGCCGAGCAGGTCGGCGCGGCGGGCCACCTCCCGCCAGCCTCGTACGTCGACCAGCGGCCGTCGCGCGGTGAGGCAGCGGACGCCGAACGCCACGGCGAGCAGCACCGTCGCGATCCCGACGGGTGCGAGCCAGCGGGCCTCGCCGACGAGGGGGACGAACGCCAGGCCGACGGTGAGCCGGGAGGTCAGGGGTGGCGGCTGGACCATCGTCAGCACCAGCGCGACCAGCAGCAGCGCCAGCAGCAGGCCGCCGAGCCAGTCCCGCCGACCCGTCACCTCTGCGGCGACACGCGGGGATTCCTGCTGCACGGGTGACGGGTGGGCGAGGGCCCGGAGGGCGACGGCGAGGCCCAGGCCGACCGCGAGGTTGATCGCGAAGATCGCCTGCCACTCGGACACGGCGAGCACCAGGGCGCCGTACAGCGGGCCGAGGACGCTGCCGAGCTCCTGGACGGCGCCGACCACGCCGAGGGGGACGCCGCGGCGGTGCGGCGGGTACAGGTCGGCGACCAGCGCCAGCGTCGCGGGCACCAGGCCGCCGCCGCCCACGCCCTGGAGGAACCGGCCGGTCACCATGCTCGGCAGGTCGTAGGCCGCGGCGGTGACCAGCGAGCCGAGCGCGAACACGACGAGGGAGCCGACCAGGACCGGGAGCCGTCCCCGGACGTCCGCGATCCGGCCGACGAGCGGGAGGACCGCGACGTACCCGAGCAGGAAGCCCGACACGATCGGCGCCGCGCGCTGCAGCTCGTCGACGGCGAGGCCGACGCTCTGCATCATGTCCGGCAGCGCCAGCACGACGACGTAGGTGTCGGCGGCCGCGAACGCCACCGCCACCGCGGCCAGCGACAGCAGCAGCCGCTGGTTCACGGGGCGGTGATGGTCGGCTTCGTGCCGTAGTCGTCGAAGGTGATCGTGTAGGTGACGTCGTCGGCCTTCGGGTAGAACGGCCCGGTCAGCACGGCCTTGGCGAGCTCGTCGTCGTCGGTGACGGTGAAGGTCGCGTCGAAGGTGGCGCTCGGCGAGGCGCTGGGGATGACCTCCGCGACCGCCTCGCCCGGGACGGTGCCGCTGAAGCTGCTCAGCACCACCTTGCCCTCGCGGACCTGCGAGCCCTCGGTGACGTCCTCGGCCGCGGTGAGCAGCGAGGACAGCCCGGCGTCGGGGCTCATCAGCGCGGCCGGGTCCGGTGCGCCGTAGTCGGCCGGGTCGATCTTCACGAACTTCGAGGTGAACGGCAGCTTCGCGTGGACGGTGCCGTCCACCGCGACGACCGCCGCGTCCGCGGTGATCCCGGTGGCGGCGACCTTGATGGTGCCCTTGAACGCGGGGGCGTGGGTGGCCACGCCGTCAGCGGCGAGCAGGCCGTTCACGTCGCTGGGCAGCTTCGCCGTCGACAGCCCGATGCGCACCCCCGAGGTCTCGTCGAGGGTCTTCTTCGCGGCGGCCAGGGTGTCGGACGGGCTGGTCGAGGACTCGGCCTTCGAGCCCGAGCAGGCCGACAGCACGGCGGCCATCGTGAGCGCGACGGCGAGCGGGCGGAGTGCGGCGGTCCTCATGCGCACAGCGTGTCACGCCCCGTCGATCGGGAGCGTCGGGTCCTCGGTGTCCACGGCTGCGACGGGGACGGCCTCGAGACCGGCGACCAGACCGGCCACCGGCCCGGACGCGGCGACCACCGGCTGCGTGCCGGGGACGCCCGAGCCGTCGCGGCGGCCGTCGGCGGCGGGGAGGTCGACGGCGGCACCGCTGGCCGCGGCCGCGCGGGCCGGACCGGGTCCGGCCCAGGCGAACACCAGGGTGTCCTCGCCCTTGAGGAACCGGTGGCAGCGCACGCCGCCGGTGCCGCGGCCCTTGGCGGGGTACTCCGAGAACGGGGTGACCTTGACGGCCCCCGGCTCGGTGCCCGGCAGGGCCGTGCCGGAGCCGGACGACGTCACCACGACCGCGGAGTCGTCGGGCGTGAAGGCGCCGAAGAACACCACCGTCTGCTTGGCCGCGAGGCGCACGCCGGCGATGCCGCCGCCCGAGCGTCCCTGCGGGCGGACCGCGGCGGCACCGAAGTGCAGCAGCTGGGCGTCGGAGGTGAGGAACACCAGCTCCTCCTCGCCGGTGCGCAGCTCGACCGCGCCGACCACCTCGTCGCCGTCGGCGAGCCGGATGACCTCCCAGACGTCGCGGTTCGCGAGCTGGTCGGGGTTCACCCGCTTCACGACGCCCTGGCGGGTGCCGAGCGCCTGGCCGGGGGAGTCGGCGTCCAGGGAGGTCAGGGCGAGCACCCGCTCCTTGGCCTCGAGGGACAGGAACTCGCTGAGCGGCGCACCGCCCTGCAGGTGCGGGTGGCTGGCGGTGCCCGGCAGCGTCGGCAGGTCGAGCACGTCGAGCTTGACCAGCCGGCCGGCGGTGGTGAGCGCGCCGACCTGGCCGCGGGCGGTCGTCCGGACCGCGGAGACCACGACGTCGTGCTTGGCGCGGCCCTCCCCGTCGCCGGGGGTCCCGGTGTCGGTGGTGCGGGCGAGCAGGCCGGCCGACGAGAGGTAGACGAAGCACGGGTCGTCGGCGACCTCGAGCGGCACCGCCGCCGAGACGGTCTGCCCGGCGGAGGCCAGCAGCACGGTGCGGCGCGGCGTGCCGTAGGTCTTCGCCACGTCGTTGAGCTCGTCGGAGACCACCGAGCGCAGCAGCTTGTCGTCGGAGAGGATCGCGTCGAGCCCGTCGATGGTGGCCTGCAGCTCGGCCTTCTCCTTGTCGAGCTCGAGCTTGGAGAACTTCGTCAGCCGGCGCAGCGGCATGTCCAGGATGTACGTCGCCTGGACGTCGCTCAGCTCGAAGACGTCGATCAGCCGCGCGCGGGCCTGCTCGGCGTTGTCGCTGGAGCGGATCAGCTGGATCACCTCGTCGATGTCCAGGATCGCGACGAGCAGGCCGTCGACGAGGTGCAGCCGGTCGGCGGCCTTGGCGCGGCGGAACGCCGACCGGCGCCGTACGACGTCGTAGCGGTGGCCCAGGAAGACGTCGAGCATCTGCTTGAGGCCGAGGGTGCGGGGCTGTCCCTCGACGAGGGCGACGGCGTTGATGCCGAAGGAGTCCTCCATCGGGGTCAGCTTGTAGAGCTGCTCGAGGATCGCCTCGGGGACGAAGCCGTTCTTGACCTCGATCACGAGCTGCAGGCCCTTGTCGCGGTCGGTGAGGTCCTTGACGTCGCTGATGCCCTGGAGCTTCTTGCCCTGGACCAGGCTCTTGATCCGCTCGATGACCCGCTCGGGCCCGACGCCGTACGGCAGCTCGGTGACCACGATGCCCTTGCGGCGCGGCGTGACGTTCTCGATCCGGGCGGTCGCCCGCATCTTGAAGGAGCCGCGGCCGGACTCGTAGGCGTCCCGGATGCCGTCGAGCCCGACGATCTTGCCGCCGGTGGGCAGGTCGGGGCCGGGGATGAACCGCATCAGGTCGTCGAGGCTCGGCGTCCGGGTGCTTGATCAGGTGCCGCAGCGCCTGGACCACCTCGACGAGGTTGTGCGGGGCGATGTTGGTGGCCATCCCGACCGCGATCCCGGACGCGCCGTTCACGACGAGGTTGGGGATCGCCGCGGGCAGCACGACCGGCTCGGTCTCGCGGCTGTCGTAGTTGGGCTTGAAGTCGACGGTGTCCTCGTCGATGGAGTCGGTCATCGCCACCGCGGCCGGCGCCATCCGGCACTCGGTGTAGCGCATCGCGGCGGGGGAGTCGTCGGGCGAGCCGAAGTTCCCGTGCCCGTCGACGAACGGCAGCCGCAGCGACCAGGGCTGCACCATCCGGACCAGGGCGTCGTAGATCGCGCCGTCGCCGTGCGGGTGCAGCCGGCCCATCACCTCGCCGACCACGCGGGCGCTCTTGACGTGCCCGCGGTCGGGGCGCAGGCCCATCTCGGCCATCGTGTAGAGGATCCGGCGCTGGACCGGCTTGAGACCGTCCTTGGCGTCGGGCAGGGCGCGGCTGTAGATGACCGAGTAGGCGTACTCCAGGAAGCTGGTGCGCATCTCGTCACCGACGTCGATGTCGAGGATGTGCTCCTCGTAGTCGTCGGGCAGGGGAGGTTGCTGGGTGGAGCGGGCCATGCCGCCATTCTGGTACGTCGCCGGCTCGCGCCACGCGGGGGCACGCCGCAGCCGCCCTCCGGAACGGTAGATTTCCCCCGTGAGCACTCCGGAGGACGGCACCCCGACGCGCCGAGACGGCTCCGGTCGCGCGCTACCCCAAGCACTGGGAGGCCGACGTGCTGCTCCGGGACGGCCGGGTGGCGCACCTGCGGCCGATCAGCGCGGACGACCAGGAGCTGCTGGTCGAGTTCTACGAACAGGTCTCCGCGGAGTCGAAGTACCTCCGCTTCTTCGCGCCGATGCCCCGGCTCTCCGAGCGCGACGTGCTGCGGTTCACCCACGTCGACCACCGGGACCGGGTCGCGTTCGTGCTGACCGTCGCCAACCGGATGATCGCGGTGGGCCGGTTCGACCGGATCCCGCCGGAGGAGTCCTCGGACAAGTCCGGCGGCCTCGTCGAGGCGGAGGTGGCGTTCCTGGTCCAGGACGCCCACCAGGGCCGCGGCATCGCCCAGCTGCTGCTCGAGCACCTCGCCCAGGCCGGCCGGGAGCGCGGCATCGACCGGTTCGTCGCCGACGTGCTCCCCGAGAACCGCAAGATGGTGCAGGTCTTCCGCGACGCCGGCTACACCGTGGCCGGCGGCTACGAGGACGGCGTGATGCGGCTGGTGTTCCCGATCGACTCCACCGACACCTCCGTCTCGGTGATGCAGGCCCGCGAGCACCGCGCGGAGTCCGCGTCGATCGAGCGGTTCTTCCACGCGAAGAGCGTCGCGGTCATCGGGGCCTCGCGCCGCCACGACACCATCGGGCAGACCCTGGTGCGCAACCTGGTGCTCGGCGACTACCAGGGCCGCGTGTACGTCGTGAACCCGGCGGCCCAGTCGGTGGCCGGCCTGCCGGCGTACGCCACCGTCGGCGACATCCCGGACACCGTGGACGTCGCGATCGTCGCGGTGCCGGCCGAGGCCGTGCAGGACGTGGTGCTCGACTGCGCCGCCAAGGGCGTGCACGGCCTGGTGGTGATCTCCTCGGGCTTCGCGGAGACCGGGGAGGAGGGCCGGATCCGGCAGCGCCAGCTGGTCGGGCTGGCCCGCAGCTACGGCCTGCGCCTGGTCGGCCCGAACTGCCTCGGCATCATCAACACCGCCTCCGACTACTCCCTGAACGCCTCGCTCTCGACCGTGATGCCGCCGCGCGGCCGGGCCGGCTTCTTCTGCCAGTCCGGGGCGCTCGGCGTCGCGATCCTGGAGAAGGTGGCGCGCCGCGGGCTCGGGCTCTCGACGTTCGTCAGCGCCGGCAACCGCGCCGACGTCTCCGGCAACGACCTGCTGCAGTACTGGGAGGAGGACGACGAGACCGAGGTCGTGCTGCTCTACCTGGAGTCGATCGGCAACCCGCGCAAGTTCAGCCGCCTCGCCCGGCGGGTCTCCTCGCGCAAGCCGGTGATCGCGGTGAAGTCGGGCCGGTCCACCCAGGGCGTGCCGATGGGCCACGCGGTGCGCTCGATGCTGGCCCCGCAGGCCGCCGTGGACGCGATGTTCCGGCAGGCCGGGGTGATCCAGGTCGACACCCTCGACGAGATGTTCGACGTCGCCCAGCTCGTCGCCCACCAGCCGCTCCCGCGCGGCAGCCGGGTCGCGGTGGTCGGCAACTCCGACGCGCTGGGCCTGCTCGCCGCCGACGCCGCCGTCACGGTCGGCCTCCAGGTCACCCAGCTGGTCGCGCTCGGCGCCGACGCCACCGCCGAGGACTTCGAGGAGGCCCTGGACGCGGCGATCGACGACGACGAGGTCGACTCGGTGGTCGCGGTGTTCATCCCGCCGCTGAACACCACCGGCGAGGAGGTCGCCGACGTGCTGGCCGCGGTGGGCGAGCAGTCCGACAAGCCGCTGGTCTCGACGTTCCTCGCCTCCGAGGGCATCCCCGAGCTGCTCCGCGTCCCGGACGTCGCCGGCAGCACGGCGGGACGCGGGTCCGTGCCGTCGTACCCCGCCGTCGAGGCCGCCGTCCGCGCGCTGGCCCGGGTGGTGGAGTACGCCGCCTGGCGGGCCAAGCCGCTCGGCGAGCTGGTCGCCCCCGACAGCGTCGACACGATGACCGCCCGCTCCCTGGTGTCGAAGATCCTGCAGCGCCGACGACCGCGGGCGGGACCTGACCTTCGACGAGCTGCACACCCTGCTCGCGGCCTACGGCATCGACCTGTGGGACCGCTTCGAGGTGGCCACCGTCGACGAGGCGGTCGCCGCGGCCGAGCGGCTGGGGTACGACGTCGTGCTCAAGGCCACCGCCGAGCACCTCCGCCAGCGTCCCGACCTCGCGCACGTCTGGCGCAACATCGACACCGAGGCCGAGATGCGCGACGCCTGGCAGTCCATGCAGGAGCTCGTGGACAACCCGGGCGCGGCGGGGTTCATCGTCCAGCGGGTCGCGGCGCCCGGCGTGCCCGGTGTCGCTCGGCGGCATGGAGGACCCGCTGTTCGGACCGGTGGTGTCCTTCGGCGTGTCCGGGCCGGCGACCGAGCTGCTGGGGGACCGGTCCTACCGGATCCCGCCGATGCACAGCGGCGACGCCAGCGACATGGTCCGGGAGATCCGGGCCGCCCCGCTGCTGTTCGGCTACCGGGGCAGCGAGGAGGTCGACGTCGACGCGATCGAGCACCTGCTGCTGCGGCTCGCCCAGCTGAAGAACGACCTGCCCCAGGTGCGCTCGCTCGAGCTCAACCTGGTGCTCGTCGGCGCCGACGGGGCCACCGTGCTCAACGCGGTCGGCCGGGTCGAGCCGGTGACCGACGCGCGCTCGGACTGGTTCGTGCGCCGGCTGTCCACGCAGGCCGGTGACACGCTCCACGGCTAGGAGACGGGGCGGCTGCCGCTGCGTGAGAGGCTGTCGGGATGAGCGACCCCTCCGGTGACCTGCGCACCGCGATCGAGAAGTCCGGCTACTACCCCGACGTCGTGTCGGACGCCGTGAACGCCGCCGTCGCCGGTGAGCAGGTCGTCTCCTTCCTGGTGCACCACGAGCCGACCATCGACGAGCGCGACGAGGTACGCCGGCACGTCACCGTGCTGGTGCTGACGCCGAGCCGGCTGATCCTGGCGCACACCGACGAGCACGCGCCCGACGACCTGCTGCCCGCGCCGTACACCTCCAGCTCGACCGAGGCCGTCACGCTGTCCGCGATCCGCTCGGTGGTCGTGAACCGGATGGTCGCGAACCCCGAGTCCTACGCCGGCAAGCCGATCCCGGCCCCCGGCGCCAACGAGGCGGTGCTGACCATCGGGTGGGGCGCGGTCGGCCGCATCGACCTCGAGCCGGCCGGCTGCGCCGACCCCGAGTGCGAGGCCGACCACGGCTACACCGGGCTGCTCACCTCCGACGACTTCTCGCTGCGGGTCAGCGCCGCGGCCGAGGGACCCGAGGCGGTCGCCAACCTCCTCGGCTTCGCCGACGCGCTGTCGGCCCGCACCGCCGGATGACGTTCGTCCAGCCGGCCTACGAGGACCGGTCGCTCGGCGACGTGCTGCCCGCCGTCGCCCGCGCCCTCGGCGTGGACGCCGGTCTCGCGCCCTCGTCGATCGAGCTCCCCGAGGCGCAGAAGTACGTCGTGTTCCTCGTCGACGGTCTCGGCTACGAGCTGCTGCGCGACCACGAGGACCAGGCGCCGTTCCTGCACGACCTGCTCACCGGCCCGGGCGGGCAGGCGCCGGCCACCGTCGGGGTGCCCTCGACGACCGCGACCAGCCTGACCTCGCTGGGCACCGCGCTGACGCCCGGCACGCACGGCCTGGTCGGGTTCACCTCGCGGATCCCCGGCACCGACGACCTGCTCAACGCGCTGACGTGGAGCAAGGCGGTCGACCCCCGCGAGTGGCAGCCGCACCCGACCGCGCTGGGCCGGCTGGCCGCGGCCGGCGTGCACACCACCGTCGTGAACAAGCGCGAGTTCGCCGGCTCCGGGCTCACCGTCGCCGGCCAGCGCGGCGCGCGAGTACGTCGGCGCCGACAAGGTCGGGGAGCGGATGGCCGCGGCGGTCGCCGCCTCCGCGCACGGGCCGTCGCTGACCTACCTGTACGACGGCGACCTGGACTTCACCGGGCACCGGCACGGCGTCGCCTCCACGTCCTGGCAGCTCCAGCTCGCGATGATCGACGCCGAGGCCGAGCAGCTGCGCGAGGCGCTGCCCGGCGACGTACGCATCGTCGTGGTGGCCGACCACGGCATGGTCGACTCGCCGGCGTCCGCGCGGCTCGACGTCGACGACCACCCCGAGCTGCCCGACGGCGTCGTGCTGCTCGGGGGAGAGGCGCGGTTCCGGCACGTCTACTGCCGCGGCGGCGCGGTCGACGACGTGCTGGCGTCCTGGCGGGCCACCCTCGGCGACCGGGCCGAGGTGCTCACCCGCGACGACGCGGTGGCCCGCGGCTGGTTCGGGACGCTCACGCCCGGCGTACGCCCGCGGCTCGGGGACGTGATGGTCGCCGCCCGCGGCGACTTCTCGGTGATGAGCAGCTCGGCGTTCCCCTACGAGGCGCGGCTGATCGGGCTGCACGGGTCGCTGACCTCGGCGGAGATGCTGATCCCGGTCCTGGTCGAGCTGAGCCGGGCACGGTCCGGGCGACCGGTCATGGCATCATGACCGCCCGTGGCCGAACTGCAGTTCTTCACCGGGACCATGGACTCGGGCAAGTCGACGCTCGCGCTCCAGACCAACCACAACCATGCCGCGCGCGGCCGGCACGGCCGGATCTTCACCAGCCAGGACCGCGCCGGTGCCGCCACGCTGTCGAGCCGGCTGGGCCTGCAGCACGAGGCGATCGAGGTCAGCCCGGCGTTCGACTTCTGGGAGTACGTCGTCGCGACGCTGACCCGCGGCGGGCGCGTCGACTACCTGATCTGCGACGAGGCCCAGTTCTACTCGGCCGCGCAGATCGAGCAGCTGGCCCGGGTCGTCGACGAGCTCCAGGTCGACGTGTTCGCGTTCGGCATCCTCACCGACTTCCGCACCTCGATGTTCCCGGGCTCCGCGCGCCTGGTCGAGCTCGCCGACCGGATGCACGTCCTCCAGGTCGAGGCGCTCTGCTGGTGCGGCAAGCGGGCCACCCACAACGCCCGCACCGAGAACGGCGAGATGGTCACCGAGGGCGACGTGATCGTGGTCGGCGACGTCGACGACCACCAGCCCGCCGAGGTGGGCTACGAGGTGCTCTGCCGCCAGCACCACCGGCGCCGGCTCACCGCGTCCCGCGCGCACGCGGTCTCGATGATCGGGGAGCCCTCCCGTTCAGCTGACACGTTCAGCTGACCAGCGGAGATGCGGTCGTTGTCCGCTGTGCGTAGGGTCGTCCGGGTTCGCGTCGCCCACCAGAGGACCTCCTCCATGCGCTGTGCCCCCCTCCGTCGCTCCCTGTCCGCCCTGCTCGGCCTCTCCGTCGTCGGTGCCGTCCTCGTGGCGACCGGCCCCGCCGAGCAGTCCGACACCCGCCCGGTCTCGCAGTCGCGACCGACGAACGCCGGCAAGGTGTTCCGCTGGGGCAACGCGCAGTGGGCCGACGACTTCATCGGCCCGGTGAAGGGCATGTGGGCGCAGAACCGGCCGGGCCAGGTCAACAACCAGCACGGCATGCTGACGATCAACGGCAGCGCCGGCGGCGGGGACGTCGTGGCCACGGTCGCCGGCCACGCCCGGCAGTACGGCCGCTGGGAGACCCGGGTCCGCGCCGAGCAGTACACCCGCAGCCACACCCCCTACCGCGTCGTCGCCGAGCTCGTCCCGGTCGGCGACCACCGCTGCGGCGCGCGCAGCATCGTGCTCTCGGACTACGCGCTCGGCTCGAGCCGGACCCGGATGGCGGTCCGCAACCTGCCGAACGCCGAGTTCACCGCGAGCAAGCGGCTCAACCTCCGGCCCGGGCCGTTCCACACCTACGCCGTCGAGGTCACCCCCTCGCACGTCTCCTGGTTCGTCGACACCCGCGTCGTGATGACCGAGCGCCGCGACGAGGCGCTCTCGGGTGCGTCGTACGCGTTCCGGTTCCGGCTCGCCGACAGGCCCGGCGCCCGGATGAACCCGGGCCGGATGCAGATGGACTGGCTGCGCTACTACTCGCTGGCCCGCCCCAACGCGAAGTCGATCGCCGCCCCGAGCGCCACCCGCGGGACCTACCCCACCGCCTGCTGACCCTCGCGCCGACCCGGCGACTCTGGCGGCGCGGGACCTGCCGACCCGGCGACTCTGGCGGCCGCGGGACCGTGCCGACCCGGCGACTCTGGCGCCTGCGGCCGACCGGTCGACCCGGCGACCGGGTTGGCGGCGCGGGACTGGCTGGATCGGGTGCCCGCCGGACGCCAGGTTTCGTCCCCAGCCGACGGCGGGTGGGGGTTGTGCACGGGTGCGGAAGTGTGTTCGGAACGGGTCGCTGGTTCTCCCTAGCGTGGGGGTATGTCGACGACCACGCGCACCGAGGACCCGGGCCATGCCATCGCCCGGTTCTCCACGCGTCTCCACCAGGTCCTCGACACCCTGACGCCGGCGCCGGCGTGGTCGATGACCCCGGCCGAGCAGCGCGCGGTGCTGGTGGACCTGGCCCGGGCCGAGGCCCGGCTGGCCGGGCTGCGGCTGCGGGTGCTGGCCGCCGCGGACCGCAACGACATCGCCGCCGACTCCGCGGCGACCTCGACCGGGGCCTGGCTGGCCCAGCACACCCGGCAGACCCGGGGTGCCGCGCACGCCCAGGTCACGCTCGCGCTGGCCCTGGACACCGGGTTCACCGTGACCCGGGAGGCGCTGGCGGCCGGGCTGATCGATGTGGACCAGGCGCGCGGTGATCGTCCGCTCCGTCCAGGCACTGCCCGACACAGTCGGGGTGGCGGACCGGGGTCGGGCCGAGGAGCACCTGGTCCGGGCGGCTCGGGGAGTTCGACCACCGGGCGCTCAAGGTGCTGGGCCGGCGGGTCTTCGAGGTCATCGACCCCGAGGCCGCCGACCTGGCCGAGGGCCGCCGGCTCGAGGCCGAGGAGACCGCCGCGGCGCGGGCGACCTATCTGCAGCTGTCGGCGAACCCGGACGGCAGCCACACCGGCCGGTTCAAGATCCCGGCCCTGCACGCCGCGATGCTCACCAAGATGCTGCACGCCTTCACCAACCCCCAGCACCCGGCACCGACCGCAGCCGACCAGCGCACGCAGCGTCGCGGACCCGCCCGAGGCGACCGGAGGTTGTCGCGGCCCGAGCGGCTCGGTGAGGCGTTCTGCCGGCTCCTGGAACGGGTGCCCGGGCGACCGGCTGCCGCTGACCGGCGGGATGTCGGCGACCGTGGTGGTGCTGCTCGACTACGACCGGCTGCTGAGCGGGCTGGGCACCGCGGTCCTGGACACCGGCCAACCGATCTCCGCCGCCCTGGCCCGGCAGCTGGCCTGCGAGGCCGGCCTGATCCCCGCCGTCTGGGCCCGTGCGCTGGGGTCCCCCGTCGGTGGTCCTGGACCTCGGGCGCCGGACCCGGCTGCACACCGAGCCCCAACGCACCGCCCTGACCCTCCGCGACCGGGGCTGCACCACCCAAGGCTGCGACCGGCCCGCCGCTTGGTGTCACGCCCACCACGACACCCCCTGGTCCGCCGGTGGCCCCACCAGCGTCGACAACGGCCGGCTGCTCTGCGCGCTTCCACCACCGCAAGGCCCACTCAGCGCGACTACGACACCACCCACCTGCCCACCGGACAGATCCAGTTCCACCGACGGACCTAGACGATGCTCCCGCCAGCTCAGCGCTCCCGCAGAGCTCCTCGGCCTGGTGGGTCGTGCTGACTGCTCGAGGTGCGGGCGTTGCGCGAAACCACGGGTCGATGTCACAGTGCGCTCACACGAGGGAGTTGATCGCTGATGTCGTTCGTCCCGCCCGCGAGGCTCGAGTTCACCCCGTCCGCCCAGAGGCCCGGCGCCTTCGCACCGCCGCCGGGGGACACACACGCGCAGAGGCGTCGGCACTGGAGTGTGCGAAGGCAGCTCGCCCTGGTCCTCGTGATCATGGCCGCACTGGTCCTGTCGGCTCTGACCCTGCTCTGAGGGAACCACTCCGAGCCAGGCCTCTCTACCGTTGCCCGGGCCACCGGACGCGGACTCGGGACACGCCGTCGACGTGGGTTTGACGGGATCGCGGCGTTCTCTGGGGTTATGGCATCGCCGACTCCGGCGTACGCTCGTAAACGAATTCCTTCGGTCCGGACCCCGCCGATGTTGGACACTCAGCGTTGTGGCAGGTAGGGGCACCCGGCATGGGGCAAGCGCGTTGGTCGTACGAGTCGGACTTCGCCGCGGAACCGGCCAGCGTCGCCGCTGCCAGGGAGTTCGTTCAACGGCATCTGTCGCACTACGGACTGGACCACCTGACCGAGGACGTGCGTCTCGTGGTCAGCGAGCTCGCGACGAACGCGATGGTTCATGCGCGGACGCCGTTCACCGTGACGTTGACCGCACGTGATCACTCGGTGTTGTTGACGGTGCACGACGGCTCTCCCGAGAGTCCCGTGCAGACCCTCGCAAGCGTGCTGGACACGCGGGGGCGCGGCATCTCCATCGTTGCCGAGGTCAGCAGCAGCTGGGGTGTCAACCCAGCGGACGCCGGCTCCCCGAAGTCCGTCTGGGCGTCGTTCGATACGCCCATCAGGTCACGCTGCCGGCGGACCGAAGCGTGTCGGCTCAGCTGACGGAGCCGCCGCGACCCGCTCGAGCGCTAGGTATACAGGCAGAAGGGGTGGCCGGCCGGGTCGAGGAGCACCCGTACGTCGTCCTGGGGCTGGTGCTCGGGCAGCTCGCGCCGAGGTCCAGCGCCTTGGCCACCGCCCGTCGAGGTCCGTGACCTCGAAGTCGAGGTGCAGCATCATCTGCTGGGATCCCGGAGCGGCGGGCCACGCCGGACGCACGTAGTGCGGGTTGTGCTGGATGGCGAGGTACGCCACGCCCTCGCCGAGGTCCAGGGCCGCACCATCGGCGTCCTCCTTCCAGATCGGCCAGCCGCGCAGCTGGGAGTAGAACCGCGTGAGCACGCCCACGTCCGGGGCGTCCAGCACCACCCCCCACCAGTCCGACCGCGACCAGCGATCCCCGCGGGCACCTGACGGCAAGTTCTCCTCCACGGCCCGATGCTATGCGGCGGAGCCCGGGGGACCGGGCCGGCGGGCGGACCGGCTGCCAGGATGGCGACCATGAGCTCCCTCATCCAGCCCGACGAGCTGGCCGCCGTCCTGCCGGAGGCGACCGTCCTGGACGTGCGCTACCAGCTCGGCCGCGCCGACGGGCACGAGCAGTACCTCGCGGGACACCTCCCCCCGCCGTGTACGTCGACCTGGGGACCGACCTCGCGGACCCGCCGGCGGAACCGGTCGACGACGGCGGACGGCACCCCTGCCCGACCCCGACCGGTTCGCGGAGGCGATGCGGCGGTGCGGCGTCAGCGCCGACCGGCCGGTCGTGGTCTACGACGACTGGTCGTCGATGGCGGCGACCCGGGCGTGGTGGCTGCTCACCTTCCACGGGCACCGGGACGTGCGGGTGCTCGACGGTGGCTGGTCGGCGTGGACCCGGTCCGGCGGGGCGATCGAGACCGACGGTGCCGGACGTCGTACCGGGCGACTTCCGGGCCGACCCGGGGCACCTGCCCGTCGTCGACGCGGCGGGCGCGGCGCGGGTCGCGCGCGAGGGCGTGCTGCTCGACGCGCGGGCGGCCGAACGGTTCCGGGGCGAGGTCGAGCCGGTGGACCCGGTCGCCGGCCACGTGCCCGGTGCCGTCAGCCTGCCCACCGCGGCGAACCTCGACGACGGCCGCTTCCGGTCGACCGGACGACCTGTCCGCGGACTACGCGGTGACCGACGGGGTCGCAGGAGGTGGCGGCCTACTGCGGCTCCGGGGTGACCGCGACCCACGACCTGTTCGCGCTGCACCTGCTCGGCCGGCGCGGGGCGCTCTACCCGGGCAGCTGGAGCGGCTGGGTGAGCGACGCCACACGACCGGTCGCCACCGGGCCGTGACCCCGGGCCGGGTCGCTCGTTGAACGTGCATCGAGGGTCGGTGTTCTCCCAGGGGGCCGGCCCTCGATGCTTGTCATCCGGGCGAGCAGCGACTCGAAGACGCCCGCCGCGCTCGGTACGTCGAGCAGCCCCGCCTCGTACGACGTCCAGCCGAACGTCGTACGCCCGTCCAGGACCACCTCGTCGAGGGGCAGCGTCCCCGGGGCCAGCACGGTGCGGGCGCTCGCCCCGGCCGTCCGGTGCTCGGCGCAGTCGCAGGCGGACCGCAGCAGCAGCGACGTCAGGTCGGAGGCGGCGTAGCGGCGGAGCACCACGCGGGTGCCCCGGGCGAGCAGGTGCAGCACGGTGTCACCGGAGCGCAGCCACAGCTGCACCGGGACGGCGTGGCTGGGGGAGAGCACGGTCCAGCCGCGCGCGGAGAGCGCGGCGGTCCAGGTGCGGAAGGTGAAGGGAGTCGTCATGAGCGGAGTCCTGCGTCTGTCGCGGCGGCTGGGAACGGCGAGGGGCACCAGCCGGGCGGCTGGTGTCAGCGACAGCGACAACACAGGTGCAACATGATGGCGGGAGCCTACCAGTGCACGCCCTTGAAGAGCTTGGCCAGCAGCTCCTGCTGCGGGGTGGTCTCGTCGGTGGCGCTGCCGCTGGCCGCCGCGGAGTCCGGGAACACCTGGTAGGCGAGGTGCAGCACCCGGAACGTGGTCTTGGGGGCCAGCGTGTGCGCCACCGCACCGAGGTTGCCCAGGGCGGTGTTGACCTCGTGCGGCCGGTCCACCATCGCGCGCGATCGCCAGGTCGGCGGCCTGCGCGGGGGAGATGGTGGGGAACTTCTGGTAGATCTTCGTCGGCGCGATCATCGGGGTGCGCACCAGCGGCATGTGGATCGTGGAGAAGCTGACCCCGTCGCCGACCAGCTCGGAGGCGACCACGTTGCTCCAGGCGTCGAGCGCCGCCTTGGACGCGACGTACGCGCTGAACCGCGGCGGGTTGGTCTGCACGCCGATCGAGCTGATGTTCACGACGTGGCCGCGCTGCTGCTCGCGCATCCGCGGGAGGAGACCCATCACCAGCCGGATCGCGCCGAAGTAGTTGAGCTGCATGGTGCGCTCGAAGTCGTGGAACCGGTCCTCGGAGAGCTGCAGCGAGCGGCGGATCGAGCGACCGGCGTTGTTGACCACGAAGTCGATCGTCTCGTGCTCGGCGCAGAGCTGCTCGCACAGCGAGTCGATCGCCTCGAGGTCGGACAGGTCGCAGCCGTAGACGTAGGCGCGGCCGCCGTGGCCCTCGATCTCGGACCTGGTCTCCTCGAGCTTGTCCTTGCCGCGGGCCACCAGGATCGGGATGCCGCCGGCCTGCGCGACCTTGAGCGCCACCACCTTGCCGATGCCGGAGGAGGCGCCGGTGATCACCACGCGGCGGTCCCGCAGCGTGTCGGTGATCGCGCTGTCCCGGGCGGTGTCGGTGTCGAGGTGCTCCTCCCAGTAGGTCCACAGCGTCGCGGCGTACCCCTCGAGGTCGGGGCAGGAGATGCCGGACCCCGACAGCGCCCGCTCGGTGCGCCGGGACGCGAACTCGGTCGGGAACGACACGTGCTCGAGCACCTCCGGCGGTACGCCGAGCCGGCCGACCGTCTCGCGCAGGAGCAGCTGTGCCGGCGCCGAGCGCAGCAGGCCCTGCACCAGGCCGCCGGGCCGCAGGGCGCGGGGGAGCAGGCTGGTCGGCAGCACGCCGGTGACGCGCCGGTCCAGCGGGACGGTGAAGCGCGGCGCCCGGGCCGCGACGGCGAACGTGTTGACCAGCTCGGTGGTGGGCTGCGGCTCGGGGTTGACGAGGTGGAACGCCTGGCCGTCGAGGTCGGGCCGGTGGGCGATGTGGTCCAGGGCCTTGGCGACGTAGTCGACCGGCACCACGTTGGTGTCGCCCAGGTCGACGCCCATCAGCGGCAGCCAGCCCGGGACGGTGTCGCGCAGCCGCTTGAGCAGCGGGAAGAAGTAGTAGGGGCCGTCGACCTTGTCCATCGCGCCGGTCTCGGAGTGCCCGACCACGACGGCCGGCCGGTAGACCCGCCAGGGCACCGGGCTCTCCTCGCGGACGATCCGCTCGGACTCGAACTTGGTGCGGTGGTAGGCGGACGGCAGGCCCTGGCCGACGTCGAACATCGTCTCGTCGAAGACGCCGTGGTAGTCACCGGCAGCGGCGATCGAGGAGACCTGGTGGAAGACGCCCACGTCGAGGGCGCCGGCCAGGTCCAGCGCGGACCGCGTCCCGCCGACGTTGAGCTGCTCGTTGAGCTCCTCGGAGGCGGTCATGTCGTAGAGCGCCGCGAGGTGGAAGAAGTGGTCGACGCGGCCGCGGTGCTCGCGCACCCAGCGCTTCGCCACGCCCAGGCCGGGCTTGGTGAGGTCGCCGGTGACCGTGGTCACCCGGGACGGGTCACCCCAGGAGTGCAGCAGGCGCTCGACACGGGCCCGCGAGCCGGCGCGGACGAGGACGAAGATCTCCCCGTCGCGGTTGTCGAGCAGCTCCTGGACGAGGTGCCGGCCGATGAACCCGGTCGCGCCGGTCACGAAGTAGGACATGCCCGGTCACATTACTGACAGGTAACCCGGTTGGCCAGAGCCGCGCCGCGAGCCGTCGGTCACTCGCGCTTGCCGCCGCCGAACATGATCTCGTCCCAGCTCGGCACCGACGCACGGCTCTTCTTCTTCGCGGTACGTCGCGGGGTGCCGGGTTCGTCCGCCGCGGGCTCCGTGGGCTCGGCCGGCTCCGCGGCCTCCGAGCGTCCGGGGCTCGTCGGGCTCCGCGACGTCGGCGTCCGACTCGCTGCCGAGCTCCACCGGCGCCGGGCGCTCGCTGGCCTGCGTGGCGATCCAGTCGGCGTCCCCGGTGCCGCGCACCGCGGCCGCCGTGGCGCTGAGGTCCTCGGTGGGCTCCTCGGCCGTGGGGGCGGCGGGTGCCTCGGCCGGTGCCGGCGGGACCTCGGCCACCATCCCGATGGCGTCCTCGCCCAGGGGCAGCTCCTCGTCGTCGCCGACCGCGGAGAGCCGGCGGGGCGCGCTGCCGCTGCGCTGCTGGGTGCCCTTGCCGACCGGCTGCTCGCCGACGAGCCAGCGGGCCTCGTCGTCCTCGGCCACGACGTAGCGACCGGGGGCGTCGAACACGAACTCGGCGTGCCGGTTGCGCTCGCCGGCGCGGTAGTCGGCGACCAGCGTCCAGCGGCCGTCCTCCCGGCGCCAGGAGTCCCACTCCACGCTGTCGGGGTCGACGTTGCGGGTGCGCAGCCGCTCGGCGACGACGTCACCGAGCAGCCGGGCCGGGCCCTCGCCCGCCTTGCGGCGCACCGAGGCGCGCTGCGCCCGGTCGGCGATGTGGGCTCGCTCGGCGAGCACCGGGGTGGCGTAGCCCATGATCTTCTCGATGCTCGTCTGGGCGGCGGCCGCGACGTTCTCGGGGGACTCGCCGGCCCGGATGCGGGCCTGGATGTCGCGGGGGCGCAGTGCGCTTTCCATGGTGATCTCCAACTGGCCGAGGCGGGCGTGCTCGCCGCGGAGAGCGGCCCGGAGCCGGGTGTCCGCCGGAAGGGTGAACTCCTCGCCCGAGTCACTGACCAGGACCAGCTTCTGCTTGTCCTCCGTCAGCCCCACGAGCGTGAGGTCCTGCTCCTTCATGGGGTCGCCTGCTCCGTTTCTGATGTACCCGGGATGGTGCCCGGTCGTGCGGTCGAGCCTACTTCCTCGGGCCGCCCGCGGTGACGGCGCCGCACCGGGCCGCGCACCGGGCCCTACCCTGACCTCCATGGAGCCGAGCCTCACGCACCCGAACACGGTGCTCGTCGTCCTCGACCTCGTCGGCATCTTCGTGTTCGCGATCACGGGCGCGCTGGTCGGGGTCCGCAAGGAGCTCGACGTGTTCGCGGTGCTGGTGCTCGCCGGCGTCGCCGGGCTCGGCGGCGGGTTCCTGCGCGACGTGCTGATCGGCGCCGTACCCCCGGCCGCGCTGGCGGACTGGCGCTACCTGCTGGTGCCGGCGGTCGCCGGGCTGGTCACCTTCTTCTTCCACCCGTCGCTGGACCGCAAGGAGCGGGCCATCAACGTCCTCGACGCCGCCGGCCTGGCGCTGTTCTGCGTGACCGGCGCGCTGAAGGCGGTCGCGTTCGGGCTCGGCCCGATCCCGGCCGCGCTGATGGGGATGCTGACCGGGATCGGCGGCGGGATGCTGCGCGACGTGCTGACCGGCCGGGTGCCGCTGGTGTTCCGCGGCGAGCTCTACGCGACGCCCGCGCTGGTCGGCGCGTTCGTCGCGGTGGTCGGGCACGAGCTCGGGCTGCGGACCGCGGTGGTGGCCGTGCCCGCCGCGCTGGTGTGCTTCGTGTGGCGGGTGGTGGCGATGCGGCGGGGCTGGAACGCGCCGCGGCGCGAGCGTCTCCTCGAGCACCTGAGCGCTCACCAGAACATCGTGCCGGGGTCGCCCTTGAACGGGCCGACGACCGTCGAGGTCACCCAGCCGCCGTAGAAGCCGCCCGGCTGCGCCTGCACGACCTCGCCGTCGAGCGTGCAGCGGTCCACCAGTCGCGGGGTAGAGCGCGACGTGGTCGACGATCGCCGCGAACGCCGCCGTCGGCGACGGGTAGAACCAGGCGGCCTGCTCGGCGACCCGGTCCCCGCCGACCAGGTCGAGGTAGGACGCCCGGCCCTTCCACTCGCACATCGAGCCACCCGAGCGGCCGGACGCAGCGCGCCGCGGGTGAACGACGACCTCGGCAGGTAGTACGTCGGCGGGTGGCTGGTCTCCAGGACCCGGAGCGCGGCGCCCGTGCGCGCGACCACCTGCGCCGCCGAGCACGACCTCGATCTCGTTCGGTGGTGCGCTCGAGCCGCGGCGGGCGCGGGTAGTCCCAGACGGACTCCTGGCCGGGGCCGGGCTGCTCGGGGGTGGGGCGCCTCAGGTTCATGACGGGCTCAGCACCCTCTCCAGGTAGTCGTTCGTGAACAGCCGGTCCGGGTCGAGCCGGTCGCGCAGGGCGACGAAGTCCGCGAAGCGCGGGTACGCCGGCGCGAGGTCCGCGGCGGTCCGGGTGTGCAGCTTGCCCCAGTGCGGGCGTCCGTCGTACGCCCGCAGGACGCGCTCCACCGCGGCGAAGTACTCCGTGTGGTCGGTGCGGACGTTGGTGTGGAAGGCGAGGTAGACCGTGTCGCGCCCGTGGGCGGTCGACAGCCAGACGTCGTCGGCGGGGGCGTACCGGATCTCCACGGGGAAGCCGATCCGCCAGCCGCGCTGCTCGATCAGCGCGCGGGCCTCGGTGAGCGCCGCCATGCCGGCCTCGCGGGGCACGGCGTACTCCATCTCCCGGAAGCGCACCCGCCGCGACGAGGTCAGCACCCGGTGCGAGACGTCGCTGTAGGTCCGCGCCGACAGCGCCCGCGACGACGCCCGGTTCAGCGACGGGATCGTCCGGGGCGCCACGTCGCCGAGCCGGTTCACCACCCCGAACAGCGAGTTGGCCAGCAGCTCGTCCTCGACGTAGGCCCGGGCCCGCGACAGCGGCCGGGGGCGGGCCGCGGTCCGGTTGTTGCGCTTGGTCAGCATCCGGTCGGTGTGCGGGAACCAGTAGGCCTCGGCGTGCTCGTTGGCCGCGACCAGGTCGTCGAAGCCGTCGACGAACCGGCGCCCACGGCATCGGCTCCTCGACGGCCTCCAGCGTGAACGCCGGCTCGACCAGGAAGGTCACGGCGGTGAGGATGCCGAGCGCCCCGAGACCCACCCGCCCGGCGTCGAACAGCTCGGCCTCCTCGGCGGTGCCGCTCGGCCGGGCCTGGACGACGCGGCCGTCGGCGGTGACCAGCTCGAAGCCGGCGACCTGGGCCGAGAGCGACGCCCACCGGCCGCCGGTGCCGTGGGTGCCCGTCGAGATCGCGCCGGCGACGGTCTGCCGGTCGATGTCGCCGAGGTTGTGCAGGGCCAGGCCGAGGCCGAGCAGCAGGTCGTCGAGCACGTGCAGGGGAGTGCCGGCGAGCACGGTGACGGTCATCGCGTCCCGGTCGACGCGTGCGCACGCCGACCAGCCGGTCCGGCCGCAGCAGCAGGCCGTCGGCGCGGGCGATGTCGGTGAACGAGTGGCCCGGACCCGACCATCTTCACGGTGAGCCCGTGGCGGCGGGCGGCGACGCACGGCGTCGACCACCTCGGCGGTGCTCGCGGGGGACAGCACCTGCGCGGGCCGGGCGGTCGTCAGGCCCGACCAGCTCTCCCAGCGCAGCATGCGGTGAACACTACGTGGGCATACTCGGCGACGTGCCCACGAATCCCGTCACTCGACCGCGCTCGGAGACCTCCGCTCCACCCTCGGCGAGCGGCTCTTCGCGCGGGTGGCCGGGCCCGAGGGACCCCGCCGCCGCGAGCGCATCCACGGGGCCGCGGGACCGCGCTGGTTCGAGGAGGACGCCCGGATCCGCCAGGTGCACGGCGACGCGTCGATGTTCGTCGGCGGCATCCGCGCCCTGCTGCTCCAGTCGCTGCACCCGCTGGCGATGGCCGGCGTCATGGACCACTCCGGCTTCGAGGGCGACCCGTGGGGACGGCTCCAGCGCACGTCGTACTTCCTGGCCGTCACGACCTTCGGCACCGGCCGCCGACGCCGAGAGGATGGTGGCCGCGATCCGCTCCGTGCACGAGCGGGTCGTCGGCACCGCCCCGGACGGCCGGGCCTACGCCGCCTCCGACCCGCACCTGCTGCGGTGGGTGCACGTCGCGGAGATCGACAGCTTCCTGGCCGCGCACCAGCGGTACGGCAAGCGACCCGCTCGACGCCGAGGGGCGCGACGCCTACGTCGCCGACGCCGCCCGGGTCGCCGAGGCGCTCGGCGTGGTCGGACCCGCCGCGCAGTCCGAGGCCGAGCTGCGCCGAGCAGCTGCGCGACTTCCGGCCCGAGCTCGCGGGCACGCCGGCGGCCCGGCAGACCGCCCGGTTCCTGCTGCTGCACCCGCCGCTGCCCGCTGCCGGCCCGCGTCCCGTACGGCGGCCTGGCGGCTGCCGCGGTCGGGCTGATGCCGCGGTGGGCCCGCCGCGAGCTGCGGCTGCCCTACCTGCCGGTGACCGAGGCGGCTGCTGGTCCGCACGGCCGGGTCGGCGCTCACGAGGACGATCCGGTGGGCGATGGTCGCCGCCCCGGCAGTCCGCGTGAGCAGCGGCCAGGCCGGCACCCCAGCAGCGCCGGCGGCGGCCGTCACCCAGTAGCTCGCGGACGCCCCGGCGGAGTCGACGACCAGCCCGACCAGCGCCGCACCGGGTGCGAGGCCGGCGGCCATCCCGGTGGTGAACAGCGTGATGCCCTCGGTGAGCCGGGCGGACGGCACCGACTCCTCGATCCAGGCGAAGCTGGCGATCAGGGTGGGGGAGATCGCGAAGCCGGCCAGGAACAGGAACACCGCGAGCAGCACGAAGCCGTCCACGAACGGCAGCGGCAGCATCAGCAGGCCGAGCGCGACCATGCCCCAGCGGAACCGGGTGGCGTTCGACGCCCGCCAGGCGCAGCGCGCCGGTGACCAGCGCCGGACAGCAGGCTGCCCAGCGCCCAGACGGCGAGCATCAGGCCGGACAGCGGCTTGGCCCCGAGCTCGTCGGAGAACGCGACGGTCGCGACCTCGGCGCCGCCGAGCAGCGCGCCCATCGTGAACGCGCAGGCGATCAGGGGCGCGAGGACCGGCCACGGCATCGGCCCGGCCGTGTGCCGGTGGGCGCCGCCGGACGCCGGCGGCTCGGTGCGCCGCTGGCTGACCAGCACGGCGGTGCCGAGGACCGTCGCGACGATCGCGCAGGTCAGGCCGGCGAGCGGGTGGACGCGTGGTGGCCAGCACGGTGACCAGCGCCGGCCCGAGGATGAACACCGTCTCGTCGACGACCGCCTCGAAGGCGAAGGCGGTGTGCAGGCCGGCCTTGTCCGGCACCAGGTGCGACCAGCGGGCCCGGACGCACGAGCCGATCTGCGGCATCGCGGCGCCGGCCAGCGCGGCGCACAGGTGCGGCCAGGGCGGCGCGGACGTCGAGCTCGACGGTGGTCATCAGCCGCGATCAGCGCCGACCGCGAAGACGGCGACGGCCGACCGGCAGCACCCGGCTCTGCCCGAGCCGGTCGATCAGCCGGGCCTGGAGCGACGGCGAACAGCGCGCTGGCGATGAGGTACGACGCGGAGACCGCCCCGGCCAGCGAGTAGGAGCCGGTGCGGGTCGACACCAGCAGCACGATCCCGAGACTGACCATCGAGATCGGCAGCCGGGCGACGAGACCGCTCATCGAGAAGGCCAGGGCTCCCGGCAGTGCCAGCACCCGGCGGTAGGTCGTGAACATCAGGGCCGATCCTAGGGTGCCTACGATTGGCCCATGCCCCTCGACACCGATCCGTACGACGCGCTGCTGCTGGTCTCCTTCGGCGGGCCCGAGAAGCCCGAGGACGTGCTGCCCTTCCTGGAGAACGTCACCCGCGGCCGCGGCATCCCGCGCGAGCGGCTCGTCGAGGTCGGCGAGCACTACTACGCCTTCGGCGGCCGCAGCCCGATCAACGACCAGAACCGGGCGTTCATCTCCGCGGTGGAGGAGGACTTCCGGTCCACCGGCGTCGACCTGCCCGTCTACTGGGGCAACCGCAACTGGGACCCCTACCTCGCCGACACCCTGCAGCGGATGAAGGACGACGGCATCCGGCGGGCCGCCTGCCTGGTGACGAGCGCCTACTCGTCGTACTCCGGGTGCCGGCAGTACCGCGAGAACCTCGCCGAGGCCGTCGCCGACGGTCGGGGAGGGCGCCCCGCAGCTCGACCGGCTCCGGCACTACTTCAACCACCCGGGCTTCGTGGAGCCGATGGTCGACGCGACGCTGTCCGCGCTGGCCGGCCTCGGCGACTCCGCCCGCCGCGACGCGCACGTCCTGTTCGTCACGCACTCCATCCCCGAGTCGATGAACGACAGCCGCCGGGCCCGAGGGCGGCGCGTACGTCGCCCAGCACCGCGGCCGTGGTCGACGAGGTCGGGGAGCGGGTCCGCCAGGAGACCGGCCACCGCTACGCCACCGAGCTGGTGTTCTGCTCGCGCTCCGGCCCGCCGCACGTCCCGTGGCTCGAGCCCGACGTCAACGACCGGATCGAGGAGCTCGCGCGGCACGGCGTCGGCGGCGTCGTGGTCGTCCCGATCGGGTTCGTCTCGGACCACATGGAGGTCATCTACGACCTCGACACCGAGGCGCAGGCGACCGCCGAGAAGGCCGGCGTCGAGTTCGCCCGGGCCGCCACGGCCGGCGTCGACCCGCGCTTCGTGGCGATGGTCCGGGACCTGCTGCTCGAGCGGGCGGCCGTCGAGCGCGGCGAGGAGGTCCGCCGCGAGAGCGTCGGGGGGCTCGCCCCGTCGTGGGACCGCTGTCCCGGTGGGCTGCTGCCCCAACCCGCGCGGCGACAAGCCGGCGCTGTGCGGGCAGGCCTGACGTGCCGGGCCCACGCAGTACGACGACCTGCTCGAGCTCGCGGTCGCGGTCGCCGTCGAGACCGCCGAGATGGTCGCGGGCGCGGCGGCGCGAGGGCGTCGAGGTCGCGGCCACCAAGTCCAGCCCGGTCGACATCGTCACCGAGGTCGACCGCGCGGCCGAGGAGCTGATCTTCGCCCGGCTGCTGGGGGCCCGCCCCGCGGACGGGTTCCTCGGCGAGGAGGGCGCCAGCGCGGCGTCGACCAGCGGGGTGACCTGGATCGTCGACCCGATCGACGGCACCGTGAACTTCCTCTACGGCATCCCGCACTACTCGGTCTCCATCGCGGCGGCGGTCGACGGCGTCCCGGTGGCCGGGGTGGTGGTCAACGTCGAGAGCGGCGAGCGGTTCACCGCGACCAAGGGCGGCGGCTCCTTCCAGGACGGCGTCCGCCTCGACCTCGGACCCGGGCCGTCCCCCGAGCTCGCGCAGCGGCTGGTGGGCACCGGCTTCAACTACGTGGCGGACGTCAAGGTCAAGCAGACCGTGGCGGTCTCGGCGCTGCTCCACGAGGTGCGCGACGTACGCCGGATGGGCTCGGCCGCCCTGGACCTGTGCTCGGTGGCCTGCGGACGGGTCGACGCCTACGTCGAGGAGGGTCTCAACGTGTGGGACATGGCCGCGGGTGGACTGGTCGCCGACCGAGGCCGGCGCCCGGCTCGAGGAGCACCCCGGCGTCGGGGGCAACCCGTGCTTCCTGAGCGCACCGGCGCACGGCTTCGAGGAGTTCCGTGACCTCGTGGAACGCGCCGGTTTCCTCGCGCCGGACGACCTCGGCTGAACGGGGAATTTCCGGGACACCCCACCCGTTGATCACCCTGCGCGGCGCACGGGTGCCGCGTCCGGGAGGGTCGCCAGGTGTGAGTCTGGCGACATCATCTGGAACGGCCGTGCACAGCGGGCCGTCCGATGGTGCACAATCCGCCTCGCGCACACATGACAGGACCACCGGCCCACGAGCACACACTCGGGCGATACAGGGGGGCAGGAGACGCACCATGGCAACTGACTACGACGCTCCTCGGAAGAACGAGGAAGACCAGAACGAAGAGAGCCTCGAGGAGCTCAAGGCTCGACGGCACGACAAGAACTCCGGCAAGGTCGACGAGGACGAGGCCGAGGCCGCCGAGTCGTTCGAGCTCCCCGGAGCGGACCTCTCGCACGAGGAGCTCGCGGTCGAGGTCCGGCCGCGGCAGGACGACGAGTTCACCTGCATGAGCTGCTTCCTCGTGCACCACCGCAGCCAGCTGGCTGACCCGAAGAAGCTGATCTGCAAGGACTGCGCCTGAGCGCAGGCCACGACGACGAAAGGCCGGGACCCCTCGCGGGATCCCGGCCTCAGTCGTCCTCGGCGTCAGACCGAGACGTCCTCCAGGTTCGCCGGGAGGTGCCCGGTGGAGCGCCGGTAGTAGGCGGCCGCCTTGCGGCGTGGCCAGCATCCGGGCCAGGCCCACCGCGACACCGCTGGCCACGGCCCAGGTGGCCGCCTCGGCCATCGACACGTCGGGGTGCTCGGGGTTGCTCGGCGGCTCCTTGCCCGTCGAGAGCTTCCACGTCGCGGTCATCGCCTTCCGGGCGACCATGGTGGCCCCCACGGTCGCGGCGAGGCCGAACAGCGTCCAGACCTTCGAGCCCGAAGCCATCTGTGTCTCCTTCATAGGTTCCGACCAGTGTGCCGGTCGTCGTCGTGGCACCCGTACCCAGCGAGCGCGCTGGTCTACGCCGTGGGACGCGTCGCGTCCGTGAGCGCCGCCGCGAGCCGGGCCGGGCGACGGGTGCTGACCAGCCAGTACGGCGTCGGGTCGGCCGGGTCCACGATCGCGATCCGGACCGCGCGGCGCAGGTAGGGCCGCAGCAGCAGGTAGGCGCGGGCGTCGGCGTCGCGGCCGGCGAGGCGGCGGGTGGCGTCGGCGTCGAGCGCCTGCACCGCACCGACGTGCTCGACCGAGATCCGGGCCCGCCCGGCGGTCAGCAGGCCGTCGCGCACCGTGACCCGGGCCTTGCCGTAGCTCCAGAAGCCCCCCAGCAGGGCGGCCGACAGCAGCGCCGTACCGGTCAGCGCGACCCAGGTGGGGGTGGCGACCAGGAACGCCAGCAGCATCGAGGCCAGGAACATCGTGGCGAGCGCCCACCAGCGCAGCGGCACGCCCAGCCGCTCGTCATACACGCGCACATCCTGACACCCGCGGCGCCGGCGGCGGTCGATAGGGTCGCCGCATGCCCGCACGGAGCACGGACGCACGCGTCGAGGTCCTGATCACCCGCACCGACCCGGACGTCCCGGTCCCGGCCTACGCGCACCCCGGTGACGCCGGGGCCGACCTGGTGACCACGGTCGACGTGCACCTCGAGCCGGGGGAGCGGGCGCTGGTGCCGACCGGCGTCGCGATCGCGCTGCCGGACGGGTACGTCGCCCTGGTGCACCCGCGCTCCGGCCTCGCCGCCCGGTTCGGGGTGTCGATCGTCAACGCGCCGGGGACCGTCGACGCCGGCTACCGCGGCGAGATCAAGGTGCTGCTGGTCAACCTGGACCCGCGGGAGGCCGTCGACCTGGCCCGCGGCGACCGGGTGGCCCAGCTGGTGGTCCAGCAGGTGGAGAAGGCCCGCTTCGTCGAGGTGGAGCGCCTCCCCGGGTCCGCACGCGGCGCGGGCGGGTACGGTTCCACCGGCGGTTTCTCGGAGACTCCGGCCGCCGCCACCGAGGAGCTGCACTGATGTTCAAGCGCAAGAAGTCCGACGAGACCCCGGCCGGCGAGGCCGCCCCGTCGGAGGAGACCCCGGCCGGGCCCCGCGCGAACGGCCCCTGGGACGTCTCCGAGGTCAGCATCCCCGAGGACGACACCGACCGGATCGACCTCGGCAGCCTGCTGCTCACCCCGCGCCCCGGGCTCGACCTCCAGCTGCAGGTCGACGAGGCCTCGGGCCAGGTCGTCGCGGTGATCCTGGCCGGCGAGACCGGCGCCGTCGAGCTGCGCGCCTTCGCCGCCCCCCGCCACGGGGACATCTGGGACGACGTCCGCCGCCAGGTGGCCGGCGAGGTCGCCCGGATGGGCGGCACGGCCAGCGAGACCGAGGGCGCCTGGGGCACCGAGGTCCAGGTGAACCTCACCGTCGCCCGCGAGGACGGCCAGCACGTCCAGCAGACCTCCAAGGTGATCGGCATCCCCGGCCCGCGCTGGCTGCTGCGCGCCACCCTGTTCGGCCGCCCCGCGGTCGAGCACCAGGAGGACGGCGACGTCGAGACCGCCCTGCGCGACGTCGTGGTCGTGCGCGGCAGCACCCCGGTCCCGCCGGGCGACCCGCTGCCCCTGACCATGCCGCCGAACGCCCAGCGGATGGAACCTGGGGCGTGACCCTCCGGGTTGTTCCGGACGCGGTTACATTGGAGTCATGGGAGAAGTGACGGGTCGGCTGCGCAAGAGCCTGAGCAAGTGGGCCAGCAGTGCCGACATGGAGGCGCGTGAGCTCCAGGAGGGTGCGGTCAAGGCCGGCTGCTGCCCGATCGCGGACGCCAGCGACCGCCAGCGCGTGGAGCTGCAGGGCAGCCTGCGCACGGTGACGCTCCGCCCGCGCGGCGGCGTCCCGGCGCTCGAGGCCGAGCTGTACGACGGGTCCGCGCTGATCACGCTGGTCTGGCTGGGCCGTCGGCGGATCGCCGGCATCGAGCCCGGCCGGCAGATCAAGGTGATCGGCCGGATCGGTGTGCAGGACAAGATGCGGGTGATGTTCAACCCCCGCTACGAGCTGCGGTGACCGAGACCCGGACCCCGGTCGGGGCCGAGACCGTCGAGCAGGTCGTCCGCGCCCAGCTGTCCAAGGCGCTCGGTGGACGGCGCGGCATGCTCGAGGCCGCCGTCCCCACGCTCGCGTTCACGGTCCTGTTCGTCGGCACCAAGGACCTGCGGGTCGCCGTCGCGCGTCAGCGTCGCGGTCGCGGTCGCCCTGCTGGTCGTCCGGCTGCTGCACCGCTCGACCGTCCAGTTCGTGCTGAACAGCCTGGTCGGGATCGGCATCGGCGCGCTGTTCGCCTGGCGTGCCGCCCGCGGCGGCGGCGACGCCAACGACCAGGCGCTGGCCTACTTCCTGCCCGGGATGATCTACAACAGCGGCTACGCGGTGCTGATGGTCACCAGCACGCTGGTCCGGTGGCCGCTGGTCGGCTTCATGGTCGGCAGCGTCGCGGGCGACCCCACCGAGTGGCACCGCGACTCCCAGGTGGTCCGGCTGTGCCGGAACCTGACCCTGATGCTGGCGCTGCCCTGCGTGGTGCGCGTCCTCGTCCAGCTGCCGCTCTACCTCGCCGGCAAGACCGCCGAGGACGCCGGGCCGATGGTGGCCGCGCTCGGGGTCAGCAAGATCGCGATGGGCTGGCCGCTGCAGATCGCCGCGCTGGCCGGGATGGCCTGGCTGCTGGCGCGCAACGCCACCCCGGTCGAGCCGGAGCCCGAGACCGCCTGAGCTACTCGCCCGCGCTGGGGGAGAGCAGGTCCTGGAGCCCGGTCTCGCCCTCCGGCGAGCTCACGAACAGCAGCTCGTCACCGGACTCGATGGGCTGCTCGCCCGCCGGGGTGTAGACCTGTCCGTCGCGCAGGATCGTGACCAGCGAGGTGTTCTCCGGCCACGGGATCAGCCCGACCGGCTTCCCGACGTACGGCGAGTCCTCGGGCAGCGTCATCTCGACGAGGTTGGCGTTGCCCTGGCGGAACGTGAAGAGCCGGACGATGTCACCGATGGTGACCGCCTCCTCCACCAGCGCGGACATGATCCGCGGGGTGGAGACGTTCACGTCGACGCCCCACGCCTCGGTGAACAGCCACTCGTTGTTGGGGTGGTTGACCCGGGCGACGGTGCGCGGCACCGCGAACTCGGTCTTGGCCAGCAGCGAGGTGACCAGGTTGACCTTGTCGTCGCCGGTCGCGGCGATCACCACGTCGCACGCCTCGAGCCGGGCCTCCTCCAGGGAGGACAGCTCGCAGGAGTCGGCGAGCAGCCACTCGGCGTCCGGGACGCGCTCGGGCTTGAGGGCCGCGGGGTCCTTGTCGATGAGCAGCACCCGGTGACCGTTGCCGATCAGCTCCCGGGCCACCGAGCGGCCGACAGCACCCGCTCCTGCGATGGCGACGCGCATCAGTCGTCCTCCGGACCGTTGGTGAAGACCTCGTAGACGTGCTCGGCGTTCTCCTCGCGCATCACCAGGTGGAGCAGGTCGCCCTCCTGGATCACCGTCTCGCGGGTCGGGATCATGCCCTCGCCGAGCCGGTCGATCCAGGCGATCCGGCTGCCCGACTCGAACTGGAACTTCACCGTCCGCTGGCCGATCCAGGTCTCGGTGACCGGGACGTGGTCGACGCGGATGGTGCCGGACGGGTCGCGGAAGTCCGGCTCGGCGCCGGCCGGCAGCAGCCGGCGGAGCACCTGGTCGGCGGTCCACTTCACCGTCGCGACGGTGGTGATGCCGAGCCGCTGGTAGACCTCGGCGCGGCCCGGGTCGTAGATCCGGGCCACGACCTGCTGGATCCCGAACGTCTCGCGGGCGACCCGCGCCGCGATGATGTTGGAGTTGTCACCGCTGGACACCGCGGCGAACGCGTCGGCCTTCTCGACCCCGGCGCGCTCGAGCACACCCTGGTCGAAGCCGATCCCGGTCACCTTGGTCCCGCTGAAGGACGGCCCCAGCCGACGGAACGCGTCGGGGTTGCTGTCGATCACGGAAACGGTGTGGTTGCGGTCCTCGAGGGAGCGGGCCAGCGCCGAGCCGACCCGGCCACATCCCATGATCACGACATGCACGGGGGAGACGCTACTACGTGGCGCCGGGGCCGCCGTGCGGGCGTCGCCGCGGGCATGGCCTAGCCTTTCCCCTCGTGGGAGTTGGCGACGTCTCGAAACGCATCTTGCTGGGCCGCAAGCTGCGCAGCACGCAGCTCGGCGAGACCTTGCTGTCCAAGCGCATCGCGCTGCCGGTGTTCGCCAGCGACGCGTTGTCGTCGGTGGCCTACGCCCCGGACGAGGTCTTCATCATGCTGTCGGTCGCCGGCGTCACGGCGTACGCCTGGTCGTGGAAGATCGCGATCGCGGTCGCCATCGTGATGCTGACCGTGGTCACCTCCTACCGGCAGAACGTGCACGCCTACCCCAGCGGTGGCGGTGACTACGAGGTCGCCACGGTGAACCTCGGCCCGACCGCCGGCGTGACGGTCGCCAGCGCGCTGCTCGTCGACTACGTGCTGACCGTCGCGGTGTCGATCTCCTCGGGCATCCAGAACGCCGCCTCGGCGATCGGCTTCGTCTCCGGGCACGAGGCGTTCTGGGCCAGCATCCTGGTGCTGGTGCTGGCCGCCCTGAACCTGCGCGGCGTCCGGGAGTCCGGCACGTTCTTCGCCGTCCCGACCTACGGCTTCATGCTCGGCATCATGGGGATGTCGCTGTGGGGGCTCTACCGGTCCCTGAACGGCACCCTGCCCGACGTCGAGAGCGCGAGCCTCACCCTGATCAAGGCGCCCGGCTACGAGGGCCAGATCACCACGGTGGCGCTGGTCTTCCTGCTGGCGCGCGCCTTCTCCTCGGGCTGTGCCGCGCTGACCGGCGTCGAGGCGATCTCCAACGGCGTGCCGGCGTTCCGCAAGCCGAAGAGCCGGAACGCCGCCACGACGCTGCTGCTGCTCGGCACGATCGCGGTGACGATGCTGCTCAGCATCATCCTGCTGGCCAACCGGATGCACCTGAAGTACGTCGACCCCAACGACCTGGAGCGGCTCCGGCTGCCCGGCGGCGACCCGCTGCCGGAGGGCTACGACCAGCACACCGTGATCGCGCAGATCGCCCGCGCGGTCTTCGACAACTTCACGCCGGGCTTCTACTTCGTGATCGCGATGACCGGCATCATCCTGGTGCTCGCCGCGAACACCGCCTTCAACGGCTTCCCGGTGCTCGCCTCGATCCTGGCCAAGGACGGCTACCTGCCCCGCCAGCTCAGCTCGCGGGGCGACCGGCTGGCCTACAGCAACGGCATCCTGATCCTGGCCTTCATGGCGATCGCCCTGATCGTCGCGTTCGACGCCGAGGTCACCCGGCTGATCCAGCTCTACATCGTCGGCGTCTTCGTGTCGTTCAACCTCAGCCAGCTCGGGATGATCCGGCACTGGACCCGGCTGCTGAAGAACGAGACCGACCCGGCGGTCCGCCGGCGGATGCAGCGCTCGCGGCTGATCAACACCTTCGGCCTCGCGATGACCGCGGTCGTCTTCGTGATCGTGCTGGTCACCAAGTTCCTCGCCGGCGCCTGGATCGCGATCCTGGCGATGGGCACCTTCTTCATGCTGATGCAGAGCATCCGCCGGCACTACGACAACGTCGGGCGCGAGCTCACCGTCGAGGCCGACGACCAGGTGCTGCCCACCCGGGTGCACGCCATGGTGCTGGTGTCCAAGGTGCACAAGCCGACGATGCGGGCGCTGGCCTACGCCAAGGCCAGCCGGCCCAACGTGCTCGAGGCGGTGCTCGTCGACGCCGACACGACCTCCACGGCCCGGATGCTCGAGGAGTGGGACGAGCGGCGGATCGACGTACCGCTGAAGGTGCTGTACTCGCCCTACCGCGAGATCATCCGCCCGGTGGTGGAGTACGTCCGCAGCATCCGCGACGCCAACCCGCGCGGCGTGGTCGCGGTCTACATCCCGGAGTACGTCGTCGGCCGCTGGTGGGAGCAGGTGCTGCACAACCAGACCGCGCTCCGGCTGAAGGGCCGGCTGCTGTTCATGCCCGGGGTGATGGTGACGTCGGTGCCCTACCAGCTGCACTCCTCGGTGCTCGCCAAGCAGCGCGCCGAGCGGGCGCTCAACCAGGTCCGCGCCGGCGACGTGCGCCGCGGCGAGACGCTGCGCAAGCCCCCTGCACCGCCCAAGGACCACAGCGAGGACCTCAGTTGAGCACCGGGAACCGGCACCGCCCCCGTCCGAAGAAGGTCCGCGGCCGGTCCCTGGTCGGTGAGCGGTACGACGTCCGCCCCGAGCGGATCGCGCACGGCGGGTTCGTCGTCGCCCGGCACGAGGGCGTCGTCGTCTTCGTGCGGCACGCGCTGCCCGGCGAGCGGGTCGTCGTCGAGGTCACCGAGGGCCAGGAGGGCGACCGCTTCCTGCGCGCCGACGCCGTCGAGGTGCTCGAGGCCTCGCCGGACCGGGTCACCCCGCCGTGCCCGTTCTCCGGGCCGGACGCCTGCGGCGGCTGCGACTTCCAGCACGTCGCGGTCCCGGCGCAGCGGGCGCTGAAGGCCGCCGTGGTCGCCGAGCAGCTCCAGCGGCTGGCCGGTCTCGACGTCGAGGTCACGGTCGAGGGTCCGTGCCCGGGGACGACGACGGGCTCGACTGGCGGACCCGGGTGCAGTGGGCGGTCACCCGCGACGGGGACCCCGGCCTGCGCAAGCACCGCTCCCACGACGTGGTCGAGGTCGACGACTGCCGCATCGCGCATCCCGGGCTGCCCCCGGTCACCGGCACCGAGTGGACCGACGCGGCGGCCGTGGAGTCGATCGTCTCCTCGACCGGCCAGCAGCTCCGGCTGGTCACGGCGCGGGACGGGGCGACGTACGCCGACGGGCCGCTGGTGCTCACCGAGGAGGCCGCCGGCCGGACCTGGCAGGTCACCGGCTCGGGCTTCTGGCAGGTGCATCCCGGTGCCGCCGACACGCTCGTGGCCGCCGTGCTGGACGGGCTCGACCCGCAGCCGGGGGAGCGCGCGGTCGACCTCTACTCCGGGGTGGGGCTGTTCACCGCCGCGCTGGCCGAGCGGGTCGGGCTGACCGGCCACGTGGTCGCCGTCGAGTCCGACGAGGTCGCCGTCGGCGGACGCGCAGGAGAACCTCCGCGACCTCCACCAGGTCTCGCTGGTCCGGGACCGGGTGGACCGGGCGCTGGCCGAGGACGTCACCGGGCTGCGCGACCTGGTCGTCCTCGACCCGCCGCGCACCGGCGCGAAGCGGGACGTGGTCGCGGCGATCGCGGCGCTCGGCCCCCGCGCCGTGGCGTACGTCGCCTGCGACCCGGCCGCGCTGGCCCGCGACGTGGCGTTCTTCGCCGAGCAGGGCTACACGCTGCGGTCGCTGCGGGCGTTCGACCTGTTCCCGATGACGCACCACGTCGAGTGCGTCGCGATGCTGGTCCGGCGTCGTGTATCTTGACGTCAAGAGATATTGATGGTCCTGCTGTTCCGTGGGTACGACCGCGGCGGCAAGATGGGACCGGACGACCAACCGAGACCCTGGAGGAGATGGCCGATGTCGGGCAGCAGTCAGGACAGCTTTGGTGCCAAGGGCACGCTGGACGTGGACGGGAAGTCCTACGAGATCTACCGGCTGAGCGCGGTGAAGGGTGAGGGCCTCGACGTCGACTCGCTGCCCTACAGCCTCAAGGTGCTGCTGGAGAACCTGCTCCGCACCGAGGACGGCGCGAACATCACCGCGGACGACATCAAGGCGCTGGCCGGCTGGGACGCGGACGCGGACCCCAGCAAGGAGATCCAGTTCACCCCGGCCCGCGTGATCATGCAGGACTTCACCGGTGTGCCCGTGCGTCGTCGACCTCGCCACCATGCGCGAGGCGATGTCCGAGCTCGGCGGCGACGCCACGAGGATCAACCCGCTCGCGCCCGCCGAGATGGTCATCGACCACTCCGTGATCGCCGACGTCTTCGGCACGCCCGAGGCGTTCGAGCGCAACGTCGAGATCGAGTACGAGCGCAACAAGGAGCGCTACCAGTTCCTGCGCTGGGGCCAGGGCGCCTTCGACGACTTCAAGGTCGTGCCGCCCGGCACCGGCATCGTGCACCAGGTCAACATCGAGCACCTCGCGCGCACCGTCTTCACCCGCGAGAGCGGCGACGGCACCACGGTCGCCTACCCGGACACCTGCGTCGGCACCGACTCGCACACCACCATGGTCAACGGCATCGGCGTCGTGGGCTGGGGCGTGGGCGGCATCGAGGCCGAGGCCGCGATGCTCGGCCAGCCGGTCTCGATGCTCATCCCGCGGGTCGTCGGCTTCAAGCTCAGCGGCGACCTGCCCGAGGGCGCGACCGCGACCGACCTGGTGCTCACGATCACCGAGATGCTGCGCAAGCACGGCGTGGTCGGCAAGTTCGTCGAGTTCTACGGCCCCGGCGTCTCCGCGCTGCCGCTGGCCAACCGCGCGACCATCGGCAACATGTCGCCGGAGTTCGGCTCCACCATCGCGGTCTTCCCGATCGACGAGGAGACCACGAAGTACCTCGAGCTGACCGGCCGCTCCGAGGAGCAGCTCAAGCTCGTCGAGGCCTACGCCAAGGAGCAGGGCCTCTGGCACGACCCGGACGCCGAGCCGCGCTACTCCGAGAAGCTCGAGCTCGACCTCGCGACCGTCGTGCCGTCGCTGGCCGGCCCGAAGCGCCCCCAGGACCGGGTGTCGCTGAAGGACGCGAAGCAGGCCTTCCGCGGCGCGCTGGCCGACTACGTCGATGCGAGGAGGAGCAGGGGTACGACGAGTCGGTGGCCGAGTCCTTCCCGGCCTCGGACTCCCCGTCGCACGAGCGGCAACGGCTCCGCGGCGCCCCACGACCACCTGTCCGCCGCCCCCAAGGACGGCGGCCGGCCCAGCAACCCCGCGATGGTCACGCTCGAGGACGGCACGAAGTTCGAGCTCGACCACGGCGCCGTCGCGATCGCGGCGATCACGTCGTGCACCAACACCTCGAACCCGTCGGTGATGATCGGCGCGGCGCTGCTCGCGAAGAAGGCCGTCGAGAAGGGCCTGCAGCGCAAGCCGTGGGTCAAGACGACGCTGGCTCCCGGGTCGAAGGTGGTCTCCGACTACTACGAGCGCGCCGGCCTCACGCCGTACCTCGACAAGCTCGGCTTCAACCTCGTCGGCTACGGCTGCACGACCTGCATCGGCAACTCCGGCCCGCTCATCCCCGAGGTGAGCCAGGCGGTCAACGACAACGACCTGTCGGTCGTGTCGGTGCTGTCCGGCAACCGCAACTTCGAGGGCCGGATCAACCCGGACGTGAAGATGAACTACCTCGCGTCGCCGCCGCTCGTGGTCGCCTACGCGCTGGCCGGGTCGATGGACCTCGACCTGTACAACGACCCGCTGGGCCAGGACAGCGACGGCAACGACGTGTTCATGAAGGACATCTGGCCGACCGCCGCCGAGGTCGAGGAGGTCATCGCGCAGGCGATCACCTCGGACATGTTCACCGACGACTACGCCGACGTGTTCGCCGGCGACGAGCGCTGGCGGAACCTCGAGACGCCGTCCGGCGACACGTTCGCCTGGGACGCCGACTCGACGTACGTCCGGAAGCCTCCGTACTTCGAGGGGATGCCGGAGGAGCCGACCCCGGTCGAGGACATCGACGGTGCCCGGGTGCTGGCCAAGCTCGGCGACTCGGTGACCACCGACCACATCTCGCCCGCGGGCGCGATCAAGAAGGACTCACCGGCCGGGAAGTACCTCTCGGAGCACGGCGTCGAGAACCGCGACTTCAACTCCTACGGCTCGCGGCGCGGCAACCACGAGGTGATGATCCGCGGCACGTTCGCGAACATCCGGCTCCGCAACCAGCTCGCGCCGGGCACCGAGGGCGGCTTCACCGTCGACTTCACGCAGGACGACAAGCCGGTGACGACGATCTTCGAGGCCAGCGAGAAGTACCTCGCCGCGGGGACGCCGCTGGTGATCCTCTCCGGCAAGGAGTACGGCTCCGGCTCGTCGCGCGACTGGGCGGCGAAGGGTACGGCGCTGCTCGGCGTCAAGGCGGTCATCGCGGAGTCCTACGAGCGGATCCACCGGTCGAACCTGATCGGCATGGGCGTGCTGCCGCTGCAGTACCCCGAGGGCCAGAACGCCGAGTCGCTGGGCCTGACCGGCGAGGAGACGTTCTCGATCACCGGCGTCACCGCGCTCAACGACGGCACCACGCCGAAGACCGTGAAGGTGAAGGCGGGGGACACCGAGTTCGACGCGGTGGTCCGCATCGACACCCCGGGTGAGGCCGACTACTACCGGCACGGCGGGATCATGCAGTACGTGCTGCGGAACCTGCTCAAGGCCTGAGCCCTCGACGAGACCCCCCTCGCGCTTCTCGCGAGGGGGTCACGCGTCTAGGACGTGCCGCGGACGCGGACGCGAGTCACCGACGCGTCTAGCGCAGACCGACCTTGCGCGAGCACACCGGCCAGGCGCCCCAGCCCTGCCCGTGCTGCACCCGCTCGGCGATGCGGATCTGCTGGAGGCGGGAGGCCCGGTGCGCGAGGGACGCGTAACGGCCACCGCCGTAGGCGCGCCAGGTGGAGGCGGTGAACTGGAGCCCGCCGTAGAAGCCGTTGCCGGTGGCGATGTGCCAGCGGCCGCCGGACTCGCAGGCCGCGAGCCGGTCCCAGGTGCGCTGGGAGGCCGCGTCGGCGGAGCCGGCCGTGAGGGCCGGCACCAGGCTGGCGAGGAGCAGTGCGGGCAGGACGAGGAGCATGCGAAGGCGCACGGTGAACCGACCTCTCCACCGCCTGCGGGATTAGCTGTCGGGTTCGGGCGGAGGGTCTCGCCCGGCCGGTCGGACCGGCTTCACCCCGAGGCGCTGCGATCGAGCGCCGCACGCGGTGGGTCTCCCGCTCCTGCCCGATGAACATCTGGGGGGCGGCACCGCGCGGGGGCAGGACTCGGCGTGATCGCCGGTGCCGGGTCCGGGGTCCGGATCCGCAGGAAGGGTGAACCGGACGCACCGGACGGAAACGTCCGCCTTCGATCGGCCTAGGCCACCGTGACAGCATGGCCCGCATGATCGTGGCCTTCAGCATCAGCCCGTCCGGCGGGGACGAGACCGGCGGCGTCAGCGAGGCGGTCGCCGAGGCGGTCCGCGTCGTGCGCGCCTCCGGACTGCCCTGCGAGACCAACGCGATGTTCACCAACATCGAGGGGGAGTGGGACGAGGTGATGGCGGTGGTGAAGCAGGCCGTCGACGTCGTCGCCGCCACCTCGCCGCGCGTCGGCCTGGTCCTCAAGGCCGACATCCGGCCCGGGTACGACGGGCAGCTGACCGCCAAGGTCGAGCGGATCGAGGCGGCGCTGTCGGAGGCAGAGAGCCGTGCGTAGCGAGACCCTCTCCGTGCGGACGGGGTCGCGCGACGCCGTGCACGACCTGACCCGGGAGTGCTCCGCGTTCGTGCGCGAGGAGGACGACGGCCTGCTGCACGTGTTCGTGCCGCACGCCACCGCCGGGATCGCGATCCTCGAGACCGGCGCCGGCAGCGACGACGACCTGCTGGCGGCCCTCGACGACCTGCTGCCCGCCGACGACCGGTGGCGGCACCGGCACGGCTCCCCGGGGCACGGCCGCTCGCACGTGATGCCGGCGCTCGTGCCGCCGTACGCCACGGTCCCGGTGCTCGGCGGACGGCTCGCGCTCGGCACCTGGCAGAGCATCTGCCTGGTCGACCTGAACGTCGACAACCCCGACCGCGAGGTGCGGCTGTCGTTCCTGCCCGGCTGAGTCAGTAGCCGCTCGACGGGGGCAGGCCCTGGGTGCCGAGGTACCAGACCGCCGACGTCAGCACGGTCACGACGAGCAGGGTGAACAGGGCGCCGCCCGCGACCGGCACCAGCCACCCGGGTGAGGCGGCGCCGTGCAGGCCGAGCACCTTGACGACGAACGCGCCGTACACGAGGCAGCCGGCCAGCGAGTGCACGAGCACCCGTCCGGTGTAGGACTCGAAACCGATCGACCACAGGCAGTGGTAGGCGACCGGAAGGCTGACCACCAGCGCGGTCGCGCCGAGCACCTTGTGCACCAGCCCCAGCCGCGCGGGCCGGCGGTGGCTCAGCGGGCCGAGACGGCCGTACATCCACAGCGCGGTGACCAGCTGGGCCAGCACCAGGACCCCGGTGACGAGCGCCAGCCACACCTTCATCTGGATCAGGTTGCCGAAGCCGAAGAGGGCGATGGCCCCGCCGGTCGGCGTGTGCGTCTTGCCGTAGACCCCGAGCAGCAGGGACAGCAGCGCCCCGGTGGTGACGGCGACCAGCACGAGCCGACCGCTGCGGGCGTCCGCGTGCACCTCCATACCGGTGATGCTGCGCCGGTCCCGGCGGTCGTGTCGATGGCCCGGACGGGCCCCTCAAGTCGTCTCCAAGTCGGCTTCAAGAGCCCGGCCCGAGGGTGGTCCCACCAGCTCCGACCAGCCCTCGACAGGGAGAGGACCACCCGCATGACCACGACCCGGACCACGACGACGAACGTCGAGCAGTGGCGGCTGCCCCGCCAGGCCGCGGCCCCGGAAGGGCCCGTCGACGTGAAGATGATGTACGTCATGCACCACGCGTTCCGCCGCGACCTGGTGATGTTCGCCGAGGCGGCGGCCGTGACCCCGGCCGACGACCGGGACGCGTGGACCGCGCTGTCGCGCCGCTGGCAGGTCTTCAGCGAGATCCTGCACCACCACCACTCCGGCGAGGACGCCGGACTCTGGCCGTGGCTGCTGCAGGCCGTCGACGACGAGGAACGAGCCACCCTCGAGGCCATGGAGGCCGAGCACGCCGAGATCGACCCGATCCTGTCGGCGTGCGCGCAGGGCTTCGCGCGGGTCACGACGGCCACCGACCCGGCGGCCGCCGCGCGCCTCGCCGAGCGGCTGGCCGCGGCCCGGGACACCCTCCTCGCCCACATGGGGCACGAGGAGTCCGAGGCCCTGGCGCTCGTGCAGAAGCACATGACCCAGGAGGACTGGGACCACGTGGTCGAGAACAACTTCGACAAGAAGGTCGCGCCGAAGCTGCTGTTCGCCGCCGTCCCGTGGATCGCCCACGAGCTCCCGCGCGACGCCGTCGACGCGCTGCTGGCCGAGGCCGGCACGCCGATGAAGGTGATCTGGCTGGCCACCCGCCGCCGCTTCGAGCGTCTCGACGAGCGCGCCACCCGGTATCTGCTCTAGGGCAGGAACAGCATGGTGTCGCCGAACTCGTGCCAGAGGTACCGCTGCGGCCCGTGCGTGACGGCGTCGTAGGCCCGGTCGACGAGCGCGTCGCCGGCGACCGCGCGCAGCAGGTCGATGTGGCTCGCCTCCGCCTCGTGCAGGCCGGTGAGCAGCCCGTCGACCACGCGGGCCGGCCGGCGGGGCCCGAGCACGAGCGAGGTCCAGCCCGCCGATGCGTGCACCCGGCCGCGCGCGTCGGCGGCGGACTCCAGCGCCCGGACGGCGGTGGTGCCCACCCCGACGACGCGGCGTCCCGCCTCCCGGGTCGCGTTGACGAGCCGGGCCGTGGCGTCCGGGACGACCAGCTGCTCCGGCTGCGGGGGCTCGTGCGACTCCTGGCTGGAGACGCCGGTGTGCAGCACCACCGGCGCGACGACCACCCCGCGGGCGAGCAGGCGCACGAGCACCCGGTCGGACAGCGGCCGCCCGGCGCTCGGCATCTCGGCGCTGCCCGGCACCTCGGCGTAGACGTTCTGCCGGTCCGCGAGCGGCCACGCACCGTCGAGGTAGGGGTAGGCGATCGGGCGCCCGTGCTCGGTGAGGTACGCCGTCCGGTCGGTCGCGGGGACCGGGGTCATCCGCCACAGCCGGTGCTGCCCCTCGGGGTGCGCGCCTCGGACCCGCAGGTCGACGCCGCCGGGCAGGTGCAGGACCGCCCCGTCCGTCGTACGGCCCGGGCCGGAGTTGTCGGCGCGGCGTACCTCCACGACCCAGTCGCCGTCGTCGAGCTGGGTGGACACGTGCAGGGTCGGGCCGTCCGGCAGGTCGACGGCGGCCGGCAGCGTCGCGGAGGTGTTCACCACGACCAGGTCCCCGGGGTGCAGGACGTCGGGCAGGTCGCGGACCCGGCGGTGCTCCAGCCGGCCTGGGTCTGGCGACCAGCATCCGCACCTCGTCCCGGGCCAGGCCGCGGGCCTCCGGCGGCGTGTGCGCCTCGCTGTCGAAGGGCAGGTCGAAGGCCGGCGCGCTCACGCGGTGGCCCCGGTGCTGACGACGGGGTTCGGGACGACCACGTCGGCGGCGCGGTAGCGGCCGCTGGGCAGGTCTCCGTCGAGCAGCGCCAGCAGGTGCGGCACCACGCTCGCCGGCTCGGGCCGGTCGGAGATGTCCTCGCCGGGGAAGGCGTCCTGGTGCATCCGGGTGCGCATGTCGCCGGGGTCGACGGCGTAGACCCGCAGCCCGGGCTGCTCCGCCGCGAGGATCCGGGTGAGGTGGTCCAGGGCGGCCTTGG
>CAWERI010000018.1:0-35845 GCA_963811515.1 uncultured Actinomycetota bacterium
CTGCAGGGCATCGTGCGGCAGCACCTCGAGGAGACCGGGTCCCCGGTGGCCGAGGCGCTGCTCGAGGACTGGGCGAACGCCGTACGCCGGTTCACCGAGGTGATGCCGAGGGACTACAAGCTGGTGCTCGCCGCCAAGGAGAAGGCCAAGGCCGAGGGCCTCTTCCGAGGACGAGACCGCCACACGCGATAATGGAGGCGCTCCATGGCTGACCCCCGAGGGTTCCTCAAGGACGGCCGCGAGGTCGCGGCCCGCCGCCCCGTCGACGAGCGGGTCCGCGACTGGCACGAGGTCTACCCCGAGGGGGTCGGGCGGGCGCTGCTGCCGATCATCACCGAAGCAGGCCGGTCGCTGCATGGACTGCGGCATCCCGTTCTGCCACCAGGGCTGCCCGCTGGGCAACATCATCCCGGAGTGGAACGACCTGGTCTGGCGCGACGACTGGGACGGCGCGATCGAGCGTCTGCACGCCACGAACAACTTCCCGGAGTTCACCGGTCGGCTCTGCCCGGCGCCCTGCGAGACCGCGTGCGTGCTGGGCATCAACCAGGACCCGGTGACGATCAAGAACGTCGAGGTCGCGATCGCCGACCGCGCCTTCGAATCCGGATGGTGCACCCGCAACCGCCGGAGTGGCTCTCGGGCGAGACCGTCGCCGTGTCGGCTCCGGGCCGGCCGGCCTCGCCGCCGCACAGCAGCTGACCCGGGCCGGTCACACGGTCGCCGTCTACGAGCGCGCGGACAAGCCCGGCGGCCTGCTGCGCTACGGCATCCCCGAGTTCAAGATGGAGAAGAAGCACCTCGACCGCCGGCTGGACCAGATGCGCCGCGAGGGCACGGTCTTCCGCTCCGGCGTCGACGTCGGCGGCGAGTCACCGGCTAGCAGCTGCGTCGACCGCTTCGACGCCGTCGTGCTGGCGATGGGCGCGACGGTCGCCCGCGACCTGCCGATCACCGGGCGCGAGCTCGGCGGCATCCACCAGGCGATGGAGTTCCTGCCGCAGTCCAACCGGGCGTCGCTGGGCGAGGCTGCGACTCGATGGCTCGGACCAGATCACGCGCGACCGGCAAGCACGTCGTGATCATCGGCGGCGGCGACACCGGCGCCGACTGCCTCGGTACGTCGCAGCGGCAGCAGCGCCGCGTCCGTCACCCAGCTGGAGATCATGCCGCAGCCCGGCGAGGACCGGCCCGAGGACAGCCCTGGCCGACGTACCCGATGCTCTTCCGGGTGTCCTCGGCCCACGAGGAGGGTGGCGAGCGGGTGTACTCGGTGTCGACCCAGGAGTTCCTCGGCGACGACGACGGCAACGTCCGGGCCCTGCGGCTGGTCGACGTGGAGATCGAAGGACGGCAAGTTCAGCGAGGTCGAGGGCACCGAGCGGGAGATCCCGGCCGAGCTGGTGCTGCTCGCGATGGGCTTCACCGGCCCGGAGCAGGACGGGCTGGTCGAGCAGCTCGGGGTCGAGCTCGACGAGCGCGGCAACGTCGTCCGCGACACGGCCTACATGTCCGCCGTGCCGGCGTCTTCGTCGCCGGTGACGCCGGACGTGGCCAGTCGCTGATCGTCTGGGCGATCGCCGAGGGCCGGGCGGCGGCCGCCGCCGTCGACACCTTCCTGACCGGCTCGACGACGCTGCCGTCCCCGATCCCGCCGACGGAGCGCCCGCTGCGTCGTCTGAGCCGGAGCGCGGGCGCCGCGCATCCTGGAACGATCCAGCGTCGCGACACGGGTGACTCAACTCGGTAGCCCGCTAGGGTCGGTGCGTGCGTAGAGCAAAGATCGTCTGCACCCTGGGTCCCGCGGCGAACACGTCCCCGAGAGCGATCCGCGCGCTGGTCGACGCCGGGATGGACGTCGCCCGGCTGAACCTCAGCCACGGGTCGTACGCCGACCACGAGCAGGTCTACCGGATGGTCCGCGAGGCGTCCGACGCGAGCGGCCACGGCGTCGGCATCTTCGCCGACCTGCAGGGCCCCAAGATCCGGCTCGGCAAGTTCGCCGAGGGACCCTTGCAGCTCGAGACGGGGCAGACGTTCACGATCACCACCCGCGAGGTCGCCGGGCGACGCGACGATCTGCTCGACGACGTACAAGGGGCTGCCGGGCGACGTCAGCGCGGGCGACCCGATCCTGATCGACGACGGCAAGGTGCGCCTCGAGGTCACTCGAGGTCGACGGCGACCGACGTCGTCACACCGCGGTGCCGCGTCGCGGGCCGGTCAGCAACCACAAGGGCATCAACCTGCCCGGCGTCGCGGTGACCGTGCCGGCCATGTCCGAGAAGGACATCGAGGACCTGCGCTGGGCGCTGCACCTGACCGTCGACTTCATCGCGCTGTCGTTCGTGCGCTCGCGCCGCCGACGCCGAGGACGTCCGCAAGATCATGCGCGAGGAGGGCATCCTCCTGCCCGTGATCGCCAAGATCGAGAAGCCCCAGGCGATCGACAACATCGAGGAGATCGTCGACGCGTTCGACGGCTTCATGGTGGCCCGCGGCGACCTCGGCGTGGAGTGCCCGCTCGAGGACGTGCCGTTCCTGCAGAAGCGGGTCATCGAGGTGGCCCGCCGGCACGCCAAGCCGGTGATCGTCGCCACCCAGATGCTCGAGTCGATGATCTCCACACCCGCGCGCCGACCCGGGCCGAGGCCTCCGACGTCGCCAACGCGGTGCTCGACGGCGCCGACGCGGTGATGCTGTCCGGCGAGACCAGCGTGGGGGAGTTCCCCATCGAGACCGTCGAGACGATGGCCCGGATCATCGCGTCGACCGAGGACCACGGGCTGGCCCGGATGGCCGCGATCGACTGGCAGCCGCGCACCCGGGGCGGCGTGATCGCCAAGGCCGCGGCCGAGGTCGCCGAGCGGGTCGACGCGAAGTACCTCGTCGCCTTCACCCAGAGCGGCGACTCCGCGCGGCGGCTGTCGCGCTACCGCGGGCCCGATCCCGATGCTGGCGTTCACCCCCGATGCCCGTCGTGCGCTCCCAGCTCGCGCTGTCGTGGGGCGTCGAGACGTTCCTCGGGGCGCCGGTCGAGCACACCGACGAGATGGTCCGCCAGGTCGACGAGCACCTGCTGCGCGATCGGCCGGGTCGAGGAGGGTGACCTGGTGGTGATCATCGCGGGTGCGCCGCCCGGGATCCCGGGCTCGACGAACGCGCTGCGCATCCACCGGATGGGCGACGCGATCAACGAGGTCGCCCCGGCCTACCGACGCCCGAGGTGAGCGCGCTCAGCGCTTGAGCCCGAGCAGCTCGTCGAGCCGGGCCACCCCGGCGCGGGTGGAGACCGAGATGGTCTTCCAGCTCGACTGCCGCCACGGTACGTCGACCAGGTCGAGCGCCTCGCAGCACCAGCGCTGGATGTCGAGGGAGTTGTTGGTGAACTGCCACCGCGGGTAGTCGTAGCGCTTCATCTCGCCGGCCACCAGGCGGCGGGTCCAGTTGTTCGCCCGGCAGCCGTCGGAGTGGAACAGCCCGCGCAGCAGGTCGGCGGGGTGCTGCCCGACGATCTCGCGCTGCCAGTCCGCGAGGACCAGGTCCCGCTCGTGCTTGCGGCCCGGGCCGTGCTGCGGGAAGAGGCACGGCCAGTGCTTCCAGGACACCGTCGAGATCACGCATCCGGGCACCTCGCGGGTGTGCGGTCGGCTGCCGGGCTTCACTGCTCGCATGAGGTCGAGGACATGCGCGTTGATCGCCGGGTAGCGACGGTCGTTGAAGACGTGCAGGGCATGGACGCCCCGTCGGCCCTCGGTGATGTGCCCGTCCCCGAGGTACCAGCCGAGGAGCTCGGCGTAGGCGGGTTCGTCGAGGGCGGCTCCGTCGCACCGGGGACACCGCGCCGCGAGGTGCGTCTGGCCCCGGGGGAGGCCGCGCCGCTGGTAGAGCCGCCGCCACCGCCGGATCGTCTTGACCGCCACGCCGTGGCGGCGGGCGTTCTCCGCGTCGGGCACGCCGGCGTCCGAGGCGCGCAACGCGCTCTGCACGGTGGCTTCCGGACGGATGTGTCCCATGACGTCATGCTCGCGGAGGGCACCGACAGTTCCGGTGGCCTCCGAGCCGTGTGCCGAGTGTGGGATTCGAACCCACAAGCCCTTGCGGGCAGTGGTGTTTGAGACCACCGCGTATACCGTTCCGCCAACCCGGCCGGGGACGCTGAGAAGGGTAGCCGATCCACGGTCTGGACCGCCGCTTGCCATTGTCTATCAAACAAGTAGTGTTTGAGTCTCCGGCACGTAGAGACCGACGGTGGGACGACATGAGACGACTGCTGCAGGCACTGGTGGGTCAGGAACGCGCGATCGCGAACGCCCGCACGGCCTGCACCAGCCTGTCGCAGCGCCGGGTGGAGCGTGAGGACGTCGAGCTGTTCCTGGAGGCGCACGCCGCCAGGGTCCGCGGCGCCGCCGACCGGTCCGCCTGACCGTCCTCGCGGGCCGGGGAGTCCGGTGACGTCGACCGTGCGGGACGACAGGGCGTTCGGCGGCCCGCCGTACTAGCCTTCACCCCGTGAGTCCCGACCCCTCTGCCCCCGCACGCCGTGTCGTCATCGCCGAGGACGAGGCGCTGATCCGGCTCGACCTCGCCGAGATGCTCGCCGAGGAGGGGTACGACGTCGTGGGGCAGGCCGGCGACGGGCAGACCGCCGTCGAGCTCGCGGAGCTGCACCGGCCCGACCTCGTGGTCCTCGACGTCAAGATGCCCAAGCTCGACGGGATCGCGGCGGCCCAGCGGATCGCCGAGCAGCGGATCGCGCCGGTCGTCATCCTCACCGCCTTCAGCCAGCGCGACCTGGTCGACCGGGCCCGCGACGCCGGCGCGATGGCCTACCTCGTCAAGCCGTTCAACAAGAGCGACCTGGTGCCCGCCATCGAGATGGCGGTGAGTCGCTTCGCCGAGGTGCAGATGCTCGAGGCCGAGGTGGCCGACCTGACCGAGCGCCTGGAGACCCGCAAGTCGGTCGACCGCGCGAAGAGCGTGCTGCAGCGCCAGCTCGACCTGAGCGAGCCGGACGCCTTCCGGTGGATCCAGAAGACGGCCATGGACCTGCGTCTGTCGATGCGCCAGGTGGCCGACGGCGTGATCACCCACGGGCCGTCCGTCACCGGCGCCGAGAGCCCCGAGTAGCCCGAGCAGCCCGCGCCGCCCGCAAACCGGGCCGCTGGTGGGAGTGAAGGTCCCGCAGGTCACGAAATGACAACGACAGCACCACCAATTCTCCTCAGACCGCCGTGGGACAAAGACTTTGGCGCTAGGTTCGCAGCATCAGAATGCGCGATCGGTACCCGGTGGGGGGACTCCGCGCACACTCCTCATGACGGAGGCTCAATGATTCGCCCAAACCGCGCCCTGCGCACGGCTGTGGTGCTCGCGACGGCGTCGCTCGCACTGACCGCTTGTGGCAGCAACAGTGACAACAACAGCGCCGGCTCGCTCGTCGTCCTCGCCGAGCGAGAGCAGCTCGGCCGCCCCGGCCAAGGGCGACGGGACGCTGACGGTCGGCACCCTGCTCCCGCAGACCGGCGACCTCGCGTTCCTCGGCCCGCCGGAGTTCGCCGGCGTCCAGACCGCCATCGACGACATCAACGCCGCCGGTGGGGTCCTCGGCAAGGACGTCGTCCAGGTCAAGGCCGACTCGGGTGACGGCACGCCGGACATCGCGGGTGCGCAGACCGACAAGCTGCTCGACGCGAACGCCGACGCCATCGTCGGTGCGGCGTCGTCCTCGGTGTCACTGAGCGTCATCGACAAGATCACCGGCGCCGGCATCGTGCAGTTCTCGCCCGCGAACACCTCGCCGGCGCTGGACGACGCGAAGACCGACCCGAAGAACCTGTACTTCCGCACCGCCCCGTCCGACGTCCTCCAGGGCGCCGTGATGGCGAACACGCTGATCGAGGACGGCCGGAACAACGTGGCCATCCTGGCTCGCCAGGACTCCTACGGCGAGCTCCTGGCCGGTCAGATCGACAAGGGCATCAAGGCCGGTGGCGGCAACGTCGCGGTCAAGAAGCTCTACTCGGCCGACGCGACCAACTTCACCGCCGAGGTGAACGCCGTCGCTGCGACGAAGCCCGACGCCATCGTCCTGGTCGCGTTCGACGAGACCAAGAAGATCATCCCCCAGCTCATCGCCAAGGGCGTCGGCCCGCAGGACGTCCCGACGTACTTCGTGGACGGCAACACCGCCGACTACTCGTAGGACTTCCCGAAGGGCACGCTCAAGGGCGTCAAGGCGACCTACCCGGGCGCCGAGCTGACCTCGGACTTCAAGGACCGGATGCGGAAGACGGACCCGAACCTCAAGGACTTCACCTACGGTCCCGAGTCCTACGACGCCACGACCCTGGTCGCCCTCGCGGCGATCGAGGCCAAGTCGGACGACCCGACGACCTTCGCTCCGGACATCATCAAGGTCTCGAAGGACGGCACCGAGTGCTCGTCGTTCGAGGAGTGCTCCAAGCTGCTCGACTCCGGTGAGGACATCGACTACCAGGGTGTCTCGGGTCCGTGCGACCTGGGCGACACGGGTAGCCCGACCAAGGCCACCATCGGCATCTTCGAGTACGACGCCAACAACACGTACAAGAACCTCAAGTACGTCACCGGCGTGATCTGATCCACGTAGCACAGCGAAGGGGCCCGACCACCAGGTCGGGCCCCTTCGTGCGTGTGCGGGGGGAGCAGCGGGAGGCTCAGTCCTTCTTGGCCAGCGTGCCGAGGTACAGCTCGATGACCTTCGGGTCGTTGATCAGGTCCTGGCCGCTCGCGGTGTAGGCGTTGCGGCCCTGGTCGAGCACGTAGCCGCGGTCGCAGATCTGCAGGCAGCGCTTGGCGTTCTGCTCGACCATGATCACCGAGACGCCGGCCCGGTTGATCCGGCGCGTCTGCACGAAGACCTCGTCCTGCATGACCGGCGAGAGCCCCGCGGAGGGCTCGTCGAGCAGCAGCACGGACGGCTCCATCATCAGCGCGCGGCCCATCGCGACCATCTGGCGCTCGCCGCCCGAGAGCGAGCCGGTGCGCTGCGCCTTGCGGTCGATCAGCGCGGGGAAGAGGTCGCCCACGAACTCGAAGCGCTTCTTGAACGACTTCGGTCGCTGGTAGACGCCCATCTCCAGGTTCTCCTGGATGGTGAGCGACGGGAACACGTTGTTCGTCTGCGGGACGAAGCCGATGCCCTTGGTGACCAGGTGGTCGGCCCGGTCGTTGGTGATGTCCTCGCCCTTGAGCTTGACCGTCCCGGACTTGATCTTCACCAGGCCGAACAGCGCCTTGAGGAGGGTCGACTTGCCGGCGCCGTTCGGGCCGATGATGCCGACCAGCTCGTTCTCCTGGCAGTACAGGTCCGCGCCGTTGAGGATGTTCACCCCCGGCAGGTAGCCGGCGATCAGGTCGTCGGCCCGGAGCACCGCACCCTCGGCCACCTTCAGGTGCTCGCTGCGGCTGGTCTGGTCGGACGAGGCCTCAGACACGCTGCTCTCCTTCTGGTTCTCCCGGTCGGCCGGAGCCGGCGTCTCGGCGATCGGCTCTTCGTTGATCTCTGCCTGGGCCTCGGCGAGGATCTGCTCCTCCATGTCCTCGCTCAGGTCCTGGTCGTGGTGCGAGCCGAGGTAGGCGTCGATCACCCGCTGGTCGCTCATCACCGAGTCCGGGGGACCTTCCGCGATCACCTTGCCCTGGGCCATCACGATGACCCAGTCGGAGATGTCGCGGACCATGTCCATGTCGTGCTCGACGAACAGCACGGTCCGGCCGTCGTCGCGCAGCGACTTCACGTGCCCCAGCAGCGACTGCTTGAGCGCGGGGTTCACGCCCGCCATCGGCTCGTCGAGCATCACCAGCTCGGGGTCGGCCATCAGCGCCCGCGCCATCTCGAGGAGCTTGCGCTGGCCGCCGGACAGCGAGCCCGCGAAGTCCTCGCGCTTCTTGATCAGCAGGAAGCGTTCGAGCAGGCCGTCGGCACGCACGGTGTTCGAGGTCTCCTGGCCGCGCCAGAACGGCGCGAACATCGCCTTGAGCAGGCTCTCGCCGTGCTGGCCGGTGGCGCCCACGCGCATGTTCTCCAGCACGGTCAGCCTGGAGAGCACCTTGGTGAGCTGGAAGGTCCGGACCATGCCCAGCCGGGCGACCCGGTAGGCCGGGACACCCCCGCAGGCTCTTGCCGTTGAAGGACCAGTCGCCCGTCGTCGGGCCGGTCGAAGCCGGTGAGCAGGTTGAAGAACGTCGTCTTGCCGGCGCCGTTCGGCCCGATCAGGCCGGTGATCACGCCGCGCTGGATCTCGACGTGGTCCACGTCGACGGCGGTCAGGCCGCCGAACGTGCGACGGATGCTGTCGGCCACCACGATCGGGTCGGGCTTCTTCGCACCGGGCTCGTGGGCGACGTCGCGCAGCGCCGCGCGGGCGGCGTTGACGTCGACCTTGCCGGTGGGACCGCCGTCCTCGGGGCCGGTCGCGGGTGTTGGTCACGGTGTCAGCGGGCATCGAGGGCCAGCTCCCTTCGGTCCCCGAAGATTCCTTGCGGGCGGAAGATCATCAGCAGCATCAGGGCGAGGCCCATGAAGATGAAGCGCATCAGGCTGGCCTGGTTGCTGTTCATGATGGCGGCGGGGATCGTCGGGTCGGTGCCCGAGGTGGCCTGTCCGAAGAACAGGTCGAGGAAGCTGATCAGGAACCAGAAGATGACGGTTCCGGCCACCGGGCCGAGCACGCGCGCGGCGCCACCGACGAGCAGCACGGTGTAGGCGAAGAAGGTGGTGTCCGTCGCGAAGAACGACGGGTTGATCGCCGAGTGCTGGAGGGCGGACATGATGCCGGCGATACCTCCGATGACACCGCCGATCACCAGCGACTGCATCTTGTAGGCGTAGACGTTCTTGCCCAGGCTGCGGACCGCGTCCTCGTCCTCACGGATGCTCTTGAGCACCCGGCCCCACGGGCTGCGCATCAGCGCCCACACCATGAGGCAGGACAGCGCGACGAGCAACCAGCAGACCAGCAGCGTCCAGAAGTCGTACGGACGCCAGGTCACCACGCCGGGGATGCCGATCCGGCCGCCGCTGAACGGGTTCAGGGAGGCGAAGCTGCTGTTGAACCCCTGCAGGCCGTCCTGGCCGCCGAAGTACTTCAGCAGGGTGACGGAGCCGATCGTCTGCCGGATGATCTCGGCGGCGGCGATCGTCACGATCGCGAGGTAGTCGGCGCGCAGCCGCAGCGTCGGGACACCGAGCAGCAGCGCGAGCACGGCCGCGGCCAGCAGCGCGACCACGCAGCCGAGCCAGAACGACAGCCCCCAGGTCGCGACGAACGACGCGACGGCGTAGCCGCCGACTGCCATGAAGCCCGCCTGGCCGAAGTTGAGCAGGCCGGTGTAGCCGAAGTGCACGTTCAGGCCGATGGCGGCGAGGCAGTACACCGCGGCGACGGGACCCAGGCCCTGTTGCAGGCTCTGGCTGAGAATGGCGTGCCAGTCCATGTGCTAGCTCCTAACCGACCCGCTGGGCCTTGCCGAGCAGGCCCTGGGGCCTGACCAGCAGAACGACGATGAGTACGACGAGTGCGCCGACGAACTTCAGCTCGGCCGGGATGAACAGCGTGGAGACCTCGACGAAGAGCCCGATGACCAGGGCGCCGACGATCGCGCCCCACGCCGTGCCGAGCCCGCCGAGGACGGTCGCGGCGAAGACGAGCAGCAGGATCTTGAAGCCGAGCTGGTAGTCGAAGCCCTGGGTCATGCCGAGCAGCACGCCCGACATGCCCGGCGAGCATGGCACCCACGATCCAGACGACCGAGATGACCCGGTCCACGTTGATGCCGGTGGCCGAGGCCAGCGCCGTGTTGTCGGCGACCGCGCGGGTGGCCTTGCCGAGCTTGGTGCGCTGCAGGGCGATGACGACTGCGACGAGCACGACGGTCGAGAAGACGACGATGAAGATGTCCTTGGGGGTGACCAGGATCGGACCCAGGTGGTACGGCCGCGGGCTGGAGAACTGGGAGTACTGGTGGGTGCTGGCGCCGGCGAGGTACTGGTAGATGTTGCGCAGGAAGATCGACAGGCCGATGCTCACGACCATCATCGCGACCAGGCCGGTGCCGCGGTGCCGCAGCGGCCGCCACAGGGCGCGGTCGTTGAGCCAGCCGAAGCCGGCGGACGCGATGGCCGCGACGATGATGGAGACGGCGATCGTGACGTTGGTGCCGCCGATCGTGATCGTGCCCGGCAGCGCGTCCACGCCGTAGGCGACCAGCGCCCCGAAGGTGATCAGCTCGCCGTGCGCGAAGTTCGTCAGGCCCGTCGTACCGAAGATCATCGACAGGCCGAGCGCGGCCATCGCCAGCAGCAGCGAGAAGACCAGGCCGCCGACCGCGAGCTGCAGGGCCTGGGTGGCCTTGCCGGCGTTGCGCGGCGGTCGCGTCACCGATCGGGAAGGTGACGAAGACGTCGGAGCTCAGCTTGGGGGTGACCTTCAGCGCGAGCTGCTTGGGGTTGCGCAGCGCGGCGCCCTCCGGGAGGGACGACTTGTCCAGCTTGACCGTGTAGGTGTTGCCGAGCACGTCGATCGACTTCCCGGGCAGCGCGATGTCGAAGACGCCGCTGTCGTTGCTGGTGCCCTCGCCCGACGTTCTTGCCCTCGTCGTCGAGGACGGTGAACTTCACCCCCGGGACCGCCTTCGGCGGCTTCTCCCGGGTGTCGGTCAGGCAACCCTGGATGTGGATGGTGTCGTCGTTGCGCGGGGCGGGCTTCGTGCAGGCTGACTCGCCGACGTGCGGCACCGGGGCCGCTGACACCGGTCCGCTGCCGATCATCACGAGCGCCGCGACCGCGAGGGCGATCAGCAAGGCGGCGATGCTTCTGGGGCGGGCGTGCATGGGACTCCTGTCGCGGGTACTTCGCCGGTCTGTCTCAGGTGTGACGCGGGACTATAGCGACAGCGTGAGTCCGCGGTGTTCCGCCACCGGCCGCTCCCGCTCGTCCCCCCTCGCCGTCACAGTAGGACCAACGTCGGGGCGGTGGGTACGTTTGAGGCAACAATTCCTGCAACGAGTCGGCGGTCCGAGCCCGTCGTACGACGCTCAGCGCAGCGCGGCCACGAGGGTGGTCAGCAGCGGGGCGAACAGCAGGCCCGGGAGCAGGTCACCGACCGGGACCTGCCTGATCCGCAGCAGCCGCAGCGCGACGCCGACCAGCATCAGGCCGCCGGTCGCGGTCAGCGCGGCGACCTGGGCGGCGGGCATGACGTCGCCGAGCACGGCCCCCAGCACCGTCAGCGATCCCTGCACGACGAGCAGCGCGAGCACGCTGGCGCCGACGCCCCAGCCGAGCGAGGCCGCGAACGCGATCGCCGCGAAACCGTCCAAGGCGGACTTGAGGAACAGCTGGTCCGCGCCGTTGCCGAGCCCGTCGTTGAGCGAGCCGAGCACCGTGAGCGGTCCGACGCAGAACACCAGCGAGCTGGTCACGAAGCCCTCGATGAACCGCTGCCGGTCCGGACCGCCCGCGCCCGAGCGGCGCTGCAGCAGCTGCTGGAGCCAGCCGCCGAACCCCTCCAGCCGCTCCTCGATGCCGAGCACCGAGCCGGTGATGCCGCCCAGGACGAGCGAGCCGAGCACGATCAGCATCGGCGCGCTGTCGCCGACGGCGCGGGACCAGGCCGGGTCGCCGATGCTGGTCGCGGCCGAGCCGGCGATCAGCAGCGTGACCAGGCCGAGGCCGTCGGTGACCACGTCGCGGGTGCGCTGGCGCAGCCGGTGCCCGACGAGCACGCCGATGGCGGTGCCCAGCAGGATCGTGGCCATGTTCACGACGGTGCCGATGCCCGGGAACATCACGTCTCCTCGCGGTGTGCACGGGGCCGGAGATCCCGGCTACCCAACGGGGTCGTACTAGGCGTAATCTCTCACCTCGGTCAGGTTCGTGAGGTTTCGGGGCACCGGCGAGCCGACCGTCCGCTGCACTCCGTGTCACTCCTCGTCGCCGGTCGCCGGCTGGGAAAGGTGTCCCCATGTTCCGCTGCGCGGTCGGAATCAGCGATGCCGCCCCGGGCGACGCCGCCGCCCTCGTCGAGGTCTGGGGAGCGCTCGCGGAGCGTCCCCACCAGGGCCAGGCCGCCGCGCACGCCATGCAGGAGGCGGCCGCCGCGATCGCCCGGATCGCCGCCGACCCGGACCAGCGCCTGGTCGTCGCCCGCATCGACGACGCCGTCGCCGGCGCCGTGCACCTGATGCGCGCGCCGCTGTCCCCGGTGCACAGCGACACCGCGGTCTACGTCATGCACCTCCAGGTCATCGAGTCCTTCCGCCGGCACGGCGTGGGCCGCGCGCTCATGGAGGCCACGGTCAGCTGGGCCGAGGAGAAGGACACCGAGCACGTCATCGCGGCGGCCTCGGTGGCGTCCCGCGACGCGAACCGCTTCATGGCCAGGCTCGGCCTCGGCCAGATCGCCGTGGTCCGCGGCGCCACCGTCCCGGCGCTGCGCGCGAAGCTGCCGGTGGAGCCGCCGGCGGCCGCCCGGGTGGGCACGCGCAGCCACCGCAACGTCGGCACCGTGCTGGCCCAGCGACGCTCGCTGCGCCGCTCCCAGGCCCGGCCCTCCTAGCCCGTCCGGCCGGGAGTCCGCTGCTGGGGGTGCCGCCTACTAGGGTGGGCGGGTGCCCGACCAGCCTGCCTCCGTCGCCTCGTCCGCCCGTCCGCGCCTGCTGCTCCTCGACGGCCACTCGCTGGCCTACCGCGCGTTCTTCGCGCTGCCGGTGGAGAACTTCTCGACCACCACGGGCCAGCACACCAACGCGGTCTACGGCTTCACCTCGATGCTCATCAACGTGCTGCGCGACGAGCAGCCGACCCACGTCGGCGTCGCCTTCGACGTCTCCCGGCAGACCTTCCGCACCGAGGAGTACGTCGAGTACAAGGCCAACCGCTCCAAGTCGCCCGACGAGTTCTCCGGCCAGGTGTCCCTGGTCAAGGAGGTGCTCGCGGCGCTGCGCATCGTGACGATCGAGAAGGACGGCTTCGAGGCCGACGACGTGATCGGCACGCTCGACCACCCAGGCCGTCGCCCAGGGCTTCGAGGTGCTGATCTGCACCGGCGACCGGGACGCCTTCCAGCTCGTCGGCGAGAGCTCCACGGTGCTCTACCCGAGCCGGGGCGTCTCCGAGATGGCCCGGATGACGCCGGCCGCCGTCGAGGAGAAGTACGGCCTCCCGCCGCACCGCTACCCCGAGCTCGCCGCGCTGGTGGGGGAGACCTCCGACAACCTGCCGGGCGTCCCCGGGGTCGGCCCCAAGACCGCCGCGAAGTGGATCACCACCTACGACGGCCTCGACAACGTGATCGCCCACGCCGACGCGATCAAGGGCAAGGCCGGCGACTCGTTCCGCGAGCACCTCGGCGACGTGATCCGCAACCGCCGGCTCAACGCCCTGGTCTGCGACCTCGACCTGACCGCGACGCCCCGACGACCTGGCCGTCCAGCCGTGGGACCGCCAGGAGGTGCACACGCTCTTCGACAGCCTGGAGTTCCGGGTGCTGCGCGACCGGCTGTTCGCGACCCTGGAGTCCGAGGAGGAGATCGACGACAGCGGCTTCGAGCTCGACGGCACCCGGCTGGAGGCCGGCGCGCTCGCCGGCTGGCTGGCCGCGCACGCGTCCGGGAAGGACCGGGTCGGGGTGCAGGTGCAGGGCACCTGGCGGGCCGGCACCGGCGACGTGTTCGCGATCGCCCTGGCCAGCGGCGACGGGGCCGCGGCCTGGCTCGACGTCGAGCAGATCTCGCCCGAGGACGACGAGGTGCTGGCGACGTGGCTCGCCGACGCGTCGGTGCCCAAGGTGCTGCACGACGCCAAGGGGCCGATGCTGGCGCTGGCCGCGCGGGGCTGGGAGCTGGCCGGGCCTCGGGCGCGACACCGCGCTGTCGGCGTACCTCGCCCGTCCCGACCAGCGCTCCTACGACCTGGCCGACCTGACCCTGCGCTACCTCAAGCGCGAGCTGAAGGCCGGGGCGCCCGCCGACGACGGCCAGCTCACCCTGGACACGGTGGGGGAGGACTCCGCCGGGGACGCGGCGATGCTGCAGGCGCGCGCGGTCCTCGACCTCGCCGAGGCGCTCGACGACGAGCTGGAGGAGCGCGGCGGCACCGGGCTGCTCGACCGGCGTCGAGCTGCCGCTGGTGGACCTGCTGGCCGGAGATGGAGCGGATCGGCGTCGCCGTCGACATCGAGAACCTCGAGGCGCTCGAGTCGCACTTCGCCGGGGAGGTGAAGCTGGCCGCGGACGCCGCCTACGCCGCCATCGGCAAGGAGATCAACCTCGGCTCGCCCAAGCAGCTCCAGGTGGTGCTGTTCGACGAGCTGAAGATGCCGAAGACCAAGCGCACCAAGACCGGCTACACCACCGACGCCGACGCGCTGATGGCGCTCAACGTGAAGTCCGCCGCACCCGTTCCTCGACGCGCTGCTGCGGCACCGCGACGTGGCCCGGCTGCGGCAGACCGTCGAGGGGCTGCTCAAGACGGTCGCCTCCGACGGCCGGATCCACACCACCTTCAACCAGCTGATCGCGGCGACCGGGCGGCTGTCCTCGACCGACCCGAACCTGCAGAACATCCCGGTCCGCACCGAGGAGGGCCGCCGGATCCGCGAGGCGTTCGTCGTCGGCCCCGGCTACGACTCGCTGATGACCGCCGACTACAGCCAGATCGAGATGCGGATCATGGCGCACCTGTCCGAGGACGCGCTGCTGATCGAGGCGTTCCGCTCCGGACGGGACTTCCACTCGGTGACCGCCGCCCGGGTCTTCGCGGTGGACGCCGAGGAGGTCACCTCGGCGATGCGCGCCAAGATCAAGGCGATGAACTACGGCCTGGCCTACGGCCTGTCCGCCTACGGCCTCGCCCAGCAGCTCGGCATCGACCCGGCCGAGGCGCGCGGGCTGATGGAGGAGTACTTCGAGACGTTCGGCGGGGTGCGCGACTACCTCGCGGGCATCGTCGACGAGGCCCGCCGGACCGGGTTCACCGAGACGATCATGGGCCGGCGGCGCTACCTGCCCGACCTGACCAGCGACAACCGGCAGCGGCGGGAGATGGCCGAGCGGATGGCCCTGAACGCCCCGATCCAGGGCTCGGCCGCCGACATCATCAAGGTCGCGATGCTCAACGTCGACCGGGCGCTGACGGCGTCGTCGCTGCAGTCGCGGATGCTGCTCCAGGTCCACGACGAGCTCGTCTTCGAGGTGGCCGCCGGGGGAGACGGCCGCGCTCGAGGCGCTGGTCCGCGAGCAGATGGCCGCCGCGGCCGAGCTGACGGTCCCGCTCGACGTGTCGGTCGGCACCGGGGCGAGCTGGCACGAGGCGGCGCACTGACCGGGTGACGGCCCGGTGACGGCCGGGTGACGGGGCGGGGTGACGAGGGCGACACCGCCACGACACACCCGGACATTGCGACCACCGGCCACCATGACTAGATTTCGCATCACCACCCGCCACCCACGCACAGGACGAGGTCACACAGTGGCTCTGCCGCGACTCACGCCGGAACAGCGTCAGGCGAACCTCGAGAAGGCGGCGGCCTCCCGACGCGAGCGGGCCGCGATCAAGAACCGGCTCAAGCACTCCGGCGCCTCGATCGTCGACGTGCTCCAGCAGGGCCAGGAGAACGACGTCATCGGCAAGATGCGGGTCGTCGACCTGCTGCAGTCGATGCCCGGCCTGGGCAAGGTCCGGGCCCGCCAGATGATGGAGCGGCTGAGCATCTCCGAGAGCCGCCGGGTGCGCGGCCTGGGCGCCAACCAGATCGCGGCCCTCGAGCGCGAGTTCGGTTCGCGTGGCTGACCTGTGACCGATCGACAGGGCCGGCTGACGGTCCTGGCGGGTCCGACGGCGGTCGGCAAGGGCACCGTGGCGGCGTACGTCCGCAGCCACCACCCCGAGGTCTGGATCTCCGTCTCCGCCACCACCCGTCACCCCCGTCCCGGCGAGGTGCACGGCCGGCACTACTGGTTCGTCTCCGACGAGGAGTTCGACCGGCTGGTCGCCGACGGCGACCTGCTGGAGTGGGCCGTGGTGCACAAGCGCGCCCGCTACGGCACCCCGCGCAAGCCCGTCGAGGAGGCGCTCGCCACCGGTCGGCCCGCGCTCCTGGAGATCGACCTGCAGGGCGCCCGGCAGGTCCGCGCGACGATGCCCGAGGCGCTGTTCGTGTTCCTCAAGCCGCCGTCCTGGGAGGAGCTGGTCCGGCGGCTGGTCGGTCGCGGCACCGAGACCGAGGAGGAGCGGGAGCGCCGCCTGGAGACCGCCCGCGAGGAGCTGGCCGCCGAGTCGGAGTTCGACGTGACGGTCGAGAACACCGAAGTTCACCTCGCCGCGGAAGAGTTGGTAGCCTTGATGAAGGGCTCCTGAGAGCCTCGCCCCTGCCCTGTGGGCTGTCTACCCCTGAATCTGTGAGGCTGCACCTGTGTCGTCTGTGTCTCGAACCCTGCCTGTCGCCGAGGGCATCACCAACCCGCCCATCGACGAGCTGCTGACCAAGACGGACTCGAAGTACAAGCTGGTCCTCTACAGCGCCAAGCGCGCCCGCCAGATCAACGCCTACTACTCCCAGCTCGGCGAGGGCCTGCTGGAGTACGTCGGCCCGCTCGTGGACACCCACGTGCAGGAGAAGCCGCTGTCGATCGCGCTGCGCGAGATCAACGCCGACCTGCTCACCTGCGAGGACATCGACCCCGACGCCGAGGGCGACACCCCGACCGAGGGCTGAGGCCCGCCTCACCATGGCGAGCGACGCAGTCGACAGCCGCCCTCACGCCGGCACCCCGGGACGCAAGCCCCGCGTGGTCCTGGGCGTGAGCGGCGGCATCGCTGCGTACAAGGCGTGCGAGCTGCTCCGCCGGTTCACCGAGTCCGGCCACGACGTGACCGTCGTCCCGACCGCGGCGGCGCTGGAGTTCGTCGGCGCCCCGACCTGGGCGGCGCTCTCGGGCAAGCCGGTCTCCGCCGAGGTCTGGACCGACGTGCACGAGGTGCCGCACGTCCGGATCGGGCAGACCGCCGACCTCGTCGTGGTGGCCCCGGCCACCGCCGACCTGCTGGCCAAGGCCGCGCACGGCCTGGCCGACGACCTGCTCACCAACACCCTGCTCACCGCCCGCTGCCCGGTGGTGTTCGCCCCGGCGATGCACACCGAGATGTGGGAGCACCCGGCCACCGCCGAGAACGTCGCCACCCTGCGCCGCCGCGGCGCGCTGGTGATCGAGCCCGCCGAGGGCCGGCTGACCGGCGCGGACACCGGCAAGGGCCGGTTCCCGGACCCCGCGGAGGTCTTCGAGGTCGCCCGCGAGGTGATGGGCCGCGCCGGGACCGCCGAACCTGCTCGACCTGGCCGGCCGGCACGTGCTGGTCAGCGCCGGGGGGACCCGGGAGTACCTCGACCCGGTCCGGTTCCTGGGCAACCGCTCCTCGGGGCTGCAGGGCTACGCCCTCGCCCGGGCCGCGGCGGCCCGCGGCGCCGAGGTCACGCTGGTCGCCGCGAACGTGACCCTGCCGGACCCCGCCGGGGTCAAGGTCGTGCACGTCGAGACCACCGCCGCAGCTGCGCGACGCCGTGCTGGCCGGCACCGCGACCGCCGACGCCGTGGTGATGGCCGCGGCCCCCGCCGACTACCGGCCGAGCGAGGTCAGCGGCACCAAGATCAAGAAGGCCGACGACGGCTCCGCGCCGTCCCTCGCGCTGGAGCAGAACCCCGACATCCTCGCCGAGATCTCCCACGACCGGGTCCGTCCCGGCGCGGTCGTGGTCGGGTTCGCCGCCGAGACCGGCGACGCGCAGACCTCCGTGCTGGAGATGGCCACCGCCAAGCTCGCCCGCAAGGGCTGCGACCTGCTCGTGGTCAACGACGTGAGCGGCGGGACAGGTGTTCGGCAGCACCGAGAACGAGGCCGTCGTGCTCGACGCGACCGGGGAGCCGCAGCACGTCCCGCGCGGCTCCAAGTCGGCGCTCGCGCACGCCGTCTGGGACCGGGTCGTGGCCCGGTTCGAGACCGCGCTGAGGCATAGTCTCCCCGGCGGCTAAACTTTTCCGACCGCAGCACATACACTCACCAAGGGGTACGACGACGTGGCTGGACGCCTTTTCACCTCCGAGTCCGTGACCGAGGGTCACCCGGACAAGATCGCCGACCAGATCAGCGACACGGTCCTCGACGCGATGCTCACCCAGGACCCGCACAGCCGGGTGGCCGTCGAGACGATGCTCACCACCGGTCTCGTGGTCGTGGCCGGCGAGGTCACCACCACCGGCTACGTCGACGTCAAGGAGCTGGTCCGCCAGCGCATCCTGTCGATCGGCTACGACTCGTCGGCCAAGGGCTTCGACGGGCACTCCTGCGGCGTGATGGTGGCGATCGGCGGCCAGTCCGGCGACATCGCCCAGGGCGTCGACACCGGCCTCGAGTCGCGCGCGAGAGCTCGGTCGACCCGATGGACAAGCAGGGCGCCGGCGACCAGGGCCTGATGTTCGGCTACGCCTGCGACGACACCCCCGAGCTGATGCCGCTGCCGATCACCATCGCGCACCGGCTCGCCGAGCGGCTCTCCGAGGTCCGCAAGGACGGGACGATGTCCTACCTGCGTCCCGACGGCAAGACCCAGGTCACCATCGAGTACGACGACGAGGACCGCCCCGTCCGCGTCGACACCGTCGTGGTCTCCTCCCAGCACGCCAAGGACATCAGCCTCGACACGATGCTGACCCCCGACGTGAAGAAGCACGTCGTGGACCACGTCCTGGCCCAGTTCGACATCCCCTCGGACGGCTACCGGCTGCTGGTCAACCCGACCGGTCGCTTCGAGGTGGGCGGCCCGATGGGCGACGCCGGCCTGACCGGCCGCAAGATCATCGTCGACACCTACGGCGGCATGGCCCGTCACGGCGGCGGCGCGTTCTCCGGCAAGGACCCGTCCAAGGTCGACCGCTCCGCGGCGTACGCCATGCGCTGGGTGGCCAAGAACATCGTCGCCGCGGGCCTGGCCCGGCGCTGCGAGGTGCAGGTCGCCTACGCGATCGGCAAGGCCCAGCCGGTCGGCTTCTACGTCGACTGCTTCGGCACCGAGTCGGTCCCGGTCTCCACGATCCAGAAGGCGGTCCAGGAGGTCTTCGACCTGCGCCCCGCCGCGATCATCGCCGACCTCGACCTGCTGCGGCCGATCTACGCCCAGTCCGCCGCCTACGGCCACTTCGGCCGCGAGCTGCCCGACTTCACGTGGGAGCGGACCGACCGCGTCGACGCCCTGAAGGCGGCCGCGGGCGTCTGACCCGAGCACTGCCGGAGCGCCCCGCCTCGTGCGGGGCGCTTCGTCGTTCCCGGTCAGTCCACCAGCCGGGCGCGGACGGCCGCGAGCTCGGGGCCGGCCAGGCCGCAGGCGTCGCGCAGGTAGGACCGCGCCCCGCCGTACGTCGCGTCCAGGTGCTCGAGCGCGGCGGTCAGCGTCTCCGGGTGCGACCAGGCGTAGGTCTCCACCCGGGCCCGCTCCGCGGCACCCAGCGTCGCGAGGACGTCGGCGATGCCGAGGTGCTCGGCGCTGACGGCGTAGTCCTCGACCACCACCGCGCGGGGCACCCCCACGGCCTCCAGCAGCACCGCGACGAGCATCCCGGTCCGGTCCTTGCCGCCCGCGCAGTGCACCACCACCGGGCCGGGAGGCGCCTCGACGAAGGCGCGCACCCCGGCGGCGACCTGCCGCGACGTTGCGGTCCAGGCTGTCGCGGTAGATGCCGGCCAGCCCGCGCTCCGCCGACGGGTCGCGCGCGGGCTCCCGGTCCACGTCGACCCACGGCACCGACCGGTAGACCGCCTGGCCGGCGTACGGGTGCGGCGGGTCGGCCGTCTCGTGCTCGGCGCGCAGGTCGACGATCCGGCTCACGCCGTACGCCGCGAGGGCCGCGCTGCCCGGCCTCGTCGAGCCGGGTCAGCGAGTCCGCCCGCACCAGGGCCCGGTCCCGGGTGCGGGCGCCGTCGTGGGTGGGCAGGCCGCCGAGGTCGCGCACGTTGCGGCAGCCGCTCCAGGTCAGCACCGTCATGCGCGCCCATCCAAGCACCGTCCACAGGTCGGCGAGAGGGGCTGCGGACCCGAGGGTGGTGGCTGGGAGACTGGCCCGGTGAGCGACGAGGAGCAGGACGAGTCGGGCCAGCTGGCGCTGATGCCCGAGCTCGTGCGCGCCCGGGCCCGCGCCGCGAAGGAGCAGGCGGCCGGCAAGGCCAAGGCGCCGCTGCCCGGTCGACCCGGCCCCGGAGCTGCCGGTCGCACGGGTGCTGGTCGACGTCCCGCTGGCGCACCTGGACCGGCCCTTCGACTACCTGGTGCCGGCCAAGCTGCACGCGAGCGTCGCGGCCGGGACCCGGGTCAAGGTCCGCTTCGCCGGGCAGGACGTCGACGGCTTCGTCATCGAGCGGGTGGCGAGCAGCGACCACGAGGGCCGGCTGACGCCGCTGCGCCGGGCGGTCAGCGCCGAGCCGGTGCTGTCCCCGGCGGTGGCCCGGCTCTCCGAGCTGGTCGCGGCCCGCTACGCCGGCACCCGCTCCGACGTGCTCCGGCTGGCGGTCCCGAGCCGGCACGCCACCACCGAGAAGCAGGACTCGGTGCCCGCCCCCGCGGCGAGCCCGGACACCGGCGCGGCGGAGGCCGGCCTGGTCCGGGTACGACGGGGGAGCGGCGTTCGTGCGGCGGCTCGCCGACGGCGGGTCCCCGCGGGCGGTGTGGTCGTCGCTGCCGGGGGACTCCTGGCCCACGCTCCTGGCGCACGCGGCGGCCGCGACGTACGCCTCGGGGCGGGGCAGCCTGATCTGCGTGCCCGACCACAAGGACGTCGCGCGCCTGGACGCCGCGCTCACCGCCGTGCTCGGCGCCGGGCGGCACGTCGTGCTGACCGCCGACAGCGGCCCGGCGCAGCGCTACCGCTCGTTCCTGGCGGTGTCCCGGGGCGCCGTGCGGATCGTGGTCGGCACCCGCGCGGCGGCGTTCGCGCCGGTCCACGACCTCGGCCTGGTGGCGCTGTGGGACGACGGCGACGACCTCTACGCCGAGCCCCGCGCGCCCTACCCGCACACCCGCGAGGTGCTGCTGACCCGCGCCCACGAGGAGTCCGACGGCGGCGCTGCTGGGCGGGTTCGCCCGCACCGTCGAGGCGGAGTACCTCGTCCGCACCGGCTGGGCCGAGACGCTCGCAGCCCGAGCGGGCCGCGCTGCGGGCCGCCGCCCCGCAGGTGTCGATCACCGGCGCGACCGACCAGGAGCTCGAGCGCGACCCGCACGCCCGCAGCGCCCGGCTGCCCCGCACCGCCTACGACGCGATCCGGGACGGGCTCGACCCGGGGCCGGTGCTGCTGCAGACCCCGCGGCAGGGCTACGCCACCGCCCTGGCCTGCGACACCTGCCGCACCCCGGCCCGCTGCACGGTCTGCACCGGCCCGCTGCGGCAGACCGCCGCGCACCAGCCGCCGTCCTGCCGCTGGTGCGGGGCCGAGGAGCCACGCCTGGGTGTGCGCGGTCTGCGGCGGCCGCGGCCTGCGGGCGCCGGTGCTGGGCGACCAGCGGACCGCCGAGGAGATCGGCCGGGCCTTCCCGTCGGTCGCCGGTGCGCACCTCGGCCGGCGACCGGGTGCTGGCCACCGTCGAGGACCGGCCGTCGCTGGTGGTCGCGACCCCGGGCGCCGAGCCGGTCGCGGAGGGCGGCTACGCCTGCGTGGTGCTGCTCGACACCTGGCTGATGCTCGGCCGCACCGACCTGCGCACCGTCGAGGAGGCGCTGCGCCGCTGGTTCGCGGCCGCCGCGCTGGCCCGGCCGGCCGGGGAGGGCGGCCGGGTGGTGGCGGTGGGCGAGCCGTCCGAGCCCGGGCTGCAGGCCCTGGTGCGCTGGGACCCGACCGGCTTCGCGGGGCGCGAGCTCGAGGACCGGCAGTCGGCGCACCTGCCGCCGGCGTCCCGGCTGGCCACCCTGACCGGCCCGGAGGCCGACCTGGCCTCGGCGACTCGCCGCGCTGGCGCTGCCGCCGGGCGCGGAGGTGCTCGGCCCGGTGCCCGTCGTGGTGACCGGCCCGGTCCCGGACGCCGAGGCGCCGCCGCAGCTGCGGGTGGTGATCCGGGTGCCCCGCGACCGCCGGCGCGGCGCTGTCGCGGACCCTCGTGGAGATGCAGGGCGTGCGGTCGGCCCGCAAGCTGCCCCCGGTCCGGGTGCAGGTCGACCCGGTCGGGCTCGAGTGAGCCCGGCGACTCCGTAGACTGGGCCGTCGCCCTTCCCCGGCCCGCCCCAGGAGCTGCCCCGTGCCCGTCCAGCCGATCCGTCTCTTCGGGGACCCCGTGCTGCGCACCCCGGCCGTCCCGGTGACGACCTTCGACAAGGAGCTGCGCCGGCTGGTCTCGGACCTGACCGACACCATGCTGGAGGCACCCGGCGCCGGGCTGGCCGCCCCGCAGATCGGCGTCGGCCTGCGGGTCTTCACCTGGTACGTCGACGGGGAGCTCGGGCACCTGGTCAACCCGACGCTCGACCTGTCGGAGGAGAAGCAGGACGGCGCCGAGGGCTGCCTGTCCCTGCCGGACCTGACCTTCGACTGCGTCCGGGCGATGCGGGTCGTGGCCAAGGGCTTCGACATGCACGGCGAGCCGGTCACCATCGAGGGCCACGAGCTGCTGGCCCGCGCGATCCAGCACGAGACCGACCACCTCGACGGCGTGCTGTTCATCGACCGGCTGGACCGGGAGACCCGCCGGGCCGCGATGAAGGCGATCCGCGAGGCGGAGTGGTTCGGCGCCGACACCACCGTCAAGGTGTCCCCGCACCCGCACCAACGGCTTCGGGCTCTGATGCGGCTGGTCTTCGCGGGCACCCCCGAACCGGCGCTGCCCGCGCTGGAGGCGGTGGCCGCCAGCCGGCACGAGCTCGTCGGCGTGGTCACCCGCCCCGACGCCCCCGCCGGGCGGGGCCGCCGGCTGGTCGCCTCGCCGGTCGCCCGGCGCGCCGAGGAGCTCGGGGTGCCGGTGCTCAAGCCGGAGCACCCCCGCGACCCGGACTTCCAGGCCGAGCTGCGCGCGCTGGCCCCGGACTGCTGCCCGGTGGTGGCCTACGGCGCGATGCTGCCGCAGAGCGCGCTGGACATCCCGCCGCACGGCTGGGTCAACCTGCACTTCTCGCTGCTGCCGGCCTGGCGGGGCGCGGCCCCCGTGCAGCACGCGCTGTGGGCCGGCGACGAGGTCACCGGCGCCACCACCTTCCGGATCGTCCGGGCCCTGGACGCCGGCCCGACGTTCGGGGTGATGACCGAGCGGGTCCGCCCCACCGACACCTCCGGCGACCTGCTCGGGCGGCTCGCCGAGGGCGGCGCCGAGCTGCTGGTGCGCACCCTCGACGCGATCGAGGACGGCGACATCGAGGCGCGCGAGCAGCCCGCCGAGGGGGTCAGCCTGGCCCCCAAGGTCGAGGTGGCCGACGCCGAGGTCGACTGGTCGCGCCCGGCCGTCGCCGTCGACCGGCAGGTCCGGGCCTGCACGCCCGCGCCGGGTGCCTGGTCGACGTACGACGGGGAGCGGCTCAAGCTCGGCCCCGTCGCGGCCGGATCCCGAGCGGCAGCTGGAGCCCGGCGTGCTCGAGGTGACCAAGAACGCGGTGCACGTCGGGACCGGCAGCTGCGCGGTGCTGCTCGGCGACGTGCAGCCGTTCGGCAAGAAGCAGATGCCGGCCGCCGACTGGGCCCGCGGCGCCCGGCTCGTGTCCGGGGGGCGGCTCGGATGAGCGACCCGCGCGCCAAGCCGCAGCGGACGCGGCCGCGCAGCACCCCGGCCGACCCGGCCCGGGCGGCGGCGTTCGACGTGCTCGCCGCGATCCGGGACAAGGACGCCTACACCAACCTGGTGCTGCCGCCGCTGCTGCGCTCCCGCGGGCTGACCGGGCGGGACGCCGCCTTCGCCACCGAGCTGGTCTCGGGCACCGTGCGCCGGCAGGGCACCTACGACGCGGTGATCGCCGCCAACGTGGACCGGCCGCTGGCCAAGGTCGACGCCGCCGTGCTCGACGCGCTGCGCCTGGGCACCCACCAGCTCCTCGCGATGCGGGTGCCCTCGCACGCCGCGGTCGGCACCAGCGTGGACCTGGTGCGGGCCAAGGTCGGCCAGGGACCCGTCCGGGCTTCGTCAACGCCGTGCTGCGCAAGATCTCCGCCCACGACCTGTCCGGCTGGGTGCGCCGGGTCGCCCCGGACCCGGCCTCCGACCCGGTCGGCTTCGCCTCCGTGGCGCACTCGCACCCGCGCTGGGTCGTCTCCGCGCTCGCCGAGGCGCTCGGCGACCGCGCCGACGAGCTCGACGACCTGCTCGCCGCCGACAACGCGCCGCCCAAGGTCACCCTGGTCGCGCGGCCCGGGCTGTCGACGGTCGAGGAGCTGGTCGCCGCCGGCGGCACCGCCTCGACGCTGTCGCCCTACGCCGTGACGCTGGACTCCGGCGACCCGGGCGAGGTGGCCGCCGTCGCGGAGGGCCGCGCCGGGGTCCAGGACGAGGGCTCCCAGCTGGTCGCCGTCGCGCTGTCCCGGGCCGCCGGTCGAGGGGCGCGACGAGCGCTGGCTCGACGTGTGCGCCGGCCCCGGCGGCAAGTCCGCGCTGCTCGCGGCGCTGGCCGGCTCCGCGGGCGCCCGGCTGCTGGCCTCCGAGCGGCAGGTGCACCGGGCCGGGCTGGTCGCGGGCGCGACCGCCGAAGGCCGGCGCCGGGCTGCTCGGCGTGGTGGCCGCCGACGGCACCCGCCCCGCCTGGCGGGACGGCGCGTTCGACCGGGTCCTCGTCGACGCGCCGTGCTCCGGGCTGGGGGCGCTGCGACGGCGGCCCGAGTCCCGGTGGCGGCGCACCCAGGCCGACGTCGACGACCTGGTGCCGCTGCAGCGCGCGCTGCTCTCCTCGGCGCTCGACGCGGTCCGCCCGGGCGGCGTGGTGGCCTACGTGACGTGCTCCCCGGTGCTCGCCGAGACGGCCGGCGTCGTGGAGGCGGTGCTCGCCGAGCGGGACGACGTACGCCTGGAGGAGGCGGCGGCGCTGCTCCCCGGGGTGCCGGACTGCGCCGGACCGCTGCCCGGCACCGTGCAGCTGTGGCCGCACCGGCACGGCACCGACGCGATGTTCCTGGCCGTGCTGCGCCGCTCCTGACCCCGGCCGGTATCACCGGGCGTCCCCGGTGGCTCCTCCTCTGCAGACCCGGAGAGGGGAGAGGACCATGTGGGACACCGCGGAGACCAGGCAGGGCGCGCACCTGCCGCACGACCGGTCCTGCCCGCGCTGCCAGCACCCGGTGCACACCTTCCTGGCCTGCTCGGACAGCTGCTCCGTGCGAGCCGCCGCCGGTGCCGGGGCGTGCCCGTGGCGTCGTACGCCGCTTGACCTAGGATCGGCGCCACCATGGGTATCCAGATCTCGCCGAGCATGCTCGCGTCCGACTTCGCCAACCTGGCCTCCGAGGCCGCCCGGATCTCCGGCGCCGACTGGCTGCACGTCGACGTGATGGACAACCACTTCGTGCCGAACCTGACGCTCGGCCTGCCGGTGGTGGAGGCGCTCGCCAAGGCGTCGTCCACGCCGATGGACTGCCACCTGATGATCGAGGACCCGGACCGCTGGGCGCCGGCGTACGTCGAGGCGGGGGCCGGGTCGGTGACGTTCCACGTCGAGGCCGCGGCCGCCCCGGTGCGGCTGGCCCGCGAGCTGCGGGCCGCGGGCGCCCGGGCCGGGATGGGGCTCAAGCCGGCGACGCCGATCGAGCCCTACGAGGACCTGCTCCCCGAGCTGGACATGGTGCTGGTGATGACGGTCGAGCCCGGGTTCGGCGGACAGGCGTTCCTGGACCTGTGCCTGCCGAAGATCCGGCGCACCCGGGACCTGGTCGCCCGGCACGGCCTCGACGTGTGGCTGCAGGTCGACGGGGGAGTGTCCCTGGAGACGATCGAGCGCTGCGCCGAGGCCGGCGCCGACGTGTTCGTCGCCGGCTCGGCGGTGTTCGGCGCCGACGACCCGAACACGATGATCGAGTCGCTGCGGTCGGCCGCCGAGGCCGCGCGCTGACCCCACCGCCGTACCGGTGGCCGGGCTCACACGTCCGGGTTCCCCCGGGTGTGGCAGGCTTGGGGCAACGAGTGAACAGCTCGCGTGCTCTGGGGTCGGTGCAATTCCGAGCCGGCGGTGAAAGTCCGCGACCCGGCTGCAGCCAGCAGCCGGTTGACCAGGTGGAACTCCTGGACCGACGGTGAAAGTCCGGATGGGAAGCGCACGCAGGTGGACCGGCACGTGCCGGCGCACCTGCGCATTCTCGACGCCCGGGGTCCGTGAGCACGGACGAGAGGGCTCCCCGCGATGACCGGCCACCCCGCCGAGCGTGCGGCGATGGTGCGCGCCCTCGAGCTGGCCGCGTCGCCGGGCGTCCCGCTGGGCCCGAACCCGCGGGTCGGCTGCGTGCTGCTCGCCCCGGACGGTACGACGGTCGCCGAGGGGTTCCACCGCGGGGCCGGCTCGCCGCACGCCGAGGCCGACGCCCTGGCCCGCGCCGGGGACCGGGCCCGGGGCACGACCGCCGTGGTCACCCTCGAGCCCTGCAACCACACCGGCCGCACCGGGCCGTGCGCGCAGGCGCTGGTCGCCGCCGGGGTGGCCCGCGTGGTGTTCGCCCAGTCCGACACGCAACCCGGTCGCGACCGGGGGCGCCGCGACGCTGCGCGCCGGCGGGCGTCGACGTCGAGGCCGGCCTGCTGGCCGACGCGGCGCGGGCGGTCAACCGGGTGTGGACGTTCGCGGTCGAGCACGGCCGGCCGTTCGTCACCTGGAAGCTCGCCACCACGCTCGACGGCCGCAGCGCCGCCGCCGACGGCACCTCGCGCTGGGTCAGCTCGCTGCCCGCCCGCCGCGACACCCACCGGCTCCGCGGGCTGTGCGACGCGATCCTGGTCGGCACCGGCACGGTGCTCGTCGACGACCCGCAGCTCACGGTCCGCGACGAGGACGACCGGGCCCTGCCCCGGGACCGGCAGCTGCTGCGCGCGGTGATGGGCCTGCGCGACGTGCCGGCCGACCGGCGGGTGCTCGACGACGCCGCCGAGACCGTGCTGCTGCGCACCCGCGACCCGCACGAGGCGCTCGCCGCCCTGCGCGCCCGCGACCGGCAGCACGTGTTCCTCGAGGGCGGCCCGACCCTCGCGGCGGCCTTCCTCGCGGCCGGCCTCGTCGACGAGGTGGTCTGCTACGTCGCGCCGATGCTGCTCGGGGCCGGGCTCAGCGCCGTCGGCGACCTGGGCGCGGCCACGATCGCCGACGCGCTGCACCTCGACGTGGTCGACGTGACCACGCTCGGCACCGGCGCGGACACCAACGTCCGGCTCACCCTGACCCCGCTGAAGGAGACCGTCTGATGTTCACCGGCATCATCGAGGAGCTCGGCGTCGTCGAGACGCTCGAGGACCAGGGCGACGCCGTGCGGCTCACGCTGCGCGCCCCGCACGTCATCACCGACGCCCGGCTCGGCGACTCGATCTCCGTCAACGGGTGCTGCCTCACCGTCGCCGAGCGCGACGGCGAGACGTTCACCGCCGACGTGATGCGCGAGACCCTCGACAAGACCTCCCTCGGCGCGCTCGAGCCGGGCACCCGGGTGAACCTCGAGCGCGCCGTCACGGCGTCCAGCCGGCTGGGCGGGCACATCGTCCAGGGGCACGTCGACGGCACCGGGACCGTCGTACGCCGGGAGCCGTCGGAGCACTGGGAGCTCGTCGAGGTCTCGCTGCCGGACGGGCTCGGCCGCTACCTCGTCGACAAGGGCTCGATCACCGTGGACGGCATCTCGCTGACCGTGGTGCGAGGTCCGGCCGGGGACTCCTTCACCGTCTCGCTGATCCCCGAGACGCTGGCCCGCACCACGCTCGGCTTCAAGCAGCCCGGCGACCCCGTCAACCTCGAGGTCGACGTCATCGCGAAGTACGTCGAGCGCCTCGTCGCTCCTCACACCGACCGCAAGGACCACGCATGAGCCTCGCCACCCAGCTCTACGACGCCCACCTGACCATCGCCGGTCACCCGATCACCTGGCGGGAGATCCTCGGCAACGGGTTCGGGTTCGCCTCGGCCGTCGGCGGCCTGCGTCGCCGGGTCTGGGCGTGGCCGGTCGGCATCGTCGGCAACGTGCTGCTGTTCACCGTCTTCATCGCCGCGACGTTCGAGGCCGACGCGCAGGTGCCGCTGTTCGGCCAGGCGGGACGGCAGGTGTTCTTCATCCTCACCAGCATCTACGGGTGGTACCGCTGGCACGAGGTCCGCAAGGCCCGCGGCGGGTCGGGCGACCAGCCGGCGATCACGCCGCGCTGGGCCACCGCGAGGGAGCGGGTGGCCTACCTGGTCGCCGCGGCGGCCGGGGTCCTGGTGCTCCAGTGGGTGTTCAGCGAGATCGGCGCCGGCTGGCCCGCGCCGCGCTGGTACTACTGGTGCGACGCCTGGATCTTCGTGGGCTCGATGGTGGCGACGTACGCCATGGCCCGGGGCTGGAACGACTTCTGGCTGGCCTGGATCGCCGTCGACCTGGTCGGCGTCCCGCTGCTGTGGCACTCGCAGTACTACCCGACCGCGATCCTCTTCGTCGTGTACGGCGTCCTGGTGGTCTGGGGCTTCTTCGTGTGGCTGAAGGCCTCACGGGTGGAGCGCACGCCCGAGCTCGAGCAGGTGGGCGTGTGAGCGCCCCGCAGGTCCGGCTGGACAGCGTCGAGCGGGCCGTCGCCGACATCGCCGCCGGCCGGGCGGTCGTGGTCGTCGACGACGAGGACCGCGAGAACGAGGGCGACCTGATCTTCGCCGCGAGCCGGGCCACCCCGGAGCTGATGGCGTTCACGATCCGCTACTCCTCCGGCGTGATCTGCGTGCCGGTGACGGCGCCGACGCTCGACCGGCTCGGGATCCCGCTGATGACGCCGCACAACCGCGAGCGGATGCGGACGGCGTACACCGTCTCCGTCGACGCCCGCGACGGGATCAGCACCGGCATCTCGGCCGCCGACCGCTCGCACACCGTGCGCACGCTGATCGACTCGGCGACCGAGGCCTTCGAGCTCGTCCAGCCCGGGCACGTGTTCCCGCTGCGCTACGCCGAGGGCGGCGTGCTGGTGCGTCCCGGGCACACCGAGGCCGCGGTCGACCTGGCCCGGCTCGCCGGTCTCGAGCCGGCCGGGGTGATCTCCGAGATCGTCAACGACGACGGCACGATGAAGCGCGGCCAGCAGCTGCGCGAGTTCGCCGACGAGCACGGCCTGTCGATGATCTCGATCGAGCAGCTGATCCACCACCGCCGGCGCCACGAGACGCACGTCGAGCGGGTCGCCGAGACCCGGCTGCCCACCGCGCACGGCGACTTCACGGCCTACGGCTACCGGATCACCATCGACGGCTCCGAGCACGTCGCGCTGGTCCGCGGCGACATCTCCGGCGACGAGCCGGTGCTCACCCGGGTGCACTCGGAGTGCCTGACCGGCGACGTGTTCGGCTCGAAGCGCTGCGACTGCGGGCCGCAGCTCGAGGAGGCGCTGCAGCAGATCGCCGCCGAGGGCCGCGGCGTGGTCGTCTACCTGCGCGGCCACGAGGGCCGGGGGATCGGCCTGGTCGCCAAGCTGCAGGCCTACCAGCTCCAGGACGGCGGGCGGGACACCGTCGACGCGAACCTCGACCTCGGGCCTGCCGGCCGACGCCCGGCACTACGGCACCGCGACCCAGATCCTGCGCGACCTCGGGGTCGGCTCGGTCCGGCTGCTGACCAACAACCCCGACAAGGTCAGCAGCCTCGAGGACTACGGCGTCCCGGTCGCCGAGCGGGTGCCGCTGACGACCCGCCCCAACGACCACAACCTGCGGCTACCTGATGACCAAGCGTGACCGGATGGGCCACCACCTGCCCGGCCTGTCCGGCACCGTCCCGGAAGGAGCCTCGCTCGTGAGTGGAGCCGGATCGCCCGACGAGAAGCCCGTCGACTGCCACGACCTGCGGGTCGCGGTGGTCGCCGCCCGCTGGCACGAGCAGGTCATGGACGGCCTGCTCGCCGGTGCCCAGCGCGCGCTGGCCGACTACCAGGTCGAGGCGCCGAGCATCGTGCGCGTGCCCGGCTCCTTCGAGCTGCCGGTCGTCGCCGGAGCGCTGGCCGAGCACGGCTACGAGGCGGTCGTCGCCCTCGGCGTGGTGATCCGCGGCGGCACCCCGCACTTCGAGTACGTCTGCGCGGCGGCCACCGACGGGCTCTCCCGGATCGCGGTGAGCACCGGCGCGGCGGTCGGCTTCGGCCTGCTCACCTGCGACACCGAGGAGCAGGCCCTGGACCGCGCCGGCCTCGAGGGGTCCAGCGAGGACAAGGGCTACGAAGCGACGGCGGCGGCCCTGGTCACGGCCCGCACGCTGCGCGGGATCCGCCGCGGGTACGAGACGGACGGCTCCTGAGCCGTCCGGCGCCGCCACCGCGGGCCGGCGCGCCCGTCGTACGCCGTACCCTGGGACCGCCCCGCCCCTGACCAGGAAGCACGTGATGAAGACGTTCGAGGAGCTCTGGACCGAGCTCAGCGAGAAGGCACAGACCCGACCGGAGGGCTCCGGCACGGTCCGTGAGCTCGACGCGGGCGTGCACACGATCGGCAAGAAGCTGGTCGAGGAGGCCGCCGAGTCGTGGATGGCCGCCGAGCACGAGGGGCCGGAGCGGACCGCCGAGGAGCTCAGCCAGCTGCTCTACCACGCGCAGGTGCTGATGATCGCGAGCGGCCTGACCCTCGACGACGTCTACGCCCACCTCTGACCTTCCCGCAGCCACCCCCGTCCAGACACACCCGAGAGGCATCCCGTGCCCGACAAGCTCCTGCGGCTGGCGGTCCCCAACAAGGGCTCGCTGTCCCAGTCCGCCACCGACATCCTGCGCGAGGCCGGCTACAAGCAGCGCACCGACGCCAAGCGGCTCACGCTCACCGACGGCGAGAACGGCGTCGAGTTCTTCTACCTGCGCCCGCGCGACATCGCGCTGTACGTCGGCGAGGGCACCCTCGACGTCGGCATCACCGGCCGCGACCTGCTGCTCGACTCCGGCGCCAAGGCCGAGGAGGTGCTGACGCTCGGCTTCGGCCGGTCCCGGTTCCACTTCGCCGCCCCGCCCGGCACGGCGTCCGGCGTCGGCGACCTGGCCGGCAAGCGGATCGCCACGTCGTACGCCGGCGTGGTCCGGCGGCACCTCGAGGAGCACGGCGTCGAGGCCACCGTCACCCGGCTCGACGGCGCCGTGGAGAGCAGCGTGCAGCTCGGCGTCGCGGACGTGATCGCCGACGTCGTGGAGACCGGCAGCACCCTGCGCAACGCGGGGCTCGAGGTGTTCGGCGACCCGATCCTGGAGTCCGAGGCGGTGCTGATCACCCGCGCCGGGCGCGCAGCCGCCGGCCGGGTTCGAGGTGTTCCGGCGCCGGCGTCGAGGGCGTCCTGGTCGCCCGGTCCTACGTGATGATGGACTACGACATCCGCGCCGAGCGGGTCGAGGAGGCGGTCGCCCTCACCCCCGGGCATCGAGAGCCCGACCGTGTCCCCGCTGCATCGGGAGGGGTGGGTCGCGGTGCGCTCGATGGTGCCGCGCGACGACCGCCCAGCGGGTCATGGACGAGCTGTGGGACCTCGGCGCCCGGGGCATCCTGTCGACGGACATCCATGCCTGCCGACTCTGACCGCGACGCTGCCGCAGACCTTCCGGCCGTTCGGGCGTGCGGATCGCGATCTACGTCGCCGGCGTGCTGCTGGTGCTGGTCGTCGTGGTCACCTGGTTCGCGTTCCCGCAGGAGATCCGCGACCAGTTCACCTACTTCCAGCGCGCGACCGTGATCGGGCTCGGGCTGATGTTCTACGCCGGCGGGTTCGCCCTCGCGCGCAGCCGGCTGGTCGCGCGCGAGGACGGGCTGACGGTCGTCAACGGCTACCGGAGCCGGCGGTTCGCGTGGGCCGAGGTGGTGCAGGTGACGCTGCGGCCCGGCAGCCCGTGGGCGGTGCTCGACGTCTCCGACGGCACGACGGTCGCCCGCGATGGGCATCCAGGGCTCCGACGGCCCCCGCGCCACCGCCCAGGTCCGCACGGCTCCGCACCCTGATCGCCCAGCACTCCCGCTCGACCCGGGCCTGAGTTCGACGCCTGACGCCGGGCCTGGTAGTCGAGCCTCGTACGTCGAGCCGGGTCTGGCGTCTTCGGGCTATTGCGGTCCGGCGCCCGTCGTACGACGTTGCGGCGAAGGGTGGCCGATGGCAGAGGTGAAGGCCGGCCGGTGGACGGCCGACATCGACGGCGACTTCGTGGTGTTCCTGATCGGCGCGCGGGCCGACAAGCGGCAGGCTGCTCCGGTCCTTCCGCGACCTGGGCGGTCGCCGCGGGATGCTGCACATGCTGCAGCACCTGTCCGCGCACCCGGAGAAGGGCCTGCTGGGCTACGAGATGTCCACGTTCGGCGGGATCATCGTGCAGTACTGGCGCTCGTTCGAGCACCTGGAGCGGTTCGCCAACGACGTCGACGACCCGCACGTCGCGGCCTGGCGCAACTACTGGCGGCGGGTCGGCAGGGACACCCGCACCGGCATCTGGCACGAGACGTACCTCGTCCGGGCGGGGGAGTACGAGGCGATCTACGGCAACATGCCGCCCTTCGGGCTCGGCAAGGCGTCCTCGCTGGTGACGATGGCCGAGGGCAGACGGCGCGCGGCCGGCTCAAGCGTCGTACGGCGACGTGAGGCCCGCGCTCGACCGTGACCTGAGGCCCGGGTCGAGCTGGACTAAGGCCCGGGTCAACGGGCTGGGGCTGGGCTTGGGCCAGGGCTGCCAGGGCCTGGGTGAAGCAGGCCATCGGCGGGCGTGACCAGGCCGGCGCCGACCTGGCCGGTGCCGGCGACCCGGCCGGCCATCCCGGTGTTGATCTGCGGCAGCACGCCGCTGCGCACGACGGCGGCCACGTCGATGCCGGTGGGCGTGCCCCGGAACTCCAGGATCGGGATGCCGAAGGCGGGGTTCTCCCCGACGGTGATGTCGTACATCCGCTGCGTGGTGGCCAGCGCGTCCGGCACCGAGCCGCCCACGAACCGGACGATCGCGGGGGCGGTCGCCATCGCCAGCCCGCCGATGCCGGCGGTCTCGGTGATCGCCGAGTCGCCGATGTCGGGGTTGGCGTCGTCGGGGCCGTAGGACCCGAGGAACAGCCCCTCGGGGGTGTTCGCGGGCGCGGTGAACCAGGTGTCGCCGGTGCCGGAGGTCTGGATGCCGAAGTCGGTGCCGTTGCGGGCCATCACGGTCACCACCGTCGAGCCGGGGAGGTCCGCGGCGGCCCGGGTCTGCAGCTTGCAGGCCGGCATCACGAGGTTCAGGAAGAAGTGGTCGTTGCCGGAGACGAACCGCACCGCCGCGGCGACGTCGGCCTTGGCGAAGTCCGAGTCGATCATCGCGGGCAGCACCTCGCGCAGGAACATCAGCGTCCCGGCCCGGTTGCGGTTGTGCCCCTCGTCGCCCATCTGCACCATCTGGGCGACGATCGCCTTGACGTCGACCGGGTCCCCGGCGCGCACGGCGTGCTGCAGCAGCGGCCCGAGCACCGCGGTCATCCAGCGCAGCCGCTCGATCACCTCGGGGCCGTAGGCGCCGTAGCGCAGCACCTTGCCGAGGCCCTCGTTCAGCGAGCACCACGACTCGTTGCCGGTCGTCTGGTCGCGCAGGCAGAACACCCACATCGACGGCGTGATCACGCCGGCCATCGGCCCGACCGCGCCGCGGCTGTGGCACGGCGCCCAGCTCACGCCGTCGCCGGCGGCAGAGCCGGCGCTCGGCGTCCTCCGGCGGTGGCGGCCAGGCCCTCGAACAGCATCGCGCCGACCAGCGCGCCCCGCATCGGCCCGGACGCCCGCTCCCACTCGACCGGCGGGCCGGCGTGCAGGAACTCCCCGCGGCCCGAGCCCGAGCGCCTCCGCCGCCGGGAGTACGTCGACCAGGTGCGCCTCCGCGGCGAGCATCGCCGTCAGCGCCCGTGCGTTGGCGTCGACCCGGCGCGGGTCGCCCATCACCGCGGCCAGCGCCGCCGGGTCGCCGGCGGGCGGCTGCCACTGCGACCTCGGCAGACGTCGACGGCCTGCTGCGCGCAGCGCGTCGGCGAGCAGGGAGGCGCCGGCGGTGACGACGGCCGGGCGGGGTCGAGAGGTTCACGCCGGGTCTCGGCGAGCAGGTCGAGGGCGCACCGGGCGGCGGCCGCGTTGGACAGGTGCACCCAGGCGCCGGCGCCGTGCAGCGCGGCGACCTGCGCGCGCAGGCCCTGCGGGTCGTCGCGGGTCCCGGTCACCGAGACCACGACGGGGACGCCGGCGTCGCGGGCCGCGTGCAGGGCGGGCGCCAGCTCGGCGGCGGGGTCGTCGGCCGAGCCGAGCCCGAGCACCACGTCGAGCAGCAGCACGCCGGTGGTGGGGTCCTCGGTCTCGGCGAGCAGCCGCTCGACCCGCAGGGCGCCGTCGATCATCGGGTGCGGGCGTCCGCGGGTCAGCCGGTCGTCGCCGAAGTCGAGCATCGTGTGCCCGTCGGAGGCGAGGTCGTCGCCGACGCGCCCAGGCCGGGTCGAGCGGGATGTTGGAGGTGACCCGGCCGAGCGCCGCCGAGGCGACCAGCATCGCCTCGTCGCACAGCGTGCCGCCGACGAACAGCCCGCGCAGGCAGCCGCCGGGCCGGCCGGCGGCGACCTCGCCCGGCCAGTGCTCGGGGGCGGCCCAGCGCCCGCCGGCGGCCTGCACGACCGCGGCGGCGGTCTCGGTCAGGTCGGGCTGGCCGGCGCCGAGCAGGCCGAAGAGCACCGGGGTGCCCAGGCTCGCGGCCCGGGCGCGCACCGCCTCGGCGACCTCGGCGGCCGGCGGCTTGGAGACCACCACGATCAGCTCGGTGGCCTCGTCGGCGTCGAGCAGGTCCAGCGCCTGCAGCGTGGAGCGGCCGGCGACCTCGGCGGACAGGTCCCGGCCGCCGACGCCCAGGCAGTGCGAGACGCCGACCCCGGCACCGTCGAGCAGGGCCATCAGGTGCTGGGCGCCGGTGCCGGAGGCCGCGACGATCCCGACCGGGCCGGGCCGCACGACGTTGGCGAAGCCCAGCCCGACGCCGCCGACGACCGCCGTGCCGCAGTCGGGCCCCATCACCAGCAGGCCGGCGCGACCGGCGTACTCCTTGAGGGCGACCTCCTGCTCGAGCGGCACGTTGTCGCTGAAGACCATCGTGAGCAGGCCGGCGTCGAGGGCGTCGACCGCGTCGGCGAAGGCCGCACTGGCCGGGGGTGGAGACCAGCGCGACCGTCGCCTCCGAGCGGGCCGCGGCCGAGCGGACGGTCACCGGCGCCGGGGCGCTGCCGAAGCCGGACGGGGCCGGCCGGGACGCCTCGACCAGGGCCAGGTCGACCTCGGCGAGCGCCGCGTCGACGCGACGGCGGCCTCGACGGCGACCAGCAGCTCGTTGGGCGAGGAGGGCGGCACCTCGAAGCCCATGCCGGCGGCCAGGTCGAGGTTGAGCTCGGTGGCCATCGCGACCAGCGCGGACGTGACGCCGTCGAGGGCGGCGACCCGGCGGCTCACCTGCATCAGGGTCACCGAGTCGACGTACGTGCCTCGACGCAGCTGGACGGACCTCATGCGGCTCCTCTCAGGGCGGACGACGTGCCGAGCACGTGCAGCGCACCGGCGGCCAGGGCGGCACCGGAGGTGTGCCCGACGGCGAGCAGGACGGGCAGCGCGGCGCTGACGTCGCCGGCGCAGGCGGCGGTCACGAA
>CAWERI010000019.1:0-79882 GCA_963811515.1 uncultured Actinomycetota bacterium
GTGCTCCAGAACGGCTCGCCTGTCGACCCGATGAACTGGTTCTAACCCGATCTTTCCCGGACCTGCGAGAACGGGTCATGGTCAAGCAGGAAGGGCACAAGCTCGTCGCGCAGAACAAGAAGGCGCGCCACGACTACCCCATCGAGGACACCGACGAGGCCGGCATGGTCCTCCAGGGCACCGAGGTGAAGTCGTTGCGGGCCGGGCGCGCGTCCCTCGTCGACGGGTTCGTGGAGATCGACGACGACGAGGCCTGGCTGCACGGCGTGCACATCCCGGAGTACACCGAGGGCACCTGGACCAACCACCCGGCCCGCCGCAACCGCAAGCTGCCGCTGAACCGCGCCGAGATCGACAAGATCGAGCGCCGGGTCACCGAGCGCGGCCTGACCATCGTGCCGCTGTCGCTGTACTTCAAGGACGGCCGCGCCAAGGTGGAGATCGCCCTGGTCGAGGGCAAGAAGACGGACGACAAGCGGCACGCGCTGGCCGAGCGCGAGGCGACCGGGAGGCGGAGCAGGCGTGGGCCGCGGCTCAAGGGGCGCAACGTGGCTGAGCCGGTCGCCGACGCCGACGTCCCCGGCTGGTGGACGGCGCTCGGGATCCGGGCCTGTTCGACGTGCACGTGCACTTCCTGCCGTCGCCGATCCTGCGCAAGGTCTGTGAGCACTTCGACAACGCCGGCCCGCTGATCGGCCGGGCGTGGCCGCTGGAGTACCGCGGCGACGACGACGAGCGGGTCGGGCAGCTGCGCGCCTCGGCGTTCGCCACTTCTCCTCGCTTCCCTACGCGCACCGGCCGGGCATCGCGGCGTACCTCAACGAGTGGTCCGCGCAGTTCGCGGCCGCCACCCGTAGTGCCTGTCCTCGGCGACCTTCTACCCCGAGCCGGGCGCCGGGGCGTACGTCGCCGAGCGGTCGCGGCGGGCACGCAGGTCTTCAAGGTGCACGTCCAGGTCGGCGACTTCGACCTCCTGGACCCGCTGATCGACGACGCCTGGGGCACGCTCGCGGACGCCGGCACGCCGGTCGTCGTGCACGCCGGCGGGGGACCGGTCGGCAACGACACACCGGCCCCGGCCCGATGCGGAAGCTGATGGAGCGGCACCCGACGGCTGACCGCCGTGATCGCGCACCTGGGCGCGCCGGAGTACTCCGAGTTCCTCGCGGTCGCCGAGGACTTCGACCCGGTGCACCTCGACACGACGATGGCGTTCACCGACTTCTTCGAGGAGATGGCGGAGTTCCCGCGCGACCTGCTGCCGCGGCTGGGCGACCTCCAGGACCGGTCCTGCTCGGCTCGGACTTCCCGAACACCCCGTACCCCTACGCCCACCAGCTCGCCGCCCTCGAGCGGCTCGACCTCGGCGAGGACTGGCTGCGAGCGGTCTGCTGGGACAACGGTCACCGGTTGTTCACCGGCGGCGACGTGCGGAAAAAACGGCCGCGGGAGTGTTTCGGCCGGAGCGTTGCGTCGCCATGATCACCCCAAGGGGGACCGACCTCCCGAACCGCAACCGTGAAAGGGAGGAACTCGATGAACCTGCCTGGTGGTATCTGGTCGACGCGTGACGCATCGGACCTGGTCTCGGACACCGAAGACTCCGAACACTCGCTGCAGCGCTCCATCAGCTCGGTCGGCCTGACCGCGATGGGGGTCGGCGCCATCATCGGCACCGGCATCTTCGTGGTGATCGGCGAGGGCGCCAAGGCGGCCGGGCCCGCGGTCATCCTGGCGTTCGTGCTCGCGGCGGTGACCTGCGTGTTCTCGGCGCTGTCCTACGCCGAGCTGGCCGCAGCCGTGCCGGTCTCCGGCAGTGCCTACACCTTCTCCTACGCCACGATGGGCGAGCTCGTCGCCTTCATCATCGGCTGGGACCTGATCCTGGAGTACGGCGTCTCGGTGGCCGCCGTGGCCGTCGGGCTGGGGCGGCAACGTCAACGCGTTCCTCGACTCGGCGTTCGGGTCCGCATCCCCGACGCGATCTCCACCTCGCCCGAGGACGGCGGCGTGTTCAACCTGCCGGCGGTCTTCATCGTCATGGCGATCACGTTCCTGCTGATCCGGGGCACCCGGGAGAGTGCCAAGGCGAACCTGATCATGGTCGGCATCAAGATCGCGATCCTGGTGTTCTTCATCGTCGCCGCACTGACGTCGTTCGACCCGAACAACTTCAAGGACTTCGCGCCGCACGGCGCCGGCGGCATCACCACCGCGGCCGGCCTGATCTTCTTCGCCTACATCGGCTTCGACGCCGTGGCGACCGGTTCCGAGGAGTCGAACAACCCCGGCAAGGACCTGCCCAAGGCGATCGTCGGGTCGCTGGTGATCTCCACCCTGCTCTACATCATGGTGGCCATCGCCGCGGTCGGCGTCGCCCCGATCAGCACGATGACGGACTCCAAGAACGCCGACGCCCCGCTGTCCGCCGCCCTCGAGGCCGGCACCGGCCTGAGCTGGGCGGCGGCGCTGCTGTCGCTCGGTGCGCTGATCGCGATCACCAGCGTCGTGCTGGTCATCCTCTACGGCCAGACCCGGATCTTCTTCGCGATGTGCCGCGACGGCCTGCTGCCGCGGAGCTTCGCCAAGATCCACCCGCGCTACGGCACGCCCGCGCGGCTGACGCTGTCCTTCGGCATCCTGATCTCGATCCTGGCGGCGCTCGTGCCGCTCTCGGAGATCGTCAAGCTGGTCAACATCGGCACGCTGTTCGCGTTCGTGCTGGTCAACCTCGGCGTGATCATCCTGCGGCGCACCAAGCCGGACATGGAGCGGCCGTTCCGCACCCCGTTCGTCCCGGTGTTCCCGATCATCGGCGTGCTGCTCTGCCTCTACCTGATGACCGACCTGCCGGGCACCACCTGGATCCGGTTCGTGGTCTGGCTGGTCGTCGGCCTGCTGATCTACGTGTTCTACAGCTACGGCCACTCCCGGCTGCGCACCCGTGAGCGCGACGAGTCCGGGACCGCGGCATGACCGGACGGGTGGTGGTCGGCTACCACGGCGGCGCCACCGGCCGGGACGCGCTGGCGTTCGGGACCCAGTGGGCCGCCACCAGCGGCGACACGATGGTGGTCGTCACCGTCCACCCCGGTGCGGCCCCGGCCGGCCTGGGCCGGGTGGACGCCGAGTGGGCCGCCTACGAGCGCTCCGCGGCCCAGGACCTGATCGACGAGGCGAAGGGCATCGTGGACCCCTCGGTCGGCGCGGAGTACCACCGCGTCGACGGCGGCTCCGCGGCCCACGGCCTCTCGGACCTGGTCGAGCCGGACCACGACGACCAGTCCCTGCTGGTGCTCGGCTCCCGGCGCGACCGGAAGATGCGACGTACCTTCCCGGGGAGCACGGCCGAGCGGCTGCTGCACGGTACGGCGGCCCCGGTGGTCGTCGTGCCCTACGGCTACGGGCACGTCGAGAAGCAGAAGCTGGACCGCGTCGCCGTGGCGTACGTCGACACCCCCGACGGGAGGGTCGCGTTCGAGCACGCCGTCCGGATCGCGCAGCACCTCGGTGCCTCGCTGACCGTGCTCACCGTCGTGCCGGACACCCGCGTGGTGCCCGGCCTGGGGGAGTCCCGGCAGTTCTCCTCCGACCAGCGCAGGGGCTACCAGGCCGGCCTGGACGCCGTGATCGCCACCGCCCCGGCCGGGCTGGCCGTCTCCGGCCGGGTGCTCGACGGGCCGGTGGTCGACGCGCTGGGCGACCTGGCGCTGGACGACTACGACCTGCTCGTGGTGGGCTCGCGCAGCTACGGGCCGGTGCGACGGGTGCTGCTGGGCGGGGTCTCCTCGCGCGTCGTGCGGCACGCCAAGGTGCCCGTGGTGGTGGCCCCGCGCGGCGACTGAGCGGAATACCGGGAGAGGCCTGCCGGTTGGACCGGTAGACTGCTCCTGGCACGACAGCAGCACAGCAGCACAACTCAAGAGGGGCTGATCGGTTTCGACTTGGGACGTTAGTTCCAGGGGAAGCGGGTCGAGGATCCAGGGTTATCTCGTAAACGCTCCCTGGAAACCAATAACTGCCAATTCACAGCGCAGTTCGTTCGCCCTCGCCGCCTGACGGCGGGGCAACGGGTCAGACTAGAGGCGCCTCCGCTCTAGAACCTGGCCTCATCTAGGAGGCTTGCTGGGGTGTCCGGGCCGCGAGGACACACCGGGACTTTTCTGCGGCTGAGCCTGTCGGCGACGTGTCAGTGAGAGCGCCGGGGCTGAGAAAACGACACCACTGACTGCACCCGGAGAAGCCCTGGAGCGGCGCCGAAGGACGCGGGTTCGATTCCCGCCAGCTCCACCACCACCGCGACAGCCTCTTGAACGAGCGCCGCCCCGACCTCGGTCGGGGCGGCGCTCGTGCGTGACCTTCGTCCCTCCCCACGACCCGTCCCGGTGTGGCAGCGTGCGGAGCCGGAGGGGAGACACCGTGGCCAGAATCTGCATTCCCTACGCGACGAGCGAGGGCCAGACCGCCAAGATCGCGGCGCACGTCGCCGACGTCGTCCGGTCCCACGGCCACGAGGCCGACGAGGTGGACCTCAAGGCGTCGAGACCGGGTGCGCCGAGCGGCTACGACGGCGTGATCGTCGGGTCCTCGATCCACATGGGGCACCACGACAAGCACGTCCGCGACTACGTGCGCAAGCACCGCGAGACCCTCGAGGGGGTGCCCACGGCGTTCTTCTCGGTGAGCCTGGCGGCGCACGGCGACGAGCACGAGGCGGAGCGCTACGTCGACGACTTCGAGCAGCAGACCGGCTGGCGTCCGACCAAGGTGGCGATGTTCAGCGGGGCGCTGCTCTACACCCAGTACGGCTTCCTCAAACGACGCCTGATGAAGCGGATCGCCGGCGACAAGCCCGGCGACCTGGGCACCGACGTCTCGCGCGACTACGTCTACACCGAGTGGGACGGGGTCACCCGGTTCGCCGAGGACTTCCTGGACGAGCTCGCACCACGGCCGACCGACTAGCGGGACCTTCGCCCCTGTCGAGGCGGCACGCCCGCGACCAGCATCGTCGTGTCACATCCCGCAGCAGGACCCGCCACAGGAGGAGAACGATGGCGACGCTGGCACGACGTACGAGCAACACGTGGGGCGACATGCTCGACTGGATCGAGTCGGGACCGGCCCTGGGCTTCCCCGGGCTGTCCCACAGCATCCGGGTCGAGGACTTCGAGGAGGACGGCACCTACGTGCTGCGGGCCGAGATGCCGGGCATCGACCCGGACAAGGACGTGGAGGTCGGCGTGTCCGGGGACGTGCTGACGATCTCCGGCCGGCGCCAGGAGGAGGAGCGGGACAAGAACCACAGCGAGTTCCGCTACGGCTCCTTCAGCCGCTCGCTCCGGCTCCCGCCGGGCAGCGACCGGGCCGCCATCGCCGCGACGTACGAGAACGGCGTGCTCGAGGTGCGGGTGCCGCTCGGCGAGGCCCGCACCGAGGTCACCAAGGTGCCTGTGCAGCGCGCCGGCAGCTGACGGGACCACGCGCGGATGATCCCTTTCCGTCGAGTTCCGGGACTTTGGTCCCTTGGTCGCACCCCGCGACCCGGGGTCTGCTGGAGGTCACCCGATGCCGACGGCACGTGGAGGTGCCCATGAACCAGGCAGTCCTGCTCCGCAGAGCACTCGTGAGCGAGGCCACGAGCCTGGTCGCCGAGCTCGACACCCACCCGGCCGGCTCCGTGCTGCGCTGCTACGCGCGCGCCGTCCACGGGCAGCGGCTGGCCGGGTGCCCGGACGAGGAGCTGCCGCGGGTCGCCCGGGAGCTGGCCGCCCAGGTGCTGCGGACCCGCCGGACCCCGCTGCCCGCGCCGCAGGCGTTGATCCCGCGGCAGCGAGAGGTCCGGCGGATCGCCTGACGCTCAGCCGTTGCGCTGCTCCGGGAAGGCGCTCTCCATCTCGGCGACGCCGTACGCTCCGCGCAGGATCGCGCCGGCGGCCGAGGCCACCCGGGCGCTGCCGACCATCGGGGCGATCGCGATGAGCGTGCCCTGGACCTCCTCGAGGCTGACCCCCACCTCCGCGGCGAGACCGAGGTTCATGACGTAGGAGACCGGAGCGGCGTCCATCGCGACCAGGGCGGCCAGCCGCACCAGGAAGTAGGTCCTGGCGTCCAGGTCGGACTTCTCCAGCGAGTCCAGGTTCATCGAGATGAGGCTCTCGAGGACAGGCGCGTCACCTTGGGCGATGCCGCCGAGGGCCGACTCGGGGGCGGTCTGTGAGGTCATGAGGTCTCCTTGGTCTGCGGACGGGTGGGTGCTCGCAACGCTGCGCGTCCGCGGGTGCGCCCGCCTCACCCGCGGTGGATGAGGCTCCCCCTCTAGGCTCACGCCATGGCGGGTGTGCACGAGCTGAGCCGCACCGACGCGCGGCGCATCGCGGTCCAGGCGCAGCTGCTCGCGCGCGCGCGACCGACCGACGTCATCGACACGGTACGGCGGCTCGCGCTGCTGCAGCTCGAGCCCACCCGCGCCGTCGCACCGAGCGCCGAGCTGGTGCTGTGGAGCCGGATCGGGTCCGGCTTCTCGGCCGCAGGAGATGTGGGACGCCCTCGACGAGCAGCGGCTGATCGAGCTGCGCGGGTCGCTCCGGGTCGCCGAGGACATCGCGCTGCACCGTGCGCAGATGGCCGAGTGGCCCGGGCACCGGCGAGCTGCTGCCGTGGCAGGAGGAGGTCCGGGACTGGGTGGAGGCCAACAACGACTGCCGGCGCGACATCCTCGACCGGCTGCGGGCCGACGGGCCCCTGCCGATCAGCGAGCTCCCGGACACCTGCGTGCTGCCCTGGTCCTCCAGCGGCTGGAACGACAACCGCAACGTCACCATGATGCTCGACAAGCTCGTGCAGCGCGGCGAGGTCGCGGCGGCCGGCGGCACGGGACGCGACCGGCTGTGGGACCTGGCGTCCCGGGTCTACCCCGACGACCCGGTGCCGCCGGCGGACGAGGCGCGGCGGCTGCGCGCCCAGCGCCGGCTCGAGTCGCTCGGCATCGCCCGGCCCACGGGCCGACCGCCCCGTTCGAGCCGGTGCACGTCGGCGAGGCCGGCGAGCCCGCGGTCGTCGAGGGCGTGCGCGGCGAGTGGCGGGTCGACCCGGCCCGGCTCGGGCAGCCGTTCCGCGGCCGGGCGGCGCTGCTCTCGCCGTTCGACCGGCTGCTCGCCGACCGCCGGCGGATGAACCAGGTGTTCGAGTTCGACTACCTGCTGGAGATGTACAAGCCCGCCGACCAGCGCCGCTGGGGCTACTACGCCCTCCCGATCCTGTACGGCGACCGGCTGGTCGGGAAGCTCGACGCCAGGGCCGACCGCGCCGACGGGGTGCTGCGGGTGGCGGCGGTCCACCAGGACGTGCCGTTCACCCGGGCCATGACGGCCGCCGTCGACCGCGAGATCGCCGACCTGGCCCGCTGGCTCGACCTGGAGCTCGAGCCCGGTCCCTAGGATGGGCGCATGAAGGTCGTGGTGCTCGACGACTACCAGCGTTGTGCCTCACGGTTCGCGCCGTGGGACGAGCTCGGCTGCGAGGTGGCCTACGTGCACGAGCACCTGCTCGGCGACGCGCTGGTCGACGTGCTCGCGCGACGCCGACGTGGTGGTCGCGATGCGGGAGCGGACGCCGTTCGACGCCGAGCTGCTGGCCCGGCTCCCGGACCTGCGGCTGCTGGTCACGACCGGGGCGTCCAACGCCTCGATCGACGTGGCCGCGGCGACCCGGCCGGGCGTCACGGTCTGCGGCACCCGCAGCCTGCCCGGTCCGGCCGCCGAGCTGACCTGGGCGCTGATCCTCGCGCTGCTGCGCCAGGTCCCGCGAGTCCGACGCGCGGCCTGCGGGCGGGGGAGTGGCAGCACACCGTCGGCACCGACCTCGCGGGCGCGACGCTCGGCCTGCTCGGGCTGGGCCGGCTCGGGCAGCGGGTGGCCCGGGTCGCGGCCGCCTTCGGGATGGAGGTGCTGGCCTGGAGCCAGAACCTCGACCCGGAGGTGGCCCGCGCGCACGGCGTGACGCCGGTGGGCCAAGGACGAGCTGCTGGCCCGCTCCGACGTGGTCTCGCTGCACCTGCGGCTGAGCGACCGGACCCGCGGGCTGGTCGGGGCGCGCGAGCTGGCGGCGATGCGCCGTACGGCGTACCTGGTCAACACCTCGCGCGGGCCGCTCGTCGACGAGGCGGCCCTGCTCGCCGCGCTGCACGCCGGCGAGATCGCCGGGCGCCGGCCTCGACGTGTACGACGACGAGCCGCTGCCCGCCGACCACCCGCTGCGGACCGCGCCGAACACCGTGCTCACGCCGCACCTCGGCTACGTCACCGACGGCGGCTACCGGCTGTTCTACGGCGACGCCGTCGAGGACATCGCGGCCTGGCGGGACGGGACGCCGCTGCGGGTGGTCACAGCCGGGTGAAGAACTCCGCCAGCACGTCGTCGGCGGGCCGGCCGGGGCAGAGCACGTCGAAGTCCTCGCGGGTGGAGTACCACTGGGTCAGCACGCCCGGTCCGCCCTGGAACGCGTCGCGGCGCCCGCAGCGCGCCAGCGCCGCGGACCGGGTGGACAGCCCGGCGGTGCGCCACTCGGGGCAGGCCGGGGCGGACCGGCCCCACGATGCCGCGCCACATCGACGGGGTGGAGTAGAACCCGACCCGCAGGCCGGCGTCGCCGGTAGGCCGCGAGCGCGCCCGTCGAGCACCGCCCGGTTGGCGCGCACCCGCGGCGACCAGGGCGCCGGCGGGCTGACCGGCTCGACGTCGACCCAGACGATCGGTGAGGGCAGCCCCACCGCCCGCATCGCGGCGACGTTCTGCCGGGCCTGCGCCCGGCCGGCCTCGCGGGGGCCGCCGTACGTCCGGAGCTGGCCGCGGGTCGGGAAGGTCAGCACGGCGTACGCCGCCGCCCACAGGTGCCGCGACCGGGCGTAGTCGACCTGCGCGGCCAGGCACGGGTTCGGGTGGAACGCGGGACCGTTGGTCAGCCCGATCACCACGAAGCGCGCCGACGCCGGCGGCATCGGCTTGCCCTGCGTGCGCCGGGAGGGGATGCCCGAGCCCCTTCGGGCAGTTCGGCCAGCTCACGTCGCGGCCCACGACCAGCGACCCGGCCGACGTGCCGGGAGGCGCGGCGGCGTCCGGCATCGAGCGCGCCACGACCGACGCGGTGCACGCCAGCAGGACGGAGACGCCGGTGGCCGAGCACGCGGCCGAACGGGCTGTCGGTCAACGGTCCTCCCACGGGTGACGAGCGTCTCAGGAGCGGCTCGTGCAGTCGCCTGAGCGGGACCGCCCGGACTGTCTAGGATTGTCTCGCACCAGGTCACGTGTCACTGCAGGACGGCGGACCGACGTCGCGCCGTCCCCCGCCCGCACCTCGCCTGAATGTGTCCTCCCGTGCCTCTCCTGCTCGGCGCCGTCGCGTCGTTCTTCGCCGTGTCCTCCACCGTCCCCCAGGTGCTCCGCGCCTTCCGCAGCCGCTCCGTCGAGGGCCTGTCCTGGACCTCGCTGCTGCTCGCCCTGGCCACCTTCACGATGTGGTGCGTGTACGCCGCCGCGGTGGCCGACGCCGTGCAGCTGGTCAACAACGCCCTCGCGCTCGGCCTGCTCGTCGCGCTCGCCGCCGCGGTGCTCCGCGCGGCCGGCGGGAGGCGACGGTGCTGGGCCGCGGTCGCCGCCGTCCTCTCGGCGGGCCTGGTCTCCGTCGTCGTGGTGGACGTGTTCGACGCGTTCGCGCTCGCCGTGGTCGGCACCCTGGCCAGCTCGCTGCGGATGTGGCCGCAGACCCGGCTCGCGCTGTCCCGGGCCCCGCTCGGCGGCCTGGACCCGTGGTCCGCCGTGCTCGCCTGGGCCGGCATGCTCCTGTGGCTGGCGTACGGCGTCCTCGTCGGCGACCACGCGCTCGCGGTGTGCAGCCTGACCTGCCTGCTGATGCAGTCCACGATCACGGCGTTCCGGCTGCCTCCGCGACGTACCCTGCACAGCCTCGCCGCCGGACGGCTCGGCGGCCGGGTCGCGCGGCTCGCCGTGCCGGTCTCCGGGCGGTTCCCGCCGCGGGCCGCGGACTACGAGCTGGTCGCGTGAGCGGTTCGGGCGGGATTGCCACCCCGGCACTGGGTAGTCTCGAAGGGCCCCATCCACTCCACCCAAGGCGGTACCCATGGCCATCATCGGATTCCTCGTGTTCGGCCTCGTCGTCGGCGCGGTCGCCCGGCTCATCAAGCCCGGCAAGCAGAACCTCAGCCTGCTCATGACGCTGGTCCTCGGCGTCGTCGGCTCCCTGATCGGTGGCGTCATCGCCAGCGCGCTCGGCACCGGCAGCATCACCGAGCTCAACGTCCTCGGCGCGATCATCGCGATCGTGGCCGCCGTCCTGCTGATCGGCGTCGCCGAGGGCATGTCGGGCAAGAACCGCTCGCACGCCTGAGCCGTCCGCCATGGCGGACTGCCTGTTCTGCGGCATCGCCGCAGGTGACATCGAGGCCGACCTCGTGCTCGAGACCGAGCACGTGGTCGGCTTCCTCGATCTCCGGCCCGTCTTCAAGGGCCACACGCTGCTGGTCCCGCGCGAGCACGTCGTCACGCTGCCGGACCTGCCCGCCGCGCTGCGCGACCCGTTCCTCGAGGCGGGCCAGCGGCTCGCCGCCGCGATGCTGACCGGCCTCGGTGCCCAGGGCTCGTTCGTGGCGATGAACAACACGGTCAGCCAGAGCGTCGCCCACCTGCACCTGCACGTGGTGCCGCGCACCAAGGGCGACGGGCTGCGCGGCTTCTTCTGGCCCCGCACGAAGTACGCCGACGCCGACGAGCAGACCGGGTACGCCGACCGGCTGCGCGGCGCGCTCGCCGAGGACTGACCCGTGGGCTGGTGGAGCGAGCACGTCGTGCCCCGGCTGGTCGACAAGACCCTGCAGAACGCGGAGGTGGACGAGCTGCGGGACCGGGTCTGCGCGGTCCTGCACGGCCGGGTCCTGGAGGTCGGCTTCGGCTCCGGTCCCAACCTCGCCCACTACCCGCCCGCGGTGACGGCGGCCTCCGCCGTCGAGCCCTCCGACGTGGCCTGGCGGGCGGCCTCCGCGCGGCTGGACGCGAGCCCGGTCGACGTACGACGGGCGGGGCTGGACGGCCGGCGGCTCGAGCTCGCCGACGCCTCGCACGACAGCGCGCTGAGCACGTTCACGCTGTGCACGATCCCCGACGTGGAGACGGCGCTCGCCGAGATCCGCCGGGTGCTGCGGCCCGGCGGGCGGTTCGGGTTCCTCGAGCACGGCCTGGCCCCGGAGCCGGGCGTCGCCCGCTGGCAGCACCGTCTCGACCCGTGGCAGGGCCGGGTCTTCGCCGGCTGCCACCTCGACCGGCCGATCGCCGCGCTGGTGGCCGCGGCCGGCTTCCGGGTCGCGGAGGTGAGCACCTTCTACGCGGCCCGCCCCCGGCCGTGGGGGTACGTCTACCTGGGCTGGGCGGAGACGGCCTGACGGTCGTCGGCGGGCTCGGGCGTGCGGACCTTGAGCCGTGGCCGCCCCCGCTCGTGGTTGCCGGTGCCGAGCGCCGCGATCCAGACGCCGGCCGCGCCGAGCACGGCGCCGCCGACGGCGTCGACGAAGTAGTGCCAGCCGAGGTAGACGCGTGGCGACCACCGTGACCGCGAGGAACACCCACATCGCCACCCGGATCCAGCGCTTCATGTGCAGCAGCTCGGCCATCAGGCAGACCGTGACCATGATCCCGACGTGCAGCGACGCGAACGCCGCGATCGTCTGCACGGCGTGGGTCGCGAACGGGTCGTAGAGCACCGTGTAGCGGTCCTGGATCATCGCGTCCTGGAGCGTGGTGACGTAGGTGTGCGGCAGCGCGACGAAGTCCTGGGACTGGGCGTAGACGGGGCCGAGCGTCGGCACCAGGAAGTACGTCGCCACGCCGAGCACCCAGTCGACGGCGACGGCCGTGACGTACCACGCGCCGCCGGTCCGGTCGCGCGACCAGACGAGCGCCACGACGAGCGAGAACGGCACGAACACGATCCAGGCGACGTACACGAAGGAGAAGATCTCGGCGGCGAAGCCGACCCCGAACAGGCTGTGCAGCACGGTCGCGGGGTCGTGGCCGAGGAACAGGATCCGGTCGAGGTGGGCCAGCGTGCCGTCCCACAGGTTGCGGTTCACGAACGGCACGAAGCTCTTGAGGTTCCGGAACGCGGCGTAGGTGAGGTACCACGCCCCGAGGCCGACCAGCGCGAAGCGCACGTGCTCCCAGGGCCAGCGCTCGCGGACCACCGCGACCAGGGTGCGGGGCAGCCGGACCAGGGACCGGCCGCGCCACAGGGCGCGGGGGACCACGTCGGTGAGGAAGGCCAGCAGCAGGATGATCGGGAGCCGGACGTAGGTGGGCACGGCCACACCGTCGGGGTCCCGCAGGGGAAGGTGGTAGGTCAGAGCCACCGCGACTGCCGCGGCCGCCAGGGCCAGGGACAGGACCACGGCGAAACGGAAGCCACCTGTGCGCACCTGGAGGATCCTACTTTCCGGGCGCCGGCATCCCGGCATCCGCCCGCTCGACCCCCCGCACGGCACTTTAGAGTGGGCGCCGCACCGGCACAAACCGTCCGTGTGCCGCACCGAACCCAGGAGGAGACCCGTCCGATGAGCCGCTACGAAGGCCGTGTCGCAGTCGTCACCGGAGCCGCCCGCGGGATCGGTGCCGCCACCGCCCAGCGGTTCGCCGAGGAGGGTGCGGCCGTCGCCGTCCTCGACCTGGACCAGGACTCCGGCCGCCGCGACCGCCGCCGGGCTGGGCGCCTCGCAGGCGATCGGCGTGGCCTGCAACGTCTCCGACGCCGCGTCGGTCGAGGCGGCCGTCGCCTCCGTCGTCGAGCAGCTCGGCCAGGTCGACGTGCTGGTCAACAACGCCGGCGTCACCCGCGACAACCTGCTGTTCAAGATGACCGAGGACGACTGGGACGCCGTCATGGGCGTGCACCTCAAGGGCAGCTTCCTGATGAGCCGCGAGGTGCAGAAGCACATGGTGAAGGCGAAGTACGGGAAGATCCTGAACCTCTCGTCGGTCTCCGCCCTCGGCAACCGCGGCCAGGCCAACTACTCGGCCGCCAAGATGGGCCTGCAGGGCTTCACCCGCACGCTGGCCCTCGAGCTCGGCCCGTTCGGCGTGAACGTCAACGCGATCGCCCCGGGCTTCATCGTCACCGACATGACCGACGCCACCGCGCGCCGGGTGGGCATGGAGCCGGAGGCCTACCGCGAGGCCGCCGGCGGCGGCCACCCCGGTGCGCCGGGTCGGCTAGCCGGCGGACATCGCCGCCACCGCCGCGTTCCTGTGCAGCGACGAGGCGTCGTTCATCACCGGCCAGACCCTGTACGTCGACGGCGGCGCCAAGATCTGACCCGTCGCGACACGCGCGCGGCGGAGGGGTGGTCGTCCGGGACGGCCCCTCCCTGCGCCACACTTGATCGCATGGCTGGCAATTCCCCCCGCATCGATGCATTCACTACTGATTCGCGCGCCCGGTCGCGTCGCGGACCCGCCCTGGTGGCCCTCGGGCTGACGGCCGCGCTGGCGCTGTCCGGCTGCAGCAAGGACTCCACGGCGGACGCGAACGGCAACGGCACGCCCGACGCGCAGGAGACCGCCCAGGGCCTGACGGTCGCCGGCGAGTGGCCGCTGACCGGCGAGCCCGCGAAGGGCAAGGCCCCGCGCCACCCGGTGATGGTCGTGAAGATCGACAACACCGCGAGCAGCAGCCCGCAGCAGGGGCTGGGCAGGGCGGACCTGATCACCGAGGAGCTCGTCGAGGGCGGCAGCACGCGCCTGGCGGTGTTCTTCTACAAGCACGTCCCGAACCGCGTCGGCCCGGTCCGCTCGATGCGGGCCACCGACATCGGCATCGTGAAGCCCGCCAAGGCGGTCCTGGTCGCCAGCGGGGGAGCGCCGCCGACCGTCCGTCGCATCAAGGACGCCGGCATCACGTCGTTCACCGAGGGCGCGACCGGCTACAGCCGCGACACGAGCCGCTCGGCGCCGTACAACCTGTTCATGGACCTGAAGAAGCTGAGCCGCAAGGTGAAGGCCAAGGACCAGGTCGACAGCTACCTGCCGTTCGGCTCCGCGCAGGACCTGCCCCAGGGGCAGAAGGCCACGGGGCTGGCCGCGACGTTCTCCGGCGGTCACACGACGAACTGGACGTTCGCGGGCGGGAAGTACACCAACCAGAACAGCTTCGCCGCCGCCGGCGACCAGTTCCGGCCCGACAACGTGCTGGTGCTGCGGGTGCAGGTCGGCGACGCCGGCTACAAGGACCCGGCGGGCAACCCGGTGCCGGAGACCAAGTTCACCGGCAGCGGGCAGCGCGATGCTCTTCCACGGCGGCCGGGTGGTGCGCGGCACCTGGAAGAAGTCCCTGGACTCGACGATCTCGCTGAGCACGCAAGGCCGGCAAGCTGCCGGTCCCGGCCGGGCACACCTGGGTGGAGCTCGTGCCGCAGAACGGCGGCAACGTCACGATCACCAAGTAGCCGGGTCGGGGATCGGGGCGCCGGACTCGGCCATCGCCCGCAGGCCGGCGAGGATGTAGGCGATCGCCGCCTCGACCTCCTCGCCGGCCCGGCGCGGGTCGTCGGCGGTCGACACCGCCGCCCCGGCCGCCGACATCGCGCCGAAGAACACCCGGCTGAACGTCTCGACCATGCTCGGCTCGAGCTCGTAGGTCGCGAGGACCGCGGAGACGATCTCCTGGACGATCCCGAAGGTCGTGCGCTCCTCCTGCTCGCGGTACTTCTCGTAGCCCAGGACGGCCGGCCCGTCGGCGATCACGATGCGCCGGTAGCGCGGCTCCTGGAGCACCTCGAGGAAGGCCCGCAGCCCGCCGAGCGCCTTCTCCCACGGGTCGCGGTGCCCGCGGACGGCCTTGTGGATGTCCTTGGCGGCCCGCTCCTCGACCTTCTCGAACACCGACTCGAACAGCGCCTGCTTGCCGCTGAAGTGGTGGTAGAGCGCGCCCTTGGTGACCCGGGCGCCGGCGACGATCTCGTCGAGGCTGGTCCCGGCGTAGCCCCGGTCGGTGAACAGCTCGGTCGCCACGTCCACCAGGGCGCGCCGGGTCGAGGCGGAGTACTCCTGGCGGCGGGAGGTGCCGGGCACCTTGCGCAGCGCGGCCTTCGCGGTCATCCCCCGAGCATAAGGGGCGCGCGGTACCGGCCGTGCGCTTGCATACCGAGAGTATGTGGACGTACTCTGAGTACGTACCAACGGTATGTGAGGAAGGAGCAGTCCATGACCTGGGATGCTTTCCACCACCGCGGAGACGTCCTCCGCGACGTCGTGGCCGAGGCCGAGGCCCGCCGCGACGGGGTGCTCCCGACGGAGCTGCCCGGCGTCACCGAGACGTTCGGCGACGCGCACCACCTGGTCGCCGCCCTGCAGCTGCGCTGGCACACCCGCCTGGCCGGCCGCATCGAGCGCGCCCTCCTGGACCAGCCCGACGACCCCGAGCTCGCCGTGGTCTCCGCCTGGCGCGCCGCCGCGACCGAGCTCGCCGGGGTCCGCCGGATCCTCGACGTGCAGCGCGCAGCGCCGGCGAGCCCCGAGACCGGCGAGACGCTCGAGCGGGCGCACCGCAAGGACGTCGTGATGCTCGCGGTGATGGCCGGGCTGGCGAACGGCGCCGACGTGGCCGCCGTACGCATCGGGGAGCGGCTCGAGGAGCGGGCACGGACGACGGTGCACCGAGCGGCCTGACCGGACGTGGCACGATGTCGTGCGTGGCTACCGAATCGCGCACCGGTCAACCGAGCATCTCCTACTCGATCACCGTCCGTCTGGAGCTGCCCGCCGGCGGCTCGGCGATCAGCATGCTGACGAGCTGCGTCGAGGCGGCCGGGGGCATCGTCACCGCCCTCGACGTGACCGCCTCGGGCCACGACAAGCTGCGCATCGACGTCACCTGCGCGGCCTCGGACACCGCGCACGCCGACCGGATCGTCGACGCCCTGCGCGCCATCGAGGGCGTCGTGGTGCACAAGGTCTCCGACCGGACCTTCCTGATGCACCTCGGCGGCACCATCGAGATGGCCTCCAAGCACCCGATCCGCAACCGTGACGACCTCTCGATGGTCTACACGCCCGGCGTGGCCCGGGTCTGCGAGGCGATCGCCGCCAACCCCGAGGACGCCCGCCGGCTGACCGTCAAGCGCAACTCCGTCGCGGTCGTCACCGACGGCTCCGCGGTGCTCGGCCTGGGCAACATCGGCCCCGCCGCGGCGCTGCCGGTGATGGAGGGCAAGGCCGCCCTGTTCAAGCGGTTCGCCGGCATCGACGCCTGGCCGCTGTGCCTGGACACCCAGGACCCCGACCTGATCGTGGAGATCGTCCGCGCCGTGTCGCCGGGCTTCGCCGGCATCAACCTCGAGGACATCTCCGCGCCCCGCTGCTTCGAGATCGAGGCCCGGCTGCGCGAGATCCTCGACATCCCGGTCTTCCACGACGACCAGCACGGCACCGCGATCGTGGTGCTGGCCGCGCTGACCAACGCGCTGCGGGTCGTCGGCAAGGACCTCTCCGCGGTCCGCATCGTGATGTCCGGTGCCGGGGCCGCCGGTACGGCGATCCTCCGCCTGCTCCTCGAGGCCGGCGCGCAGGACGTCGTGGTCGCCGACGTGGAGGGCGTGGTCTACCGCGACCGTCCCGGTCTGCACGAGTCGCTGCACGCGCTGGCGGACGCGACCAACAAGAGGGGCCTCACCGGCACCATGCAGGAGGCCATCGTGGACGCCGACGTGTTCATCGGGGTCTCCGCGCCCAACGTCATCGACGGCGACGACGTCGCCCGGATGGCCGAGGGGTCGATCGTCTTCGCGCTCGCCAACCCGGTGCCCGAGATCGACCCCGGGGTGGCCCGCCGGTACGCGACGGTCGTGGCCACCGGCCGCTCGGACTACCCGAACCAGATCAACAACGTGCTGGCCTTCCCCGGGGTGTTCCGCGGCCTGCTGGACGCCTCGGCGAACCAGATCGACGACACCCTGCTGGTCGCCGCCGCGGAGGCGATCGCCGGGGTGGTGACGGCCGACGAGCTCAACGCGAACTACATCATCCCGAGCGTGTTCCACGCCGACGTGCACACGGCGGTCGCGACTGCCGTCCGCACGGCCGCGGAGGCGCACAAGAGCGCCGCCGCGGCGCATGCCTGACCACGGGGCCGCGCGGCTGCGCGTCGGCGACCTGCTGGTCGCCACCCCGGCCCTGCAGGACCCCAACTTCGAGCACACCGTGGTCCTGGTCCTCGACCTCGACGAGAACGGGGCGCTCGGCGTGGTGCTGAACCGGCCCTCGACCGTCCAGGTCCGCGACGTGCTGCCCGGCTGGGACGACGTCGTGCGCACCCCCGACGTGCTCTTCCAGGGCGGCCCGGTCAGCACCGACTCCGCGCTCGCGGTCGGCGCCTCGATGACCTACGGCGTCGACCCGAACGTCGAGCCGGTCGGCTTCCGGCGGCTGTACGACGACGTGGGGATCGTCGACCTCGACACGCCCACCGAGATCGTCGTACCGGCGCTGACCGGGATGCGGGTCTTCGCCGGGTACGCCGGGTGGGGCGACGAGCAGCTCGCAGGAGGAGATCGCCGAGGGGTCCTGGTACGTCGTGCCGTCCCTGGCCGACGACCTGTTCGGCACCGACCCGGCCGGGCTGTGGATGCGGGTGCTGCGCCGTCAGCCGGGCGAGCTCGCCTGGGTCTCGACCCAACCTGCCGACCCGACCATGAACTGACGTTAGACTCGGTGATCGTGAGCACCCAGATGAGCCCCGGAGCCGAGACGATCGAGGACCGTCGGACGGTCCCGACCGACGACGGTGACCACGAGCGCTTCTCGCACTACGTCGAGAAGGACAAGCTCACCGAGGCGATGGTGATGGGCACGCCCGTCGTCGCGCTGTGCGGCAAGGCGTGGGTGCCCGAGCCGCGACCCGGAGAAGTACCCGGTCTGCCCGGAGTGCAAGGACGCGTGGGAGAACCTCCGGAAGGACGACGAGGAGTAGCCGCTCCGCCGTCCGCCCTGCTCACCCACGCACCCCTCCGCGAGAGACGTGACTGACTCCGAACTCCCCGGCCTCGTTCCCGCTCCGCCCAAGGAGCTCCCCCCGGCCTACCCCGACCGCGCCGCCTGGGGCACGGCCACCAAGCTGCGCGCCTGGCAGACCGCGGCGCTCGAGTCGTACTTCACCGAGAACCCCAAGGACTTCCTGGCGGTCGCCACCCCCGGCGCCGGCAAGACCACCTTCGCGCTGACCGTGGCCGCCGAGCTGCTCTCGCGCCGGGTCGTCGACCGGGTGACCGTCGTGGCCCCGACCGAGCACCTCAAGACCCAGTGGGCCGAGGCCGCCGCGCGTGCCGGCATCCCGATCGACCCGACGTACTCCGGCAAGAAGGGCAAGACCAGCCAGGACTACGTCGGCGTCGCGGTGACCTACGCCGGCGTCGCGGTCAACCCGCTCGCGCACCGGATCCGCACCGAGCGGTTCAAGACGCTGGTGATCCTCGACGAGGTGCACCACGCCGGCGACGCGATGTCGTGGGGCGACGCGGTGCGCGAGGCCTTCGACCCGGCGCAGCGCCGGCTGGCGCTGACCGGCACGCCGTTCCGCTCCGACATCAACCCGATCCCGTTCGTGTCCTACACGCCGGACCCCGACGGGGTCGGGCGCAGCGTCGCCGACTACACCTACGGCTACGCCCAGGCGCTCGCCGACCACGTCGTCCGCCCGGTGCTGTTCATGGCCTACAGCGGCGAGATGCAGTGGCGCACCCGCGCCGGCGACGAGATCTCGGCCCGGCTCGGCGAGCCGCTCACCAAGGACCTCACCTCCCAGGCGCTGCGCACCGCGCTCGACCCCGCCGGTGCGCTGGATGCCCTCGGTGCTCGCCGCGGCGGACAAGCGGCTCACCGAGGTACGTCGCCACGTCCCCGACGCCGGCGCGATGGTGATCGCCTCCGACCAGGACTCCGCCCGGGCGTACGCCGCCCTGCTCAAGACGATCACCGGCGAGACGGCCGACCGTCGTGCTGTCGGACGAGAAGGCCGCCTCGAAGCGGATCGCGGCCTTCGCCGAGGGCGACGACCGGTGGATGGTCGCGGTCCGGATGGTCTCCGAGGGCGTCGACGTGCCCCGCCTGGCCGTCGGGGTCTACGCCACCCGGACCTCCACGCCGCTGTTCTTCGCCCAGGCCGTCGGCCGCTTCGTGCGGGCCCGGCGGCGCGGCGAGACCGCGTCGGTGTTCCTGCCGTCGGTGCCGAACCTGCTCGGCTTCGCCTCCGAGATGGAGGTCCAGCGCGACCACGTGCTCAAGCGCAAGGTCAACGACGAGGGCGACATCTTCGCCGCCGAGGACGAGCTGCTCGCCCAGGCCCAGGCCTCCGAGGCGGCCAGCGCCGAGGAGCTCGGCACCTTCGAGGCGATGGGCTCCGAGGCGCGCTTCGACCGGGTGCTCTACGACGGCGGCGAGTTCGGGCACGAGGGCGAGGTGCACGTCGGCTCCGACGAGGAGATGGACTTCCTCGGCATCCCGGGCCTGCTCGAGGCCGACCAGGTCCGCGACCTGCTGCACTCCCGGCAGAGCGAGCGCGCCAAGCTGCAGCGCCGGACCCGCTCCACGCCCGACGACGTGGTCCGCGACGTCTCGACCCACGAGCAGCTGGCCACCCTGCGGCGCGAGCTGAACGGCCTGGTCGCGGCGTGGAACCACCGCACCGGCCAGCCGCACGGCGTCACGCACGCGGCGCTGCGCAAGGACTGCGGCGGGCCGGCCGCCGCCGTGGCGACCGCCGACCAGCTGCAGAGCCGGATCGACCGGATCCGCGACTGGGCCGCCAAGCGCAAGCTCCGGCTGACCGTCGGATAGGTTCGGTGGCATGGCCGCCGAGACGTCGCAGACCCTGGACCGCGGGCTGCGCGTGCTGCGGACGCTGGCGGCGACGCCCGAGCGGCCTGAGCATCACCGCGCTGGCCGCCGAGATCGGCGTGAACCGCACCGTGGTCTACCGGCTCGTCGCGACGCTCGAGCAGCACGGCCTGGCCCGGCGCGACGCGGGCGGCCGGCTGCACGTCGGGCTGGGCGTGCCTGGCGCTGGCCCGCGGGCTGCAGCCGGTGCTCCGCGAGCTGGCCGGCCCGGTGCTGCGCGTCGCTGGCCGAGCAGCTCGGCTGCACCGCGCACCTGACCGTCGCCGACGGCGGCGAGGCGCTGGCCATCGCGGTCGTCGAGCCGAGCTGGACCGACTACCACGTGGCCTACCGGGTCGGTGCGCGTCACCCGCTGGACCAGGGGGCCGCCGGCAAGGCGATCCTGCTCGGGCGCGCGGAGCGGTGGCGGGACGACGTACGTCGAGACGATGGGCGAGATCCAGGCCGGGGCGCACGGCGTCGCGGCGCCGGTGCTCGGCGTCGAGGGGCTCGAGGCGTCGGTCGGCATCGTGTCGCTCGGCGACTTCGACGGCCCGGTCGTCGGCCCGCAGGTCGTCGCCGCCGCGGCGCAGGTCTCCGCCCGGCTGTCCTGACTCAGCGGGTGAGCAGCGGCCGGGCGCCGGCGAGCACGGCGGAGTAGGACTCCCGCACCCGGCGGTAGTAGTCCGCGGACGCCGGGTCGGGCTGCACGACGGTCGCCTCCCGCTTCCAGCGCGGCGCCGCCTCGTCCTGCGACAGCGTCCAGGCGGCCTGGCGGGCGGCGCCCAGCGCGACGTACTCGGCGGGTGCCGGCACGGCGACCGGGAGCGCGAAGAGACCCGCCGCGATCCGTTGTACGGCGGCCGAGCGGGCCGCCCCGCCGATCAGCACGATGCGGCGCGGGGTCACGCCGGAGGCCTCCAGGGGCGCGACGGCGTCGGCCAGCCCGCACAGCATGCCCTCGACGGACGCCCGGACCAGGTGGGCCGGCGTCGCGTTGGCGCGGGTCAGGCCGTGCAGCAGCCCGGTCGCGTCGGGCAGCGCGGGGGTGCGCTCGCCGTCGAGGAAGGGCAGCAGCACCAGCCCGGCGGTGTCGTCGACCGACAGCGCGAGCCGGTCGAGGTCGGACAGCTCGGCGCCGGCCATCGTCAGCGCCGCCCCGATCACCCGGGCGGCGTTCAGCGTGCACACGAGCGGCAGGAACCGCCCGGTCGCGTCGGCGAACCCGGCGACGATGCCGCTGGGGTCGGAGGTGGGACGCTCGGAGACCGCGAACACGGTGCCGCTGGTGCCGAGCGAGACCACCACGTCGCCGGGCTCGAGGTCGAGGCCGAGCGCGGCGCCCATGTTGTCGCCGGTGCCGGGCGCCAGCACGATGCCGGTCGGGCGTCTCGCCGACCGCCTCGCGCGGGCCGGCCACCCGGGGCACGGCGAGCTCGCGGCCGAAGGCGGTGCGGAGCAGGTCGGGGCGGTAGGCGCCCGCGGCGGCGGACCAGTAGCCGGTGCCGGACGCGTCGCCGCGGTCGGTGGTCGGCTCGCCGGCGCCGCCGCGCAGCTGGTGGGTGATCCAGTCGTGGGGGAGCAGCACGCCCTGCGCGCGGGCGGCGACCTCGGGCTCGTGCTCGGCGACCCAGCGGAGCTTGGTGACGGTGAAGCTGGCGACCGGGACGACGCCGGTGGTGTCGGCCCAGGCCTGCGGGCCGCCGAGCTCCTCGATCAGGGTCGCGGCCTGCGGGGCGGACCGGTTGTCGTTCCACAGCAGCGCGTCGCGCACCGGGGTGCCGGCCTCGTCGACCAGCACCATGCCGTGCTGCTGGCCGCCGACGGACACCGCCTCGACGCCGTCCAGGACGTCGGCGGAGGCCTGCTCCCAGGCCTGCCACCACACCGCGCGCGTCGACCTCGGTCAGGTCGGGGTGCGGGGCCCGGCCCTCGCGCACGACCTCGCCGGTCTCGGCGTCGCAGACGACGACCTTGGTGTTCTGGGTGGAGCAGTCCACGCCCGCCACGAGTCTCACGCGGGCGAGACTACCCGCCCGTGTGACCCGCGACGCTGGCGTCCATCAGCGGCAGCACGCGGTAGGGGATCTGGGTGGCCAGCGCGATCACCGTCGAGGAGCGCACGATGCCGGCGTCGGAGAGCACCGCGTCGATCACCCGCTGGAGGTCGGTGTTGGAGCGCGCCACCACCCGGGCCCACATGTCCCCGGCGCCGGTGATCGTGACCGCCTCGAGCACCTCGGGGATCCGGGCCAGGTGCTCGCGCGACCGACTCGTGGCCCGCGCCCTGCCGGATCTCCAGGGTCAGGAACGCGGTGACCGGGTAGCCCAGCGCCTCGGGCTCGAGCTCGGGTCCCCAGCCCGAGATCACGCCGGCGGCGGCGAGCTTGTCGAGCCGGGCCTGCACGGTGCCCCGGGCGACGCCGAGCCGGCGGGACGCCTCGAGCACCCCGATGCGCGGCTCGTCGGCCAGCAGATCGCAGCAAGGTGGCGTCCAGATCGTCCACGATCGCTCCTCCGACTGGGCAGGTTGCACAGTGTTTCGTCGCACTGTTGCACAAACCGTCCGCGCCGCGGGCAGGCTGCGGGCATGACCGACTCCCTGACCCACGCGCTGACCCCCGACGAGCTCAAGGCCGACCTCACCCTGGAGCAGCTCCAGCAGCTGGTCGGGCTCGTGGAGTACGACGAGGACCGGGACGTCTTCCCGGTGACCGGCTGGGACTCGATCGTGTTCGTCGTCGGCAACGCGACCCAGACCGCGCACTACTACCAGTCCGCGTGGGGCATGCAGCTGGAGGCCTACTCCGGCCCCGAGAACGGCAACCGCGACCACAAGTCCTTCGTGCTGCGCTCCGGCTCGATCCGGTTCGTCATCAACGGCGCCGTCGACCCGGACAGCCCGCTGGTCGACCACCACCGCGTGCACGGCGACGGCGTCGTCGACATCGCCCTCGAGGTCCCCGACGTGGACCGCTGCATCGCCCAGGCCAGCAAGGCCGGCGCGACCGTCGTACGCGAGCCGGAGGACGTCACCGACGAGCACGGCACGTCCGGATCGCCGCCATCGCGACGTACGGCGAGACCCGGCACACGCTGGTCGACCGCAGCCGGTACGACGGCCCGTACCTCCCCGGCTACGTCGCCGCCGAGAGCCGCTGGGTCAAGCGCGAGGGCCAGCCGAAGCGGCTGTTCCAGGCGCTCGACCACATCGTCGGCAACGTCGAGCTCGGCCAGATGGAGCAGTGGGTCGCGTTCTACAACAAGGTGATGGGCTTCGTGAACATGGCGGAGTTCATCGGCGACGACATCGCCACCGACTACTCGGCGCTGATGAGCAAGGTCGTCGCGAACGGCAACCACCGGGTGAAGTTCCCGCTCAACGAGCCGGCGATCGCGAAGAAGCAAGTCGCAGATCGACGAGTACCTCGAGTTCTACCGCGGCGCCGGCGCCCAGCACCTGGCGCTGGCCGACCAACGACATCCTCGCGCACCGTCGACGCGCTGCGCGCCAACGGCGTGGAGTTCCTCGACACCCCGGACTCCTACTACGAGGACCCGGCGCTGCGCGAGCGGATCGGCAAGGTGCGGGTGCCGATCGAGGAGCTGCAGAAGCGCAAGATCCTCGTCGACCGCGACGAGGACGGCTACCTGCTGCAGATCTTCACCAAGCCGCTCGGCGACCGGCCCACGGTGTTCTTCGAGCTCATCGAGCGGCACGGCTCGCTCGGCTTCGGCAAGGGCAACTTCAAGGCGCTCTTCGAGGCGATCGAGCGGGAGCAGGACAAGCGCGGCAACCTCTGAGACCCCGCGCCGGGCACTTCGCGCGTCCGCCTCAGAGCACCTTCGACAGGAACGACTGGGTGCGCTCGTGCTGCGGGTCGGCCAGCACCTCGGCGGGCCGCCCTCCTCGACGATCACGCCGCCGTCCATGAACACGAGCTGGTCGCCGACCTCGCGCGCGAAGCCCATCTCGTGGGTCACGACCATCATCGTCATGCCCTCGGAGGCGAGGTCCTTCATCACCGCGAGCACGTCCCCGACGAGCTCGGGGTCCAGGGCGCTGGTGGGCTCGTCGAACAGCATCATGTCGGGGTCCATCGACAGCGCCCGGGCGATCGCGACGCGCTGCTGCTGACCGCCGGACAGGTGGGCCGGGTAGGCGTCCTCCTTCTCCGCCAGCCCGACCTTCTCGAGGTTCCGGCGGGCGACCGCGACGGCCTCGTCCTTGCTGCGGCCCTTGACCCGCTGCTGGGCGATCGTGAGGTTGCGCAGCACGGACAGGTGCGGGAAGAGGTTGAAGGACTGGAAGACCATCCCGATGCGGGACCGGACCTTGTCGAGGTCGACGTCCGGGTCGGTGATCTCGATGCCCTCGACGAAGATCTTCCCCGAGGTCGGGGTCTCCAGCAGGTTCACGCAGCGGAGCAGCGTGGACTTGCCGGACCGGAGGGCCCGATGACGCAGACGACCTGGCCGTTGTCGACGTGGAAGTCGATGCCCTTGAGCACCTCGTTGTCGCCGAAGTACTTGTGCAGGTCCCGCACGTCGATGGCGCGGCGCGGTCTTGTCGATCTGTGGCTCGGCCATCAGCGGGCCCTCTCTGTATGGGCTTCCAGCGTCGCACGACGATGGACAGCGGGATGGTGATCAGCAGGTAGCAGAGCGCGATGGCCGACCAGCGGCGTGAGGTTCTTCTCCTGGTTGAGCACGTCGCGGCCGAACTTGGTGAGCTCGTACTCGCTCGACCGCGACGCCGAGGATGTAGACCAGCGACGAGTCCTTGGTCAGCAGGACGAGCTCGTTGGTCAGCGGCGGCAGCACGATCCGGAAGGCCTGCGGGATCACGATCGAGATCATCGCCCGGCTGTGGGACATGCCCAGCGACCGGGCGGCCTCGACCTGTCCCTTCGGGACCGCCTGGATGCCGGCCCGGATGGTCTCGGCCATGTACGCCGCGCCGACCAGGCCGAGCGCCACCGTGACCCGTGCCGATGATGCCGCCGGGCAGCTCCCGGCGGGAAGGCGATCGGGATGCCGAAGCCGAAGGCGATGAAGACCACCAGGGCGGGCACGCCCCGGAAGAACTCGATGATCGCCGGTCGCGATCCACCGGTAGGGCCCGACCGGCGACAGCCGCATCAGCGCCAGCAGCAGGCCGAGCACCAGCCCGAAGGTGAACGCGCAGATCGTGTAGATGAGGGTGTTCTTCAGGGCGACGGTGATGATCGACCGGCCACATGGTGGCCATCACCTGCGGGTCCAGGAAGACCGACCGGAGCTTCGCCCAGTCGGCCGTGCACCGCGACGAGCAGCACGACGAGCCCGCAGCACGGCGTACTGCACGCCGCGCGAGACGCGGGCCTTCTTGCGGGGCTCATCGCCATGACGTCACCGCCGCGGCGTCAAGTCGACGGCCGGTCACTTGCTGGGCGCTTCGCCGAAGTACTTCTTGTAGATCGCGTCGTAGTCGCCGTCCTTCTTGGACTGGGCGATCGACGTCGTCGAGGTCCTCGAGCAGCGCGTCGTTCTGGTCCTTGGCGACCGCGAAGCCGTACTGCTCACCGGTGTCGAACTCGGTGGCGACCTGGGTGTCCGGGTTGCTCTTGACGTAGTCGAAGAGCACGCCGTTGTCGTTCACGCCGGCGTCGAGCTGGCCGCTCTTGACCGCGGCGGTCAGCAGCGCGAGGTCCTCGTACTCCTTGATCGTCGCGCTCTTCGGCGCGTTGGCCCGGACGTAGTCGGCGCCGGTGGTGCCGAGCTGGACGCCGACGGTCTTGCCGGCCAGGTCGTCGAGGCCCTTGATCGGGGAGCCCTTCGCGACCAGCATCGCCTGCGTGGCGTCGAAGTAGGGCTCGGAGAAGTCGAGCACCTTCTTGCGGTCGTCGGTGATCGTCATGCCGGCCGGCGGCCACGTCGCACTTGCCGGTGTTCAGCGACTGGCCGGACTCGATGCCCTCGAACGGGGTGTCGAAGATCGACTGCTTCAGGTCCAGCTTCTTGGCGACCAGGTCCATCATGTCGACGTCGAAGCCGACGACCTTCCCGCCCTGGTTGTACTGGAACGGCTTGTAGGGCAGGTGCGTGCAGACGGTCAGCGTGCCCTTCTTGACGATCTTCGCGCCGCCCTCGACCTACGTCTTGTCCCCTCCGGCGGCGCACCCGGCGAGGGTGAGCGAGAGGGCGGCGGCGGTGGCCAGGGTGCGTGCAAGGCGATGACTCATGCGATTCACCCTAGACAAGAGTGCCCGCCGCGCGGTCAGTCGGAGGGTCAGTCGAGGTCGGCGACCGCGAGCAGCTCGGCCTCCTCCTCGGCCTCCTCCTCGGTGGCTCCGGGCACGTGCTGGTGGGCGCTCAGCGTGTGGCGGCCGACGTACAGCACGACCACGCCGAGCGAGCACGGCGCCGGCGCCCATCCAGAACGGTGCGTGGATGCTGACGTTCTCGCCCAGCTTGCCGGCGGCGTACGGCGCGACGGCACCGCCGGAGAACCGGACGAAGGAGTACGCCGCGGAGGCGACCGGACGCTCGACCGGCGCGGCGCCCATCACGGCCTCGGTGATCAGGGTGTTGTTGATGCCGAGGAAGGCGCCGGCGACGATGATGCCGACGACCAGCACGGTCTTGGAGTCGGTGAACAGCGCCATCACCGCGAGGTCGGCGGAGAACAGCACCAGGGCGCCGAGCACGCTGGGCACGGTGCCGAAGTGCCGCTGCAGCCACGGGCGCGAGCCACACGGAGGCGACGGCGAGCAGCAGGCCCCAGCCGAAGAAGATGAAGCCGACCTGCGAGGCGGTCATGTCCAGCGGGAACGGTGCGTAGGCGAGCAGCGCGAAGAAGCCCATGTTGTAGAACAGCGCGGTCACCGCGATCGTCGCGAGGCCCGGGTGGCGCAGGGCCTTGAACGGGTCGAGGATCGACGTCTTGTGCTCGCTGGGCGGGGTCTTCGGCAGGAAGAAGGCGGTGCCGACCAGCGCGATCAGCATCAGACCGGCGACGCCGAAGAACGGGCCGCGCCAGGAGATCGAGCCGAGCTGGCCGCCGACGAGCGGGCCGGCCGCGATGCCGAGGCCGAGCGCCGCCTCGAACAGGATGATCGCCTGGGCGACCGAGCCGCTGGCCGCCGAGACGATCGTGGCCAGGGCGGTGGCGATGAACAGCGCGTTGCCGAGGCCCCAGCCGGCCCGGAAGCCGACGATGGCGCCGATGGAGCTCGACGAGCCCGCGAGCGCGGAGAAGATGATGATCAGCACCAGGCCGGAGAGCAGGGTGCGCTTCGCGCCGATCCGGCTGGAGACCACGCCGGTGACCAGCATCGCGATGCCCGGTGACGGCCATGTAGCTGGTGAACAGCAGCGACACCTGGCTCGGGGTGGCGTCGAGCTGGTCGGCGATCGGCTTGAGGATCGGGTCGACGAGGCCGATGCCCATGAACGCGATCACGCAGGCGAACGCGACGGCCCACACGGCCCGGGGCTGGTGGAGGATCGACGGGGCGGGCCGCCTGTCTGCCGGTGGCCGGCGGGTGCTGCGGTGCGGGTGCTCACGCGACTCCTTCCTGTGCGTTGTCGGTGCGTGCGTCGGGTTGGTCGGGCGGAGCAGCCCGCGGAGCACGGCGACGGCCGTGGCGAGGTCCTGCTCGTCGTGGTGGGGGTCGGACCGGAGCCGGGCGGCCACGACCGCGGCGCGCTCGCGGCGGGCCTCGGTCAGGATCGTGCGGCCGGCCTCGGTCAGGGTGACCAGGCTGGAGCGGGCGTCGGCGGGGTTCGGGCTCCTTGAGCGCCCAGCCCCGGTCGCACAGCGCCTGCACGCCGGCCGACATCGTCGGCTGCGAGCAGCGGTCCGCGGGGGCGAGGGCGCCGATGCGTGACCGGGCCGAGCTCGTCGACCTGGGAGAGCAGCCGGAGGCTGGCGGTCGGCACCTGGGTGCTCAGGCCGACGGCGTGCCGGGTGATCGCCCGGACGAGCCGGCCGGTGTAGAGCACCAGCTCGGCGCTCAGCTCCTCCAGGTCGGGACTCCAGTGATTGATTGGCTCACCCAACCAATATACATAGGAGTCCTATATATGTCACCCCGATGCGATGTCTGGTGGGTCACGAGCCGCAGCGCCGCTGCCGCAGGCACTCAGCGCCTCGATCCCCTCGAAAGTTCTCGAGAAAGTTCTGCACAACCCGGCTTCTGAGGCTGTTCCGGGGCGGTTTCTGTCGGTGGTGGCTGGGAGGGTTTCCTCATGCAGGCAACGAGATCGACCCCGGACAGCGTGGTCGCCACGCTGGAGGAGGTCTCTCGCCTGCACGCGGTCCGGACCGATGCGGACGCGGGGTTGTTCGAGCTGGCGGCGGTGTTCGCCGACCAGCACGCCGGTGACGCGCTGCCGCCCTCGGGCCGGGTGCTGCCGGGCATGGAGCGGGCGGTCCGGGTGGGTGGGGTCGGCACCCCGCGGGTCGCGGAGCTCGCCTGGGCCGAGCTCGGTGCCCGGCTGCAGATCAGCCCCTGGTCCGCGAAGCGGCTGGTCGCCGACGCCCTCGACGTCCGCCACCGGCTGCCGCTGGTCTGGGCGCAGGTGGTGGCCCGGCGGGCCCGGGTCTCGAACGCCCGGCGGGTCGCGGTCGCGACCCGGCACCTCTCGGTGGAGGCCGCCGGCCCGGGTGGATGCGGCGATGGTCGACCACGTGGACGGGTCGTTGTCCTGGGGCCGGTTCGAGACCCGGCTGGCCGGCCGGATCGTGGCCGCCGACCCGGGGCTGGCCGCGGCCCGCGAGGACGCGGCTGTCGGCGAGCAGTTCGCGAAGCGGACCCGGTCCTCCGAGCAGGGCACCGCCGGGTTCTACGTCCGCTCCACGGTCGGGGTGATCGCCCGGCTGGAGGCCACCGTGGTGTTCCTGGCCGACGCGCTGGCCGCGTTCGGGGACCGCGACCCCGAGGACCTGCGTCGGGTCAAGGCGGTGGCGTTGCTGGCCAACCCGGTCCGGGCCGTGGAGCTGCTCGCCGCGTTCGCCGCGCTGCGCGCCGACTCCCTCGACGTCCCGCTCCCCGACCCCGAGCCCGGCCCGCGACGGCGGCGACCCGGACCCTGACGGGGACGGGGGACGTTCCGGTCGGCGGGCCGGACGCGCTGGCCCGGATGGACGCCTTCGCCCGCCGGGTCGGGTTCACCCCCAGGCGGCTGCCCGCCTGGCTGACCCCACCCGCACCGGCGCCGACCCGACCAGGCCGACCGGCACCGACCCGAGCCCGGAGTTCCGGTTCGACTGGTCACGGCTGCTGCCGTCCCTGACGCTCTACCTGCACTTCTCCGCGGACGACCTCGCCACCGGGCGACGGGATGGTGTCGTCCGGTGGGAAGGGGAGGGGCCGGTCACCCACGCCTTCGTGCACCAGCACCTGCGGCCGCTGCACGACTACGTGATCAAGCCGGTCATCGACCTGGCCCACCAGGCCCCGGTGGACGCCTACGAGCTGCCCGACCGGCTCCGCGAGGCCGTCCGGCTGCTGGCCCCCACCGACGTGTTCCCCTACGCGTGCGCTCCCAGCGGGGGTCTCGACGTCGACCACACCGTGCCCTACGACCCGGCACGCGCCGGCGGCCCCGAGCGGCAGTGGTCCACCCGGTGGGGCAACCTCGGCCCGCTGAACCGCACCCACCACCGGATCAAGACCCACGGCGCCTGGACCCTGCGTCAGCCCTTCCCCGGCCTCTACCTGTGGCGCGACCCGCACGGCCTGCTCTACCTCCAGGACCACACCGGCACCCACCCCGTCGGCGCCGCCCGGGTGCACGACCCCGACCTCGAGCTCTACCCCACCGACGTCCTCATCGAGGCCGACTTCGGCCGCCAGGCATAGTCCGAGGCAGCGCGCTGTGCCGGCCGCCGCGCCCCCGACCAGAAGTCACAGCCCGAGCGCCGTCACCGCGTCGGAGTACCGCCGTACCTCGTCGTTCAGATCGACCTCCACGACGCCGGAGCCCGCGATCTCGCTCGTGGTCGCCATCCGGAACAGCAGGGCACGCGCCACGGCCGCGACCGACACCTCTGCCTGCTCCAGCAAGGACGCGGACGCGCCGTACCAGCACAACGCGTCGGCCACGACGATGCCGTCGGCGTACCCGGTCGGTCGCCAGTACGGCGAGATGTCGATGATCGCGGGGGCGAGGCCGTCGGCGAAGAGCACGTTGCCGGTCAGGTCGGCGTGGACCAGCTGGGGAGGGCCCAGCGGCTGCAACGCCGGCTCCAGCCGTCGGGCCAGGTCGACGAGCTCGGGGCGGAGCCGGAGGGCGCGGTCGTGCCAGGCCATCCGGTCCGCGACGGCCCACCAGTCCGTCCGGGCGTCGAGGAGCTCCGGGCGGGTCAGGTGTGCGACCGCGCGGTGGAACGACCGGCCGGCCTCGATGACCGCGACCCACGTCGAGGCCGACGAGCGGTCGGGTTCCTCACCCGCGACCCACCGTGTCGCCGACCATCCCGCGCACACCCAGGTGCCGTCGCGCGTGGGGACCGGGGACGCCAGCCGGACACCGTCGGGCACCACGTCGGCCAGCGCGTCCGCGAGCCACGCGTGCAGCGGTCCGCCGTCCGGCTTGAGGACCACGTCGCCGGCGATCCACGACGTGCCCTGCCCGCCGGCCAGCCGCCGTACCGGTGAAGCGGCAACGCCGAAGGCGTGCAGGACGTCCGCGGGAGGCCGCACGGGAACGGCTACGCGGCGGACACGTCGCTGGCCGGCACGTCCGGGCGGCACAGCGGGCAGAGCCCGGACTCGTCGGCCTGGTGCAGCTCGCACTCGGTGCACCACCACGTGTAGGTGCGCTGCGCCGTCGCGGCGCGGTGCACCTCGAGGTTCGCGCGCAGGTGGGCGAAGCGGTCCGGGTGGCCATGACAGCCATGGTGCCCCCCGCAGGTTTCCGTGAGGTCACGAAGTGACGCGCGCCGCGTTGGGATCCGGGTGGCCGCCAGACCCGCCGGGTCGCAGTCCGCGCGGAGTGCAGGTCGCTCACGCAGGCAGGACGGTCCCGGTGACCTCGCCGAGACCGATCCGGCCGCCGCCCGTGCCGGGTGCGGTCGCGCGCAGGGTCACGGTGTCGCCGTCCTCCAGGAAGGTCCGCTCCCTGCCGCCCGCGGTGAACGGCTCGGTGCCGCCCCACGACAGCTCGAGGAGCGAGCCGCGCTGCTCGGGCGCCGGGCCGCTGACGGTGCCGGAGCCGAACAGGTCGCCGGTGCGCAGCGAGGCGCCGTTGACGGTCAGGTGCGCGAGCATCTGGGCGGGGGACCAGTACATCGACGCGTACGGCGGCCTGCTGACCGTCTCGCCGTTGAGCACCACCTCGAGGTCGATGTCGAAGCCGGCGCCCGGTCCGACCCGGAGGTAGTCGAGCGGCTCGGGGTCCTGGCCGGGCAGGTCGACGTGGGCCGCGGCGAGCGCGTCGAGCGGGGTGACCCAGCCGGACACCGAGGTGGCGAACGACTTGCCGAGGAACGGTCCGAGGGGGACGTACTCCCAGGCCTGGATGTCGCGGGCGGACCAGTCGTTGAGCAGGGTCACGCCGAAGACGTGGTCGGCGAACGCGTCCACGCCGACCCGGCTGCCGAGCTCCGACGGCGCGCCGACCACGAAGCCGAGCTCGGCCTCGATGTCCAGGCGGGTGCTGGGGCCGTAGGCGGGACCGTCCGCGCCGGGCGACTTGCTCTGCCCCGAGGGGCGTCGGACGTCGGTGCCGGAGACGACGACCGTCCCGGCGCGGCCGTGGTAGCCGACCGGCAGGTGCCGCCAGTTGGGCTTGAGCGGCTCGTCGTCGGGGCGGAACATCCGTCCGACGTTGCTGGCGTGGTCCAGGGAGCAGTAGAAGTCGACGTAGTCGGCCACCTCGAACGGCAGCCGCATCGTCACCTCGTCGAGCGGCACGAGGGACGGCCCGACGAGGTCGCGCTCGGTCTCGTCGGTGAGCAGCGCGGTCAGCCAGGTCCGGACCGCGCTCCAGGCGGGACGGCCCAGCGCGAGCAGCGGGTTGAGGGACGGCGCCTCGAAGACGTGCGCGACCTCGAGCATCTCGCTGGCCGCCACCGGCGCGAGGTCGACGACCTGGTCGCCGATCCGGACGCCCACCCGGGGCGGCTCGTCGCCGTGGGAGAACACGCCGTAGGGCAGGTTGTCGATGTCGAAGAGCGACCCGGCGGCGCCCTCCACCCAGGTCGGTCGGGTCACCTGCGTCATGGCTGCACCAGTCCTAGCGCGTGGAGGTCGTGGAGGGGGTCGAGCACGCTGCACGACCCGAAGGACCGGAACCACCGGCGGGCGCCGGCCAGGCCGGCCTCGTCGGTGCCGCCCAGCAGGGCGTCGGCATCCGTCTCCTCGAGTACGGCGGCCACGTCGGCGACCGACGCGCCGTCGAGGCTGGCCCGGGTCGCGAGCAGCACGTTGAGGAAGCCGTGATGGGTCAGGCCGGTGGTCGCGTCGCGGTGCCGCAGCGCGTGGTGCAGCCCGGCCGTGCACTTGAACGAGAGCTCGCGGTCCAGGGCGGCGCCGATGCAGGTGGCGAGCTCGGTGGCGGACGGGAACGCGTCGGCCTCGGCTCCTCCGGTGCGCAGCTTGAGCCGGTGGTCGCGCGGCCGCCACCTCGTCGAGCGCCGCCAGCCAGTCCGCGGTCGGCCCGGCGTCGTACAGCCGGGGCATCTCGACCGACACGGCCGTCTCGTCGTCGAGGTCGCCGGAGGCCACCAGCTGGTCCACCGCGGTGGTGATCCGGCGGGTGTTGTGGGTCAGCTCGCCGGTCGCGGAGTCGCGCAGCGCGATCTCCACCCCGCGCAGGTCCAGGACCCCGTCGCGGGTGGCCCAGCGCACCGCGGGCTCCAGCGCGCCGGCGCCTCCCGACACGACCACGACGACGGCCAGCGGGGTGGTCGAGACCAGTGCCAGCAGGTCGGGCAGGTGCGCGTCCGCCGACGACGAGCGGGCCGACCAGGTCGGCGTGGGTCGACGCGCGGTGCTCGCGGTGCGCCCGGACCGCCGCGTCGAGCGGGGCGTTGCCGGGCGGGAACACGGCCGCGTCGTCGACCAGGGCGCGGAAGGCGGCGGGGATCGGGGGGTTCGGGGCGGGGCTGGTTGACACGTCGTCGACACTAACGGATCGTTGCTGTGAACGGACAGACGTGTCCGATAAACGAAAGGCAGCAGCGATGACGTACTACCGCCAGGTCGGCACCGTCCCGCAGAAGCGGCACACCGCCTTCCGGGACGCAGGCGGCGCGCTGCACTTCGAGGAGCTGATGGGGGAGGAGGGCTTCTCCTCCGACTCCTCGCTGCTCTACCACCGCGGCGTGCCCTCGGCGATCGTGGACAGCCAGGTCTGGGAGCTCGCCGACCTGTCCACCACCGCCAACCACCCGCTGAAGCCGCGGCACCTCAAGCTGCACGGCCTGTTCGGCGACCGGGCCGAGCGGCGTGGACGCGGTGCAGGGCCGCCGGCTGGTGCTCGGCAACGGCGACGTCCGGATCTCCTACGTCGTCGCGGACACGACCTCGCCCTACTACCGCAACGCCGTCGGCGACGAGTGCGTGTACGTCGAGGCGGGCACCGGCACGGTCGAGACGGTCTTCGGCGTGCTGCCCTACCGGAGCGGTGACTACGTCGTCGTACCCCGGGCCACCACGCACCGGTGGCTCCCGGCCGAGCCGTCGCGCCTCTACGCGATCGAGGCGAACAGCCACGTCGCGCCGCCGAGGCGCTACCTGTCGAAGTACGGCCAGCTGCTCGAGCACGCGCCGTACTGCGAGCGCGACCTGCACGGGCCGACCGAGCCGTTCCTGGTCGAGGGCACCGACGTCGAGGTGCTCGTGAAGCACCGCGGCGCCGGACCGTCCGGGCTGGTCGGCAGCCGGATGACCTACGCCACGCACCCGTTCGACGTGGTCGGCTGGGACGGCTGCCTCTACCCCTACACGTTCAACGTCGAGGACTTCATGCCGATCACCGGCAAGGTCCACCAGCCGCCGCCGGTGCACCAGGTCTTCGAGGGCGGGAACTTCGTGATCTGCAACTTCGTGCCGCGCAAGGTGGACTACCACCCGGAGTCGATCCCGGTGCCCTACTACCACTCGAACGTCGACTCCGACGAGGTGATGTTCTACGTCGGCGGCGACTACGAGGCCCGCAAGGGGTCGGGCATCAACCTCGGCTCGGTCTCGGTGCACCCCGGCGGCTACGCGCACGGGCCGCAGCCGTCGGCGGTCGAGGCGTCGATCGGCGCGGAGTACTTCGACGAGCTCGCCGTCATGGTCGACACGTTCCGCCCGCTCGAGCTCGGCGAGGCCGGCGTGGCCGCCGAGGACCCGGCCTACGCGTGGACCTGGGCCGGCCGTGGCCCCGCCGACCCACCCCTGTTCAGCAACTCCTGACGCCGACCCGTCACCCGTGCAGCAGGATCAGCGGCGTGTCGTCGCAGGAGTGACGGGTCGCCGATAGCGCAGGATCGGTACGACGGCCCCGCCGACGTCGTGCTCAGCCGTGGTGCCGTCGTGCGTCCAGCCGTTGCGGCGGTAGAACGACTGCGCCCGCTCGTTGCCGTCGAGCACCCACAGCTCGGCCTGCGTGCAGCCCCACGCCGCGAAGTCCTGCGAGCAGCCGGTCGTGCAGGCCCTGGCCCGCGCCGGTGCCGTGCAGCCCGGGCAGCACGTGGATCGCGACGAGGTGCGCGGTGCCGTCCTCGGCGCGCCCGACCGTGAACCCGCGCACCGTCCGTCGACGGTCACCACCAGCGCGGCGTGCGGCTCGGGCAGGCCGGCCAGCCGCTCGCGCCAGACCGCGGCCTGGCGTGCGCGGGGTCACCCGCGCGAGCGCCGGGGCGGGCAGCAGGTCGACGTACGCGGCGTGCCGGCTGAGCGCGTGCACGCGCCCGATCGCGTCGACGTCGTCGGGTCCGGCGGGTCGGATCTCCACGAGCCGATTGTCGCCGACCCGTCAGTTGTGCGACGACACGCCGCCCATGTCCCTGCACGGGTGACGGGTCGGCGAGGATGAGGGGGTGCCGACGTACATCGCCCTGCTGCGGGCCGTGAACGTGGGCGGCCGCTACTACAAGATGGCCGACCTGCGCGACCACCTGACCACGTCCGGCCTGGCCGAGGTCGAGACCCACATCCAGACCGGCAACGTCCGGTTCCGCACGCCGATGCGGTCGGCGGCCAAGGTGGAGCGGCACGTCGAGGAGGTGCTCGGCGAGCACTGCGGCTTCGACGTGCCGTCGGTGATCCTCACCCCCGCCGAGCTGCGCGGGATCCACGACGACGCGCAGGGGCTCGCGCGCCGTTCCCGGCGGGGGACGGGCAGCGGCGCTACGTGACGTTCTTCAAGGCCGGGCACGTGCCCGACCGGGAGGCGGCGGAGCGGATCGCGGCCTGGGACGAGCCGGGGGAGTCGGCGGTCGTGATCGGCCGGGCCGTGCACGTCTGGCTGACCAAGCCGTCGCTGGACGCGAAGTTCTACCCGGCGTTCAAGAAGGTGCTGGCCCCCGGCACCGCCCGCGACCTCAAGGTGGTCAGTGCGCTGGCGGAGAAGTGGGGTGGCTGATCTCGGCCTCGGGTCGGCCGCCGACCTCGCTGTCGGTGCGCCTGCGTGACAGGGTCCGCACGGACCGCGAGGACAGCGTGACCAGCGCGACCAGGACGTAGGCCACCCCGCTGACGACCAGCACGTCCCGGTAGCCGAACGCCTCGCCCAGCGGGCCGTAGAGCAGCTGCCCGACCGGCATGGCCACGAACGAGCCCAGGGCGTCGTACGAGTAGGCGCGCGAGAGCATCGCGTCGTCGATGTTCTCCTGCATCGCGACGTTCCAGCCGATGCTGAACAGCTCGATGCCGGCGCCGGCGACGAACGTGGCGACGAGCAGCACGGCGAGGTTCGGCTCGACGCCGAGGACCACCATCGGGACGCCCATCAACGAGCAGCCGAGCATCCCGACGAGCAGCGGCCGCCGGACGTCCACGCGCAGCAGCACCACGGTCATCACCAGCAGCCCGACGGACTCGGCCGAGAGCACCAGGCCCCAGCCCTGCTCGCCGATCGTCGACTTGGCCGCGGCCGGGCCGAGGGTGAACCAGGCGCCGGAGTGGATCGCGTTGAGCACCCCGAAGGCGAGCACCACGACCCACAGCCAGGTGGTCGAGACGAAGAACGTCCAGCCCTCGCGCAGCTCGCGGACCGTGCTGGTCTGCGCGGCCTTCGCCGGCTCGGGGCGGCAGCCGCATCGGCGTCAGCAGGACCGCGGCGACCAGCCAGCTGAGCGCGTCGACGGCGAGCGCCCAGCCCGAGCCGATCGTGACCACCAGCAGCGCGCCGAGCGTCGGGCCGATGACGGTGAGGCCGCCGCGCACCAGGGAGAGCAGGGCGTTGGCCGACTGGAGCTGGGCGCGCGGGACGAGCTGCGGGACCATGCTCGCCATCGCCGGGAAGCTCATCGCCGACACGGTGCCGTTGACCACCTCGAGCGTGACGATCATCCAGAGCTCGGCCTGCCCGGAGATCACCAGGTAGGCGACCAGGCCCTGGGTCGCCGCCGAGAGCAGGTTCGAGAGCTGCAGCACCAGCGTGCGGGGGAACCGGTCGGCGATCACGCCGCCGAACAGCAGGAAGAGCACCATCGGCACGGTGCGGGCGGCGAGGACCTGGCCCAGCGCGCTGGCCGAGCCGGTCAGGTCGAGCACCGCGAAGGTCAGGGCGATCCCGGCCATCATCGAGCCCAGCGTGTTGCTGAACCGGGAGGCGAAGTACCAGGCGAAGTTGCGCTCGCGCAGCGGGGCCACCGCGTCCCGCCACGTCATCGCGGGCGGCTCGGTCATCTCGAACGAGGCGGCGGTCAGGTTGACGTGCACCGTGCCCGGCGTGCGGGGCGGCCGCGCCTCGGCGTGCACCAGGGTGGAGGCCTCCTCGACCAGGGCGCTGACCCGCTCCCAGACCTCGGGGGTGACCCAGAGCTCCGCGTCGGTCATCCGCATCCGCGTGCCCGGGCTGCGGTGCCGCGAGCGGCGGACCAGCTCCTCGGCCATGGCCCGGACGTAGGTCTCCCGCTCGCGCTCCGAGCTGCTGGGCGGCGTGCCCGTCGTGCGGTGCTGCTCCCACGGGTGCCGGTAGCGCTTCGCGACGCCGCCCCGGATCTTCTCCTCGCCGGCGACGACGACCTCGCCCGCGTCGGCGAGCACCCGCAGGTGGTAGGACGCGTTGGCGTGCGTGACGTCGAGCTCGCGGGCCACCTCGGCGGCGCTCACTCGGCGCCGGTGAGCAGCGAGAGGATCCGCAGCCGGAGCGGGTGCGCGACCGCCCGCAGGGACGAGACGGCGTCGGCGTCGTCGGACATGCGTTCCCCCGTCGTACGGTCACAGGCTGTCTGGGGGAGATGGAACCAGGAAGCCGCGACGACTGTCAAACAGTTCTTGGGGAGTTTGCGGCGGAGCAGCTGCGCCGCCTTCCTCCGACATCGGATGCTTTTCAGTGGGGCCCGAGATGCCGATGACTCCGTTAGGGTCGGCCGCATGGACGCAGGGCAGGGCCTCGACGTCCGGTACGTCGACGGGGTGCTCCGGCTCACGATGGACCGGCCGGACCGGCTCAACGCGATGACCGCCGCGATGAGCGACGGATCGCCGCTGCGGTCGAGGGGGCGGCCGCCCGGGACGACGTACGCGTGGTGCTGCTCGCCGGCGCCGGCACCGCGTTCTGCTCCGGCGCCGACCTGTCCGGGGCCGACGCCCACGAGAACTTCGACGTCACCAGCCTCGACCGGGCCAACCGGATCGTCCGGGCGATCGTGGGGCTCGGCAAGCCCTGCGTGGCGGCCGTCAACGGGGTCGCCGCGGGGGTGGGCTGCTCGATGGCGCTGGCCTGCGACCTGGTGGTGGCCCGGGAGTCCGCGTCGTTCCTGCTGGCGTTCGCGCGGATCGGCCTGATGCCCGACGGGGGAGCGACCGCCACCGTCGCCGCGTCGGTCGGCCGGGCCCGGGCGATGCGGATGGCGCTGCTCGGGCGAGGCGCTGCCGGCGCGCGAGGCGTACGACGCCGGGCTGGTCAGCCACCTCGCCGCCGACGACGACGTTCGAGGACACCGTCGAGCAGCTCGTCGCCCGGCTCGCCGCGGGACCGCCGCTGTCCTACGCGGCCACCAAGAAGGCGGTCAACGCCGCGACGCTGGGCCACCTCCACGACGCGCTGGAGCGCGAGCGCACCGGCCAGACGATGCTGCTGCGCACCGCCGACGTGGCCGAGGGCATGCGGGCCTTCGGGGAGAAGCGCCGGCCGGTGTTCCGCGGCGAGTGAGCCGTCACTGCTGCCCGACACGCGAGTGGTCAGCCGATGTGGCGGCCCTCGGCGTCGGCCCAGTAGGGCTCGCGCAGCACCCGCTTGAGCAGCTTGCCGGAGGGGTTGCGGGGCAGCTCGTCGGCGAAGTCGACCGACCGCGGCCGCTTGAAGCCGGCGATCCGCTCCTTCGCCCACTCCATCAGCTCGTCCGCGGTCAGCGTCGACCCCGGACGGCGTACGACGACCGCCTTCACGGTCTCGCCCCAGCGTTCGTCGGGGACGCCGATCACCGCCACGTCGGCGACGTCGGGGTGCTCGGAGAGCGCCGACTCGACCTCGATCGGGTACACGTTCTCCGCGCCGGTCACGATCATGTCCTTGATCCGGTCGGTGAGGAACACGAAGCCCTCGTCGTCGAGGTAGCCCGCGTCGCCGGTGTGCAGCCAGCCGTCGGCGTCGAAGGCGGCCGCGGTCTCGGCGGGCTTGTCCCAGTAGCCGGGGGAGTTCTGCCGCGAGCGGGTCCAGATCTCCCCGACCTCGCCCGGGCCGCAGTCCTGGCCGGTGACCGGGTCGACGGCCTTCATCTCCACCCACGGGTAGGGCCGGCCGGCCGAGCGCAGCAGGTGCTGGCGGGGGCCGCCCGGGTCGTGGTCGGCCGCGGACAGCTCGGTGATCGCGCCGGTCGTCTCGGTCAGGCCGTAGACCTGGAACAGCGGCGCCCGAACACCTCCAGCGACCGCTTCAGCGCGGCCGTGGTGATCGGCGAGGCGCCGTACGCGATCGACCGCAGGCTGGAGTAGTCGCGGTCGTCGGCCCCGGGCACCGCGCACATCATCTGCAGCACCGCCGGCACCAGGAACGCGTTGGTGATGCCGGCCTGCTCGATGGTGTCGATCAGGCGCCGCCGGGTCGATCACCGGCACCAGGACGTCGGTGCCGCCGCGGGCCAGCGCGACGTTCGCCCAGCCGGACCCGCCGATGTGGAACAGCGGCATCGCGACCAGCGACACCGACGTCTCGTCGACGTCCCACGCGTCCGCGACGTCCATCAGCCCCGAGCAGTTGCCGTTGGTCAGCAGCACGCCCTTGGGCAGCCCGGTCGTGCCCGAGGTGTAGAGCTGCAGCACCACGTCGTCGTACGACGGCTCGCGGCCCGGGTCCACGTCGCTCGGCGGCGGCGATCCACTCCTCGAAGTCCTCACCGGTCCGCACGACGCGGGTCAGCCCCGGCGCCTCGGCCAGGATCGCGGGCAGCGCGGCCTCGAACGCCGGCCCGACGACCAGCACGGTGGCGCGGGCGTCGTGCACGATGCGGCCCATCTCGGCCGGCGTCAGCCGGTAGTTCAGCGGCGCGATGGCCGAGCCGATCCGGGCGGCGCCGAGCATCACCTCGAAGAACTCGGGATGGTTGAGGTCGAGGTAGGCGACCCGCTCGTTCTCCCCGACCCCGAGGCCCAGCAGGGCGTTCGCGACCCGGTTGCCGCGCTCGTCGAGCTGGCCGTAGGTGACCGTGCGCGTCGCGCCGACCAGTGCGGGGTGGTCGCGGCGGCTGGCGGCGAGCTCGGCGAACATCTGCGTCAGCGGCGGGACCTGCCTCATGCGACCGTCACGCCGGCGTGGCGCATCTCGGACAGCGCGCGACGCCGTCGTGGCCGGCGCGACGCCCGCGCACAGCGACTCCAGCAGCCGGGTGGCGAAGCCGTCGCGGACCGCGTCCAGGGCGGTGGCGCGCACGCAGTAGTCGGTGGCGAGGCCGCACACGTCCACGTCGGTGACGTCGTGCCGGCGCAGCCAGTCGGTGAGCGTCGAGCCGTCGGTCGTGCGCCCCTCGAAGCCGGAGTACGCCGCGGCGTGCTCGCCCTTGAGGAACACCGCGTCGAACGGCTGCGGGTCGAGGTTGGGGTGGAAGCGCCTCCCCGTCGGTGCCGACCACGCAGTGCGCCGGCCAGGACTGGTCGAAGTCCGGCTCGTCGCTGAAGTGGTCGCCGGGGTCGACGTGGTGGTCGCGGGTGGCCACGACGAGCTGGTAGTCCGGTGCCTTGGGGTCCTTGTGCGACCAGTGGTGCAGCAGCTCGCCGATCCGGAACGCGACCTCGGCGCCCCCGTCGACGGCCAGGCTGCCGCCCTCGCAGAAGTCGTTCTGGACGTCGACGACGATCAGTGCGCGTGCCATGTGCGTGACCCTAGTCACCCAGCGGGAGCCACGCGAGCACATCGCGGATGGTCGCGTCCCACAGGCCCCACTCGTGCTCGCCCGGCCGGAAGTCCACGTGTACGTCGACCCCGGCGAGCGTCGCCTCGTCGACGAACCGCTCGTTCCCGGCGAACAGGTGGTCGTCGGTGCCGCAGCCGAGGTAGAGCGACGGCAGCGACTCGATCTCCGCCTCGCCGAGCAGCGTGAACAGGTCGTCGTGCGGCCCGACCTCGCCGTCGAACACCCGCTGGAACAGCGGCCGGCGCCGGGGTCCCGGCTGATCGCCTCGAGGTCGAGGGCACCGGACAGGCTGGCCGCCGCGGCGAACCGCTCGGGCTGGTGCAGCGCCCACTTCAGCGCGCCGTAGCCGCCCATCGACAGGCCCGCCACGAAGGTGTCCTCGCGGCGCTCGGAGACCCGGAAGAACGAGGCGACGACGCGGGGCAGCTCCTCGGACAGGAACGTCCAGTAGCGCTCGCCGTGCACCTCGTCGGCGTAGAACGACCGCTGCACCTGGGGCATCACGACGGCGACGCCGAGCGGGGCGGCGTACCGCTCGATGCTGGTGTAGCGCAGCCAGGCGGAGCTGTCGTCGGAGAGCCCGTGCAGCAGGTAGAGCACCGGGAAGCCGCCGTCGTGCCGGGTGGTGCCGGTCGAGATCCCGATCTGCTCCTCGCCCGCCTGCGGCAGCAGCACCGTCATCGACGTGCCGACCTCGAGCACCTCGGAGAAGAAGTCGCAGCGGACCAGGGCCATCTCAGGAGACCTCCCCGTCGAGGTGCACGGTCGGGATGACCGGCTCCCCGCGGGAGAGCTGGCGGGCCTTGAGCGGCAGCTCGGCGCGGGAGGCGGCGTGCCGCTCGCGGATCGTGTCCAGGCTCTCCCGGCCGACCACCGTGCCCTTCTCGACGAGCCGCACCATCAGCGCCCGGTCGTCGCCGTCGTCGACCGGCGGCTCCCCGATGCCGACGACCTCGGCCTCCGCGACGCCGCGCGCGTTGCGCCGGCGCAGGGCGTACTTCCGGCCGCCGATGGAGATCTTGTCCTTGCTCCGCTTCGCGACGCTGACCATCTCGCCGTCCGGCCCCTCGCGGGAGACCAGCTTGTAGACGAACCCGCAGGTCGGGTGGCCGCTGCCGGTGACCAGCGAGGTGCCGACGCCGTAGCCGTCGACCGGGGCCGCGGCCAGCGCGGCGATCGCGTGCTCGTCGAGGTCGGAGGTGACCACGATCCGGGTGTCGTGCGCCCCGAGCGCGTCGAGCTGGTCGCGGACCTGCTGGGCGAGGACGCCGAGGTCGCCGCTGTCGAGGCGGACCGCGCCGAGCCCCGGGCCGGCCACCTCGACCCCGAGCCGCACCGCCTCGGCGACGTCGTAGGTGTCGACGAGCAGCGTCGTGCCCTGACCGAGCGAGGTGACCTGGGCGGTGAACGCGTCCTTCTCGGTGTCGTGCAGGAGCGTGAAGCTGTGCGCGCTGGTGCCGGCCGTGGGGACGCCGTACCGCTGCCGGGCCGCGAGGTTCGAGGTGGTCACGAAGCCCGCGATGTACGCCGCGCGGGCGGCCGCCACCGCCGCCTCCTCGTGCGTGCGGCGCGACCCCATCTCGATGCACGGCCGGTCTCCGGCGGCCCAGGTCATCCGCGAGGCCGCCGACGCGATCGCCGAGTCGTGGTTGAGGATCGAGAGCAGCAGCGTCTCGAGCAGCACCGCCTCGGCGAAGCTCGACTCGACCACCATCAGCGGGGAGTAGGGGAAGTAGGTCTCGCCCTCGGCGTAGCCCCAGACGTCGCCGTTGAACCGGTAGCCCGCCAGCCACTCCAGCGTCGGCTCGTCGACCACGCCGTGCTCCCGGAGCACGTCGACGACCTCGGCGTCGAAGGTGAACCGCTCGATCGCGTCGAGCGCGCGTCCGACACCGGCCACGACGCCGTACCGCCGCCCCTCGGGGAGCCGGCGGGGGAACAGCTCGAACACGGCGCGCCGGTGCGCGGTGCCCGAGGCGAGCGCAGCCTGGAGCATCGTGAGCTCGTAGTGGTCGGTCAGCAACGCGGTCGACTGTGTCGTCACGCCCACACCCTAGGATGAATGCCGTGTCCGCCCCCTCTCCCGTCGAGCTCGAGCAGCCGGAGACCGAGGACCTCACCTCCCTCGGGACCCCGTGGGTGACGATCGTGTGGAACGACCCGGTCAACCTGATGAACTACGTCTCCTTCGTCTTCCAGACCTACTTCGGCTACAGCCGCAAGAAGGCCGAGAAGCTGATGCTCGAGGTGCACAACGACGGCAAGTCGGTCGTGTCGAGCGGGTCCCGCGAGGAGATGGAGCGCGACGTCCAGGCGATGCACGAGTACGGCCTCTGGGCCACGATGGAGAAGCAGGACTGATGAGCGAGGGCTTCGAGCGGCGCCGGGGCGGGGGCGCGGTCGCGACGTTCACCGGCTTCGAGGCCGACCTGATCCGGTCGCTGGCCTCGCAGCTGGTCGAGCTGCTGCGCAACGAGGTGGCCGCCCCGAGCGCGAGCGACGACCCGCTCGAGCAGCTGCTGGACTTCTCCGGTCCGACCACCGAGCCGGAGGACCCGGTCCTGGCCCGGCTGTTCCCCACCGCCTACCCGGACGACGAGGAGGCGGCCGGCGAGTTCCGCCGCTTCACCGAGGGCGGGCTGCGCGACCACAAGGCGCGGGCGGCGGTGCAGGTCATCGACACCCTCGAGGAGGCCGGGCTGCCCACCGAGCTCGGCGAGGACGGCCTGGTCGTCGACGTCGAGCTCGACCGGGACGAGGCGGTCACCTGGATGAAGTCGTTCACCGACATCCGGCTCGCCCTGGCCACCCGGCTCGGGGTCGAGGAGGGCGACGAGGACTACTGGATGGCGCTGCCCGACGAGGACCCGCGGGCGCACGTCTACGACATCTACCAGTGGGTGGGCTACCTCCAGGAGACCCTGGTCGACGCGCTCACCCGCTGAGTCTCAGGATGCGGACCCGCCCGGGGTACGGCGGGCCGGCGACCGGGGCCTCCTACGCTGGCGGACGTGCTGAGGATCGACCAGGAGACCTACGACGCGATCGTCGCGCACGCCAAGCGGGACCACCCCGACGAGGCGTGCGGCGTGGTCGCGGGCCCCGAGGGCTCCGACCGCCCCGAGCGGTTCGTCCCGATGGTGAACGCCGCGAGCTCGCCGACGTTCTACGAGTTCGACCCGACCGAGCTGCTCTCGCTCTACCGGGAGATGGACGACCGCGACGAGGAGCCGGTGGTCGTCTACCACTCGCACACGGCCACCGAGGCGTACCCGTCGCGCACCGACACGGGCCTCGCGATGGAGCCGAACGCGCACTACGTGTTGGTCAGCACACGCGAGCACGGGAATAGTGACGGCCCCGTGGAGTTCAGGTCTTACAGAATCGTCGACGGCCAGGTGACCGAGGAAGAGGTCTCCGTCGTCGCCACCATCGAACAGCTGAGGAGCCAGGACTGATGTCAGTCGAGGTCCGCATCCCCACCATCCTGCGCACGTACACCGGCGGCGAGAAGGCCGTTCCCGGTGAGGGCGCCACGCTCTCGGAGGTCATCGACCACCTGGAGGGCAACCACCCGGGCATCAAGGAGCGCCTCATCGAGGGCGCGGACCTGCGCCGGTTCGTGAACGTCTACGTCAACGACGAGGACGTCCGGTTCACCGGCGGTCTCGACACCAGCGTGAGCGACGGCGACCAGGTCGTCGTGCTGCCTGCGGTCGCCGGCGGAGCGCGCTGACGGTGCGCTTCGACTCGACGCTCGACTCGGTCGGGGGCACGCCGCTGGTCGGCCTGCCCCGCCTGTCGCCGTCGCCGGACGTGCGGCTGTGGGCCAAGCTGGAGGACCAGAACCCCACCGGCTCGATCAAGGACCGCGCGGCGCTGAAGATGGTCGAGGTCGCGGAGAAGGACGGCACGCTGCGGCCCGGCTGCACGATCCTGGAGCCCACGTCGGGCAACACCGGCATCTCGCTGGCGATGGCCGCCAAGCTCAAGGGCTACCGGCTGGTCTGCGTGATGCCGGAGAACACCTCCGAGGAGCGCCGCCAGCTGCTGCGCATGTGGGGCGCCGAGATCGTCTCCTCGCCCGCCGCGGGCGGCTCCAACGAGGCGGTCCGGGTCGCCAAGCAGGTCGCCGAGGACCACCCCGACTGGGTGATGCTCTACCAGTACGGCAACCCCGCCAACGCGCTCGCGCACTACGAGGGCACCGGCCCCGAGATCGTCGCGGACCTGCCCGAGGTGACGCACTTCGTCGCCGGCCTCGGCACCACCGGCACCCTGATGGGCGTCGGCCGGTACTTCCGCGAGCACAAGCCCGAGGTGCGGATCGTCGCCGCGGAGCCGCGCTACGGCGAGCTCGTCTACGGGCTGCGCAACCTCGACGAGGGCTTCGTCCCCGAGCTGTACGACGCCTCGCTGATCGACGCGCGCTTCTCGGTCGGGCCCCGGGACGCCGTACGACGGGTGCGCGAGCTGCTCGAGGCGGAGGGCATCTTCGCCGGCATCTCGACCGGCGCGATCCTGCACGCCGCGCTGGCCCAGGCCGCCAAGTCGGTCAAGGCCGGGGAGCGCGCCGACATCGTCTTCGTGGTCTGCGACGGCGGCTGGAAGTACCTCTCCACCGGCGCCTACGAGGGCACCGTGGACGAGGCGGAGGGCCGCCTCGAGGGCCAGCTCTGGGCCTGACGCCCCGCCGGGACGCCTGCGCGGGCGTCCCGTGCTCCGGGTTAGTGTGGCCCCGGCCCACTCCACGCCCACCCCGGGAGCGCCGCGTGCGTGAGATCGTCGTCTTCTCCGGAAGCGCCCACCGTCCGCTGGCCACCGCCATCTGCGACAACCTCGGGGTCGGACTGTCCTCGGTGGACATCAGCCGGTTCAGCAACGACTGCCTCCAGGCGCAGCTGCAGGCCAACTGCCGCCAGCGCGACGTCTACATCGTCCAGCCGCTGGTGCCGCCGACCCAGGAGCACCTGATGGAGCTGCTGCTGATGGTGGACGCCGCCAAGGGCGCGTCGGCGGCGCAGATCACCGCGGTGATCCCGCACTACGCCTACGCCCGCTCGGACAAGAAGGACGCCTCGCGCATCTCGCTCGGCGGCCGGCTCGTCGCCGACCTGCTGACCACGGCCGGGGTGAGCCGGGTGCTGACGATGACCCTGCACGCCCCGCAGGTGCACGGCTTCTTCTCCGTCCCGGTCGACCACCTGACCGCGCTCGGGCGTGCTCGCCGAGCACTACCGGGACCAGGACCTGTCGAACGCGGTCGTGGTCTCGCCCGACCTCGGCAACGCCAAGACCGCCACGCACTTCTCCCGGCTGCTCGGGCTGCCGGTCGCGGCGGGCAGCAAGCAGCGGCTGGCCGACGACCGGGTCGTCATCGACGCGATCGTCGGCGACGTCGAGGGCAAGCACGCGATCGTCCTCGACGACGAGATCGCCACCGGCGGCTCGATCGTGGAGCTGCTCGACAAGCTCGAGGAGCTCGGCTGCACCGGCGCCTCGGTCGCCTGCACCCACGGCCTGTTCGTCGGCAAGGCGGTCGAGCGGCTGCGCGACCACCCGATGATCCGCGAGGTGGTCACCACCGACACGGTCCCGGCGCCCGCGGACTGGCCCGAGCTGAAGGTCCGCTCGGTGGCCGAGCTGTTCGCCGAGGCGATCTCCCGGGTGCACGCCGGGGAGTCGGTCAGCAGCCTGTTCGACGGCGTGGACCCCTCCCTCGGGCCGCCGCAGCCGAAGCTCCCGTTCGACGCCTGAGCCGTCCGTACGGCGGGCAGGTCGGCGGGCCGGCGGCGTACCTGGCACTCTTGGCCTCTCGGAAACCTGGAGGGTGCGGAAGATGTTGTATGAGGTCGTGCACGCCGTGCTGCCGCCCGTGGCGAAGCTCTACTGGCGACCCCGGATCGAGGGGCTCGAGAACATCCCGAGCTCCGGCCCGGTGATCGTGGCCAGCAACCACCTCTCGTTCGCGGACAGCATGGTGATCCCGTTCTTCGTGCCCCGCAAGGTCGTCTTCCTGGCCAAGGAGGACTACTTCACCGGCACGGGCATCAAGGGCGCGCTGGTCCGCGGCTGGTTCGAGGGCATCGGCATGGTGCCCGTCGACCGCGACGACACCAAGGCCGCGCTGGCCTCCCTGGACATCGCGCTGGAGGTGCTCGGCCGCGGCGAGGCGTTCGGCATCTACCCCGAGGGCACCCGCTCGCGCGACGGCCGGCTCTACCGCGGCCGGACCGGGGTCGCGCACCTGGCGCTGACGTCCGGCGCGCCCGTCGTACCCGTGGGCCTGACCGGCACCGAGAACATCCAGCCGGTCGGCACCACGTTCCCGCGCCGCGCCGACGTCACCATCCGGTTCGGCAAGCCCGTGCAGTTCCAGGGCACGTACGACGGGGTGCCGGCCGGCCGGGCCCGGCGCGAGGTGACCGACGTGATCATGAACGAGATCCAGAAGCTGTCCGGGCAGCCGTTCGCCGGGGTCTACAACGAGCGGCCCGCCGAGGCCTGAGCCCCGACCGCCGCGCGTGACCACCGTCGCACCGTGACGTGTGTCGCGTGAGCGGGGGAGCAGGGGGCGGGTGGCACTAACGTAGGGCGCGTGGCAGACGCTCCGATCGGCATCTTCGACTCAGGCTTCGGTGGACTCACCGTGGCCCGTGCCGTGCTGGACCAGCTGCCGCACGAGCCGGTGCTCTACCTCGGCGACACCGCCCGCCAGCCCTACGGCCCCCTGCCGATCGGGGAGGTGCGGGAGTACGCCCTCGAGTGCCTGGACCACCTCGTCGACCAGGGCGTCAAGGCGCTGGTCATCGCCTGCAACTCCGCCAGCGCCGCCGTCCTGCGCGACGCCCGCGAGCGCTACCCGGTGCCGGTGGTCGAGGTGATCCACCCGGCGACCCGTCGCGCGGTGGCCGCCTCCCGCACCGGCCGGATCGGGGTGATCTGCACCCGCGCGACCGCCGACTCGATGGCCTACGACGACGCGTTCACCGCCGCCCCGCACATCACGCTGCACACCCGCGCGTGCCCGCGCTTCGTCGAGTTCGTCGAGGCCGGGGTGACCAGCGGCCCCGAGCTGATGGCCGCCGCGCACGAGTACCTCGACCCGCTGACCTCGGTCGGCATCGACACCCTGATCCTCGGCTGCACCCACTACCCGCTGCTGACCGGCATCGTGTCCTACGTGATGGGCGACCAGGTGACGCTCGTGTCGAGCGCCGAGGAGACCGCCAAGGACGTCTACCGGCTGCTCGTCCAGCACGACCTCGAGCGCGACCCGGCCCTGCCCGCGCCCGAGCACCGGTTCCTCACCACCGGGCAGCCGTCGGAGTTCGCCTCGATCGGCCGGCGGTTCCTCGGCCCCGAGCTGGAGTCCGTGCACCAGCTCGCGCAGGCCACCACCTGGGCGGCCGTGTGAACCTCACCGTCATCGGCTGCTCCGGCTCCTTCGCCGGCCCCGACTCGGCTGCCTCCTGCTACCTCCTCGAGGGCGAGCAGGACGGCCGGACCTGGCGGGTGCTGCTCGACCTCGGCAGCGGCGCCCTCGGCACCCTGCACCGCTTCGTCGACCCGCTGAGCATCGACGCGGTGCTGTTCAGCCACCTGCACCCCGACCACTACTTCGACATCAGCGGTCTCTACGTCATGTGGAAGTACCACCCCGACGGCGCGCGCCCGCCGATCCCGGTGTGGGGCCCGCGCGGGGTCGCCGCCCAGTGCGCCCGCGCCTACGGCCTCGACCCGGCGACCGGGATGTCCGCCGAGTTCGACTTCCACGAGTACGACGACCAGCCGATCCGGCTCGGCCCGTTCACGATCCGCCCCACCCGCGTCGTGCACCCGATCGCCGGCCTACGGGCTGCGCGTCGAGGCCGACGGGCGGGTGGTCGCCTACTCCGGCGACACCGGCCCCTGCCAGGAGCTGGTCGACCTCGCGAGCGGCGCGGACCTGCTGCTGTGCGAGTCGGCGTTCGTCGAGGGCGGCGACAACCCCGTCGACCTGCACCTCACCGGCAAGCAGGCCGGCGTCGTCGCGGCCGAGGCGGGGGTCGGCCGGCTGGTGCTCACGCACATCCCGCCCTGGCACGACCCGTCCGTCCCGCTGGCCGAGGCCCGGGAGGCCTTCGACGGCCCGCTCGAGGCCGCGGTCACCGGGTCGACGTACGACCTGGCCTGAGGGGACCAAAGCCCCTGGGGACGTGGTGTGCCCGCGCGCACGATGAAGGCGGACGCAGCCCCGCGTCCCCTCCTCACCGGTGGTGGCGATGACCTCCTCGCTCCAGCTCCTCTCGGCGGCCTCCTCGGGCAGCTACGTCCACGTGGGCGTCTTCAACCTCAGCGTCACGAACCTGCTGATCATCGCCGCGATGGTGGTGGTGTTCGTGCTCGCGCTGCTCCTGCCCTTCCCGGGCTCGGGCGACCTCGACCGAGGGGTGACCGGCCGTGACCGCGCTGCGCTCGTCGGCCGTCGGGGCGGCGGGCCACGAGCCGACGAACTGGACCACCCGGCTGCGCACCCGGATCAGCGGCCTGGTCCCGCCCGGCGAGGCGCTGCCGGACCGCCAGCCCGCCTACGTCGTCTCCTGGATCTACGTGTTCGGCGTGCTGACGCTCGCCGCCCTCGTCGTGGTGCTGGTCTCCGGAGCGGTGCTCGCCGCCGGCGGGGTCGCGTGGTGGCACGTCTCCGGGGTGGGGCACTTCGTCAACTCCCTGCACCTGTGGAGCGTCGAGCTGATGTTCGCGTTCATGGTCATCCACCTGTGGGGCAAGTTCTGGATGGCGGCCTGGCGCGGCAGGCGGACGCTGACCTGGGTGGTCGGCGTGCTGGCGTTCGTGGCCTCGATCGGCACCGCGTTCACCGGCTACCTGACCCAGTCGAACTTCGACGCGCAGTGGATCAGCACCCAGGCGAAGGACGGGCTGAACGCCGTCGGCATCGGTGCGTGGTTCAACGTGCTGAACCCGGGCCAGATGCTGCTGTGGCACGTCGTGCTGCTGCCGGTGGCCGTCGGCGTGGTCACGGTGTGGCACGTCGTGCTGGTGCGCCGGCACGGGGTGGTGCCGCCCTTCGACGTCGAGCCGGGTGACTGAGATGGCCACCACGAGCGTGGGTCGCACCACCGGGCGCAGGCCGGCCGCCCGCACCCCCGACGCGCACGACTTCGCCACCCGGCCCTACGACCTGGTGAAGGAGTTCGTGCTCGCCCTCGTCGCCGTCAGCCTGCTCACCACCGGGCTGGCGGCGGCCTTCTCGTCCCCGGACGAACCCGCGATCACGATGCGGTCGTGGGCCCAGGCCGCTCCCGCCGACGTGGTCGCGACGGCCACCGCCGAGCTCGCGGGCACCAGCACGAGCGCCACCTACGGACCGCCGTACAACTCCGCGGCCGAGGGCCAGAAGCTGCTCGGCATCCCGACCCAGAAGCTCGGTGGCGTGCGGATCCCGGTGGACTCCGCGTCGCTGGTGCTGCAGCCGCTCGCGATGGTCTCCGGCGACGCGCGGCTGCGCGCGGCGCTGGCGCGGTGGGGTGCGGCGAGCCCGGGTCGCCGGCAGGCCTGGGCCACGAGCTACGCGGACGCGCTCGCCCGGACCGGTGGCGCGGCGGTGCCGGCCCAGGTCGGGTTCGGGCCGGTGCCGGTGCTGGCAGGCCGGTTCCTCGCCCTGGCCCGGTCCGGCGGCCTCGAGGGCAGCCTGACCTCCTCGGGCACCTTCTACGGCGCCGACCAGACCCGGCCGCTGCTGCTGCTCTCCGACGGCGCGTACCTCGAGGACACCGCACGCGCCCAGCAGCTCGGCGGTGACCAGTGGGGGATGATGAACGAGACCGGCAACTACCCCGGCCAGCCCTGGATGTGGCTCTACACGTTCTGGTACCAGGTCAAGCCGTTCTCCACCTCCGAGAACGCCGACGCCCTGGTGTGGGGCCTGATGCTCGTCCTCACCGCGGCGCTGATGTTCCTCCCGCTGATCCCCGGGCTGCGATCCGTCCCGCGCTGGATCCCGGTGCACCGCCTGGTGTGGCGGCGCTACTACCGGGCGCACGGGACGGCGGGTGGTGGTCGGTAGGGTCGCCCGCATGACCCGAGCAGACGGAAGAACCAACGACGAGCTCCGCCCCGTGACGATCACCCGCAACTGGCTGGACCACGCAGCCGGGTCGGTGCTGGTCGAGTTCGGCAAGACCCGGGTGCTGTGCGCCGCGAGCGCCAGCGAGGGCGTGCCGCGCTGGCGCAAGGGGTCCGGCCTGGGCTGGGTGACCGCGGAGTACGCCATGCTGCCCGCCTCCACCAACACCCGCTCCGACCGCGAGTCGGTCAAGGGCCGCATCGGCGGTCGCACCCACGAGATCTCCCGCCTGATCGGCCGCTCGCTGCGCGCGGTCATCGACTACCAGGCGCTCGGCGAGAACACCATCGTCCTGGACTGCGACGTGCTGCAGGCCGACGGCGGCACCCGGACGGCGGCGATCACCGGCGCGTACGTCGCGCTGGCCGACGCGGTCGCGCACCTCCAGGGCATCGGCGCGCTCAAGGGCGAGCCGCTCACCGGCTCGGTGGCCGCCATCTCCGTCGGGATCATCGACGGGGAGCCGCGCCTCGACCTGCCCTACGAGGAGGACGTCCGCGCCGAGACCGACATGAACGTCGTGATGACCGGCGACGGCGCCTACGTCGAGGTCCAGGGCACCGCCGAGGGCGCCCCGTTCGACCGGAAGATGCTCGACAGCCTGCTGACCCTGGCCGAGAAGGGCTGCGTCGACCTCACCCGCCTGCAGCGCGAGGCCCTCGCCGGATGACCCAGGTCTTCCTCGCGTCCCGCAACGCCAAGAAGCTCGTCGAGATGCGCCGCATCCTCGTGGAGTACGTCGCCGACGTCGAGGTGCTCGGGCTGGACGACGTGACGCCGTACGACGAGCCGGCGGAGACCGAGAGCACGTTCGCCGGCAACGCCCTGCTCAAGGCCCGCGCCGCCGTGGCGGCCACCGGCCTGCCGTCGCTGGCCGACGACAGCGGCCTGTGCGTCGACGAGCTGAACGGCATGCCGGGCGTGCTGTCCGCGCGGTGGGCCGGCGTCGCCAAGGACGACGGGGCGAACAACCGGCTGCTGCTCGAGCAGCTCGCCGACGTGCCCGACGAGCGGCGGGCCGCGCACTTCACCGCCGCGGTCGCCTTCGCCTACCCGGTGGGGGCCGGCGGCATCGCGGAGCACGTCGTGCACGGCGAGATGCCCGGCCGGATCATCCGCGAGACGCGGGGGACCGGCGGCTTCGGCTACGACGTGCTGTTCGTCGCCGACGGCGGCGAGCGCACCTCGGCCGAGCTGTCGGTCGAGGAGAAGGACGCGATCTCGCACCGCGGCAAGGCGCTGCGCGAGATCGCCCCGGTCGTGGCGGACGTGCTCACCGGGCTCTGAGTCACGCGCCGGGGTAGATCCGGAACCCGTGCATCCGCCGGTGCTCGAACGCCTCGTAGAACGGCACCGCGGAGTCGGTGATCAGGTCCATCCGCACGGTGTGGGTGGCCTGGAACGTCGCGACCGTGAGCAGCCGCGCGATGCCGCGCCGCCGGTGGTCGGGATGCACGGCGACGAAGCTCAGGTGCGACTGCAGCACCCCGTCCCCGAGCGCCTGGGCCCAGCCGACGACGGTGCCGTCGACGAGGGCGACGTACGCCGACGAGCCCGGCGCCGTGCAGACCGCCCGCACGGTCGCCGGCTCCGTCAGCGACGGCCACTGCACGGTGGTGCTCAGCCGGGCGATGCCCGGGGCGTGCCGGTCCTCGAAGGGCACGATCTCCACCGAGCTCATGACCCGGCCCGGGACGGGTGGGGGTGCGCCCGATGAGATTCGAACTCACACTGGGCCGGACCTAAACCGACTGCCTCTGCCATTGGGCTACGGGCGCGCAGGCCAGAGTCTAGGAGGCGAGGCCGAGGTCGCGCCGCAGCTTGGCGACGTGGCCGGTGGCCTTGACGTTGTACTGCGCCAGCTCGACCACGCCGGCCTCGTCGACGACGACCGTCGAGCGGATGACGCCCTGGACGACCTTGCCGTAGAGCTTCTTCTCCCCGAACGCGCCGTACGCCGTCAGGGTCTGCTTCTCGGGGTCGGAGAGCAGGGTGAAGGTCAGCGAGTCGCGCTCCCGGAACTTCGCGAGCTTGGCCGGCTGGTCGGGGGAGATGCCGAGCACCTCGTAGCCGGCCGCCTTGAGCGAGTCGAGGGAGTCGGTGAAGTCGCAGGCCTGCGTGGTGCAGCCCGGCGTCATCGCGGCCGGGTAGAAGTACACGATCACCTTGCGGCCGCGCAGGCCGGACAGCGAGACCTCCTCGCCGGTGTCGGAGGTCAAGGTGAAGTCCGGTGCGGTGTCACCGGGGGAGAGGCGGGTGTCGCTCACGGGGTGGGTCCTTCCTGACCGGTCGGAGAGGTGCTTGTTGCACATGGTGTGCAATAACGTAGCCTGTGCATCAAGACGGGTCCGGGCTCGCACCCGGCTGAGGCTCAACGTACAAGGAGTGCCACATGCACGTCCCGGACGGGTTCCTCGACGCACCGACCTCGATCGCGACCGGGGCGGTGGCGGTGGTCGCCGTCGGCGTGGCGCTGCGCGGCGCACGGCACGAGCTGGACGACAAGACCGCGCCGCTGGCCGGCCTGGTCGCCACCTTCGTCTTCGCCACCCAGATGCTGAACTTCCCGGTCGGCGCCGGCACCAGCGGGCACCTGCTCGGGGGCGCGCTGGCCGCGATCCTGGTCGGCCCGTTCACCGGCCTGCTCTGCATGAGCGTGGTCTTCCTGGTCCAGGCGCTGCTGTTCGCGGACGGCGGGATCACCGCCCTGGGCACCAACATCGACCTGATGGGCCTGGTCACCGTCGTCGTCGGCTACCTCGTCTTCCGGCTGCTCCAGGCGGTGCTGCCCAAGCGGCTCTCGATGGTCGCCCCGGCCGCCGCGGTCAGCGCCCTGGTGTCGGTGCCGGCCGCCGCCCTCTGCTTCGTCGGCCTGTACGCCGTGGGCGGCCAGGCCGAGATCCCGCTCGGCGCCCTGACCACCGCGATGGTCGGCTGGCACGTGCTGATCGGCGTGGGCGAGGCCGTGATCACCGGCCTCGCGGTCGGCAGCATCGTCGCGGTCCGGCCCGACCTGGTGCACGGCGCCCGGCGGGTGCTGGACAAGCGCACCCTCGAGGTCCGCGACGGCCGAGGGCGTGGCGGCATGACCAAGGTGTCCACGCGGGCCCTGGTCGTGACCGGCCTGCTCGTCGCGCTGCTCCTCGCCGGCGTGGCCAGCTTCTACGCCTCCCGCAGCCCCGACGGCCTCAACCGGGTCGCCGAGGACCAGGGCTTCTCCGACACGCGCACCCGGCACGCCTCCGACGGCGGCCCGCTGGCCGGCTACGGCACCCGGGGCGTCGCGGACCAGCGGCTGTCCCGGGGGGTCGCGGGCGTGGTGGGCTGCGTCGTGGTCCTCGCCCTCGCGGGCGGCCTGACCTACGTCGTACGACGCCGGGGCGCCGGTGACGACCGGTCCCGCGAGCACGCCGAGCACGGGGGGCCTGACGTGGGCGCGGGACACGGGCACAAGCTGCACTTCCACGGTCACTCGCCGGTGCACCGGGCGCCGGCGCACCTCAAGGTGCTCGCGCTGCTCGGCTTCATGCTGCTGGTGGTCGCGACCCCGCGGGGCTGGTGGCCCGCCTACGCCGGGTTCCTGCTGGTGCTGGTCGCGGTGATCGCGGTCAGCCACGTCCCTCCGGCCTACCTCCTCAGGCGGATGGTCGTCGAGGTCCCGTTCGTGGTGTTCGCGGTGCTGATGCCGTTCATCGCCACCGGCCCGCGCGTCGAGGTCCTGGGGGTCACGGTCAGCGAGCACGGCCTCGCGGCGGCGGGGGCGCTGCTCGCGAAGGGCACGCTCGGGGTGCTGGCCAGCCTGACGCTGGCGGCCACCACCGAGCCGCGGCACCTGCTGGCCGGCCTGGAGCGGCTGCGGGTGCCGCAGCCTGCTGGTGCAGATCATGGGGTTCATGATCCGCTACCTCGACGTGGTCACCGACGAGATGGGCCGGATGAAGGTCGCGCGCGAGTCGCGCGGCTTCCGCGCGTCCAGCGTGCGGCACTGGCCGATCCTGGCGCGCTCGTCGGGCGCCCTGTTCATCCGGTCCTACGAGCGCGGCGAGCGGGTCCACCTCGCGATGCTGGCGCGCGGCTACACCGGCACGATGCCCGAGGTCAGGAGCGACCGCGCGTGAGCACCCCCGTCCTCGACGTCGCCGGGCTGGCCTACGCCTACCCCGACGGGCACCAGGCGCTGTACGGCGTCGACCTGCACGTGCACCAGGGGGAGCGGGTCGCCCTGCTCGGCCCGAACGGCGCCGGCAAGACCACCCTGGTGCTGCACCTCAACGGCATCCTGGCCGCCGGCGCGGGCACCGTCACGGTGTCCGGACTGCCGGTGACCAAGGCCAACCTCGCGGAGGTACGCCGCCGGGTCGGCGTGGTCTTCCAGGACCCCGACGACCAGCTGTTCATGGCGACGGTGCGCGACGACGTCGCGTTCGGCCCGGCCAACCTGGGGCTGCGCGGGGCGGCGCTCGACCGGCGGGTGCTCGACGCCCTCGACCGGGTCGGGATGGCCGACTTCGTGGACCGTCCGCCGCACCACCTCAGCTTCGGCCAGCGCCGCCGGGTCGCGGTCGCCACGGTGCTCGCGATGGAGCCGGAGATCCTGGTGCTCGACGAGCCGTCGTCCAACCTCGATCCCGCGTCGCGGCGGGAGCTCGCCGAGATCCTCACCTCGCTCGAGGTGACCGTGCTGATGGTGACCCACGACCTGCCCTACGCCTTCGAGCTCTGCCCGCGGTCCGTGGTGCTCTCCGACGGCGTGATCGTGGCGGACGGGGAGACCTACGACGTGCTCACCGACGACGCGCTGATGTCGGCGCACCGGCTGGAGCTCCCGTTCGGCTTCGATCCCCGCACGATTCGGACCGCGACAGCCGGGTAACGTTCGGGACGACGCCCGCGAGACCACGCAGGCACCGCTCGACCCGAGGAGAACACCGTGGCCCCATCCGACGCGAAGCCCGACACGCTCGAGAGCGAGATCGAGGCCACCCGCGCGCGGCTTGCCGCCACCATCGACCAGCTCGCCTACCGGGCCAGCCCCAAGACGATCGTCAAGCGCGAGGTCAACGGCTTCAAGGCGCACTTCGTCGACGCGCAGGGCAGCCCGCGCACCGACAACATCCTCAAGGTCGCCGGCGGCGCGCTCGGGTTCGTCGTCTTCGTCGTCGTGATGCGCAAGGTGACCCGGTAGGCGTGTCCGACAAGACGCCGATCCGGATGCTGCACGACCGGGTCCTGGTCTCGGTCGACACGGACGGCGAGCGCCGCTCGAGCGGCGGCATCGTCATCCCGGCGACCGCCGCGATGGGCGGTCGCCGCCTCGCCTGGTCGAGGGTGGCCGCGATCGGACCGCACGTGCGGATGGTCGAGGTCGGCGACCGGGTGCTGTTCGACCCGGAGGACAAGGCCGAGGTCGAGGTGAACGCGGAGACCTACGTGCTGCTGCGCGAGCGGGACCTGCACGCGGTCGCCGCCGAGCGGCTCGGCGACAGCCAGACCGGCCTCTACCTCTGACCACGCGCACGCAGAAGGGCCCCGCCGAAGCCGGCGGGGCCCTTCTGCACGGTGGTGCGGGAACGGGTCAGGCGCGGTGCGTGCCGCCGTCCGTGGTGTCCGTGTCGGGTGCGCTGACCGTCTCGGTCCTGCCGTCGGGATGGGTGACCGTGGTCGTCTCGGCGGAGTGCTGGCCGGTCGTCTCCTGACCGGTGGTCTCGTGGCCGGCCGTCTCGTGCGTCCGGCCGTCTCGCGGTCGGCGCCCTCGTGGTCGGCGAGGTCGCCGGAGTGGCGGTGCGTGCCGGTGCCGGTGCCGGTCTACGTCCGCGTCGGACCGGTGGGTCTCCCGCTCGTGCTCGGCCAGGCCCTCGGGACCGGTGTAGCCCTCATGCCGGGTGTCCACGTCGGGGTCCAGCTCGTCGGCCTGACGCAGGTTCTCGGCGTGCTGCTCGCGGTAGCCGTCGGCGGTCTGCTTGACGGTCCCGGGCCTCCGCCTGGAGCCGCTCTGCCTCGGCCTGCTTGCGGTCGGCCTCGGCGCGGGCCTGGGCGGCGTGGGCCTCGGTCTCCTTGGCGTGCGCCTCGCGCTGCTGCGAGCCGGCAGCCTGGGCGGCGGCCTGCTCGCGCAGCTCACCGGCGCGGGTGCGGTTGCGCTCCTGCTTCTTCTTGCTGGACGCGGCGACGATGGCCGCGATCACGGCGATCACCACGATGGCGACGATGACCCAGACAACCCAGGACGGCATGATGAGACTCCCTCTCGTTCGGACGACCCAGGGAGTACCCCCGACGCGAGCGGGCAAACGCGCGGTCAGCCGAGCTGGCCGCGCAGCTGGGCCAGCACCCGCGCCAGGATCCGCGAGACCTGCATCTGGGTGACGCCGATCTCCTCGGCGATCTGCGCCTGGGTCTGCTGGCGGAAGAACCGGAGGTAGAGCACCTCGCGCTCCCGCTCCGGGAGCGCGCGGACGGCGGGGGCGAGCATGACCCGCGCCTCGGCGTCGCTCAGGCCGGAGTCCTCGCCGGGGATCAGCTCGCCCAGCACGGCGCTGCCGTCCGCGCCGACCGGGCTGTCCAGGGAGGTGGGCGTGAAGCAGCCGTCCGCGGAGAGCGCCTCGACCACGTCGTCCTCGGCCACGCCGAGGTGCTCGGCCACCTCGCCGACCTTGGGGGAGCGCCCCAGCCGGTGGGTCAGCTCGCTGTCGGCCCGGCTCACGTCGGCCTGCAGCTTCTGGATCGGGCGGGGCGGGCGCACCATCCAGCCGAAGTCGCGGAACTGCCGCTTGACCTCGCCCTTCATGGTGACCACGGCGTAGGACAGGAACTCCACGCCTCGGTCGGCGTCGAAGTTCCGGGCCGCCTTGAGCAGTGCCATCGAGGCGGCCTGGGTCAGGTCCTCGTCGGCGATGCCCCGGCCGCGGTAGCGGCTGGCGATCGCCCGGGCGAGGCCCATGTGGAGCACGACGACCTCGTCCTGCAGCCGCTTGCGCTCCACCGGGTCGCTCTCGCGGGCCGCGCGCTGGAGCAGCCGGGCGCTGACCGCCGTACGGCTTCCGGGGATCTCGATGTCGAAGGAGTCGTGCTCGTCCAGGGGTGCTGGTCGTACGTCGACGAGCTCTACCGGGCTGGCCACCATGGTCTCCGCCTCTTGTCTGAGCGTGGGACCGGCCGGGGGAACCGGTCCTTGTTGCAGCCCCCGAGTTGTGAGGTCGTCTACCCGGGGTGGTGGCCGCAAAACACCAGGGCGTCGCTCCGGTCCCGCTGGTCTAGGCGAGCGGGCCAGCGTGGGGCGGGCTCAGCCGCGGGTGTACGAGGCGTGCGTCATGCCCGCGCCCCGGCCCGCGTTGACCTCGGCCAGCGCCGCCAGGTCCTCGGCCGTCGGCGCCCACAGGCCGGCGCGGACGTTGGCCACCACCTGCTCGGGACGGGTGGCGCCGGCGATCACGCTGCCCACCGACGGCTGCGCGGCGAGCCCGCCGATCGCGACGTCGAGGAGGCCCACCCCTCGCTCGTCGGCGTAGGCGTGCAGCGCCTCGATCCGGTCCCAGTCGGCGCCCGCCAGCCGGTGCGCCTGGTTGTCGGCGCCGAGCCGGCTGCCGGCCGGGGCGTCCTCGCCGCGGCGGTACTTCCCGGTGAGCAGGCCGTAGGCGAGCGGGAAGTAGGCGATCAGGCTCATCCCGAGGTGCGAGAGCGCCGGCATCAGCTCCTCCTCGGCGGCCCGGTTGTACAGCGAGTACTCGTTCTGCGCGGACACGAACGGGCGCAGGCCGGCGGTGGTCGCCGTCCAGTGCGCGTCGACGACCTCCCAGGCCGCGAAGTTCGAGCAGCCGACGTACCGGACCTTGCCCTCGGTGACCAGCTCGGTCAGCGCCTCGAGGGTCTCCTCGACCGGGGTGACCAGGTCGGGCTGGTGCAGCTGGTAGAGGTCGATGTGGTCGGTGCCGAGCCGGCGCAGGCTGGCCTCGACCGCCCGGCGCACGTAGCGGCGGGACGCGCGTGCACCCCAGTCCGGCCCGTTCGCGCCGCCCATGTCCATCCCGAACTTCGTGGCCAGCACGACGTCGTCGCGCCGGGTGCCCAGGGCCCGCCCGAGCACCTCCTCGCTCGCGCCGGTCCCGTAGGTGTCCGAGGTGTCGAACAGCGTGACGCCGGCGTCGAGCGCGGCGTCGACGACGGTGCGGGACTGCTGCTCGTCGATGCGGGAGCCGAAGGCGTTCGTGCCGAGGCCGATGGTGGAGACCATCAGGCCGCTGGGCCCGAGGGGGCGGTAGGTCATGTCGCTCATGTCCCCACCCAACCACCCGGCCGGGACGGTCAGCTCACCTGGAGCTGCACGATCACCTGCTCGAGGGCGTGGTCCTCGACGTCGACGATGCCGGGCTGGTCGAGGGTGAGCTGGTGGGTGCTGGTGCCCTTCTCGAACTCGATCTCCTGCTCCGGCGTCGAGTGCACGTGGATCTCGCCGGAGGTGTCGGCGTCGATCCTCAACGTCACGGGGGCGCCGAGCTCGGCCTTGACCCGCTCGCCGTTCGGGGTGACCTTGCCGTCCTTGATCGTGATGTCGACCGTCGTACCGGAGGACGGGGCGGCCGAGGACGGGGCGGTAGAGGACGGGGCGGCGGAGGTCGCGGACCCGGACGGCGCGGCGTCCTCGGCGGCGCCGCCGCAGGCGGAGAGGGAGAGGGTGGCCGCCAGCAGGGTGGCGGCCAGGACGGGCAGGCGTCTCATGGGTGTCCTTCGTCGGCGTGCTGGTCAGGCCGTCCATCATCCGTCATCGGTGGCTGCCGCCCGCCCGCGGCCCGGCGTGGGTGAAGGTCGTGCCGTTCTCGTGCGCGAGACGCGTGGCACGTGCAACGATCCCGCCCGAGGGGGGATGTCGATGTTGTTCGTGGACGGCGCGATGGGGCTGGTGCTCTTCGCGCTCTGGATCTTCTGCCTGGTCGACGTGATCACGACGGACGAGGTGCTCTGCCGCAACCTGCCCAAGGGCGTGTGGGTGCTGCTCGTCCTGGTGCTCTTCGACGTCGGCGCGATCGTGTGGCTGGTGGCCGGGCGGACCTGGCCGAGCCAGGACCGGGGTCCGGGACTGCCCTACCGCGGCAACACCGGCCGGTTCCCGGAGTACGAGCGTCCCGGCCGGTTCGCGGCCACCTCCGACGAGGACGACGCGGAGTTCCTGCGCCGGTGCCGGGAGCGCGCCGAGGAACAACGCCGGCGGCACCGCGAGCAGCGGCACGCCGACGAGCCCGATGCGGGGTCCTGAGCGGCTCAGTCGCGGGCCAGCTCGGGCTGGCTGACGAGCTGGTGCGCCTCCTCGAAGCGGATCAGCATCCACAGCCCGACGGCCATGCAGGCCAGCGCGCCGGCCTCGATGACCAGGAACAGCGGCGAGTGGCGGGGGACCTCGGAGAACACCGTGAAGCCGAAGACCAGCGAGGTGAGCCCGTTGACGATGTTCAGCGCCGGCATCGACGCCGAGAGACCGGCCGTCCGGTAGGCCCGCTGGTTGGTGAGCACGCCGCCGGTCCCGACCAGCAGCAGCGCGTACGTCGGCCAGGCGGTCAGCATCGCGTCGACGCCGCCGGTCGTTGAGCTCCTGGAGCGCGAGCTTCAGGAAGCCGGCGACCAGGCCGAACAGCACCCCGCCCACGCAGCCGAGGAAGAAGGCCTTGCGCCGGGGGTCGTCGCGGACCCGGCCGGCCGCCACGTTCGGCGGCGAGCGCGGCCACGACGCCGCCCGCGGCGAGCGCGAGGGTCCACGGCACCGAGGCCCGCGGGGGACCCGTCGGTGGGGTCGGAGGCGACGAGGAACACCGCCAGCCCGAGGGCGGTGACCAGCACGGCGCGCAGCTCGCTCAGCGAGGGAGCCGCCGGCTGATCGCGGCGCGAGCGGGCACCGCCCAGACGATGCCGCTGACCACGATCGGCTGGACCACGGCGATCGGGCCGGCGTGCAGCGCGCTGGCGTGCAGGGCGAAGGCGCAGGTGGCGAGGACCTGGCCGACCAGCCACAGCGGACGGCGGACCAGGTAGCCGAGCAGCGCGAACACGCTGACGGCCGAGGCGGGCGCCTTCTCCGCGGCCTGGTGCTGCACGGAGGAGGAGATCGCGAACGTCGCAGCGCTCATCAGCGCGAGGGTCACCGCGAGCGCGTTCACGGGTGCCACTCTAGAGACTGGGCGGTCCGCCTCTGGGAGGCCGCCGCGGGGCGCGCCGGGGTCCGGGGCAAGCGAAAAGCCCCGGTCCGAGGACCGGGGCTTATCGGGGGCTGGTGCGCCATCAGGGACTTGAACCCCGAACCCGCTGATTAAGAGTCAGCTGCTCTGCCAATTGAGCTAATGGCGCGCGAAGCGAGTGAAACATTAGCAGCGGACCCGCCCCGGCATGAAATCGGTGCCCCCTGTGACGCTTCGTGACGTTTCGCACCCCGGCGCGGGCGCGGATCCTGCACAGGGGGCGAGGGGTGCCGGTCCGCCGCGGCATCGGGGAGAATTCCCGGGAACGAGTCTGGTTCTGCACCCATCCGCACGGGCCGGTGCCGCGAACCACCCTCAGAACAACGGTCGGTCTGAGGTCGTCGAAGGAGGCGCACGCATGTCGGAGCCCGGTCTGAGACTGGTGCCTGCCCAGGGCGGAGCCGACGTCGAGGCCTTGGTCGGTCGGGTGGCGCGGGGTGACTCCCAGCGCCTTCGAGGACTCTGTACGACGAGCTGTCCTCCGCCGTGTTCGGGCTCGCCCGCCGCGTGGTGCGCGACCCGGCCCGGGCCGAGGACGTCACGCAGGAGGTCTTCCTCGAGGTCTGGCGCAAGGCGGCCCGGTTCGACAGCGGACTGGGCAGGGCGAAGACGTGGGTGATGACGATCGCCCACCGGCGCGCCGTGGACGCCGTACGACGCAACGAGTCGCAGAAGCGCCAGGACGTGAAGTCGATGCCCGACGAGGTCAGCCACGACGAACCGGCGGACACGCTCATCGCGGCCGAGGAGCACGGCGCAGTCCGCGGGTGCCTGGAGACCCTCACCGACCTGCAGCTCGAGTCGGTGCGGCTGGCCTACTTCAACGGCTACACCTACAGCGAGGTGGCGAGTCTGCTGGACAAGCCGCTTCCCACGATCAAGACCAGAATGAGGGACGGACTGATCCGTCTCCGAGACTGCCTGGAGGGGCAACGATGAGCACCGATCTGCACACGCTCTCGGGTGCCTACGCCGTCGACGCGCTGAGCGTCGAGGAGGCCCAGGCGTTCGCCACCCACCTGGAGGAGTGCCAGGCCTGCCGCGACGAGGTCCGCGAGCTGCAGGAGGCCGCGGCCACGATGGGCGCCAGCGAGGCGGTCACGCCCCCGCCGGCGCTCAGGGCCCGGGTCCTCGCCGCCGCCGACCAGCTCCCGCAGCTGCCGCCCAAGGTGACGCCGATCAGTGCGGCACCGAGCCGTCGCTGGACGGCGCGGGTGCTGTCCGCGGCCGCCGCGGTCGTCCTGGTCGTCGCCGCGGGCTTCGCGGTCAGCCAGAGCCGGCAGGACCAGCCGAGCATCACCGCCTCGACCGCCACGGTCTTCGCGGCCCAGGACGCCCACACCAAGACGGTGGACGACCGACCACGGCTCGCTCGACGGTCGCCACGTCCCCCAGCCTGGGCCGGATGGCGGTGCAGACCGACGGCCTGCAGAAGCTGCCCACGAGCCGGGCCTACCAGATGTGGACCATCCACGCCGGCACGGCCACCTCGGCCGGTCTGCTCGAGGACCTCAAGGCCGGCAAGGTGATGTCCATGCCGAGCGCCGGTACGACGGTCGCGATCACGGTCGAGCCGGCCGGCGGGTCGACCGAGCCCACGGCAAGCCCATCGTCACGGTCGACCCCGAGCAGGTCTGACCGGATCCACGTTCCAGCCCCGGGGGGTGCTGCTGGAACGGGGCGGTCAGCGGTCTCGCAGCGAGTCCAGCACGGCCTGCGCCGCGTTGTGACCGCCGAGCCCGCTGACCGCTCCCCCACGTCGCGCGCCGGAGCCGCAGAGCAGCACGTTCGGCAGGTCGGTGGCCACGCCCCACCGCTGGGCGGGGGAGTCCAGGCGGGCCCGGTTCGGGGCCCAGGGCCAGGCCAGGTCGCCGTGGAAGATGTGCCCGCCCGGCATCGCCAGCGCCTCGTCGATGTCCTGCGGGGCCTTCGCCTCCAGGCAGGGCCTGCCGTCCCGGTCCACCGCGAGCAGTGACTCCAGCGGCTCCTCGAGGACCTCGTCGATGGCGTCCAGGGCCCGCTCCACCGCCAGCGTCGCGCCGACCGGCCACGTCGTCGGCGAACGCCCGCGCGGGCGTGTGCACCCCGAAGTAGGTCAGCGTGTGCATGCCCTGGGCGGCGAGCGGACCGAGGATCGAGGGGTCGGTCAGCGAGTGGCAGTAGAGCTCGCCCGGCTGCCGGGTGGGCAGCCCGCCCGCCTCGGCCTCGGCGTAGGCCTGCTGCAGCTCGCTGTAGTCCTCGGCGACGTGGAACGTCCCGGCGAACGCGTTCTTGGGCGTCTCGCCGGACTTCAGGCGCGGCAGCCGGTCCAGCAGCAGGTTGACCTTGAGCTGGGATCCCTCGGGCCGCTCGCCCGCGTCCTCGCCGAGCAGCAGCTGCAGGACCCACGGCGCCACGTTGGACAGCACCCAGTCGCAGGTGGCCGTGCGCGAGGACTCGCCGTCGTGCCAGGTCACGGTCGCGCGGGTGCCGTCGGACTCGATGCCGCTCACGCCGGCGCCGGTGACGATCGTCGCCCCGGCGTTCGCGGGCGGCGACCGCGAGCGAGTCGGTGACCGCGCCCATGCCGCCGACCGGCACCCGCCACTCACCCGAGCCGTTGCCGATCAGGTGGTAGAGGAAGCAGCGGTTCTGCACCAGGGACTCGGCGTTCATGTCGGCGAAGGTGCCGATCAGCGCGTCGGTGGCGACGACGCCGCGCACGGTGTCGTCGGCGAAGCGGTCCTCGATGACCCGGCCGAGCGGCTCCTCGACCAGGTAGTCCCAGGTCCGCCCGTCGACGAGGGCCCGGGCCTCCCGCGCGGTGCGCAGCGGCTCCAGCAGCGTCGGCGCGAGCGCCTCGGTGAACTCCCGGACCTCGCCGTAGAACGCGCGCCAGGCGTCGTACTCGTGGTCGGAGCCGGTGAGCGCGCGGAACGAGTCGGCGGTGGCGCTGCCCTCGGTGCGCTCGACGAACAGGCCGGAGTGGGTGCCGTCGCGGTGCACCGGGGTGTAGGAGGCCACCTTGCGCGAGCGCAGGTCGAGGCCGAGGCCCAGGTCGGAGATGATCCGGTCCGGCATCACGCTGACGAGGTAGGAGTAGCGGGAGAGCCGCGCCGGGAGACCGGCGAACGGGCTGGCGCTGACGGCGGCGCCTCCGGTGGCGTCGAGCCGCTCCAGCACGAGCACCGAGAGGTTCGCCTGGGCGAGGTACGTCGCGGCGACGAGGCCGTTGTGTCCACCGCCGACGATCACGACGTCGTAGGACTCTTGCAGGGTGTCGGTGGTCACGGTGGAACGCTACCGGTCGCCGTACGTGGTCCGGACATGCCTGGTGGAATGTTTAGGATTCAACTACTGTTGACCCGAGGTCCGCTGCCACCCGAGGAGGCACCATGCCCGCCGTCACCGTCGACGATCTCACCGCCCTGCCCCGTCTGCACGCACCCGGGCTCGGCGACACCGTCCGGCCGGTGCGCAGCGTGACGACCGCGCCGCGCGGCTTCGAGGGGGAGGGGTTCCCCGTCCGCCGGGCGTTCGCCGGCGTCGACCTGAGCCTGCTCGACCCGTTCGTGCACATGGACCAGATGGGCGAGGTGGAGTACGCCCCGGGCGAGCCCAAGGGCACCCCGTGGCACCCGCACCGCGGGTTCGAGACCGTGACCTACATGATCGACGGCGTCATGGACCACCAGGACAGCCAGGGCGGCGGCGGGTCGATCACCAACGGCGACACCCAGTGGATGACCGCCGGGTCCGGGATGCTGCACATCGAGACCCCGCCGGAGTGGCTGGTGTCCGCCGGCGGCCTGTTCCACGGCGTGCAGCTGTGGGTGAACCTGCCGCGCGACCAGAAGATGGCCACGCCGCGCTACCAGGACCTGCGCTCCAGCCAGCTCGGCCTGGTGACCACCGCCGACGCCGGAGCGCTCGCGCGGATCATCGCCGGCGACGTGGCCGGCCACAGCGGCCCGGGCTCCACGCACACCCCGATGGCGATGGTGCACGGGTCGCTGGCGCCCGGTGCCCGGCTCGACCTGCCCTGGCGGCCGGACTTCAACGCGCTGGTCTACGTGCTCGCCGGCACCGGCACCGTCGGCCTCGAGCGGACCCCGATCCAGGCCGGGCCAGCTCGCCGTCCTGGGCGCCGGTGACTTCGTCTCGGTGAGCGCCGCGGAGCGGCAGGACGACCGCACCTCCTCGATGGAGGTGCTCGTGCTCGGCGGCCGGCCGATCCGGGAGCCCGTCGCGTGGGGCGGCCCGTTCGTGATGAACACCAAGGCCGAGGTGCTGCAGGCGTTCGAGGACTTCCAGAAGGGCCGGATGGGCCAGGTCCCGGCGGTGCACGGTCTGTCCAACGACATCACCGAGGGCTGAGACCGGTCCGCTAGACGGGTGCGGTGAAGGGATCTCAGAACGGGACTTGTTCCCTAGCGTGATGCGTGTCGGTCCCGTCATCGGGACGGGGCCCGGACGGACACGAGGGGTCGTTCCCCATGGGCAGTCGCTCCCTGATAGTGATCTCCGCGTCCGTCCTCCTGGTCGCGTCGACGGCGCTGGTCACCGCGAGCGCGTCCTCGGCCACGCAGCAGCGGACCGCAGCACGCCACCGGTCCGCTCGGGCTACGACGGCTCCTTCGCGATCGACGGCAAGTCGGCCGCCGCGTTCGTCGTACCCCCGGACGTCCGCCAGGTCTGGCAGTCCCGGCGACCCGACGGAAGCACGCAGACCCGCTACCAGCAGGTCGTCGGTGACGCCTCCGTCTTCGGCGGCCAGCTCACCGTGCTCGAGGACGCCTCCGGGCGGACCACCTCGGTCGTCGGGGCGTACTTCCCGGGGCTCGAAGCCCCGCAACGCCGTCACCGTGAGCAAGAGCAAGGCCCGGGAGACCACCGAGGGCAAGGTGGGCAGCCGCGGCACCTTCCGCAACACGCTCGAGGTCGACCCGCGCACCGGGCCGGTACTTCTACGAGGTCCAGAGCCTGCGCGCCGCCCAGCGGCCGGTCCGCTGGATCGACGCGTCCACCGGGCCAGGTGACCAAGGCGTTCAACGCGCTGACCGAGGGGTCCGGCACGGGCGTCAAGGGCGACACCAAGAAGATCGACACCACCCGCAACGCGGACACGCGGCTCTACGAGCTCAAGACGCGCGACGACCGTCAGGAGACCTACGACCTCCTGAACGCGCCGGACGAGACCGCAGGCGTGCTGATGACCGACGCCGACGACCGGTGGACGGACAACCCGGGCGTCGCGTCGCCCGCCCAGGCCGCCGGTGTGGACGCCCACTACTACGCACGCGTGGTCGACGACTACTACGACGACGTCTTCGGTCGCGACAGCCTCGACGACGACGGGCTGAAGATCGTCTCCAAGGTGCACTTCGGCACGGACTTCTGCAACGCCTTCTGGAACGGTGCCTGGATGACCTACGGCGACGGCGCCGGACCGGCCTGCCTGCCTCTGAGCGGTGGCCTCGACGTCGACGGGCACGAGATGACCCACGGGGTCACCGAGTTCACCTCCGGGCTGCTCTACGAGAACGAGTCCGGTGCGCTCAACGAGTCGTTCAGCGACATGATGGGCAGCTCGATGGAGTTCTTCGCCGACAAGCACCACCTCGACCGGGACGCCGAGCCGGACTGGCGGATCGGTGAGGACGTCCTCGAACCGGGACACCCCCTCCACCGGGATCCGCAACATGGGCGACCCGGAGGAGTTCGGCGACCCGAGCCACTACTCGCAGCGCTACACCGGCACCGAGGACAACGGTGGGGTGCACACGAACAGCGGGATCGCCAACCACGCCTACTACCTCGCGGTGAACGGCGGCGAGAACGCCTCCTGCACGGCCAACGCAGTTCCACCCGGTCCTGCTCGCCGAGAGCGACTGCACGGTGCGGGTGCGGGGCCTCGGGCTGAGCAAGGCCGAGCAGGTCTTCTTCGACGGCTTCACCAGCCTGCCGGAGTACGCGAACTTCTGCGACGCCCGCAACGCCACGTCGGCCGTCGCCGACGGCAAGGACGAGTCCGCGGTCGAGAAGGCCTGGGACGCGGTCGGCGTGCCCGAGGACTGCGCCCCGGGTACGCCGCCCCCGCCGCCGTGCACGAGCGAGCCGAACGCGCAGATCCCGTTCGAGTCGCCGCACCCCTACGGCAACAAGGGCGACTGCACCTACACCTACGACAACGGGTCGCCGAGCTTCCGGTTCCACTTCAGCCTGCTCGACACCGAGCAGGACTACGACTTCGTCTACGTCGAGGACGCCGCGGGCAACCGGCTGGCGACGTACACCGGGAACCTGACCGGAACCGCCGGCGTCGACGGGCCGTGCATCCCGACCTCCACGGGCACGGTGCACCTGGTCAGCGACCCGGGCGTCACCGCCCAGGGCTTCACGGTCGACGCGGTCAAGCCCTGCTGACCGTGGTGCTCAGGCCTCGGGCAGCGCCCAGGCGTCCTCCCGGATCAGCGGTACGACGGTCCCGTCGGCGGTGAGGCCGTCCACGTCGACACCCGGACCGCCGATGACGACGTCGGTGTGCGCCGAGGAGAAGTTCAGGCCGAGGGCGCGGAGCTCGTCGGCGCTGCGGGACAGGCCGTCGGGCACGCTGAACGGGAAGCCCTGTCCCCAGGCGACGTGGCAGCCGGTGTTCTCGTCGAACAGGGTGTCGTGGAACGTGACGCCGGCGGCGCGGACCCGGGACGAGCCCTCCACCAGCGACACCTCGCCGAGGCTGCGGGCGCCCTCGTCGCTGTCGAGCTGGGCCCGGACCGCCTCGACGCCGGTGGACGCGGTCGCGTCCACGATCCGGCCGTTCGCGAACGTGACGACGAGGTCCTCGACCAGGACGCCGGCGCCGGGCAGGACGAGCGGCCGGGTCGTCCGGATGACCCCGTCGGCACGCTGGCGGTCCGGACTGGTGAAGACCTCCTCGGTCGGCAGGTTGGGCATGTAGGCCACGCCCGCGGAGGTGGCCAGGCCGCCGCCGGTCCAGAGGCAGCCGTCGATCAGTCCGACGGTGAGGTCGGTGCCCTCGCCGTGGTAGCGCACGGCGTCCAGCCCCAGGTCGGTCAGCGCCTGGGCCCGGGAGCCGAGCAGGTCGCGGTGCCGGCGCCACTCCTCGACGACGTCCGCCGGGCTGCCGGCGTCGAGCCGCATCGCCACCGACACGGCCTCCCACAGCCGCTCCAGGTCCGGCTCGCCGAACACCTGGGTCGCCCAGCCCTCGTTGGGGGCCGCGACGATCGTCCACTGCACCTGGCCGCTCATCATCATCTCGCGGCTCCGGGTCGCCAGCTCCCGGCTGACGAGCACCGTGCGGGCCGGGTCGATCCCGTCGAACACGTGCGGGTCGGGGTTGCCGGTGAGCCGGATGTAGGCGAGCCCACGGGTGGTCCAGTCGTCGATCCGGTCGAGCTCCCAGCGCGACGACGACGTCAGCGCGGCCTCGGGGGCGTGCCGCAGGGCGGACCGCCGTACGTAGGGGTCGTGGTACTCCACGAGGACCCGCGAGGCGCCGGCGGCGTAGGCCTGCTCGGCCACGGCGCGGGCGATGGGGGCGTGGGCCACGTCGGCGGAGACCAGGACCTCCTGGCCGGGCTGCACGTTGGCGCCCACGTGCACGACGAGGGCGGCGTAGGAGTCGATGCGGTCGGTATCGGCACTCATGCGCGAAACCTACCGGCCGCGACCGGTTCTCAGCGGTCAGCGAGGACGAGCCGGGGTGCGGCTCAGGCGGTGGCGGGGACCCGCAGCGTGGCGCCGAAGGAGTCCACGGTGGTGGAGATCAGCCGGTTGCGCAGGTTGCGGGGCTCGACGACGGCGGCGACGAGGGCGAAGAGGTCGCTGGAGCGCGGGGTGATCGACTCGACCCGGACGACGTACTGCTCGCCGTCGGGGCCGTCGAGGCGGACGCGCTGGCCGTACTTGAACGGCGCGGGGGACACCGGGCTGAGGTGGTCACGCTGACTGCGCGCACTCTGCATAACGCTCATGACTGGCCCTCCCAGGACGTCTTGGTAACTGGTGTATCGACCGGGGCCAGGCACTTCTTGAGGCTCCGGCGAAACCTTTACCAAACAGGTGGCGGGTGGGGCCGGGAACGGCGAGAGCCGCAGGCCGGACGGGGTCCGGCCTGCGGCTCTGCATGGGGTGAACGACGGGACTTGAACCCGCGACATCCGCGACCACAACGCGGCGCTCTACCAGCTGAGCTACGCCCACCATGGCTGTCGGCCCCTCCGGGACCGTGGCGAGACGATCAGGAGAAGCCGAAGCAGGGAAAAGTGTACGCGATGTCAGCCCGAGGTCGGACCCGGGCCGCCCGCGCCGGTGAGCGAGCCACCGTGCTCGGCCGCCAGCCCCTTGGCCGTGTCGGAGTCCGGCCCGGGGGCCGGGACGAACACCGCGGCCCGGTAGTAGCGGAGCTCCTCGATGCTCTCCTGGATGTCCGCGAGCGCCCGGTGGTTGCCGGACTTGGCGGGCGCGTTGAAGTAGGCACGCGGGTACCAGCGCCGCGACAGCTCCTTGATCGAGGAGACGTCCACGATCCGGTAGTGCAGGAACGACTCGAGGCCCGGCATGTCGCGGGCCAGGAACGACCGGTCCGTGGCGACGGTGTTGCCGGCCAGCGGCGGCCGGCTGCCGTCGGGGCAGTGCTCCTTGATGTAGGCGAGCACCTTCTCCTCGGCCTCGGCCATCGTCATCCCGCCGTCGAGCTCCTCGAGCAGCCCGGAGGACACGTGCATGTTCCGCACGAAGTCGTCCATCTGCTCCAGCGCCTCCGGCGGTGGCTTGACGATCACGTCCACGCCGTCGCCGAGCACGTTCAGCTCGAAGTCGGTCACCAGGGCGGCGACCTCGATGAGCGCGTCGGCGCCGAGGTCGAGCCCGGTCATCTCACAGTCGATCCACACAAGTCGGTCGTTCACGTCGTCACCCTACTCAGTGTGCTCTCAGAGAGCCTTCCTAGAGTGGGGCCATGCGTCGTACGGGTGCCTGGGCAGGGCTGCTGGCCAGGCTCGTCGTCGGTGGGGTGTGGGTCGTCGCCGGCTTCCTGAAGCTCCCGGACCCGAGCGAGAACGTCCGGGCGGTCCGCGCCTACCAGCTGCTCCCGGAGAGCGCCGTGCCCGTCGTGGGCCACGCGCTGCCGGTGCTGGAGATCCTCGTCGGCGGCTGCCTGCTGGCCGGTCTGCTCACCCGGGGAGCGGCGGCGCTGTCCGCCGTCCTGCTCGTGGCGTTCGTGGTCGGCATCGGCTCGGCGTGGGCCCGCGGCCTGTCGATCGAGTGCGGCTGCTTCGGCGGCGGGGCCGGGCCGGCGCAGAACGCCGCCGCGAAGTACCCCTGGGAGATCGCCCGGGACGTCGGGCCTGCTGGCGCTCAGCGCCTGGCTCGTGTGGCGGCCGCGCACCCCGCTGGCCGTCGACAACCGGCTGCTGCCGGCCTGAGACCGTCGACCGAGCCGAGAGACGAGACACCGATGGCCAAGAAGAAGTCCGCAGCCACCCGGCGCGCCGAGTCGGAGGCCGCCCGGTCGCGGGCCGCCGCGATCCGGGCGGACCAGGAGCGCAAGGAGCGGCGCCGTCGTACGGCGGTGGTGTCCGCCGTCGTCGTGGTGGTCCTCGCGCTGGTGCTCGGCATCGGCTACGCCGTCCAGTCCCGCCGCGACACCTCGACGGCGGCCGGCACCGCGCCGTCCGGTGCGGTCGGGTACGCCGTGCCCGCCGGCCCGGACTCGGCCCCGGTGAAGGTCGCGGTCTACGAGGACTTCCTGTGCCCGTTCTGCGGCCAGTTCGAGGCGGCCAGCCGGGACGTGCTGGAGAAGCAGGTCGAGGCCGGCAAGGTGCAGCTGCAGTACCACGTGCTCAGCTTCCTGGACGGCAGCACCAGCACGGAGTACTCCAGCCGGGCGGCCAACGCGCTCGCCGTGGTCCTGGACACCTCCGGTCCCGAGGTCGCCAAGAAGTTCCACGACCTGCTCTTCGAGAACCAGCCGGCCGAGGGCAGCGCCGGGCTGAGCGACACCAAGCTCGTCGCGCTCGCGGTCCAGGCCGGGGCGAAGGCCTCGGCGGTGCAGCCGGGGATCGACGACCGGACGTTCGGGCAGTGGGTCAAGAACGTCAACGACCAGGCCTCCAAGGACGGTGTGAACAGCACCCCGACGGTCAAGATCGACGGGAAGATCGTGAAGTTCTCCACGACCGACGAGCTCGTCGCCGAGGTCGAGAAGGCGGTCACGGCCGGCTGATCCGTCCGGGGACCGTCGGGATCCTGGGGCCTCGCTCCCGGCGTGTCAGATCCGACACGCCGCCGTACGGGGAGACGCGCGAAAAAGTCGCGGTGAATCCCTTGCGGCAGTGGGGTTTCCGGGGATAGAACTACCTCACGCCGAAGGGGTGACCCGGAGGCGGGATCGGACGGAAACCGAGATCCGAGCCGGCGGAGCGATCCGCCGGACGGCCCGTGACGGGGCCAGGGATCACCGGCCCGACCGTGAGAGTCGAAGCGTCACGGACGGCTCGAAACAGAGGCCCCGCAAACTCATACTTTGCGGGGCCTCACCATTTCCTACCGCGGCGTCCGGAGCCTCCCGCCGCGACACGCCGGGGCGTCCCGGACGGGATCGCTGTGCTGTCTGTGGCCCCCTGCGTCGGGCCCAAACACCTCGGGACACGAAGCGCCGGGTCGGCCTAGACCGACCGGGCGTCCGCCGTTTCGGACCACCGGGGTGGTCAACGACTCCCCTCGGACCTGGGGACATCGGTCCGAGACAGTGGAGAAGCGGTTCTCTGATGCACGGAACTCTCGCCACCCGCACGCGCGCCTGGTGGGCGCTGGTCTTCGTCGGCATCCTCGTCGTGCCGGCCACGCTGGCCCTCACCACCGGCCGCGAGCTGTGCGGGGAGGTGCTCGAACAGCTCACGGTGCACACCGGTCTGCTGGCCTTCGGGCTGGTGGTGCTGGCGCTGCTGCTGGCCGCCCGGCTGCCGTCGCTGGTGGCCAGCCTGGGCATCGAGCGGCTGCTGCGCTCGCACCGGCTCGTCGCGGTGGGAGCGGTGGCCCTGGCGGTCGTGCACCTCGCGCTCGTGCTGGTCGGCGACCCCCGCGGGTTCGAGGTCCTCGACGTGCGGCACACCACGCCCGCGGCCCGCGCCGCGACCACGTCGACCCTGGCGCTGGGCGGGACCGTCGGCCTGGCCCTGCTGCGCCGGCGCCGCCAGCCCCGCTACGAGGGGTGGCGGCTCGTGCACCTCGCCCTCGCGCTGCTCGTGTTCGGTGGGGCCTGGCTGCACGTGTGGTGGCTGCGGCACCTGGGCGGCACCAGCCTGTTCGCCGGCTGGTTCGTGCTGATGGCCGTGACGGTCGCCGCGGTCGTCGTACGCCGGTGGCTGTGGGTGCCGCTGCGCGCCCGCCGCCGCTCGTACGTCGTCCAGGAGGTCACCCCGGCGGGCGCCGACGCCGTGACCGTCGCGGTCTCCGCCCACGAGCACGACGGGATCCCGTTCCGGCCCGGGCAGTTCGCCTGGCTGAAGGTCGGCAGCTCGCCGTTCGGCTTCGAGGACCACCCGTTCTCGATCTCCTCCACCGCGCACGCCCCGCACCGCAAGGAGTTCACGATCAAGGCGCTCGGGGACTTCAGCGAGCTGGTCGCCGGTCTGCGGCCCGGCCGCCGTGTCTTCGTCGACGGGGCCTACGGCTCGCTGACCACCGAGGGACTCGACCGGGCCCCGGGGTTCGTGTTCATCGCCGGCGGGATCGGCGTGACCCCGATGCTCAGCATGATCCGGACGCTGGCCGACCGGCGGGACCGGCGGCCGCACCTGCTGTTCCTCGGCGCCCGCACCCCGGGCGAGCTGCTGCTGCGTGAGGAGCTCGGCGCGCTGCGCGAGCACCTCGACCTCCGGGTCGTCGACGTCGTGGAGCAGGCACCGGACCCGTGGAGCGGTGAGTCCGGCCGGGTCGACGCCGCGCTGCTGGGGCGCCGGCTGCCGAACCGGTCGCGGCGGCACCTGGAGTACTTCGTGTGCGGGCCGCCGCCGATGGTCCTCGCCGTCTCGCGGCACCTGCGGGCGCTCGGCGTGCCGGCGCGGCGCATCCACACCGAACGGTTCGAGGTGGTCTGAGCCCGTCGGGGCGGGCACGGCAGACTGTGCGCATGTCCGACGCCACCCCCACCCCGACCTCGCCGTACGCCGCGTTCGTCGCGGGCCTGCCCAAGGCCGAGATCCACGTCCACCACGTCGGGTCCGCCTCGCCGCGGATCGTCTCCGAGCTCGCCGCCCGGCACCCCGGCACCGTGCCCGCCGACCTCGACGCGCTGCGCGACTTCTACACGTTCCGCGACTTCGGCCACTTCATCGAGGTCTACCTCGCCGTGGTCGACCTGCTCCGCGAGCCGGAGGACATCCGGCTGCTGACCTACGAGGTCGCCGCCGAGATGGCCGCGCAGAACATCCGGTACGCCGAGATGACCCTGACGCCCTGGACCTCGGTGCAGGCCGGCGTCCCGATCGAGGCCTACGTCGAGGCCGTCGAGGACGGCCGGGTGGCGGCCGAGCGGGACCACGGCGTCCGGCTGCGCTGGGTCTACGACATCCCCGGCGAGTCCGGCCTGCCGTCGGCCGTCGACACGCTCGGCTTCGCGCTCGACCACGCCCCCGAGACGCTGATCGGCTTCGGTCTCGGCGGCCCCGAGGTCGGCGTCGACCGGCCGCAGTTCAAGGACGTGTTCGACCAGGCCCGCGCCGCCGGGCTGCACAGCGTCCCGCACGCCGGTGAGACCACCGGCCCGCAGACCGTGTGGGACGCGATCCAGGTGCTCGGCGCCGAGCGCATCGGGCACGGCACGTCCTCGGTGCAGGACCCGGAGCTGGTGGCCTACCTCGTCGAGCACGGCATCCCCCTCGAGGTCTGCCCGACCTCCAACATCGCCACCCGCGCGGTCGACGTACTGGAGAACCACCCGCTCAAGCAGCTGTACGACGCCGGGGTGACCGTCACGATCAACAGCGACGACCCGCCGATGTTCGGCACCACGCTGAACCGGGAGTACGAGATCGCCGCGGACCTGCTCGGGCTCGACGAGGAGGGCATCGCCGGCCTCGCGAAGAACGCCGTGCACGCCTCGTTCCTGCCCGCCGACGAGGCGGCCGCGCTGGCTGCCGAGATCGACGCCTACACCGCCGGAGCCATCGGCTAGGAATCGCCGAATCCCCGGTGCCCGTCGTCGCACTCCCGCACACTGTGCTGCGTGACGTCGCCGCAGACCGCCTCGCCGCTGCGCCGCCGGCCCGCGCTGGACGGGCTCCGGGGGGTGGCGGCCCTCGTGGTCGTCGTGCACCACAGCCTGTTGACCGATCCGGGCTGGGGGCGCCCGTACCTCGGTGAGGCCACGGCCGACACGCCCTGGGCCTGGTGGCGGACGGTCTCGCCGCTCCGGCTCCTCTGGGGCGGCGACGCGGCGGTGGTCGTGTTCTTCGTGCTCTCCGGCTACGTGCTCGCCCGCCCGTTCCTGCACGGTGCCGGTGGTCCCTGGCGGCTCTACTACCCGCGCCGGCTGGTCCGCCTCTACCTCCCGGTCTGGGGAGCGCTCGCCTTCGCCGCCGCCCTGGTGGCCGTCGTACCCAGGACGGCGGTGACGGGGTACTCCTGGCTCGATGACGCGGGGGTGCCGCCGACGGTTCCGGGTCTGCTCGGCGACGTGACGTTGGCCGCGCCCGACCTGTTCCTCGGACAGCTGTGGTCACTGCACTGGGAGGTGCTGTTCTCGCTCCTGCTGCCGGTGTACCTCGTCGCCGTCGGGTGGCTCTCCCGGTTCGGCGTCGTGGGGTTCGTGCCGCTGTTCGTCGTCGCCTCGTCGAGCTGGCTGGCGGACGTGTACCCGGTGGTGTACCTCAGCGTGTTCGCGTTCGGGGTGCTCCTCGCCGCGCTCGAGGTCCGGCCGCGCCGGCCGCGTCCCTCCTGGTGGTGGGTCGCGCTGGGGGCCGTCGCCGTGGCGGGGTTGACGGTCAAGAGGTATCCCCTGATGGTCCTGGGCGCCACGGCCGCCGTCGCCCTGGTGCTGGGGAGCTCACGCGCGGAGCGACTGCTGTCGGCACGTCCGGCGCGCTGGCTCGGGGGAGTCTCCTACAGCCTGTACCTCGTGCACCTGCCGGTCGTGCTGGCCGTGAGCAGGCTGGGTGCCGGGGTCGGGGTGACGGTCGCGGTGTCGGTGGCCGTGTCGCTCGTCGCGGCCGCGGTCTTCCACCGGGTGGTCGAGAAGCCGTCCCACCGACTCGCGTCGAGGATGCGGGCACCGAGACCTTCGTGGGCGGGGCCCGTCGTCGCGGTCTCCTCGGCCTGACCGACAGCGGTCACGGCGTGGAGATGGGGGCGCCCCCGGCAGGACTCGAACCTGCGACCACCGGATTAGAAGTCCGACGCTCTATCCAGCTGAGCTACGGGGGCGGGGGATCGGAACTTGCATCGGGTCAGACATCGGGATGACACTGGCGATGTCTGAAGTCCTGGCTCGTCCTGATCCGGGGGCAAGTATGCCGCAGACGTAACCCTTCCTTGAGCAGGCCGACGTGGCCGCGCCCCTGCTCTTCGAGACCTGAGGACGCCGAGGATCTCGGTCGCTCCGCCGGCCGTGCACCGCGCCGTCGTCAGGGGCGGCGCTTGTCCCGGCGGTCGTTGGGAATCGTCGGTAACACCTGGGTCTCCGCCTCGTCGGTGGGCTCCTGGGTGGCGGGCGGCCGGCTGCGGGGGGCGGACTGCCCCGGGGTCGGCAGTCGCGCGCGGGAGCGGCGCACCAGTCGCATCTGGCGCCTGATCCGTTCGTCGAGATTCATCTCGTCCAGCAGGCGTTTGACGGCCGACCGCACGGCCGCGATCAGCTCGAGCAGGTCGGGGGCTGCCGCGGCCGTGAGCATGTCGTCGAGCCGCGCGCGCGCTTCGTGCAGGCCCTCGAGTGCCTGACGGAGGGTTTGTACGTGAGCGGAGGTCATGCTGTTCGTGTCGTCGGCCTCGTCCCGGACCAGCTGCCCGAACGCGTCGACGCCCGCGGCCATCTCCCGGAACGTCTGCGCGAGCCCGAGGAGCACGTCCTCGGCGGACTCGTCGTCGAGCCAGGTCGCGTCGTCGGGCGTGGCGTCCACCAGCGCGCGGAACATCTCCCGGATCGAGACTGTGGAGTGCTCGAGCGCCTCGAGGCCCTGGCGTAGCCCCGGTCCCGCGTCGGCCGTGCCGACGGCGCGGACGTTGAACCGGCGCCCCTGCTCCGCATGGAGCAGTGCGGCGCCGACCCGGGGGATGTCGTCGTGGGTGATGCGACGGGCCTCGTCCAGCCAGCTCCGTGCGTACGGGGCCAGCTCACGGCCGTCGCTGCACCACCGCGGTCAGCTCGGCGGCGGCGCGGTTCAGCAGGTCGCCCAGCGCATCGGCCAGCCCGTCGATCGCTCGGCCGGCATCGGCGCTGGCGACCTTGCGTGGGAACAACAGGTTCGCCGCAATGCCGACGGCGGCGCCCACCAGCGTCTCGGCGATGCGCTGCCAGGCGGCGGCATCCGCGCTGAGCGAGCCGACGCCGAGCACGAGCATGCCGCTGATCGCGACCTCGACGAGGTTCGCGCGCAGGTGCAGTGCCTGGCCGATCGTGATGGAGACGAGGATGAGCAGGCCGAGGCTCCACCACTCGAGCGGTACGACGGCAGCGAAGGCCACCGCGACGGAGACGCCGGCCACTACCGCCACCACCCGGTCGATGCCGCTGGCGAGCAGTGAGACCGGCGTGACCTGCACGACGAGCATGGAGGTCAGCGGCGCGAGCAGCGGCTGCGTGCCCGGGAAGAACAGCGTCGCCACCACATAGCTCGCGACGGCGGCGACCGTGATCCGCAGCGACCACAGCAGCCCCGCGCGACCACCGCCGCGCAGCCGCGACAGCTCGCGGGTGAGTCCCCGTCGCCACCAGTCGTGCACGCTTCATTCTGCTCGCTGCGAGGCGGGAAACGCAGTGACGGGCACTCCGAGGGGCTGGCGGTCAGCCCGGTCCGGCGGAAGAATCGGTGTCGCTCGGCCTCCGACGTGGTTCGGGAGACCTACGTGCAGGTGAGAACGGAATCGTCGACCCCCGGCCTGATGACGGGGCCCGTGCCGGTCCTGGTCCTGGCGTCGCCGCGGCCGTCCCGGGGCCGTCGCGGCTGCACTCCGCGGCGGCTTCAAGGACCTCCTCGTCTACCAGTACGGCGGCCGGGCGGTGCTCGACGGTCTGCCGGCTCTACGGGTCCGGCGACCCGGTGACCGGGCTGCCGTTCACCTACCCGCCGTTCGCGGCGGTCGTGATGGCGCCGCTGGCGCTGCTGCCGGCGTGGCTCGCGGCCGCGCTGTGGACCGGGGCGTCGGTGGGCGCGCTCGCGGCGCGTCGTCGTGGTGGTGCGCCGCGCGCTCGGCCGGCCCGCGCCGGGATGGCTGGTCGCGCTCGTGACCGGCGGCGCGCTCGCCCTGGAGCCGGTGTGGCAGAACCTCACGTTCGGGCAGGTCAACCTCGTCCTGATGCTGGCGTGCTGGTCGACCTGGTCCGGCCGGAACGGCGCTGGTCCGGCGTGCTGGTGGGCATCGCGGCGGGCGTGAAGCTGACCCCGCTCGTGTTCGTCGTGCTGCTCGTGCTGGTCGGACGTCGGGCGGCTGCGGGACGCGCGGCGCTGGCCTTCGCCGGCACCGTCGCGGTCGGGTTCGTGGCGATGCCGGGCTCGTCGGCGACGTACTGGACCGACGGCCTGGTCGACGCCGAGCCGGGTCGGCCCGCCGGCGTTGGCCCACAACCAGTCGGTGTACGGCGCGCTCACCCGGCTCCTCGACGGCCCGCCGCCGACCCTGCTGTGGCTCGCGGTCGCCGGGCCGCTCGCGGTCGCGGTCCTGGTCGTCGGCGCCGGCTGGTGGCGCCGCGGCGACCGGGTGCTCGGCACCTGCCTGGGGCGGTGGCGATGCTGCTCGCCTCGCCGGTCTCGTGGTCGCACCACTGGGTGTGGGCGGTGCCGGTCGCGCTGGTGCTGTGGGAGCGCAGCCGGTGGGCGGGCGCCGCGTGGACCGCGGTGTTCGTGGCCCGCCCGATCGTGTGGCCGCCCTACGGCCAGCGCCGCGAGTACGGGTGGAGCCCGCCCGACCACGTCGTCGGCAACGCCTACCTCCTGGCCGCCCTCGCCGTCTCGCTCTGGGCGGCGACCGCCCTCCGCCGGCGGCCCCGGAAGCCACCCGCGGGCACGCGCGAGCGCGCTCAGGCGGTGGCCAGCAGCACGCTGCACCCGCCCTCTCGGCCGTTGCCGAGGATGAGGTCCTCGCACAGCTGACGGGCCACCCAGAGACCCTGGGGTCCGACCGTCTGCGGGTGCCGGTAGCCGGTCAGCGTGTCCGGGATCCCCGGTCCTGCGTCGGTGATCCGACAGGTCAGCCTCGCGAGGTCGACCCACATCGCGAGCTCGACGGGAGCCGCACCATGGGTCAGTGCGTTGACCAGGATCTCGTTCGACGCCGTGACGAAGCCCTCGACGGTGTCGCGCGAGACCGCTCCGGACGACTCGGCGGTGTGGGTCATGAGATGACGGACCCGGCTCAGGTCCTCGAGGTCCGTGGAGCGTCTGCGCCACGGACGGTGGGGCGCCGGTCGGGTCGGGCACTCCTGCCAGGGGGTCGGTGAGGAAGACGGCCGGCTCCAGGTAGTCAGCGCTGTGCCTGCTGCGGTCTCCGTTGACGCTCAGCCCCGGGTGGGCTGCCTTCGCCGCGGCGATGGTGCGTGCGGGCAGCGTTCGCGTGTCGTAGGTGCACAGGGCGTGGAACGCGTAGCGGCCGAGCACCTCGTTGACGAGGGACTCGTACCGGGTCCAGGCGGCATGGCCGGCGGGGTCGTCACCGAGCGGGACCGTCCCGGTGACCCACATCTCGGTCGGCTCGGCCGCCAGCTTGCGCTCGTAGGCGAACAGCGTGCTCGTCGGGGACCGGTAGAGGTCACGGTCGAGCCCGTAGTCCAGCCGTGGGTGCGAGCCCAGCGCCGCACGCAGCAGGTCGACACGCTCCTCGGAGCTGTGCACGAGCACCTGGCCACCGGAGGCCAGGCCCAGCTCGACGAACGCCCGCGTCGCGGCGACGAGGTCGTCGTCGCTGTCGTGGAGCAGCAGGTCGTGGCTGTAGCGGGTGTCGGCGACGCGTCCGGGGCCGGTCATGAGGTTCCTTCCACGATGCATCCGGGCTCCCGGTCCACGCCGAGCAGGCGCAGGATCCGGTCGACGGGTGGTCGAGCCGCGCAGCAGGAGAACGCTGCCCCGTTCCCCCGGTGGGCGGCCGTCCCGGTGAGGAGCGCCCTGGCCCCGGCCACGTCGAGGAAGGTGAGGCGACCCAGGTCGACGACGACGGAACGGTGGGCGACCTCGGTGGCGCCACAGGCTGCCGTCAGGGAGGAGTGCAGGATCGCCTCGTTGGACACGTCGACCTCGCCCGCGAGCGCGATGCCGCCGGGGATCGAGAAGGTGTGCAGGAGCGATTCCCGGACCCGACCGCCGTGCATCGCGCACACGGTCTGCATGGTCGCCGGGGTCAGGCTCGAGGGGTACTGGCACAGGATCGACACGGGGCGGCGCTGGCACAGCTCGTCGGTCGCCCACTCGATGTCGGCATGCTCAGTCGGGGACATGACGCCCCATGCCGTCTCGGCCTCGGCGGACCATCGCACCGTCGGGTATCCCGCGGCCAGTGCGGCGTCGATGGCGCCCGCCTGCCACGTCGTCGAGTAGGTCACGTCATCGGCGGGGACGACCTGCAGCTGGCCGCGGTCGACGGCACGGTCGACGTCCAGCTCGTGCTGCTGGAGGACGTTGATCAACGCCCGCTCCGCCGGCTCGTCGGCCGGCTCCGTGTACAGGATCTTGGCGCCGAGCTCGAGACCACGCCGGACCCAGTCGACGACGCCCGCGCGCCGCTGCCGCTCGTCGCTGTGCACGAGCATCAGATGGCCGTCCCAGGTATGCGTGTCTCTCACCGATTCCGTCGCCGATCCCCCAGTCTCCTCGCCGCGGGGTCAAACACAACCTGGACACCGGCCGGGGCCCGATCTCGAGGCACTGGTCCAGACCTGGGGCTCCGTGGCATTGGTGC
>CAWERI010000020.1:0-165738 GCA_963811515.1 uncultured Actinomycetota bacterium
CTCCCAGACGTCGCCGTTGCCGAGCACCGGGATGTCGACGTGCGCGACGAGCTCGCCGATGGCGGACCAGTCGGCCTGCCCGGAGTAGGCCTGGTCACGGTGCGGCCGTGCAGCGCGATGGCGGCACAGCCGGACTCCTGGGCGATCCGGCCGGCGTCGAGGAAGGTCAGGTGCTCGGCGTCGATGCCCTTGCGGGTCTTCATGGTCACCGGGACGTCGTACGGCTCGGCGGCCTTGACCGCGGCCTCCAGGATCTCGCCGAGCAGCCGGCGCTTCCACGGGAGCGCGCCGCCGCCGCCCTTGCGGGTCACCTTGGGCACCGGGCAGCCGAAGTTCAGGTCGATGTGCGCCACGCCGTGCTCCGCGGCGAGGATCTCGGCGGCCTTGCCGACGTACACCGGGTCGGTGCCGTACAGCTGCACCGAGCGGACCGTCTCGGTCTCGTCGAAGGTCAGCATCCGCAGCGTGGTCTCGTCGCGCTCGACGATGCCTCGCGAGGTGATCATCTCGCAGACGTAGAGGCCGGCCCCCTGCTCCGCGCAGAGCCGGCGGTACGCCGCGTTGGTGATCCCGGCCATCGGCGCGAGCACGACAGGCGTGTCCACACGCAGCGAGCCCAGGCGCAGCTCACGGGGGACGGGGAAGGTCATGTGCCCCATTGTGGACGGCCGGGCCCTTCGCCCCCAAATGGTCCGGTTCCGTGGCCGCCGCGACTCGCAGGGACAGCGCGGAAACCTCGTGCCGCGAGGAGGTGCCCGTCTTGCGGAGCACGTTGGACACGTGCGAGCTCACCGTCTTCTCGCTGATGAACAGGGTGCGGGCGATCTCGGCGTAGGTCAGGCCGTCCACCAGGTGCCGGAGGATCTCCCGCTCGCGTCCGGTGAGGCTGTCGAAGGGGCCGCCGTCCGCGACGGGAGGCAGACGCCGCTCCAGCGGCTCGGGGTGGACGAGGGGCACCCGGGCCAGCCGCGCGATGCCCTCCGCGCGGTGCCGCAGGGCGACCGCCTCCTCCTGGACCGCGAACCGGTGCACCTCTCCCAGCGGTCCGGCGATCTCGGCCCGGCCGGCGCGCTCCTCGCACAGGCACGAGGCCTGCCGCATCCGCGCCAGCTGGGCCTCCCAGCCCAGGTCGGCCCGGTCGCACAACCCGGCGACCTCGGCCCAGCGTCCCGGCGAGTCCCCGGTTGCCCGCGCACCGGGCGGACTCTGCCTCGAACACCGCCCGGAGGGCCGGGAGCGCCAGGTCGTCGGGCGCCATCGGCGTGAACGGCACGCCGGCCAGTCCGTCGCGCAGGTCGACGAGCCGGTCGAGCAGCTCCCGCGCCCGTCGTACGCCGCCGGGTCCCGCCGGTCCCGGGCGTCGTCGGCGAGGTCCGCGGCGGCGCGGGCGCCCCACAGCAGCATCAGGTCGACCACCCGCTCGTCGACCGACTGCACCTCGAGGGTGCGCGTGATCATCTCGAGGGCCGCGGTCGGCTCGCCGCGGGCCAGCAGGACCTCCGCCAGCAGCGGCGGCGCCCCCAGACCCGGTCGATCCTCGAGTGTCGGGATCAGCTCGTAGGCACGGGCGAGGTGCTGGTCGGCGTCCGGCAGCCGGCCCCGTCGTACGGCGCACTGGGCGGCCACCAACCGCAGGTAACGAGGCGCCGTTCCCCAGGCCCCCGACGGCGAGCCCGTCCCGCACGACGCCGCGGCCTCCCGGAGCCGACCCAGCGAGAGCAGCGAGTCGGCCAGGATGCCCGCGAACAGCGGAACGCCGACGACGCCGCCTCGCGCCAGCAGGTCGTCAGGGCTCGGCGGCTCAGCGCTGCCCCGTCCGCGACCTGCCCCCGGTCCCACAGGTAGTTGAACTGGGAGATGTAGGCGTCCACCAGCAGCTCGAGGTCGTCGGTCTGCTCGGCGTGGCGCAGGGCCTCGTCGATGTCCTCGCGACAGCTTCCGCGTCCTTCAGCACGAAGGCGCGGGCCGCGTGCGCCGCCGCCAGGGCTCGCGGGGAGCCGGACCGCCGAGCGGCCTCCACCCGCGACTGGGCGGCCTCTGCGGCCGTCGGCTCGTCCTGGACCCAGGAGGCGCAGAACGCCAGGTTGGCCAGCGCCTCGGCGTGCTCGGCGCTGTCCGGGTGGCCGCTGGTGAGCTCCACGCACCGGCGGGCCGTCCCGACGGGTTGCTCCTCGACCCGTCCGAGCCCCCACTCCTGGGAGGACAGCGCGATGAACAGCCGGCTCGCGCGCAGCGGGTCGACGCGCTCGTCCACCAGCCCGAGGGCCTGGTGCCACAGGTCGGCCGCGCGCTCCTGCTCGCCGACCAGGGCGCAGGCGCGGGCCGCGCCCTCGAGCAGGTCGAGGTAGTCCGGACCGTCCGGGGTGCCGGCCGGTCCCGCCAACCGCACCGCCCGCTGCAGGTGCCGTGCCTCGGCCCGCGGCGCCCCGAGCTCGTGGGCCAGCCGCGCCGCCCGCAGGGAGAAGACGACCGCCCTGGCCGGGTCCGCGGCCTCCTCGTGGTGCAACGCCAGGGCCGCGAGCCGGCGCAGCTCCTCGATCCCGGTCGCCGGGAGCCGTTCGAGGGTCGTTGCCCAGGCCGCGTGCCAGGGAGCGGCCTGGCCGGGCAGCAGCGTGGACAGCAGGATCTCGGCGAGCAGGGGGTGCCGGAACCACACCCCAGCGTGCGCGGGCACCACGATCCCCCGGGCCACCGCCTCGTCGACCGCGTCCTCCACCGCCGCGGCGCCCAGGCCGCGGACCGAGGCCACCTCGGCGAGGTCGGTCAGCGTCGCGGGTCGTCCGCCGACGGCCAGCACCTGGGCCACCTTCCGGGCCGGCGACGACATCCGGTGCCAGGCGGCGAGCAGCGCCTCGCCGAGCGCGTCGGGCAGACCGTCGGGCAGGCAGGCCGCCTCGGCCGGGAGGCCCTCGACCAGCATCTCGGTGAGGTACGGGTTGCCGCCGGACTGGTCGCTGACCTGGCGCAGCAGACGTGCTGCACCGGGCCACCCAGCAGCCCGACGAGCTGGTCCTCGGTCTCCTCGGGGCCCAAGCGGCCGAGCGGCAGGGTGAGGACGGACGGCATGCGTCGCATGTCGGCCAGCCAGCCCAGGAAGGGGTCCCCCGGGGACTGCTCCTCGTCGCGGTGGGTGGTGACGACGGCCAGGCGGCTGGTGCCGGAACCCGGCGCACAGGTAGCCCAGCGCGTCCCACGTGGCGGGAGCCGCCCACTGGACGTCGTCGACGACCAGGACGGTCGGTCCGAGCGCCACGATCCGGGAGAGGATCTCGTCGACGACGGGCATCAGCCGCACCGGCGCGGCCGGACCGGCGCCGCCGAGCGACGGCAGCAGCAGCGAGGCGCCCGAGACGTCGCCGAGCACCGCCTCCCGGTCGGCAGTCGGGGCTTCCTGCAGCCAGCCCTCGAGGCCAGGACGAACGGGAGGTACGTCGACTCGACGGCGCCGAACCGGAGGCACCTCCCCCACAGCACCGTGACGCCGGCCCGAGCCAGCCTCGGCGACGACCGAGCGCACCAGGCTGGTCTTGCCGATGCCCGCCTCGCCGTGGACGAAGACGGCGCACGGCCGGCCCGCCGCCGCCCCGTCGATCCTCTCGCGGAGCAGTCGCTTCTCGTCGTCGCGGCCGACGATGCGCGTCGCCGCGATCACGTCTGCGTCGCCCATCGCCAGCCAGTCTGTCCCTCGGCGCGGCCGTTGTCTCTGGTGCGTCCGGGGCCGGCCCGGCGCACCGCCGGGATCTGAGGGGTCCGTCGCCGCATCTGAGGGGTTGCTCCGGATGCCCGGGACGGCGTCCGGCGGCAGCGTGGGCTGCGTCCCACCCACACCACCGAAGGGGTACCCGCCATGAACACCACCCTCGCCCGACGCGCCGGCCTCGCCCTCGCCGGCGCGGCCCTGGCCGGCACGGTCGCCGTACCGACGGCGTCCGCGTCCGAACCCCGTCCCACCGTCGGCGGCACCGGGCAGACTGCGTTCAGCGACCGCTCGCGGCGCTCGACGGGGACTGCCTGGCCGTCTACCTCGCGCACCACCAGGAGGGGGTGTGGGGACCGGCGCGCTCCTGAGCCGACCGGAACGCCGGACGGGCCGGCGCCCCACGGGGGTGGGAGCCGGCCCGCCCTGCGCGTCAGCCCTAGTTCTTGCTTGTTCTGCTTCTTCTTCTTCGGCGACGCCTGGGGCGTCGGCTTCGGGGTGGTGAGGTCACCGGTCCAGGTGATCGGGTTGAACTCCTGGCTGGGCCGGTAGCTCACCGCCTCGAGCGTGCCGCGGTCCGGCGAGAGGAAGACCAGGCAGGTGCTCAGCGAGGCGCCGGTCGCGAACTTCGTCGGGCAGCGGCTTGGACGGGCAGGGCTTGAAGCTGGTGGTGAAGTTGACCGGGGGCAGCAGGGTGTTCGCCGCGTTGACGCCCCACAGCGGGACCCCGATGCCGCCCACGTCGCCCTCGCCGACGTTCTTCACCTGGACGTTCGCGTAGTAGTAGGACGCCTTCTGCTTGTAGGCGTCGTCGAGGATGAAGCCCTTGAAGTCGGCCAGGCTGCCCTTGCGGACGCTCTTCACCGTCAGCTGCAGCACCGTGCCCGGGCCCTGGGCCGACTCGTAGATGACCGTCGCCGGGTCGCCGTAGGACAGCTTGCTGCCCTGGTCGGTCAGCTCCGCCCCGTCGGGGACGGCCACCGTGGACGACGGGGACGGCGACGAGGCGGCGGCGACGACTCCGAGGCGGACGCCGGGGCCGCCGAGCTCTGCGTGCCGTGCTCGTCCCGGCCGAGTCCGAGCTGCAGCCGGACAGCGCCAGGGCGCCGGCGGTCGTCAGGACAGCGAGGGACAGGGCGGCACGCGAGACGGAGAGGCACCCGCACATTCTGCACTCCGCCGACCGCCGATCGCGCGCAGGACCCGGCGGTTCAGCAGCCGAGCAGCCGCTCCGCGAAGTAGGACGCGCACCTGCGACAGCGACACCCGCTCCTGCTTCATCGAGTCCCGCTCGCGCACCGTGACCGCGTCGTCCTCGAGGGTGTCGAAGTCCACGGTGACGCAGTACGGCGTGCCGATCTCGTCCTGGCGACGGTAGCGACGGCCGATCGCGCCGGCGTCGTCGAACTCGACGTTCCAGCTCTGCCGGAGCTCGGCGGCCAGGCCCTTGGCCTTCGGCGAGAGGTCGGTGTTGCGCGAGAGCGGCAGCACCGCGACCTTGACCGGGGCCAGCCGCGGGTCGAGCCGCAGCACGGTGCGCTTGTCGACGCCGCCCTTGGTGTTCGGCGCCTCGTCCTCGGCGTAGGCGTCGACCAGGAAGGTCATCAGCGAGCGCGACAGGCCGGCTGCCGGCTCGATGACGTAGGGCATGTAGCGCTCGTTGCCGGCCTGGTCGAAGTACGACAGGTCCTGGCCGGAGTGCTCGGAGTGCGTCTTGAGGTCGAAGTCGGTGCGGTTCGCGATGCCCTCGAGCTCGCCCCACTCGGAGCCGGCGAAGTTGAAGCGGTACTCGATGTCGACCGTGCGCTTGGAGTAGTGCGACAGCTTCTCCTGCGCGTGCTCGTAGTGCCGCAGGTTGTCGGGGTTGATGCCGAGGTCGACGTACCAGCGGGTGCGCTCGTCGATCCAGTACTGGTGCCAGTCCTCGTCGGTGCCGGGCACGACGAAGAACTCCATCTCCATCTGCTCGAACTCGCGCGTGCGGAAGATGAAGTTGCCGGGCGTGATCTCGTTGCGGAAGCTCTTGCCGATCTGGGCGATGCCGAACGGCGGCTTCTTGCGCGCGGAGGTCACCACGTTGGCGAAGTTCAGGAAGATGCCCTGCGCGGTCTCGGGGCGCAGGTAGTGCAGGCCGGACTCGTCCTCGACCACGCCGAGGTAGGTCTTCAGCAGGCCGGAGAACTGGCGGGGCTCGGTCCAGGCGCCGCGGGTGCCGCAGTTCGGGCAGGCCAGCGTGGCGAGGTCGACGGAGTCCGGGTCGTCGATGCCCTTCTTCTCGGCGTAGGCCTCCTGCAGGTGGTCCGCGCGGAACCGCTTGTGGCAGGACTGGCACTCGGTCAGCGGGTCGCTGAACGTCGCGACGTGGCCCGAGGCCTCCCAGGTCTGCCGCGGCAGGATCACCGAGGAGTCCAGGCCGACGACGTCCTCGCGGGACTGCACCATCGAGCGCCACCACTGGCGCTTGATGTTGTCCTTCAGCTCGACGCCGAGCGGGCCGTAGTCCCAGGCCGACTTCGTGCCGCCGTAGATCTCGCCGCACGGGTAGACGAACCCCCGGCGCTTGGCGAGGGAGACGACGCTGTCAACGGTCGAGGGGGCCTTGTTTGCCACGGGATCAGGCTTTCTGGTCGAGTGCGCCGGCTGGCTGACGGCGAAGCGTCCAGCCTATCGGCAGCCGTCAACGCAGTTCGCGGGGCACCTGCTCGTTCATCTCCGCGCCCGGCTCGGTCGCACTCGTAGGCCGAGGGCTCGTCGACGGCCCGGGACAGCAGGGGTACGGCGGTCAGCTTCACGTCGTACGCGGACAGGGCCCGGCGGTAGCTCCCGACGTTGGCCCAGGTCGTGGTCAGCACCCACAGCTCCGGCTCGTCGACGTTGCGCCCGACCCGCCCGTCGACGTACCCCGGGCGCTCGGCCAGCGCGGCCAGCGCCGCGTGCACGTCCACGCGGAACGACCCGACCTCGGCCTCGTCGACCCGGAACCTGTTCACCACCACCAGCTCGTGCACGCCGCGACCCTATGCCTCCGCCCGGACCGACAGACTTGACAATGGTTGTCATTAGTATTGAGAATCATTCTCATGAAGCGCCGGTCCCTCCCTCGCTCCCTGGTGCTCGCCGGGGCGCTGGCCCTGGCCGCGCCGCTGCTGGCCGCGTGCGGGGGCGGCGGCGCCGAGGCCGGCTCCGGGACCAGCGTCGTGACCTCGTTCTACCCCCTGCAGTACGTCGCGCAGCGGGTCGTGGGCGACCGGGCGGACGTCACGAACCTGACCCAGCCCGGCAAGGAGCCGCACGACCTCGAGCTGGACTTCCGGCAGACCGCCGCGGTCGCGGACGCCGACGTGCTGCTCTACGAGCGCGGCTTCCAGGCCGCCGTGGACGACGCCGTCGACCAGAGCGACCCGCGGCCACGTCGTGGACGCCGCGCAGGCCGCCGACCTGTCCGGCGACGACCCGCACTTCTGGCTCGACCCGACCAAGCTGTCGCAGGTCGCCGCCGCGTTCGAGGAGCAGCTCGCCGCCGCCGACCCGGCCCACCGCGCGGCCTACGCCCGCAACCTCGCGGGCCTGCAGTCCGACCTCGCCACCCTGGACCGGGACTTCCGGACCGGGCTGGCGCACTGCGCGATCTCGACGATCGTGGTCAGCCACGACGCGTTCGGCTACCTCGGCCGGCGCTACGGCCTCGAGGTGGTCGGCATCAACGGCCTCTCCCCCGACGCCGAGCCCTCGCCGGCGCACATCCGCGAGCTGCAGGACCTGATCCGCTCCGACCGGATCACCACGGTCTTCTCCGAGCGGCTCGGCAGCCCGAAGTTCGCCGACAGCCTGGCCGGCGACCTCGGCATCCGCGCCGCGGTGCTCGACCCCGATCGAGGGCCTGAGCGACGCGACGGCGGACCAGGACTACCTGTCCCTGATGCGGTCGAACCTGGCCGCCCTCGAGAAGGCGAACACCTGCTCATGAGCACTCCAGCCGTGACCGTCACCGACGGCGCCGTCGAGCTCGGCGGCCGCCCGGTCCTGCGCGGCATCGACCTCTCGGTCGGCACCGGCGAGGTGGTCGCCGTGCTCGGCGCCAACGGGTCGGGCAAGTCCACGCTGGTCCGCACGATGATGGGGCTGGTGCCGACCTGCCGCGGCGAGGTGCGGCTGTTCGGCACCCCGCTCGACGACTTCCAGGACTGGCAGCGCGTCGGCTTCGTGCCGCAGCGGACCAGCGCCGCGTCGGGCGTGCCCGCCTCCGTGCGCGAGGTCGTCGCCTCCGGCCGGCTGTCGCGCCGCCGGCCCTTCGTCCCGCAGCGCCGCGCCGACCGGGAGGCCGTCGAGAGCGCGATCGCCGCGGTCGGCCTCACCGGCAAGGCCCGCGACGGCGTCTCCACGCTGTCCGGCGGCCAGCAGCAGCGCGTGCTGATCGCCCGCGCCCTGGCCGGCGTGCCCGACCTGCTCGTCCTCGACGAGCCCACCGCCGGCGTCGACGTGCAGAGCCAGCAGACCTTCGCCGACGCGCTGCGCACGCTGGTCGTCCGCGGCGCGACGATCGTGCTGGTCGCCCACGAGCTCGGCCCGCTCGGCGACCTCGTCGACCGCGCGCTGGTGATGCGCGACGGCCGGGTGGCGTACGACGGACCGCCGATCGCCGCGTTCACCGACGCGGACACGACGCACGACCACCACCACGTCGACCTGGACCGGCGCCCGGCGACCACGCGCCGACCGTGGCCTCGCCGCTGGACCGGCAGGGAGGACGCCGATGAACCTGCTCAGCTACGACTTCATGGTCCGGGCGCTGCTCGGCGCCCTGTTCACCGGGCTCGCCGCCCCGGCGGTCGGCACCTACCTCGTGCAGCGCCGGCTGGCGCTGATGGGTGACGGCATCGGCCACATCGCGGTCACCGGCGTCGCGCTGGGCCTGCTCACCGGCACCTCCCCCACGCTCACCGCGGTGGTCGTCGCGGTGATCGGCGCCGTCGTCATCGAGGTGATCCGCGAGAGCGGCCGCACCAGCGGTGACGTGGCCCTGGCGCTGCTGTTCTACGGCGGCATCGCCGGCGGCGTGCTGATCACCGGCATCGCCGGCCAGAGCGCGGCGACGCTGAACAGCTACCTGTTCGGGTCGATCACCACGATCTCCGCCTCCGACGTCGTGGGTGACCGTCGTGCTGGCCGCCGTCGTGGTGGCGATCGCGGTCGGCCTGTCCCCCCAGCTGTTCGCGGTCTCCCAGGACGAGGAGTTCGCCAAGGTCGCCGGGCTCAACGTCCGGGTCTACAACCTGCTGGTCTCGGTGATGGCCGCGGTGACGGTCACCGTCGCGATGCGCACCGTCGGCCTGCTGCTGGTCAGCGCGCTGATGGTGGTGCCGGTCGCGACGTCGCAGCAGGTGACCCGGACGTTCCGCACCACGCTGTTCGCGGCGATGGGCCTCGGCATGCTGGCGTCGGTCGGCGGCGTCACCGTCTCGGCCTACGTCAACGCCGCACCCGGCGCGACGATCGTGCTGCTCGCGCTGGCCGGGTTCGTGGCGGCGTACCCCGTCGGGGTGTGGCTGCGCCGCCGCCAGCGGCTCGCGCGGCCGTTCGTCGAGCCCGGGGACGAGCCGTCGTTCGGCGGGCTCGGCGAGGAGCACACCGCCGTACCCGAGGACCACTCGCACGAGCACGGGGACGCGCTGCGGGCACACCGCCGTGCCGCACGGCGACCACGTCGACTACGTCCACGACGGCCACCGGCACGCCGTCCACGGAGGCCACTATGACGAGCACTGAGCCCACGCTCCCGCAGGGCGCGCGTCCCACCCGGCAGCGCCGGGCGGTCGCCTCCGCGCTGCAGAGCTTCGAGGACTTCCGCAGCGCGCAGGACATCCACGACCTGCTGCGCCGCAGCGGCGAGAACGTCGGGCTGTCCACGGTCTACCGGACGCTGCAGGCGCTGGCCGACGGCGGCGAGGTCGACATGCTGCGCACCGAGGACGGCGAGGCGGTCTACCGGCGCTGCTCGGCGACCCACCACCACCACCTCGTCTGCCGCGCCTGCGGGCGGACCGTCGAGGTCGAGGGCCCGACCGTCGAGCGGTGGGCCGACGGGGTCGCCGGCGAGCACGGGTTCGTCGACGTCAGCCACACGCTGGAGATCTTCGGGACCTGCCCCGACTGCTGAGCACCGACGCCGGAGCTCGACGGCGCTCAGGCGTTCGGCATGGCGCCGCCGTACCTGCGGTCCCGCGCGGCGTAGATCTCGATCGCCTTCCACAGCGCGAGCCGGTCCACGTCGGGCCACAGGATGTCGGTGAAGACCATCTCGGAGTACGCCGCCTGCCAGAGCATGAAGTTCGAGAGCCGCTGCTCGCCCGACGTGCGCCAGACCAGGTCGGCGTCCGCGAGCTCGGGGACGTACAGGTGCTTGGCGAACGTCTTCTCGTCGACCTTGTCCGGGTTCAGCCGGCCGGCCGCGACCTCGCGGGCGATCGACCGGGCCGCGTCGGCGAGCTCGGAGCGGCCGCCGTAGTTGACGCACATCGTCAGCGTCAGCACGTCGTTGTCGCGGGTCAGCTCCTCGGCGACCTGGAGCTCCTTGATCACCGAGCGCCACAGCCGGGGAGCCCGGCCGGCCCAGCGGACCCGGACACCGAGCTCGTGCATCTCGTCGCGCCGGCGGCGGATCACGTCGCGGTTGAAGCCCATCAGGAACCGCACCTCGTCGGGCGAGCGGGTCCAGTTCTCGGTCGAGAAGGCGTAGGCCGAGACCGCCTTCACGCCGATCTCGATGGCGCCCTCGACGACGTCGAACAGCGAGGCCTCGCCCTGCTCGTGGCCGGCCGTGCGGGGCAGGCCGCGCTGCTTGGCCCAGCGGCCGTTGCCGTCCATGACGATGGCGACGTGCTGCGGGACGAGCGCGGCGGGGATCTGCGGCGGCCGGGCCCCCGAGGGGTGGGGTGTGGGTCGACGTACCTCGCGTCGCGGCGTTCTGCGCGCCATCTCGCCTCCTCCGGAACCTGTGAGTCTCGGGGTTCGTTGTAGCAGGCACAGACCGAGCGACCCCTAGACTCATCCAACACGACCGGAGACGGCGCCCGAAGGGCAGGCGACATGGATACGGCCAACAAGCAGATCGAGCAGCAGATCACGGTGCTCCTGCGCCGCGTGCAGCGGATCCACCTGTCCACCACCACCGGTGACGTGAACCTCGAGCGGTCCGCCTACGGGATCATGTGCAAGCTGGCCGACGAGGGCCCCCAGCGCCTCGGCGCGCTCGCCACCGCGTTCGGGCTGGACCCCTCCACGATCACCCGGCAGGTGCAGGCCCTCGAGGAGATCGGGCTCGCCGACCGCAAGACCGACCCGTCGGACCGCCGCGCGTCGATCCTCGACCTGACGCCGAACGGTCGCGAGGTCCTCGACGAGCACCCGGGACCGGCGCCGCAGCCGCCTCCAGGCGGCGCTGTCGGACTGGCCCGAGGCCGACCTCACCGACTTCGGCCGGCTGCTCAAGGAGTTCAACGCCTCCCTGGACCGCCTCCTGGAAGAGTCCACCCCTCGCTGACGTCGACCCGGGCTGAGTTCGTCGAGCCGGGCCTGAGTTCATGTCGAGCCGGGCTTGGTTCGTGTCGAGCCGGGCCTCGCGGCCCCGCCTGCGCGACGCCGCTCCGGGTCCGGGGGACAATGCTCCCGTGGGTCTTTACCGTGACGAGGCGATCGTGCTGCGCACCCAGAAGCTGGGTGAGGCGGACCGCATCATCACGCTCCTGACCCGCAGCTCGGGCCGGGTCCGCGCGGTCGCCAAGGGCGTACGACGGACCACCTCGCGCTTCGGGTCGCGGCTCGAGCCGTTCACGCACGTCGACCTCCAGCTCGCCGAGGGCCGCTCGCTCGACATCGTCACGCAGGCCGAGACGCTGGACCCGTTCGCGGGACGGCTCGGGTGCGAGCTACGAGCGGTACACCGCCGGCACGGTGATGCTCGAGACCGCCGAGCGGCTGGTCATCGAGGACAAGGAGCCGGCCCTCCAGCAGTTCCTGCTGCTGGTCGGGGCGCTGCGCGCGATGTGCGACACCGGCCGTCCCCCGCACCAGGTGCTCGACTCGTTCCTGCTGCGGTCCCTGGCCGTCGCGGGGTACGCCCCCACGTTCGAGGCCTGCGCCCGGTGCGGCCTGATGGGCGCGCACCGCTCGTTCAGCCCGGCGGCCGGCGGGATGCTCTGCTCGACCTGCCGCGTGCCCGGGGCGATGAACCCGTCACCGGAGGCCGTCGTACTCCTCGGGGCGCTGCTGGCCGGGGACTGGCCGGTGATCGAGGCGAGCGAGGCCGGCACCGCAAGGAGGCGACCGGGATGGTCGCGGCCTACCTCAGTGGCACCTCGAGCGCGGGCTCAAGTCGCTCGCGCACGTCGACCGCTGACCTCATCGCAGCACGCGACGCCGTCGACCTTCACCGGCTTGGTGCCGGCCTGCACGACCGACCGCGCCGGTGAAGCCGCCCCGCAGGCGCGAGGACGGACAGCGTCCGCACGTTTGGACGCAGCGCCCCGGAACGCGGCCGATCAGCCGGGTGCCGGCGTACACGTTGGCCGTGCCCTGGCCCGGACCGCGCAGCAGCCAGACACCGACCTTGCGGCCGGCCGGCTTGGCCAGCGTCAGGAGGAGCCCTCTTGGTGAGCTGGGTGTAGGTGCCCGCGATCGCCAGGCGGGACTTCGCCGGCGCGTGCTGCCCTTGCGGGTCAGCGACCGGTCGTCGGTGGGCAGTGCGGTGCAGCCGACAGGAGCCGTGGGCCGCCAGGTTGTTGGCCCGGAACCGGTAACACCACTCAATGCCGGCACCCGCCACGGCGAACGAGCGAGACCGTTCGGTGAGGTTGTAGCCCAGCATCACGTGGGGCCAGTCCGGAAGGGGTCGTCCCGCCGCAGCGCCCGGGACTCCAGGTCGTAGGACAGCGCGTCCGGCGAGGACGACGACCAGGAGTAGACGAGGTGCCCCTTCGTCCACGGCACGAACTCGGGCGATCCGCCCTCCCGGTCACTGGCGGACGGGGCGTCGTCGACGTACTGGCATGCCGGGGTGGAGCCTTCGCCGACGTTGTCCGAGTAGTCCCTGGAGCGTGCCGAGTAGCAGCGGCCGGTGCCGCCGTCGATGACGTCATAGACCGTGACACTGGGACCGGAGCTGCTCTGCCAGGTCGGCGGGTAGACCCAGGAGGCACTCCCCTGCTGGGACCAGCGCACGTCGGTGGAGCGGAGGCCGGTCACCTTCTTCCCCGGGGCCGGGTCGTCGGAGGCCGTCCACGTGAGCGTGACCCTTGCACCGCCGCCCACGACCCTCGCGGCCAGCGGCGTGGTCAGCCCCACCCGCGGGGCCAGCGTGTCCGGAGCGACCGGAGCGGGGAGCGAGGTCGGCACGGCCCAGGACGCGTCGACGCGTCGCACCTGCCTGGTCGGGCCGACGAACACCACCCCCGTGCCGTCGTCGTCAACGGCGAAGTCGTGCCCGGGTCCGATCTGCCGCACCGGACCGTAGACCCTGGTCTCATGGCCGCCGCCGAGCGTGCGGACCGTCAGTCCGTCCGAGTTGGTCCAGGCCACGAACCCGTTCCCTAGGCGCGCACCGTCGGGCACGCTGGTGCGACTGGCCTCGTTCAGCGTGCCACCGAGATCGACGTACCAGAGCGCGCTGTGGCAGCGCACCAGCGCCCACCTCCCGAGCACGTCCGCTATGCCGTCGACCGTGCAGTTCGTGCCGCGGGTGTCGCTGTGCCCGTCACCAGGTTTCGACCGGCCAGCAGGCCTCCGGTCTTGGTGTCCTTCGACCAGACCCAGTCGCCGTCCACGACGTGGTCTGCCGTGTCGGCGAAGGTCGCGCGCACCGCTGCGGTGCGGCTGTCCTCGACGGTGGTCGTCGACGTGGCGCCCGGCACGGATGTCCGGACGACGTACGAGCCGCCGTGGCCCAGCACCGCGGACGAGGCGTCGAACGTCCGAGTCCCCGTCGACCAGTCGACGCGGAAGTGGCCGTCCCGCCGGTGGTGCCGGTCTGCGTGAGTGCGACCCCGTCGGAGACCCAACCAGCTCCGCGTCCGGGTCGGCCAGGGGTGGGTCGAACGACCTCGCCCATCCGGCCGCGCCCGGGAGAGACCGGGTCCAGATGCCGCCGGACTGCGCGTACGTCGTAGCCACCGTCGATCCCGACAAGGCCACGTCCAGGACGGGCTGGTCGACCTCGGGGAGGTCGGCCACGGCTCGCAGTGCCGTCGGCGAGGTCGAGGCGACGGCAAGCCGGCCCGTGGGTACGTCGCCGAGGACGAGGCCCACCCGGCCGTCGGTCGTCGGGACCGCGTCGAGCACCTTCCAAGACGAGACGTCAGGATGACCCCGGTCATGGGGTCCACGGGGTGCAGCGAGGCCACCCGCGTCCCGGCAGGGCTCAGCGCGACCGCGAGTCCCGAGCCGTAGGGCAGCACGTCCACCAGGTCGTCCCGGTCGGCGACGTCGGTCGTCCCCACGACCGCGCGGGTCGTCCGGTCCAGGAACGTGAACCGATAGGTGAGCTGGCCGTTCGCGGCTCGGCCCCCACGCGATCAGCCGGTCCTGGGTGACGGCGAACAGGCTGTCGTCCGGGTCGCCCAGGTCGATGGCAGTCGCACGACCGGTCGGAATGTCGACGGCGAACGCGCCGTCGAGAGCCTCGACGTACGCGGTGGAGTCGTCGCCGCCGATCCACGTCGGGACGGAGGAGAACGTGTGGTCGATGGCCCGGCCAGCACTGCCCGGGCCGACCACGTACGCGGTGTATGCGTCATCGCCGGCGGCTCCGTCATCGGCCACCAGGGCCCAGTGCAGGTCGCCGTGGACGTAGTGGTCGTGGGGCCGCAAATCGATCGAGCTGGTCAGGACCCCCGTCTCGTCGTCGTGGACGTCCACGAGGACGGTTCCCCCGTCGACGTCTCCGACATCAGCACGTACGACGCCCCGACCAGCGTCGGCTGCTCATCGACCGACGCGTCGTCGGACAGGTGGAAGGTGCTGACCGTGGCACCGTCGGACACGCTCACCACGGAGTAGCGCGGCTGCTCGTTCTGGTCGTACTGCTGGCGCTGGTGGAGCGGTAGCAGGGGCTTGCATCGACCAGGAAGGCATCGGAGAGGTCAGCGACCCGACCGGGCACGGCATCGCTCGCCGCGTAGCCCGGGTCCGCCCAGGCGACCCCTGCAAGGCTGAGCGCACCGGGCACGAGCGTGGAGCCGAGCAGGACGAGGGCGACGACGGCGCCCTTGCTGACAGACGAACGCACGTGATCCCCCGAGAGAAAGGCCGTCACCATGACGGCGCGACGAGACTAGGCGAAGCAGGTCCGCTTCGTGCGACTTTCGCGTGGAATGACCAAGCCCCGGCTCGACCTGAACTAACCCCCGGCTCGACCTGAACTAACTCCCGGCTCGACCGTGAACTCAACGCCCGGCTCGGCGTCTCCGACGGCCCAGCAGTGGGTGACGAAGGCGACGGCCTCGGCGTCGAGACGGGCCGGCGTGACGCGCCACTCGGCGATACCAGCGGGCCTCCACGAACCGGGCGTTGGGCATCTCGTCGGCCAGCATCGCGGCGTCCGCGGCCGGGTGGATCGGGTCGCGCGGGTGGCCGACGACCAGCGCGGGCGCCTGGATCTGCCGGCGGCGCTTGCTCGACGGCGCGATCCGGCCGAAGAAGATGCCGTGGATGGTGGCGGCCATCGGGGCGGGCTGCTGGTCGAGGGTGTCCAGCGCGACACCGGCCCAGAACGGTACGACGCCGCGCGGAACCAACCGCGAGAGCCGACGGGTCAGCGTGATCGACACCGGCACGAACCGGGCCAGGAACATCAGCGGGCCGAACGCGATCAGGCCGGCCTCGAGGGCGTTGTCGAGCACCGGCATCTCCAGGAGCAGCCCCCGGACCCGGTCGGGTGCGACGTCGGCGACCTCGAGCGACACGTTCGAGCCCAGCGACGTACCTCCGATGACCGCCTGCTCGGCGCCGAGGTGGTCCAGCAGCGCGACGACCTGCTCGCCGAACGCCGTCATGGAGTACTCCTTGGGGTCCAGCGGCCGGTCGGAGCGTCCGTGCCCCAGCAGGTCGACGGTCACCACGTGGAAGCCCTCGCCGGCGATCGTCCGGGCCAGCGGCTCGTGCATGCGGCGCGGCATCAGCTGGCCGTGGATGAGCACCACCCAGCGGTCCCCCGCGCCGTACTCGGTGTACTCCAGACGGTCTCCGTCGAGGAAGAACTGGCCGATGCGCTCCGACACGAGAGTGGTCACGCGATTCCTTCCGCCGAGGTGCCGCCGACGATAGCCGCCGGACGTGGTTGGGTGGGCGCATGTCCGGTTCGCGTCGCATCCTCAAGCACGTCGTCGTCATGGGCGTGTCCGCGACCGGGAAGACCACGGTGGCCGAGGAGCTGGCCGAGGAGCTCGGCTGCGAGTTCATCGAGGGCGACGCCCTGCACCCCGCCGCGAACATCGCGAAGATGTCCGAGGGCGTCCCGCTCACCGACGAGGACCGCTGGCCCTGGCTGCAGGCCATCGCGGACCTGGTCGCCGCCAAGGCCGCCCAGGGTACGTCGACCGTCGTCACCTGCTCGGCGCTGAAGCGGAGCTACCGCGACGTGCTGCGCGCCGCGGCGCCGACGTTCTTCGTGCACCTCGACGCGCCGTTCTCGGTGCTGGAGCAGCGGATGCAGCTGCGCACCAAGCACTTCATGCCGACGGACCTGCTGCGCTCGCAGTTCGACACGCTCGAGCCGCTCGACGACGACGAGGCCGGTGCCGTCATCGACGTGACGCCCCCGATCGACGAGGTCGTGGAGGAGTCCGTCAACGCGGTGCGGGTGCACTACACCGAGTGAGACAGGCGTCCTCGCGGGCGTCGGCGGGCTCGGAGACCGTCCCCCCGGGGTCGATAGCCCGTGATCAGCGCCGTACGACGACCCTGCCGCGCATGCCCATGTTGTCGTGCAGGGCGCACACGTAGCGGAAGGTGCCGACCTTGGTGAACCGGACCGTGAAGGCGCCGTGCGGCCCGATGATCCCGGAGTTCAGCTGCCCGCCGGAGTAGTGCCCCGGGGTCCCGGACGGCCCGAACAGCCCGGGCGGCGGCGGCTCGCGGCCGAAGGTGACCGTGTGCGGCGCATCCATGCCGCGGGTTGCGGAACACGACCCGCTCGCCGCGGTGCACCACGACGCGTGCCGCGCACGAACCGCATGACCGCCACGACGCCGTTGTCGGTGCCCATGAAGACCCGGTGGGCGCTGCTGTGGCGCACCAGGTCACGGACGGAGGTGGCGGCCGATCACGGCCAGTCCGGCCCGCGCGACGCGGGCCTGGTCGTCGTACTGCGCCTGGGTGTAGGGGTACGGCGTCGCGGCCGGCTGCACGTGCACGACGCCCACCATCATCTTCCCGTGCACGAGGCAGTAGTAGGTGAACGTGCCGGCCGTGGGGAACGTCAGGCTGTAGGTCTGGACGTGCGGCACCTTCGGCAGCGGCCCCACGTCGCCGTTCGTGGGCACCGTGGTCATCAGCCCGGAGTTGAACCCCTGCATCGGGTCGTAGACCGAGCCGCCCTGCCGGGTCAGCTGGGTCAGGTCGGCGGGGTCGAACTCGGGCAGGGTCGACTGCGGCCCCCCACCGGGGAAGAACGTGACCGTGTGGATCTCGGTCGAGCGCGCCACCCAGCGGACCGTGTCACCGGCGTCGATCGTGACGTCGCCGGGCAGGAAGCGCATGCCTTGCACGGCCTCGTTCGAGGCCTGGGACCCGACCTGGACGGTCCACGTGACCGGGGCGCGGCGCAGCGGCCTGGGCCGGGCCGAGGGCGGTGAGCGGACCGACCACCGCGGCGAGCAGGGCGACGACGGCGATGAACACACGTACGGACGTGAGGCGCATGACAGCTGCTCCAGACCGGCCCCGGGCGGGACCCCACCTCCCAGGCCTACTCCCGCCCGGCGCGCTCGGGCCATAGCCCTCCGGGACCGGTCTAGTGGCCCGGACGGACCGGTCAGCGGAAGGCGGGGATCCCGGTGACCGCGGCGCCGATGCTCAGCATGTGCATCTCCTCGGTGCCCTCGTAGGTCATCACCGTCTCGAGGTTGTTCATGTGCCGCATGACCGAGTGGTCCAGCGTGATGCCGGCGCCGCCGAGCATGGTCCGCGCGCTGCGGGAGACGTCGAGCGCCGCGCGCACGTTGCCGAGCTTGCCGTAGGACACCTGCGCCGGGCTCGAGCGTGCCGGCGTCCTTGAGGCGGCCGATCTGGATCGCGGCGAGCGAGGCGTTGTTGATCGCGATCACCATCTCGGCCAGCTTCTTCTGCGAGAGCTGGAAGGACGCCAGCGGCTTGCCGAACTGCGAGCGCTCGAGCGAGTAGGCCAGCGCCTCCTCGTAGCACGCGCGCGCTGCGCCGACCGCGCCCCAGAGGATGCCGTACCGCGCCTCGTTCAGGCAGCTCAGCGGACCCTTGAGGCCGCGGACGTCGGGGAACACCGCGTCGCCCGGCAGCCGCAGGTCGTCGAAGGACAGCTCGGCCGTCACCGAGGCGCGCAGCGAGAGCTTGCGCTGGATCTTGGTGGCGGTGAAGCCCGGCGTGTCCGTCGGCACCACGAAGCCGCGGATGCCGTCGTCGGTCTGCGCCCACACCACCGCGACGCCGGCCAGCGTGCCGTTGGTGATCCACATCTTGCCGCCGTTGAGCACCCAGTCGTCCCCGTCGCGCTTGGCGCGCGTGCGCATCGACGCCGGGTCGCTGCCGGCGTCGGGCTCGGTCAGGCCGAAGCAGCCGAGGACCTCGCCGGTCGCCATCCGCGGCAGCCACTCCTCCCGGTGCTGCTCGGTGCCCCACCGGTGGATCGCGTACATCGCCAGCGAGCCCTGCACGGACACGAAGCTGCGCAGCCCCGAGTCGACGGCCTCCAGCTCGCGGCAGGCGATGCCGTACGCCGTCGCGGACATCCCCGCGCAGCCGTAGCCCTCGAGGTGCATGCCGAGCAGCCCGAGCGCGCCGAGCTTCGGCCCGAGGTCGTCGGGCAGCGTGCCCGCGTCGTACCAGTCGGCGACGTGCGGGGCGAGCTCGGCGGCGGCGAAGGCGCGCACCGTGTCGCGGATGTCCCGCTCCTCGGTGCTCAGCAGTCCGTCCACGGCGAGGAAGTCATGGGGGTCGATGGCCATGCGGCCAGGCTACTCAGGCCCGGTTGACCGCCGAGATCACGGCCTTCAGCGACGCGGTCACGATGTTCGGGTCGACGCCGACGCCCCACAGGATCTGGTCGCCGACGGCGCACTCCACGTACGCCGCGGCGAGCGCGTCCCCGCCCGAGGACAGCGCGTGCTCGTGGTAGTCGAGGACCCGGATGTCGTTGCGGTTCTCGAACAGCACGCTGCCCTTGGACACCTCGTCGTCGGCCAGCTCGCCGATGGCGCTGACGAACGCCGCGATCGGGCCGTTGCCGGACCCGCTGAGCGACCGCATCTCGCCGTCGACGTACACGTTCACGTCGAGGGCGTCCTTCTCCCCCGCCGCGCTCGACGTGTGCACGGAGTCGAGCTGCGAGCGGGGTCTCGCGGTCGAGGTACTCCGCGCGGAACGCCGACCAGATGTCGGCCGGCGACATCTCGCCGCCCTCGTCGTCGGTGTGCCGCTGCACGGACCGGCTGAACTCGATCTGCAGCCGGCGCGGCAGGTCCAGCTTGTGCTCGGACTTGAGGATGTAGGCGACGCCGCCCTTGCCGGACTGGCTGTTCACCCGGATCACGGCCTCGTAGGTGCGGCCCACGTCGTGCGGGTCGATCGGGAGGTACGGCGCCTCCCACGGCAGCTCGGCGACGGGACGGCCGGCCTCGGCGGCGATCTCCTCGAGCGCCTCGAGGCCCTTCTTGATCGCGTCCTGGTGGGAGCCGCTGAACGCCGTGTAGACCAGGTCGCCGGCGTAGGGGTGCCGCGGGTGGACCGGCAGCTGCGTGCAGTACTCCACCGTGCGACGGATCTCGTCGATGTCGCGAGAGTCGATCTGCGGGTCGATGCCCTGGCTGAACAGGTTCATGCGCCAGCGTGACCAGGTCGACGTTGCCGGTGCGCTCGCCGTGCCCGAACAGGCAGCCCTCGACCCGGTCGGCGCCGGCCATCATCGCGAGCTCGGTCGCCGCGACCGCCGTACCCCGGTCGTTGTGGGGGTGCAGCGAGATCGTGGTGTTCTCGCGCCGGGTCAGCTGGCGGGAGAACCACTCGATCTGGTCGGCGTAGACGTTCGGCGTGGCCATCTCGACCGTCGCCGGCAGGTTCAGGATGATCTCGCGGCCGTCCTCGGGCTGCCACACGTCGGAGACCGCCTCGCACACGTCGACCGAGAACGGCAGCTCGGTGCCGGTGAAGATCTCCGGGGAGTACTCGTAGCCGATCACGGTCTTGTCGAGGTAGGACTCGGCGAACTTCATCACCATCTCGGTGCCGCGCACGGCGATCGAGCGGATCTCGTCCTTGCCGGCGTGGAACACCACGCGGCGGAACAGCGGCGCGAGGGCGTTGTACAGGTGGATGTTCGCCCGGGGTACGCCGACCAGCGACTGGACGCTGCGCTCGATCAGGTCCTCACGGGCCTGCGTCAGCACCGAGATCGTCACGTCCTCGGGGACCCGGTCGCCCTCGACCAGCTGGCGCACGAAGTTGAAGTCGGTCTCGCTCGCCGACGGGAACCCGACCTCGATCTCCTTGTAGCCCATCCGGACCAGCAGGTCGAACATCGCCATCTTGCGGGTCGGCGACATCGGGTCGATCAGGGCCTGGTTGCCGTCGCGGAGGTCGGTGGACAGCCAGCGCGGGGCCTGGGTGATCGTCGCGTTCGGCCAGGTGCGGTCCGGCAGGTCGATCGGCGGGAACGCGCGGTACCGGTGGAACGGCATCGGGCTGGACTTCTGCTCGTGGGTGTCGCGGTGGAGCGTCATGGCATCTCTCGCTGTTCGTCGTGGGGGTCGTGTTCCCGGCGCACCACAGAACCCCGCAGCGAGGAGGTCCGGGTCAGTGAACCTCGCTGCGGCAGCGAAGGAGGAGGCCGTAGGGCCTGGTGACGGGCTGCATGACCCGTCCACCATAGCCCCGCCCGTCGGGACCCGGGATCCCGTGCCCGAGAACTGGACGCCAGAGGCGGCCTCCACCCCGAGCAGGTCCACGTTCCGTCGGAGTCGGCCCGGGCCTCGTGTCAGGCCGAGCCGGGCCTTGCGTCAGGTCGAGCCGGGCCTTGCGTCAGGCCGAGCCGGGCCTCGCGTCAGGCCGAGCCGGGCCTCGCGTCAGGCCGAGCCGGGCCTTGCGTCAGGCCGAGCCGGGCCGTAGGTCGGGCCTGACCGGGTCTTGCGCAGACATGACTCGGGTCGCCCCGGCTACTCGATCTGCACGATCTGCACGAACTCTCTCAGCACGCCACCCGTTGCTGCTTCGACGACTCCGTATCGCTGAGCGGTGCGGGTCGTCCACAGATGTTGTTGCGGCTCTCGATCCTGTCGGCGGTCACGTCTAGAATCGAACACATGATCGAAGACCGTCGGGTGAGGTGAGCGCCGGGATGCTGCCCGACCCGCGCTGCTCGACTGCCGCGGGTGCTCGGCCGGGGCTGGGTGCGCGCGTTGGCGTCGCTGGGTGATCCGGGCAGCCTCCCGGTGAGCACCGACGGTTCGGCCGGCACGGCTCGTACGACGACGCCTGCGTCGTGTCGGATGCGGAGCGGGTGGAGCAGCTCGCGGTGCTGGAGCGGTTGAAGGCCGCCGCGGCCGCGGCGCAGGCGCGGGTGACGGTCGGGTTCGACGCCTCCCAGCGGGCCGCGCAGCGGGCGGCGGGTCTGCCCGAGCGGAGGGTCGGGGCCGGGATCGCCGCGCAGGTCGGGCTGGCCCGCCGCGACAGCCCGGTGCGGGGCGCCCGGCACCTGGGCCTGGCCCGGGCGCTGGTCGGGGAGCTGCCGCACACCCTGGCCGCGCTGAGCGCCGGGGAGACCTCGGAGTGGCGGGCCACCCTGATCGCCCGGGAGACCGCCTGCCTGACCCGCGCGGACCGGGCCCGGGTGGATGCCGAGCTGGCCGCCCGGCCCGGCGGGATCGGTGCCCTGGGTGATCGGGAGGCGGCCGCCGAGGCCCGCCGGATCGGCTACCGGCTCGACCCGCACGCCCTGACCGCACCGGGCCGCCCGGGCGCACAGCGAGCGGCGGGTCACGCTGCGGCCGGCCCCGGACACCATGGCCTGCCTGTCCGGGCTGCTGCCCGCGGTCCAGGGCGTCGCGGTCTACGCCGCCCTGACCCGGCACGCCGACACCCTGCGCTCGGACGGGGACGGCCGCAGCCGCGGGCAGATCATGGCCGACACCCTCGTCGAACGCGTCACCGGACAGACCACCGCCGCCGCGGTCCCGGTCGAGATCCACCTCGTGATGACCGACACCACCCTGCTCGGCACGAGCCGTCCCACCCACCCACGCCGACACCGACGCGACACCGACGCCGAGGCGGTCGACGTGCCGGTCCACCTCGAGGGCTACGGCCCCCTGCCGGCACCCTGGGTGCGGGACTGGCTCCGCGACACCGACGCGCGAGGTGTGGCTGCGTCGGCTCTACACCAGCCCGGAGACCGGGCAGCTGGTCGCGATGGACTCCCGACGCCGCCGGTTCACCGGACAGCTGCGCCGGTTCGTGATCCTGCGCGACCAGCACTGCCGCACCCCCTGGTGCAACGCCCCGATCCGGCACGTCGACCACCCCCGACCCCGCCCGGGCCGGCGGACCCACCAGCACCGCGAACGCCCAAGGCCTCTGCGAGGCCTGCAACTACGCCAAGGAAGCCCCCGGCTGGACCACCACGCGACCAGCAGCACCAGCACCACGCAGGTCGAGCAGCGACCAGGAGCCGACCTGGCTGTCGAGACCACCACCCCCACCGGACACCGCCACCGCACCCGACCCCCACTCCCACCCGGCCCCACCCGACCACCCCGCACCACCCGGCCCCCGACCTCAGGCCCCGCACCGACCCCGAGATCTCCTTCCGCCGCGACCTCCACCTCGTCCTCGCCTGCTGACGGCATCGGGCGCGGCCCAGAGCGCCGCACGTGCGCCGACGGCTCCATACCTGGGCACCACCAGGCCCGCCTCGGGATACATGGCCCCGTCGGGCGCCTTGAGGCGACGTACCGGCACCGGAACGACGCACCGGACAGAGACGAGGAGCACACGTGAGCAGCAAGACCTGGTTCATCACCGGCACGTCCCGCGGATTCGGCCGCGAGTGGACTGACGCCGCCCTGGAGCGCGGCGACCGGGTCGCCGCGACGGCGCGCAACACCGACAGCCTCGACGACCTCGTGCAGAAGTACGGCGACGCGCCTGCTGCCGATCACGCTCGACGTGACCGACCGCGGCGGCCGACTTCGCCGCCGTCAAGCAGGCGCACGAGCACTTCGGCCGGCTCGACGTCGTGGTCAACAACGCCGGCTACGGGCACTTCGGCATGGTCGAGGAGCTCAGCGAGAGCGACGCCCGCGACCAGATGGAGACCAACCTGTTCGGCGCCCTGTGGGTGACCCAGGCGGCGCTGCCGTTCCTGCGCGAGCAGGGCAGCGGCCACATCATCCAGGTGTCCTCGATCGGCGGCATCTCGGCGTTCCCGACTCGTCGGGCATCTACCACGCGTCCAAGTGGGCGCTGGAGGGCCTCAGCCAGTCGCTGGCCCAGGAGGTCGCCGACTTCGGCATCAAGGTGACGCTCGTGGAGCCCGGTGGCTTCTCCACCGACTGGAGCGGGGACTCGGCCAAGCGCTCCGAGGAGCTCGCGGCGTACGACGAGGTCCGCGTGCCCGGCTCAGGCAGCGCGTGCCCCCGCGGCGCCCAGCCCGGCGACCCGGTCGCGAGCGCGCGAGGCGATCCTGCAGGTCGTCGACGCCGAGGAGCCGCCGCTGCGCGTCTTCTTCGGCGCGGGCCCGCTCGGCATCGCGACCGCGGACTACGAGTCCCGCCTCAAGACCTGGAACGAGTGGCAGCACGTCGCGCTGTCGCCCAGGGCTCGGCGCAGCAGGGCTGACCTCAGCGCGCTGCGGCCGCCGCGTCGAGCCGGTAGACGACGTGCGGCCGCAGCGGGTGCCCGCGCGGGATCCGGGGGTGCTCGAAGAACCCGTGCTCGCGCATCCCGAGGCGCTGCATCACCGCCTGCGACGGCGTGTTCGTGACGGCGGTCATCGACCACAGCCGCGGCAGCCGGAGCGGTCCGAAGGCAGCGTCGACGGCGGCCCGCGCGGCCTCGGTGGCGTAGCCCTGGTGCCAGGCGTGCCGTGCCAGCCGCCAGCCCACCTCGTGGTCGCCCTCCCCCGGCACGCCCTCGGGCATCGCGTTCAGCCCGGTGAACCCGAGGAAGGCGCCGTCCTCGAGCCGCTCGAGCGCCCAGAGGCCGAACCCGTTCTGCTCGAAGCGGTCCTCGAAGCGGTCGACGGCCGTGTCGCTCGTGACCCGGTCGAGCGGCGCCGGGAAGTAGCGCATCACCTCCGGATCGGCGTTCAGGGCCGCGAACGGCGCCCGGTCCCGGTGCCGCCAGCGCCGCATCAGCAGCCGGTCGGTGCGGATCTCGTAGAAGTTGGGCACGAGCCGAGCCTAGGGGCCGTGCGCAGGCCCGCGACTGGAAGGATGCCCGCCATGACGGCTCGACGCTCCACCCGGCAGGCCGCTGCCGTGGTGCTGCTCGTCCTCGCCTGGGGGTCGACCTTCGCCGCGGTGAAGGTCGGCCTCGACAGCGCCCCGCCGATCCTGTTCGGCGGTCTGCGCTCGATCCTCGGCGGCGCGGTGATGGTGGTCCTGGCGCTGGCCCGGTCCGGGCGGCCGTCGCTGCGGACCACCTGGCCGGCGTACGCCGTCCTGACGCTGCTCAACGTGGTGCTCTTCTTCAGCCTGCAGACGCTGGCGATCCTCGAGCTGCCCTCGGGCCTCGCGGCGGTGCTGATCTACCTCCAGCCGGTGCTGGTCGGCGTGCTGGCGGCACCGCTGCTCGGTGAGTCCCTGACCGGCCTCGAAGATCGCCGGCCTGCTGCTCGGCTTCGCGGGCATCGTCGTGGTCAGCGCCGGCGCCTTCCAGGGCCACGCGTCCCTGCTCGGCGTGGTGTACGCCGTGGTCGGGCGCGCTGGTCTGGGCGCTCGGCACCATCGCGTTCAAGCGGTACGCCGACCGGGTCGACGTCTGGTGGTCGGTCGCGATCCCGTTCCTGGTGGGCGGGATCGTGCTCAGCCTCGGCGGCGCGGCGGTCGAGGGCACCCACATCACCTGGTCCGGCGAGTTCGTCGTCGCGTTCCTCTACGCCTCGCTCGTCGGCACCGCACTGTCGTGGTCCCTCTGGTTCGGCCTCGTCGGCTCGGGCGAGGCGGGCCGCGCGGCGTCGTACATCTTCTTCGTGCCGCTGATCTCGCTGTCGATCGGCGCGGTGTTCCTGCACGAGACCCTCGGTCCGTCGCTGCTGGCGGGTGCCGCCCTGGTGGTGCTCGGGGTCTACCTCGTCAACCGTCGCGCCGCCGGTGCCGTTGAATAGCCCGATGCACCTCGAGCGCGTCGACCCGCTGGACCTCGACCTGGACACCGCCGACGCCCTCGCCGAGGTGTTCACCGCGAGCGATCGGGCGGACGGCCTGGACCTCCCGGCGAAGACCGGGCCCGACCTGCTGACCGCGCTGCAGCTCGGCTCCGACTCGCGGCCGATGAGCGCCCTGTGGGTCGCCCGCGACGGCGACCGGGTCGTCGGCCAGGCCGCCGCCGACCTCCCGTGGCGCGACAACACCGACACCGCCGGCGTCCGCGTCCGCGTGCACCCCGACGTCCGCGGACGCGGCCTGGGCGGCGAGCTGTGGCGGGCCGCCCTGTCGTTCGTCGACGGCGAGGGCCGCACCCGGCTGCACTCCGGCGCCTGGGTCGGCGGTCCCGGCGTCGCGGTCCTCGAGCACTGGGGCCTCACCCGCACCAGCCGCGGCGTGATCCGCCGGATCGACGTGCACGCCACCCCGCGGGCCACCTGGGACCGCTTGTACGTCGACGCGCTCGGCCATGCCGGCGACTACGAGCTGGTGCGCCAGGTCGGCCGCACCCCGGCGGACCGGGTCGGGGCGATGGTCGAGCTGCACGCGTCGATCAACGACGCACCGCCCGGCGACGCGGACGACGAGCCCAGCCGGTGGGACGCCCAGCGGCTGGCCGACTACGAGGGTGCGATGGCCGGGCGACGGCAGACGCTCTACCGGGTGATGGCCCGGCACCGGGGCACCGGCGAGCTGGGCCGGCCAGTCGATGCTCGCGTTCAACGAGTTCTCGCCCTCCTCGGCGTTCCAGGAGGACACCACCGTCGTCCGCGCCCACCGCGGCCACCGGCTCGGTCTGCTGATGAAGGCGGCGATGCTCGCCTGGATCACCGAGGAGCGTCCCGAGCTGGCGACCGTGGACACCTGGAACGACGCCACCAACCACCACATGATCGCGATCAACGAGCGGCTCGGGTCCACCGTGGTGGCCACCCACCAGGGGTTCCGGGCCGACCGCTGAGGGCCGGTACCATCGCTGCACCGCAAGTCATCGATTCGTGAGGTCGTCGTTCGTGCTCCGCACCGTCTGCACCGCCCTGCTCCTGCTTGCCCTGAGCGGGTGCACCCAGGGGTCGGCCGACGAGCGGCGGGAGCAGCAAGGCCGACCGGGCCGCACCGACGCTGGGGGCCTGCCGGTCCCTCACCCCCGAGGACATCGGGCAGGCCAGCAACACCTCCCCGGTCGTCGACTGCTCCGCGAAGCACACCGCCGAGACGTTCACCGTCGGCACCTTCCCGGCCGACCTCGTCACAGGACGACGCGGACGACCCGGCCCTCGGCGGCTACGTCTTCGACCGGTGCCAGCCCCGCTTCCAGTCGTTCCTCGGCGGCGACGTCAGCCTCGTGCTCCGCTCCACCATGACCTGGGCGTGGTTCCGCCCCAGCAAGGCCGCCTGGGCCGACGGCGCGCACTGGTTCCGCTGCGACGTCGTCGGCGGCGGCGAGCAGTCCAAGTCGTTCGTCGCGCTCCCGAAGACCGCCAAGGGCCTGCTGCTCGGACGGCCCGACGACCGCTGGCAGGTCTGCGTCGACGGTCCCAGCGTCAGCGGCTCGGTGAAGATCCCGTGCAGCAACGCCGCACACCTGGCGCGCGGTCACCACGATCGCGGTCGGCAAGGCAGCCGACAGCCTACCCCGGCGACCGGGTCGCCGAGACCCGCACCCGCGACTTCTGCTCGAAGTCGGTCGGCGCCTGGCTGAACTACCCGGTCGACTACGACTACGGCTACACGTGGTTCCACGAGGCCGAGTGGAAGGCCGGCAACCGGCGCTCGATCTGCTGGGCCAAGACGAAGGAGTGACCGCGCCCGGTGCTCCGCCGGATGACCGCCGCCCTCGCCTGCGCCACGCTGCTGGCCGGCTGCAGCGGCTCGCCGTCGTCCTCCCCCTCCGCGGACACGTCGCCGTCGGCCTCGGCCTCGGCGTCGCTCACGCCGAGCCGGGCGGCCACCCCGGCCGTCGTACCCCGGGCACCGCGGGCGAAGGCCTGCTACCGCCTCACCGCCGCCCAGCTCACCAAGCCCACGAACGCCTCGACACCGGTCCCCTGCGCCTCGCGGCACACCGCCCAGACGATCTACGTCGGCACCCTGGACACCGTCGTCGACGGCCACTCGGTCGCCGTCGACTCGGCGACGGTGCAGAAGCAGCTGAGCACGACCTGCCCCCGCAAGCTCGCGGCGTACGTCGGGGGGTCGGCGACCGCGCGCGACCTGAGCCGGTTCAACGTGGTCTGGTACAGCCCCACGCTCGAGCAGTCCGACCAGGGCGCGGACTGGTTCCGCTGCGACCTCATCGCGTTCGCCGCGCAGGACCAGCTGGCGCCGCTGCCCGGGACCGCGCGGCTCGCGGGCGTGCTGGGCTCGGCCGCCGCCCTCGACGAGTTCGGGCTGTGCGGGACGTCGGCGCCCGGCGCGCGGGGCTTCCAGCGGGTGATCTGCGGCCGCGGCCACTCCTGGCGGGCCGATCGACACGATCGGCCTGCCGGGCGGCGCGCGGTACCCCGGCACGGCGACCGTCCGCAAGGCCGGCGACAGCGACTGCAAGGACCTCGCCCAGGCGCGGTCGGGCAACGCGCTGAAGTACCGGTACGGCTGGGAGTGGCCGACCCGCGAGCAGTGGGACCGCGGTCAGCGGTTCGGCTACTGCTGGGTCCCCGACTGAGCCCGGCTCAGAAGCCGAGCTTGCGCAGCTGCTTCGGGTCGCGCTGCCAGTCCTTGGCGATCTTGACGTGCAGGTCGAGGTAGACCGGCGTGCCGAGCAGCGCCTCGATCTGCTTGCGCGCCTCGGTGCCGACCGCCTTGAGCCGCGGAGCCCTGGTGGCCGATGATGATGCCCTTCTGCGAGGACCGCTCGACGTAGAGGTTCGCGTGGATGTCCAGCAGCGGCCGGTCCTCCGAGCGCCCCTCGCGCAGCCCCATCTCCTCGACCAGCACCGCGATCGAGTGCGGCAGCTCGTCGCGCACGCCCTCCAGCGCCGCCTCGCGGATCAGCTCCGCGACGATCGCCTCCTCCGGGGAGTCGCTCAGCTCGCCGTCCGGGTAGAGCGCCGGCCCCTCGGGGAGCTGCGCGACCAGCAGGTCCTCGAGCAGCGAGACCTGGTCACCGGACTGCGCGGAGACCGGCACGATCTCCTGCCACACCGTGTCGGTCTCCTCGCCGAGCGCCGCGATGGAGAGCAGGTGCTCGCCGAGCACCTCGGGAGTCACGAGGTCGGTCTTGGTGACGATCGCGAACTTCGTCGTACGACGGACCTTGCCGAGCTCGTTGACGATGAACCGGTCGCCGGGGCCGACCTTCTCGTTGGCCGGGAAGCAGACCGCGACGACGTCGACCTCGGCCCAGGTCGACTTGACCAGGTCGTTGAGCCGCTCGCCGAGCAGCGTCCGCGGACGGTGCAGGCCCGGGGTGTCGACGAGGATGAGCTGGGCGTCCGGGCGGTGCACGATGCCGCGGACGACGGTCCGGGTGGTCTGCGGCCGCGACGAGGTGATCACGACCTTGCTGCCGACCAGGGCGTTGGTCAGGGTCGACTTGCCGGCGTTGGGCCGACCGACGAAGGACGCGAAACCGCTGCGGAACTCAGGCACCCGTGGATTGTGTCACCCGCCGCGGTGCTGCTAGGGGACGGGCGTGGTCGGCGCCGCCGAACCGGCGGTGCCCGGGTCGGTCACGACGTCGGCGGCCGGGCTGCCTCCCGAGCCGACGGCGGGACTGCTGGCCGCGGTGCTGGCCGGGGGCCTGCTGCCCGGCCCGGCCGGCTGGCTCCCGCCGGGGTCGCTGGGCGAGCCGGCGGGGTCGTCGCCGTGCCGGTGACGGGCGTCGGCTCCGGCCCGGGCGACTGGCTCGCCGTCTTCCCGCCGGCCGGGGCCGTGCCGGCATCGGCGGGCGTCCCGGCGCTCGGCGTCGGCGACGGCTGCGTCTCCGGAGGACGGCGTCGTGGGCTGCGGGCTGGCCGGGTCGGACGACGGGGCGGGCGTCGGGTCGGGCGACGGAGCCGCTGACGGGGAGGGACCGGCCGGCGCGCTCGTCGCTCCGCTCGGTGCACCCTGCGGGTCGGCGGTCGGCGCCTCGGTCGGGGTGGTGGGGGCGGCGGTCGCCTCCCAGCCCTGCGGGGAGGGCGCGGCCGGTGTCATCGTCACCGCCGCGGTGAGGTCCTCCTCGACCGTCGAGGCCCCGAACGGTCCGTCGGCGGACCGGAGCGGCGCGGGCGGGCGCGCCGCGGACGGACGGACCCGCTCGGGCTTGCGCACGTCCCGGTGGGGCAGGCGCCCGTCGGCCCGGTCGGTGGGGCCACCGGCCGAGGGACCGACCGGCACGACTCCGGACTCGGCGACCGCCGACGGGTCGGTGCCGGGGGCCGCGCCGCCGGAGGACCGGGCACCCGCTCCGCCCCGCGGTGACGGCGGGGTCGGGGGCGGGCGGGTCGCCGACCGGGCGCGGGAACGTGAACGGCAGGTAGTCCTCGGAGAGGTGGGCGACCACGCGCTGCACCGACGGCGGCAGCTCGTTGGCGTACGCCGCCGTCCCGGTGAGCGTGAGGCCGGCGACCGCCGCGGCGGCGAGCCCGCCCAGGGCGGGGGCGACCCGACGACGGTGACGGACCGGGCGGTGCGGGGCGGCCGGGCGCCCGGCCAGCAGCAGGGCCAGCTCGGCGCTGGGGGTCGGCGCCTCGACGTCACCGAGGGACGCGATCTCCTCCAGCACGGCGACGAGGTCGTCGAGGGGTCCGTCGAACAGCTCGGCGGCGTCGTCGACGAGGTCGTCCACGACCCAGGACGTGCTCATCGGGCCACCTCCTCACGGTCGACGATGCTGCGCAGGACGAGCAGTCCGCGGCGCTGGAGCTGCTTCACCGCGCCGGCGGACTTGCCGAGGATGTCGGCGGTCTGGTCGATGGTCAGGTCACCGAGCACCCGCAGGGTGATCACCGAGCGCTGGTCCTCGTTGAGCCGGCCGAGCAGCGCACGCAGGTGCTCGCCGTCGACGTCGGCCATCGCGGCGGCCTCGGCGGACGGGACCCGCCGGTCGTCGAGCTCCGCGTCGTAGGCGTGCTCGACCGGGTGCCGGGCCCGGCGACGTACGTCGTCGACCAGCCGGGCGTGGGCCACCGAGAACACGAAGGTCCGAAGACCGGTCGTACCGCCCACCAGACCTCCCAATCGACGCATCACGTGCAGGAAGACCTCGTTGGTGAGACCTTCGGGATCCTCGGCGCCGTGCGCGCGGAGGTAGCCGAGGACCTGCGGCGCCAGGACCGTGTAGACGGTGCCGAGGGCGTCTGCGTCACCGGCGACGGCCGCGGCGACGACCTCGTCGTTCAACTCGTGCATCGGCCACCCCAGGACCGTCACCGTATCGCACGGGTCGGGAGCCGGACCGGTGGACGGGGGTTCCACCGGACCGGTCCCCAGGGCGATGCGTCGGTGGAGGGTGAGGGGTTGCCTCCGCCGTGCCAGACCGTGACCTGACACAGGACTCATGCACCCTCCCATCCGTGGACGAGTCCTCAGGCACGTAATCGCCCAGGGCCCGAAAAAGGTTACGCAGGGGATTGGGAATCTACGCTCGTGCCGAACCGCTCGGGTCTAGGGTCGGCGGGTCAGCCGAGCCAGGTCGGACGCAGCGGGAACCGCGCGTTGCCGTCCCGGTCGGGCTTGACCGCGAGCACCTGGTGGAGCTGGATCTCGTTGCGCTCGAAGGACAGCCGGGAACCGGCCATGTAGAGACCCCAGACCTTCGCGGTGCCCTCGCCGACCTCGCGGACGCACTCGTCCCAGTTGGCCTCGAGGTTCTCGCACCAGCCCTTGAGGGTCAGCGCGTAGTGCTCGCGGAGGTTCTCCTCGTGCCGGACCTCGAGACCGAGGTTCTGGATCTCGGTGATGATCCGGCCCGACCCGGTGAGCTCGCCGTCGGGGAACACGTAGCGGTCGATGAACGCGCCGGTGTCGGTGACGGAGTTGTCTGGACGGGTGATGCAGTGGTTCAGCAGCCGTCCGCCCGGAACGAGCTTGTCCTGCATGAACGCGAAGTACGACGGGTAGTTCCGGATGCCGATGTGCTCGGTGAGGCCGATCGAGCTGACGGCGTCGAAGCCGGTGTCGCGCACGTCGCGGTAGTCGCCGAAGCGCACCTCGGCCACGTCGTCGAGGCCGTCGCGCTTGATCGCGTCCTGGGCCCAGGCGGCCTGCTCGCGCGACAGCGTCACGCCGACGACGTCGACGCCGTAGTGCTTCGCGGCGTGCCGGACCATGCCGCCCCAGCCGGACCCGATGTCGAGCAGCTTCATGCCGGGCTGCAGCCCGAGCTTGCGGCAGACCAGGTCGTACTTCGCGAACTGGGCCTCCTCGAGCGTGGCGTCCTCGGTCGGGAAGACCGCGCACGTGTAGGTCATCGAGGGGCCGAGGACCATCTCGTAGAACCGGTTCGAGACGTCGTAGTGGTGGTGGATCGCCTCGGCGTCGCGGCCCTTGGAGTGCCGGAAGCCCTCGAGCAGCCGGCGCCACTTGGGCAGCGCCTCCTGGGGCGGGGGCGGCGGGGGCTTGAGGTGGCTCCAGCCCAGGCCGCGGACGATCGCGAACGCCTCGGCGGGCGGCGGGATCTTGAAGCCCGACTCGCGCTGCAGCAGCAGCATCGCCTCGTAGGGGTCGCCCGGGTGGACGCCCCCGAGGGTCAGGTCGCCGGAGACGTAGGCGCGCGCCATGCCCAGGTCGCCGGGGGCGGTGAGCAGGTAGGACAGCCCGCGCTCGTTCTCGAGGTGCAGGTGGATCGGGGAGTCCGCGGGACCCGCGGTGCTGCCGTCGTACGCCGTGAAGCGGAACGGCACGCCGGCGGGCATCAGCCGGGTGATCGCCTCGCCGATGGTGATCTGCGCGTCCGTGCGGTTGAGCGTGCTCGTCATCGACGATTCACCGCCTTCTCGTAGAGGCCCGTGAGCCTGTTGTCCGGGTCGGTCTGCTGCTTGACCCTGTCCTGGTTGTCGACGCCGTAGAGCCGGTCGAACGTCTCCCGGTCGTAGTAAGCGTCGGAGTACAGCGACTTATGCCCGCCGAGCCGGGTGACCTCGGCCTCGACGGCGCGGTTGACGTCCCCGTCGGCGGCACCGGGCGCGATCGGCACGGTCCCCCAGAAGCCGACGTTGACGTAGGTCTCGCCCGCCGCCAGGGGGTACGACGGCCAGTCCCGTGCCGCGCGCAGCGGGCAGAGCCACACCGGCCGCATCCCGACGTGCGCGTCGAACCAGCGCACGAACTCCGCGCGTCCGGCCGACCGGGACCTCGATGTCCTGGATCACCCGCTCGCGGTCGGGCTTGCCGCGCCACCGGTCGATCCGGGCGGCGACGCCGAAGCGGTTCTCCAGGTCGATGATCCGGCTGTAGACGTCGCTGCGCCGCCACCGGCGCGGCCAGAGCCGGCGGATCCGCGGGTTCTGCAGGCCGAACGCGCCCGAGCACCAGAACCAGTCGGTGTCCCAGCGCCAGAGGTAGTCGTACGTCGTCAGGGTGTCGGTCTCGCGCTGCTGCAGCGACCGGAAGTACAGGTCCATGCCGGTGTAGTCCGACGTCTCGCCGGCCGGTCGGGAGCCGGTCGCGTCCAGGTGGCCAGCGTGAGGTAGGCCTCCCCCGGCTCGAAGACCACGCCGTCCAGGCCGTCGACCCGGACCCCGTCGTGCTCGCCCTGCTCGACGATCGGTCTCGATGGTCTTGGCGAGGACGTCGAGGTCGGTGAAGCGCAGGTGCCGCAGGTCGACGTACGCGGGGGCCTTCTCGAGCCGGATCCGCAGCCGGGTCGCGTAGCCGAGCGAGCCGTAGGAGTTGGGGAACGCGTCGAACAGGTCCTCGCCGGGGGTGGTGGTGACCACCTCGCCGGCGCCGGTGAACACGTCCATCTCCAGCACCGACTCGTGCGGCAGGCCGTTGCGGAACGACGTCGACTCGATGCCGAGACCGGTGACGGCCCCGCCGAGGGTGATGCTGCGCAGCTGCGGGACGACGTACGGGATGAACCCGCGGGCCAGGGTCACGTCGACGAGGTCCTCGTAGGTGCACATGCCCTGGACGTCCGCGGTGGCGCTGCCGTCGGCGGCGACGTCGACCGAGACCACACCGGACAGGCCGGAGACGTCGAGGCCGGGGACGTCCACCTTCGAGCGCGCGCGGAACAGGTTCGAGGTCCGCTTGGCCAGCCGCACGGTCGCGCCCGGAGGAATCGCGTCGTAGGACGCCTTCAACCGGGCCACCGCGTCGGCGTGGGTGGCCCACCCCACCACATCGCTCACAGGGACAACGTATCGCTGAACATTGGTTGTAGGTTACACCTGTCTTCCTGGGTGGAACCCGAGGGTCCGAAACGTGGGTGACCGGTCGTCTAGGCTGTCCGGACGAAGCGGGACGATCGGGACGACGGGGGCACGTGTGGGTCCGGACAGGCAGCGACGGGTGCGAGTGCTGCTCGGTCCCGTGCTCGCCGCCCTGCTCCTGGGTCTCTGCGCCTGCGGCACCGAGAAGGAGCAGCCGGACATGACCAGCAGCGACGCGCCCCCCATGGAGAGCGTGGTGGCGGACTACACCGCGATGCGCACCGAGATGTTCCGGGCCCTCGACGACGAGCTGGGCACGCGTCCCTGGGACGTGTCGCCCACCAACGCCACGATGGTGCGGGCCGGCTGCCGCCAGGGCGAGGACACCGACGGCGAACGGGCGACGCTGCCGAGCTACTACTTCCCGGGCACCTACGACGCCGGCGACTGGAAGCAGGCCGCGGAGGTGGTCTGGAAGGTCGGTCGCGAGCACGGCTTCACCCGCACCGGCACCATCGTCGACCGGCCCGACGACCTCGAGGTCTTCGGCCAGGACGACCACGGCGGCCGCTACGTCTTCGGGCTGGCCACCAACACCGTGCTGGGCATCAGCACCGGCTGCCACCGCTGGCGGTCCGCGCCGACCGCCGAGGCGCCGAAGACCGAGATCCCGGGCTACGACAAGAACTGACCGGCAGCACGCAGACACGGGGGGCTCATGAGCGACATCGAGGTGGTGACCGGCCGGCTCCGGCAGGCCGCGACGCAGATCGGCGCGGCTGCCGACGGCGTGCACGGGGCTGCCCCGCACGCCCTGCTCGACGCGGTCGACGCATCGCTGCCCGGCAGCGCCAGCGCCGGCGCGGCGAGCACGCTGAGCGGTTCCTGGCAGACCCGGTTCGCCGGCTGGGTGGACGACGCCCGCGCCCAGCGGCAGCGGCTCGACGCCAGCGCGGCGTCGTACGACGGCACGGACGAGGTGGCCGCGACGAGCTTCGCCCCGCGCGGCCTCCGGGCCGAGTGAGCCGGCCGTGACCACCATCTCGACGGTCCTGGCCTGGCGTCCGGCCGACCTGGACCCGGTCGCCGAGGGCCTGGTCGCGCGCCGCCGCACGCTCGTCGACCTGCAGGACGAGCTGGACGCCGGCCGTCCCCCGACGACCTGGAACAGCGGTGCGGCCACGAGGGCACGCACGGCCCACGAGGGCCTCCAGCACCGGCTCGCCGACCTCGTCGCCGAGGTCGAGTGCGGTGACCACCGCGCTGGACACCGGGCGTACGTCGCTGGCCGTCGCTCGCTCGCAGCTGCAGGACGCCCTCGACCACGCACGCAGCCAGCAGTTCACGGTCGACACCGCGACGGGGCGGGTCAGCGACACCGCCTGCTACGCCGACGAGGACGTGGTGGCGGACCGGCAGGCCGCGTGCAACGAGGTCGCCGACCGGATCGAGCAGGCGCTTCGCAACGCCGCGCACGCCGACACCGAGCTCTCCCAGGCCTTGCTGCTCGCGGCCGGCGGCGGCGTCGACGGCGGCGACGGCACCCTGTCCGCGGCTGCGGCGAGCGGCAGCGGCGCCGGCGGCAGGGACCTGCTCCCGCCCCCGGAGGGCGGCAGCGCCGCCGACCAGAACGCCTGGTGGGAAGGCCTCACCGACCAGGAGAAGCTGGCGGTCATCGCCGCGGACCCACGGTGGATCGGGAACACCGACGGCATCCCGGCCTATGCCCGCGACCTCGCCAACCGGGCGCTGATCGACGACTACCGCGCCGAGCTCGAGGCCGAGGAGCAGCGGCTGCAGGACAACCTCGACGACAACTGGTTCGGCGGCACCTTCACCAACGACGACGCCCGGCTCGACCACGTGCGCGGCAAGCTGGACGCCCTCGACCGGATCGAGGAGACGCTCGCGCTCGGTGACCGGCAGCTGCTGCTGCTGGACCCGGACTCCGGGGAGCAGATGCATGCCGCGGTGGCCGTCGGCAACGTCGACACCGCGGACCACGTCGCGGTCTTCACCCCCGGGCTGACCAGCACCGTGCAGGACAGCCTGCGTGGCTACGACTCCGACATGAACGAGATCAGGTCCCGCGCCGCGGACGAGGCCCTGCGCTACGGCGACGGCGGGACCGTCGCGACGGTGTCGTGGCTGGGCTACGACGCGCCGCAGCTGGGCCAGACGCTGATGCCCTCGCGCTCGGTGGCCAGCGACGACCTCGCGCAGACCGGCGCCCACGACCTGACGGGGTTCTACAACGGCCTCGACGCGTCCCGCGCGACCGATCCGCACCTGACCGCGCTCGGGCACTCCTACGGCTCGCTGACCACGGGGCTCGCGCTCCAGCAGCAGAACGGCGTCGACGACCTGGTGGTCTTCGGGTCACCGGGCCTGGGCACCGACCACCTCTCCGACCTCGACGTACCCGACGGGCACGCCTTCCGCATCGAGGCCCGGCGCGACGTGGTGGCGGACCTCGGCGCCTTCGGCATCGACCCGAGCCACGTCGACGGGCTGGACGGCCTCTCGGCCGAGCGGGCCGACGTCGGCGACGACGTGTTCGAGGAGTCCCTCGGGCACAGCGCCTACCTGAGCAACGACACCACCAGCCAGCACAACATCGCCAGCGTGGTGGCGGGGGCGCCCGAGCGGATGGTGCACGACGGCGGAAGGGCATCGGCGACCTGCTCAGCTGGCCGGTGCCCGGGACCTACTAGGACTCGACGCTGGCGATGACGGTGCCGTCGGGGGCGGCGAGGTGCACCGGGACCGCCGCACCGGACAGGTCGCGTACGACGGACAGGTCGGCCTCGTTCACCACGGCGGCGTCACCGAGCACCACGACGGCCTCGAGGGACCGCGCACCGCTGGTGACCGCCATCGCCACCGCGACCTGGACCGCGGTGAGCCGCAGCGTCGGGCAGGTCGACGGTCGCGCCGGCGTAGGTGCGGCCGTCCTGGTCCCGCACGCAGGCGCCTTCCAGGGCTCGGGTCCGGGCCCGGGTCGTCCGGGCCAGCGTGACGAGCTTGAGGTCCTCGGGATCGGTGAGCTCAGCCGGCATGGTGCTCAGGGTAGGGCTCCTCGGCGGGGCCTTCGATCACCGGCTCGATCTTGCTCACCAGCACGGTGCCGATCCGGTTGCGCCGCCCCGCGGGGGTCTCGGCCTCGAACCGCAGCCCGTGCACCTCGACGACCGAGCCCGCGATCGGGACCCGTCCGAGGTGCTTGGCCATCAGGCCGCCGACGCTGTCCACGTCGTCGTCCTCGACCCGGATCCCGCAGATGTCCTCGAGGTCGTCGACCGGGTAGCGCGAGCTGACCCGCGTGCGGCCGTCCTCGAGCGTCTCGACCTCGACCCGGGCGACGTCGTACTCGTCGGTGATCTCGCCGACGATCTCCTCCAGCACGTCCTCGATGGTGACCAGGCCGGCGGTGCCGCCGTACTCGTCCACGACCACGCCGACGTGCTTGCGCTCGGCCTGCATCTCGCGCAGCAGCGCGTCGATCGGCTTGGAGTCCGGGACGTAGAGCACCGGCCGCATCACCGACTCGACCCGCTCGGTGGTCTCGGCCTCGTGGCGGTCGAAGACCCGCTTGGTGAGGTCCTTGAGGTAGGCGAAGCCGACGATGTCGTCGAGGTTCTCCCCCACGACCGGGATCCGGGAGTAGCCGCTGCGCAGCGCGAGCGACATGGCCTGGCGCAGGGTCTTGCTGCGCTCGATGAACACCACGTCGGTGCGGGGCACCATCACCTCGCGCACGAGCGTGTCGCCGAGCTCGAAGACGGAGTGGATCATCTGCCGCTCGCCGGACTCGATGACGCTGCTCGCCTCGGCCAGGTCGACCAGCTCGCGCAGCTCGGCCTCGGAGGCGAACGGGCCCTCGCTGAAGCCGCGGCCCGGCGTGATCGCGTTGCCGACGATGATCAGCAGCCGCGGGACGGGGCCCAGCACCTTGGTGAAGGCGATCAGCGGACCCGCCGACAGCAGCGCCACCCGCTCGGAGTGCTGACGGCCCAGGGTGCGGGGCGCGACGCCGATGACGACGAACGAGACGACCAGCATGATCGCCAGCGACGCGAGCATCGCCCACCAGCGGTCGCCGTCGGTCTCCGGACCGGACTCGGCGCCACCGCGCGGCACGATCAGGTCGAGCATCACCACGGTGACCAGGATGATCGCCGCGATCTCGGTCAGCATCCGCAGGAACAGCGCGGTGTTGAGGTAGCGCGGCGGGTCCTCGGCGATCACCAGCAGCCGGGCCGCACCCGACACGCCCTCGCCCTTGATCTCCTCGGCGCGTGCCTTGGAGAACGACGAGAGCGCGGCGTCGGCGCTGCTGAACAGGCCCGCGACGATCACGAAGACCGCCGCCACGACGAGCAGCCAGACGTCGATGAGGCTCACTCGTGCACGCCCTGCCACTGCGTCAGGAGCTCGGCCTGGAGACCGAACATCTCGGCGTGCTCCTCGGGATCGGCGTGGTCGTAGCCGAGCAGGTGCAAGATGCCGTGCACGGTGAGCAGGTCGACCTCGTCACGCACCGAGTGGCCGGCGTCCTTGGCCTGCCGGGCGGCGACCGCCGGGCAGAGCACGAGGTCGCCGAGGACGCCCTCCTCGGGCTCCTCGTTGACCAGTCCCGGGCGCAGCTCGTCCATCGGGAAGGCGAGCACGTCGGTCGGCCCCTCCTTCTCCATCCACTGCTCGTTGAGCTCGGCGATGGTGGCCTCGTCGACGACCTTGATGCACAGCTCCGCCAAGGGGTGCACGTGCATCTTGTCCATCACGAAGCGGGAGAGCTTCGAGAGCTCGTGGGCGTCGACATCGGTCCCGGACTCGTTGAGGACCTCGATACTCACGCCTGTGTTCTCCTGGGTCTGGGGTCCCGGCGCCGTCCGTCGGCTCCTGGGTCGCCCGCTTCCTCGCGGGCGTCGTACTCGTCGTAGGCGGCCACGATGTGCCCGACCAGCCGGTGCCGGACGACGTCCTGGGCGGTCAGCCGGTTGAACGACACGTCCTCGATGCCGAGGAGGATGTCCTCGACGATCCGCAGCCCGCTGCGGGTGCCCGAGGGCAGGTCGACCTGGGTGACGTCGCCGGTGACGACCATCTTGGAGCCGAAGCCGAGCCGGGTCAGGAACATCTTCATCTGCTCGGGCGAGGTGTTCTGCGCCTCGTCGAGGATGATGAACGCGTCGTTGAGCGTGCGGCCGCGCATGTAGGCCAGCGGTGCGACCTCGATGACGTTCGAGGCCAGCAGCTTCGGCACCGTCTCCGGGTCGAGCATGTCGTGCAGCGCGTCGTACAGCGGGCGCAGGTAGGGGTCGATCTTCTCGCTGAGCGTGCCGGGCAGGAACCCGAGCCGCTCCCCCGCCTCGACGGCCGGCCGCGTCAGGATGATCCGGTTGACGTTCTTGGACTGCAGGGCCTGCACGGCCTTGGCCATCGCGAGGTACGTCTTGCCGGTGCCGGCCGGGCCGATCCCGAACGTGATCGTGTGCTTGTCGATCGACTCGACGTACCGCTTCTGGTTCAGCGTCTTGGGACGGATCGTCCGGCCGCGGTTGGAGAGGATGTTGAGGCTCAGCACGTCGGCGGGGCGCTCGGTGGTCTCGGTGCGCAGCATCCCGATCGCGCGCTCGACGGTCTCGCTGGTGACGCCCTGGCCGGTGCGGATGATCGTGACCAGCTCGTCGAGGAGCCGCTCGACCAGGGCCACCTCGGCGGGCGCGCCGCGCAGGGTGATCTGGTTGCCGCGGACGTGGATGTCGGCGGTGAAGGCCTTCTCGATCAGGGTGAGGTGCTCGTCGCCGGCCCCGAGGAGCGCCACCATCGGGATGCTGTTGGGCACCACGATCGCGTGCGCGGGACGTTCGATCTGCTCGTCGGGTCCGGTCGTGACCCCGGTGTCAGGCTCTGTCATGGGCGGCGCTGGGGCCGACCTCCCGCTCTGTGCTCGATGTGCCCTCCGCGGGCCGTTTGATGCAGTTTACGGGAGCGCCCCCGGTCCTGCGCCAACGCGTTTCGGCCGGGGCGGACCGGGTCGGGGCTAGAGTGCCTGCATGCAGGAGTACGACGAGCCTGAGCACCCCGACGACCCGGGGTGGAGCTCATCGAGCCCGAGGACTTCCTGCCCCGCAACCCGTTCCCGCCCGACGCGCAGCGGATGGGCATCGACCGGTGGAGCGACAACGCCGGGATGATCGCCGTCGCGTCCTCCCTGGACTCGCGCAAGCGCTCGCACAAGGTCGTCGCCTGGGTGATGCTGCTGTCGATCACCGCCTGGCTGGCCTTCCAGCTCTGGGTCCAGATGAGCTGACCCGCTCGGCGGCCTGCCTCCCCCGGGTTCTTTCCGACATCGGATGCTTTTCAGTGACCCCTGGGTCACGTCTTCGTCACCGTTGTCGGAGCACTTTCCACAGGTACGGCGGTCAGGGGCGCGTGACGAGCAGGATCCCGAGGCACATCTCGTCGGTCGTGCCCTCGCCCCACACGACGTAGCGCTCGGGCTGGTCCTGGAACGCCGGCAGCAGGTCGCGCAGCCGCTGGTCGTGCCGGCAGGTGACCCGGACCCGGTCGCCCGGCCGCAGCGCCACCGGCTTCACGGCCTTCGCGCCCTGGTTGTCGAAGTCCCACACGGGTATGTCCAGCACGGTGCGCGCGCGGGGCGTGCCGGGGTCGACCTCGACCCGGATCGACCGGCCGAGCAGGTGCATGTGCCCGGCGACCGCGCGGATCGTCGCGGGCTCCCTGATCAGCCGGTCGCAGGTCTGGACGGGCCCGGCCTGCACCTGCCCGCACAGGATGTGCAGGTAGTTCGCGGTCTGCCCGACCTCCTCGCCGAACCGCTTCTGCACGTCGGCCACCGCGGTCGCCCGGTCGCAGAGCAGGGACTGGGTGTGCCCCGAGCGGCAGGGCAGCTCGACCGGGGCCGGCAGCAGCATCGTCTCGAGCGGGTCGAGGTCCGCCGACGCGGGAGCGAGCCGCAGCTGGGTCGCGGACACGTCCGGACGGGGGCCGGCGAGCAGGTTGTAGTGCACCTGCATGATCACCCGGGACCCCTTCTGCACCGGGACGCCGACGTCGGGGGCCATCAGCTGCTCGGAGCCACCCGGCGCCCAGGCACCCAGCCACGGCGCGTCGTCGAGGTCGTCGCCGCGCGACTCCAGGCCGGTGCCGCCGAAGCAGGTCCAGCCCTGGCCCTTCTCCGACGCGTCCTTCGCCTCGACCGCCGGCACCGACCCGGGCGGGACCTGGAACAGGATCACGTGGTGCACGACGTCGGGCGTGCCGGGCAGGATGTTCAGGCCGGTGATGAACGCGTCCTGCTGCAGGTGCGGGTCGAGCACGAAGCAGCGGTAGTCGTCGGTGCCGGCGCCGTACGGCGCGGAGGGCGTGTACGCCGCGGGCATCGCCAGCGTGACCCGGCGCTCACCGGCCCGCAGCGGCCGCGGCCGGGCGGTCGGCGTGGCGGCGGCGGCGTGCGTGCCGTGGGGCGTGGCGGTCGCGACCGGCGAGGCCGCCCCCGCCGGGGACGCGACGTCCTGCGTCCCGGTGCTGCAGCCGGCCACCGCCAGCGCGAGCGCCAGGAGCGCGGCCGCCGTACGCCCCGGGCGGCTCATCCCGGAGGCCAGCCCATCGACCGGCCGCCGAGGACGTGCAGGTGCGCGTGGAACACGGTCTGGTGGGCGGCGGGCCCGGTGTTGAACACCATGCGGTACCCCTCGCCGAGACCCTCCTGCTCCGCGACGGCGGACGCGGCCTCGACGAGGTCGACGAGCTCGGTCGGGGCAGCGGCGGCCAGCGACGCGGCGTCCGGCTCGTGACGGCGCGGGACCACCAGGACGTGCGTGGGGGCCTGCGGCTCGACGTCGCGGAAGGCGACGGTGGTCCCGGTCTCGTGCACCACGTCGGCCGGGATGTCGCCGGCGACGATCGAGCAGAACAAGCAGTCGGCCATGGCGACACTCTAGGCGTGTCAACCGTCCCGCGGACCTGCGCGTGAAACTAGCGTGAGGACCGATGCGCCCAGCCCAGCCGCCCGAGGGGGTGCGATGACCGTCTCCCGGTGGGACGCCGACACCGCGGTCGAGCAGCTCTACGCCACGCACTACCGCCGCCTGGTCCGGCTCGCGGTGCTGCTGGTCCGCGACCTCGAGACCGCCGAGGAGGTCGTGCAGGACTCGTTCGTGGCGATGCACGGCACCTGGCGGACCCTGAGCGAGCCCGAGAAGGGCCTGGCCTACCTCCGGCAGACGGTGGTGAACCGGTCGCGGTCGGTGCTGCGGCACCGCGGCGTCCGGGCGAGGTACGCCGACCGGGCGGCCGTCTCGACCGGGCCGGTGCGACGCGACGTACCCGGTGCCGACGAGGACGCCGTGGCCGCGGAGCACCGGGCGGCCGTCCTCGACGCGATGCGGCACCCTCCCCGACCGGCAGCGCGAGGTCCTCGCGCTGCGCTACTACCTCGACCTCTCCGAGGCGGAGATCGCCTCGACCCTCGGCATCAGCCGCGGCGCCGTGAAGAGCCATTCCTCGCGAGGCGTCGCCGCCCTGCGCATCCTGATGGAGGACCCCGCATGAACGACGACCAGCTCCGCGCCCTGCTCGAGGACGCCGTCTCCGACGTGGAGCCCCGCGGCTCGCTCGACGAGATCCGGTCCCGCACCACCACGACGCGCAGCCGTCGGCCGTGGGCCTGGGGGGCCGGTGGCGCGGTCCTCGCCACGGCCGCGACCATCGCCGCGGTCGCCGTGCTCTCCGGCGGACCCGGTACGACGGACGCGGGACCCGGCCCGGCCGTGGCGACCCAGCCGACCGGCCCGCAGACGTCGGCCACCGAGCGGCCGTCGCAGACGGTGACGGGCTACTACGTCGTGCAGACCAAGCGGGGACCGTTGCTCTACCCCGAGAGCTACGCCGTCGTGGGCGAGGCCGCAGGTGGAGCAGGCCGTCGAGCGTGCCGTGACGGGTCAGGCCGACGACCCGGACTACGGCACGGCCTGGCCGGCCGGCACGACCCTGCAGAAGGCGCAGCTCTCGGACGGCGTGCTGTCGGTCGACCTCAGCGGGGTCCCGGCCGACCGGCCCGCCGGGATGTCGTCCGCGCAGGCGGAGCTCGCGCTCGACCAGGCGGTCCGCTCGGCGCAGAGCGCGTTCCGCTCGCAGCTGCCCGTGACCTTCCTGCTCGACGGCCGGCCGACGCCCACGCTGCTCGGTCTCGCGCACCGGCCAGCCGGTGCCCGGCGCGTCCGACGAGAAGCTGTCTCCCGTGCAGGTGGACACGCCCTCGGACGGCGCCACGGTCGACAGCCCGTTCTCGGTCACGGGTCGCGCCGCCGCCTTCGAGGCCAACGTCCAGTGGGAGCTGCTGCAGGGTTCCACCGTGGTGAAGCAGGGGTTCACCACGGCCGAGGAGTGCTGCACCCTGTCGCCGTACTCCTTCGAGGTCACCGCTCCCCCCGGCAGCTACACGCTCGTCGTGCACGACGAGGACGCCTCCGGCGGGGCCGAGGGCGCGGGCCAGGTCGAGGACACCAAGCGGGTCATCGTCCGCTAGGAGTCCGCTGGGTAAGTCCGCGGGGGAACACGGACGGCCGGCCCGCGGTTGGGACCGGCATGACAACGATCGGGCTCATCGGAGCAGGCAACATCGGGCAGGCCGTCGCACGGCTCGCCGCTCGACCACGGGTACGACGTCGTGCTCAGCAACTCGCGCGGACCGGAGACGCTGACCGACGTGGTCGCCGGACTCGGCGAGCACGCGCAGGCCGACACGGCCGAGGGTGCCGCCGCGCGCGGCGACCTCGTCGTGGTCACGGTGCCGTTCAAGGCCTACCAGGACGTCCCGGTCGCACCGCTCGCGGGCAAGGTCGTCATCGACACGAACAACTACTACGCGCAGCGCGACGGCCAGTTCGCCGGGATCGACGCGCACGAGACGACGTCCGCCTCGCTGCTGCAGGAGCACCTGCCGGAGTCGCAGGTCGTGAAGGCGTTCAACCACATCCAGTCCGCACACCTCCTCGAGCACGCCCAGGACGCCGGCACCGCCGACCGTCGCGCGCTGGCGATCGCGGGCGACGACGACGAGGCCAAGGCCACCGTCGCGAAGCTCATCGACGAGCTCGGCTTCGACGTGGTCGACGTCGGCCCGCTGGCGGAGTCCTGGCGCATCGAGCCCGGGACGCCCGGCTACGGCCCCCGGCTCGACGCCGCCGAGATGCGCGAGGCGCTGGCCGCCGCCCACCGCTGACGCCTAGTCTCGGGCGGGTGCTGAGCACCCGGGGACTGAACCGCACGCTGCTGCTGCGCCAGCACCTGCTCGAGCGCACCACGATGCCTGCGCTGTCGATGGTCGAGCACCTCGTCGGCCTGCAGGCGCAGGAGAATCCTCCGCCGTACCTCTCGCTGGCCGCGCGCCTCGAGGGCTTCGACCCGGCCGAGCTGTCGGGTGCCCTCGAGCGCGGCGGACGCGGTGCGGCTGCTGACGATGCGCGGCACCATCCACGTGCTCACGCCCGACGACGCGCTGGCGCTGCGGCCGTGGGTGCAGCCCGCGCTCGACCAGCAGAGCAGCGGCAACCAGATGAGCCGGCCCGCCCGCGACGTACCCGTCGACGACCTCGTCGCGGCCTGCCGGCGGCTGCTCGCGGACGGCCCGCTTCCGGTCAAGCGCCTCGGCGAGCGGCTGGCCGAGGTGTTCCCGGACGTGCCGGCCTCGGCGCTCGCCCACAAGGCCCGCGAGCGCGCGCCGCTGGTGCAGGTGCCGCCGCGCGGGCTCTGGAGGAGGTCGGGCGGCGTGGTCTACCAGACCGTGGAGAACCACCTCGGCCGGGCGATGACGGCGATCGACGTGCCGGAGCTGGTCCGCCGCTACCTGCGCGCCTTCGGGCCGGCGAGCGCGGCCGACATGACCACCTGGTCGCGGGTGACCCGGCTCGGCCCGGTGTTCGCGGCGATGCGTGACGAGCTCGTGCCGGTCGCGTGCGAGGACGGCCGGACCCGGTACGACGTCCCGGGTGCGCCGTACGCCGCGGAGGACACCCCGGCTCCGGTGCGGCTGCTCGGCGGCTACGACAACGTCTGGCTCTCGCACGCCAACCGCGGCCACATCATGCCCGAGGACGTCCGCGGCCGTTGGGCCGGCAGCAACGGAGGGGTCGGCAACACCGTCTTCGTCGACGGCTTCATGGCCGGTCTCTGGTGGGACCGCGACGGCCGCGTCGACCTCCGGCTGTTCCGCGACCTCACCCGCGACCGAGCGCGCCGACCTCGACGTCGAGGTGGCCCGCACCGAGGCGTTCCTGGCGCGGTAGCCGTGGACCCGCTGGCTAGGGTCGCGGTATGAGCGAGCACACCACCCCGCACCTGCCCACCGACTCCGTGACGCTGACCAGCGGGGCCGCGATGCCGCTGCTCGGCTTCGGCACCTGGCAGATCAAGGGTTCCCAGGCCACCGAGGCCGACGTCCGCCGCGCTGGAGGCCGGCTACCGCCACCTCGACACCGCCACCGTCTACGGCAACGAGGGCGAGGTCGGCAAGGCGCTGGCCGAGAGCGGCGTGGCCCGCGACGACGTCTTCGTGACCACCAAGTGCCCGCCGAGCAAGCCGGGCCTGGACACCCTGCGCGAGAGCCTGGACCTCCTCGGCACCGACCACGTCGACCTGTGGCTGATCCACTGGCCCGGCGCCGACGGCGACGTGGCCCTCTGGAAGGAGTTCGTCGAGGCGCGCGAGAGCGGCCTGGCCCGCGACATCGGCGTCAGCAACTTCGACGCCGCGATGATCGACCGGCTCACCTCCGAGACCGGCGTGACCCCCGCGGTCAACCAGATCGAGTGGAGCCCGCTGCTGTTCGACCGCGACGTGGTCGAGCAGCACCGCTCCCGCGGGGTCGCCCTCGAGGGCTACAGCGCCCTGCGCGGCGGCACGCTCGAGCACCCGGTGATCAACGAGATCGCCGGCGCGGCTCGGCCGGACGCCCGCCCAGGTGATCATCCGCTGGCACCTCCAGCACGGCGTCGTGGTGATCCCGAAGTCGCGTCAGGCCGACCGGATCCGCTCCAACGCCGACGTGGCCGGCTTCGAGCTGACCGCCGACGGACCTGCGGGCGATCGACGCCCTCGGCCCGCACGCCTGACCCGCGGGAGCGGCTGCTCCTCCAGCGGGTGCGGGCCAGCAGCGCGGCGGTGGCCGCCACGCCCGCGGTCGACGTGCGCAGCACCGAGGTGCCCATCCGGACCGGCTCGGCGCCCACGGTCGGCGAACGCCGCCAGCTCCTCGTCGCTGATGCCGCCCTCGGGGCCCACGACGATCACGATCTCGCCCCGCCCCGGCAGCGGCAGGTCGGCCAGCGGCCCGGACGCCGCCTCGTGGAGCACGACGGGCACCGACGCGGCGCGCAGCAGGTCGACCACGTCGGACGTGCCGACCACGTCGGCGACCTCGGGGAACCACGAGCGCCGGGACTGCTTGGCGGCCTCGCGGGCCGTCGAGCGCCACTTGGCCAGCGCCTTGGCCTGCTTGTCCCCGCGCCACACCGACACCGAGCGGGACGCGGCCCACGGCACGATGACGTCGACGCCGACCTCGGTGAGCATCTCGACGGCGAGCTCGCCGCGGTCGCCCTTGGGGATCGCCTGCACCACGACGACCCGCGGCATCTCGGGCTCGGTGGACGCGACCGCGTCGACCGTCGCGGACAGGGACGTCTTGGAGGTCGCGGTCACGGTGCAGGTCGCCGACGTGCCGGCGCCGTCGGTCAGCGTGACCTGCTCGCCGACGCGGATCCGCTTGACGACGACCGCGTGCCGGGCCTCGTCGCCGACGACCTCGACGGCGTCGCCGGCCGAGGCCCCGGCCAGGGCCGGGTGCACGAAGACCGGCAGGCTCATCGCTGGCCGAAGGTCTTGCGGAGCCGGTCGAACACCGACTGGTGCGGCGCGTGGAGCTGACCGTCGGGCGACTCCTCGTCGCGCAGCGCGGCGAGCTCGCGGAGCAGCTCCTGCTGCCGGTCGTCGAGGCGCGACGGGGTCTCCACGACGATCCGGACGACCAGGTCGCCGCGGCCGGTGCCCGCGCAGCGACGGCACGCCGCGGCCGCCGAGCACCGTCTCGGTGCCGGACTGGGTGCCGGGCGGGATCGTGAACGGGATCGGCCGTCTCGACGTCGGACTCCGCCGAGGCGATGTCGGCCTCGAGGGTGGGCAGCTCGATCGTGGTGCCGAGGGCGGCGGCCGTCATCGGCACCGTCACGTGGCAGAGCAGGTCGGCGTTGTGCCGGGTGAAGACCGGGTGCGTCGTTGACGTGCATCTCGACGTACAGGTCGCCGGCCGGGCCGCCGCCGGGGCCGACCTCGCCCTGGCCGGACAGCTGGACCCGGGTGCCGGTGTCGACGCCGGCGGGGATCTTCACCGTCAGGGTGCGGCGGGAGCGGACCCGGCCGTCGCCGGAGCACTCGCGGCACGGCTCGGGGATGATCGTGCCGAAGCCGCGGCAGGCCGCGCAGGGCCGCATCGTGCGGATCTCGCCGAGGAACGAGCGCTGCAGGTGCACGGTCTCGCCGCGCCCGCCGCAGGTCTCGCAGGGCACCGGGTGCGACCCGGGAGCCGCGCCCTCGCCGCTGCAGACGGTGCAGAGCACGGCGGTGTCGACCTTGAGCTCGTGGGTCGTGCCGAAGGCCGCCTCGGCGAGGTCGACGTCGAGGCGGATCAGCGCGTCCTGCCCGCGGCGTACCCGGGGCCGGGGACCGCGACCGCCGCCGCCGGCCCCGCCGCCACCGCCCTGGCCGCCGAAGAAGGCGTCCATGATGTCGGTGAAGGAGAAGCCCTGGCCGGCCCCGCGCCGCCGAAGCCGCCGCCGCCGTTGAACGGGTCGCCGCCGAGGTCGTACATCCGGCGCTTCTCCGGGTCGGAGAGCACCTCGTAGGCGCGCGTGACCTCCTTGAACCGCTCCTGCGTGGCCGGGTCGGGGTTCACGTCGGGGTGCAGCTGCCGGGCGAGCCTGCGGTAGGCCTTCTTGATCGCGTCGCCGTCGGCGTCGCGCGAGACCCCGAGGGTCTCGTACAGGTCCTGACTCACAGCTGGAAGCTCTCTCATCCTTCGTCGAGGATCCGGGAGACGTAGCGCGCGACCGCGCGCACCGCCGCCATGGATCCGGGGTAGTCCATGCGGGTCGGCCCCACGATGCCCAGGGTCGCCAGCGCCTCGTCGCCCGGGCCGTAGCCGGTGGAGACGACCGAGGTGGAGGCGAGCTCCTGGTAGGGGCCCTCGTGCCCGATGCGCACCGTCACCGTGGAGGGCGACGACGCCTCGCCGAGCAGCTTGAGCAGCACGACGTGCTCCTCGAGCGCCTCGAGCATCGGTCGGATGGCGAGGTCGAAACCGTCGCCGAAGCGTGCGAGGTTGGCGGTGCCGCCGACGACCACGCGCTCGTCGGAGCGGTGGTCGGACATCGCCTCGACGAGGGCGGCGACGAGCACCGCCACCGGCCCGCGCTGGTCGGGGTCGTACTCGTCGGGCAGCACCACCAGGCGACGCGGCGGCGTCGGCGAGCCGCTCCCCCACGATGGTCCGGTTGAGCCGGCTGCGCAGGTCGGCGATCCGGTCGTCGTCGAGCGGCGCGGGCAGCTCGACCACCCGCTGCTCGACGCGGCCGGTCGAGAGGATCAGCACGACCAGCACGCGCGCGGCGGTCAGCGGGACCACCTCGACGTGCCGGACGGTGGAGCGCGAGAGCGTGGGGTACTGCACGATCGCGACCTGCCGGGTCAGCTGGGCGAGCAGCCGGACGCTGCGCTGCACGACGTCGTCGAGGTCGATCGCGCCCTCGAGCAGGGTGGCGATGGCGCGCTTCTCGGCGGCGGTGAGCGGCTTGACCTGGCTGAGCCGGTCCACGAAGAGCCGGTAGCCCTTGTCGGTGGGGATCCGGCCGGCGCTGGTGTGCGGCTGGGTGATGAACCCCTCCTCCTCCAGCGCGGCCATGTCGTTGCGGACGGTGGCCGGGGAGACCCCGAGCCGGTGCCGCTCGACCAGCGACTTGGAGCCGACCGGCTCCTGGGTGGAGACGTAGTCCTCGACGATCGCGCGCAGCACGGCGAGCTTGCGGTCCTCGACCATCTGTCTCGCCTCCTCCGGCGTCGTGTCGGTGCCCCTGGCACTCCCCTGTTCCGAGTGCCAAGCCTACCGTCCCGCCGTAGCCTGGCCCGCATGCCCGACCTTCCGCGTGACATCCCCCACGACCACGGCTTCGTCGAGATCGCCGACCGCTGCTGGGTCGCCCGCTTCGAGTCCTTCGACGTCAACGTCGGCGTCGTCGCCGGCGACCGGGGCCTGCTGGTCGTCGACACCCGCGCCTCCGAGGTCGAGGGCCGCGTCGGCTCTCGAGCTCGTGCGCCGGCTCGGCGTCGGCGACGTCGTCGCGGTGGTGAACACCCACCAGCACTTCGACCACACCTTCGGCAACGTCGTCTTCACCGAGGCGTACGACGGGCTGCCGGTGATCGCCCACGACGCGGCGGCCGAGGCCCTGGCGGCCACCGCCCCGGCGCTCCAGGAGCTCGCCCGCACCGACACGGAGACGCCGCAGCGCCGCCGACATCGCGGCCGCCCGGGTCGTGCTGCCCACCGAGACGTTCTCCTCGGCCCGCGTGGTCGACCTCGGCGACCGGCTGGTCGAGCTGGTGCACCCCGGGCGCGGGCACACCGCCGGCGACCTGGTCGTCCGGGTCGGCGACGCCGACGTGGTCTTCGCCGGCGACCTGGTCGAGGAGTCCGCGCAGCGCTCGGCCGTGCCGGGCTACGGCGACGACTGCTACCCGATGGAGTGGCCGGCCACCCTGGACCTGGTGATCGGCCTGCTCACCCCGGGCAGCGTGGTCGTGCCGGGGCACGGCCTGCCCGTCGACAAGGACTTCGTCGAGGAGCAGCGCAGCGCGATCGGCGTGGTGGCCGAGACGATCCGCGACCTCGCCTCGCGGGGCGTCCCGGTGCGCGACGCGCTCGCCGCGACCGAGTGGCCCTACCCCGCCGAGCAGCTCGCGCACGCCGTACGGCGGGGCTACGAGCAGCTGCCGCGGACGGCCAGGTCGCTGCCGCTCATCTGACCCAGCCGCGGCCGTGCGGACCGGACGACTGCCGCGGGTGGCGGCTGCGCGCCCAGTGCCGGCCCGACCGGACGAGGACGAACCACGCCACCAGGAGCAGCAGGAACAGCGGCAGGTGCGTGAGCACCACCAGACCGACGACCACCAGGAGCAGCGGGCCCACCAGGCGCCGGCCCACCAGCCCGGGTGGCCGCGCCCCGGCAGCGGGCGCGGCGGCACGGGCTGCGCGGCCCGGGCGCGGCCTGCGGGCGGGGCAGGTCGGCGAACAGCGGCATCAGCTGCCGAGGCCGTCCGGGCCGCCCACGCCCGCTCGGCGCGCTCGTCGTACTCCTCCTTGGTCAGCCGGCCGGCGGCGTAGTGCTCGCCGAGCGCGGTGACCGCGGCCTCCCGGTCGGCGTCGCCGATCCGCAGCTCGGGCCCGTTCATGACGGGTCTCCGTCCGTCCCCTCGTCGCCCTCGGCGAGCAGGCCGTAGAGCTTGCGACGGGTGTCGGCGAGGATCTCGGCGGCCTCGGCCTGCTGCTGCTTGGTGCCGGAGACGACCACCTGCCACACCGCGCCCATCACCTGGCCGATGACCGGCTTGAGGTCACCGGGGCCCTCGACCTCGTCGGGGGCGTCGAACGCGTGCCAGGTGCGGGCCAGCTCGTCGGGGTGCTCCTCGACGTAGCGGCGGCCGTCGTCGGTGAGCTGCAGCAGCCGGCGCCCCTCGCCCTCGCGGCCCTCGACGAGGCCCTCGTCCTCGAGCTGCTGGACGGTCGGGTAGACCGAGCCGGGGCTCGGCTTCCACGCGCCGCCGCTGCGCTCGGCGATCTGCTGGATGATCTGGTAGCCGTTCATCGGCTCCACGGCGAGCACGTCGAGGATCGCGGCGCGGACGTCACCGCGGCGCACCTTCGGGCCCCGCGGGCCGCGCGACCCGAACTCGCCGGGCCCGCCCGACTGCGCCAGGTCGATCAGGCCCTGCACCCACGGCGGCGGACCGCCGCTCCACGAGCCGCCGCGCGGCCCACGACGCGAGCCGCCCCACGGCTGGTCCCACGGACTGTTGTGTCCCATGTCGGTTCTCCCTCCCGGTCAGTGAACATCACGACCGCTCTCGATAGGTCGACGATATATCGCGAACGGTCGCGCGCTCAAGGGCTTTCTCGTCGTCCGGCGCGTCCGCCCGGCTCCGTCGGAGCGCCGCACTAGCGTTGCCGGATGCCTTCCCACGACCGCTACGGCTCCGACGTCCTGAACACCGACTGGCGCGCGCCGCGCCGCGGCCGCGCCGTGGAGATCTACGCCGACAAGGGCCTGGTCGTCGAGGAGGTCACCACCGACTGGTGCGGCGAGATCGTCGCCGTCGAGCGCGACCTCGGCACCGTGACCCTGGAGGACCGGCGCGGCAAGCGCCGCACCTTCCCGCTCGGCACCGGCTTCCTGCTCGAGGGCGTGCCGGTGATCCTGGTCCCGCCGGCCCGCTCCGGCCCCGCCGTCACGACGCGTACGGCGTCCGGGTCGGTCGCCGTGCCCGGCACCAAGGCCCGGGTCGCCCGGGCCAGCCGGATCTTCGTCGAGGGCCGGCACGACGCCGAGCTCGTCGAGAAGGTGTGGGGCGACGACCTGCGGGTCGAGGGCGTCGTCGTGGAGTACCTCGAGGGCGTCGACGACCTCGCCGAGCACCTGCGCGACTTCCGGCCCGGCCCCGAGCGCCGGGTCGGCGTACTCGTCGACCACCTGGTCGCCGGCTCCAAGGAGAGCCGGATCGCCGCGTCGGTGGCCAAGAGCCCGGTCGGCAAGCACGTGCTGATCGTCGGCCACCCGTTCATCGACATCTGGGCGGCGGTCAAGCCGGACCGGCTCGGCATCAAGGCCTGGCCGACGGTCCCGCGCAACATCGAGTGGAAGAACGGCGTCTGCCAGCAGCTCGGCTGGCCGCACCGCGACCAGGCCGACATCGCCCGCGCCTGGAAGCACATCCTCGGCGGCGTGCGCTCGCTTCGCCGACCTCGAGCCCGAGCCTGCTCGGCCGGGTCGAGGAGCTGATCGACTTCGTGACCAGCCCCGAAGGCCGCTGAGAACCACCTGATCGGACCCTGTCGCCGACCGGACGCAGGTGGTTCGCGTCAGGACATGAGCACCGACCCGGGTCCGCCGCCCCCGCCGCCGTACGTCGCCGGGCCGCCGCCGCATGCGCCCCGACGAGGAGAAGCTCTGGGCGATCGGCGCGCACCTCGGGCCGCTGGTGATCGGCGTCTTCGCGCCGCTGATCGTCTGGCTGGTGTTCCGGGACCGCAGCGCCTACCTCGACCGGCAGCGGCAAGGAGGCGCTGAACATGCAGATCTCGTTCCTGATCTACTTCTCGTCGCCGGCTTCTCGCTGATCCTGCTGGTCGGTCTGGTGCTGCTGCCGGTGGTCGGCATCACCTGGCTGGTGCTGATGATCGTGGCCACGGTCAAGGTCGCGAACCTCGAGGACTACCGCTACCCGCTGATCTTCCGCCTGGTCACGTGAGCAGGTCGCGGACGACCGCGTCGGCGAGCAGCCGGCCGCGGGTGGTCAGCACGACGCGTCCCTGAGCCAGCTCGTCCTGCTCGACGAGCCCGCGCGCGACCTGGTCCGGCAGCGCCGCCCGGCCGGCGTCGTCGAGGACGTCGACCGGCAGCCCCTGGCGCAGCCGGGTCTCGAGCAGCACCCGCTCGACCCGGCGCGGTCTCCGTCGTCGAGCACCTCGCGGCCGTGCGCCGGGCTGACGCCGCTCGCCGATCCGCACGGCGTACGGCGTCGGGTGCTTGACGTTCCACCAGCGGACCCCGCCGACGTGCGCGTGCGCGCCCGGCCCGACGCCCCACCAGTCGCCGCCGGTCCAGTACAGGACGTTGTGCCGGCAGCGCGGCCTGGCGTCGTGCGGGCCCAGTTCGACACCTCGTACCAGCCCAGGCCGGCCGCGCTCGAACGCCTCGTCGGCCAGGAGGTACTTGTCGGCCAGGTCGTCGTCGTCGGTCATCGGCACCTCGCCGCGGCGGATCTGCCGGGCCAGCGCGGTGCCCTCCTCGACGATCAGCGCGTACGCCGAGACGTGGTCCGGCTCGCACGCCAGCGCCGCCTCGAGCGACGTACGCCAGTCGTCGAGGGACTCCCCCGGCGTGCCGTAGATCAGGTCCAGGCTGACCTGGTCGAAGCCGGCCTCGCGGGCCCAGCCCACGACCTGCGGGCACCCGGAGCGGGTCGTGGGTGCGGTCCAGCACGCGCAGCACGTGCGGCGACCGCCGACTGCATGCCGAACGACACCCGGGTGACGCCGCCCTCGCGCAGCCGGGCCAGGTCGTCGGCGTCGACGCTGTCCGGGTTGGACTCGGTGGTGACCTCGGCGCCCGGGCGCGAGCCCGAACTCGTCGCCGATCGCCGCGACGATGCGGGTCAGGTCGTGCGGCGGCAGCAGGGTCGGCGTGCCGCCGCCGAAGAACACCGTCTCGACCGGCACGTCGACGTCGCCGAGCACCCGCCGGGCGAACCGGATCTCGGCGATCGCCGCGTCGGCGTACGACGCCCGCGAGGCGCCGGGCACGTCCCCGAGCTCGGTCGCGGTGTAGGTGTTGAAGTCGCAGTAGCCGCAGCGCACCGCGCAGAACGGCACGTGCACGTAGAACCCGAACGGCCGCGTGCCCAGCCCGCGCGAGCGCGGAGGCCGGCAGCGACCCGTCGGGGGGCGCGGGGTCACCCGACGGGCAGGGCGGAGGGCATGCCCGCAACCCTAGGCGGGTCGCCCGGTCGAGCGAGCGCCGCACCGCCCCTCGGCCGGCCGACCCGGCGCGGGGCTAGTGGTAGAGGCCGTCGATCTCGGCCTTGTAGTTGTCCTCGACGACCTTGCGCTTGACCTTCAGCGACGGGGTGAGCTCGCCGGACTCGACGGTCAGGTCGTGGTCGAGCAGGATCCACTTCTTGATCGTCTCCCAGCGGTTCAGCCGGGCGTTGAGCGTCTCGACGTACCCCGCCACCATGTCCTTGACCTGCTGGGAGGCGACGATCTCGGCGTACGACGTGCCGGCCATGCCGTTCTCGGCCGCCCAGCCCTCCATCGCGTCGGGGTCCAGGGTGATCAGCGCGACCACGAAGTTGCGCTCCGCGCCGTGCACGAGGAACTGGCTGGCGTAGGGGCAGATCGCCTTGAACTGCACTCGATCGCCGAGGGCGCGATGTACTTGCCGCCGGAGGTCTTGAACAGGTCCTTCTTGCGGTCGGTGATCCGCAGGAAGCCCTGCGCGTCGACCTCGCCGATGTCGCCGGTGTGCAGCCAGCCGTCCTCGGTCAGCGCCTCGGCGGTCAGCTCGGGCAGGTTGTGGTAGCCCTCCATGACGCCGGGGCCCTTGATCAGGATCTCGCCGTCCTCGGCGATCTTGAGCTCGCTGCCGGGGAAGATCAGGCCGACGCTGCCGAAGCGGTAGTCGTCGGGGTGGTTGACGACCGAGCCGGCCGAGGACTCGGTCATGCCGTAGCCCTCGAGGATCAGGATGCCGGCGGCGTGGAACCACTCGGCGATCTCCCGGTTGAGCGCGGCGGCGCCGGAGATGAAGAAGCGCACCCGTCCGCCGAAGCGGTCCCGGATCTTGCTGAACACCAGCTTGTCGAACAGCGCGTGCTGCTCGGCCGAGCAGGAACGGCACCGGCTTGCCCTCGCGCTTGCAGCCGGTCGACCTGCAGCCCGACCTTGAAGGCCTGGTTGAAGATCTTCTCCTTCACCCCGCCCTCGGAGGCCTGCATGGTGACGATCCGGCCGTGCGCCTTCTCGAAGATCCGCGGGGCGGCGCCCATGAACGTCGGGCGCACGACGGCCAGGTTGTCGATGATCTTGTCGACGCGGCCGTCGACGGCGGTGGCGAAGCCGCACGCGAGCTGGGTGGAGAGCAGCACCTTGCCGAACGAGTGCGCCATCGGCAGCCACAGGAACTGCAGGTCGGTCTCGTCGAGGATGCCCTGGGCCTGGATCGCCGCGCCCTCGTAGGTCCAGGACTTGTGCTGGAGCCGGACGCCCTTGGGACGGCCGGTGGTGCCGGAGGTGTAGATCAGCGTCGCCAGCGAGTCCGGCCGGGTCGCGTCGATGCGGTCCTCGACGACGGTGGGGTTGCTCGGCCAGCAGCTCGTCGCCGAGCTTCTCCAGGTCGGCCATGCCGATCACCCAGTCGCCGTCGGTCGGTCCCGTCGAAGGTGATCACCTTGGACAGGTGCGGCAGCTCGGCCTTGCGCTCGAGCAGCTTGGCGATCTGGCTGTCGTCCTCGGCGAACACCACCCGGCACTCGGAGTCGGCCAGGATGTAGCCGACGTCGTCGGCCATCGTCGAGGGGTAGACCGTCGTGGTCGCGCCGCCCGGCGGACATGATCGCGAGGTCCGCGAGGATCCACTCGTAGCGCGTCCCGGCCGCGATGCCGACCCGCTGCTCGGGCTCGATGCCCAGCGCCACCAGGCCGGCGGCGAGCTTGGTGACGTGGTCACCGGTCTCCTGCCAGGTCTGCGACTCCCAGGTGTCGCCCTTCGGGTAGCGGTAGGCCTCGCGGTTCGGCGTGGCCCGGACCCGGTCGAAGAACTGCCGGCCGACGTTGGGCGCGCGGTTGTCGATCGCGGTCATGTCGTAGGTCACGGCGGTGGTGGCGGACATCGCTCTCCTGGGATCGGGTGTGCAGCACAAGGTAGATCACGCGGCCTACCGAACGGTAGGTTAGCGGGCCGATTCCCGCGACATATCAGACCTGCTGGGTGGCCGTCCGCTTGCGCGCCAGCGCGTAGACCGGCTCCGGCAGCCCGGGTACGTCGAGCAGCCCGGGCAGCAGCGACGGGTCGGTCGTCAGCGCCTGGAACATCATCGAGACCGTGAACCCGTGCTCGGGGCGGTGCTCCACCACGATCTCGTCACCGGCCTGCAGGACGCCCTCCTCGAGGACGCGGAGGTAGGGACCCGGGCGCCCTTCGGCGGTGAAGCGCTTGGCCCACTCGGTGTTGTCGAGGTGGTGCCGACCGAGCCAGTTCTTGAAGACCGAGCACGGGATCCGCACCTCGACCGGCGAGAGCAGGGCGGTGCCGATCCGCCAGTGCTCACCGAGGACCGCCTCGTTGACGTCGAGGCCGACGGTCGTGAGGTTCTCCCCGAACATCGCCGGGCCCAGCGGCCCGCCGATGCGCGTCCGCCCACACGGTCGAGGTCTTCCTGGGCGAAGGCGTAGACCGCCTGGAACACCCCGCCGTGGTGCTTGGTGTCGGCGACCTGGTCGCCCTCGAGCCCCAGCTCGTGGACGCGGACCGGTCCGTCGACGCTGTGCTTGCGGAAGGAGGTGCGGCGCTTGCTGCGCCGCCCAGCTCGCGGTCACCGGCGTGCCGACGTTGACGGAGACGACGCGAGGGAGGCTCATGGCGCCAGTCTCCCAAGTCCTCGGCCCGCGCGCACCGGATTTCGGCACGGTGCGCGCCCAGGCGGCGGAGCCGCCCGCCCCGCACGACGGGGCGGGCTCGTGCTTTCTCTCTCAGCCGGCGAGACGCTCAGCCGACGAGAAGCGGCGGCACGACGACGGGGAGGGGGTTGCTGCTGTTCCCGTTGCCGCCGTTGGTGCCGCTGGTGCCGCCGGTGGTGCCACCGCTGTTGCCGCCGGTGTTCCCGCCGGTGTTCCCACCGGTGTGGGTCGCCGCCGCCGGTGCTCCCGCCGGTGCTGCCGGTCGCCGGTGCTGCCGCCGCCGTTGTTCCCACCGGAGTGCCGGTCCCGGTGTCACCGGTGTTCCCGCCGCCGGTGTTGCCGCCGCCGTGTGTTCCCGCCGGTGTTGCCGCTGCTGCCGCCACCGTTGTTCCCACCGGAGTCGGGTGCTGCCGCCCCGGTGTTCCCGCCGCGTGCTGCCGCCGCCGTTGTTCCCACCGGTGTGGGTCCCGGTGTCACCGTTGCTCCCGCCGCCGTTGTTCCCACCGGTGTCCCGGTCGCCGGTGCTGCCGCCACCGTTGTTCCCACCGGAGTGGGTCCCGGTGTCACCGTTGCTGCCGCCGCCGTTGTTCCCACCGGGTGTCCCGGTGTCGCCGGTGCTGCCGCCACCGTTGTTCCCACCGGAGTGCGGTCCCGGTGTCACCGTTGCTGCCGCCGCCGTTGTTCCCACCGGTGTCCCGGTGTCCGCTGCTGCCGCCACCGTTGTTCCCACCGGAGTGGGTCCCGGTGTCACCGGTGCTGCCGCCGCCGTTGTTCCCACCGGAGTGCGTCCCGGTGTCGCCGCTGCTGCCGCCACCGTTGTTCCCACCGGAGTGGGTCCCGGTGTCACCGGTGCTGCCGCCGCCGTTGTTCCCACCGGAGTGGGTCCCGGTGTCGCCGGTGCTGCCGCCACCGTTGTTCCCACCGGAGTGGGTCCCGGTGTCACCGTTGCTGCCGCCACCGTTGTTCTCGCCGTTGTGGTCCCCGTTGTCGTCGCCGTTGTGGTCGCCGTTGTGGTCCCCGTTGTGGTCCCCGTTGTGGTCGCCGTTGTGGTCGCCGTTGTGGTCCCCGTTGTGGTCGCCGTTGTGGTCCCCGTTGTGATCGCCGTTGTGGTCCCCGTTGTGGTCCCCGTTGTGGTCCCCGTTGTGGTCCCCGTTGTGGTCGCCGTTGTGGTCCCCGTTGTGGTCCCCGTTGTGATCCCCGTGGTGGTCCCCGTTGTGATCCCCGTTGTGATCGCCGTTGTGGTCCCCGTGGTGGTCCCGTGATCGCCGTGGTGGTCACCGTGCCCGTCGCCGTGGTCCTTCTTGTTGGTCACTTTGACGTGGAGGCTCGGGTCGCGCGTTGTCGTCGAACCGGACCCGCAGCTTGTTGCCGTCGGTGCTGGTGTCCTCGTCGTCACCCCACACCTTGAAGTGGACGTCGAACCCGTTGTCGTCGGTCTCCTCGAGCCAGAACTTGTTGTTGTCGAAGTTGAGGTCGAGGTCCTCGCAGTCCCCGTCCTTGAGGCTGAAGCGCTTGCTGTCCTCGTCGGTCCAGGCCTTGAAGTCGAAGCTGTCGTCCTTGTGACTCTTGCGCTTCTGCCACCGGTCGTGTTGTTGTCCTTGACCTCCTTGCAGACGGTCACGTCGAGGACGTCGGACCTGTGGTGCCTGGCGCTTGCCACCGCGGCTGAGCTGAGACTGGTCGAGACCAGCGCGGCACTCACCAACGTGGCCCCGGCAAAGCGAAGGGTTCGATGCTGCATGGGTTCCTCCAGTGTGTGGTTGATCGAGATGGGTGGGCCATCCCTCCGTCACTCAACGCCCACTCGGGAACCTGTGCCATGACGCGATCAACGGGCACGAACACCCCTCAGACAGAGGGCGTCAAGCCGGCGGAGCAACCCCCCGTTCGAACCTGACTCCGGGTCAGGAAGTCCCACACGGGCCATACGTGTCAGGCATCGCGCGACATAGGCGATCCGTCAGGCAGCGGCCCTGGCCCCGTGAACTCTCAGGTTTCGTAAAAGCTGCGCCGGGCCTTCGACGTTCCTGCGCGAGCACCTGGGGGCCGGCAACTCAGACCACGTCAGTCCTGCACGGCCTTGGCGATGGTGACCGCGGTGGTGAGGTAGGCCCGGTCGTCGGCGTCGAGCGCGCGACGCGCGTCCACCGCGTCCTCGATCGTCCAGAGCGCGTTGTGCATCTCCCGGACCACGACCCACGCGCGGGCCCGCTGCTCGTCGAGCCCCGCCGCGTCGACCAGGGTGAAGAACCGCCGGCGGACGGCGTCCCGCACGTGGCCCGACGCGACCACCTCGTCCCACCGGTTCCACAGCATCGGCGCCGGCTCGTAGTGCGGGTCGCCGGCCATCGGCTTCGGGTCGATCGCCAACCAGGGCTCGCGATCCGCGGCCAGCACGTTCTCGTAGTGCAGGTCGCCGTGGATCATCCGCGCATCCGTGGCGTCGTCGGCGACGAAGTCGCGGCCGAGCGACACGGCCTGCTCGACGAGCCGGCGCGGGACCGGCGCGTCGGTGGGCAGCTCCGCCAGCCGCGTCGTCCACCGGTCGACGTACGACGAGAGCCGGCGCAGCTGCGGCAGGGCGGGGACGTGCAGCCGCTGGTACAGACCGGCGACGATCTCGCAGGCCTCGACGTCCCACAGCGGGGTCAGGTCCTCCTCGGCGTGCAGCCGCTCGAGCAGCAGCGCCCACCGGCGCGGGTCGGCGCGCAGCAGCTGGACCGCACCGTTGCCGTGCCAGGCCTGCAGCCCGAGGTGCTCGTGCTCGGCCTCGTCGTGCGGGTAGGTCACCTTGAGCACGGCGGGGCGGCCGCCGGCGGTGCGCACCGGCACGACCAGCGCGCACTGCCCGTGCCGCGGCGGCCCGTCGTGGGTCAGCTGCCACTCCGCCACGAGCTCGCCGACCAGCCGCGGCAGTCCCGCGAGGTACGCCGCGAAGCGCTCGCCCCGGCCGGCGTACGCCGCGAAGGTCGGCGGGATCTCGAACGGCAGGGGCACCGGGCCATCCTGCCCGGTCGGGAAAGCCTGGCCAGGCGGGCCCGCTTCCCGGGCTGCTGGCCCCGGTGACGGTGGGCGTGTGACAGGGTTCCCGGTGCTCGTCCCGAGCGGCTGCGCGGGGCGCAGGGAAGGGTGCATCCCATGACCAGGTCCGGCTCGCTGCTGGTCTGCGGCACGACCTCCGACGCGGGCAAGAGCGTGGTCACCACCGGCCTGTGCCGGGCGTTCGCGCGGCGCGGGCTGCGGGTCGCGCCCTACAAGGCCCAGAACATGTCGAACAACTCGATGGTGACCGCCGACGGCGCGGAGATCGGACGCGCCCAGTGGGTGCAGGCGGTGGCCGCCCGGGCCGAGCCCGAGGCGGCCATGAACCCGGTGCTGCTCAAGCCCGGCAGCGACCGGCGCAGCCACGTCGTGGTGATGGGCAGACCCTTCGGGCACCTGGAGGCGAACGAGTTCGCGGGCGGCCGGACGGCGCTGGCCGAGGCGGCGTTCGCGGCGTACGACGACCTGAGCTCGCGCTACGACGTGGTGGTGTGCGAGGGCGCGGGCAGCCCGGCGGAGATCAACCTGCGCCGGAACGACTACGTGAACATGGGCCTGGCCCAGCACGGCCGGATCCCGACGGTGCTGGTCGGTGACATCGACCGCGGCGGCGTCTTCGCGGCGATGCACGGGACGCTCGCCCTGCTCGACGCCGCGGACCAGGCGCTGATGGCGGGCTTCGTGGTCAACAAGTTCCGCGGCGACGTGTCGCTGCTGCGCCCCGGTCTGGACACCCTGGAACGGCTGACCGGCCGGCCGGTGCACGGTGTGCTGCCGTGGCTCCGGGATCTCTGGCTGGACTCGGAGGACTCGCTGGCGCTGCGCGACCGGGCCGCCTCGGCGCCGGACGCCGACGGGGTGACCGACCGGCTGCGGGTGGCTGTCGTGGTGCTCCCCCGCATCTCCAACTTCACCGACGTCGACGCCCTGTGCCTGGAACCCGGGCTCGACGTGGTGTTCGCCGACGACCCCCGGGCCCTGGCGTCCGCCGACGTGGTGGTGCTGCCTGGCACCCGCGCGACCCTCGAGGACCTCGCCTGGCTGCGGGCACGAGGGCTCGCCGACGCCGTGGCCACGCACGCGGCGCGCGGCGGCGCCGTGCTCGGCATCTGCGGCGGGTTCCAGATGCTGGGGCGGCACGTGCTCGACCCCGACGGCGTCGAGGGCACACCGGGTGCTCGGGCCGACGGGCTCGGCCTGCTCGACGTACGCACCGAGTTCACCACCGAGAAGGTGCTGCGCCTGCCGACCGGGTCGGCGCTGGGGGTGCCCGCGTCCGGCTACGAGATCCACCACGGCCGGGTGGTCGTCGACGCGGGCGAGGCCTTCCTGGGCGGAGCCCGTGCCGGCTCGGTGTTCGGCACGATGTGGCACGGCAGCCTCGAGGGCGACGACCTGCGCCGGGCCTGGCTCGCCGAGGTCGGCGGGTCGCCTGGGCGTTCCGTTCACCGCCGGCCCGCAGAGCTTCGCCGCCGTGCGGGAGGCCCGCATCGACGCCCTCGCCGACGCGATGGAGGAGCACCTCGACCTCGACGCGCTCCTCGACCTCGTCGCGTCGGGCGCGCCCGGGGGCCGGCCCGTGGTGCGCGGCGGGCTCGCTTGAGGCTCCCGTCCGGAACTACTTCTTGGACTTCTCCGTGCCGGCGCCGTCGGAGGACAGCGCGGCGATGAACGCCTCCTGGGGGACCTCGACGCGGCCGACCATCTTCATCCGCTTCTTGCCCTCCTTCTGCTTCTCCAGCAGCTTGCGCTTGCGGGTGATGTCGCCGCCGTAGCACTTGGCGAGCACGTCCTTGCGGATCGCGCGGATGGTCTCGCGGGCGATGACCCGGGCGCCGATCGCGGCCTGGATCGGCACCTCGAACTGCTGGCGCGGGATCAGCTCGCGGAGCTTGCCGGCCAGCGAGACGCCGTACGCGTAGGCGTGGTCGCGGTGCACGATCGCGCTGAACGCGTCGACGGTCTCGCCCTGCAGCAGGATGTCGACCTTGACCAGGTCGGCGGCCTGCTCGCCGGTGGGTTCGTAGTCCAGCGACGCGTAGCCCTTGGTCCGCGACTTCAGCTGGTCGAAGAAGTCGAAGACGATCTCGCCCATGCGGCAGCGTGTAGCGCATCTCGACGCGGTCCTCGGAGAGGTAGTCCATGCCCTCGAGCTGGCCGCGCTTGGTCTGGCAGAGCTCCATGATCACGCCGATGTAGTCGCTGGGGCTCAGGATCGTGGCCTTGACGACCGGCTCGCGGACCTCGGCGATCTTGCCGCCGTTGGGGTACTCGCTGGGGTTGGTGACGACCTGCTCCGTGCCGTCCTCCATGAGCACCGCGTAGACGACGTTGGGCGCGGTCGAGATCAGGTCGAGGTTGAACTCGCGCTCGAGCCGCTCGCGGACGATCTCCATGTGCAGCAGGCCGAGGAAGCCGCAGCGGAAGCCGAAGCCGAGCGCGCCGGAGGTCTCCGGCTCGTAGGCCAGCGCCGCGTCGTTGAGCTGCAGCCGCTCGAGCGCGTCGCGCAGCGTCGGGTAGTCGTCGCCGTCGATCGGGTAGAGCCCGGAGTAGACCATCGGGTTGGGGTGCTTGTAGCCGCCGAGCGCCTCGGTCGCGCCGTGGTGCTGGCTGGTGACGGTGTCACCGACCCGGGACTGGCGGACGTCCTTGACCCCGGTGATCAGGTAGCCGACCTCGCCGACGCCGAGGTCGCCGGCCTTGACCGGCTCGGGGCAGATCACGCCGACCTCGAGCATCTCGTGGACGACGCCGGTGGACATCATCTTGATCCGGTCGCGGTGGGTGAGCTTGCCGTCGACGACCCGGACGTAGGTGACCACGCCGCGGTAGGTGTCGTAGACCGAGTCGAAGATCAGCGCGCGCGGCGGGGCGTCGGCGTCGCCGACCGGCGCCGGGGTCTGGGCGACGATCTCGTTGAGCAGGTGCTCGACGCCGAGGCCGGTCTTCGCCGAGACCTGGAGCACGTCGGAGGGGTCGCAGCCGATGATGCCGGCGAGCTCCGCGGCGTACTTCTCGGGCTGCGCGTAGGGCAGGTCGATCTTGTTCAGCACCGGGATGACGTGCAGGTCGGCGCCGAGCGCGAGGTAGAGGTTGGCCAGCGTCTGCGCCTCGATGCCCTGGGCGGCGTCGACGAGCAGCACGGCCGCCTCGCACGCCTCGAGCGAGCGGGAGACCTCGTAGGTGAAGTCGACGTGGCCCGGGGTGTCGATCATGTTGAGCACGTAGCTGCCGGGCTCGGCGCGCGGCGTCGTTGTCGTCCGCGCACCGTCCAGGGCATCCGCACGGCCTGGCTCTTGATCGTGATGCCGCGCTCGCGCTCGATGTCCATCCGGTCGAGGTACTGCGCCCGCGCGGCGCGCTCGTCGACGACGCCGGTGAGCTGCAGCATCCGGTCGGCCAGCGTCGACTTGCCGTGGTCGATGTGCGCGATGATGCAGAAGTTCCGGATGATCGCGGGGTCGGTCTGGCCCGGCTGTGGGCGCGGACTGGGAGATGGGCACGGGCGACTCTCGGTAGCTTGCGGGGATCGCCGTCATTCTCCCACAGCACCGGCGACGATCCGGACGCCCGCGACCCCGGCGAGGTGCGTGACGCGGTGCCGGCCGGCGGACACAATGACCGGCCATGCCCCTCACCGCCCGCGGCCCCCGGGACCCGTCCAGCCTGGAGCCGGTCCCGCACGGCCGCACCGCCCGCCGGCTGGACTGGCTGCTCCTGCCGCCGATGACCCGCCGGCTGGTCGAGGACCTGTTCGGGACCAAGGTCGTCGACGGCGGAGTCCGTGGACGCGGGCTTCACCCCGGGCCTCGCGTCGGTGCTCACCGGCGCCGACGGCCGGCGGATCTTCCTCAAGGCGGCGAGCAAGAAGGCGCAGCGCCCGTTCGCGGACGCCTACCGCGAGGAGATCCGCAAGCTCCGCAGCCTGCCCTCCGGGCTGCCGGTCCCCCGCCTGCTGTGGAGCCACGAGGACGACCTGTGGGTGGTGCTGGCCCTGGAGTACGTCGACGGGCACAACCCCGTGCGCCCGTGGCGGCGCGACGAGCTCGACGCCTGCCTGGACACCCTCGAGCTGGTCGCCCAGACGTTGACGCCGCCCGCCGATGCGGCTGGCGCCCGTTCGCCGAGGAGTTCGCCGACTTCCTCGACGGCTGGGAGCACGTCCGGGCCACGCTACCCCGACTGGCCGCACCTCGACGAGGCGGTCGCCCTCGCGTCCCGCTACGCCACCGCCTCGGTCGGCAACACGCTGGTGCACACCGACGCCCGCGACGACAACTTCCTGCTCACCGCGGGCCGGGCCTACCTGTGCGACTGGAACTGGCCGGTGCTCGGGCGCCGCCTGGATCGACACCGTCTGCCTGCTGATGTCGCGCGCTACGGCGACGGCCTCGACGCCGACGCGGTCCTCGCCGAGCGCCGGCTGACCCGCACCGTGCGACCCCGACGACATCGACAGCCTGCTCGCGCTGTTCTGCGGCTACTTCCTGGCCCGCCGCGACGAGCCGGCGCCGCACTCCTCGCCCTACCTGCGGGTGCACCAGGACTGGTAGCGCCGAGGTGACCTGGGCCTGGCTCGCGCAGCGCCGCGGCTGGACGTGACCGCAGGCCCGGCTGCGCGATTTGGGCGCTCGCGCGGCGCCGCTGGTATCGTTCTGGCTTGCGTGTTCGGGCGTCTCTGCGCCCTCCGGCTCCTGGCTCACCGGGAGCGAGCACCGACTGACTCAGCACTGACCCAACCGACGAGAACGACGATCGAGGCCTGCCCCGTGGCGAACATCAAGTCCCAGATCAAGCGCAACCGACAGAACGAGGCTGCGCACGAGCGCAACAAGTCCGTGAAGTCGGCGCTGAAGTCTGCCGTGCGCCGCTTCCGCGAGGCTGCCGACGCCGGCGACGCCGAGCAGGCCCAGACGCTGGCCGCTGCCGCCGGCCGCAAGCTCGACAAGGCCGCCTCCAAGGGCGTCATCCACAAGAACCAGGCGGCGAACAAGAAGTCCGCGATCAACAAGAAGGCCGCGTCGCTCTGACGCTCCACACCTCGCACGAGGCGCCGCTCCCCCGGGGGTCGGCGCCTCGTTCGCGTTCCGGGCGCCTCCGCCCGGGACGGGACGGCGGGCTCAGCGGCCGCGCGTGCGCGCCGGTGATCGTCAGCACCATCCGCTCCAGGGAGTACGCCGCGTCGCCGGCCTGCGCCCTTGACGTCCGCGTCGGCCCGCGCGACCGCGGTGATCGCCGTGGCCAGGCCGAGGTCGTCCCAGCCGCGGGCCTGCTCGCGCAGCACCCGGATCTTCCACGGCGGCACCCCGGCCTCCCGGGCCAGGTCGGCCTCCCGCAGCCCGCGCGGCGCCGACTTGAACCGGGCCAGCCCGCGCAGCCCGGTCGCGAACGCGCTGGTGACCAGCACCGACGCCGTGCCGTTGTCGAGCGCCCAGCGCAGCTCCTCCAGCGCGACCGCGGTGCGGCCGTAGAGCGCGGCGTCGGCGATCGCGAAGGACTTCACCTCGGCGCGGCCGCCGAAGTACTTGCGCACGACCGACTCCGTCAGCGGCTCGCCCGGGAAGTCGCTGGCGAGCTGGTCGGCGGCCGCGGCCAGCGCCCGCAGGTCCTGCCCGACCGCCTGCACGAGCAGGTCGGCGGCGTCCTCGGCGATCCGGCCGCCGTGGCCGCGGACCTCCGCGGACGACGAAGCGGGAGAACTCCGACGGCTTGAGCGAGGCGGACTTGACCTCGGTGACGCCGGCGACCTTGCGCAGCTTGGTGAGCAGGCCGGAGCCCTTCTGGCCGCCGGAGTGCACCAGGATCAGGCCGATGTCCTCCGACGGCGCCGCGGCGTAGTCCAGCAGGCCGGCGTGGGTGTCCTCGGGCAGGTCCTCCAGCCCGCGCAGCACGACGCAGCGGATCGAGGAGAACAGCGACGGGGCGGCCAGGTCGCCGAGCGACGGCCATGCTGACCTGGTCGGCGGTGGTCTCGCTGACCTCGGACTCCGGGTCGGCCGCGCGCACCGCCGCGATCGCCGCCGAGACCGTGCGCTGGTTGAGGAACTCCTCGGGCCCGGTCACCAGCGTGACGTGCCCGAGGATGTCGGAAGCTCGAGGTGTCGCCATGGTGGCGCCAGCCTGCCACACGCGACCGACACGAGTACGCCGCCACCGGCTGGGTACGGTCGCCGGCGACACCCGAGCCCGCACCTCGAGCGAGAGGACACGATGCAGCCCGAGCTGATCGGCGGCCGCTACCGCGTGCAGTCGGCCATCGGCCAGGGCGGGATGGGGACCGTCTGGCTGTGCCGCGACGAGACGCTGCACCGCGAGGTGGCGGTCAAGCAGGTCGGCCTGCTGCCCGGCGAGTCGGTGACCGACTCGGCCCGCGCGTTCCGCGAGGCCCGCTCGTCGGCGGCGCTCAGCCACCGCAACGTCGTCACCGTCTTCGACGTCGTCGAGGAGGACGGCGCCATCTGGCTGGTGATGGAGCACGTGCCCGGCCGGTCGCTGTCGGAGATCATCAAGCGAGGACGGCCCGCTCGAGCCCGCGGTGGTCGCCGACATCGGCGCCCAGGTGGCCGACGGGCTCGCCGCCGCCCACGCGGCCGGCACCATGCACCGCGACGTGAAGCCCGGCAACGTGCTGATCCGCGAGGACGGCGTGGCGAAGATCAGCGACTTCGGCATCGCCCGCTCCGCCGGCGACCCGGCGCTCACCCAGTCCGGCTTCCTCACCGGCACCCCGAGCTACTTCTCCCCCGAGCTCGCCCGTGGCGCCGAGCCCGGCTCCGGGCACCGACGTGTGGGCCCTGGGCGCGACGCTGTACGCCGCCGTCGAGGGCCGGCCGCCCTACGAGCAGAGGACCAACCCGGTCGCGGTGCTGCACGACATCACCTCCAGCCAGCCGCCGCCGCCGCGAGCGCGCGGACTTCCTGGAGCCGGCCCTGCTGCGGATGATGGACCGCAACCCGGACTCGCGCTGGTCGATGGACGACGCCGCGCACGGCCTGCACCGGCTGGCCGACGCGCACACCGCCGGGCGCACCCGCGAGCACGACCGCCGGCGTCGCCGCCCCGACGCACGCAGGTCGAGCGCCGGCCCCCGCCGCCGAGCCGGCGCCCGCGGCCGCTCCGGTCGACCCGCCCGGTCCGCGTACGACGAGCGGCACGGGCCGACGCAGCCGCGGCCCGGTGTACGCCGTGCTGGCGGCGGTCGCGCTGCTCCTCGTGTCGGCGGGCGTCGCCTTCGCGGCCTCGCTAGCGCGCCGACCCGGAGCCGACAGCGCCGGCGCCGGTCGGCCGCGGGAGCAGCCCGGCCACGTCGCCGTCCGCGTCGAAGAGCCCCAGAAGTCGAAGAGCCCCTCGCCGAGCGCCAGGACGACGCCGTCCCGCGAGCCCAGCACCCCGACGCGTCGCCGACACCGACCCGCTCGACGAAGCCGCGCGCCGGCAGACCGGGGCTGGCGGCCCAGAAGGCGTTCCTCGCCGACTACTTCGCCCAGGCGCCGGGCGGCACCGACGAGGCTGGGCCATGCTCACCCCCGGCTACCAGGCCACCGTCGGCCGCGGCTCCTACGACGGCTTCTGGCGCACGATCGAGTCGGTGTCCGTGGGCGACGTGACCTCCGCCGGCGACGGTGCCGTCCGGGCGACGCCTGACCTACACCAAGACCGACGGCGGCACCACGACCGAGCAGCACCTGATCCAGCTGCAGCAGTCCGGGGACGGCTACCTGATCGACGGCGACGGCCCCGCCTGACGCCCGTCACCGGCTCCGGGACGCCCCGGTGCCGTCACCCCCAGCCGGCCGTCGCGCACGGTCACCGCGACGTCGCCGTCCTCGTCGGTGCGCTCGACCCGCATCCCGGCCCGGCGCAGCAGCGCGAGCGTCGCCGCGGCCGGGTGGCCGTAGTCGTTGTCCCGGCCCACCGACACCAGCGCCAGCCGGGCCCCGAGCCCGTCGAGCAGGTCCGGGTCCTGGTAGCGGCTGCCGTGGTGCGGCACCTTGAGCACGTCGACCCGCAGCCCCGGCAGGGACGCGTCCAGCCGCTGCTGCGCCTCCGGCTCCATGTCGCCGGACATCAGCATCCGCACGCCGCGCACCTCGACGAGCAGCACCAGGCTGGCGTTGTTCGCCGCCGACCCCTCCTCGCCGTGCTCGCCCCCGGCGCGCGGCGGAGACCGGGCCGACCACCTGCCAGGTCAGCTCGCCCGAGCGCGGCGTACCTCGCCGTACGCCGGGCACCCGCACCGGCACCCGCGCGGCGGCCGCCCAGCGACGCACCTCGGCCGCGCCGTAGGCCGGGTCCTCGGTCGCGGTCACGTCGACCTCCCCGACCCGGCGACCGTCCAGCACCGCCGGCGAGCCCGTCGACGTGGTCGGCGTGGAAGTGCGTCAGCACGACGACCGGCAACCGCCCGCACGCCGAGCCGGTCGAGGCAGCGCGTCCATGGCCGGCGGGTCCGGGCCGGTGTCCACGACCACCGCCGCTCCCGCCACCGGCGTTCAGCACCAGGCCGTCGCCCTGCCCGACGTCGCAGGCCACCAGCACCCACCCCGCGGGCGGCCAGCCCGGGCTCGGCAGCGGCCGCAGCATCACCACGACCAGCACCAGGCTGAGCGCCACCGACCAGCGGGGACGCCGGAGCACCGCGCCGGCACCGAGACCGACGGCGACGCAGAGCACGCCGAGGACCAGCACCGGCGTCACGCCCCGGCGCCCAGTCCAGCGCGGCGGCGGGCAGCCGGGCCAGGTGGGTGGCGACGGTGATGATCCAGGAGGCGCAGAGCCCGGCCAGCCACCCGCAGGCCAGCCCCGCGGGCGGCACCAGCAGCATCAGCACCCCGCCCAGCAGCCCCAGGACCGTCGCGGGCCCGACGACCACGGCGACCACGAGGTTCGCCACCACCGCGACCAGGCTCACCTGGCCGGAGATCGCCGCCACCACCGGCGTGCAGGCCAGCTGCGCGGCGAACGGGACGGCGAGCGCCTCGGCGGCCCAGCGGGGCAGCCAGCCGCCCAGCGCGTCGCGGAACGGCGGGCCGAGGAACAGGATGCCGGCCGTCGCCAGCGGCGGACAGCGCGAAGCCGACCGACAGCGCCAGCCACGGGTCGAGCAGGAGCAGCACCAGGACCGCGACGCCGAGCGCCCGGATGCCGGTGTCCCGCCCGCGGGCCCCGAGACCCGACCAGCGCCACCGACCCCATCGCGGCCGCCCGCAGCACGCTCGGCTCGGGGCGGGCCAGCAGCACGAACCCGGCCACGCCGAGGACACCGACCAGCACCAGCCCCCGTGCCCGCACGCCCGCCCAGCGGGCCAGCACCAGCAGGAAGCCGACCACCAGCGTCAGGTTCGTGCCGGAGACCGCGGCGAGGTGGGTCAGGCCGCAGGTCGCGGAAGTCCTCGACGACCTGGGCCGACATCGACCGGTCGTCGCCGACGACCAGGGCCGGGACCAGCGCGCGGGCGTCCGGGGCGGCCCCGGCCACCGACGCCCGGATCCCGGCCCGGACCCGCGCCGCGCCCGGCGAACAGCTCCCGGGCCGGTGCAGCACCCGCGGGCGGCCGGCCCGCCGAGAGCACCCCGGCCAGGTCCGGGCCGTCGGGGCGGGCCAGCCGGCCGGTGCCCGCGACGACCGGACCCGAGCGTCGACCCGCTCCAGCTCTCGTCGGCGACCACCAGCACCGGCACACCGGTCTCGTAGCGGCGCCCCCGGCCGACGACCTCGGACGACCGAGACCCGGGTCGAGCACGAACGACCCGAACCGGCCCTCGCGCAGCACCGGGTCCGCGGTCACCCGGGCGGTGACCGTCACCACGGCACCCTGCTCGGCCAGCCGGGCCACCGGGCCGTGCCGGTTGGCCTCGACCCGCAGCGCGGTCACGCCCCCGACCGCGCACGGCCGCGAGCAGGCAGGCGAGCAGCGTCCGCACCGGCGCGCCCGCGCCGCCGGCGGGCCACCGACGAGCGACCGCGCCCAGCACGACGAGGACCGCCACGGTCCACCCCGGCAGCCCGAGCACGGCCAGGCCGCCCGCCCAGGCGGACACCCCCAGGACCACCGCCCGCAGGTCGGGCGGCCGGTGCCCGGCGGCGACCTCGACGGGCGGCAGCGCCGGCATCAGAGCGTGACGAAGGGTGCGATCTCGGCCAGCGTGGCGTCACCGATGCCGGACACCTCCAGCAGCTCGTCGACCGAGGTGAAGCGCGCCGTTCTCGCTGCGGAACGTCAGGATCGACCGGGCCGTCACCGGGCCGACCCCGGGCAGCAGCTCCAGGTCGGCCTGGGTGGCGCTGTTGAGGTTCACCAGCGGCGCCGCGGTCGAGCCGCCCGCCGGCCGTGCCCCCGACCGGTGCGCCCGCGGCCGAGGCGGCGACCCCCGGCGGCGCCGGGCACCCCGACGACGATCTGCTCGCCGTCGGCCAGCACCCGGGCCAGGTTGAGCGTGCCGGTGCGGCACCCCCGGACGGGCGCCGCCGGCCGCCTCCAGCGCGTCGACGACCCGGGAGCCCAGCGGCAGGGTGGCGATCCCCGGCCGGCGGACCTTGCCGGTGACGTCGACCACGATGCTCCCGGTCGGCGTCGCCGCTGCGGAGGCGGCGGCGGGGACGCCGCCGCGTCGCGGACGGGGCGCCGGTCGCCGGTCGGGACCGCGGCGAGGGCCGAGGGCGCCGACGCGACCACCGGCAGGGACGTCTCGCGTCCGCCCGCCCGCAGCGCCCACCAGGCGCTCGACCGCCAGGGCGGCCGCGACCACAGCGCCAGCACCGCCAGGTGCGCGGAGGTCCAGAGCCGACCCGGCCCTGCAGGGTCGGCGGCAGCCGGTCGTGCGCCCAGCCGCCCACCGACGCCAGCCGGCCGACCGGCCGGTGGGCGTGCCGGCCCGGGCCACCCGCCGGGTCCCCGCCCGGCGTGCCTGCGCCCGTCGGCTCGGGGAGCTCGCCGGACCCGCCCGCGGACCGGTGGATCGGGGTGTCCACGGGGTCCGGGCGGATCTCGGCGAGCTCGGCGCTCAGCAGCTCCAGCCGTCGCCGTGCCACCTCGGCGACCTGTTCGTTGGCTGACCTGCGTGAGCGCATGAGGAGAACCTAGGAAGGCCCCGGCCGATCGGGAAGGAGCACGTCGGCGGCCTGTGGACGGCCGCGGGGAGCGGCCGGCTGGGGACGGTTCCGGGTCAGCGCGGGGCGACGACGACGGCGACCATGCCGGGGCCGACGTGCGCCCCGATCACCGCGCCGACCTCGCCGACCGAGACCTCCCGGTCGGACAGGTTCGCCGCGAGCCTGCGGCCGAGGTGCTCGGCGAGCACGCCCGCCCGGTCCGGGTTCGCGAGGTGCGCGACCGCCACGTCGACCTGCCGGTCGGCCGCCGCGGTGACGGCCAGCTCCTCGAGTCGGCTCAGGGCGCGGGCCGCCGTACGCACCTTCTCGCGGGGGCCGATCCGCCCGTCCACGATCTCCAGCAGCGGCTTGACCGCCAGCGCCGAGCCGAGCAGGGCCGCGGCGGCGCCGATCCGGCCGCCGCGGCGGAGGTACTCCAGGGTGTCGACGTAGAACAGCGACGTGGTCGCGTCGGCGCGGGCCAGCGCCGCGCCGGCCGCCTCCTCCGCCGAGCCGCCGCGCTCGAGCACCTCGGCCGCGGTGAGGACCGCGAACCCGGTGGCCATGCCGAGCTGGCGGGTGTCCACGACGCGGACCGGCAGGGACGCGTCGCGGGCGGCGAGCTGGGCGGACTCGAACGTGCCGCTCATCTCCCCCGACAGGTGCACCGAGAGCACCTCGTCGAAGCCGTCCGCGCGGGCCTTCTCGAAGGCCTCCAGGAACACGGCCGGCGTCGGCCGCGACGTGCTCACCGGGGTCCACTCCCGCAGCGCGGCCGCCATGGTCTCGGCCGTCACGTCGGGGTCGACGCCCTCGTCGTGGGACCTCGCCCCGATGACCACCTGGAGCGGGACGACGCGGATGCCGTGGCGCTCGACCACGTCGCGCGGCAGCATCGCCGTGGAGTCGGTCACCAGGGCGACGGTCGCAGACATGCGGAAAGGCTAGCCGTCGGCGGCGGGAATCACGTCGGGTCGCGCAGGGTTGGGACCGGTAGTTCCGCCCGCCAACGAGAAGGAGCCCCATGCGCGTCGTCATCGCCGGAGGACACGGCCAGATCGCCCTGCTGCTCGAGAAGCTGCTCGCGGACCGCGGCGACTCGCCCGTCGGCATCGTGCGCAACCCCGACCACGTCGCGGACGTCGAGGGCGCCGGGGCGGAGGCCGTCGTGCTCGACCTCGAGGACGCCGACGTCGCGGCCGTCACCGACGTGGTGAAGGGGGCCGACGCCGTCGTCTTCGCGGCCGGCGGCGGCCCGAACAGCGGTGTCGCGCGCAAGGAGACCGTCGACAAGGGCGCCGCGGTGCTGCTCGCCGACGCCGCCGAGCAGGCAGGCGTACGTCGCTACGTGATGGTCTCCTCGATGGGCACCGACAAGGCCGACCCGGACAGCCAGGACGTGTTCCAGGTCTACCTCCGCGCCAAGCTGGCGGCCGACGACGACCTGCGGGCGCGCGACCTCGACTGGACCGTCGTACGCCCCGGGCGGCTGACCGACGACGCCGGCACCGGCCGCGTCCAGGTCGGCGCGCTGGGGCGCGGGCGAGATCCCGCGCGCCGACGTGGCCGCCGTGCTCGCCGCGGTGCTGAGCACGGACTCGACCATCGGCAGCACGTTCGACCTGCTCGCCGGGCACCAGACGATCGACGCGGCGCTGGCCGGCCTCTGAGGCAGGCCGGCCCGTCCCGGCTCAGCCGGTGACGATGTTGACCAGCTTGGGCGCCCGCACGATCACCTTGCGGACGTCCTTGCCGTCCAGCGCCCGCTGCACGTGGGCGTCGGCCATCACCAGCGCCTCCAGGTCCGCCGCGGTGATGTCCGGGCTGACCTCCAGCTTGGCGCGCAGCTTGCCCTGGATCTGCACGACCGCGGTGACCGAGTCCTGCACCAGCAGCGCCGGGTCGACCGTCGGCCAGCCGGCCCGGGCGACGGTGGGCTCGTGGCCCAGCCGCTCCCACATCTCCTCCGCGGTGTACGGCGCCACCAGGCTCAGCAGGATCGCCACGGCCTCGGCGGCCTCGCGCACGGCCGGGTCGGCCGGGCCGCAGCCGGAGTCGATCGCCTTGCGGGTGGTGTTGACCAGCTCCATGGTGCGGGCGACCAGCACGTTGAACCGCTGGGTCTCGACCAGCTGCTCGGCGTCCGCGACCGTGCGGTGGGTGGCCCGGCGCAGCTCGACGTCGCCGCCCTCGGCCGGCGTGCCGGGCTCGGAGGTGACGTCCCCGGACAGCCGCCAGGCACGCTGCAGGAACTTCACCGACCCGCCGGGTGACATGTCGGCCCAGTCGATGTCGGCCTCGGGCGGACCGGCGAAGACCATCGTCAGCCGGACGGCGTCGACGCCGAACGCGTCGATCATCTCGCCCAGGTTGACGCCGTTGCCCAGGGACTTGCTCATCCCGCGGCCCTCGTTGATGACCTCGCCCTGGTTCAGCAGCCGGGAGAACGGCTCGACGAAGTCGACCATGCCCATGTCGTGCAGGACCTTGGTGAAGAACCGGCTGTACAGCAGGTGCAGGATCGCGTGCTCGACACCACCGACGTACTGCGCCGCCGGCATCCAGTTGCGCACCGCCTCGGGGTCGAAGGGACCGTCGGTGTAGCGCGGGGAGCAGTAGCGGAAGAAGTACCAGCTGGAGTCGACGAACGTGTCCATCGTGTCGCTGTCCCGCTTCGCCGGACCGCCGCACTGCGGGCAGTCGACGTTGACCCAGTCCGCCGCCGCGGCCAGCGGGGAGACGCCCTTGGGCTTCAGGTCGGCGCCGCTCAGGTCGGGCAGCTCGACGGGCAGCTGGTCCTCGGGCACCGCGACCTCGCCGCAGGTCTCGCAGTGCACGATCGGGATGGGAGCGCCCCAGTAGCGCTGCCGGCTCAGCAGCCAGTCGCGCAGCCGGAAGTTCACGAACCCGGTGCCGACGCCCTTCTCCTCCAGCCAGGTGATGATCCGGGCCTTGGCCTCGTCGACCGGCAGGCCGTCCAGGGAGATCTCGTCGTTGGCGGAGTTGATGGCCGGGCCCGAGCCGGTGAACGCCTCGCCACCGGCCTCCTCGAACCCCTCGGAGGGCTGCACGGTGCGGATGATCGGGCAGGCCGAACCTCCCGGCGAACTCCCAGTCCCGCTGGTCCTGGCCGGGCACCGCCATGATCGCGCCGGTGCCGTAGTCGGCCAGCACGTAGTCGGAGGCCCAGACCGGGATCCGTGCCCCGGTGACCGGGTTGACCGCGGTGACGCCCAGGTCGACGCCGGACTTGGGCCGGTCGGTGGCCAGCCGGTCGATGTCGGTGGCCTTGCGGACCTCGACCAGGTAGTCGTCCAGGGCCTGGCGGCGCTCCGGGGCGCAGATCGCGGCCGCGATCTTCGCGTCCGCGGCGACCACCATGAACGTCGCGCCGAAGACGGTGTCGGGCCGGGTGGTGAACACCCGGATCGGCTCGCCGTCGTAGTGCGGCGCGTCGACGGCGAAGTCGACGTGCGCACCCTCGGAGCGGCCGATCCAGTTGCGCTGCATGGCCAGCACCTTGGACGGCCAGGTGGCCTCCAGCGGCTCCATGTCGTCCAGCAGCCGCTGGGCGTAGTCGGTGACCTTGAAGTACCACTGCGACAGCTCGCGCTTGGTGACCTCGGCGCCGCAGCGCTCGCACATGCCCTGCGACGACCTGCTCGTTGGCCAGCACGGTCTGGTCGTTGGGGCACCAGTTGACCGGCGAGAACTTGCGGTAGGCCAGTCCCCGCTCGCGGAACTTCAGGAACAGCCACTGGGTCCAGCGGTAGTACTCGGGGTCCGAGGTGTTCAGCCGGCGCGACCAGTCGAAGGAGATGCCGTAGCGGCGGAACGACTCGGCCTGCGTCTCGATGTTGGCGTAGGTGAAGACGGCCGGGTTCTCGCCGCGCTTGATCGCGGCGTTCTCGGCGGGCAGCCCGAAGGAGTCCCAGCCGATCGGGTTCAGCACGTCGTACCCGCGCTGCCACCAGTAGCGCGCGATCACGTCGTGCAGCGCCATCACCTCGGCGTGACCCATGTGCAGGTCACCGCTCGGGTAGGGGAACATCGTCAGCGCGTAGCGACGCTCCTTGGACCCGTCGTCGGCCGGCTGGAACGGGTTCAGGTCGTCCCACACCTTGCGCCACTTGTCCTGCGCGGCGCTCACGTCGTAGTGCTGGTCCTGGTCGTCCATGGTCTCGTCTTCCCGTCGTGCGTGCTGCTCGGCGATGTGGGGGCACAAAAAAACCCCTCAGGAACGAGGGGTAGCCGCGTCGTCCTGCCCGCGAGGGGCACCGGTCAACGCGGCTTGCCAAGAAGAAGTGTCGTGCGCATGACCCGAGCCTAGCGCACCCGACCCGCGGCGTCGCAGCCGCGTTCCCGCTCAGCGACCGGTGCCCACGGCCTCGTCGAGGACCGCCTCGAGCCGGACCAGGGCGCTGGCCAGGCCGGTGTACGTCTCGCGGCCCAGCGCCCGTGCCCACTCGTGCTCGAGCCGCACCATGGTCTGCCGGATCACGCCGACCGCGGCCCAGCCGCGCTCGGTGAGCCGCACGACCCGGGTCCGCCGGTCGTCGGGGTGCGCCTCGCGGACGAGGTAGCCCCCGCTCTCCAGCTGGTGCAGCAGGTGGTTCATCGCCTGCTTGGAGGCCGACGTGCGCATCGCGAGCATGCCCGGTCGCTGCCCGTCGGGCCCCGGGTGCTGGAACACGCCCAGGTGGGCGGGCAGCACGTCGTCGAAGCCTGCCTGGTGCAGGCTGGCCATCACCTCGTGGCGCACCAGCACCGCGGGTCGGCGCAGCAGCGCACCGACCGGTGGCAGCGCAACGTCGTCGATCTCGATCGTCATCTGTCCCCCCGGACACGACTTTCCTGCAAGACCCCCCGGCCTCGAGACGAGTGTGCCCCGTCATCGGCGCAGTTGAAAGCCGTTTTTACCGAACCCTTGCCAAGCGGCGTACGACGCTCGCGCGGGTCAGTGCGCGGCGGGGTCGCCCGTCGTCCCCGTCGGCGGTCGTCTCCGTCGGCACGACGACCGGACGCAGGCGGGCCCACAGCAGGAACAGCGCCGCCACCACGGCCATCCCGAGGCCGGCGTAGAGGTTGATGTTGACGCCGCCGGACTTGTCGAGCTCGGCCTCGCTCGGGCCGATGATCCCGGCGATCACCAGGACGACGCCGTAGATGCCGATCAGCGAGGCGATGAAGACGCGGATGTCGAAGGCGCCCGCCTTGTGCGGGGCCCCGGAGTCATGGTCGTGCGTGCCGGACATGGTGGCTCCCTTACCAGAAGACGATGTTGAGGATGATGACGAGGGTCGCCGAGACGGCCGCGAGCTGCTTCGGCTTCTGCCACCAGGCCAGGGAGGCTCTCGTTCGGGTCGTGGAAGTCCGACCTCGGGGTCAGCGAGTAGACCAGCCCGCGCAGCTCCGACTCCGGCTTGGGCGCCGTCACCAGGCTGACCAGCACGCTGACCACGATGTCGACGCCGAACGCCGCACCGGCGGCCGCGAAGCTCGCGCCCTGGCCCTGCAGGCCGATCGCCCCGATGGACATCGGACCGAGCGCGTCCTTGCTGAGCACGCCGACGAGGACCGCGGCCGCCGTACCGCTGACCAGGCCGGTCCAGCCGGCCGTCGGGGTCATCCGCTTCCAGAACATGCCGAGGATGAAGGTCGCGAACAGCGGTGCGTTGAAGAACCCGAACAGGGTCTGGAGGTAGTCCATGATGTTCGAGTAGTTCGCCGCGAAGAACGCCGTGCCGATGGCGATCAGCGTCGCCGCGACCGTGGCCAGCCGGCCGATCCGCGTGTAGTAGTCGTCGGGCTTGTCCTTCTTGACGTAGGTCTGCCACAGGTCGTAGGAGAAGACCGTGTTGAAGGCCGAGATGTTCGCGGCCATGCCGGCCATGAACGACGCGAGCAGGCCGGCGATCGCGACGCCCAGCATGCCGTTGGGCAGCAGGTCGCGCATCAGGTAGAGGATCGAGTTGTTGTAGTCCGGCGACGCGCCCGTGTCCGGGGAGGACAGCTCGGTGACGAGGACGCCGGCGATCATGCCCGGGAGGATCACGATGAACGGGATGAACATCTTCGGGAAGGTGCCGATGATCGGTGCCCGCTGGGCGGCCGACATCGAGCTCGACGCCATCGCCCGCTGCACCTCGACGAAGTTCGTCGTCCAGTAGCCGAAGCTCAGCACGAACCCGAGGCCGAACACGATGCCGATCACCGACAGGAACGGGCTGTCGATGCCGGTCAGGTTGGTGCCGGGCCACGAGTTCAGCCGCAGCGACGCGTCGGACATCTTGTTGATCTCGTTGGTGAGGCCGCTGTAGCCACCCACCTTGTGCAGGCCGACCAGGGTCAGCGGCAGCAGCGCGGCGACGATCACGAAGAACTGCAGGACCTCGTTGTAGATCGCGGCGGACAGGCCGCCGAGCGCGGTGTAGGTGAGCACGACCGCGGCGGCGACGAGCAGCGCCACCCACAGCGGCCAGCCGAGCAGCACCTCGACGATCTTGGCCAGCAGGTAGAGGTTGATGCCCGCGATCAGCAGCTGCGCGAGCGCGAAGCTCAGCGCGTTGACCAGGTGCGCGGTCGGCCCGAACCGCCGGTTCATGAACTCGGGGACCGAGCGGACCTTGGAGCCGTAGTAGAACGGCATCATCACGATGCCGAGGAACAGCATCGCGGGCACCGCGCCGACCCAGAAGTAGTGCACCGTCGGCAGCCCGAAGCTCGCGCCGTTGGCGGACATGCCGATGATCTCGACCGCGCCGAGGTTGGCGGAGATGAAGGCCAGCCCGGTGACCCAGGCCGGCAGCGAGCGTCCGGAGAGGAAGAAGTCGATGCTGCTGGAGACCGACCGCTTCGCGAGGATGCCGATGCCCAGCACGAACACGAAGTAGGTGGCGATCAGGAGGTAGTCGACCCAGTTGGCGTCGAGTCGGAGCTGCGTATCCGCCGCAAGAATCATGGGTCTCCTCGTTTCCGGACTGAACCGTCAGCACGTTACTCCCCCGTATGCGGACATCTCATGCAACCCCGGCCCGTCCCGGTCGCGGCGCGTCGGCCCCCGGCGGGGCTCGGCTAGGGTCGGCTGCTGACGAGACGCTCGCTGGAGAGGTGGACGGGATGTCCTGGTTGGTGACGGGCGGTGCCGGCTACATCGGCGCCCACGTGGTGCGCGCCTTCGCGGAGCGGGGCCTGCGCGCCGTCGTCCTCGACGACCTGTCCAGCGGGCACCGGGGCTTCGTGCCCGAGGACGTGCCCTTCGTCGAGGGCAGCATCCTCGACACCGGCCTGGTCGCGGCGACGCTGCGCGAGCACGACGTCGAGGGCGTGGTGCACGTCGCCGGGTTCAAGTACGCCGGGGTGTCGGTCCAGCGGCCGCTGCACACCTACGACCAGAACGTCACCGGCACGGTCAGCGTGCTGCGGGCGATGGCCGACACGGGCGTCGACAAGGTGGTGTTCTCCTCCAGCGCCGCGACGTTCGGCACCCCGGACGTGGACACCGTCACCGAGGAGACCGCGACGAGCCCGGAGTCGCCGTACGGCGAGTCCAAGCTGATCGGCGAGTGGCTGCTGCGCGACCAGGCCACCGCGGTCGGGCTGCGGCACACCTCGCTGCGCTACTTCAACGTGGTGGGGTCGGGGACCGACGAGGTCTACGACACGAGCCCGCACAACCTGTTCCCGCTGGTGATCGAGGCGCTCGTCGAGGGCCGCACGCCCCGGATCAACGGCGACGACTACGCCACCCCGGACGGCACCTGCGTGCGCGACTACGTGCACGTCGCCGACCTCGCGGTCTCCCACGTGGCCGCCGCCGAGGCGCTCCTGGCCGGTACGTCGCTGGCGCCCGTCTACAACCTCGGCAGCGGCGACGGCCTGTCCGTCCGGCAGATCATGGACGCCATGGCCCGGGTCACCGGCGTCGACTTCACGCCCGACGTGCACCCGCGACGGCCCGGCGACCCGGCCCGGATCGTGGCGTCCGGCGAGCTCGCGGCCCGCGACCTCGACTGGCGGATGCGGCACACCGTCGACGACATGGTGGCCAGCGCCTGGCGGGCCCGCCAGGCCGCGCACGGCGGCTGACCCCGGCAACCTCCCCCGTCCCTCCTGCGAAAGGCTCACCCATGACCGTGCTCGACCTGTTCCGCCTCGACGGCAAGGTGGCGATCGTGACCGGCGCCTCCTCCGGTCTCGGCGTCGCGTTCGCCCAGGCCCTCGCCGAGGCCGGCGCCGACGTCGTGCTCGGCGCGCGCCGGGTCGACAAGCTCGAGGAGACCCGCGCGCTCGTCGAGGCCGCGGGCCGCCGGGCGCTGGCCGTGCAGACCGACGTCGCCGACCCCGAGGCGTGCACCGCGCTCGTCGAGGCGGCGATGCGGGAGTTCGGCCGGGTCGACGTGCTGGTCAACAACGCCGGGATCGGGACCGCCGTACCCGCGACCCGGGAGACCCCCGAGCAGTTCCGCCAGGTCGTCGACGTGAACCTCAACGGCTGCTACTGGATGGCGCAGGCGTGCGGCCGGGTGATGCAGCCGGGGTCCAGCATCGTGAACATCAGCAGCGTGCTGGGCCTGACCACCGGGGGCCTGCCCCAGGCGGCGTACTCCGCGACCAAGGCCGGGCTGATCGGCCTGACCCGCGACCTGGCCCAGCAGTGGACCGGGCGCAAGGGCATCCGGGTGAACGCCCTGGCCCCGGGCTTCTTCGCCTCGGAGATGACCGACACCTACCCCGAGGGCTACCTCGACCAGGCGATGGGCCGGGTGCCGGCCGGCCGCAAGGGCGAGGGCGTCGAGCTCGCGGCCGCCCTGGTCTTCCTGGCCAGCGACGCCGGCGGCTACGTCACCGGCCAGACGATCGCCGTCGACGGCGGGATGACGATCACCTGAGGCACCTGAGGCCCTTCTCGGCCTTGGGAACGGTGGGATGATGGCGGCATGAGCAGCCAGCAGAACATGCGCGCCCTCAAGTCCGGGCTCACCCTCGAGTTCCCGCAGTCCCTGGGGGTCTACGACAAGTACGAGCAGGCCCAGAAGTCCGTCGACTTCCTGTCCGACCACGAGTTCCCGGTCGAGAACTGCATGATCGTGGGCACCGAGCTCAAGCAGGTCGAGCGGGTCACCGGGCGGCTGACCACCGGACGCGTCGCCCTGGGCGGTCTGCTGTCGGGCATCTGGATGGGCCTGTTCATCGGCCTGATCTTCTCGTTCTTCGGCACCGGCGGGGCCACCGCGATCATCCTCGCGACGGTCGCCTTCGGCGCGCTGTTCGGCGTGATCTGGGCGCTCGTCGGGTACGCCGCGACGCGCGGTCACCGTGACTTCAGCTCGGTGAGCCGGATCGTGGCCACCCGCTACGAGGTGCTCGTCGAGCACAAGCACGCCGCCGCGGCCCGCGAGCTGCTCGCCCAGCTCCCGGGCCACACGGCCTCGCAGCAGAGTTCTAGCTCGGCTGCCGCTCCCCGGCGTCCCACCCGCGTCCGGGCCATTGCCCCGGTCGTCACGGCCGGGAGCAGACTCGGGCCTGACCGCCGCGGAGGAGGTGGCAGCGCGTGGCGGACGCGCAGGAGCCGACCTGCGAAGCGACGCGACGCCACCGTCCGGCGGCTCGAGCGCGACCTAGCCGACGTTCGCGAGCAATTCGCCGCCACCAGCGGGATCCTCACCGCCCTCGGCCGGGCCGGGGCCGACCCCAGCGCGATCCTCGACACCATCGTCGAGCGCGCCGCGTCGCTGTGCGGCGCCGACGCCTCGGTGCTGTACCTGCTCGAGGACGGGATCTTCCACATCTCCCGGGTGTCCGGCTCGGGCATGGAGGAGTACGTCCGCTACTGGGCCGAGCACCCCTCGACGATGAGCATCGGCCGGGCCTCCGGCGTCGGACGCGTCGCCCTGGACCGCACGATCCAGCAGATCGAGGACGTGCTCGACGACCCGGAGTACGGCCGCCAGGACCTGCAGGCGGTGGCCGGCTTCCGCACGCTGCTGTCGGCGCCGATGATCGTCGACGACGAGGTGGTCGGCGTGCTCGCCGTCTGGCGGACCACGGTGTCGCCGTTCGACGAGCGCGCGGTCGAGCTGCTGGGCGTGTTCGCCGCGCAGGCCGCGATCGTCGTCGAGAACGTCGGGCTGGTGCGGGCCCTGGAGTCCCGCAGCGCCGAGCTGGCCACCAAGGTGGACCAGCTCGAGGCGCTGCGCGAGGTGGGCGAGGCGGTCAGCTCCAGCCTCAACCTCCAGGAGGTGCTCGAGCAGATCGTCGCGAACGCCGTACGGCTGACCGGCACCGACGGCGGCTCGATCATGGAGTACGTCGAGCAGGAGGACTGCTTCGAGGTGCGCAGCGGCGTTCGGCAGCAGCGACGCGGCTGCTCGACCGCCTCCGCGGCATCAAGATCCGCCGGGAGTCCACGCTCGTCGGCCGGGCCGCCCTGGACCGGCAGGCCCCTGGAGGTGGCCGACCTGGCCAGGCGCCGCCTCGACCCGCACCTGCAGATCCTGTACGACGACGGGTGGCGCTCGGTGCTCGCGGTGCCGATGTCGCGCCAGGACCAGATGGTCGGCGCCCTGGTGATCCGCCGCAAGACGCCCGGCAGCTTCTCGCCGGAGACGCTCGAGCTGCTGGAGACGTTCGCCGGCCAGTCGGCGCTGACCATCCTGAACGCCCGGCTGTTCCGCGAGCTGGAGGTCGCGGTCCTCGGAGCTGGCGGTCGTCAGCCGGCACAAGTCGGAGTTCCTCGCGAGCATGTCGCACGAGCTGCGCACGCCGCTGAACGCGGTCATCGGCTTCTCCGAGGTGCTGCTGGACCGGATGTTCGGGGAGATCAACGCCCGCCAGGAGGAGTACCTCCACGACATCCGCAGCTCCGGGCTGCACCTGCTCGAGCTGCTCAACGAGATCCTCGACCTCTCCAAGGTCGAGGCGGGCCGGATGGAGCTCGAGCCGGCGGTGTTCTCCGTGGTCGAGGCGCTGGAGTACACCCTGTCGCTGGTGCGCGAGCGTGCCGGCCGGCACGGCATCGAGCTGCGGCTCGACGTGGCCGCCGACGTCGGCGAGGTGCTGGCCGACCCGCTGCGGTTCAAGCAGGTCGTGCTCAACCTGCTCAGCAACGCGGTGAAGTTCACCCCGGACGGCGGGACGGGTGACGCTGGCCGCCGCGCTCGACGGCCGACGAGCTGCGCGTCACCGTCACCGACACCGGGGTCGGCGTGCCGCCCGAGGACCGGGAGCGGATCTTCGAGTCCTTCCAGCAGGGCGGCCGCGGCACCACCCGGGAGGAGGGCACCGGGCTCGGCCTGACGCTGACCAAGCGGATCGTGGAGCTGTTCGGCGGCCGGCTGTGGCTCGACACCACCGTCGGCGCGGGCAGCACCTTCGGGTTCTCCCTGCCGGTCGCGCGGGCAGCCGGCGCGAGCGCGGCCCGCGCGGCGCGACGCCCGTCCGGTGCTGCTGCTCGTCGACGACGACCGCGCGTCGCTCGACCTGGTCGCGGCGTACCTCGACGGGTCCGGTGTCGACATCGTGCGGGCCCGCGACGGCGCCGAGGCGCTCGAGCAGGCCCGGCGGCTGCGTCCCGGCCGCGGTCGTCCTCGACATCCGGCTGCCCAAGCTCGACGGGTGGGAGGTGCTCGCGGACCTCAAGTCCCGACCCGGAGCACCGCGGACATCCCGGTCGTGGTCGTCTCGATCGTCGACGAGCCGTCCCGCGGCCGGTCCCTCGGCGCGGCGGGCTACCTCACCAAGCCGGTCCGCCGCGAGAGCCTGCTGACCGCCCTGCGGACCGCCGGCGTCCCGCTGTCGCCCGTCGACCGCCCGGCGGCCCTGCCCGACGAGGTGGCACCGTGACCGGCCGCGACGCCGCCCGACGATCCTCGTGGTCGAGGACAACGCCCTCAACCTCAAGCTGGTCCGGGACGTGCTGCAGCACGCGGGCTACCGCGTCGTCGAGGCCACCACCGGGGAGGACGGCGTCCGCCTCGCCGCCGAGGAGCGCCCCGACCTGGTGCTGATGGACCTCCAGCTGCCCGGCATCGACGGGTCGGAGGCGCTGCGCCGGATCCGCGCCTCGGACGCTCCGGCGGTGCCGATCGTCGCGGTCACGGCGTTCGCGATGCCCGCCGACCACGCGAAGGCGCAGCGGGACGGGTTCGACGGCTACCTGGAGAAGCCGCTGCAGGTGCGCGCCCTCCCCACCCAGGTGGCCCGGCTGCTGGCCGGGGAGGCAGCCCGATGGACCCTGACCTCACGGTCCTCGCGGTCGACGACCAGCCGCAGAACCTCCGGCTGCTCGACGCGGTCCTGAGCCCGCGGGGCTGCACCGTCCTGACCGCGGCCGGCGGGCGAGGAGGCGCTGCGGCTGCTCGCCGACCACGACGTCGACGTGGTCCTGCTGGACATCGTGATGCCCGGGATGGACGGCTACGAGGTCTGCCGCCGGATCCGCGCCGACGAGCGCACCGCCTTCCTGCCCGGTCGTGATGATCACCGCCAGCGGCTCCCAGGAGCGGCTCACGCGCGCTGGAGGCGGGCGCCGACGACTTCGTGCAGAAGCCGTTCGACCAGGCCGAGCTGCGTGGCCCGGGTCGGCGTCGCTGTCGCGGATGAAGCGCTACCACGACACCATCCGCAGGCAGGCGCGACGAGCTGGCCCGGTGGAACGTCGAGCTGGAGGACCGGGTGCGCACCCAGGTCGGCGAGCTCGAGCGGCTCGGTCGGCTGCGCCGCTTCCTGTCCCCCCAGCTCGCCGACCTCGTCGTCGCCTCCGACGGCGAGCGCTGCTGGGGAGCCACCGCCGCGAGATCGTGGTGCTCTTCTTCGACCTGCGCGGCTTCACCGCCTTCGCCGAGACCAGCGAGCCGGAGGAGGTGATGTCCGTGCTGCGCGAGTTCCACGCCCTGCTCGGCCGCCTCGTGCACGCGTACGACGGGACGCTGGAGCGGTTCACCGGCGACGGGGTGATGGTGTTCTTCAACGACCCGCTGCCCTGCGACGGACCCGGCCGGTGCGCGCCGTACGCCTGGCCGTCGCGGTGCGCGAGCAGGTGCACGCCGCCGCGGAGCGGTGGGCCGACCGCGGGCACGACCTCGCGCTCGGCACCGGCATCGCGCAGGGCTTCGCGACCCTCGGGCGGATCGGCTTCGAGGGCCGCTTCGACTACGCCGCCATCGGCAGCGTCACGAACCTGGCGGCGCGGCTGTGCGCCGAGGCCGCGCCGTGGCAGGTGCTGGTCAGCCGGCGGGTGCACGTGGCCGGTCCAGGACGAGTGGTCGACGACGTCCTGGTCGGCGACCTGCAGCCGCGCGGCTTCAGCAGGCCCGTGCGGGTGTACGACGTCCGGGAGACCCACAGCGACGAGGTGACCAGATGACCACGCACCCGGACCCGACCGCCGGCTGCCGACGCAGGGCCGCACGCTCGCCGACCTCGACGACGCCGAGCGGTACCGCCGCTTCGACGAGCTCCAGGCGACGATGCCGCAGCGTCTGGCAGAGCATGCGGCTGGACCTCGACGACGAGTGCGTGGTCGTCGTGCCGTCCGTCAGCCTGGCGCCGGTCCACCGCGTCGAGCGGCGCGCTGGTCCAGGCCATGGAGGAGCGCGCCCTCTTCCTGCTGCTGCTGCTGCGGCAGCCGCACCTGCGGATGGTCTACGTCACCTCGCTGCCGATCGCCGAGTCGGTCGTGGAGTACTACCTCGGCCTGCTCCCGGGCGTGATCCCCCGGCACGCGCGGGCGCGGCTGCACCTGGTGCCCGGTCGGCGACGGGTCGGTGCAGCCGCTCAGCGCCAAGCTGCTGGCCCGGCCCCGGCTGCTGCGGCCAGATCCGCGCGCTGGTGCCCAACCCCGAGCACGCGCACCTGATCGCCTACAACACCACCGACGCTCGAGCGGGACGTGGCGGTCAGCCTCGGCATCCCGATCTACGGCGCCGACCCGCGCTTCGAGCCGCTGGGCACCAAGACCGGCTGCCGGCGGATGTTCGACGAGCTCGGCGTGCCCGTGCCCGCAGGGCGCCGAGGACCTGCACACCGTCGCGGAGCTCGTGCGACGCGCTGCGGGGCATGCGCGCCCGGCGCCCCGCGATGACGCGAGGCGATCGTCAAGCTCGACGACGGCGTCTCCGGCGCGGGCAACGCCGACGTCGACCTGGCCGGGCTGCCCGACCCCGGGCGACCCGCGACGAGGCGGCCGCGGTCGAGGCAGCGGCTGCGCGACGCTGAGCCCCGAGGACCCGGCCCTGACCCCCGAGGCGTACCTCGGCCGGGTTCGCACGCGGACGGCGGCATCGTCGAGGAACGGATCACCGGGGAGGCGATCGAGAGTCCCAGCGTGCAGATGCGGGTGCTGCCCGACCGGCGCGGTCGAGCTGCTCTCCACGCACGACCAGCTGCTCGGCGGCCCGAGCGGCCAGAGCTACCTCGGCTGCGTGTTCCCGGCCGACGCCGGCGTACTCCCGGCTGATCTGCGAGCCGGCGATGGCGGTCGGCCGGCACCTGTCCCGGCTCGGCGTGCTCGGGCAGGTTCGCGGTGGACTTCGTGGTGGTCCGCGACGCGACGGGCGCCTGGACGCCGTACGCGATCGAGCTGAACCTGCGCAAGGGCGGCACCACGCACCCGTTCCTGACCCTGCAGTTCCTCACCGACGGCGCGTACGACGGTGACCGCGGGCTGTTCCTCACCCCGGCCGGGACGCCGAAGCACCTGGTGGCGACCGACCACCTCGAGCACCCGGCGCTGCGCGCGCTGACCGCCGACGACCTGTTCGACATCGTGGCCACCCACGGCCTGCACTTCGACCACGCCCGGGAGACCGGCGTGGTGTTCCACATGATCAGTGCCCTGACCGAGGTCGGCCGGCTCGGGCTGACGGCGGTCGCGGACACAGCGGGCGCGGCGCGCTCGCTCTACGACCATGCCGCGGCCGTGGTCGTCGGCGAGGCCGGAGAACGCGCTCACCGAGGCGCCCGTGGTCGGGTGAGCCGGCCGGGTACGACGAAGGCCGGTCCCCCTGGAGGGAACCGGCCTGGTGCTTCGTCGTTCTCGGTGGAGCTGAGGGGATTCGAACCCCTGACCCCCTCCATGCCATGGAGGTGCGCTACCAGCTGCGCCACAGCCCCGCCGCCCCGAACTGCCAGGGCAACTCGGGAATCTTAGCCAACCGGGGTGGCGGATGCGAAATCGGGTGGCGACCCGGCGCGTGCCGCGTGCGTCACAGGTCGGTGAGGCCGTCGCCGGCCGGTCCCGCCTGCTGGTTGTAGGCCTCCAGCCGCAGCCGGGCACCGGGCGTGCCCTCCGCGACCGTCGCCCAGCCGCAGTTGTCGACGCCCCGCAGGCGCGGCGGCCAGGTCGTCGGGCCAGCCCGAGCAGCCCGACCAGGCCGACCTTGAGGCAGGCACCGTGGGTGACCACGATGCCGGTCTCCCCCGGCGTCGAGCGACGTCGAGGCACTCCCGCAGGGCGGGCACCATCCGGGCCGCGACGTCGGAGCGCCGTCTCGGCGCCCTCGACGGGGTGCAGCCCGTCGCCGCGCGACCCACGAGTCGTGCTCGGCCGGGAAGGCGCTCGGCGAACTCGGCCATCGTCATGCCCTGGCGGGCGCCGACGTCGAACTCGCGCAGCCGCTCGTCGGACTTCGCGGACAGCCCGGTCGCCCGCTCGACGTACCCGCAGGTCTGCCGGGCGCGGGCCAGGTCGGAGGTCCACAGCGCGGCCGGCCCCAGCCCCGCGAGGTACGGCGCGGCCGCGGCCGCCTGCGCGTGCCCGAGGTCGTCGAGGTCGACGTCGGCGTGCCCCTGGGCGCGGCCCGACTCGTTCCAGGAGGTCCGGCCGTGCCGGAGGAGGACCAGGCGTCGTGCCCGGGTCACTGGCCCCGGCCGGAGGTGACGGTGTCGGGCAGCGCGATCAGCGGGCAGTCGCGCCACAGCCGCTCGAGGGCGTAGAAGGACCGCTCCTCCTCGTGCTGGACGTGCACGACGATGTCGGCGTAGTCGATGAGCACCCAGCGGCCGTCCCGCTCGCCCTCGCGGCGTACCGGCTTGGCGCCGATCTCGCGCAGCGCGTCCTCGATCGCGTCGACGATCGACTTGACCTGCCGGTCGTTGGCTGGCCGAGGCGAGCAGGAAGGCGTCGGTGATGACGAGCTGCTCGGAGACGTCGAAGGCCATGATGTTCTCGGCCTGCTTGTCGGAGGCTGCCTGGGCGGCGGTGCGGACCAGCTCGAGGGCACGGTCGGTTGCGGTCATGATGCGGGTGGTCCTAGCTTCGAGGTGGGTGGAGCGGGGGTGTAGAGGGCGTACTTGGCGATGTACTGCACGACCCCGTCCGGCACGAGGTACCAGACCGGGTCGCCCTTCATGCGTGCGCGCCCGGCAGTCGGTCGACGAGATCGCCAGCGCCGGGATCTCCAGGATGGTGACCTTGTCGGCCGGCATGCCGTTCAGCGTGGAGCGGTCCAGCGTGAAGCCCGGCCGGGTGCAGCCGACGAAGTGCGCGAGGTCGAACAGCTCGTCCGCGTCGCGCCAGGTGAAGATCTCGCCGAGCGCGTCGGCGCCGGTGATGAAGTACAGGTCGGCGTCCGGGAGCTCCTTGCGCAGGTCCCGCAGCGTGTCGATCGTGTACGTCGGCCCCTGCCGGTCGATGTCCACGCGGGACACCCAGAAGCGCGGGTTCGACGCGGTGGCGATGACCGTCATCAGGTAGCGGTCCTCGGCCGGCGAGACCTGGCGGGACTGCTTCTGCCACGGCTGGCCGGTGGGCACGAAGACGACCTCGTCGAGGTCGAAGAAGGACTGCACCTCGCTGGCCGCGACCAGGTGACCGTGGTGGATCGGGTCGAAGGTGCCGCCCATCACGCCCACGCGACGGCGGGGACGCTCCCCCGGGGTGTCGGCGTCAGTCACGCGTCATCGTCGTCGGCAAGGGGTCAGGAGTGGTCGCGGCCGCCGCCGAAGGCGAGCAGGCCGCCCAGCAGGGCCAGGAGGAGCACGAACACGCCGACGCCGACGACCACGGGGTTGATGCCCGACGCGGCTTCGGTGGCGGCGAGGGTGAGGAGAGGCGTGAGCGACATGGCCCGCACTCTACCGTGCCTCCGCGGCGCCGCTAGCGGGGCGGGACCGGCAGCCCGATCCGGCCGAGCCGCACCAGCGACACCGTCTTCATCACCAGCAGCGCGGTGGCGATGGCCGCGCCGAGCCAGACCCAGCCGGTGACCAGCAGCAGCACCGCGAACAGCGAGGAGTTCACGGCCTTGCCGGGCTTGGACCAGTTCCACAGCCACAGCGGCCGGTCGATCACGTAGAAGTAGTTCGGGCTGCGCACCGGCCAGGCCAGGAAGGCCAGGGACAGGAAGCAGTCGACGACCATGAACTCCGCGAGGTAGATGAACACCGGTACGGCGAACTCCGGCTGCAGCCACACCAGGCCGATGTAGAACGCCGCGGCGCAGAACCGGTCGGACAGGATGTCGAGCACCGCGCCGATCCGCGTCTCGCAGCCGCGGATCCGGGCGACGAACCCGTCCAGGCTGTCGCCGGCCCAGTAGACGACCAGCGCCACCACCAGCAGCGTGAGGCTGCCCTGCTGGGCGGCCAGCCCGGAGAGCACGACGGAGATCGCGGTCCGGACGAAGGTGATGACGGTCGCGGAGGTGCCCACCCGCTCCTGGGCCGGGATCGGTCCAGACATCCAGGGTGGACGGGTCGACGTCCGCAGCCACTGCCATGGCGGGAGCCTAGTCTCCGGGCGCCGGCCGCCGGAGCAGGAGGCCCGGCTCGTAGCGTGACGTCAGGCCCGGGTCGACGGGAGAGGAGGGCGGTCGACAGGGGGCTGGGGAACCGCACGGTGAACCGGGTCTCCCCCAGCAGGCCGGCCAGCTCCGCCGCCCGGGCCTCGACCTCGGCCCGCCGCTCGGCGCCGACGTCGACCAGCAGCCGGGTCCGGACCTCGCCGTCGGGGGCCTGCACCCAGCCGCCCACGACCTGCCCGTCGACCCACACCGTCGGGCCGGCGTTGCCCATCCGGTCGAACGTCTCGGCGCAGGCGTCGGGGAGGTACCACTCGCGCTGCTTCCAGCCCATCGTCGTGGGGTCGAGCCCCGGCAGCAGGGCCACCCAGGGCTCCCCCGGCGCGGGCGCGGGCTCCTCGTCGCCCGGGCGCGACGAACGCCGGACCGCCGTCGACGAGCACCGCGACCGCCCCGGCGTCGGCCAGCGCGGCCTTCGTGGTGGCCACCGTCCAGCCCGTCCACCACTGCAGGTCGGCCGCCGTCGCCGGGCCGAACGCCCGCAGCCAGCGCGCCGCGAGGCCCTCGGCGGCCTCCCGCTCGGTCAGGTCGGCCAGGCCGCCGTCGAGCCAGGCGTCCATCGCGGCGTAGGTGTAGGCCCCGTTGATCCAGGTGCCGGTCGGCCGGGTGCGGACGATCTCGCCCTCGAACCCGAGGTTCAGCAGCACCCGCGTGTGCGCGGAGACCGACGCCGACCACTTCTTGCCGGGCGCCATCACGATCTTGCGCGTCAGCGCCGGCACCTTGGGTCCCGAGCGACCGGGCGGTGAGCGGGCCGTGCTCGTGCAGGGCGTCGAGCACCTGCCGCCGGGCGTCGGCGAGCCACGCGTCGGGGTCCTCGACGCCGTTCTCCGCGAGCAGCTTCGCGGTCCGCCGGTGCTCGGGCCCGACGAGCCTCCGGGTCGCGGCCGCGTGCATCAGGCGTACGACGTCCGGGCGGGCCACCCACAGCGTGCGGCGCATCGCGTGGTGCCGCACGACGGCGCGGTCGACGTACAGCGCCTGCTCGACGGCCTCGACCGACGGGTGCCCATCCGCTGCATCGCGGAGAGGTGCACGGTCACCGGGTCGGTCGAGTGCAGCGCGACCACGGCGTCGGCGATCGCGGCGACGTCGTCGGTGCGCAGCGACGGGAGCAGCAGGTGCCGGCGCGCGAGCCGGGCCCGCCGCTCGTCGGTGCCGATCGGGCGCGGCATCTAGCGGACGTGGCCGTCGCCGGTGACGACGTACTTCGTGGAGGTCATCTCGGGCAGCCCCATCGGCCCGCGGGCGTGCAGCTTCTGGGTGGAGATGCCGATCTCGGCGCCGAACCCGAACTCGCCGCCGTCGGTGAACCGGGTCGAGGCGTTGACGAGCACCGCGGCGGAGTCGACGGCCGCGGTGAACCGGCGGGCCGCGTCCAGGGAGCCGGTGACGATCGCCTCGGTGTGCCCCGAGGAGTACGTCCGGATGTGGCGTACGGCGGCCGTCGAGGTCGGGCACCACGGACGCCGACAGGTCGAGGGAGAGGTACTCCGGTCCGGTGGTCCTCCTCCGTCACCGGCACGCACCCCGTCGTGGGCCGCGAACGTCGCGTCGCCGTGCACGCGTGACGCCGGCGTCCTGCAGGGCCGCGCACGACCCGCGGCACGAACGCGTCCGCGACGTCGGCGTGCACCAGCAGCGACTCGGCGGCGTTGCAGACCGACGGCCGGTGCGTCTTGGCGTTGAGCACGATCGCCAGCGCCATGTCCAGGTCGGCGTCGCGGTCGACGTACACGTGGCAGTTGCCGACGCCGGTCTCGATCACCGGCACCGTGGACTCCTCGACGACCGAGCGGATCAGGCCGGCGCCGCCGCGCGGGATCAGCACGTCGACGAGCCCGCGGGCCCGCATCAGCGCCTTGGCCGACTCGTGGCCCTCCCCCGGCACCAGCTGGACGACGTCGGCCGGCAGGCCGGCCGCGGCGGCCGCGTCGCGCAGCACGGCGACGATCGCCTCGTTGGAGCGGCGGGCGCTCGAGGAGCCGCGCAGCAGCACGGCGTTGCCGCTCTTGAGGCAGATGCCGGCGGCGTCGGCGGTCACGTTGGGCCGGGCCTCGTAGATGATCCCGACCACGCCGAACGGCACCCGGACCTGGCGCAGCTCGAGGCCGTTGGCGAGCGTCGAGCCGCGCACCACCTCGCCGACCGGGTCGGGCAGCGCGGCGACGTCGCGCAGCCCGTCGGCCATCGCGGCGACCCGGCCGGCGTCCAGGCGCAGCCGGTCGACGAGCGCCTCGGGGGTGCCGGCCTCGCGGGCGGCCTGCCACGTCCTCGGCGTTGGCGGCGAGCACGTCGTCGGTCGCCGCGACCAGGGCGTCGGCCATCGCGTGCAGCGCGGCGTCCTTGGTCGCCCGGGTGGCCAGCGCCAGCTCGTGGGCGGCCTCACGGGCGCGGACGGCGACGGCCTCGAAGGTCATGGGCCGCCAGGGTAGTCAGAACGGCAGCGGAGTCACGTCGTGGAGGTCGACGATCACGTGGTACTCCATGCCGCGGGACAGGAAGACGGAGCGCTCGAGGACCTCGAGGCCGACGACCTCCCAGCGCGGCAGGCCGGCCGACTCGCGGTGCTCGTTCCACACCCGCAGCGCGAGCGAGGAGGCGTCGAGGAGGCTCTCGGCCTCCTCCCAGTACTGGATCTCGGCGCGCCCGCCGGCGTACTTCAAGGAGTGCAGGAACGGTCGCTGGTCGCTGAGCCTGCGCAGCGCGTTGCGGACGATCAGGGGCTCGACGTCGTCACCCGCGACCGTCACCGTCACGTGCCAGAGCCGACACAGCTCGCTCAACTACGCCACCCCTCGCAAGGTCCCGAAGTTCCCCGTCACCACCGACCGCTCACCGCCTGTGCGCCCGTGGGGCACCCGGCGGGGACGCGCCCAGTCTGCCGCGCGTCGGCCGCGACGTCCGTGGATTGCCGAAGATGACGCCCTGCCAGGGAATCGGTCGTGGACCGGTCCGGTCAGCCGCGCGGGCAGCAGCACCAGGTCGTCGCGGTGCACGACCTCGCGCTCGTAGGACGCGCCGAGCTCGCGGGCCAGGTCGTGGGTGGAGCGGCCGAGCAGCGCCGGCAGCTCGTCGGCGTCGTAGTTGACCAGGCCCGCGGGCGACCGGCACGCCGTCCGGGTCGACCAGGTCCACCGGGTCGCCCGCCGACGAAGGTGCCGCTGACCCCGGTGATGCCGGCGGGCAGCAGGGACGCGCGCCGCTCGGTGACCGCGCGCACGGCCCCGGCGTCCAGCGAGATCCGGCCCTGCGGCTCGGTGGCGTGCGCGAGCCACAGCAGCCGGGTGGGACGTCGCCGGCCGGTCGGGTGGAACAGCGTGCCGACGTGGTCGCCGGCGAGCGCGCGGCGCCGCCAGGGCGGCCGAGCGTCAGCACGACCGGGATGCCGGCGCCGGTGGCGATCCGGGCGGCCTCGACCTTGGTCTGCATGCCGCCGGTGCCGACCCCGGCGTGCCGGTCCCGCCCGATCTGCACGGCGTCCAGGTCGGCGTCGGAGACCACCTCGGCCGAGCATCGTCGCCCCGCCGTTACGGGCGGGGTTGCCGTCGTAGAGGCCGTCGACGTCGCTGAGCAGCAGCAGCAGGTCGGCGTGCACCAGGTGCGCGACCAGCGCCGCGAGCCGGTCGTTGTCGCCGAACCGGATCTCCGAGGTGGCGACCGTGTCGTTCTCGTTGACGACCGGGAGCACGCCGAGCTCGAGCAGCCGGGCGAACGTGCGGTAGGCGTTGCGGTAGTGGCTGCGGCGGGTCACGTCGTCGACGGTGAGCAGCACCTGGCCGGCGACGATGCCGTGCCGGGCGAACTCCTCGTTGTAGCGGTGCACCAGCAGCCCCTGGCCCACCGACGGCGGCGGCCTGCTGGGTGGCCAGGTCGCCGGGCCGGCGCGACAGCCCCAGCGGCGCCAGGCCGGCGGCGATCGCGCCGGACGACACGAGCACCACCTCGGCGCCGCGCGCCCGCGACCCGGCGAGCGCGTCGACCAGCGCCCGGACGTGGTCCGGGTCGATGCCCCCGGCGGCCGTGGTGAGCGAGGAGGACCCCACCTTCACCACGACCCGCGCGGCCGCGGCGACCTGCTCGCGCACGGTCACTCCGTCCTGCGTCTCGTCCTCCGGCGTCGTCGTGGCCCGGGTCGTCCTCCGTCCAGCCCCAGTCGGGGTCGTTGCGCTGCACGACGGTGTCGTCGGGGTCGATCACGCCGATCCGGCGGGCGACGTCGGCGCGGGTCTCGTTCTCCGCCCGGTGCGGCATCGCGGCGTCGATCTCCCGGCGGCGCACGGCCGCCGGACGGTCGGTCTCGAGCCGGGCGTCCTCGCCGCGACGGCCGAGCAGCTCGGCGCCGGTGGTGACCATCGGCCGGAAGTCGAAGACGACGGCGTTCTCGGCCTCGCCGATGAGGACGGTGTCGCCCTCCTCCGCGCCGAGCGCGAGCAGCTTGTCCTCGACGCCGAGCCGGTTGAGCCGGTCGGCGAGGAAGCCGACGGCCTCGTCGTTGGTGAAGTCGGTCTGCCGCACCCAGCGCTCGGGCTTGGTGCCGCGCACCCGCCAGCCCTCGCCGGTCTGCCGGACGGTGAACTCGGGTCCGCTCTGGCTGCCGCGGGGCCGGATCACGATGCGGGTCGCCTCGACGACCGGCTTCTCGGCGCGGGCCGGGCCACCACCTCGGCCATCGCGAAGGACAGCTCGCGCAGGCCCTCGTGGCTGGTGGCCGAGACCTGCATGACCTCGAGGCCGCGGGCGTCGAAGTCCTCCTTGACGATGTCCGCGAGGTCGCGACCGTCGGGCACGTCGACCTTGTTGAGCACCACCAGGCGGGGACGGTCCTCGAGACCGCCGTACGACGCCAGCTCGTGCTCGATCACGTCGAGGTCGGAGAGCGGGTCGCGGCCGGGCTCCATCGTCGCGGTGTCGATGACGTGCACCAGCGCGGCGCACCGCTCGACGTGCCGCAGGAAGTCGTGGCCGAGGCCGCGTCCCTCGCTGGCGCCCTCGATCAGACCGGGCACGTCGGCGACGGTGAACGTCGTGTCGCCGGCGGTGACCACGCCGAGGTTCGGGATGAGCGTCGTGAACGGGTAGTCCGCGATCTTCGGACGGGCCCGCGACAGCGCGGCGATCAGGCTGGACTTGCCGGCGCTGGGGAAGCCGACCAGGCCGATGTCCGCGACGACCTTGAGCTCGAGCGTCACGGTCAGCTCGTCACCGGGCTCGCCGAGCAGCGCGAAGCCGGGGGCCTTGCGCTTGGAGGACGCCAGCGCCGCGTTGCCCAGACCGCCGTGACCGCCCTCGGCGATCACCATCTCGGTGCCGGGGCCGACGAGGTCCGCGAGGACGTTGCCCTTCTCGTCGTTGACGACCGTGCCGTCGGGGACGGCGAGCACCAGGTCGTGGCCGTGCCCGCCGTTGCGGTTGCTGCCCGCGCCGTGGCCGCCGTTCTCCGCCTTGCGGTGCGGGCTGTGGTGGAAGTCGACCAGCGTGGTGACGTCGGGGTCGACGCGCAGGATCACGCTGCCGCCCGGACCGCCGTTGCCGCCGTCGGGGCCGCCGAGCGGCTTGAACTTCTCACGGTGGACCGAGGCGACGCCGTTGCCGCCGCGGCCGGCGGCGACGTTGAGCGTCACCCGGTCGACGAACGTCGGAACGGCCATCGGTGACTCCTTCGGTGGTGCTGGGGTGGAACGGCGAAAGGGACGCCCTGCCGTGTCAGCAGGGCGCCCCTTCCGCGCTTCTGTACTAGATCCCGGCCGAGGTCACTCGGCAGTCGGGAGGATGTTGATCACGCGGCGACCGCGCTTGGTGCCGAACTCGACGTTGCCGCCGACCAGGGCGAACAGCGTGTCGTCGCCGCCGCGGCCGACGCCGCTGCCCGGGTGGAAGTGGGTGCCCCGCTGGCGGACGATGATCTCGCCGGCGTTCACGAGCTGACCGCCGTAGCGCTTCACACCGAGCCGCTGGGAGTTGGAGTCCCGACCGTTCTTGGTCGAGGCTGCGCCCTTCTTGTGTGCCATGAGTTCAGTCCTTTGTGCGGAAGAGTTGCCGGAGGGAGAGGCGACGACCCGGAGGTCAGGCGCTGATCTCGGTGACCTTGACCTGGGTGTACTTCTGACGGTGACCCTGGCGCTTGCGGTAGCCGGTCTTGTTCTTGTACTTCAGGATGGTGATCTTCGGGCCCTTGGTGGCACCGAGGACCTCGACCGTCACGGTCGCCTTCGCCAGCTGGTCGGCGCCGGCGGTGACCTTCTCGCCGTCGACGAGCATGAGGACGGGCAGGGTGACAGAGTCACCCACCTCGTGGGCAACCTTGTCGATCTCGATGACGTCGCCGACAGCAACCTTCTGCTGCTGGCCGCCACTGCGCACGATCGCGTACACCACGGACTCACTCTCTTCTTCGGACTACAACGTTGGGTTGCGCGCTCCGGCCAGGCTCACAGGTCTCACCGCGAGGGGAGAGCAGGAAGTGGCGCCGTACACGCACGACGGCGCAGTGATGCGCCGAGGGTCAAGTCTACGGAAGGCGGCCCAGCGGGTCAAAACGACGCCGCGGGCCGGACCTCCGTCGACCGGGCTACCGCTTGCGCGAGCGCCTGCTCTTGACCGGGACGTGCACGGCCTCGGCACCGTCGGTGCCCTCGGCCCCGTCGGCGTGCCGCCGCCCCGTGGCCGGTGGCTGCCACCGTCCGCGTCCGTCGCGGTGCCCACGGGCTCCGCCGGGCTCTCCGCGTCGGCCCGCGACGGTCCCGGCCGGCGGACCGGCGGGACGACGGGCGACCCGGCGGCGCGAGGACGTGACCAGCCGGGGGCCGGTCGGTACGACGGGCTCGGGAGCCGTCTCGGGCTCCGGCGCCTGCTCGGGCTCGGCTCGGGCGTGCTCTCGACGATCGGCTCAGGGGTGACCGGAGCCGAGGTCAGCGCGTCGGCGTCGCCCTGCTCGGCGCTCGTCGTCGGGGTCGTCGGGGCGGCCTCGACGGGCACCGGGCTGGAGGTGGCCGTGGAGTCGGCCACCGGGGCGTCCGCGGGAGCGTCGACCGGGGAGCTGTCCTCGACCCGCCGCTACGCCGCCTCGGCCACGGTCTCGTCGGCCGGCCGCGGCTCGTGCCGGGCGATCGCGGCGATGTCCTTGGGCGACGGGCGACGACTTGGTCGCGCCACCGCCGTTGCCGCCGCCGTTGCCGCCGCCGTTGCCGCTGCGTCCGGCGTTGTCGTTCCCGCCGTCGTGCCGGGACCGTCGTCGCCACCGCGCGCGGCCGCGACGACCGCGCCGCGGCTCGTCGTCCTGCTGCCTGGAGGGCTCGACGGGCTCGTGCTGGACGACCACGCCACGTCCCTGGCAGTGGTCGCAGTTCTCGCTGAACGCCTCGAGCAGGCCGGTGCCGATCCGCTTGCGGGTCATCTGGACCAGGCCCAGCGACGTCACCTCGGCGACCTGGTGGCGGGTGCGGTCCCGGCCCAGGCACTCCACGAGGCGGCGCAGCACCAGGTCCCGGTTGCTCTCGAGGACCATGTCGATGAAGTCGATGACGATGATGCCGCCGATGTCGCGCAGCCGGAGCTGGCGGACCATCTCCTCGGCGGCCTCGAGGTTGTTCTTGGTCACCGTCTCCTCGAGGTTGCCCCCGGAGCCGGTGAACTTGCCGGTGTTCACGTCGACGACGGTCATCGCCTCGGTGCGGTCGATGATCAGCGAGCCGCCCGAGGGCAGCCAGACCTTGCGGTCGAGGCCCTTGGCGATCTGCTCGTCGATCCGGTAGTCGGCGAAGACGTCGTCGCCGGAGTAGCGCTCGAGGCGCTCGGCGAGGTCGGGGGCGACGTGCTCGACGTAGGAGTCGACCATGTCCCAGGCGTCGTCGCCGGAGACGACCAGCTTGGCGAAGTCCTCGGTGAACAGGTCGCGGACGACCTTGAGGGTGAGGTCGGGCTCGCCGTACAGCAGCGCCGGGGCGTTGCCCTTCTCGACCTTGCTCTCGATGTCGGCCCAGCGGGCGGTGAGCCGCTCGACGTCGAGGGTGAGCTCGTCCTCGGAGGCGCCCTCGGCGGCGGTGCGGACGATCACGCCGGCGCTGTCCGGGACGATCTCCTTGAGCAGCGTCTTGAGCCGCGAGCGCTCCGTGTCGGGCAGCTTGCGGGAGATGCCGCTGGTCGTGCCGTCCGGCACGTAGACCAGGAACCGGCCCGGCAGGCTGACCTGGCTGGTCAGCCGGGCGCCCTTGTGGCCGATCGGGTCCTTGGTGACCTGGACGAGGATCGGCTGGCCGGACTTGAGGACCTGCTCGATCTTGCGCGGGCCGTTGCCGGCGCCGAGCGCGTCCCAGTTGACCTCACCGGCGTACAGCACGGCGTTGCGGCCCTTGCCGATGTCGACGAACGCCGCCTCCATCGAGGGCAGCACGTTCTGCACCCGGCCGAGGTAGACGTTGCCGATCAGCGAGGTCTGCGACTCGCGGGCGACGTAGTGCTCGACGAGCACCTTGTCCTCGAGGACCGCGATCTGGGTGAGGTCCTTGCGCTGCCGGATCACCATCACCCGGTCGACCGCCTCGCGGCGGGCCAGGAACTCGGCCTCGCTGACGATCGGGCGCCCGCCGACGGCCGGCCTCGCGGCCCTCGCGGCGGCGCTGCTTCTTGGCCTCGAGGCGGGTGGAGCCCGTGCAGGCTGGTGATCTCGTCCTCGGCGCTGCGGGGCTTGCGCACCCGGGTGACGGTCTTCTCCGGGTCGTCCGGGCCACCGTCGCCCTCCTCGCCGGCGCGACGACGGCGACGGCGACGGCGGGTGCCGTTGCCCTCGCCCTGGCTGTCGTCGTCCTTGGCGGCCTCGGAGCCGCCGCGGTTGTTCTGCCCGCCGCCCCGCTGGCCCTGGCCGCGGCCGCGACCGGACCCGGAGTCGTTCTGGCCGTCGTTGTCCGCGTCGGTCTCCGCGGAGTCCTCGTCGGAGCCGTCGGAGTCGTCGGAGTCGTCGGTGTCGTCGGACCCGTTGCCTCCGCCGCTGCCGCCGCGGCGACGACGACGGCCGCCGCGACGGCGGCGGCGACGGTTGCCGCCCTGCTCGTCGTCGGTGTCCTCGGAGTCGTCGGTGCCGGTGTCGGCCCGGTCGTCGTTCTCGTCCTCGGAGTCGCTGCCGCACGGTCGCGGTCCTGGTCGGTCCGGACCTCGGGACCGGTGCCGGCGTCCTGGCCGGGCTCGGCTCGGTCGGGGCGTCCTCGGTGCCGGCGGGACGGGTCGCGCGGGAGCGGGAGCGCGACCGGGTGGCCTTCTTCGCGACCGGGGCCTGCGTCGTCGGTCGTCGCGTCGCCGGTCGGCCTGCTCGGTGGTCTGGCGGCTCGGCGGTGGTCTCGGGGGTGGTCTCGTCGGCGGCGGGGGCCGGCGTGGCGCGGCGCCGGCGACGCGTCGTGGTGACCGGGTCGGGAGCCTGGAACAGCAGCGCGGTGGCGGCGGCGGTGGCGGGCGCGTCGTCGGACCCGGCGTCGGTCCGCGCGGCGCCACGGTGGCCGATCGCGGTCGACCGGCGGTCAGGCCTCGGCGAGCTCGTCGGTGGGCTCCTCGACCGGCTCGTCGACCGGGGCGGCCGGGTCCGGGACGGCGGTCTTCTTGCTCGCGGCCCGCTTGGCCGGGGCCCGCTTCGCGGCGGCCTTCTTGGCCGGGGCGCGCTTGGCGGCGGCCTTCTGGCGGTCTTCTTGGCGGGTGCGCCGTCCTGCTCGGCGGCCTCGCCGGTGCCGATCGTCTCGGCGGGAGCCACCTCGGGGGCGGTCACGGTCGGGCTGGGCGTCCGGCTGGGCGTCCGGCAGGGCGAGCTGCGCGTCGGCGGGGGCCTCGGCGGCCTGGGTCGGCGTCACGGTCTTCTTCACCGCACGCTTGCGGGTGACCTTCTTGGCGACCGGCTTGGCCGGCGCCGCGGGTGACTCGGTGGGATCCCCGGGACCTGCCTCGGTGGCGGGGGTGGTGCTGTCGTTGTCGTCGAGCATGTGCTCTCCTCGGCGCCCGGGACGCCGACGAGTCGGCGTCCGCACGGGTGCTGTGTCAGTCGCCAGGCCGGACGAGCCGACCGGGCGTGAAGCCTGCGGATGGGGCCCGCCAGCGGTGCGGGAGCACCGTGCCGAGCAACGGCGACGTCTTCCGAGTCATTCGTCGAACGGGCGGCCCACCGGCACTGTCCGCGGTCACCGACGTCGTACGAGGAGCTGCTGTCACCAACGCCTCACGCCGTGTCGCGGTGGAGTGCCAACGGATCGCCCACCGTGCCGAGCTGCGTATCCAGGGGGCCTTGGGCGAGTCGCTCGTGCAACGGAGCGGAATCGGCCTCGAGCCCCACCAGGGTGCGGAGTCCGGCGAGGACGTCGTCGGGTCTCACGGACGGGGTTCCGTGTCGTAAAACCATCTCGAGTATCGCACACTCGCCCTCGATTCCCGGTCGCGCCGCGGAGCTGCAGCGACACGACGGCCGCGCGGCAGTCGAAAGTGCGCAGCCCCTTCTTGGTCATCCGCTCGACGAGCACCTCCTCGGCGGCGAGGAACGCGGCCACGCCCTGCGCCCCCTGCTCCGGGGTCATCGACGGGACCGTCGTACGCCAGACGCTGGCCTCGAGCAGGTCCGCGAGGGACCCGCCCGGGGACTCCACGACCTCCAGGACGTCGAGCCCGGGGGGCAGCGCCTCGTCGAGGGCGGCGAGCACCTCGGCGGGGTCGGTGACCTGGCGCCAGGCCGATCTCGAGGTACTCCGCCTCGCTGGCGGCACCGGTGGGCGAGGCGCCGGCGTAGGAGATCCGCGGGTGCGGGTTGAAGCCGGAGGAGTACGCCATCGGGACCCGGGCCCGGAAGACGGCCCGCTCGAAGGCGCGGGAGAAGTCGCGGTGGCTGGTGAACCGCAGCCGGCCGCGCTTCGCGTAGCGGAAGCGGAGCCGCTGGACCGGCGGGGCCTGTTGCTCGGGTTGTTCACGCACGGGGCGCACCCTACCGGCGTAGGCCGGGACGCCCGGTGCGGGAGGATGTCGCGGTGATCGACGACGCCACCGCCCCCGCCCACCCCGACACCCGGGCCCAGCGGGTCCTGGTGGTCGTCGGCATCGTGGTCGTCGCCTTCAACCTGCGGCCGGCCGCGGTGAGCGTCGGACCGGTCCTCGACGAGATCACCAACGGCCTCGGCATGAGCAGCACCACCGCGGGCGTGCTGACCACCCTCCCGGTGCTCTCCTTCGCCGGCGTTCGGCGCGCTCGCCCCCTGGCTCGCCCGGGTCCTCGGCCTGCACCGGATCACGCTGCTCGCGCTGGTCTCGGTGGTCGTCGGCCTGGCGCTGCGCTCCCAGACGAGCCAACGTGCCGCTGTTCCTGCTGCTCTCGCTGCTCGCGCTGGCCGGGATGGCGACCACGAACGTGCTGCTGCCCTCCCTGGTCAAGCTGCACTTCCCGGACCGGGTCGGCCTGATGACGTCGATCTACACCACCTCGCTCGCGGTCGGGCTGACCCTCTCGTCGGTGCTGACCGTGCCGCTGTCGGACCACTTCGGCTCGTGGCGCTGGGGGCTGTTCGCCTGGGCCGCCACGGCGCTGGTCGCGGCGCTCCCCTGGATCGGTCTGGTCCGGCACGACCGTGCCCCCGACACCGCCGCGCGGGGCATCTCGCTCGGCGCGGTCGCCCGCACCCGGCTCGGCTGGGGCATGGCGCTGTTCTTCGGGTTCCAGTCGCTGCAGGCCTACTCGGTGTTCGGCTGGTTCGCCCAGGTCTACCGCGACGCCGGCTTCTCCCCCGGCACCGCCGGCCTGCTGCTCGGCGTGATCACCGCGATGAGCATCCCGCTGTCGTTCTGGCTGCCCTCCTGGGCGGCGCGGATGGAGCACCAGACCTGGCTGATCGTCGGCCTGGTGCTCTGCTACCCCGTCGGGTACGTCGGCCTGATCGTCGCGCCGGTCGCCGGGGCCTGGCTGTGGGCCGTGCTCGTCGGCGTCGCGGCGTCGGTGTTCCCGGTCGTGCTGACCCTGATCGGGCTGCGCGCCCGCACCTCGGAGGGCACGGCGGCGCTGTCCGGCTTCACCCAGTCGGTGGGCTACCTGATCGCGGCGATCGGCCCGTTCGGGATGGGTCTGCTCTACGACCTGACCGGCGGCTGGACCGTGCCGCTGATCGGGCTGATCGTGCTGGTGGTCCCCCAGCTGGTCGCCGGGCTGGTGGTCGCGCGTCCGTCGTACATCGAGGACGCGATCGGCGTGCGGACCGCCCGCTGACCCTCGGCCCCGACCCGTGCCGTACGGTGGACGTCGCAAAGTAAAGGAAATCGACGGGCGGCCGGGTACGACGGCCGCCCTCCGCACGTGCACCCGTCGACCCGAGGCTGTGTCCCGGTCGCGTCACGCGCGGACCAGACACGGGAGATCCTCCTCATGCTCAGACGACTCGGCGCCGCCCTGGCGCTCGTCCTGCTCACCACCGGTGCCGACCGCGGCCAGCGCCGCCGCGTGGCAGCCGGACCCGGGTGCGCACTTCAACGACCCGTGGGGCAGGACGGCCGCCCAGGCGCGGCTGGTCAAGACCTTCGTGGCGGCCGTGAACCACGCGCACCGCGGCTCGACGATCAAGGTCGCGGCGTACTCCAACGACCGCAAGGACATCGCCGACGCGCTGATCGCGGCGCACCGGCGCGGCGTCCACGTGCAGATGCTGCTCAACGACAACTTCACCTCGCGGCAGACCAAGCGGATCCAGCGCAAGCTCGGCACCGACATGTCCCGGCGCAGCTTCCTGCGGATCTGCGCGCGCTCCTGCCGCGGCAAGCGCGGCAACCTGCACTCGAAGTTCTACCTGTTCTCCGCAGACCGGCACGACGCGCTGGACCACGATGATGGGGTCGGCGAACCTGACCGGCAACGGCGTGAAGATCCAGTGGAACGACATGTACACCGTGAACGCCAACCGGCCGATGTACGACGTCTACTCGCACGTCTTCGAGCAGATGAAGCAGGACCGTCCGCATGGCGCACCCGTTCCGCACCGCCACCGTGCGGGGCGCCTACACGACCAACGTCTACCCGCGCTACGACACCACCGCGGGCGACGACCCGATCATGAAGCGGCTGGACAAGGTCCGCTGCCACGGCGCGGCGGGCGGCACCGGCATCGGCGACCGGACGCTGATCCGGATCTCGATGTACGGCTGGAACGGCGTGCGCGGCCGCTACCTCGCCGACAAGATCGCCGCGCTGTCGCGGGCCGGGTGCAACATCCGGGTGATCCACAGCGACGGCGGCGGCTACGTCGTGGGCAAGCTGCGCGCGAACGGCGTGAACGTCCGCACCGCGAGCTACGACCGCAACCGCAACGGCACGGTCGACCTGTACACCCACCAGAAGTACATGATCCTGAGCGGGAAGTCGGCGCCACGGCCGGCTGGCACGTGTGGACCGGCTCGCAGAACTGGTCCGACATCGCGCTGAACGGCGACGAGGTCACCATGCACATCCCGCGGCGCGGGGCGTTCTACGAGTACCGCAAGAACTTCGACTTCATCTGGAAGCACCACACCCACCGCGCCGGCTGACCCGGCGCGTCTGGCGGACGAGGACCGGCCGACCCGGCGCCTGTTGGCGGCGCCGGGCCGCCAGACTCGCCGGGTCAGCGCATCTGGCGCCGCCAGACGCGCCGGGTCGGCGACGCGGGTCAGACGACGGTGAGCGGGAGCAGCTTCAGGCCGGTGGGGCCGATCTGGATCTCGGTGTCCTGGCTCGGGCACACGCCGCAGTCGTAGCACGGGGTCCAGCGGCAGTCCTCGACCTCGACGTTCGCGTCGGGGTCGATGGCGTCCTGCCAGTCCTCCCACAGCCAGTCCTTGTCCAGGCCCGAGTCCAGGTGGTCCCAGGGCAGCACCTCGGCGTGCTCGCGCTCGCGGGTGGTGTACCAGTCGAGGTCGACGGGCAGGTCCGCGAGCGCCGTACCGGCGGCGGACTCCCAGCGCTCGAAGGAGAAGTGCTCGCTCCAGCCGTCGAACCGGCCGCCGTCGCGCCAGACCTGCTCGATGACCCGCGCCGACGCGACGGTCCCCGCGGGACAGCAGTCCCTCGATGATGCCGGGGCGGCCGTCGTGGTAGCGGAAGCCGATGGCCCGGGCGAACTTCTTGTCCGCGCGCACGTTGTCGCGCAGCTTCTTGAGCCGGTCGTCGGTGGTCTCGTGGTCGAGCTGCGCGGCCCACTGGAACGGCGTGTGCGGCTTGGGCACGAAGCCGCCGATGGACACGGTGCAGCGGATGTCGTTCTGGCCGGAGACCTCGCGGCCCTTGGCGATGACCTTCTTCGCCAGGTCGGCGATCTCCAGGACGTCCTCGTCGGTCTCGGTGGGCAGGCCGCACATGAAGTAGAGCTTCACCTGCCGCCAGCCGTGGGAGTACGCCGTGGCGACCGTCCGGATCAGGTCCTCCTCGGTGACCATCTTGTTGATCACCTTGCGCATCCGCTCCGAGCCGCCCTCGGGCGCGAACGTGAGCCCGGACCGGCGGCCGTTGCGGGAGAACTCGTTGGCCAGCGTGATGTTGAAGGCGTCGACGCGGGTCGAGGGCAGCGACAGCGACACGTTGCTGCCCTCGTAGCGGTCGGCCAGGCCCTTGGCGACCTCGCCGATCTCGGTGTGGTCGGCGCTGGACAGCGAGAGCAGGCCGACCTCGTCGAAGCCGGTGCTGCGGATGCCGTTCTCGACCATGTCGCCGATCGTGGTGATCGAGCGCTCCCGCACCGGGCGGGTGATCATGCCGGCCTGGCAGAACCGGCAGCCGCGCGTGCAGCCGCGGAAGATCTCCACCGAGAAGCGCTCGTGCACGGTCTCCGCGAGCGGGACCAGCGGCTTCTTCGGGTAGGGCCAGGCGTCGAGGTCCATCAGCGTGTGCTTGTGCACGCGCCACGGGACGCCCGGAGGTGTTCGGCACGACGCGCTTGATCCGGCCGTCCGGGAGGTAGTCGACGTCGTAGAACTTCGGGACGTAGACCGCGCCGGAGACCGCGAGCCGGTAGAGCAGCTCGTCGCGCGGCGTGCGCCCGCCCAGGCCGGGACGGCCCTCGGACTTCCACTCGCGGATCACGTCGGAGATCGCGAGCACGATCTCCTCGCCGTCACCGAGGACGGCGGCGTCGAGGAAGTCGGCGACCGGCTCGGGGTTGAACGCCGCGTGGCCGCCGGCCAGCACGACCGGGTCCTCGTCGCCGCGGTCGACCGCGTGCAGCGGGATGCCGGCGAGGTCCAGGGCGGTGAGCATGTTGGTGTAGCCCAGCTCGGTCGAGAACGACAGCCCGAGCACGTCGAACGCGCCGACGGGGCGGTGGTTGTCGACCGTGAACTGCGGGATGCCGTGCTCGCGCATCGTGGCCTCCATGTCCGGCCACACCGAGTAGGTGCGCTCGGCCAGGATCCAGTCCCGCTCGTTGAGCACCTCGTAGAGGATCTGCACGCCCTGGTTGGGCAGGCCGACCTCGTAGGCGTCGGGGTACATCAGCGCCCAGCGCACCTCGGCGCCGTCCCACGGCTTCTGCGTGGAGTTCAGCTCGCCGCCGACGTACTGGATCGGCTTCTGCACCGACGGGAGCAGCGGCTCGAGCAGCGGGAAGACGCTCTCCGCGGATCTCGGTGGACGACTGCACTGTGGGCACGACGGACGACCTTCCGGAGCGGGTGGTGGGGACACTCCAGGGTACGACGGCCGGGCGCGCGACCCGAAACCGAGAGGCGTCAGCCGTCGAGGTCGGCGAGCTCCTTGAGCGCGGCCTCGGCCTGGGCCAGCTCCTCGCGGGCCAGCGCGATCAGGTCGCACAGGCCCTGGGCGCCGAAGCGGTTGCTGACGAGGTGGACCGCGTCGCTGATGACGGGGTCGATGTCCTGGGGCTCGGAGGGTGTCGAGGTCATGCCTGGCATCCTCGCAAAACCGACGCCCGGCACGAACCCGACATGCGGATAGTCCCGTCGGGGCCTTGCCGCGGCGCCCGCCCGCCCGGTACGACGGACGGGTGCACGCCGTACGGGCCCGCCACGCCTTCGACGGGGAGCGGTTCCTCGCCGGCGGCGCGACCGTGCTGGTCGAGGGCGCGGCAGATCGTCGGGCGTCGAGAGCCACGGGTATCGCGGTCCCCGCCGGCTGCCGTCACCAGCGACCGGGCCGGGACCCTGCTCCCCGGGACTCGTCGACATGCACGTCCACCTGGTCACCGACAGCGGCCCGATGGCCCTGGACCGGGTCGCGGGCTACTCGGAGGCGGAGGTGGACGCGGTGGTCAGCCGAGGCCCTGGCCCGCCAGCTGGCCGCCGGGGTGACGACCGTGCGGGACCTCGGGGACCGGCGCTTCAGCGTGGTCGACCGCCGCGACGCGGCAGTCGCCGTCGGACCGTCGAGCCGCGGATCGTCGCGGCCGGGCCACCGGTCACCACGCCGGCGGGGCCACTGCCACTACCTGGGCGGCGGGGTCAGCGGGCTCGCCGGCATCCGGGCGGCGGTCCGGGAGCGCGCGGACCGCGCGCGTGGACGTCGTCAAGGTGATGGCGAGCGGTGGGGTGAACACGCCCGGGCACCGACGTGCTGCGCACCCAGTTCACCGACGAGGAGCTGCGGCACGGCGGTCGAGGAGGCGCACCGCCTGGGCCTGCCGGTCACGGCGCACGCCCACGGCACCCCGGCGGTGCGGCAGGCCCTCGGGGCCGGCGTGGACGGCATCGAGCACTGCAGCTGCGTCACCGACCGCGGGTTCGGCGACTGCGACGACGACCTCGTCCGGCGCCTCGCCGACAGCGGGGTCGTCGTGTGCCCGACGATCGGCGCAGACCGGACCCGCTTCCCGGTGCCGCCCCCTCCGGTCCGGGCGATGGCCGAGAGCCTGGGCACGACCGTCCCGGCCCTGATGCGCGACCGGTGGACGTTCGTCGGCCGGCTGCACGCGGCCGGGGTGCGGATCGTCTCGGGAGTCGACTCGGGGATCCAGCCGGCCAAGGGGCACGGCACGCTGCCGTTCGCCGTCGAGGAGCTGGTCGAGGGCGGCCTGACGGTCGCCGACGCGGTCGCGACCGCCACCTCGCTGGCGGCCGACGCCTGCGGCCTGGGTGGCCGGACGGGGCGGCTCGCGGCCGGGCACGACGCCGACCTGCTGGTCGTCGAGGGCGACCTGGCCGCAGACGTGACGGCGCTGCGGCGGCCGGTGACGGTCGTGCTGCGCGGTCAGCCCTTGACGTAGGAGAGCTTCTCCGCCACCAGGCCGTCCCGGAACCTCAGCACGTCCACCCCGCGCACGTGCCCGGCGTGCCGTCCTCGTTCGTCCACCCGAACCGCCAGCGCAGCACGCCGCGGTCGCCGGCGACGAACGACTCCTCCTCGGTGAACACGGCGTCGGGCGTGCCGCCGAACAGCTCCACCCAGACCGTCCGCACGTCGGCCGCCCCGGCGCGCCGTACGCCGTCCGGGGCCGGGCCGGTCGCCTCGAAGACGCAGTCCTCGGTCATCAGCGCCATGATCGCGTCGACGTCGCCCGACCCGAACGCGGCCGAGAAGGCGCTCAGGGCCGCGGCGGTGTCCACCCGGCGTCCCGTCCGCCCGCCGCCAGCAGCTGCGTCTGCGCGTCGTCGGCGTGGTGTCCACGCGGGCGGCGACCATCGCCGGCCCCGCGGTAGATCTCCTCCCGCTCGGCGAACCAGCCGCGCCACCTCGGCCACCAGCTCGGCGTCCAGCGTCCGGTCCTGGCCCGTCGCGGCCGCCAGGTCCCAGGCGTGGATGAGGTGGTCGGCGGACAGCTGCCGGACGTACTCCGCCGGGTCCTCGTCGCCGTAGGACAGGTGCACCTTCTCCCCCGCCGGCAGCCGCTCGGCCACCACGGCCACCGCCTCGTCGGCCAGGCGCTCGCCGGTCGCCGCGCGGGTCCTCGCCCAGCAGGTCGCCGTCGAGGGAGTCGCCGACCTCGGCGATCGTCGCGCCGCGCATCAGGGGCATCGGTCCAGGCGTCCTCGCCGACCACGTGGTTACCAGCTCGCGGACGTTCCAGTCCGTGCACGGGGTGGGCCCGTCCCACTGGTCCGCTGCGACGGCGCGCACCCGCGCCGCCCAGGTCTCGACGGTGCGGCGGTGCAGCTCGGCGACGTCCATGCCGCCAGCGTGCTCCCGCGGGCCGGGCCGGTCCATGGCGCATCCGGGCCAGCCCGTCCGGAGGCCGGGTCAGTCGACCGGGTCAGAAGCGGGAGCGGTGGATCCTGGAGCGGGCCACGCCGATGCCCTCGCCGCTGCGCAGGTGGATGTTCTGCAGCAGGCCGATCGCCATCAGGCTCGCGAACATCGAGCTGCCGCCGTACGACACGAGCGGGAGGGGTACGCCGGTCACCGGCATGATCCCGAGGCACATGCCGATGTTCTGGAAGGCCTGGAAGCCGAACCAGCAGGCGATGCCGGCGGCGGCCACCCGGCCGAACAGGTCGTCGGCGCCCATCGCGATCCGCAGCGCGCGCCACAGCACCACGCCGAGCAGGGCGATCAGCACCGCCGAGCCGACCAGGCCGAGCTCCTCGCCGGCGACGGTGAAGATGAAGTCGGTGTGCTGCTCGGGGACGAAGCCGGACTTGGTCTGCGAGCCGCCGAACAGGCCCTGGCCGAAGATGCCGCCGTTGCCGATCGCGATCCGGGCCTGGGTGGTGTTGTAGCCGGCGCCGCGCGGGTCGAGGTCGGGGTTGGTGAACGCCATGAACCGGTCGAGCTGGTAGGCCTTGAGGACGTGCAGCCGGACCGCGAGCGTGGCCGCCACGACCGCGCCGACGAACAGGCCGAGCAGCCAGGTGCGGCGGGCGCCGGAGACCGCGATCACGCCGAAGACGGTGGCCGACAGCACGAGCATCGTGCCGAGGTCGGGCTGCAGCAGGATCAGCGCCGCGGGCAGGCCGGCGATGGCGAGCATCCCGACCACGTCGAGGGAGCCGACCTCCTGGTGCGCAGGGAGCCCTCGGTGCGCTCCGCGACCAGCAGCGCCATGCCGATCACGACCGCGAGCTTGGCGAACTCCGCCGGCTGGATGGACATCCCGCCGAGCTGGATCCAGGAGCGCGAGCCGTTGATCGTCACGCCCATCACGAGCACCAGCAGCAGGCCGACGACCGAGGCGACGTACACCAGCGGCGCGAGGATCCGCACCCAGCGGTGGTCGGTCGCGGCGACCATCACCCCGAGCACGACGCCGATCGCGATGTTGACCAGGTGCTTCTTGAGGTAGCCGTTCGGGTCGCCGGCGGTGAGGTCGTCGCGGGCCGAGGTCGCCGACCAGACCAGCAGGGCGCCGACCGCGAGCAGCGCGGCGGCGGCGAGCATCAGCACCCAGTCGAGGCGGGCGGCCTTGACCCGGGTGGTGGTGCCGGCGAAGGTGCGCGCTGGCGGGCGCGGGCCGCGGGCGGACGGCGACGACGGTCATCGGCTTCCCCTTCTGCTCGGCGCGGGCCATCGGCGGCAGGATCTCGCCGTCCTTGGCGAACACGGGCAGGCCGGCCGGCGGCTTCGCGCCGGGCAGCGCCGCCTCGTCGGGTGTTCACCTTCATGCCGTTGACGCCGTAGAGCGCCTCCCAGATCTTGCGGACCGCGGGGCCGGACGTGCCCGAGCCGGTGCCGGCCTGGGTGACCATCATCAGCACCACGTAGTTCTTGTCGTACGACGCGACCCAGGACGTGCTCTGCTTGCCGTGCACCTCGGCCGAGCCGGTCTTGGAGCGGATCTTGACCTTGTCGAGCGGGAAGTCGATGAACCTCCACGCCGTGGTGCCGGTCTTCGCGGTGCCGAGCAGCGCCTGGTCGATGTACTTCAGGGACGCGAGCGCGACACCTTGACCTGGCCGACGACGGCCGGCTTGATCTCGCGGAGCGTCTTGCCGTCCGGGCCGACGACCGCCTTGGCGACGCGCGGCTCGTAGAGCGTGCCGCCGTTGGCCAGCGCGGCGTAGGCCCGGGCGGACTGCAGCGGGGTGACGAGGGTGTCGCCCTGGCCGATCACGTAGTTGACCGCGTCGCCGGCGCGGTAGGCGTAGCCCTCGACGCAGAACTCGCGGGCGAAGACGTGCAGGAAGTCGTTGCCGGGCTTCTTGCCGATCTTGCAGTAGTAGCCCTTGTTGGCCTCCCAGTAGGCCTTCTTCCAGACGCCGGTCGGCGATCCGGCCGCTCGCCTCGCCCGGCAGGTCGATGCCGGTGGGCTTGCCGAAGCCGAACAGCTTGGCGGTCTTGACCAGCGGGTCCTTGGCCTTCACGTCGGCGACGTCGCTGCCGTAGCTGCTGCCAGAACTTGTAGCCGACCCGGTAGAAGAACGTGTCGCAGGAGATCTGCAGCGCCTGGTCGAAGCCGATCAACCCGTAGGACTCGGACTCGTAGTTCTTGAACAGCCGGTTGCCGACCTGGAAGTCCGAGGAGCAGTCCAGCCGGGTGCTCGGGCTGAACCCGTTGTTCAGCGCGCCGGTCGTCATGATCGGCTTCCACGTCGAGCCGGGGGCGAACTGGCCCTGGGTGGCCCGGAACAGCAGCGGGTTGTCGGCCTTCGCGGAGTAGAGCCGGCCGAGCTGCTTGGAGGAGATGCCGCCGACCCACACCTTCGGGTCGTACGTCGGGGCGCCGGCCATCGCCACGACGCCGGCCGTTCTTGGCGTCCATCACCACCACGGCGCCGGAGTCGGCGACGTAGTTCTTGTGCGTGACCTTGTCGAAGGTCTTGCGGGCGGTCTTGATGGTCTGCGTCGAGCTGCTGCTCCACGACGGCCTGGACGCGGGAGTCGATCGAGGTGACCAGCGTGTCGCCGGCGCGGCCCGCGACCTCGCCGGAGTCGCCGAGCACGCGGCCCATCGAGTCGACGGCGACCTGCTTGTAGCCGGGGAGCCCGCGGAGGTACTTGTCGTACTGCTTCTCCAGGCCGGCCCGGCCGACGACCGAGGCGCCGTGCACCGAGGTGTCGTTCTCGGCCTTGGCCTCGTCGAGCTCCTCGGACGTGATCGGGCTGAGGTAGCCCAGCAGGTGCGCGGCGTTGATGCCGTACGGCGACGGGTAGGACCGGACGTTCTGCGACTCGACGAGCACCGCCGGGAAGTCCTCGCCCTGCTCCATGATCGAGACCGCGACCTGCTGCTCGACGTCCTCGGCGACCGGCACCGGCTGGTAGGGCGAGCCGTTCCAGCAGGTGCCCGCGACCGACCCGGGCTCGCCGCAGAGCAGCGTCCTGGCCTGGATCCGCTTCACCGGTACGTCGACCGCGCGCGAGAGCCGGCGCAGCAGGGTGGCCTGCTCGTCGCCGGTCATCTTGTGCAGCATGGTCCGGTCGAGGCTGACCACCCACGACGTGCGGTTGGCGACCAGCGGGCGGCCCATGTCGTCGACGATCAGGCCGCGGGCGGGCTGCACGACGAGCTCGCGGACCGACTGCTCGGCGGCCTGCGCCTGGTAGGCCTCGCCGCCGAGCACCTGCATGTACCAGAGCCGCCCGAAGAGCGTCACGAACAGCGAGAGCACCAGGGCCTGCACGACGATCAGCCGGAGCCGGCCCTTGACCGCGCTCGGCGTCCGCAGCCGGGGACGCCGGCCACCCGCACCAGTCGAGGCCATCAGTAGGCGACCTGGTGCGGCTGCAGGCGGCGGAACAGCCGCATCACGAGCGGCAGCACGAAGGGGGTGACCAGGACGTCGTACAGGACGGCGACGGGGATCACCGCCAGCGCCTCCCCGACCGGGATGGCCGGGTCGTGCAGCAGCATGCCGCTCAGCGCGAAGACCGAGGTGCCGACGAACGAGCAGGCGGCGACGGTCAGCGACGGCCGCGACGGCCGAGGAGCCGGCGTCCTGGCGGACCCGGCCGGCGAGGTAGCCGACCACGACCAGGGCCAGCGCCCAGCGGCCGGCGACGTGGTCGGTGGGCGGGGCCAGGTCGATGGCCAGGCCGCCGAGGAAGCCGAGCACCGCGGCGAACTCGGGGCCGCGGACCAGGGCGGCCGCGACCACGACGAGCAGCGCGAGGTTGGGCACGACGCCGTCGAAGGACAGCGCGGAGAACACCGAGACCTGCAGGACGACGGCCAGCAGGACCACGCCGGTGAGCATCAGGGCGCGCAGGGCGGTCATCAGCGGGCTCCCCCGGTCTCGGTGCGGCCCGCGCGGATCACGGCCCGGTCGCTCTTGGTGTCGCGGTCGACGACGACCCCGACCAGGTCGAGCGAGGAGAAGTCGACGTACGGCTCGATGACCGCCTGCGTGGACTGCTGGCGCGGGGTGGCTGTGACACCGAGTCGACCCGGCCGATCGGCACGCCGGCGACGTACGGCGCGCCGTTCTTGCTGCCCCAGGTCACCACGGCGTCGCCCTCGGCGGCGGAGGCGCCGGCGTCGACGAGGTCGAGGTCGAGGCGGGCGTCGTCGCCGACCGAGCCGCGGCCGTCGAGGGAGCCGACCTCCATGCTCGAGCCGAGGCGGCCGCCGACGACCGAGTCCTGGTCGACGAGCAGCAGGACGGTGGCGGTGGACCGGTCGGCGCGCACGACGCGGCCGACGAGGCCGTCGTTGTTGAGCACGGTCATGTCGGCGGTGACGCCCGGCGCGGGTGCCGGCGTCGATGGTCACGGTGCGGCTGAAGGACTGGGCCGGGCCCATCGCGACCACCCGGGCGGGCACCAGCGCGTAGCCGGTGCTCTTGGAGGTGGCCAGCAGCCCGTCGAGCTCGGCGGCCCGGTTGCGGTCCACCGAGGCGCCCGCGAGCTGGCCGCGGAGCTGGGAGTTCTCGGCCTCGAGCCGGGCCACGTCGCCGCGCAGCCCGCCGGTGGTGCGGAAGAACTGCGGCACCGCCTTGAACGGGCGTACGGCGGCCGCGGTGCCGTTCTCCACCGGCCCGAGGACCGTGCCGACCGCGGAGCGCAGCGGGTCGAGCGGGGAGCTCGAGCCGCCGCGGGCGTCGAGGGTGATCAGCGTGAAGCAGGCGAGCAGCAGCAGCGACGAAGACGGCTCGGGACGGGCGCTGGCCGGGGGAGGTCGGTCGCATGTCGTTGGCCTAGCTCTCGCTCATCGACGCGGCTCGGAGACGAGCACCTGCTGGAGGGCCTCGAACTCCTCGACGCACTTGCCCGCGCCCATCGCCACCGAGCGCAGCGGCTCCTCGGCGATGTGCACCGGCATCCCGGTCTCGTGGCGCAGCCGCTCGTCGAGGCCGCGCAGCAGCGCGCCGCCGCCGGTCAGCACGAGGCCGCGGTCCATGATGTCGCCGGCCAGCTCGGGCGGGGTCTGGTCGAGGGTGGTGCGGACCGCGTCGACGATCGCGTGCAGCGGCTCCTCGAGGGCCATCCGGACCTCGGCGGAGGAGACCACGACGGTCTTGGGCAGCCCGGAGATCATGTCGCGGCCGCGGACCTCGGCCTCCGGCTCCTGCGGCAGCGGGAAGGCCGAGCCGAGGGTCATCTTGATCTCCTCGGCGGTGCGCTCCCCCAGCATCAGGGAGTACTCCTTCTTCATCCACGCGATGATCGCCTGGTCGAGGTCGTCGCCGGCGGTGCGGATCGAGAGGCTGGTGACGATGCCGCCCAGCGAGATGACCGCGACCTCCGTCGTGCCGCCGCCGACGTCGACGACCATGTTGCCGGTGGCCTCGTGGACGGGCAGCCCGGCGCCGATCGCGGCGGCCATCGGCTCCTCGATGATGTAGACCCGGCGGGCGCCGGCCTGGTAGCCGGCCTCCTTGACCGCGCGCTGCTCGACGGCGGTGATCCCGCTCGGCACGCAGATCACCAGGCGGGGCTTGGCGAAGTAGCGGCGGCGGTGCACCTGCTGGATGAAGAAGCGGAGCATCTGCTCGGTGGACTCGAAGTCCGCGATCACGCCGTCCTTGAGCGGGCGGATCGCGGTGATGTTGTCCGGGGTGCGGCCGATCATCCGCTTCGCCTCGTGGCCCGACGGCGAGGATCTCGTCGGTGGAGGAGTTCAGCGCGACGACGGACGGCTCGTCGAGCAGCACGCCCTTGCCGCGCACGTAGACGAGCGTGTTGGCGGTGCCGAGGTCAACGGCCATGTCGCGGCCGATGATGCTGTTCGCCATGCCTGCGTCCCTGCTGTCGTCGCCTGTCCGGTGGGTCGGGAGGTACGGCGCACCGACCCCGTCCCAGGGTAAGAGCGAGAACCTCTCCAGCCCCGGAGGACACGCGCGTCACACCCGACACAGCGCCGGGTCCGGCGGCAGGCGGCTCAGCGGGCCCGGCGGTTCAGCGCGGCGACCCGGGCCGCCACGTGCTCCGGCACGTCGGCGACGTCGACGTCGGCCCCGGTGACCGGCTCGCCCGCGTGCACGGCCGAGCGGCACCACCCCGGCCCAGACCCCGCCGGCCTCGACGTCGACGTCCTCGTCGCGCGGGTCACCCGCCGCGGCGCTTGACCGACGCCTCGTGCAGCGGCAGGGCCAGCACCGTCGTGGCGGCGAGCTCCTTGCGGGTCGGCCGGCGCAGCGCCGCGGACCGGCCGGGCGTCACGTGGTCGACGAGCAGGTCCAGGGCGTGGGACCGCTCGGCCTCGTCCGTCACCACCCGGGGCCGGCCGATCACCACGGCCGAGCGGTAGTTCATCGAGTGGTTGAAGCCGGACCGGGCCAGCACGATCCCGTCGAGCACCGTCATCGTCACGCTGACGTCCTGGCCGGGCGCCTGCACCAGGCTGCGCGAGGCGACCGACCCGTGCACGTAGAGCGTGCCGCCCTCGTCCGGCCCGTCGGCGTCGACGCCGAACACCGTCGGCAGGGCCAGCGGCACCCCGTCGACGACGACGGCGAGGTGGCAGACCAGGGACGCGTCCAGGACGTCGTACAGGGTGGCGCGGTCGGACTGGGCGCGCTCCTTCTCCCGGCGCGGCGTGCTCCGGGCGGTCGGCGAGAGCGGCTGGTCCGCGCAGGGGCTCCGCGGTCACGGGGTCACAGGCCGGGGAACCAGATGCGCGATCTCGCGCTCGGCGGACTCGGGCGAGTCCGAGCCGTGCACGAGGTTCTCGCGGTTGGACAGCGACAGGTCGCCGCGGACCGTGCCGGGGGCGGCCTTGCGGCCGTCGGTGGCGCCGTTGAGGGCGCGGACCACCTCGATGGCCTCGTCGCCCTCGAGCACCGCCGCGAGCAGCGGGCCGGAGGTCACGAAGTCGCGCAGCGGCGGGTAGAAGTCCCGGTCCACGTGCTCGGCGTAGTGCTCGTCGGCCTGGGCGGCGTCGATGTGCGCAGCTCCAGCGCGACGATGCGCGAGGCCCTTGGCCTCGAAGCGGGAGAGCACGTTGCCCACCAGCCCGCGGCGGACGGTGTCGGGCTTGAGCAGGACGAGGGTGCGCTGGGTCGACATGGGCGTCAGCCTAGGGAACGCGCGGCCGCCGGGCGACACCGCCGCGTGGCCGGACTCAGTCCTGGGCGCCGTGCTCGGCGCGCCACTGCTCCTCGAGGACGGCGCGCTCGGCCCGCTCCCGGTCGATCTTGGCGCCCAGGAAGTAGGAGGCGGCCTAGAGCGCGGCGAAGACCACGCCGAGGAAGAACATCGCGGTGACCACGAAGCCGAGGGCGATCGAGACCACCTGCACCGCCCAGCCCAGCGCGTAGCCGCCGGGCCGGCCGAGCATCCCGGCCGCGACCACGCACAGCACCGCGAGGCCGAGACCGATGCCCAGCGACGCACCGGCCGCCGAGGTCGGTCATCCCGATGGTCACGACGCCGGTGAGGAACAGCACCACCGCCTGGAGCACGAGCATGCCGGCGCACATCGAGCGCTGGATCGAGCGGGTCATCCGCGCCGCCCCCGGCGCCTTGAGCAGGTGCCGCGCCTCGCCCACGGTGACCACCGAGCCGGTGACCAGCACCCCGCCGGAGCCGATCGCCTCGCCGAACACGCCGCCCTCCTCCGCGAGGGTCGCCGCCTGCTCGATGGCGTCCTCGATCCGCGGGGCGACGTACACCCGGTCGATGCCGAAGATGCCGCGGGCGACCTCGGCGAGGTCCTCGGCCGGCATCGTGCGGGTGGTGGTGTTCTCGGTGCAGACGATCGCGGCCATCACCGGCTCGAAGGCCGCGAGCACGCCCTCGTAGTCCTTGTCGGCCATCACCCCGACCACGCCGATCAGCGGGTTGAGCAGGAACGAGTCCTCGATCGCGTCGGCGGTGGCCTGCGCGCCGTGCGGGTTGTGCGCGGCGTCGAGCAGGATCGTCGGGCTGCGCCGGATCACCTCGAGCCGGCCGGGCGAGGTCACCTCCGCGAACGCGTCGCGGACCAGGTCGGCGTCGAGCGGCTCCTCGCCGATGAACGCCTCCACCGCGGCCAGCGCCAGGGCGGCGTTCTGCGCCTGGTGGGCGCCGTACAGGGGCAGGAAGACCTCGTCGTACTCGCCCGCGCAGGCCGCGCAGCGCATCATCTGGCCGCCGACCGCGGCGGCCCGGTGCTCGACGCCGAAGTCCCGGCCCTCCCACAGCACGGTCGCGCCGACCTCCGCGGCCCGCTCGGCGATCACCGCCGCCACGTCGTCGGGCTGCACGGCCACCACGACCGTCGAGCCGGGCTTGATGATCCCGGCCTTCTCCCGCGCGATGTCGACGGGGCGCGAGCCGAGGTAGCCGGCGTGGTCCACGGCGATCGGCGTGATCACCGCGACCGTGGCGTCGGCGACGTTGGTGGCGTCCCACGAGCCGCCCATGCCGACCTCGACGACGGCCGCGTCGACCGGGGCGTTCGCGAACGCGGCGTACGCCATCCCGACGAGGGTCTCGAAGAACGACAGCGGGTGCTCGGCGTCCCGGTCGGCGAGGTCCGCGAGCGGCGCGACGTCCTGGTAGGCCTCGAGGAACTGCTCCTCGCTCAGCGGCTCGCCGTCCAGGGAGATCCGCTCGGTCATCGACTCCACGTGCGGGCTGGTGAACCGGCCGGTGCGCAGCCCGGTCGCGGTGATCAGGGCGTCGATCATCCGCGAGGTGCTGGTCTTGCCGTTGGTGCCGGTCAGGTGGATGACCGGGTAGCCGCGCTGCGGCTCGCCGAGCAGCTCGACGAACGCCTCGATCCGGTCCAGCGAGGGCTCCAGACGGGTCTCCGGCCAGCGGGCGAGCAGGGCTCGTTCGGCGTCGGCGTAGGTCGTGACGGGAGCAGGTGCGGGGGTCTCGGACATCGTGCTGCGAGTCTACGGATCGGGCACCGGGGCGCCGACCAGCAGGTTGACCATGTCCACCACGGGCTCGTAGCCGATCCGCTCGTAGACCCCGTTGGACACCGGGTTGGCCTGGTCGGTGAACAGGCAGGGCCGGTGCCCGGCCGCGAGGACCCGGCCGGACAGCTCCGCGACGGCGGCGCTCGCGTAGCCGCGGCCGCGGTGCTCACGCGGGGTGTAGACCGGGCCGAGCCGCACGGCGCCGTACGACGGGTCGTTCTGGCCGGTCAGGTGCACCGGGACGCCGTCGACCTCCCAGAGGAAGATCCGTCCGGCGCGCAGCCGGCGCAGCACGGCGTCGGGGGTGACCGTCTCGTCCTCGTGCCCGCCGGTGCGGCCGGCCTGCTCGTCGGCATCGGCGTGGAACGCGGTGAACCACGCGAGGGCGAGGCCGGCGTCCGCCTCGGTGGCCACCCGCAGGGCGCCGGCCGGCACCCGCGGCGCCCGCACCGCGCGGAGCTCGAAGAGCCGGGTGTGCATCCGCACCGCGACCTCCCCGCCGTCCAGCCGGGCCAGCTCGTCGGCGAACGTGCGCACCGCCGGCAGCGCCCCGTTGACGCCGCCGACCTCCTCGCCGCGCTCGTGCAGCAGCCGGGCGAGGCCGACCGCGGCGTCCTCCGGCATCGGCAGCAGGTACGGCGGGTGCGGCGCGAACGGCGCCGTGCGCATCGCGACCCCCGCGACGGAGCCGTCCGGCGCACGCACCACGGCGTACCAGTGCGGCAGCCCCTCGTCGGCCGTCCCGGCCCTCCCGCGCCTCGCGCTCGGCGTACGTCGCGACGACCGTGTTGAGCACCGGGTCGAGGGCGAGGTGGTCCGCCGCCTGCGCGAGGAACCCGGCCGCGTCGGCGTGCAGCTCGAGCGTCGTGGTCATCGGCGACACCGTAGGAGCACGCGGCACCGCGGGGAACTCGTTTTCGGCTGTCCGGCACCGGCCGGTAGATTTCGCGCCATGACCTCCGAGCCGATCACCCCAGACCTGTCCGAGACGACGCAGCCAGCCGGTCGCGCCGTCGTCGTACCGGACAAGCCTGCGCTCGAGGGGCTCGAGGCGACGTGGTCCCAGCAGTGGAAGGCCGACGACACCTACGCCTTCGACCGCTCCAAGAGCCGCGAGCAGGTCTACTCGATCGACACCCCTCCCCCGACCGTCTCCGGGTCGCTGCACGTCGGGCACGTGTTCTCCTACACCCACACCGACCTGGTCGCGCGGTTCAAGCGGATGCGCGGCCTCGAGGTCTTCTACCCGATGGGCTGGGACGACAACGGCCTGCCGACCGAGCGCCGGGTGCAGAACTACTTCGGCGTGCGCTGCGACCCGTCGCTGCCCTACGACCCCGACTTCACGCCGCCGGAGAAGCCGGACGCGAAGAAGCAGGTGCCGATCAGCCGGCCGAACTTCATCGAGCTGTGCGAGCGGCTCGTCGTGCAGGACGAGGAGGTCTTCGAGTCGCTGTGGCGCACGCTCGGGCTGTCGGTGGACTGGAAGCAGCACTACACGACGATCGGCCCGAAGTCGCAGACCGCGTCGCAGCGGGCCTTCCTGCGCAACTTCGCCCGCGGCGAGGCCTACCTCCAGGAGTCCCCCACCCTGTGGGACGTCACCTTCCAGACCGCCGTCGCGCAGGCCGAGCTCGAGGCCCGGGAGTACGCCGGCGCCTACCACCGGGTCGCCTTCCACCGTGCCGGGGGCCACGACGGCCCGGTCTACATCGAGACCACCCGCCCCGAGCTGATCCCGGCGGTCGTCGCGCTGATCGCGCACCCCGACGACGAGCGCTACCAGGGCGCTGTTCGGCACGACCGTGACCTCGCCGGTGTTCGGCGTGGAGATCCCGGTCTACGCGCACCGGCTCGCCGAGCCCGACAAGGGCGCCGGCATCGCGATGTGCTGCACGTTCGGCGACCTGACCGACGTGACCTGGTGGCGCGAGCTGCAGCTGCCGGTCCGCACCGTCATCGGCCGCGACGGCCGGCTGCACCGCGAGACGCCCGAGTGGCTCGCCGCCGAGCCGGCGGCTGCGGCGTACGCCGAGCTGGCGGGGAAGACCACGTTCAGCGCCCGCGAGGCGATGGTCGCGGCGCTGCGCGCGTCCGGCGACCTCGACGGCGAGCCGAAGCCGACCCAGCGGATGACGAACTTCTACGAGAAGGGCGACAAGCCGCTGGAGATCGTCTCCACGCGCCAGTGGTACATCAAGAACGGCGGCCGGGACACCGAGCTGCGCGACGAGCTGGTCGCGCGCGGCTCGGAGATCCAGTGGGTGCCCGCGCACATGAAGCACCGCTACGACAACTGGGTCGGCGGCCTGAACGGCGACTGGCTGATCTCCCGCCAGCGGTTCTTCGGCATCCCGTTCCCGGTCTGGTACCCGCTCGACGCCGACGGCGAGCCCGACTACGAGCACCCGCTGATGCCGGCCGAGGCGGACCTGCCGCTGGACCCGTCCACGACGGCGCCCGGCGGGTACGACGAGTCCCAGCGCGGCAAGCCCGGCGGCTTCGTCGGCGACCCCGACGTCATGGACACCTGGGCGACCTCGTCGCTGACCCCGCACATCGCGGGCGGCTGGGAGTCCGACGAGGACCTGTTCGGCCGGGTCTTCCCGTTCGACCTGTGCACGCACGCGCACGACATCATCCGCACCTGGCTGTTCTCCCGGGTGGTGCGCGCGCACCACGAGAACCACACCGTGCCGTGGACGCACGCGCTGATCTCGGGCTTCATCGTCGACCCGGACCGCAAGAAGATGAGCAAGTCCAAGGGCAACGCGATCGTGCCCGCCGACATCCTGGAGAAGTTCGGCGCCGACGCCGTGCGCTGGCGGGCCGCGATGGCCCGGCCCGGCCTGGACTCGCCGTTCGACGAGACCCAGATGAAGGTCGGCCGCCGGCTGGCGATGAAGGTGCTCAACGCCTCGAAGTTCGCGCTGTCCTCGGTCGGCGCCACCCAGGTCGTGCCGTCCGCGGTCAGCGAGCCGGTCGACTGCGCGATGCTCGCCGGCCTGGCCGCGACGGTCTCCAAGGCGACCGACGCGTTCGAGGCCTACGACTACACCACCGCGCTCGAGGTCACCGAGAAGTTCTTCTGGGAGTTCTGCGACGACTACCTCGAGCTGGTCAAGGAGCGGGCGTACGGCGCCCGCGGCGACGACGCGGCCGCCTCGGCGAAGGCCGCCCTGGCGGTGGCGCTGCACGTGCAGCTGCGGCTGCTCGCGCCGTTCCTGCCCTACGTCACCGAGGAGGTCTGGTCCTGGTGGCAGGAGGGCTCGATCCACCGGCAGTCCTGGCCGGCCGCCGCCGAGCTCGGGTCCGCCGCCGCTGCCGACCCCGCGATGCTGGCCGCCGTGGCCGGCACGCTGGTCGGGATCCGCGGCGCGAAGTCGAACGCCAAGGTCTCCATGCGCACCGAGCTGTCCCGCGCCGAGGTCTCCGGTCCCGCCGCCGCCCTGGCCCTGGCCGAGAAGGCGTCCGCCGACCTGAAGGCCGCCGGCAAGATCGTCGGCGACCTGACCTTCACCCCGACCGACGCCACCGCGATCACCGTCGACGCCGAGATCGCCCCCCAGCCCGACGCCTGACCCCGCTCCCCCGGCTCGTTCCGACATCGGGGTGTTGTCAGTGACCGGTAGGTCACTGACGACACCCCGACATCGGAGACGAGGAGTGACCCCTGGGTCACGTTTCGTCACCGTTGTCGGAGCGAGGATCCACAGGTGGGCGGCGGCGGGCGTCGGTAGGCACGGCCGGCACCCCGTACGTCGCCGGGCGGCGTCAGACCCGGTCGAGCCAGCGCTGGAAGGCCTCGAAGCCGTAGGGGCGCCCGAGGAAGTCGGCGACCAGGTCGGCGGCGTCGCGCGAGCCGCCCGGGGCCAGCACCCGGTCCCGGTAGCGGTGCGCGACCTCGGTGGCGAACAGGTCGTCGCGGTCGAAGGCCGAGAACAGGTCCTTGGCGATGACCAGGCTCCACATGTAGGTGTAGTAGCCCGAGCCGTAGCCCTCCAGGTGGCCGAAGGACGCGTAGAAGTGCGTGTCCGGGACGTAGCCGAACACGTCGTAGCGCTCCTGCAGCTCGCGCAGCGTCGCGGTGATGTCGTCGGGCACGTCCTGGTGCAGCGTGTAGGACAGCGCCGCGTAGAACATCTGCGTGCGCGCGTGGGTGCCCTTGCCGAACTCCTTGGCGGCCCGCATCTTCGCGACCAGCTCGCGCGGGATCGGCTCGCCGGCGGCGTCCGTCGCGAAGGACCGCAGCACGTCGGCGTCCCAGGCCCACTCCTCGAGCATCTGCGAGGGCGCCTCGACGAAGTCCCACTCGGTGGCCACGCCGGAGAACCGGGTCCACGGGTGGTTCCCGGCCAGCACGTGGTGCACCAGGTGGCCGAACTCGTGGAACAGCGTGACCACGTGGTCGTGCTCCATCAGGTGCCGCGAGAAGTTGCAGACCAGCACGCCCTCGGCGACCTGCCGGTCCGCGGATCCCCGGGGCGAGGTCGAACTGGGCGGCGTGGCCGTACTTCCCGGTGCGCGGGTGCAGGTCGAGGTGGATCCGGCCCAGCCGCGCTCCCCCGCGCAGCACGTCGTACGTCGCGACGTCCTCGTGCCAGGAGGCGGCATCGGCGACCTCGACGTACTCCACGTCGAAGAGCCGGCCGGTCACGGCGAGCAGCCCCGCCCGGACCTGGGCGAAGTCGAAGTACGGCCGGACCTGCTGGGCGTCGACGTCGAAGGTCTCCCGGCGCAGCACCTCGGCGTAGAACGTCTTGTCGACGGCGGTCGACCTGGCCGACCTCGGGGTGGTCCTGCTGGAGCCGGCGCAGCAGCACGCCGACGTCGCGGCGGCCGGCCGCGTCGGAGGCCTCGGTGATCCGCTCGATGAACTCCGGGATCGCCGACCCCTTGCCGATCATCTTGACCTCGGCGTCGTAGGACGGCCAGCCGTCGTAGCCGAGCAGCCGGGCGTGCTCGCGGCGCAGGCCGAGCAGCTCGTGCAGCAGCGGGTCGTTCTGCGGGTAGGCGCGGTTGAGGAACTGCCCGCACCAGGGCGGCGCGGGCCTCCCGGTCGCGGCAGAACGTCATGAACGGGACGTAGTCGGGGTAGGCGGTGGTGATCTCGACCAGCCCGTCCTCGCCGGGGGCGTGCGCCTCGACGAAGTCCGCGGGCAGCCCGTCGAGCGCCGCGGCGTCGACCCGGACCGACCGGACGTCGTCGCGGATGTTCTTGGAGAACTCCTGGGCCACCGCGGTCTCCCGCTCGGCGAGCTCCCGCAGCCGCGACCGTACGGCGTCCGCCTGGTCGACACCGGCGCGCTGGAAGTCCCGGATCGCGAGGGCGTGCACGCGCCGGCCGCCCTCGTCGAGGTCGGCGGGGTCCACGGCGGCCAGCACGTCGTAGAGCTCGCGGTCCAGGCCGATCTCGGTGAGCAGCTTGTGGGCGTCCTGCTCGGCGCGCTCGGCGCGGGTGCGCACCGCCTCGTCGGGGTGCACGTTGGACACCAGCGAGGCGGTGGAGAAGGCGTTGTGCAGGGCGAGGTTCAGGTCGTTCCAGAGCGCCATCGCCGCGGCCGAGGTGTGCCCGCCGGTGCGCAGCACGTCGACGAGCCGCCGGGTCTCGTCGAGCCGGCCGTCGCACCGGGCGCGCCAGCCAGGCCTCCCAGTCGGAGTCGGGCAGGGCCAGCGGTGCGGGTGCGGGGGTCACGCCGCGAGCCTAGCCAGCCCACGGTCCCCGCGAACGCGGGGAGAGCCCTCAGGCGGACTTCTTCTTCTTGGCCTCGGGCTCGCGCGGCACCAGCGTCGGGTTGACGTTGTCGCTGACCACCTCGCCGGTGACGACCACCTTGGCGATGTCCTCGCGGGACGGGACGTCGTACATCACGTGGAGGAGCACCTCCTCGATGATCGCCCGCAGCCCACGGGCACCGGTGCCCCGGACCATGGCCAGGTCGGCGACCGCGTCGATGGCGTCGGCGGTGAACTCGAGCTCGACGCCGTCGAGGTCGAAGAGCTTCTGGTACTGCTTGACCAGCGCGTTGCGGGGCTCGGTGAGGATCTGCACGAGCGCCTCGCGGTTGAGCTTGTCGACGGTGGCGATCACCGGGAGCCGACCGACGAACTCGGGGATCAGGCCGAACTTGAGCAGGTCCTCGGGCATGACCTCGGAGAAGATCTTGGTCATGTCGCGCTCCTCCTTGGTGGGGAGCTTCGCGCCGAAGCCGAGGGTCTTCTTGCCGATCCGCTGCTCGACGATGTGCTCGAGGCCGGAGAACGCGCCACCGACGATGAACAGGATGTTCGTGGTGTCGATCTGGATGAACTCCTGGTGCGGGTGCTTGCGCCCGCCCTGCGGCGGCACCGAGGCGGTGGTGCCCTCGAGGATCTTCAGCAGCGCCTGCTGCACGCCCTCGCCGGAGACGTCGCGCGTGATCGACGGGTTCTCCGCCTTGCGGGCCACCTTGTCGATCTCGTCGATGTAGATGATGCCGGTCTCGGCCTTCTTGACGTCGTAGTCGGCGGCCTGGATCAGCTTGAGCAGGATGTTCTCGACGTCCTCGCCGACGTAGCCCGCCTCGGTCAGCGCGGTGGCGTCGGCGATCGCGAACGGCACGTTGAGCATCCGGGCGAGGGTCTGGGCGAGGTAGGTCTTGCCGCAGCCGGTCGGGCCGATCACCAGGATGTTGGACTTGGCGAGCTCGACGGTGTCGTCGGACTTGTGCCGCTGGGTGCCCGAGCGCGACCCCGGCCTGCACGCGCTTGTAGTGGTTGTAGACGGCCACCGCGAGCGCCTTCTTGGCGTTCTCCTGGCCGATCACGTAGGAGTTGAGGAACTCGAAGATCTCGCGCGGCTTGGGCAGCTCCTCGAGGCCGACCTCGGTGCCCTCGCTGAGCTCCTCCTCGATGATCTCGTTGCAGAGGTCGATGCACTCGTCGCAGATGTAGACACCTGGCCCTGCGATGAGCTTCTTGACCTGCTTCTGGCTCTTCCCGCAGAAAGAACACTTCAGCAGGTCGCCTCCGTCACCGATGCGTGCCACAGGCACGACTCCTCACGACTCAGGCCGGCGGCGATCCGGAAGACTCCCGGGGACCGGGGAGGGACCCTGGACGGATCCGCTCCCACCGGCTGTTTGCGACTTCTTCGTACTCGAACTCGAAGGTACCCCGTCGCGCCCCCGAATGGGGCAGGACACGGCGACTCCCTCGCCCCCGGGGGGACGAGGGAGACCGGTCAGGCGGGGGTCAGCGAGCCCTTGCGCGACTCCAGGATCGCGTCGATCAGGCCGTACTCCACCGCGGCGTCCGCGGTGAGGATCTTGTCGCGGTCGATGTCGCGGCTGACCTGCTCGACGTCCTTGCCGGTGTGCTCGGCGATCATCTTCTCGAGCAGCTCGCGCATCCGCAGGATCTCGTTGGCCTGGATCTCGATGTCGGAGGCCTGGCCGTAGGTGCCCTCGGTGTAGGGCTGGTGGATCAGGATCCGGCTGTTCGGCAGCGCGAGGCGCTTGCCGGGGGCGCCGGCCGCGAGCAGGATCGCGGCGGCGGAGGCCGCCTGACCCAGGCACACGGTCTGGATGTCCGGCTTGACGAAGCGCATCGTGTCGTAGATCGCGGTCAGCGCGGTGAACGAGCCGCCCGGGGAGTTGATGTAGATCTGGATGTCCCGGTCGGGGTCCATCGACTCCAGGCAGAGCAGCTGGGCCATCACCGCGTTGGCGATGTCGTCGCTGATCGGGGTGCCGAGGAAGATGATCCGGTCCTCGAAGAGCTTGCCGTAGGGGTCGATGCGGCGGAAGCCGTAGGAGGTCCGCTCCTCCCACTGCGGGATGTAGTAGTTCGCCGACGAGGGGGCCGCCACCTCGGGGGCTCGCCCCGTCATGCCTGCAGTCAGCCTGCGTCAGACCGGGGATGCTGGAGCTGGTCATGGCGGTCCTCACTTGTTCCGGGCCGGACGGCCCTCGTCGGCGACCTGGCGGGCGCTCGAGATGACGTGGTCGATGAAGCCGTAGTCCTTGGCCTGCTCGGCGGTGAACCACCGGTCGCGGTCGGCGTCCTGCTCGACCTGCTCGAGCGGCTGGCCGGTGTGCTGGCTGATCAGCTCGAAGAGCACCTTCTTGATGTGCAGGGACTGCTGGGCCTGGATCTTGATGTCCGAGGCCGAGCCGCCCATGCCGCCCGAGGGCTGGTGCATCATGATCCGCGCGTGCGGGAGGGCGTAGCGCTTGCCCGCCGCGCCGGCGCACAGCAGGAACTGCCCCATCGAGGCGGCCAGGCCCATGCCGACGGTCGCGACGTCGTTGGGGATGTAGTTCATGGTGTCGTAGATCGCCATGCCCGAGTCCACCGAGCCGCCGGGGCTGTTGATGTGCAGGAAGATGTCGGTCTCGGGGTCCTCGGCGGACAGCAGGAGCATCTGCGCGCAGATCGCGTTGGCGTTCTGGTCGCGCACCTCGGAGCCGAGGAAGATGATCCGCTCCCGGAGCAGACGCTGGTAGATGTGGTCGTCGAGCCCGTACGCCGCGCCGCCACCGTTCATCTGGGTCTCAGTCACGTCCCCGACCCTAGCCGGAACGAGCGGACACATCCACGGGCTGTCCCGACTTGTTCGCCCACAGCGCACGGCATGCCCCGGGGGGCCGCGCCCGGGTCCGGACGCGACCGTGGCCGGGAGGAGAACCTCCCGGCCACGGTCTGAACGATGCTCGAGGGCCCCTGACCCTCTGCGCCGTCCGTCCTACGGGGTCGATCCGGTCAGTTGCGCTTGCGAGACCTGGATCCCCATCGAGGTGCCCTGCTGGGTGAGCACCTTGATGTTCGGTCCCGGTGTTCGGCACCTTCACGCTCGCGGAGGGCTGCGGGGCGTCCCAGTACGACGCGTCGTCGTGGAACAGCGGCTGCGGCCGCCTGGCCCCGGATGTAGCTCGGGCCGTGGCGTACTGACGTGCAGGCGTGAACGAGTCGGACTTCTCCAGCGCCGAACGGTGACGTCGTAGCCGCCACCCGCGGACGCCACAGCGTCGCCGTCGAGCCGGACCAGCGGGCGCGGGTTCGCGTCGACCGGCAGGATCAGGCCCGCGCCCGGGTGCTGGCTGGCGTTGTTGTCGCGGCTGCGAGGTGTCCCAGTAGCTGACCAGCAGGCCGTTCTGGTACGGGAAGTGCTCGACGAAGTCCGGCTTGGTGTGCCGAACCCGAAGTTGTACGGGCCGGTCTGCAGGTACTTGTCGAACGACACGTACGCCCGGTTGGACGCGATGTAGTAGTTGTCGTACGCCGTGGTGAGCGAGGCGCCGACCGAGGAGAACCCGGCGAGCGTCCAGCCCTCGGGCGAGGACTCGGCGCCGGACGTGAACAGCGTGTTCGCCGCCGGAGGTGACGCTGACGTCGTCGACGAAGAGCCCGGCCGCTGGCGCGGGGTCGTTGCCCTGGGCGGCGCCGTCGGTCGCGTAGCGGACCGGAGGCTCGACCGTCTTGCCGGCGTACGCCGACAGGTCGAAGGTCGCCGGGGTCCAGGCGGCCTGCGTGCCGTCGATGCCGTTGCCCTCGGCCGCCTTGGTGATGCTGCCGGCGATGGCGGTCCAGCCGGTGCCGTTGTCGACCTCGACGTAGGCGTAGTCGCACGGGTCGGGACCGCAGTCCTCGATGTTCCACTTCGCCTGGAAGTTCAGCGTCGCCGTGCCGGCCGCCAGGGTGACCTGCGCGACATGGTGCTGAGTAGGTCGTCACCGGTGCCGCTCCACCAGGTCTTGGCGCCGGCGTACGGCGCGGCCAGCTCGGTGACGACCTGCTTCTTGGGCAGCACCACGACGGCGGCCTGGGCCTTGCTCGGAGTTGTACTCGTGCGGGCCGAGGTCGAGCTGTCGCCGGTTCTGCGCGGGCAGCACGGTCTCGTAGTCGAGCCAGCCGAGCTGCAGCTTGTCCCAGGCGCCGAGGTCGGCGGCGCGGGTGCCGATGGCGTCGTCGTTCGGGCGCGGCCTCGCGGCTCTGGGCCATCAGCGACCAGCAGTTGACGCTGTTCTCGTTCGCCGACGCGGCCCGAGGTGTCGTAGAGGTCCGGCAGGCCGAGGTCGTGGCCGTACTCGTGGGCGAAGACGCTCACGCCGCCGTTCTCGGGCTGGATGGTGTAGTCGGCGACCCAGATGCCGGTGTCGCCGATCTGGGTGCCGCCGTCCGTGTTGCCGCGCCGGGCCCTCGGCCGGTGCCCTGGTAGGCGTTCCAGCGGTGCGACCAGATGGCGTCCTCGCCCTGGATCGGGTCGCCGTCGGCCTGGTCGCCGCCGGCGTGCACGATCTGGAAGTGGTCGATGTAGCCGTCGGGCTCGTTGAAGTTGCCGTCGTGGTCGAAGTCGTTGCGGTCCCACTGGTCGTACGTGGTCAGCTCGGTCTTGATGTCGGCGTCGGTCTGGCCGGCGGCCTTCTGGTCGGCGACCCAGGTGTCGATCGCCGTCCTGCACCAGGTCCCAGGTGTTGCTGCAGACGTTGCCGGCGCAGGGGTAGCCGTTGCTGCGGCCGTAGCGGGCCTCGTTGTAGCTGCACCTTCACCCAGTCGCTGACGTAGCCGTCGACGCTGTAGCGGCCGGAGGACTGGCGCTCGAAGTACTGCTTGACCGACTCGGTGTCGCCGCCGGAGCCGGCCGCGCCGCCCTGGCCGAAGTAGAGGTCCTGGAAGTGCGCGCGGTCGTAGTTCGGCTGCCAGACGGTGCGAGTTGTCCACGGCTGCGGTCGGGCGCGGGATCGTGTTGTTCAGCGGGACCGTTGAAGGTGGTCGGGCCGGGCGTGGTCGGTGTCGGTGTCCTGGTCGGGGTAGTTCGGGTGGCGCTCGTTGCCGAAGTCGGCGAGGATCACGAAGATCTTGTCGGTCTTCTCGCGGCTGAGCTCGACGTACTGGTCCTCGGTCGTCGCGGGCGTCGCGCGGACTTGCCGTTGCTGTCGACCGGCTTGGCGGTCGCGGGCGGTGCCGACCTTCATCACGGTGCTGGCGCCGCGCTGCTCGACCTTGGCCCCTTGCCGTTGAGCAGGTCGGTGATGGCCTGCTCGCGCAGCGCGCGCTTCTTCTCCTCGGCGGGGTTGGGCAGCTCGTCGCTCTGCGCCTGGTCGGGCTGCGGACGCGTCGCCGGACCCCTTCACATGTGGGCTGGCGCTGGCGGGACGGCGCGGGCATCCGAGGGTTGTCCCCAGTCCCGCCGCCACGACCAGGCTCAACAGCCCGGCTGACTTCTTTCGCACGGTTCCTCCGTCAACAGCGATCGTGTCGCGTGAAGGCGCATCCAAGCAGGAACACGGGCAGGTCCGGAGCCCAGTCGTGCGGCTGGCATCTGCTGAGCGGGGTCCACGCCGACGGACGGCGAGCAGGGACGACCCGAGCTCGACCTGGGTGCGCGACTGCGGTTGCAGTCGCCCCGCAGTCCACACGGCGGCTCCGGAACTGACAAGGGTCGAAACCTGGAAACGGGGGGTCATGTTTGTGCGGTTGCACAAACGTGCAAACCGGTAGGAACCGGAAGCCCCTAGGGTGATCGGGTGCCTTCGCCCCGTCTGCGTCCCGCCGTGCGCGCGGTGGTCGCCGACCGCGACGACCGCGTGCTGATGGTCCGCTGGACCCTCGACGGCCCGGACGGCCCCTTCCACGTCTGGGGCACGCCGGGCGGCGGGATCGAGCCCGGCGAGAGCCACGAGGACGCCCTGCGCCGCGAGCTGCTCGAGGAGGTCGGGCACGTCGTCGGCCCCGAGGGCTGCGGGCCGTGCGTGGCGCACCGGGTGCACACCTTCCCGCTGGGCGACTGGGACGGCCAGGAGGAGTGGTACTACCTGCTGCGGGTCGACGCCTTCACCCCGCGCGGCGTCCTGACCGAGGAGGAGCTCGCCGCCGAGAACCTCACCGCCACCGGGTGGCACACCGTCGCGCAGGTGCGCGCGCTGCCCCGGCCCTCCGGTGCGCGCGTCGCCCCGAGCGACGCCGCGGCCTTCCTCGAGCGGCTGCTCGCCGACGGTCCCCCGGCCGAGCCGCTCGAGCTGGGGCTCTAGCCCGCCGCCTCGACCGTGCGCTTGATCCGCCCGAGCGTCGTACGGATGCCGGCGGCGAGCTCGCGGTCGTGGCCCGCGGCGCCGCCGATCACCGGCCCGAGCACCGCGGTGCCCACGGAGAACGCCGGCAGGTCGCGGCGGCCGGTCAGCCGCGTGCCGCCGGCGGCGGCCTCGAGCTCGTAGGTCCAGGTGGCGCCGCTCTCCCGGGTCCGCCAGGCCACCGCCCGCCCGGGCTCGAGGCGGGTGACCACCGACGTGGTCGGCCAGGCGACCCAGCCGCGCCGGTTGAGGCCGAGCATCCGCGTGCCGACCCGCACCTGCCCGGAGCCGAGCAGCCGCAGCCGGCGCAGCTCGGGGCTCCACTCCGGCATCCGGGTCACGTCGCCGACGACGTCCCACACGCGCTCCGGCGGGGCGTCGATCTCGACGGCTGCGCTGATCGGCAGGGGCTGGGGCATGCGGTCTCCTGGGCGAGGACGGGCGGGACGACGGGGTACGACGGGGGCTCAGCCGAGCCAGGTGCGGAGCGCGTCGTACACCCGGGGATGGTTCAGCAGGTCGAAGTGGCCGCCCTTGACGTGCAGGACGTCCGCGCCGGGGAACATCTCGCGGCCGCGGCGCGGGCGACCGGTGGCCGAGGGGTAGCGCACCAGCAGGTCGCCGAACGCCTCGCTGACCGGGTGCCGGTGCGAGGACGCCAGGGTCGCGGCGACCAGGTGGTAGCGCGCGTGCGGCAGGTGCTGGACGTCCGGGGCGAGGCCGCCGCGCAGGTCGAGGATGCCGACCGAGCGGTACTCCAGGATCCGGCCGAAGGGCGCCGACTCGGGCAGCAGGCCGAGCACCTGGGCGCCGAGCGCCACCCCGCGCTCCAGCGGCGCGCCGAGGTGCGGGGTCCCGAGCGTGACGACGTCGGTGACCAGGTCGGTCCAGGGGCGCGTGGCGTCGGTGGCGACCGCGCAGGCGGCGCGCATCACCAGGCCGCCCATCGAGTGCCCGACCAGCGCGATCCGGCGGACCTCGGTCGGCCAGGCGGCGACCAGGTCGTCGAGCAGGGAGGCGAGCGCGACGCCGTTCTCCGCGACCGGGAGGCCGGTGTTGGCGCGCAGGTAGACCGGCGTCCAGGAGGTCTCGGCGGCCAGCCGGGTGCCGTAGCTGCCGCCGGTCTCGCCGGGCGTCGCGGTCCCAGTTGGTCTCGGCCTCGCGAGAGCCCGTGCAGGAAGACCACGACGTCGCCGGTGGCGTCGGGGAACGCCGCGGCCAGCGCCTCCCGCTCCAGCGGTACGTCGCGGCCCGCGGTGCCGCACCGCGAGCCGGATCGCCAGGCTGGACTGCTGCTCCGCGAGCCGGTCGCCGATGAAGCCGTTCACCACCGACACCACGAGCCGGCCCTGCGGGGAGTCCTCGATCCGGCCGCCGAGCCCGTGCCGGTCCGCGGCGCGCAGGCCCCGGCTGGTCGCGCGCAGGCCGCCGCCGACGCCGGCGTAGACCGCCGAGGAGATCCGCTCGTGCGCGCGGGCCGGGCCGCGCGCGGCGCCGCCGGTCAGCCGGCCGGCCAGCCCGAACACGCGGCGGGCCACGGCGCCGTGCACGTCGCGCACCGTGCCCAGCACGAGCTCGTCGGCGGTGTCGGTGGCCAGGGCGAGCGCCTCGAGCAGACCGGCGCGGGGCGCCTCGGCGTCCGGGTGCGGGGCAGCGGTCTCGGTTCATACCCGGAGTATGTCAACGACCCGTGTCACACGGGGCGGTGACACGGGTCGTCGAGATGCTGCGGCGAGCGGATCAGGCGTCGGCCTTCTCCTCGGCGGGCTCGTCGGCTCCGTCGGCCTCGTCGGCCTCGTCGGCCGGCTCGGCGATCGTGCCGTCGGGCTGGAGGTTCTTCAGCTCGACGTGGTTGCCGGACTCGTCGGTGACCGTGGCGGCCTCGACGATGCTGGCCAGCGCCTTGCCGCGGACGACCTCGGACACCATCTCCGGGATGTGGTTGTGCTCCAGCATGTGCTGGATGAACTCCTGCGGGTTCTGGCCGGACTGCTGCGCGCGGCGCATCAGGTGCTCCTGGAGCTCGCCCTCGTTGACGCCGATCTCCTCGGTCTTGGCGACCTGGTCGAGCACGAACTGGGCGGCGACCGCGTCGCGGACCCGCTTCTCCAGGTCGGCCTCGAACTCGTCGACCGTCTGCTCCTCGGAGTCGAGGTAGGCCTCCATGGTCATGCCGGCCATGCGTGAGCTGCTGGGTGATCTGCTCCTGGCGGGCCGTCAGCTCGGACTCCACGACGGTCTCCGGGAAGGGGTACGTCGACCAGGTCGAGCAGCTTCTCCAGGACGGCGTCGCGGGCGGCGGCGGCCTGCTCGAGGCGCTTGCCGCGGGTGAGCCGGGTGCGGACGTCGTCGGTGAGCTCGGCGACGGTGTCGAACTCCGAGGCGGTCTGCGCGAAGTCGTCGTCGAGCTCGGGGAGCTCCTGCTCCTTGACCGAGGTGACCTTGACGTCGACGTCGACGTCCTCACCGAGCTGGTCGCCACCGACCAGCTGCGAGGTGAAGGTGGTCTCGTCGCCGGCGGACATGCCGGTGAGCGCCTCGTCGAGACCGTCGAGCATGCCGCCCTTGCCGACCTGGTAGCTCATGCCGGTGGCCTCGGCGCCCTCGACGACCTCGCCGTCCTTGTTGGCCACGAGGTCCATCACGACGAAGTCGCCGTCGGCCGCGGCCCGCTCGACCTCGGAGAGGCTGGCGAAGCGCTCGCGCAGGTTCTGGACCTGCTCCTCGACGTCCTGGTCGGAGACCGTGACGTCGTCGACGGTGACGGCTCAGGCCGCTGTAGTCGGGCAGCTCCACCTCGGGACGGACGTCGACCTCGGCGGTGAACTCGAGGGTCTCGTTGTCCTCGAACTTGGTGATGTCGATCTCCGGCTGGGCCAGCGGCTCGAGCTCGTTGGCCTGCAGCGCCTCGACGTACAGCTTGGGGAGCGCCTCGTTGATCGCCTCGTCCAGCACGGCCGCGCGGCCGACCTGACGGTCGATGACCATCGGCGGCACCTTGCCGCGGCGGAAGCCGGGCACGTTGATCTGCTGGGCGATCTTCTTGTACGCCGCGTCGAGGCTCGGCTTGAGCTCCTCGAAGGGCACCTCGACGGTGAGCTTGGCCCGGGTCGGGCTCAAAGTCTCGACGGCGCTCTTCACAGGTGGTTCTCCTCAGTCACTAGCGATGTGGGCGGCGACGTGCGCGCGTGCCCTCGGTCAGTGCAGACAAGTGGGCGGATGGTCGGGGCGACAGGACTCGAACCTGCGGTCTCCTGCTCCCAAAGCAGGCGCGCTAGCCACTACGCTACGCCCCGTTTTCCGGCCACCACTTCTCACGGCTCCCGTCAGGGAACCCCGGGAGTCTACGGGAGAGGCGAGCCCGAACCGTAATCGCGAGAACGCCGTCGCCGGGCGCTGGGGCGGGTGTGACCGATTGGTGGTGGAGTTTCGTGCTGTGGCACGATGGTGACGCTTCCGGCCGGTGAGCTCGACGGCCGGTCCGGCGCGCGGATGTAGCTCAATGGTAGAGCCCTAGTCTTCCAAACTAGCTACGCGGGTTCGATTCCCGTCATCCGCTCCAGCCCCGTCCCCGGGTTTCTCCGCTCCGCGGACAGCCGTCCGGGCCGCCCACATACTGGGCCCATGATCCGGGTCGAGCGCTGGCGTGGCCGGCGGGGACCTCCGCGCCGTCGCGGAGCGGGCCACGCTCGTGTGCCTCTGGGGCGCGACGACGGCCCTGGCGGCCTACGCGGTGTTCGCCTACACGGTGATCTCGTCCCGCGGCCTCGACACCCACGCCTACTGGCTGGCCGGGCACGTGTCGGACCCCTATCTGGATCGGCCCCGGCGAGCGCGACGCGGTGCTGTACTCCCCGTTGTTCGTCCAGGCGATGCGCGTCCTGGCGCTGCTCCCCTGGCCGGTGTTCTACGGCCTGTGGGTGGCCGCGGAGAGCTGCGCCTACGTGTGGCTGCTGCACCCGCTGCCGCTGCGCTGGCGCGTCCCGGCCCTGCTGACCTGCGTCCCGGCGATCGTCATGGGCAACATCTACGGGATGCTCGGGGTGACGCTGGTGCTGGGGATCGAGCCGCGCCGCCGTGGTTCGCGGCCGCCGCGCTGACCAAGGTGACGCCGGCCGGGCGTGGGGGCGATCTGGTACGCCGCCCGCGGCGAGTGGCGGCGCCTCGCCGGACTGGTGCCTGACCGTCGGGGCCCTGGCCGGGGTGTCCTTCGTGGCCGAGCCCGGACCTGTGGGTCGTCATGGGCGCGGTTCCTGACCAGCCATTCCGGCGACGGTGCCGGCCGGCTGGTGCAGATCCCCCTCGGTCTCCTGCTCGCGGTGGTGGCCGCCCGCACCGACCGGCGCTGGCTGCTCGCGGTCGCCTGGTGGTTGACGATGCCGATGGCCTCGGTCCTGAGGGTGCAGAGCCTGGTGGCACTGGCGCCGATGGTCCGGCTGCACCGCGCTCGGCCGGTCGTCGGTGCCGCGGCGTCACCGCGGCTGCGCGACGAGCTCGCGGCGGGCTGACCCGCCGGGGCTCAGCGCCGGTGCAGGAGCAGCAGGGCCCGGTCGTCGTTCATCGACTCGAGCCGGTCGATCAGCCGGTGGGCGCCCTGCTCCATGCCGACCCGGAGCAGCCGCTCGCCCTGCCCGAGCAGCTTGTCGATCCCGAGCGAGATGTCCCGCTCGGGGGTCTCGACCAGCCCGTCGGTGAACAGCAGCAGCGCGTCGCCGCGGCCGATCCGGCCGTGCACCACGCTGAACTCGGCGCGCGGCATCAGCCCGAGCACCGGGCCCTCCGCCTCGTGCACCGCCCAGCGGCCCGACCCCGCGTGCAGCTGCACGCCGGGCGGGTGACCGGCCGAGCGCAGCTCGAACGCACCGGTCTGCAGGTCGATGTTGACGTGCACGGCCGTCGCGAAGCCCTCGGGCCAGTCCTGGCGGAGCAGGTAGTCGTTGGCGGCCGGCAGGAAGCTCTCGGCCGGCAGGGCGCCGAGCAGCCCGCCGAAGGCGCCGGAGAGCAGCAGCGACCGGGACCCGGCCTGCTCGCCCTTGCCGGACACGTCGACGACGGCGACCTGGAGCGAGGTGCCGTCCGAGGAGCGCGAGGCGACCAGGAAGTCGCCGGCGAACGACGAGCCGCCGGCCGAGCGGAGCACCGCCTCGGCGTACCAGTCCTTCGGGCAGCGCGGGCATCCGCGCCTGGTTGTGGATCCGGTCGCGCAGGTCCACCAGCATCGACTCCCCGCGGACCCCGGCGACGCCGAGCCGGGTGCGCCGGAACGAGGACACCAGGATGACCATCCCGATCAGGAAGATCACCACCACGCCGCCGATCCGCCGGCCGTCGAGCAGGCTCGGGGTCGCCGCCACGACGACCACCAGGACGGAGAGCGAGAACACCACGATCCAGGGCAGCGACCCGGGGCGCGAGCACGAGGTTCCCGATCACCATCGGGATGACCAGCGTGGTGAGCGGGACGACCGGGACGACGTACTGCGCCACGCCGATCAGCACGGACGCGGCCACGAGCAGCAGGGCGGCGACGAGGTCGGACTCGCGCAGCCGGCGGACCGCCCGGTTCCAGCGACGCGTCAGCACCCGGCCGGCCGACAGGCCGGTCGGGCGCCCGGGGTGCGAGGCGGCGACCATCGGTCCGACCTTAGTGGTCGGCGGCACTCGCGCGCCCACGGTTCGCGGACCCTGGCCGGACGACGTCCGCGGCGAGCCGCACCTGCGTGCTCATCGGGCGGCCCGGGACCGGAAGCGCGGCTGGCAGCGCGGGCACCAGAACAGGTTGCGGCCGACCAGCACCTCGGTGCGCACCGTGCTCCCGCACACGAAGCACGCCTCGCCGGCCCGGCGGTAGACGTAGACCGGGTGGCCGTCGGTGTCGGCGTCGCGGCACCCGGCCGACCAGGGCCTCCTCGACCGGGACGTGCACGGTGTCGATCCGGCCGCGCCGGACGCCGTCGGCCATCAGCGCCACCAGGTCGTGCCACATCTGCTCGAAGGTGCTCTGCCGCAGCGTGGTGCCCGGGACGCAGCGGGTCGACCCGGTGCCGGAACAGCACCTCGGCGCGGTAGACGTTGCCGACGCCGGCCAGCACCTTCTGGTCCATCAGCAGGCGCGCCGATCGGGGCCCGGGAGCGGTGCACGCGTCGCCCAGGCCCGGGTCCAGTCGGCGTCCGCGCGCAGCGGGTCGGGCCCGAGCCGGTCGAGCAGCAGCCGCTGCTGGTCGCGGGTCATCAGCTCGCAGGCCGTGGCGCCGCGCAGGTCGCCGTACGCCGGCGGGCGCTCGTCGCTGCCGTCGGCCACCAGCCGCAGCCGGACCTGGCCGCGGGGGTCCTCGGCGACCCCGTCCTGGACGGCGAACTTGCCGTAGAGGCCGAGGTGCACGTGCACCTGCCGGTCGCCCTCGAAGTCCACGAACAGGTGCTTGCCGTAGGACTCGGCGGTCTCCAGCAGCGTGCCGTCGATCAGCGCGCGCCGACTCCGCGAACCGGCCCTGCGGGCTGCTGGCGGACACCACCCGGCCGGCGAAGTGGGCGCTGATGCGTGCTGGCGAGCCGGAAGAGCGTGTGGCCCTCGGGCATCTCAGGACTGGCCGGGCCGGTGGCCCAGCGCCGACTCCGGCAGCGTCCGGGAGGTTGCCGGTCTTCTCGTAGTCCGCGAGCATCCGGATCCGGCGGGTGTGCCGCTCCTCGCCGCTGTAGGCGGTCTCGCAGGAACACCTCGACGAACCGGATCATGTCCTCGACGGCGTGCATCCGCCCGCCGACCGAGACCACGTTGGCGTCGTTGTGCTCGCGGGCCAGGACCGCGGTCTCCTCGCTCCACACCAGCGCGGCGCGCACGCCCTTGACCTTGTTGGCCGCGATCGCCTCGCCGTTGCCCGAGCCGCCGATCACGACGCCGAGGCTGCCGTCCTCGTCGGCCGTGGCCTCGGCGGCCCGCAGGCAGAACACCGGGTAGTCGTCGAGGGCGTCGTAGACGAAGGGGCCGTGGTCGACGGCTTCGTAGCCGTGGTCCGCGAGCCAGTTGAGCAGGTGCTCCTTGAGCTCGAGGCCGGCATGGTCGGAGCCGAGGTGGACGCGCATGGCGAAAGTCTGTCAGACGTGCCGGTCGAGGAAGCCGGCGATCTCCGCCAGCGCCTCCTCCGCGGCGTCGAACAGCTGCGGGTTGCGCCAGAAGCCGTGGATCATCCCGGGGTACGTCGTGACCTCGACCGAGCGCGCCCGAGGCCGCGATCCGCCGGGCCAGCTCGAGGTCCTCGTCGGCCAGCACGTCGTGCTCGGCGACCTGCACCAGCGTCGGCGGGAGGGAGTCGAAGCCGGAGGCGAGGTACGGCGCGAGGTCGGGGTCCAGCAGGTCCTCGGGTCGCGCGGCGTACTGCTCCCAGTACCAGGCCGCCTCGGCCGCGGGTCAGCCCACCGTCCGGCGCGGCGTACGACGGGCAGCCCATCGCCGCGTCGACGAAGGGGTAGACCAGCACGGTCGCGGCCAGCGCGTTCGGGTTGCGCAGCGCGGCGACCAGCGCGAGGTTCCCGCCGGCGCTGTCCCCGCACGCGACCACCCGGGACAGGTCCAGGCCGTGGCGCGGCGGCGTTCACGAGCAGCCAGGACAGCGCGGTGTCCACGTCGTCGGGGGCGGCCGGGAACGGGTGCTCGGGCGGCCGCCGGTAGTCCACGGCCAGCACCGCCGACCCGGTCCGGTTGGCGAGCCGGCGCGCCTGGCCGTCGTGGGTGTCGACGTCGCCGAACACGAAGCCTCCGCCGTGCAGGAACAGGATCGTGCGCTGCGCGTCCGGGGCGCCGTCGGGGACGTAGAGCCGGCAGCGCACGCCGTCGGCGTCCACGTCCTCGACCCGGTCGACCGGCTCCAGCGGCTCGAGCCGCGGCGGCCGCGAGCGCCTCGGCCCGCTTCGCAGCGATGTCGGCCGGCCCGAATCCGGGGTCGGCGACGCTCGGGCCCTGCGCCCAGAGCGCGAGCGCCGCGACGGCCTGCGGGTGCAGGGTCATGCGTGCTGCTCGAGCCGGGCCAGCTCCTCGTCGACCACGGAGGGGTCGAGCTTGGTGAACACCGGCACCGGCTTCTCGACCGTGGTGCCCGGCACGACCGGCCGGCGCTCCCAGGCCGGGAAGCCGGAGTACTCGCCGGTGAGGATCGGGTACGGCGCCCCGCCGTCGAGGTCCTCGACCTCACGGATCTCCGGCATCGGCGCGACGTCGCCGGCGCCGCCGAGCACGAGGTCCACGGCGTTCGCGCTGTGCGGCAGGAACGGCGCGAGCAGCACGTTGCAGTCCGCGACGGCCTGCGTGGTGACGTGCAGGATCGTCCCGAGCCGCTCGCGCTCGTCGTCGCCCTTGAGCTTCCACGGCGCGCTGTCCGAGACGTACTTGTTGACGTCCGCGACGGTGCGCATCGCCTCGGCCAGGGCCGCCTTCTGGCGGTGCCGGCCGATCAGCGCGCCGACCGTCCCGAACGCCGCGTGCACGGTGTCGAGCAGCGCCTGGTCGGCCGGCTCGAGGGGCCCGGCGGCCGGGATCTCCCCGAAGCTCTTGGCGACCATGTTCGCGGTCCGGTTGACCAGGTTGCCCCAGCCGGCGACGAGCTCGTCGTTGGTGCGGCGGACGAACTCCGCCCAGGTGAAGTTGCTGTCCTGGTTCTCCGGGCCGGCCGCGGAGATGAAGTAGCGCAGCGCGTCGGGCTGGTAGCGCTCGAGCACGTCGCGGACGTAGATCACCACGCCCCGCGAGGACGAGAACTGCTTGCCCTCCATCGTGAGGTACTCCGAGGACACGACCTCGGTCGGCAGGTTCAGCGCGCCGTACTCCCCCGGCTCGCCGCCCCGGTCGCCCCGGCCGTCGTACGCGAGGAGCTCGGCGGGCCAGATCTGGGAGTGGAAGGTGATGTTGTCCTTGCCCATGAAGTAGTAGGACAGCGCCTCGGGGTCGTTCCACCACTCCCGCCAGCGGTCCGGCTCGCCGAGGCGGCGGGCCCACTCCACGGACGCCGACAGGTAGCCGATGACCGCGTCGAACCAGACGTAGAGCCGCTTGGCCGGGTTGTCCTGCCAGCCCTCGACCGGGACCGGGATGCCCCAGTCGATGTCGCGGGTCATCGCCCGCGGGCGGATGTCCTCGAGGATGTTCTGGCTGAACTTGATGACGTTCGGCCGCCAGGTGCCGGACGCCTCGCGCTCGTCGAGCCAGGCCTTCAGGGCGGTCGCCAGCGCGGGCAGGTCGAGGAAGAAGTGCTGGGTCTCGACGAACTCCGGCACCTCGCCGCTGATCTTGCTGCGCGGGTCGATCAGGTCGGTCGCGTCGAGCTGGTTGCCGCAGTTGTCGCACTGGTCGCCGCGCGCCTCGGTGTAGCCGCAGATCGGGCAGGTGCCCTCGATGTAGCGGTCCGGCAGGGTGCGCCCGGTCGACGGGGAGATCGCGCCCTTGGTGGTCTGCTCGACCATGTAGCCGTTGCGGTGCACGGTGCGGAACATCTCCTGCACCACGGCGTAGTGGTTCGCCGTCGTGGTGCGGGTGAACAGGTCGTAGGACAGGCCCAGGGCGTGCAGGTCCTCCACGATCATCCGGTTGTTGGTGTCGGCCAGCTCGCGGGGCGTGACGCCGGCCTTGTCGGCGGCGACCAGGATCGGGGTGCCGTGCTCGTCGGTGCCCGAGACCATCAGCACGTCGTGCCCGGCCATCCGCATGTAGCGGCTGAAGACGTCGGAGGGCACACCGAAACCGGCCACGTGGCCGATGTGGCGCGGGCCGTTGGCGTACGGCCAGGCGACGGCGGACAGGACTTTGCTCATGACGCGAGCCTAGTGAGCGGCGCAATCCGGTTGCCCCACCAGGTGGCCGGACGAGACGCTGGGGCGGTGACCGACCTCGTGGACGACCTGGAGACGACGGTGGCCGCGGCGTGCGCCGCGCTGCGCACCGCGCGGGCCTGGACTGGGACCGGCCGGCGAGCGGGCTGACCTGGACCGTGCGGTCGACGGTCGAGCACGTCGCCGACGACCTGTTCGCCTACGCCGGCCAGATCGCGACCGCGACGCCGGAGCTGGAGGAGTACGTCCCGTTCACGCTACTCCGCCGACCGGCCGCGGCGAGGCCGGTGACCACCCACGCGCGCCGGGAGGCCGGCAACGAGGGCGTCGTCCGGGTCCTCGACGCCTGCGGCGGGATGCTCGTGGCGCTGGCCCGGACCCGCCCGGCCGACGTCCGCGGCTACCACCCGTACGGCGTCTCCGACCCGCACGGCTTCGCGGCGATGGGCACCGTCGAGACGCTGCTGCACCTGCACGACGTGGCCGCTCCCCTGGGCCTGGCGTGGGACCCCGACCCGGCCGTCGTACGACGCGTGCTGGACCGGCTGTTCCCGGACGAGCCGGCCGCGCAGGAGCCGTGGTCGACCCTGCTGCGGGTCACCGGCCGCGACCCGGCCGTGCCGCTGGACTACTGGCAGTGGGACGGCACGGTCCGCGGGCCGTCCTGACCGGGGCTCAGCCCCAGCGCTCGGAGCAGGCCCGCGACCCGGGCCTCGAGCTCGCCGAAGCAGCGCCGCTCGTCGGCGCCGTCCTCGTGGGCGCGGGAGAACCGCACGGCGTGCACGGCGATCTCGCCGAGGTGCCGCTCGAGGGCGAACAGCTCGAGGGTGTCCGGGGAGAGCGGGTCGGGGCGGCCGCCCGGACTCCACGTAGGCGAACCAGGGCTCGGCGCCCTCGGCCTCGCCCAGCGCCTCGCGCAGGTCCCGCTCGCGGGGCGCCAGGCAGAGGTTCCCCCAGTCCACCAGGCGCACGCCGTCGGGGGTGCCGATCAGGTTCTCGGCGTGCGGCTCGCCGTGCGTGACCACCCAGCGGTCGACGCTGCCGGCGACCGCGGCCCCGAGCAGCGCGAACCGGCGCAGGGTCTGCTCGACGACCGGGCGGGCCTCGGCGAGCAGCCGCTGGGCGGGCACCGACCAGGGGCCGCCGGTCCAGCCGTCGAGCCGGCAGGCAGGCGCTCGAGCTCCTCGCGGCCGGCGTGCGGCCGGCCGACCCGCGGCCGCCAGACCGGCAGGTGCCGGGGGCGGCGCTGGCGGTGCAGGTCGCCGAGCAGGCCGGCCAGGTGGGCGCGGGCGGTGTCGTCGGCGAGCGGGACCGGACCCGGGCGCCCCCTCCAGGTACGGCGTGATGCTCAGCAGCATCCCCGGTGCGACGTCGACGGCGAGCCGGCCGTCGCGGGTGCGCACCGGTGGCACGACGAACGGCAGCGCGCCGGCCAGGTGGGTGGCTGCGTCGTACGCCGCGAGGAGGGCTGCGCGCTGCTCGTCGGAGGAGACCGGCTCGACGGTCGCGAACCAGTGCGGCCCCGCGTCCCCGTCGACCCGCCAGTGCCACGCGGCCGTGCCGACCGAGAGGTGCCGGGACCCGGCGACGTCCACGCCCCACCCGGCGCGCACCGCGGCCCCGACGCGGTCGGCCGGGAGGCCGGGGGGCTCGACGATCACCTCAGCACTCTAGGCAGCGTGTCGAGCCCCCGGGGCGTTTCGGCCCGGAACGGACTCGGCGGTCCGCTCAGGAGAAGTCGGGACCCTGGGTCGCGGGTGCGCTTGAGCTCGTAGAAGCCGGGGGTCGCCGCGACCAGCACGACGCCGTCCCACAGCAGGCCGGCGGCCTCGCCCTTGGGGGCCGGGGTGACGACCGGGCCGAAGAACGCGACGCCCTCGACGCTGATGACCGGCGTGCCGACCTCCATGCCGACCTGGTCCATGCCCGCGTGGTGGGACTTCTTCAGGGCCTCGTCGTACGCCGTGGAGTCGGCCGCGTCGGCCAGCGAGGTGGGCAGGCCGACCTCGGTCGAGCGCCTCCTCGATCAGCGCCCGGTCGATCGAGCGGCCCTCGAGGTGGATCCGGTTGCCGAGCGCGGTGTAGAGCGGCAGCAGCACCTGGTCGCCCTCGGCCTGCGCGGCGGCGATCGCCACCCGGACCGGGCCCCAGGCGGTCTCCATCATCTTGCGGTACTCCTCGGGGATGTCCTTGTCCGCGTTGAGGTAGGCCAGGCTCATCACGTGGAAGCTCGGCGCGATCGGGCGGACCTTCTCGACCTCCAGCAGCCAGCGCGAGGACATCCACGCCCAGGGGCACAGCGGGTCGAACCAGAAGTCGACGGGGGTGCGGTCCTGCTCGGTCGTGGCGGGTCTCGGCGGTCTGGGTCACAGGTGCTCCTGGGGGTCGGTCGGTGCGGTCCGAAGGGGGCGTCCGACGACGGGACGCACGTCGGTGCAACGACCGCTCTCGATTCGGTTATTCCCCGTACCGGATGGGAGAATGCGGGCATGCCTGGAACAAACCTCACGCGGGACGAGGCGCGCACCCGCGCCGATCTCCTCGACATCGAGTCCTACACCGTGGACCTCGACCTGGACCCCTGCCCGCACCACCACCTTCGGCTCGACGACCGTGATCCGGTTCAGCAGCCGGACCGCGGGCGCCTCGACCTTCGCCGACCTGGTCGGCGCCACGATCCGCGAGGTGACGCTGAACGGCCGGTCCCTGGACCCCGCCGACGTGTACGCCGACCACCGGATCCGGCTGGACGACCTCGCCGAGGACAACGAGCTGCGGGTCGTCGCGGACTGCGCCTACAGCCACACCGGCGAGGGCCTGCACCGCTTCGTCGACCCCGCCGACGACCGGGTGTACCTCTACTCCCAGATGGAGGTGCCGGACGCCCGTCGCGTGTTCACCACCTTCGAGCAGCCCGACCTCAAGTCGGTCTTCCACTTCACCGTGACGGCGCCGTCGCACTGGGTGGTCGTGTCGAACGCCCCGACCCCCGAGCCGCAGCCCGCCGAGGGCCGAGCGCTCCGTGTGGCGCTTCCCGGCGACCGAGCGGATGTCGACGTACGTCACCGCGATCGTCGCCGGCGAGTACCACCAGGTCCACGACACCTACGTCGGCAAGCACGGCGAGATCCCGCTGGGGCACTACTGCCGCCAGTCGATGGTGCCGCACTTCGACACCGACGAGCTGGTCGAGGTCACCAAGCAGGGCTTCGCGTTCTTCGAGGACGCCTTCGACTTCCCGTACCCGTTCCACAAGTACGACCAGCTCTACGTCCCCGAGTTCAACAACGGGGCGATGGAGAACGCCGGCTGCGTGACGCTGCGCGACGAGTACCTCCCCCGCAGCCGCCAGGCCACCTGGTTCTACGAGCAGCGCGCCAACACCGTGCTGCACGAGATGGCGCACATGTGGTTCGGCGACCTGGTCACCATGAAGTGGTGGGACGACCTCTGGCTCAACGAGTCCTTCGCGGAGTGGGCCTCCCACCACGCGCTGGTCGAGGCCACGAAGTACGACGAGGCGTGGACCGGCTTCACCAACGCCCGCAAGAACTGGGCCTACCGCCAGGACCAGCTGCCCTCCACGCACCCCATCGCGGCCGACAACCACGACCTCGAGGCCGTCGAGGTGAGCTTCGACGGGATCACCTACGCCAAGGGCGCCTCCGCGCTCAAGCAGCTCGTCGCCTGGGTCGGCGAGGAGGAGTCCTTCGCGGGCCTGCAGGCCTACTTCCGCCGGCACGCGTTCGGCAACTCCGAGTTCCAGGACCTGCTCGTCGGCCCTGGAGGAGACCTCCGGGCGCGACCTGCAGCCGTGGGCCGAGGAGTGGCTGCAGACCACCGGCGTGAACACCCTGTCGCGTGGACTCCACCGTCGACGACGACGGCCGCTACGCCTCGTTCGCGGTCGTGCAGGGCGCGCACCCCGACCACCCGACGCTGCGCCGGCACCGGATCGGCGTCGGCCTCTACGACCGGGCCGAGGACGGCCGGCTGGTCCGTCGTACGACGGTCGAGACCGACGTCGTGGGCGCCCGCACCGACGTGGCCAAGCTGGTCGGCACGACCGCAGCCGGACCTGGTGCTGCTCAACGACGGCGACCTGTCCTACGCCAAGATCCGCTTCGACGAGCGGTCCCTGGCGACCGTGCGCGAGTCGATCCACCGCATCGAGGACTCGCTGGCCCGGGCGCTGTGCTGGGGCGCGCTGTGGGACATGACCCGCGACGCCGAGCTCTCCGCCGGCGACTTCGTCGCGCTGGTCCTGCAGGGCCTGCCCGACGAGACCGACGAGACCGCCGTCAAGCAGCTGCCGGTCTACGTGCAGATCGCCATCGACCAGTTCTCGCACCCGTCCAAGCGCGACGCGCTGCGGGCGACCTGGGAGAAGGGCCTGCGCGACGCTGATCGAGCACGCCGAGCCGGGCAGCGACCACCAGCTCACGTTCGTGAAGTCGTTCGCCGGCACCTCCGGCAAGCGCGTCCCGCCGTCGTCGTACGGCGGCGCCGCCCGCAGCGAGGAGGGCCTCGACCTGGTCGCCGCCCTGCTCGACGGCAGCGTCCGGCTCGAGGGCTTCGAGGTCGCACCCGACCTGCGCTGGGCGCTCGTCACCGCGCTCGCCCGGGCCGGCCGCGCCGACGCGGACCGGGTCGCCGAGGAGCTGGCCCGCGACAACACGATCTCCGGGCAGGAGCGGGCCGCCGCGGCCCTCGCGGTGATCCCGTCCGCCGAGACCAAGGCGCAGGCCTGGGACGACGCGGCGCTGCGCAACGACGTCTCCAACGAGACCCAGCGCAGCATCGCCTACGTGTTCGACGGCTCCGACCAGGCCGACGTGCTCGAGCCCTACCTCGAGAAGTACCTCGCGGTGGCCGACACGATCTGGGAGGACCAGGGCACCCAGATCGCCTCGACGATGCTGGAGTACATGTTCCCGCGCGCGCTGACCAGCCGGGCGACCCTCGACCGGGTCGACGCCTGGCTGGAGACCTCGCACGCGAACCCGGCGGCCAAGCGGCTACGTGCGGCGAGGCCCGGGCCGACATCGCCCGCGCCCTGGCCGCCCAGGACGCCGACGCCTGACCCGCCGGACATGACGAAGGGCCGCACCCGATCGGGTGCGGCCCTTCGTCGTGCGTGCGGGTGGCTGCCGGTCAGCCGTGCCGGAGCTGCGGGCGGCGCGCGTGCTCGGCGAGCTGGTGCACGCCCTGGGTGATGCCGCCGACCAGGTCGCCGGCGGCGAACGCGCTCTGCATGGTCAGCGCGGCCAGCTCGACCTGCGGCGTCGTCGAGCACCCGGCGGGTCGGCTGCCGGTGACGATCTCCAGCTGCTTGGCGGCCGGGTCGACCAGCACGAGCACCGAGCGGTCGGGGGCGACCAGCGCGGCGTGCAGCCGCTCGGCGAACGGCCGGGACTCACCGTCCGCGCGACCCACGTAGACCGAGAACTCGAAGCGGCACAGCGTCTCCGCGTCCCGGATGGCCTTGTCGATCTCGTGGCGCTGGGCCGACGAGAACGCGTCACCACCGGCCACTTGCGCCACCCCGGTCCGACTCGGTGTCGCGCGGCGGTGCCCGCGCCGACGGCGGCGGCTCGCGAGCCGTCCGCGGCGTCGACGCCGCCGCGCGGGCCGCCGAACCACTCGGGCTCGTTGCGCCACGGCCAGGCCGGGCTGGTAGCGCTGGCCCTTCTTCATCGAGGGCAGGTAGACCAGCAGGCAGATCAGCGCGAACAGCGCCACGGGGATCACCACGAGCACCAGGATCACGTGCAGCGGGGAGACCGCGGCGTTGTCCTCCCACTGCTCGGGGGCCTCGGCGAAGGCGGATCCTGTGGCGCTCGTCACGAGGATCGCGGGGACCAGCGCGAGCGCGCGGGCGGCCCGTCGTACGGCGGTGGTGGAGGGGTGATTCGTCACGCACCCAGGGTACCGAACTTCGGTTTGGTCCCGGCGATCACGTCTCGTAACGTCGCGCGCATGAGCCTCTTGGAGACGACACCGACCTGCACCAGCAGCGACACCTGGTGCGTGTGGGTCGACGACGCCACCGGGAACGCGTGGCTCGCCCAGGCCGCCAACTGGCTGATCGCCAAGCCGCTGGCCCTCGTCGTGCTGGTCCTGCTGGCGCTGGGCATCCGGTGGTTCCTGCACCGGGTGATCGACCGGCTGGTCCGCCGGGCCGCCGAGGGGCTGCCCAGCCCGGTGCTGCGCCGGCGCCGGGAGCGCACCGCCAGCGCAGCACCCGCCGGCCGCTGCTCGCCGGGCGCCGGGTCCAGCGCGCCGAGACGATGGGCTCGCTGCTCAAGAGCATCGCCTCGATCGTGATCTTCACGGTCTTCGGGATCACCGCGATCGCCGAGCTCGGCTACCCCGTCGGGCCGCTGATCGCCAGCGCCGGCGTGGTCGGCGTCGCGCTCGGCTTCGGCGCGCAGAGCCTGGTCAAGGACTTCCTGTCCGGCATCTTCATGATCTTCGAGGACCAGTACGGCGTCGGCGACTCGGTCGACCTCGGCGAGGCCGGCGGCACCGTCGAGGCGGTCGGCCTGCGGGTCACCCGGCTCCGCGACGTCGAGGGCACGGTCTGGTACGTCCGCAACGGCGAGATCCTCCGGGTCGGCAACCAGAGCCAGAACTGGGCGCGCACCGTGCTCGACATCCCGGTCGCCCTCGACCAGGACCTGGCCCGCGTCCAGCAGGTGCTCCAGGACGTCGCGCACGACCTGTGGGAGGACGAGGACTTCAAGCACCTGATCCTCGAGGAGCCCTCGGTGTGGGGCGTGCAGGACCTCACCCCGAACTGGATCACCGTCCGGGTCACGCTGAAGACCGCGCCGCTCGAGCAGTGGGCCGTCGCGCGCGAGATGCGCCAGCGGATCAAGCACCGCTTCGACGCCGAGGGCATCGACTTCGCCCACCCGAACGGCCGGCTCTGGGGCCAGCCCGCCTGACCCGACCGCGCCCGTCCCCCGACATCGGATGGTTGTCAGTGACCTAGAGGTCACTTCTCGTCACCGTTGTCGGGGGACTGTCCACAGGCGCGGCCGTCGTACGTCGACCGGGCCGGTCAGGCCAGCGAGGCGGTCAGCGTGATCGTCGTCCCGGTCAGCGCCGCCGACACGGGGCAGTTCTTCTTGGCGTCCTCGGCCGCGGCCGGCGAAGGCGTCGGCGTCGATGCCCTCGACGCTGCCGACCACGGTCAGGTGGATGCCGGTGATGCCGGTGCCGGGCTGGAACGTCACGTCGGCCTGGGTGTCGAGCGCCTGCGGGGGCGTGCCGGCCTGGGCCAGGCCGTTCGACAGCGCCATCGAGTAGCACGCCGAGTGCGCGGCCGCGATGAGCTCCTCGGGGCTGGTCTTGCCGTTGGGCGCCTCGGCGCGCGCGGGCCACGAGACGTCGTAGGTCCCGAGGCCGGACGACTCCAGGGTGACCTGGCCGGCGCCCTCCATCAGCGAGCCTTCCCAGTGGGTCTTCGAGGTGCGGGTGGTGGCCATGGGCCTCTCCTTCGTGGTGCGTCGGCAGGGTGTGCGTCGTCGAGCCTTGCCGGGTCGGCGACAATAGACAAGTGACGACCTCGGCTGATGGACAGCAGGAACAGACGTTCTACGACGCGATCGGCGGGTTACCCGACGATCGCGAAGATCGTCGACGTCTTCTACGCCGGCGTGGCCGACGACGAGGTGCTGCGCCCGCTGTACCCCGAGCAGGACCTCGGCCCGGCCCAGGAGCGGTTCACGCTGTTCCTGGTGCAGTACTGGGGCGGCCCGACGACGTACAACGAGACCCGCGGCCACCCGCGGCTGCGGATGCGGCACGCGCCGTTCGCGGTCACGCCCCGGGCCAAGGACCACTGGCTGCTGCACTTCCGGGCCGGCCTCGACGCGGCCGACCTGTCCCCCGAGCACGACGCGCAGTTCTGGGACTACGTCACGCACGCCGCGCAGTTCATGGTGAACACCTTCGAGGAGCCGGCCTAGGCCTCGAGCACGGCCTCGAGCCGGCCCCGCTCGTCGTCGCTGAGCGGCCGGGAGCGCTGGGTGGACACGTCGAAGGCGACCAGCCGCACCTCCGCCTTGGAGTAGACGGTGCCCGTCCCCGTCGACGATCCGGCAGGCCAGGTCGTACGACGACGTGCCGATCCGGGTCACCCAGGTCTCGACGCCGTAGGGCTCGGGACGGAACAGGATCGGCCGCTTGTAGTCGACGTCGATGCGGGCCACCACCTGGCGCATCGTCGGGTCCGCGCCGGGGTCGAGCAGCGGGTCGCCCGAGCGACATGAGGAAGGCGATCCGGGCCTCCTGGAAGTACTCGAAGTACTTCACGTTGTTCACGTGGCCGTAGACGTCCACGTCGGAGAAGCGGACGTGGCAGTCGTAGACGTGCCGGCTCACGACGCCGCCTCCTCGGGCTCGAGGAACCGCTCCAGGACGGCCCGTTCGTAGTCGTGGATCCGCCGCGGACGCTCCTCGGTGAACACGAACGGCGTGAGCACCGTGCGGGCCCGGGCGTACACCCGTCGTACGCCGTCCGGCTGCTCGTCGAGGATCTCGTAGGCCATCGTGAACGAGGCGGCCCGGATCCGGGTCACCCACGACTCGATGCGCACCGGCTCGGGCCGGAACACCAGGGGCGAGACGAACTCCACCTCGTGGCGTACGACGACCGTGCCCTCCGCGAGCTGCTCGCCGCCCGTCGTGGGGGCGTGCACGCGCAGCATGTCGACGCGCGACTCCTGCAGGTAGTCGACGTACGTCACGTTGTTGACGTGTCCGAGGGAGTCCATGTCGGCCCACCTCAGCGGGCACAGGTAAATGTGTCGAGCCACACAGCCATCCTCGCAGCACCGGCACCTAGGCTGGCGGCACGTCCCACGCTACGCATGGGTAACCGACAGACCAGGAGTTCCAGACATGCCCGAGGCAGTGATCGTTTCCGCGGCCCGCTCCCCCATCGGCCGCGCGTTCAAGGGGTCGCTGAAGGACCTGCGCCCCGACGACCTCACCGCGACGATCGTGCGCACCGCCCTGGACAAGATCCCGGCGCTGGACCCGAGGGACATCGACGACCTCTACCTCGGCTGCGGGCTGCCCGGCGGCGAGAGCGGCTTCAACATGGGCCGGATCGTCTCGGTGCTGCTGGGCTACGACCACCTGCCCGGAGCGACGATCACGCGGTACTGCTCCTCGTCGGTCCAGACCACCCGGATGGCGTTCCACGCGATCAAGGCCGGCGAGGGCGACGTGTTCATCAGCGCCGGCGTCGAGACCGTGTCCCGGTTCGCCAAGGGCAACTCCGACAGCCTCCCGGACACGATGAACCCGGTCTTCGCCGACGCCAAGGCGCGCACCGACGAGCTCGCCCAGGGCGGCCAGGACTGGCTCGACCCGCGCGAGAAGGACGCGATCCCGGACGCCTACATCGCGATGGGCCAGACCGCCGAGAACGTCGCGCGGCTGCGCGGGCTGTCGCGCCAGGAGCTCGACGAGTTCGGCGTGCGCAGCCAGAACCTCGCGGAGAAGGCGATCGACGAGGGGTTCTGGGCCCGCGAGATCACCCCGGTCACCACCCCCGACGGCACCGTGGTCTCCGCCGACGACGGCCCCCGCGCCGGCGTCACGCTCGAGGGCGTCCAGGACCTCAAGCCGGTCTTCCGTCCCGACGGCGTGGTCACGGCCGGCAACTGCTGCGCGCTCAACGACGGCGCCGCCGCGGTGGTGATCATGTCCGACACCAAGGCCGAGGAGCTCGGCCTCACCCCGCTGGCGCGGATCGTGTCCACCGGCGTGACCGGCCTGTCCCCCGAGATCATGGGCCTCGGCCCGGTCGAGGCGACCAAGCAGGCGCTGCGCCGCGCGAACATGAGCATCGGCGACATCGACCTGGTCGAGATCAACGAGGCGTTCGCGGCGCAGGTCGTGCCGTCGTACCAGGAGCTCGGCATCGACCTGGACCGGCTGAACGTCAACGGCGGCGCGATCGCGGTCGGCCACCCCTTCGGCATGACCGGCGCGCGGCTGCAGAACACGATGATCAACTCGCTGCAGACCCACGACAAGCAGACCGGCCTGATCACGATGTGCGTGGGCGGCGGCCAGGGCATGGCGCTGATCCTGGAGCGGATGAGCTAGCGAAGACGCGACATCGGACGGGGAGCGGATGAGCTGACCGTCGCGCGACGGCCCCCGGTTCCACCAGGAACCGGGGGCCGTTCGCATGAGCGTGCGGGTCGAGCAGGTCAGGCGGTGGGAGCCTCGTCCTGCTCCAGGACGGCCTCGATGCCGATGATGATGTCGATCTTGTCGCCGATCATCAGCCGGCCGCCGTCGAGCGGGATGTTGAAGTCCACGCCGAAGTCCTTGCGGGAGATGCTCGTGGTGCCCTCGAAGCCCACGCGCGTGCCGCCCCACGGGTCGCCCTCGGAGCCGAGGACCTCGACGTCGAGGGTGATCGACTTGGTGACGCCCTTCAGCGACAGGTCGCCGGTGACCAGCAGGCCCCGGCCGCCGGCCTCGACCGCGGTGGAGGTGAAGGTCATCGGGCCGTTCTGCTCCACGTCGAAGAAGTCGCCGGAGCGCAGGTGCGCGTCACGGTTCTCCTCGCGGGTGTTGATCGAGTTCAGGTCGACGGTCGCCGTCGCGCTGGGCGTGTCGCCGGTGACGATCTTGCCCTCGAACTTCTCGAACTGGCCGCGGACCTTGCTCATCAGGTGACGGGCGGTGAAGCCGATCTCGGAGTGGCTCGGGTCGATGTTCCAGGTGCCGGCCGGGATGGTGCTGCTCAGGACGTCGATGCTCATGTGTGCTCCTCGAAACATTGGTTGTGTCTACAACTGTCACCCACGGTAGCAGGTACGTTGTTCAACCTTCAACTACGGGACCGGTAATCTTGTTCCCATGACGGTGGACTCCTCGGACGTGGCCTGGCTCGACCAGCAGCAGCAGCGCTCCTGGCGCGCCTTCCTGGTCGGCACGACCCTGCTCATGGATCGCCTCGACCGGGACCTGCGCGAGCAGCACCGGCTCTCCCTGCCGGAGTACGAGATCCTCGTCCGGCTGGCCGAGGCCGACGGCAACCGGCATGCGGATGGCGAACCTCGCCGACTCGGTGAGCCACTCCCGCTCCCGCGTGACGCACACGGTCAGCCGGATGGAGACCGCCGGGCTCGTCGCCCGGGACGCCTGCCTCTCCGACGGCCGCGGCGTCGAGGCCGTGCTCACCGACCAGGGACGCGCCGCCCTGGAGGGCGCCGCGCCCACCCACGTGGCCGGCGTACGCCAGTTCATGGTCGACCTCGTGGACGAGGACGACTTCGAGGCCCTCGGCCGGGTCTTCGACGCGGTCACCGACCGGCTCATCGAGGCCAACCCGGCGATGGACATCCGCTGACGCTCCCCTCACCCCGGCTGACATGCTTGCGGCCATGACCGCCTGGCACCGTCACAACCTCGACCCGGTCCACACCGTCTACCCGGCGGCCACCCCGTACGACACCCCGGCGCGTACGGCGCTGCTGGAGACCGTCCGCGCGTTCGCGATGGACGAGGTGCTCCCGGTCGCCAACGAGCTCGACCCGCGCCACGAGGACATCCCCGACGCGCTGCTCGCGCGGATGGGCGAGCTCGGGCTGTTCGGCGTGCTGATCCCCGAGGACGAGGGCGGCCTGGGGCTCGGGGTCCTGGAGTACTGCCTGGTCTCCGAGGAGCTCGCCCGGGCCTGGATGAGCGTCGGCAGCATCATCGCCCGCGGGAACGGCACCGGCTGCGACAGCGCCGACCCCGCCCGGCGGCTCGAGCTGCGCCGCGCGAGCGCGGCCGGCCGGCGGATCGGGGCGATCGCCTTCTCCGAGCCCGAGGCCGGCTCCGACCTGGCGAACGCCCAGTGCGCCGCCGTACGCGACGGGGACGGGTGGGTCGTCACCGGCACCAAGCGCTGGGTCGGGCACGCCCGCTCCGCCGACTTCATCCACCTGCTCGCCCGGACCCGGCCGCCCGGCGAGGGCCGCGGCCCCTCCGACGGCCTCGAGCTGTTCCTGGTCGAGAAGGAGCGCGGCGGCTTCCCCGACGGCGTCACCGGCACCCCGATCGACAAGATCGGCTACTTCGGCCTGACCACCTGGCAGCTCGAGCTCGACGGCCTCCGGCTGCCCGCCGACGCGCTGCAGGACACCGGCGAGGAGGAGGGCCAGGGCTTCAAGCACAGCCTGGGCTGGCTGCACGTCGCCCGCGCCCAGACGGCGGCGCGCGCGGTCGGGCTGGCCCGCGGCGCCCTCGAGGACGCGCTGACCTACTGCCAGCAGCGCGTGCAGTTCGGCGAGCCGATCGGCAACCAGCAGGTGATCCGGCACGTGCTGGCCGACATGTCGGCCGACGTCGCCGCCGCCCGGCAGCTCTACCAGCACGCGGCCTGGCTGGTGGACTCCGGCGCCCCCGCGAACACCGAGACGTCGCAGGCCAAGCTGTTCGCCTCCGAGATGGCCGAGCGGGTCACCAGCCAGGCGCTGCAGATCTTCGGCGGCAACGGCTACACCACCGAGTACTCCGTGGAGCGCTACTGGCGCGACGCCCGGCTCACCAAGATCTTCGAGGGCACCTCGGAGATCCAGCGCAAGATCATCGCCGACAGCCTGCTGGCCGACGCTCCGCTCGACGCCACTCCCCTGGACCGGTGAGCGACCCCGACCCGCGCCCGGTCCTCGAGGCGCGCGCTGCGCCGGGCCCGGAGCCCGGCTCGCGGACCTGACCGGCGACTACGCGGGCATGGTCGAGGCGTCGCGGGACTCCAACGCCGACGACGAGCACGACCCGGAGGGCGCGACCATCGCCTTCGAGCGCTCGCAGGTGGGCGCGCTCGCCGAGGACGCCCGCCACCAGGTCGCCGAGGTGGAGGCCGCGCTGGGCCGGGTCGACGACGGCGACGTACGGCGTCTGCGAGGTCTGCGGCGACGCCGATCGCGCCGGCCCGCCTGGAGGCGCGGCCGACCGCCCGGACCTGCATCAGCCGCACGCACGCCTGAGGGAGTCAGTCGCGGGTGAGCTTGCGGTGCGTGACGCGGTGCGGGCGGGCCGCCTCGGCGCCGAGCCGCTCGATCTTGTTGGCCTCGTAGGACGCGAAGTTGCCCTCGAACCAGAACCACTTGCCCTCGTCGGTGTCGTCGCCCTCCCAGGCCAGGATGTGGGTGGCGGTGCGGTCCAGGAACCACCGGTCGTGGGAGGTGATGACGGCACAGCCGGGGAACTCCAGCAGCGCGTCCTCCAGCGACTGGAGCGTCTCGACGTCCAGGTCGTTGGTGGGCTCGTCGAGCAGCAGCATGTTGCCGCCCATCTTCAGGGTCAGCGCGAGGTTCAGCCGGTTGCGCTCACCACCGGAGAGCACGCCGGCCTTCTTCTGCTGGTCGGGGCCCTTGAAGCCGAACGACGCGATGTACGCCCGGCTGGGCATCTCGAAGTTCGCGACCTTGATGAAGTCGAGCTCGTCGGAGACGACCTGCCAGACGTTCTTCTGCGGGTCGATGCCGCCACGGCTCTGGTCGACGTAGGAGATCTTCACGGTCTGGCCGACCTTGAGCTCGCCCTCGTCGGGCTTCTCCTCCCCGGTGATCATCCGGAACAGCGTGGTCTTGCCGACGCCGTTGGGGCCGATCACGCCGACGATGCCGGCGCGCGGCAGCTTGAACTCCAGGTCGTGCATGAGCACCCGGTCGCCGAAGCCCTTCTTCAGGTCGTGGGCCTCGAGCACGACGTCGCCGAGCCGGGGACCGGCCGGGATGTTGATCTCGGACAGGTCGACCTTGCGGTTGCGGTCGGCCTCGGCGGCCATCTCCTCGTAGCGGGCCAGACGCGACTTGCTCTTGGCCTGCCGGGCCTTGGGGTTCGAGCGCACCCACTCGAGCTCGCGCTCCAGCATCTTGGCGCGCTTCGCGTCCTTGGCGCCCTCGACCTTGAGCCGCTCCTGCTTGGTCTCGAGGTAGGTCGAGTAGTTGCCCTCGTAGGGGTGCGCCTTGCCGCGGTCGAGCTCGAGGATCCAGCTGGCGACGTTGTCGAGGAAGTACCGGTCGTGGGTCACGGCCAGCACGGCGCCCGGGTAGCTCGCGAGGTGACCCTCGAGCCACTGCGACCGACTCGGCGTCCAGGTGGTTGGTGGGCTCGTCGAGCAGCAGCAGGTCGGGCTGCTGGAGCAGCAGCTTGCACAGCGCGACGCGGCGGCGCTCACCACCGGAGAGGTTGTCGACCATGCGCGTCCGGCGGCGGGCAGCGCAGCGCGTCCATCGCCTGGTCGAGCCGGCTGTCGAGGTCCCACGCGTTGGCGTGGTCGAGGTCGGTCTGCAGGTCGCCCATCTCGGCCAGGAGCTTGTCGTAGTCCGCGTCCGGGTCCGCGAGCTCCTCGGAGATCTCGTTGTAGCGGTCGAGCTTGCCCATGATCTCGCCGACGGCCTCCTCGACGTTCTCGAGCACCGTGCGTCCCTCGGTCAGCGGCGGCTCCTGCTGGAGCATGCCGACCGTCGCGTCGGGGTCGATGATCGCGTCGCCGTTGGACGCGTGGTCGAGCCCGGCCATGATCTTGAGCAGGGTCGACTTGCCGGTGCCGTTGGGTCCGACGACGCCGATCTTGGCGCCGTGCAGGAACGAGAGGGTGACGTTGTCGAGGACGACCTTGTCACCGTGGGCCTTGCGCACATTGCGCAGCGTGAAAACATACTCAGCCATGCTCGCGAGCCTACGGGCGCGGGCCGACCGGGAAGAAATCAGCCCGCCCCCGGCCGCAGCGGCGCGCCGGCCCCTCAGGCGACCCGGCCCGGCTGAGCCCGCTGCTCGCCGAAGCTGGTCGAGCTGCGGCAGGTCGGCGCCCGTGCTCGTGCAGCAGCTCCTTGACGGCCTGGTCGGCCTCCTCCTCGGCGTCGGTCGCGCTCGGGCCGCACGGCCTTGAGGAACGTCGCGGTCCCCCGGGCCAGGTCGTGGCCGACGTAGGTCGCCTCGACGACGTACGTCACCGAGCTCTGGCCGTCCTCGCGCTCCCACACGTCGGTGCGCAGCCGGCCGTGCACCAGCACCGGCTCGCCCTTGTGCACCGAGTCGCGGACGTTGTCGGCCAGCGTGCGCCAGCAGGTGACGGAGAACCAGGAGGTCGGCCCGTCCACCCAGTCCCCGTTGCGCTTGCGGATCCGGGGCGTCGACCCCACCCGGAGGTTGGCGACGTTGCCCTGCGCGGTCTCGCGGTGGACGACGTCGTTGCCCACCCATCCCTGGAACGTCACGAACGCTTCGTTCATCGTGCTGTCTCCTCGTCTCACGTCGGTGTGGTACGACGGACAGGCTGCCCCCGGCGTACGACGGACGGGGCGACCGGCGACGGCGGCCGGTGGACAACCCGGCTCGCGCCTGGGGGTGCTTGGCGGACGGAAACCGGGTCGGCCGGCTCAGCGCAGCGCGGCGGTGGCCAGGCCGGCGCGGGTGGCGCGGTAGGCCTCGACCTCGGCCTCGACGGGCTCGACGACCAGCCGTCTCGGTGACCTCGCCGATCGCCGCACGCAGCCGCCGGTCGGCCGAGCGCGCCTTGGACCGGGCGGACAGGCCCACCACCGCCTTGCAGACCAGGCCGAGCAGGATGCCGAGCGCGACCCCGCCGAGCAGCAGCAGCGTGGGCAGCGGCAGGCCGGCGGAGTCCGGGGCGGACGGCTCGGGGAGCTGGAGGTAGCCGAGCACCGCGAGCCCGAGCAGCCACAGCCCGCCGACCAGCGCGGCGAGCATCAGCAGCCACTGGAGCACCCGGACCAGCCGCCACCAGAGCGGGGTCCGGCTCGACGCCGAGGTCGGTGGAGGAGACCGCCTTGTCGAGGGCGTCGTTGAGGTCGGGCAGCCGCGAGACCGAGGCGCGCCGCACGGCGTCGGCCCACGGCGGGGACAGCTCGGCGCCGACGTCGTCGGCCACCGACGCGCACCGCGGTGTCGACGCGGGCCCGCTGCACGTGGGTGGCCTCGGGGACCGAGGCGCGGGCGCTGCGCGGTGAGCTCCTTGCCGCCCGAGCCGAGGTCGAGGTGCAGCCGCTTGAGCGGGTCGGGCTTGAGCCGGCTCGAGCCACGCGGTCACCGGCCAGCCGGTCGCCTGGGCGGCGCGGCGCCGGGTGGACTTCTCGACGGCCTGCGACCACGGTGGGCACGCCGGCCGCGTCGGCGAAGGCGTCGACGAGCTCGCTCTTGCGGGCCCGGGCCACGTCGCCGGGCTTGGCGTCGCCGTTGGCGTCCTGCATCCGCTGCGCGACCGACGCCGACGTCGGCCATCAGCCGGGTCTTCACGGCCTTCTTGGCGCTCGACCTGCTGCGGCGATCGCCCGCTTGAGCTCGGGGATGCCGTCGCCGTGCCGGGCGGAGGTGGCGATCACCGGGACGGTCTCGAGGCCGTCCTCGGCGAGCAGCCGCTCGAGGTCCGCGACCATCGACGCGCGCCGGGCCTCCGGGACCGTGTCGATGTGGTTGAGCACCACCAGCATGATGTCGCGGTGCGACGCGAGCGGCTTGAGGTAGCGGTCGTGGATCGCGGCGTCGGCGTACTTCTGCGGGTCGAGCACCCACACGAGCAGGTCCGCGAGCTTGACCAGCCGGTCGACCTCGACGTGGTGGGCGACCTCGGTCGAGTCGTGGTCGGGCAGGTCGAGCAGCACCAGCCCGTTGAGCCCGCGGTCCTCGCGCGGCTCGTCGAGCATGCTGTCGCGCATCACCTGGTGGCGCTTGGGGACGCCCAGCCAGTCGAGCAGCTCGCGGCGCCCCGTCGGCCCCCCAGGCGCAGGCCATCGTCCACGACGTGGTCGGGCGGCGTACGCCGATGGCGGCGAGCTCGAGGCCGGTGACGGCGTTGAACGTCGAGGACTTGCCCGACCCGGTCGCACCGGCCAGCGCGACGACCGTGTGGTCGCCGGACAGCCGGAGCCGGGCACCGGCCCGCTCGGCGACGGCGGCGGCCTCGTCGACCAGCGCGTCGTCGAGGCGCCCGCGCGCGGCAGCGGGCCGCCTCGTCGAGCCCGTCGATGCGGTCCGCGACGTCCGAGCGCCTGCCCACGAGCTTCTTCGCCCCCTCCACCAGCGCGGTCACGCGGAGTTCCCCGTGCCGTGCATCGTGCCGGCGTCCCTTGTCGGCGAACCGCAGGTCGTCGACCCGGCGGGACACCTCGCGCAGCCGGTCGACGTCGCCCTCCTCGATGCCGAGGTCGTCGAGCACCGTCGACGAAGCGGGCCCGCTCGGTCGTCCATCAGCGCGGTGACCCGCTCGTTGAGGTCCTGCGCGGGCGGCGTCCGCGAGCCGGCGTACGGCCTGGTCGCCGAAGACCGCCTCGAGCAGCTTCTGGCCGACCACCGCGCTGCCGCCGGCGATGCCGACCTCGGCGCCGGAGACGCCGGCGGTGTGCGCGAAGACCACGACCATCAGCGCGACCGAGAGGCCGTTGACGCCGAAGGCCAGGAACCGCGCGGTCGACCGCTTGTCGGCGCCCTCGGAGCGGACCATCTCGAGCACGCCGTGCTGCCAGTCGCGCACCGACCGCTCGGCGCGGACCCGGAAGTCGCGGGAGGCGCGGCCCAGGTCGCGGCCGGAGTCCTCGGCGAGGTGCTGGCCGGCGGTCACCGAGCGCCACGAGGCCTCGGCCCGCTCGGCGGCGGTCTCGGCGTGCTCCAGGATCAGGGTCTCCAGGCCGGACTCGACGGCGACGGTCACCCGCTCGGCCTGCATCGGCTTGCCGCGGACCCAGCCGACGACCCGGTCGCGCAGCCAGCCGACCTTGGTCTCCAGCGAGCGGAGCAGCTCGCCGGTGCCGACGAACTCCTGCCAGCGGGCGAGCACCTCGCCGCGCAGCAGGGTGCCGTCCGCCGAGGCGTCGTCGATCTTCGCGATCGCCTCGTCGTAGGCGCGGTCCACGTCCTCCCGCAGCCGGCGCGCCATCGCGACCTGCTCGGCGGCGGCGTCGGCGATGTCGTGGGTGCGGCGGCGACAGGGAGCGGACCGCCCCGTCGAGGGTCTGCTTCACCACGGCGGCGCCGCGCCGAGGAGTCGGCGGCGAGCCCGTCGAGCCAGGCGCGGATCTCCTGCACCGCCTCGGCGGGCAGCAGGCCGTCGTCGTCGACGGCGCCCTCGGTGACCGCGAACAGCGGCGAGTCGCGCAGGCCGCGGGAGGTGAGCATCCGGGCGAGGTGGCCGCTGACCTCCTCGACGGCGTCGGGCGGCGGTGCGGTCGAGCACGATCGCCACCGCGGTGCTCCGCTCGGCGGCGGCCTTGAGGAAGTCCCACGGCACCTGGTCGGCGTAGCGCGCCGCGGAGGTGACGAACAGCCAGAGGTCGGCGGCGGCGAGCAGCTCGGCCGCGAGGGTGCGGTTGCGCTCCTCGACCGAGTCGATGTCGGGGGCGTCGAGGATGGCCAGGCCCTCCGGGACGGTGTCGGCGGCGACCAGCTGCAGGGCGCCGGGGTCGCCGGTCGCCCCGGTGGTGCGGGCCAGGCCGGGCAGGATCCGCTCCTTGTCGAACCAGTCGACGTCGGCGGGGTTGTGCACCAGCACCGGCGAGCGGGTGGTCGGGCGCAGCACGCCGGGCTCGGTGACCCGGCGTCCGACCAGCGAGTTCACCAGCGTCGACTTGCCGGCGCCGGTCGAGCCGCCGACCACGGTCAGCAGCGGGGCCTCGATCTGGATCAGCCGCGGCAGGACGTAGTCCTCGAGCTGGTCGACCATCTCGCGCGCGCATGACGCGGTGCTCCTCGGCCTCGGGCACGTCGAGCGGGAGCGCGACCCCGTCGAGGGCCTCGCGCAGCCGGACCAGCGCGGCCACCATGTCGGTGGTCGCCACCGAGTCGACGTGGCCGGCGGGCGTCACCGGGGCCGTCACCGGCCACCGTCCCACTGCACGGCGGCCGGGAAGGCCGGCACCGGCACCGGGTGCGGGAACTGGACGTAGGGCCGCAGGGCGTGCAGCCGCTGGACCATCGCCGTGCCGCGCTCGGCGAAGTCGGCCGGCGCGGTGCCGCGCAGGTAGCGGTCGTGCAGGAAGCCGAGCTCGATGGCCTGCTGCTGGTACTCCCGCATCACCCGCTCGGCGACCGGGCCGCCGTAGGCGCGGGCCCCGCGACGGCTCGCGCGGCGGGCCGAGAGCCGCACCAGCCAGGGCACCTCGGCGGCACCGATCAGCCCGCGCTCGGGCGCAGTCGGACAGCGACCGGGTGAGCATCCGGCCCTCCCGGTTGCGGGCCCAGACGGCGAAGCCGACGAGCAGCAGGAAGGCCGGCACCATCGCCAGCACGTAGGTCAGCACGAAGGCGCCGCCGCCCCCGAAGAAGGCGGACGCGTTCCAGGTCGCGTGGGCGGTCACGGCGGCGACGTACCCCAGGAGCGGGGCGAGGAACCGCCAGCCCTTGTGCTTGGCCACGACGGCGAAGCCGACGCCGAGCCCGATGAAGGCGGTGAACAGCGGGTGCGCGAACGGGCTGAAGATGCCGCGTACGACGAACAGGCCGGTCGCCGAGCCGAGGCCGCCGTCCTGCCCGTCACCGCCCATGTAGGCACCGCCGAGGTAGAGGATGTTCTCGGTGAACGCGAAGCCCACGCCGACCAGGCCGGCGTACACGATCCCGTCGAGGACCCCGTCGATGACCCGGCGGCGGAACCACAGCAGCAGCAGGATGAACAGCCCCTTCGCGCCCTCCTCGGTGACCGGCGCGACGATCGCCGCCGACCAGTCGTCGGGGGTGCCGAGCACGATCTGGTCGAGGGACTGCAGCACGAGCGCCGCGGCGGTGGCCACCACGGCGCCCCAGAAGAACGCGAGCACCAGCAGCCGCACCGGCTCGGGCTCGTAGCGGTCCAGCCACAGGAAGGACGCGATCACCGGTCCGACGGGCAGCGCGGCGAGCACCACGCCGACGGCCAGCGCGCCGGGCGCGTTGGCCAGCACGAGCACCAGGCACATCACGCCGGCGCCGAGCAGCATCAGGACCGAGACGACGACCGTGAACACCGCGCTGCCCCGCCGACGGGGACGGCGCAGCAGGTCCGGGGGCACGGCGGCGGGCGCCGCGGGCGCTCCGAGGGGTGCGGCGCGACGACAGCCGGGTCCGGTCCGCCGGACTGCTCGCTGGTGTGCTGACCTGCGCCGTTCACACGCGCCAGCCTAACGGGGCGACGCACCTGCACCGTCGCGCGAGGTGGCCCTGCGTCGTACAGTGGCGCCGTGAACGAGCAGCCGCAGACCGAGCCCTGTCCACGGAGTCGCACGACCAGGGCGTGCCCGAGGCGTACGCCGCCTTCATGCGCGAGGGATGGGGCGAGCGGGAGCTGCACCTCCCCCGGCACTCCGTGGCCGACTGGTCGGCGCGCCGGCGCCAGGCCCTGGCCGACGCCGTTCCCGGGCGAGCGGCTGGTCGTCCCGGCCGGCCAGTTCAAGGTCCGCGCCAACGACACCGACTACCGGTTCCGCGCCGACAGCGCGCACGTGCACCTGACCGGCAACCAGACCAGCGACGCGGTCCTGGTGGTCGAGGACGGCGAGTCCGTGCTCTACGCCCGCCCGCGCTCGTCGCGGCAGACCGACGAGTTCTTCCGCGACCGCCGCTACGGCGAGCTGTGGGCCGGCCGTCGCCCCTCCCTCAAGGAGATCTCGGACTCGCTCGGCTTCGAGGTGCGCCACCTCGAGGAGCTCGAGGCCCGCCTCGGCACGAGCGCCAAGACCCGCGTGCTCCGCGACGTCGACCCGTACGTCGACCGGGCCGTGCCCGGCGACGGGGCGCGCGACCACGACTTCGCCCGCGTGCTGTCGGAGATGCGGCTGGTCAAGGACGCCTGGGAGCTCGAGCAGCTGCAGGAGGCCTGCGACATCACCGCGCTCGGCTTCTCCGACAGCGTCCGCGAGTGGGACAACGTCCTGGAGTACGGCGAGCGCTGGCTCGAGGGCACGTTCTTCCGCCGGGCCCGCACGATGGGCAACGACCTCGGCTACGACTCGATCGTGGCCGGCGGCAGCCACGCCACCACGCTGCACTGGACCGAGAACAGCGGCCCGGTCACGCCCGGCGAGCTGCTGCTGCTCGACATGGGCGTCGAGGGCAACAACCTCTACACCGCCGACGTCACCCGCACGCTGCCCGTGGACGGCACCTTCACGACGCTGCAGCGCGACCTCTACACGCTCGTGCTGACCGCCCAGCAGGCCGGCATCGACACGATCCGGCCGGGCGCCGACTTCCAGGCGCCGCACGACGCCGCGATGCACGTCATCGCCCACGGGCTCGAGGACCTCGGCCTGCTGCCGGTCTCCGCGGAGGAGGCCCTGGCCCCCGACAGCAAGGTCTACACCCGCTGGACGCTGCACTCGACCAGCCACATGCTCGGCCTCGACGTGCACGACTGCGCCGCCGCGGCCCCCGAGACCTACAAGCACGGCGAGCTCGCGGCGGGCATGGTGCTCACCGTCGAGCCCGGCCTGTACTTCCAGGAGGACGACCTGCTGGTCCCCGAGGAGCTGCGCGGCATCGGCATCCGCATCGAGGACGACATCGCGGTCACCGCCGACGGCTGGACCAACCTGTCCGCGTCGCTGCCCCGCGAGCCGCGCGCCATCGAGGCGTGGATGGCCGAGCTGCGCGGCTGACCCACCCCGGCCGCGGGTCAGCCGACGAGCCGCGCGGTCCGCTCCTCGCGCCGCGCCCGCTGCTGCTGCGGGTCGGCCACCGGCGCGGCGGCGAGCAGCCCGGCGGTGTAGGGGTGCTCGGGACGGTGCAGGACCTGGGCGGTCTCGCCGTGCTCGACGATCGACGCCGTCGTGCATCACCGCGACGCGGTCGGCGACGGCACCCACCACGGCGAGGTCGTGGGTGATGAACAGGCAGGCGAACCCGAGCTCGTCCTGGAGCCGGCCCAGCAGCGCGAGCACGCGTGCCTGCACCGAGACGTCGAGCGCGCTGGTCGGCTCGTCGGCCACGACGAGCTGGGGACGCAGCACCAGTGCCCGTGCGATCGCGACGCGCTGTCGCTGGCCGCCGGAGAGCTGGTGCGGGAACCGGCCCGCGAAGCCGGGGTCCAGGTCGACCGACGCGAGCACGTCGGCGACCCGGGCCCGGGCCGACCGCGCCGGACACGGAGGCCAGCCGCAGGGGCTCGGCGATCGAGCGGCCGACGGTGTGCCGCGGGTTCAGCGAGGAGCTCGGGTCCTGGAAGACGATGCCGACCTCGCGGAGCAGGGTGCGGCGGCGGGCCCGGCGACGAGACCGTGAGGTCGGTGCCGTCGAGCGTGGCGCGCCCCTCGGTCGGTCGCACCAGCCCGGTGAGCGTGCGGCCGAGGGTGGACTTGCCCGACCCGGACTCCCCCACCAGGCCCAGCGTCTCGCCCCGCCGGATCGTCAGGTCCACGCCGCGGACGGCGTGCACCGCGCCGGCACCGCGCCCGTAGCGGACACCGACCTGCTCGAGCCGGACGACCTCCCGGGACTCGGGACGCGCCGCCGGGCTCCGGTCCTCGGGGAAGGTCGGCACGGCCGCGAGGAGGGTCCGGGTGTAGGCCTCGCGCGGCGCCCCCAGCACCGCCTCGACCGGGCCGCGCTCCACGACCCGGCCGTCGTGCATCACCGCCACGTCGTCCGCGAGGTCGGCCACCACGCCCATGTCGTGGGTGATCAGCAGCACCGCGGTCCCTCGTGCGGCGAGCCCGCGCAGCAGGTCGAGGATGCCGGCCTGCACGGTGACGTCGAGCGCGGTCGTCGGCTCGTCCGCGATCAGCAGCTCGGGTTCGCACCCGGTCGCCATCGCGATCATCGCCCGTTGCAGCTGACCGCCCGACAGCTCGTGCGGGTACGACGCGGCGATCCGCTCCGGCTCGTCGAGGCCGACCGAGGCGAGCAGCTCGAGCACCGTGGCCCTGCTGCCGCCCCGGGCCCGGCCGTGCGCCTGCAGGGCCTCCTCGACCTGCCGCCCGATGCGGTGCACGGGGTTCCAGGCCGCCATCGGTTCCTGGAACACCGTGCCGACGCGAGCCCCTCGCACGGCCCGGAGCGCCGGGCCGTCCACGGTGAGCAGGTCGTCGTCGCCGAGCAGCACCCGGCCGCCGACCCGCACGTCCGGTGGGTGCAGCCGCAGCACCGACTGGGCCGTCACCGACTTGCCGGAGCCGGACTCCCCGACGAGGGCGAGGACGCGCCCGCGCCGTACGTCGAGGTCGATGCCGTGCACGACCTCCCGCGGGCCGCTGCCGGTCGGGGAAGGCGACCGTCAGCCCGCGGATCCGCAGGAGAGCCGGTGTCGGTCACTTCGAGATCGAGACGCGCAGGTAGTTCGGGTAGTTGGGGAACCCGGACACGTCGAAGTTCTGCACGCCGGAGCCCCGCAGGAAGGCGTTGCGCGCGTAGAGCAGGGGTACGACGGGCGCGTCCTGCATGATCCGCCGGTCGGCCTGCGCCCAGGTGCGCTGGGCCACCGACGGGTCCACCTCGCCGGTCGCCTTGGCGATCAGGGCATCGACCTGCGGGTCGGAGTAGCGGGACAGGTTGTAGTTGCCGCCACCGATCTGGCTGGAGTCGAACAGCGGCGAGATGTTGCCGTTGGCGCTGGGGAAGTCGGGCTGCCAGCTGCTGACGGTCAGGTCGTAGTCGCCCTTGTCGTTGGTGATCAGGTCGTAGTAGACGTTCTCGTCCTTGGGGTCGATCTTCACGGTGATCCCGGCGCGCTGGAGGCCCTGCTGGATCGCCTCTGCCTTGGCGACCGAGCCGGTGTCGTTGGCGGTCACCAGCGTGAGCGTCAGGTTCTTCGCCCCGGCGCTCGCGAGCAGCTGCTTGGCCTTGGCGACGTCGCCGGTCTCCGGCGCCTGGTAGAGGTCGTAGTCCTGACGGCCCGGGGATGCCCGGCGTGATCAGGGTGCTGGCGATCTCGCCGCCCTGCGAGCCGCCGGTCGGCGAGCTGGAACGCGCGCTTGTCGACGGCGTACTCGACGGCCTGGCGGACCTGGACGTCCTTCAGGCGCCGGGCGCCGGTTGTTCAGCGCGAGGTACTGGAGGGCACCGGGCTTCGACAGCGCGAGGCGCGCCTTGGCGCCCGGGTCGCTGGTGATCTGCTTGAGCTGCGCGGGCGGCACGAAGCCGGCGCCGAACGCGTCCTTGGCCTCGCCGGAGTCGGCGATCAGCTGCTGCGCGGCGACGGAGTCGTCCTGGCTGAGCTTGAACACCACGGTGTCGGGGCCGCCGGTGCGGACGTCGTCGGTCTTGGTGCTCCACTCCGGGTTGCGCTCCAGGGTGACCGCGGTGCCGGGCTTGTTGCTCTTGACCTCGTAGGGCCCGGACGCGACCGGGTCGTTGCCGTAGGTCGCGGGCTTGGTGTCGGCCGACTCCTCGGGACCGGCGCGAAGGCCGGCATCGACGCGATCCACGGCCAGTCGCCGTACGCCGTGTCGAGCTTGAACACGATCGTGCGGTCGTCGGGCGTCTCGATCGAGGCGAGCTCCTTGCCCTGGTAGGGGCCGGTGTACGTGTCGCCGCCGACGAGCAGCGTCTTGTGGTAGCCGAGGCCGCCGGAGAGCTCGGGCGCGAAGGACCGCTCGAGGCCGTACTTGATGTCGGCCGAGGTGATCGGCGAGCCGTCGGAGAGCTTCAGCCCGGGCTTCAGGGTGTAGGTCCAGGTGCGGCCGCCGTCGGTGGCCCGGCCGGTGTCGGTGGCGAGGTCGGGGACGACGCGCGGCTCCTGGCCCTTCTCGATGTCCCAGGTGGTGAGCCGCCGGTGGACCAGGCCCTGCGAGGTGATCGCCAGGCTCTGGCTCTTCGCCGGGTCGAAGCTCTGCTCGTCGGACGAGCTGTAGATGGTGAGCGTCCCGCCCTTGTGGAAGCCGGTCGACGACGACTCCTGGGGGGAGTTGGCGTTGCAGGCCGTCGCGGTCAGGGCGAGGGCGGCCGTGGCCACGAGGGCACGGAGCATGCGGGTGCGGTTCACGATGTTCCTCTCTGGTGCTTCTTCGGATGGTGGGCGGCGTCAGCCGCTGCGGGAGACCCGCGGGTCGAGACGGGAGTAGGCGAGGTCGACGGCCAGGTTGGCCAGCACGATCAGGAAGGCGGAGAAGAGCGTCACGCCCGAGCACGACGGGGAGGTCGAGGTTGCCGACGGAGTCGACGAGGAGGGCGCCGATGCCCTGCATGCTGAAGATCTTCTCGGTGATGACGGCGCCGCCGAGCAGGCCGCCGAGGTCGAGCCCGAACAGCGTGACCACCGGCAGCAGCGCGTTGCGCAGCGCGTGACCGGAGCACGACCTGTCGCTCGGAGAGCCCCTTGGCGCGGGCGGTCCGGACGTAGTTCTCGTCGAGCACGTCGAGCATCTGGCTGCGCGTCATCCGGGTGTAGACCGCGGCGCTGGCCACCGCGAGCACCACCCACGGCAGCACGAGGTGCCAGCGCCCAGGCGACCGGGTCCTCGCGGAACGGCACGAACGTCCCGACGGGCAGCACGTTGAGCGTGAACCCGAAGACGTAGATGCCCACCAGCCCGACGAGGTACGTCGGGGTCGAGACGCCGACGACGGTCGACCCCATCGCCGCCCGGTCGACCCAGGTCCCCCGGCGGAGCGCGGCCAGCACCCCGGTGCCGACCCCGACGACCGACCAGATCACCGCGGCGCCGAGCGCGATCGAGGCGGTGATGCCGAACCGCTCGCCGATCAGCGACGTGACCGGCTCGTTGAGCCGGAAGGAGTAGCCGAAGCAGGGCGCCGAGCAGTGCACGGCGGCCGCCGCCGCTGCCGTAGCTGCGACCCGACCACGATCCCGCGCAGGAACTCGCCGAGCTGGACGAGCACCGGCTGGTCGTAGCCGAGGAAGTGCCGCACCGCCTCGCGCCGTTCCGCGGTGCACGGCTTGCCGCACGACGCCTGCGACACGTCGTTGGGCAGGAGGTGGAAGACGAGGAAGGTCAGGGCCGCGATCGTGAGCAGCACCAGGACCGCCGCGACCAGCCGCTTGACGACGTACGACGCGGCGGTCATCGCTTGCCCACCAGCCGCGGGTCGACCGCGTCGCGCAGCCCGTCGCCGACGAGGTTGAAGGCGAAGGTCACCACGAAGAGCGCCAGGGCCGGGACGAGGAGGTACCACGGGTCGGTGGCGATCCACGCGACGGCGGTGCCGATCGTGCGGCCCCAGGCCGGGGTCGGCGGCGGCACGCCGACGCCCAGGAAGGACAGCGCGGCCTCGGCCCCGATGTTGCCGGGGACGGCCATCGTGGTGAACACGATGACGGTGCCGGTGAGGTTGGGCAGCAGCTGCTCGCGCAGCACGTGCCACGGCCCGGCGCCCATCGCCCGGCTGGCCACCACGAAGTTGCGCTGCATCAGGGTGAGCGACTGGGCCCGTACGACGCGGGCGATCGACGGCCACCCGAACAGGCCGATCACGCCGACGACGAGCAGCCACTTGGGGATCGACGTCGGCGCGAACGCCCCGAGCGCGATCATGAAGATCAGGCTCGGGAAGCCGAGCAGGACGTCGGTCAGCCGGCTGACCACGCGGTCGTACCACCCGCCGAAGAGCGCGGCCGTGGTGCCGAGCAGCAGCCCGATCGACACGGAGATGACGGTCGCCGCCACCCCGACCAGGATCGACGTGCGCGCGCCGTAGACCACGATGGCGAACAGGTCGCGCCCGGTCAGCGGCTCGACCCCGAACCAGTGGTCGCCGCTGACCCCACCGAACGCTCCGAGCGGCGACCCGTCGTCGCCGAGCGCCTGCGCGTCGTACGTGAAGGGGTCGTGGCCGCCCAGCCGGGCCACCCAGGGCGCGGCGAGCGCGACCAGCACCGCGAGTCCCACCACCGTCAGGCCGACCATCGCGGCGCGGTCGCGCCGGAAGCCGGACCACGCCGACGGATCGGCGTCGGGCCGGCGGTGCAGCAGGGAGGACACGGAAGCTCCTGTCGGGTCGAGGTGAGCAGCGGACACCTTACCCGACTAAATCAGTCGACTTACGCACCAATGCCACGGACGGACCCGCGTCCGGGTGCCGATCAGCTCGCGGGACGAGGTTCTGTGTCGGGCAGCTCGAAGTGCCCGACGTCTGTCGTGCGCTTGATGCCTCCGCGCCGCCGGACCGCGGGCGAAGTCGCGCAGCACCGTGGCCGTGACCCGGTTGACGAACCGCACCGTCCGGCGGGCCAGCGGGACCGGGCAGCGGTCGACGAGCGCGCACGTCCACCGCAGCGTCCCCACGTTGAGCACGGCCGCTCCCGACGGCGTCGTGTAGTAGACCGCCTGCGCGGACGTGGGCACGCCGCGGCACGGGTACGACGCGTGCGCGAGCACCTGCAACGGCCGAGGCGTGCCCCGCACGGGAAAGACGCGGTCCGCCTCGACACCCACGAGGTGGTCGAGCTCCTCGCCGCGACGGGCGCCCGTGCCCGCGAAGCCCCACCAGCCGGGCGAGGCCACCCGGAACGGCGCGTCCACGGGAGGCACTCGTACTCCATCCCGGTGAGCCCGTTCTCGGGTCGGCGTCGACGCCCTCCCGCCACAGCCCCGTGCGGGTCGAGGGTGGCGCGGGGTCGAGCGCCGCGTCGCTGCGGTAGCCGACGACCACGGCGTCCGCCATGCGCTCCAGGCGGACGCGCCAGTACATCGTGTTCGCACCCAGGAACACGAGGTTGGTCCCCGTCGCCCGGGCCCGCTCGACCTGGTCGCGCATCTCCTGGGACCAGTACTCGTCGTGGCCGGACGACACGTAGGCCCGCGCGCCGCCGAGGGCACCGGACGCGGGCGACGTCGATGTTCGTGAAGTAGGCCAACGGGATCCCCAGGCGTTCGGCGGCGACGACGACGGGCACGGCCCCGAACCCCATCTCCGTCGCGCCGGGGGCCGGATCGGGACGGCGAAGCTGACGGCCCAGCTGCGCCGGTCCCCGGCGGCCCTTCGTACAACGAGTAGCCGCCCCAGTCGTTGTAGGCCTGCCAGGTGGTCACCGGGAACACGAGGGCCACCCGGTCGCGCGCCGACGGTGACGTCACGACGTAGGGCACCTGCGCCTGCCAGCCCGACGAGGCGCGCAGCTTGAACACGTAGAGGCCCGGCGCCCACCCGGTCGTCGGGACGAGCGCGGTCCGTCCGCCAGCGCGCCACGACCGTGCGTCGCTCGCGGTCCGCGAACGTCGGCCGCGCCTGCACGTGGCCGGGAAGCCGGCTCGACCCCCACACGAGCCGGCCCTCCCCGCCCGCGTACGCCCCGATCCGGTAGGCGCGCACGTCGAAGGACCGGGCGGTCGTCGACACCCGGAGCGCGACCGGGGCGCCCGGCGCGCCGCTGCTGGTGGTGGCGTACCCCTCGACCTGGTGGTCCCGGGCGGGCCGGGCCGACGCCAGGCCCGCGACCCGTGCACGGTGGTCTTCGGGGGCACCCGTCCGGAGACCACCGGTGAGCCGGGCGACCCGGGGCGGTGGTCGGTCCCGGCGCCGCCGCGCCGCCGCTGCAGCCACCCGCCGCGAGGGCCCGCCGAGGAGGGCCAGGTGGACCAGCCGAACGTGTGCACCCATCTCGCGCCTCCCGTGCCGTGCCTGCACAGGAAGCGAGTCGCGGGAGGCCCGGAGGTCCCCTCAGCGGCGCGGGGAAGGCCGGCGTGTCTCGCCAGGTCGCTCCGTCGTCGGTGGAGACGGCCCACCGCTCGTCGTCGACGACGTAGACC
>CAWERI010000021.1:0-216393 GCA_963811515.1 uncultured Actinomycetota bacterium
AGACCAGGCCCAAGCGACTGTTTACTAAAAACACAGGTCCGTGCTAAGTCGTAAGACGATGTATACGGACTGACTCCTGCCCGGTGCTGGAAGGTTAAGGGGACGTGTTAGTTCTTCGGAGCGAAGCGCAGAACTTAAGCCCCAGTAAACGGCGGTGGTAACTATAACCATCCTAAGGTAGCGAAATTCCTTGTCGGGTAAGTTCCGACCTGCACGAATGGAGTAACGACTTGGGCGCTGTCTCAACCATGGACTCGGCGAAATTGCAGTACGAGTAAAGATGCTCGTTACGCGCGGCAGGACGGAAAGACCCCGGGACCTTTACTACAATTTGGTATTGGTGTTTGGTTCGGCTTGTGTAGGATAGGTGGGAGGCTTTGAAGCGGCGACGCCAGTTGTCGTGGAGCCAACGTTGAAATACCACTCTGGTCGTACTAGATATCTAACCTAGGTCCGTTATCCGGATCAGGGACAGTGCCTGATGGGTAGTTTAACTGGGGCGGTTGCCTCCTAAAATGTAACGGAGGCGCCCAAAGGTTCCCTCAGCCTGGTTGGCAATCAGGTTTCGAGTGTAAGTGCACAAGGGAGCTTGACTGTGAGACAGACATGTCGAGCAGGGACGAAAGTCGGGACTAGTGATCCGGCGCTGGCATGTGGAAGCGGCGTCGCTCAACGGATAAAAGGTACCCCGGGGATAACAGGCTGATCTTCCCCAAGAGTCCATATCGACGGGATGGTTTGGCACCTCGATGTCGGCTCGTCGCATCCTGGGGCTGGAGTAGGTCCCAAGGGTTGGGCTGTTCGCCCATTAAAGCGGCACGCGAGCTGGGTTTAGAACGTCGTGAGACAGTTCGGTCCCTATCCGCCGCGCGCGCAGGAAACTTGAGAAAGGCTGTCCCTAGTACGAGAGGACCGGGATGGACGAACCTCTGGTGTGCCAGTTGTTCCGCCAGGAGCACGGCTGGTTAGCTACGTTCGGAAGTGATAACCGCTGAAAGCATCTAAGCGGGAAGCACGTTTCAAGATGAGGTTTCCCACCGGGTAACCGGGTAAGGCCCCCAGTAGACGACTGGGTTGATAGGCCGGAGGTCGAAGGCAGTAATGTACGGAGCCGACCGGTACTAATAGGCCGAGGGCTTGTCCCTCAAAGATGTTACGCGTTCACTGTGTGGTTCCCGAGTTACGGTCGGGAGCCGGAGATCCCCCACCAGGGGAGCAAGCTCCACCCAACGATCCACCCTCCTCAATCAGGGGTGTGGGCCGGCGGGGGGAGCGGGACTCACCTGGGTGGTGCGGGGTCGACGGCACTGGCACAACTCCATAGAGTTACGGCGGCCATAGCGAGAGGGAAATACCCGGCTCCATTCCGAACCCGGAAGTCAAGCCTCTCAGCGCCGATGGTACTGCAACCGGGAGGTTGTGGGAGAGTAGGACGTCGCCGGACAACTTTTCCTCGTAGAGGCCACCCGTTCGGGTGGCCTCTACGTGTTTTACCAGACGTGTTTTACCAGACCCTTTTCCGGTCACCAGTGTTCGCAAGCGTTCTTCAGATCGTCGTGTGATGTCGTGTGTCGTTCCAAGGAGTGTTCTCGGTGGCTGGGTGCCGGCCCGGGTGTTTCCTGTTCGTGTCGCGTGTGTTCAGGAGTGTCCTGATGGCCAGCGCCGCTCGCGCCGACCGCGGTAGCAACCGCGGCGTCCGGCTCCGGCAAGCCCACCGGCGGTGCCGCGGCGGCGGCTCCGGCAAGAGCGGCCTCCAAGCCCGGATCCGTGCCAAGAGCGCCGGCGTCACCGGCCGGGGCGCCGGGTCCGGCGCGGGGCCGCGTCCGAGGACCCGCCGTTCTCCCGGTCCCGCACCGAGGGCCGCACCGACCGCCCCACCGGGCGGCGACAGCGGCCCGACCGAGGCGCGACAGCCGGACCGACACCGCGTCGGGGCAGCGGTCGGACGGGCGGGGGAACCGGACCAGCGCGCCGGCCCCGCGGGCCCGCGGCGAGCACGGCGAACGCTCCGCCGAGCAGGCCCGCTACGACGGACCCGACCTCGACCCCGAGATCACCGGCAAGGAGCTCGACCACAACATCGCCCAACAGCTGCGCGGCCTGCCCGAGAAGCTCGCCAACCGCGTCGCCCGCCACCTCGTCGCCGCCGGCCTGCTCCTCGAGGACGACCCCGAGACCGCCTACGCCCACACCCAGGCCGCCCGCGCCCGCGCCGCCCGCATCGCCGTGGTCCGCGAAGCCTGCGGCGAGGCCGCCTACGCCGCCGGCCACTACGACGACGCCCTCACCGAGCTCAAAGCCGCCAAACGCCTCAACGGCGCCCAGGACTACCTCCCGGTGATGGCCGACTGCGAACGCGCCCTCGGCCGCCCCGACCGCGCCCTGGCCCTGGCCCGCAACCCCGCCGTCGCCAACCTCGAACCCCACCTCAAAGCCGAGATGACCATCGTCGAGGCCGGCGCCCGCCGCGACCAGGGCCAGCTCGACGCCGCCCTGCGCACCCTGGAGAACGCCCCCCTGCGCAACAAGACCCACGCCACCTGGGTCGTCCGCCTGCGCTACGCCTACGCCGACACCCTCCACGCCGCCGGCCGCACCCCCGAAGCCCTCGAATGGTTCCACCGCACCATCGCCATCGACAACGACCACACCACCAACGCCGAACAACGCATCCACGAACTCGAAAACGAACAACGCTGACGCGCGACGCCGGTTCGGCCGGGTCGTCGTCAGACGTCCAGGATCTCGACGTCGTGCGGGACGTAGGTCAGCAGCGCACAGTTCTGCTTGACCAGCTCCTCGCCGACGACGTCGCCGGAGCGCCGGTCGAGCACGGTGCGCCAGATCTCGTTGCGGCGGAACACCCGGCCCTCGTGGCGCAGGAACTGCTCGTCGCGGGCGGCGACGCGGTAGGTGTTCGGGGGCGGCGCGTCGGCCCGCAGGTCGCCCTCGAGGTGCCGGTCGCCGACGTGCACCAGGATCTGGAAGGTGCGGTCGGTGTCGTTGCGGACCACCAGGTCGACGTAGTTGTAGACGATCGAGCAGCCGACGCCCCAGGGCAGCACCCGGCCGTTGTCCGGGAACGGGTCGAAGCTGTGCTCGGAGCGCTCCACGACGGTCAGCGGCGAGTGCAGGAACATCCAGTGCAGCAGGTTCGCCAGCTGGCAGATGCCGCCACCGACGCCGGCGTGCGCCTCGCCGTTGGACAGCCGCATCCCGTCGACGTACCCCTTGCGGCGGGTGCAGCTGCCGACGACCCGGTTGAAGGAGAACGTCTCGCCGGGCCGGATCAGCAGGGTGTCGACGCGGGCGGCGGCCAGGCGCAGGTTGGTGACCTTGTTGTGCTGCAGCCGCATCTCCGCGCCGGCCAGCTCGCGCAGCAGCAGCGAGCGGTGCCGCTTGACCCGGGTCGGGAGCGCCTCGTCGTCGCGGTCGGTGGCCCAGGTCGCCCCGGACGTCGCCCACGCGACCCGGCGCCGGACCTGGTGCACCCGCACCGCGAGCGGGTACAGCGCCGGATGCCGCTCGGTGAGCCGAGGTGGCGCGGTCACCCGCGCGGGTGGTGTGAACGCCTCGACCTGCTCGGCTGATGTGGACATCGGGACCCCCGTCCGTCGTACGTGCGCACACCGTACGACGGAGCGGGCGCGGGGGACAGCCACGGGAGCGTGTCCCGCCGATTTTCGCCTGCGTCGGCGGTCTGGCAGAATGACCGGCTGAGTCCTGCGTGCCCGGACCCTCTCATCCGGCCACGTGTGACACCGCGCAGCGCGCTCGACCTGGCCCCACCAGGCCCGGGCCGCTCACCCATTCACGAACATTCAAGGAGACACCACACTCGTGGCCGTCAAGATTCGCCTGAAGCGTATGGGCAAGATCCGTACGCCGTACTACCGCGTCGTCGTCGTCGACTCCCGCAAGAAGCGCGACGGCAAGGTCATCGAGCAGATCGGCAAGTACCACCCGAAGGAGGAGCCCTCGCTGATCGAGGTCACCTCCGACCGGGCGCAGTACTGGCTCGGCGTCGGCGCCCAGCCGTCCGAGGCCGTCGAGGCGCTGCTCAAGATCACCGGCGACTGGCAGACGTTCAAGGGCCTGCCGGGCACCGAGGGCACCCTGAAGGTCAAGGAGCCCAAGCGCGACAAGACCGAGATCTTCAACGAGGCGCTTCGTGAGGCCGGCAGCGACAAGCAGGCCGAGGCCGTCACCAAGAAGAGCGCGGCGAAGAAGGCCGACAAGGCCGACGACGCTGCTCCTGCCGAGGAGAAGACCGAGGCTGCCGCCGAGGAGACGCCCGCCGAGGCCGAGAAGCCCGCGGACGCCGACAAGCCGGCCGAGGCCTGATCCCCGTGCTCGCCGAGGCTCTCGAGCACCTCGTCCGCGGCATCGTCCGGCACCCGGACGACGTCGCGGTCGACGACAAGCAGCTGCGTCGTGGCTCGGTCCTCGAGGTGCGCGTGCACCCCGAGGACCTGGGCAAGGTCATCGGTCGCGGCGGCCGCACGGCCACCGCGCTGCGCACCGTCATCGGTGCGCTGGCCGGCAAGGGCGGTGCCCGCGTCGACTTCGTGGACGTCGACCGGAGGCGCTGACCCTCAGCACGCAGGACCCAGCACCAACAGCACGAGGCGGGTGGCCGGAGGCCCCCGCCTCGTCTGCATCCCCGGACCAGGAGAATGAGCGCATGAGCAGCAGTCCCGCGGGCCACGAGGTCGTCGTCGGCCGGATCGGCAAGGCGCACGGCATCAAGGGCGAGGTCTCCGTCGAGCCCCGCAGCGACGAGCCGGAGCGGCGCTTCGCCGACGGGGCGGTGCTGGGCACGCGTACGCCGCGGGGCACCGAGCCGCACTCCACGCACCGTCCGACCACCCTGACCGTACGGCGCACCCGCTGGCACCTGTCCCGGCTGCTCGTCACGTTCGTCGGCGTCGAGGACCGCACCGCGGCCGAGGCGCTGCGCGGGCTCTCGCTCGTCGTGGACATCGACCCGGCCGACGTGCCCGAGGACCCCGAGGAGTTCTACGACCACCAGCTCATCGGCCTCGCGGTGACCACGACCGAGGGCGCCGAGGTGGGTGAGGTCGCCGACGTCATCCACGGCGCCAGCCAGGACCTGCTGGCGGTGCGCACGCCCGACGGCCGCGAGGTGCTGGTGCCGTTCGTGTCCCAGCTCGTCCCCGTCGTCGACGTGCCCGGCGGCCGCCTCCAGGTCGCCGACCGCCCCGGCCTGATCACCCCGTTGCCGGACGAGGACTGAGCGTGCGCATCGACGTCGTCTCGATCTTCCCCGAGTACCTCGCGCCGCTGGGGCTGTCCCTGGCCGGCAAGGCGCAGGACGCCGGCGTGATCGACGTACACGTGCACGACCTGCGGGACTGGACCCACGACCGGCACCGCACCGTCGACGACAAGCCGTACGGCGGCGGCGCCGGCATGGTGATGAAGCCCGAGCCCTGGGGCGAGGCCCTCGACGCCCTGGTCCCCGATCCCACCGGGAGCACGGTGCTCGTCGTGCCCACCCCGAGCGGTGAGCCGTTCACGCAGGCGGTCGCCGCCGAGCTCGCGGGCGCCGAGCGGCTGGTGTTCGCGTGCGGCCGCTACGAGGGCATCGACCAGCGCGTGCTCGACGAGGCGGCGACCCGGATGACGGTGCGCGAGGTGTCGCTCGGCGACTACGTGCTCAACGGGGGAGAGGTGGCCGCCCTGGTGGTCACCGAGGCGGTCGCCCGGCTGCTGCCCGGCTTCATGGGCAACCCCGAGTCGCTGACCGAGGAGTCGCACGGCCTGTCCGGGCTGCTGGAGTACCCCGTCTACACCAAGCCCGCCGCCTGGCGCGGGCACGAGGTCCCGCCCGGTGCTGCTCTCCGGCGACCACGGCCGGATCGCGGCCTGGCGCCACGAGCAGGCCGTACGACGGACCGCCGACCGCCGACCGGACCTGCTGCACCCCAGCGCGACGCTGACCGTCGCCGGGGTCGAGGACGCCGAGGTCCGCACCGCGACGCCGGCCGACGCCCCGGAGCTGCTCGTGCTCCAGCTCGCCTGCTGGGTCACCGAGGCGCAGGCGAACCGCGACCCTCGACATCCCGCCGCTCGGGGAGGACCTCGACGACGTCCTCGCCTGGCTGACGGAGTGGACCACGCTCGTCGTACGGTCCGGGTCGCGGCTGGTGGGCGCGGTGCGGGGCCGCCTCGACGGCGACGTGTGGCACGTGGGCCGGCTGATGGTGGCGCCGGACCTGCGGGGACGCGGTCTCGGGCGCTGGCTGCTCGAGCGGATCGAGGCGGCGGCGCCCCCGGACGCGCGGCGGCTGTCCCTGTTCACCGGGGCGGCGAGCTCCGACAACCTGCGGATGTACAAGAAGGCCGGCTACCGCTTCGAGCGCGGAGCAGCCCGAGGACACCGGCGTGGTGCGCCTGGGCAAGCCGCTGCGGCGCTAGCCGATTTCCCCGCAGCGCGCGGGCTGTGGCAAACTTGCTCCTCGCATCCGTTGCGTTCCGGCCACTCACCCAGCACCTGGGGGAGGACCGGCGGACCACCTGCCACAGGGGGCGTTCCGCGCGACGCAGCCGGCGGAGCGACCCGATCCGAGCACCCCCTGTTCCGTGGGTGACCTGTGGCGCCTACGAGGAGACAAAAATGGCCAACGTCATCGACACGCTCGCCGCAGCCACCAAGCGCGACGACCTCCCCGAGTTCCGCGCCGGCGACACCCTCAAGGTGGACGTCAAGGTCGTCGAGGGCAACCGCTCCCGCGTCCAGGTCTTCCAGGGCGTCTGCATCCGCGTGCAGGGTTCCGGCATCGGCCGCACCTTCACCGTCCGCAAGGTCTCCTTCGGCGTCGGCGTCGAGCGCACCTTCCCGCTGCACACCCCGATCATCGACAAGATCGAGGTCGTGACCCGCGGTGACGTCCGTCGCGCCAAGCTCTACTACCTGCGCAACCTGCGCGGCAAGAAGGCCAAGATCAAGGAGAAGCGCGACGCCACGCCGTCCCGCTGATCGACCTCCCCAGCCGTTCCCGACCTCCCGTTAGGCTCGCCGCGTGACCCACGCGCCCGACCACGACGCCCCCGGGGACGCCACCGGGACGGTCGAGCCGCCGGCTTCGCCGGCAGCGACCGGGGAAGCGGCGTCAGCAGCTGCCGATCTGGCAGGAGATGACGCTGCTCCTCGGCGATCGCGCTGGTGCTGGCGATCGTCATCAAGGCCTTCCTCATGCAGGCCTTCTACATCCCGTCGGCCTCGATGAACGACACCCTGGTCGAGAACGACCGCATCCTGGTGCAGAAGGTGTCCTACTGGGGCGGCGGGGCGCCGCACCGCGGTGACGTCGTGGTGTTCGCCGACCCGGGCGGCTGGCTCGGGCGCCGGGGAGACCAAGGCGCCCGGCAACCCGGTCGCCCGGGTCCTGGAGCTGTTCGGCCTCTACCCGACCGGCGGGCACCTGGTGAAGCGGGTGATCGGCGTCGGCGGCGACGAGGTCAAGTGCTGCGACGCGCAGGGCCGGATGACCGTCAACGGCGTCCCGCTCAACGAGAAGTCCTACCTCGCCCAGGGCGAGAAGCCGTCGATGATCAACTTCGACGTCAAGGTCGAGCCCGGCTACCTGTGGGTGCAGGGCGACAACCGGTCGAACTCCGCCGACTCCCGCGTCCACCTCGGCGACCCCGGCGGCGGGCAGGTGCCGGTCGACGACGTCGTCGGCAAGGTCTTCGCGGTGGTCTGGCCGTTCGGGCACGCGCAGGCGCTGCACACGCCCGCGACGTTCGGGTCGGTCAAGTAGCCCTTCCTCCGGCGCGCTACAAAGGGACTGTCATGACAGCTCTTCCCCGAGGTCTCACCGTCCGCAAGGACGCCGGCCTCTACGGCTACGAACGGGCCCTGCGCCGCGTCGGGCTCGACCCGGTCGCGGGCGTCGACGAGGCCGGGCGCGGCGCCTGCGCCGGCCCGCTGGTCGCCGCCGCGGTGGTGCTGCCCGACGGCAAGCGGGGCCAGGTCCCCGGGCTCGCCGACTCCAAGCTGCTGACCGCCGCGGCCCGGGAGCGCGCGTACGTCGAGGTGCAGCGCCGTGCCCTCGCCTGGTCGGTCGTGGTCGTCGAGCACGACGAGTGCGACCGGCTCGGCATGCACGTCGCGAACGTCGAGGCGCTGCGCCGGTCGCTGGCGAGGCTCGACGTACGCCCGTCGTACGTGCTGACCGACGGGTTCCCCGTCGACGGCCTGGAGGTCCCCGGGCTGGCGATGTGGAAGGGCGACCGGGTCTCGGCCTGCATCGCCGCCGCGTCGGTCATCGCCAAGGTGACCCGGGACCGGATCATGACGCGGCTGCACGAGGAGTACCCGGAGTACGACTTCGCGACGCACAAGGGCTACATCACGCCGCGAGCACACCGATCGCGCTCGAGCAGCACGGCCCGTGCGCGATCCACCGGCGCCGGTTCGTCAACGTCCGGCGCGCATCCGAGGCGTTCACCGGTGAGCCGGTGCCGGGATACGCCGACGAGGTCGGGGAGAATGACGACGTGGACGTGGACCGGGTGGAGGCAGGGCGATGAGCGCCGAGGACCTCGAGAAGTACGAGACCGAGATGGAGCTCCACCTCTACCGCGAGTACCGCGACGTGGTGGGGATCTTCAAGTACGTCGTGGAGACCGACCGGCGCTTCTACCTGTGCAACCAGGTCGACGTGAAGGCGCGCACCGAGGCGGGCGACGTGTTCTTCGAGGTCTCGATGACCGACGCCTGGGTGTGGGACATGTACCGGCCGGCGCGGTTCGCCAAGAACGTGAAGGTGCTGACGTTCAAGGACGTCAACGTCGAGGAGCTCAGCCCGCCGGACCTCGAGCAGCCGCTGCCCTGACCTCGGGCCAGTTCCCGTCCACAGGCGCACGACCCCGCGGGTCGTCCCCAGGCCGGGAGACCGGTCCGGACGGAGGTCGGTCGCGCGGGGGAGCCTTCCCCCATGACGACCCCATCCCTGACCGGCAGTGCCCAGGCGGCCCGGCGCCGCGAGCTCGGAGCCTTCGGCGAGGCGTACGCCGCGCGCCACCTCGTCGAGCGCGGCATGGTGCTGCTGGACCGCAACTGGCGCTGCGACGCCGGTGAGATCGACCTCGTGCTGCGCGACGGCCGGGTGCTGGTCGTCTGCGAGGTGAAGACCCGGTCCTCCACGACCTTCGGGTCCCCGCTGGAGGGCGTCACCGAGCGCAAGGCCGCCCGGCTGCGCCGGCTCGCGGCCCGGTGGCTCGCCGAGCACCGGCTGCACCCCGACGAGGTGCGCATCGACCTGGTCGGCGTGCTCGTCCCGCGCGGTGGCGGTCCCTCCCTCGAGCACGTGCGCGGGGTCGGCTGATGGGGTTCGCGACGGCGCGGACGATCTCGCTGTCGGGCGCGACCGGGCACCTGATCGACGTACAGGTGGACCTCGCGCACGGCGTGGTCGCCACCGCGCTGGTGGGCCGGCCGGACGCGTCGATCCAGGAGGCGCGCGACCGGTGCCGGGCGGCGGTGACCAACAGCGGCTTCGACTGGCCGGCGACCCGGCGCGTGACGATCCTGCTGTCGCCGGCCGACCTGCCCAAGAGCGGTCCGCACTTCGACCTCGGCATCGCGGTCGCGGTGCTGGCCGCGGCCGGCGAGGTCCCGCCGGCCGCCCTGGAGAAGGTCGTGTTCGTCGGCGAGCTCACCCTGGACGGACGGCTGCGCGCGGTCCCGGGGGTGCTCCCGATGACGATGGCCGCGCGGGCCCGCGGGATGACCTGCATGGTCGTCCCGGAGCCGCAGGCCGAGGAGGCGGCGCTGATCCCGGAGATGGCGGTGATCGGAGCACGGTCGCTGCGCCAGGTGGTCGCCCACCTGCGCGGCGACGAGATCCCGACGGCGGCGCCCGTCGAGCCGCTGGCCAGCGCCGCCCTGCTGAGCTGGCGCGGGGACCAGCGCATCGAGGACCTCGACCTCGCCGACGTGACCGGGATGGCGGACGCCCGCTACGCGCTGGAGGTGGCCGCGGCCGGAGGTCACCACCTGATGCTCAGCGGACCCAAGGGGGCCGGCAAGACCACCCTGGCCGAGCGGATCCCGGGCCTGCTGCCCGACCTGACGCTGGAGGAGTCGCTCGAGCTCACCGCGATCTACTCGCTGTCCGGCGGGCTGCCGCCGGGGCAGACGATGCTGACCAGGCCGCCGTTCCGCGCCCCGCACCACTCCGCCTCCCGGACCAGCCTGGTCGGCGGCGGCAGCCACGGCCGGATCCGGCCCGGGGAGCTGAGCCGTGCGCACACCGGCACGCTGTTCCTCGACGAGTTCCCGCTGTTCAGCGCCGACATCATCGAGGCGCTGCGGCAACCCCTGGAGAACGCCGAGGTGACCATCGCCCGCGGGGACGACACGGCGACCTTCCCGGCCCGCACCATGGTGGTGATCGCCTGCAACCCGTGCCCCTGCGGCGACTTCCACCCCACCAACCGGGACAACCGGTGCACCTGCACCGAGGTCCGCCGCCGGGAGTACCGCAGGAAGCTCAGCGGGCCGGTCACCGACCGCATCGACATCGTCCGGCACATCGAGCCGGTCGCCCCGCACGAGCTGCACGACCCGCTGGCCCGCCCGGAGCCCACCGCGGCCGTCCGGGCCCGGGTGGGCTCCGCGCGGGAGCGCCAGGCCGAGCGGTACGCCGGCACGCAGTGGCGGCTCAACGCGGACGTCTCCGGCCCGCGGCTGCTGGACCGGTGGCCGCTCGCTCCCGAGGCGACGCGGATGCTCGAGAAGCGGCTCGCCGCGGGCGCGCTGACCGGGCGGGGCGGCACCCGGGTGCACCGGCTGGCCTGGACCGTCGCCGACCTGCGCGGGGTCGACCGTCCCGGGCGTCGACGAGCTCGACGTCGCGCTCCGGCTCCGCGACGGCGACCCGCTGATGGTGTCGACGCTGAGCCCGGCCGGTGCGCGGTGAGCGCCGGCGACCGGGTGGCCCGGGTCGCGCTGAGCCGGCTCGGCGAGCCCGGGGACCCGCGGCTGACCTCGCTGGTCGCCGAGCTCGGCGCCGGAGAGGTCTACGACTACCTCCGCGCCGAGCGGGACCCCACGGGAGTCGCCACCGACGTCGCCGCCCGGCTGCACGGCCTCGACCCGGAGGCCGACCTCGCCCGGGCGGCCGGGCACGGCATCCGCTTCGTCGTGCCCCGGTGACCAGGAGTGGCCGGACCGGTTGACCGACCTGGACCGGTGCGGCCAGCTCAACGGACGCGGCGGCGCGCCCCTGGGCCTGTGGCTGCGCGGCGTGGGCCGGCTCGACGAGCTGGTCGAACGGTCGGTGGCGGTGGTGGGCTCCCGCTCCGCCACCACGTACGGCGCCGGGGTGGCCGCCGAGATCGCCGCCCAGGTCGCCGGCGGAGGGAGTCGCCGTGGTCTCCGGGGCCGCCTTCGGCATCGACCAGGCCGCGCACCGGGGCGCGCTGGCGGTCCGCGGGCCCACGGTGGCCGTGCTGGCGTGCGGGGTGGACCGCGCCTACCCGGCCGCGCACCGCGACCTGATCGGCTACGTCGCGGACACCGGCCTGGTCGTCTCGGAGCTGCCGCCGGGCTGCGCGCCCACCAAGGTCCGGTTCCTGTCCCGCAACCGGATCATCGCGGCGCTGTCGCTCGGCACGGTCGTGGTCGAGGCGGCCGTGCGCAGCGGGGCGCTGAACACCGCCAACTGGGCCTCGCTGCTGAACCGCCCGGTGATGGGGGTGCCCGGTCCGGTGACCAGCGCCCCCAGCGAGGGCGTGCACGAGCTGCTGCGCAACCGCGACGCCGTCCTGGTGACCCGGGGCAGCCACGTGCTCGAGCTGGTCTCCCCGAGCGGCTCGTTCACCCAGTCCTGGGCCCGGGCGCCGGAGCGACCCGCCGACCGGCTGGGCGAGACCGACCGGCAGGTGCTCGACGCGGTGCCGGTCACCCAGCCGGCGTCCGCCGGGTCGGTGGCCCGGACCGCCGGGCTGGCCGAGCGCACCGTGACCGAGTCGCTGGCCCGGCTCCGGGCCGGCGGCTTCGTCGAGGGCGGGGACCGGGGCTGGCGGCTGGCCCCGGCGGCCCGGCCGGGACAGGAGGCCGGGTAGTCAGGGCCGCCGCTGGACCCGGAAGAGCGTCGACGCGCGGCGACCGGATCGTGCGACACCGTCGCCCCCGGGTGCAGGTTGCCGGGCCGGGTGGCTCGTCCGCCGTAGATTCGGACGGTGGCCCCCGATCCCGCGCGACCCTCCGACGAGCCGGTCGTCCCGGCCGAGGCCGCCGAGGCGCGCCGACGACCACGCCGGCGACCTGCCGGAGGAGATGGCCCGGGTGCTGGCGGCGTACGAACGGCACCTGGTCTCCGAGCGGGACCTGACCCCGCACACGGTGCGGGCGTACATCGGCGACCTGCGCAGCCTGCTGGCCCAGGCCGCGCTGCTCGGGCACACCGGCATCGACACCCTCGACGTCCGCACGCTGCGCAGCTGGCTGGCGACCCAGCAGACCCTGGGACGCGCGCGCACCACGATGGCGCGGCGGGCGACGGCCGTGCGCGTGTTCACCGCCTGGGCCCAGCGCACCGGCCGCATCGCGACCGACCCGGGCGCGCTGCTCGGGTCGCCCAAGGCGCACCGGACGCTGCCGCCGGCGCTCCGCGTCGACGAGGCCCGCAGCCTGCTCGAGGCGGCGGCGGTGCACGCCGACGACGGCAGCCCGACGGGCGCGCGGGACGTGGCGATCCTGGAGCTGCTGTACGCGACCGGCATCCGGGTGGGCGAGCTGTGCGGCCTCGACGTGGACGACGTCGACCACGAGCGCCGGGTCGTCCGGGTGTTCGGCAAGGGCCGCAAGGAGCGCACGGTGCCCTTCGGGGTGCCCGCCGAGCGGGCCCTGGCGACCTGGCTCTCGTCCGGGCGGGCGGCGCTGGCCGTGCCCGGGCGCCGGTGCGGCACTGTTCCTGGGCGCCCGCGGCCGGCGGATCGACCAGCGCGCGGTGCGCACGCTCGTGCACGCCCGGCTCGCCGAGGTGCCCGGTGCGCCCGACCTGGGTCCGCACGGGCTGCGGCACACGGCGGCCACCCACCTGCTCGAGGGCGGTGCCGACCTCCGCACCGTCCAGGAGCTGCTCGGGCACGCCTCCCTGGCGACCACGCAGATCTACACGCACGTGACCACCGACCGGCTGCGGCAGGCGTACCGGCAGGCGCACCCGCGCGCCTGAGCGCCTGAGCCGCGGCGTCCGTCAGAGGATCCGCGCGCCGCGGACCAGCGGCGCGCCCCGCGCGGACCGAGCACGGTCGAGGAGCGGGACGCGGGCGGGACGTCCGGCGGCACGGGCACGCGGACCGGGACGAGGCTGGCCGCCGGCACCGGGAACACCGGCAGGGCTCCGTCGAGCGGGAGCAGCCGGACGGGCCGGGCGCCGACCAGCGTGAGCGGGTCGAGGTAGTGCTCGCGGCCCTCGATGAGGCCCCAGTGCAGGCAGCTGCGCGGGAAGCAGTGCGACCCGAACAGCTGCAGCCGCCCCAGGACCGCCCCGGCGTCGACGGTCTCGCCGACGGCCACCGAGGCGGCGACCGGCTCGTAGGTGGTCCGGGTCGTCCCGTGGTCGACCACCACGACGCCGCGCCCCGCGAGGGTGCCGGCGAAGCCGACCCGGCCCGCGAGCGCGGCGTGCACCGGCTGCCCCACCCGGCCGGCGAGGTCGACGCCGCGGTGGCCGGAGCCCCACCGGGTCGCGGGCGGGTCGAAGCCGGCCACCACCTCCGGGCGCGGGTCGAGCGGCCACACCCCGTCGGCGGGGGCGCTGCGGTCGGCGTACGCCGGGCCGGACGGCGCCAGGGGCACGGTCGCGGCGACCAGCAGCACGGTGAGCAGCAGGGTGCGGAGGACCTGTCGTGGGGGAGGGGTGCGCATGACCCGACCCTGCAACGGACGAGCGGCGCCCGGCGAGGCCCTCGGCGCGGCCTGGGGACGACCGGCGTACGGCGGACCCTGGGGACGTTCTCGGGCCGCGGATGAGGCGGTCGTCACGATTAGGGGATGCCTGCCGATCTCGTCTAAGATCGCCGGTGGCAACCCGTGCATGCGGGTTGTACTTCGCACGCTCGATACCGCACCGGCCCGCACGACCTCAGCACCGACGAGGGCGGCAGGCCACCGCGGGCGACGTCCTCCTAGTCCCCACCGCACTGGTGGGGTCCGGACGCGCCGGGCGTCAGGGCAGGGGACACCCGTCTCCCTGCGACAACTGAGGCGACTCGTTCGCACGAGTGGCGCGCACACCGCGCGCCCGCGTGAGGCCGGGTCACGAGAGACAAGGAACGACCGCCATGGCCGTCGTCACCATGCGCCAGCTCCTCGAGAGCGGCGTCCACTTCGGGCACCAGACCCGTCGCTGGAACCCCAAGATGAAGCGCTTCATCATGACCGAGCGCAACGGCATCTACATCATCGACCTGCAGCAGTCGCTGGCCTACATCGACCGCGCGTACGCGTTCGTCAAGGACACCGTCGCCAAGGGCGGCACCGTGATGTTCGTGGGCACCAAGAAGCAGGCCCAGGAAGCGATCTCCGAGCAGGCGACCCGCGTCGGGATGCCCTACGTCAACCAGCGCTGGCTGGGCGGCATGCTCACCAACTTCCAGACCGTGCACCAGCGGATCAACCGCCTCAAGGAGCTCGACGAGGTGGACTTCGACGATGTGGCCGGCAGCGGCCGCACGAAGAAGGAGCTGCTGCACATGAAGCGCGAGCAGATCAAGCTCGACAAGACGCTGGGTGGCATCCGGGACATGACCCGCACGCCGTCGGCCGTCTGGATCGTCGACACCAACAAGGAGCACCTCGCCGTCGAGGAGGCCCGCAAGCTGCGGATCCCGATCATCGGCATCCTGGACTCGAACTGCGACCCGGACCTCGTCGACTTCCCGATCCCGGGCAACGACGACGCGATCCGCGCCGTCGGCCTGCTGACCCGCGTGGTCGCCGACGCCGTCGCCGACGGTCTCATCGCCCGCTCGGGCGCCAAGACCGGTGACGCCGCCGAGATCGGTGGCGGCGAGCCGCTGGCCGACTGGGAGCGCGAGCTCCTGCAGGGCGACGCCGACAAGGCCGCCGTGAAGGCGACCGGCGGCGAGACCGAGGGTGCGGCCGCGACCGAGACCCCGGCCGCCGAGGCCACCGGCGCGTCCTCCGAGGCTGCCGAGGCTCCGGCCGAGGCCAAGGCCGAGGAGACCCCCGCCGCCGAGGCGACCGAGGCCCCCGCGGCCGAGGCTGCTGCGCCGGCCGAGGAGGCCCCCGCGGCCGAGGCCCCCGAGGCCGCTGCGCCGGCCGAGGGCGAGACCCCGGCCTGACCGACCGACGTGGGTGCGGGCGGTCCGGCTTGCCGGGCCGCCCGCACCACCGGTCGCACCACCGTCCCCCGAACGACTCCACCACCAGCACGAGGGAGTGCAACTGACATGGCGAACTTCTCCGCCGCCGACGTCAAGAAGCTCCGCGACCTCACGGGCGCGGGCATGATGGACTGCAAGAAGGCGCTCGACGAGGCCGACGGCGCGTTCGACGCCGCCGTCGACATCCTCCGCACCAAGGGTGCGGCCAAGGCCGCCAAGCGTGGCGGCCGAGCGCGAGGCCACCGCCGGCCTGGTCGCGACCTCCGGCGGCGCCCTGGTCGAGATCAACTCCGAGACCGACTTCGTCGCGAAGAACGAGGACTTCATCGCCACGGCGCAGCAGATCGCGGACGCCGCGAACGCCGCGAAGGCCGCTGACACCGAGTCCCTCAAGGCCGTCGCAGCTCGGTGACAAGACCGTCGGCGAGGTCGTCGAGCAGCTCGCGATCACCATCGGCGAGAAGATCGAGCTCGGCCGCGTCGCGTACTTCGACGGCCCGGTCGTCACCTACATGCACCGCCGCGCCTCGGACCTGCCGCCGGCCGTCGGCGTCCTGGTGGCCTACGACGGTACGTCGGACGAGGCCGCCCGCGGCGCCGCGATGCAGATCGCCGCGATGAAGCCGCAGTACCTCACCCGTGAGGACGTCCCCGCCGAGATCGTCGCCAAGGAGCGCGAGATCGCCGAGGCCACCTCGCGCGAGGAGGGCAAGCCCGAGCAGGCGATCGCCAAGATCACCGAGGGCCGGCTCAACGGCTTCTTCAAGGACGTCGTGCTGCTCGACCAGCCGTCGGTCACCGACTCCAAGAAGTCGGTCAAGGCGGTTCTCGACGAGGCCGGTGTGAGCGTCACGCGCTTCGCCCGCTTCGAGATCGGTCAGTGAGGCTCGACGCCTGAGCATCAACTAGGGTTTCACCAACCTGGCGCAGAACCTGAGAGGAGGCCGGTCCGTGGGCACGAACCACAGCGAAGGACCGGCCTTCTCGCACGTCCGGACCACCCCGACCGCCCGTCGAAAGGAGCGCCCGTGACGGCGTACAAGCGAGTCCTGCTCAAGCTCTCCGGTGAGGTCTTCGGAGGCGGTCGGGTCGGGGTCGACCCGGTCGTCGTGGAGGGCATCGCCCGCGAGATCGCCGACGTGGTGCGCAGCGGCGTCGAGGTCGCGGTCGTCGTCGGCGGCGGCAACTTCTTCCGCGGCGCGGAGCTGCAGAAGAGCGGCATGGACCGCGCCCGCGCCGACTACATGGGCATGCTCGGCACCGTGATGAACTGCCTCGCGCTCCAGGACTTCCTGGAGAAGCAGGGCGTGGAGACGCGCGTGCAGACCGCCATCGCGATGGGCCAGGTCGCCGAGCCGTACATCCCGCGCCGGGCGATGCGGCACCTCGCCAAGGGCCGCGTGGTGATCTTCGGGGCCGGCGCCGGCATGCCGTACTTCTCCACCGACACGGTCGCCGCGCAGCGCGCGCTGGAGATCGGTGCCCAGGTCATCCTGATGGGCAAGCAGGGCGTCGACGGGGTCTACGACTCCGACCCGCACCGGAACCCGAACGCGGTGAAGTTCGACCACCTGACCTACGACGAGTTCCTGCAGCGCGGCCTCCAGGTCGCCGACGCCACGTCGGTGAGCCTCTCGCGCGACAACAACATGAACATGATCGTCTTCAACCTCTCCGAGGAGGGGAACATCGCCCGCGTGATCGCGGGTGAGAAGATCGGCACGACGGTCAGCCGCGACGCCTGAGCGAGGCCCACCCGTCCGCCGTACGCCGCCCCGGGACGCCCCGGGCACACGAGAACCAGGAGCAACCGTGATCAACCAGACCCTCAACGAGGCCGACAGCAAGATGAGCAAGGCCGTCGAGGTGACGCGGGAGGACTTCGCGGCGATCCGGACCGGCCGGGCGAACCCCTCGATGTTCCACAAGCTCACCGCCGACTACTACGGCTCGCCCACCCCGCTGCAGCAGCTCGCGTCGTTCTCGGCGCCCGAGCCGCGGGTCATCATCATCAGCCCGTTCGACCAGAGCGCGATGTCCGCCATCGAGAAGTCGATCCGCGACTCCGACCTCGGCGTGAACCCCACCGACGACGGCAAGACCATCCGCGTGACGCTGCCCGGAGCTGACCGAGGAGCGCCGCAAGGACTACATCAAGATGGCGAAGGGCAAGGCCGAGGACGGCCGGGTCTCGGTGCGCAACATCCGCCGCAACGCCAAGCAGTCGCTGGAGAAGCTCGAGAAGGACGGCGAGGTCGGCAAGGACGACGTCACCGGCGCGGAGAAGCGGCTCGACTCGATCACCAAGAAGCACACCGACGAGATCGACGAGATGCTCAAGCACAAGGAAGCCGAGCTGCTCGAGGTCTGAGGACCTCCCCAGCCGGTTCCGAGATGTCCTCTCCCGAACACCCCCACCGCCCGGTCGTGCCGCCGTTGGCCACGCCGGCCACCGCAGCACCCCCGGTGAAGGTCAGCCGCGCCGGCCGCAACCTGCCGGCCGCGATCGGCTCCGGCGTCGTGCTCGGGGCCGCGATCATCGGCTCGCTGGTGCTCTGGAAGCCGGCGTTCATGGTGATCGTCGTCGCCGCGGTGATCGTCGCGGTCTGGGAGCTCGGGCACGCCTTCGCCACCGGCGACATCCGGATCACCCGCGAGCCGGTGATGGCCGGCGGCGTCGTGATGGTGCTGGCCGCGTTCTTCTTCGGCGCGCCGGCGCTGGTCACGGCCACCGCGGTCACCGCGCTGGTCAGCATGCTGTGGCGGCTGCGGGGCGGGGTGGCGGGCTACGTCATGGACGCCACCGCCTCGGTGTTCACGCTCGTCTACGTGCCGTTCCTCGGCGGCTTCGTCGCGCTGCTGCTGGCCGAGGACCGCGGCCAGCTCGCGATCGTCACGTTCATCCTGGTGACGATCGCCTCCGACATCGGCGGGTACGTCGTCGGGGTGCTGATCGGCAAGCACCCGATGGCGCCGGTGATCTCCCCGAAGAAGTCGTGGGAGGGGTTCGCCGGGTCGGCGGTGTCCTGCGTGGTCGTGGGCTGGCTGACCGTCGACTACCTGCTCGACGGCGACTGGTGGGTCGGGGTCCTGCTCGGCCTGATCGCGGTGGTGATGGCGACGCTGGGCGACCTGTGCGAGTCGGTGATGAAGCGCGACCTCGGCATCAAGGACATGTCCCAGATCATCCCGGGCCACGGCGGCCTGATGGACCGGCTCGACTCGCTGCTCGCCACGGCGGCGCCGACCTGGCTGCTGCTGCACTACCTCGTCTTCCAGTGAGCCCGACGGGCTCGGCCGGCCGGCTGTTCCTGGTGCGGCACGGCCGGCCGCTGGTCGAGCCCGGGCGGCCCGCCGCCGGGTGGCGGCTGGACCCGGCGGCGACTCGGGGACGTCGACGCCCTGCGCGCCTCCGGACGGCTGCCGGACGGGGCGACCTGGTGCAGCTCGCCCGAGCCGAAGGCACGCGAGACAGCCGCCCGGCTGACCGACGGGCCGGTGCTGGTCGTCGACGACCTCGCGGAGCAGCACCGCGGCGTGCACTGGTTCGACGACCGACGACGACTTCCGGGCCGCCGTACGACGGGCGTTCGAGCGTCCCGACGAGCGGGCCGTCCCCGCGTGGGAGCCGCTCGCCGTGACGCGCGACCGGGTCGTGGAGGCGGTGCGGCGGCTCGCCGCCGAGCACGCCGGGCGACCTGGTCCTGGTCGGGCACGGGACGGCGTGGACGGTGCTGAGCGTCGGCGCTGGGCGGCACCGCGCCGGATCCTCCGGGCCTGGGAGCGGCTGACGATGCCCGACCTGCTTGTGACCCGTCTCGCCCGCTGAGGATTCGGCCCGGGCCGAGCGGGGTGGGAGACTGGGACGATCATGCCCGACCAGCCGAAGAACCTGCCGCTCGTGTTCGACGAGCCGCGTGGCCGCAAGAAGCCGCCGCGCCACCTCGCCGACCTGTCCGCCGACGAGCGCAAGGCGCTGGTCACCGAGCTCGGGCTGCCCGGGTTCCGGGCCAAGCAGCTCTCCACGCACTACTTCTCCCGGCTGGTCGACGACCCCGCCGAGATGACCGACCTGCCGGCCGCCGACCGCGAGCAGCTCGTGGCCGCGCTGCTGCCCGAGCTGATGACGCCGCTGCGCACGCTCGAGGCCGACAAGGGCACCACCCGCAAGACGCTGTGGAGGCTGTTCGACGGCGCGCTCGTCGAGTCGGTGCTGATGCGCTACCCCGACCGGGCGACGATGTGCGTCTCCTCGCAGGCGGGCTGCGGGATGGCCTGCCCGTTCTGCGCCACCGGCCAGGGCGGCCTGCAGCGCAACATGTCCGCCGCCGAGATCGTCGAGCAGGTCGTCGCCGGCGCCCGGTCGCTGGCCCGCGGCGAGGTGCCCGGCGGTCCCGGCCGGGTCTCCAACGTGGTGTTCATGGGCATGGGCGAGCCGATGGCCAACTACAAGGCCGTGATCGGCGCGATCCGCCGGCTCACCGACAAGACGCCCGACGGGCTCGGCATGTCCGCCCGCGGCATCACGCTGTCGACCGTCGGCCTCGTGCCGCGGATGTACCAGCTCGCCGACGAGGGCATCCCGGTCACGCTGGCGCTGTCCCTGCACGCGCCCGACGACGAGCTGCGCAACGAGCTGGTCCCGATCAACACCCGCTGGTCGGTGCACGAGGCCGTCGAGGCGGCCTGGAACTACGCGAGCCGCACCAAGCGCCGGGTCTCGATCGAGTACGCCATGATGTGCGACATCAACGACCAGGGCTGGCGCGCCGACCTGCTCGGCGACGTGCTCACGTCGTACGGCGACTGGGGCTGGGTGCACGTGAACCTGATCCCGCTCAACCCGACGCCGGGCTCGAAGTGGACCGCGTCGCGTCCCGAGGACGAGCGCGAGTTCGTCCGCCGGCTCGAGGCCAAGGGCGTGCCGACCACGGTGCGCGACACCCGGGGCAGCGAGATCGACGGCGCCTGCGGCCAGCTCGCCGCCGCCGACGGCTGAGGTCCGCGCCAGGCGCCCTAGCGGGTGGCCGGCACGCCGAGGTGCGCGAGCAGGTTGCGTCGCGAACCGCTCGCCGGTGCGCATCATCACGGCCTTCATCACCCGGTTCACCGCGGGCCGCGCCGCCCGGGCCAGCGGCAGGTCGACGTACAGGGTCAGGCTGATCCGGAGCTGCGTGCCGCCCCTGACCTCGGTGAGCTCGTACCACCCCTCGGCGCCGGTGCGCTCGGTGCTGACCGGGCGGGCGGGGCGTGGGTGTACTCGATGCGGTGCGGGGCGTCGAAGGTCATCTGCTCGGTGAAGCAGGGGCTCAGCTCACGCCGAGCACCGACGACCCGGGTCATCTCCCAGCGCCACAGGTCGCCGTTCGGTCTCGATGCTGCGCAGCAGCGGGGTCAGCTTCGGCAGCAGGACGGGGTCGGTGAGCGCCGCCCAGATCGCCTCGCGGTCCGCCGCGACCACGGCCTCGGAGTCGGTGGTCGCCGAGAAGGTGGGCATGACCCGGCAGTCTTGCAGCCCCGGTCAAGGCCTCAGTCGCGCGAGGAGCCCCGCGACCTCCTCGAGGTCGTCGACGAGGTGCAGCGTGTCCGCCATCTCCCGGCCGCGCGCGAGCCGTTCGCAGCAGCGGCCACACCGGGCAGCTCCTCGGTCCAGTAGTCCGCGCCCGACCAGCACCATCGGCGCGACCGCGCCCGCCGGCGGCGTAGTAGTTCTCGCAGGCGTCCTGGAACACCTCCTGCACGGTGCCCGCCGCGACCCGGCAGGAACACGATGCCGGCGGTGCACACGTGCAGCAGGACGTCCTCGCGGATCGCGTTCTTGAAGTACTTCGCGACCTGCGTCGGCGAACGCGTTGGGCGGCTCGTGGCCGTAGAACCAGGTCGGCACCCCCAGCGAGGCGGTGCCGTCCGGGCACCGGGTCGCGTACGTCGAACGCCGACCGGGCCCAGTCGCCCACCGACGGCTCGAAGCCCGGCACGGCGGCGAGCAGGTCCGAGCGCCTCGTCGAGGGCGGCGTCGTCGTGGCCCGAGAGGTAGGCGCCGAGGTTGGCGGCCTCCATCGCCCCCGGGCCGCCGCCGGTGGCGACGGTGAGCCCGGCCTCGGGCCAGCGCGCGGCCGAGGCGGGCCGCGTCGGCGTAGCCGTCGGTGCCGCGGGCCAGGGCGTGCCCGCCCATCACGCCGACCAGCCGGCGGCCGGACACCCACTCCGCGAGCGCGTCGTCGACCGCGAGGTCGTGCAGCGCCTGGGCGAGCATGCGCGTGCAGGTCGTGCACCGGTCCTCCGGGTCCAGGCGTAGACCCGGGCGTCGAGGGTGCTGGCGTAGTCCCCGGTCGCGAGCCCGTCGTACAGCTCGTCGGGGGAGTAGAGGTGCGCGCGGTAGGGGTTGAGCGGCACGTCCGGGACCTCGGGGAACACCAGCGCACCGCCGGTCGCGCAGCTGGTCCTCGAGGTCCGGGTCCAGCGTGCAGCCGAGCAGCAGCGCGCCGCGGGCGTCGAGCCCCCGCAGGACGTCGCCGTGCCCGCGCAGGTCGAGGTCCTGCAGCTGCCAGCCCGCCATCGACGTCGCGCCCGCGGCGACCAGGGCGTCGAACTCCTCGAGCGTCTCGACCTCGACCGTGCGGCGGCGTCCGGCGCCTCATGCGTACGACCTCATGCCGGACATCCTGCCGTGCCGCCGGTCTCAGAGGGCGCAGGCGAGCAGCTCCGCGAACAGGGCGTGCTCGTCGACGTCGAGACCGCGGGCCACGAACCAGGAGCAGACGTTGTGGCAGTCGCGCATCAGGAAGTCCATGCCCGCCGGGTTGGCCACCATGTCCACCGCCTGCGGCAGGTCGATGATCACCAGCCGGTCGCCCGCGGCCAGCACGTTGTACGGCGACAGGTCGCCGTGCGCGACGCCGTGCCGGGCCAGCGCCGCCATCGCGTCGCGGAGCTGGTCGAAGTACGACGCCGAGCAGGTCGCGGCGCGGACGGGTCTGCGCCAGCCGCGGCGCCGCCTCGCCGTCGACGGTGACGAGCTCCATCAGGATCTCGGTGCCGTCGATCTGCACCGGGTAGGGGACCGGGACGCCGGCCAGCCAGAAGCGCTTGAGCGCCTCCCACTCCGCCCAGGCCCACTGGCCGGCGGCGACGGCGCGGCCGTGCGCGGTCTTCTTGGCCAGCGCCCGGGCGTCGCGGGTGTTCCGGGTGCGGCGGCCCTCGGTGTAGGCGGTGCTGCGGTGGAAGGAGCGGTGCTCCTCGCCGCGGTAGCGCTTGGCGGCCATCACGACCTGCTGGGCGGGGTCGTCGGGCACGGCCCGCTCGAGGAGGAAGACGTCGGCCTCCTTGCCGGTCTTGAGCACGCCGAGCTCGGTGTCGACGGCGGCCTGGCTGGTCACCACCCAGTCGGGGCGTGGCTCGGGGCCGCGGCACAGCGGCTCGACGCCGAGCCAGGTGGAGAAGCGCTGTCCGTCGCCGGGGTCGTCGGCGGGCCGGAAGTCGAAGACGAAACGGGGGTCGAGGCTCAGGTGAGGTCGCTCGACCGGTGGGACGGGTGTCGGATGACATCGGTGTCGGTGCTCCAGAGGTGAGGGGACGGGCGGGCACGGGACGTGCCGAGGACCGTGACGGACATCTCACGTCTCCTCTCGGGCACCGACCGCGCGGACCGCAGCCGTCTGCGGCACGAGGGTGGCTGGTCCAGGTCACGGGTGCCGGCAACCGGTTTTTCGCGTCCGGGCGGTACCGCGCCGTCTACGCTCGACGCCGTGCACCCGTTCTCTGGAGATCCCTCTCGTGAAGCTCGTCGTCCGTCGTGCCGCCGCGGCCGTGTCCGCGTGCCCGTCCTGGTCACCGGCCTGCTGGCCGTGCTCCCGCCGCGGAGCCGCGGAGGCCCCCGGCGGTCCGCGGGTCCGCGGGCATCGGCGACCCCTACTTCCCGCTGGACGGCAACGGCGGCTACGACGTCGCGCACTACGACATCCACGACACCTACCGGCTGCGCAGCGGCGGCTGAGCGGGCGCACGGCGGTCTCGCGCCGTCGCGACCGAGCGCCTGAGTCGTTCCACCTCGACCTGGTGCTCACGCCGGACGCGTGACCGTCGACGGCACGGCGGCGAGCGTTCGCCAAGCCGGCAAGCACGAGCTCGTCGTCACCCCGGCCTCGCCGATCGCCGCGGGCAGGCAGCTTCGTGGTCCGGGTGCGCTACCACGGCACGCCCGAAGCGGCTGTCGCTACGGCGGGGAGAAGCCGTTCTTCTCCGAGCCCGACGAGGCGATCGCCACCAACGAGCCGCACATCGCGCCGTGGTGGTTCCCGGCCAACGACCACCCGCGCGACAAGGCGACCTACGACATGACCGTGGCCGGTCGCCGCGCGGCAACCAGGTGGTCGGCAACGGCGCGCTGGTCGTCCCGACGCACGACGGGCGCCTGGACGTCGTGGCACTGGCGGATGAGGCAGCCGATGGCGACCTACCTCGCGTTCTTCGCCGCCGGGCGCTTCCGGGTCGAGCAGGGGTCAGCCACGGGCTGCCGTACCGTCGCGGTCTCGACGTGGTTCGGCCAGCAAGGCGCAGGCCCAGCAGCTGCGGCTGATGCAGGACCCGCCGGGGATCGTGCGCTGGCTGGCGACCCAGTTCGGCCGCTACCCGTTCGACTCCACCGGCGGCGTCGTCACCTCGCTCGAGCACCGGCTTCGCGCTCGAGAACCAGACGCCGGCCGACGTACCCCTTCCTCGGCAACGGCCACGAGGCGCACTCCACGGTCGTCCACGAGCTGGCGCACCAGTGGTTCGGCGACGACGTGTCCGGTCCAGCGGTGGCGCGACATCTGGCTCAACGAGGGCTTCGCGACCTGGGCGGAGTGGCGCTACGCCGAGACCCACGGCCGCGACCGGCGCGGCCGCCCGGCTGCAGCGGCAGTACTCCGCGCACCCGGCCTCGGACCCGTTCTGGCGGCTGCGCGATCGCGGACCCGGGCGCCGAGCGGATCTTCGACGCGCCGGTCTACGACCGGGGCGCGATGACGCTGCAGGCGCTGCGCAACCGCATCGGACGACGGACCTGCTGCGCGTCTGCTGCGCACCTGGGCGCCCGAGCACTCCGGCGCCACCGGCACGGTCGAGGAGTTCGAGGCGCTCGCCGAGCAGGTCAGCGGGCAGGACCTGGACGGGTTCTTCGACGCCTGGCTGCGCACCGGCCGGCGCCCGGCGCGCACCGCCGCCAACGGCCTGGCCTGAGCGGGCCCTGGCCTGGAGCCGGCCCGGTCAGCAAGATGGGGGCATGGCCGACTACCGCAGCGAGCACGCCAGGAGCATCGAGGACCCCGAGGGCTTCTGGGGCGAGCAGGCCGGGCTCGTCGACTGGATCAAGAAGCCGCAGCAGGTGCTCGACGACGAGCACCCGCCGTTCTACCGGTGGTTCCCCGACGCGACGCTGAACACCTGCTACAACGCGCTCGACCGGCACGTCGTGCACGGGCCACGGCGACCGCACCGCGCTGATCTACGACAGCGCCGTCGCCGGACACCAAGACGAGCTACAGCTACGCCGCAGCTGCTCGAGCAGGTCGCCGCCTTCGCCGGCGCCCTGCGCGGGTTCGGCGTGGTGGCGGGGGACCGGGTGGTGATCTACATGCCGATGATCCCCGAGGCGGTCGTCGCGATGCTCGCCTGCGCCCGGATCGGCGCGGTGCACTCGGTGGTCTTCGGCGGGCTTCGCGCCGCGCGAGCTGGCGGTCCGCATCGACGACGCGCGGCCCAAGGTGGTCGTGGCGGCCTCCTGCGGCATCGAGCCGACCCGGGTCGTGGAGTACAAGCCGATCATCGACCGGGCCCTCGAGCTCGCCGAGCACCAGCCGGACGCCGTCGTCGTCAAGCAGCGGCCGCAGGCCGAGGCGGACGCTGCGCGAGCCGCGCGACGTCGACTGGGACCTGGCGATGAAGGCCGGGCGCACCGACCCCGCGGAGTGCGTCGAGGTCGCGGCCACCGACCCGCTCTACGTGCTCTACACCTCCGGCACGACCGGCAAGCCGAAGGGCATCGTCCGCGACAACGGCGGGCACGCGGTGGCGATGGCGTGGTCGCTGCCCAACATCTACGACGTGCACGCCGGCCAGGTGTGGTGGACCGCCTCCGACGTCGGCTGGGTCGTCGGCCACTCCTACATCGTCTACGCGCCGCTGATCACCGGCGCGACGACCGTGCTCTACGAGGGCAAGCCGGTCGGCACCCCGGACGCCGGCGCGTTCTGGCGGGTGATCGCGGAGCACGGCGTCGAGGCGCTGTTCACCGCCCCGACCGCGATCCGGGCGATCAAGAAGGAGGACCCCGACGGCACGCTGCTGGCCGGCCACGACCTGAGCCGGTTCCGCACGCTGTTCCTGGCGGGGGAGCGGCTCGACCCGGAGACCTACCAGTGGGCCACCGAGCGGCTCGGCGTCCCGGTCGTCGACCACTGGTGGCAGACCGAGACCGGGCTGGCCGATCGCGGCGAACCTGCGCGGGCTCGACCCGATGCCGATCAAGCCGGGCTCGCCGTCGGTGCCGGTGCCCGGCTACCAGGTCGAGGTCCTCGCCGAGCAGGGCGCGCCGGTGGCGGCCGGCGCCGAGGGCGCGATCTGCCTCAGGCTGCCGCTGCCCCCGGGCACGCTGACGACGCTGTGGCGGCGACGACGAGCGGTTCGTGTCGTCGTACCTCTCCGCCTTCGAGGGCTACTACCTCTCCGGCGACGGCGGGTACGTCGACGAGGACGGCTACCTGTTCGTGATGGGCCGCACCGACGACGTCATCAACGTGGCCGGGCACCGGCTCTCGACCGGGTCGATGGAGGCGGTGCTCGCCTCGCACGCGGCGGTCGCGGAGTGCGCCGTGATCGGCGTGGCCGACGCGCTGAAGGGCCAGGTCCCGCGCGGCTTCGTGGTGCTCAAGGCCGGCGTGGCCAGCGAGCCCGAGGACCTCGACCGGGTCGCGCGCGAGCTCGTCGCCCTGGTGCGCGCCGAGATCGGCGCGGTCGCCGCGTTCAAGGACGTCGCGGTCGTCGCCGGGCTGCCGAAGACCCGCAGCGGCAAGATCCTGCGCAAGACGATGCGCGAGATCGCCGACGGCAAGGACGCGGCCGTGCCCTCCACCATCGAGGACGCCGGCGTCCTGGACCTGCTGCGCCCGTCGCTGCGCCGCGACTGACGCGGCGAGCGTCAGGGGGTGACGAGCAGGCCGTCGCCCTCGCCGATCACGGCCGCGGGGCGGTGCGTGCCGCGGACGAGCAGCTCGCGGGCGGAGGCCAGGTCGACCGGCCGGGACCAGAGGTAGCCCTGGCCGAGCGAGCAGCGCGCGTCCTGCAGCCAGGCGGCCTGCTCGGAGCTGCTCGACGCCCTCGGCGACGGTGGTGAGCCGCATGCTGTGGCTCATCGCGATGATCGCCTCGACGAGCGACGCGTCGGCGTACCCGCCGCCGACCTTGTCCACGAAGGACTTGTCGATCTTGAGCACGTCGACGGGCAGCTGGGCGAGGTAGGACAGCGAGCTGTAGCCGGTGCCGAAGTCGTCGATGGCCACCCGGATGCCACGGTCGCGCAGCCGCGCCAGCGTGGTGATGGTGTTGCTCATGTCGTCGAGCAGCACGCTCTCGGTGATCTCCAGGACCAGCCGCTCGGCCGGCATGCCGGTGCGCCGCAGGGCGTCGACGACCTCGTCGACGAAGTCGGTCTTGGCCAGCTGCTGGGCGGCGATGTTGACCGCCATGGAGGGCTGGTGCCGCTCGCTCTGCATGCCGGCGCCGGCCTGGCAGGCCTCGAGGAGGACCCAGCTGCCGAGCGGCACGATCAGGCCGCTCTGCTCGGCCACCGGGATGAACTCGAGCGGGGGGAGCAGGCCGCGGGTGGGGTGGTTCCACCGCACGAGCGCCTCGAAGCCGGTGATCCGCTGCGTGGTCAGGTCGACGGTCGGCTGGTAGTGCAGCACCAGCTCGTTCTCGCGGATCGCCCGCTGGAGCTCGGAGCGCAGCGCCAGCCGGCCGAGCGCCTCGGCGTGCAGCCCGGCCTCGTAGACCGCGATGGTGCCCTTGCCGCGGTCCTTGGCCCAGTACATCGCGACGTCGGCGTTGCGGAGCGTGTCGTCGCCGGTGGCCTCGCCCGGCATGGCCTGCGCGAGGCCGATGCTGGCGCGCACCGAGTGCTGGTGCTCGTCGACCTGGACGGGGACGGCGAGGGCCTGGAGCAGCCGCTCGGCGACCTCGCGGGCGGCGTCGGCGTCGGCGTTCTCCATGAGGACGGCGAACTCGTCGCCGCCGAGCCGGGCGGCGGTGTCGCCCTGGCGGATCGCGGCGCTGATCCGCTCGGCGACGGTGACCAGGAGCCGGTCACCGATGCCGTGGCCGAGGCTGTCGTTGACGTGCTTGAAGTCGTCGAGGTCGAGGAACAGCACGCTGAGCGGCTCGGTGGCGCGGTCGCGGCTGCGCAGCGCGTGGGTGAGCCGGTCGCCGAAGAGCTGGCGGTTGGCGAGCCCGGTGAGCGCGTCGTGGAACGCCTGGTAGCTCAGCTCCTGCTGGAGCGCCTGGCGGTCGGTGACGTCGCGGACGGTGAGCACCCAGCCCTGCACGGCCGGGTCGGCCATCAGGTTGGTGAGCGTGCCCTCGAGGACCAGGTCGCGGCCGTCCGCGTGCCGGGTGCGCAGGATGACCGGCTGGTCGCCCTCGCGGGACGCGGCGAGCATCCGCACGAACATCGGTACGTCGCGGGGGAGCAGCTGGTCGACGAAGCGCGAGCCGATGAGCTGGTCGGGGTCGAGCCCGAGCACGGCCGCGGACGCGGGGCTGACGAAGGAGGTGGTGGAGTCCGCCTCGAGCACGGCGACGAGGTCGGTGCTGTTCTGGACGAGGGCGAGGAGCCGCCGCTCACCGGCGTCGAGGACGTGCTTCTCGGTGAGCGCGCGCTGCACCTCGCGGTGCCGGCGGACCAGCTTGCGGAACCAGACCGCCCAGCCGAGGGAGACCAGGACGAGGAGGCCGCCGAGGATCATCGCGGCGCGCCGGTCGACGACGCCGTGCTGCACGGAGATGGCGCGGCCGATCGCGGCGTTGTCGGCGCGGAGGCCTCGAGGTCGTCGGAGGCGAGGCTCGCCGGCCCAGGTCCGGGTCAGGGACTGGAGCCGCGCGGCACCGGGCACGTCGGTGGTGGCCAGGGCGCGGACGGCCTCCTCGACGGGAGACGTGTCGGCTCCGGGCTGCCACGTGGAGAGGGCGCCGGACACCCGCGCCTGCGCCCTCGCCTGCACCTCGACGTGGTCGTCCATGTGGTAGACGGCCTGCAGGAACCCGAACTCCCCCAGCACGATCACGCAGCGTGAACAAGATCGTGAACGGCACCCGGGCACGTGACGACGTGCCTGGCCTCCATTGGCTTCCTCCCTGAAACCGTAGAAACACTCATCCCCCGGGAGAGACGGTACAAGCGGGACGGTGCCGGTTCGGGGCGTAATGACCGAATACGTCCCGGACCCGCTGGGGCCGGCGGCGGACCGACCGGTCAGTGGCCGCCGACGAGGGGTGCGACGGCCCGGGCCACGACGCTCGGCCGCCCGGTCAGCCGCTCCTCGGTGTCCGCGAACGACATCGCCCGCAGGCCGGCGTTCACGCCGAGCCAGCGCAGCGGCTCCGGCTCCCACCGGCGGGAGCGGTGCCCGACCCAGGGCAGCCGGACCAGGTCGGTGTCCCGCCGCAGGATGAGGTCCCGCAGGGTCCGGCCGGCCAGGTTCGTCGTACCGACGCCGTCGCCGACGTAGCCACCCGCCCAGGCCGTGCCGGCGGCGCGGTCCAGGCCGACCGAGGCCACCCAGTCGCGGGGGATGCCCAGCGCGCCGCCCCAGGCGTGCGTGAACCGCGCGCCGGCGACCTGCGGGCAGCATCTCGACGAGCGTCTCGCGCAGCATGTCGAAGACCTTCGGCTCGCGGTCGAAGCCGGGCCGGATCCGCGACCCGAAGTGGTACGGCGCCCCGCGGCCGCCGAACACGATGCGGCCGTCGGCGGTGCGCTGGCCGTAGATGATCAGGTTGCGGTGGTCGGTGAACGTCTCGCGCTCGCGCAGCCCGATCCGCTCCCAGGTCTCGTCGGGGAGCGGCTCGGTCGCCACGATCAGCGAGTAGACCGGCACCACGTCGCGCGGCGTGGCCGTCGAGGCTGACGGTGTAGCCCTCGGTGGCCCGGACCACCACGTCGGCGCGCACCACGCCGTGGTCGGTCACCGCACGGCCCGGCTCGATCGGCCCGGACCCGGGTGCGCTCGTGGATCCGGCCGCCGCGCCGCTCGACCGCCCGGGCCAGGCCGCGCACCAGCCGGGCGGGGTGCACGGCGGCGCAGTCGGGGGTGAACGTGCCGCCCAGCGTCCCGGCGGCGTCCAGGTGCGAGCGCGCCTCCGCGGCGTCCAGCAGGCGTACGTCGTCCGGGCCGCGGCCCCACGTGCGGGCGTGCGCGACCTCGTCACGGGCCCGGCCGAGCTGGGCGCCGGTGCGGGCCAGCGAGACGGTGCCGCCCTTGTGGGCCAGGGCGTCGATGCCCTCGGCGGCCACCACCGCGAGCACCTCGTCGACGGTCTCGCGCATCGCCCGGTGCAGCGCGAGCGCGGCGCCGCGGCTCGAGCCGGGCAGGGCGGCCATCGTGCCGAGGGACGCGGGGAACAGCGCCGAGCACCAGCCGCCGTTGCGGCCGGAGGCGCCGAAGCCGGCCGTCTCGGCCTCCAGCACCGCCACCCGCAGCGACGGGTCGGCGCTCAGCAGGTAGTAGGCGGTCCACAGGCCGGTGAAGCCGGCGCCCACGATCGCGACGTCGACGTCGGTGTCGCCGGGCAGCGCGGGCCGCGGAGACCACGCGTCATCGGCGGTCTCGTGCCACAGGGAGAGCCCGGCCCAGGCCGGAGAGGCGGGGCTCAGCGCACACCCCAGGAGTAGGTCTGCTTGCGGAGCTTGAGGTACATGAAGGTCTCGGTGGTCTCGACGGCCTCGATCGTGCGGATCTTGGTGGACAGCACCGCGAGCAGCTCCTCGTCGCTCTCGCAGACCACCTCGACGAGCAGGTCGTAGGAGCCGGCGGTGATCACCACGTAGTCGACCTCGTCGAGCGCGGCGATCGCGTCCGCGACGGGCTCGAGCTGCCCGCGCACCCGGATGGCGATCATGGCCTGCCGGGCGAAGCCGAGCTCGAGAGGGTCGGTGACCGCGACGACCTGCATCACCCCGCTGTCGACGAGCCGCTGGACGCGCTGCCGGACCGCCGCCTCCGAGAGGCCCACGACCTTGCCGATGGCGGCGTACGAGCGCCGGCCGTCCTGCTGGAGCTCCTCGATGATGGACTTCGAGACGTCGTCGAGCACCACGCCAGGGCGGGGGCCGGCGGGGGAGGGGGACCCGTTGCGGGTGGTGCGGCTGGTCACCCGGGTGATCGTGGCACGCCGGAGGGGTCGCGTCAAAGAGCTAAGTCCGTTTTGGCAAGGGATTTCGTTGCGGGAATGTTTCCGTTCCACGGATTCCCTTGTTGATCGTCGGATCCTCTGACAAGATCCACTGACCCTCCTGGGACCCCGCCGACGAGAGGACATGGTGGCGATGCCGCACCCTGCACCCGGACCCGATGCCGTCCGCCGCCTGATGGCGTCCTCACCGGTGGGGCGCCGTGGCTTCCTGCGGGGAGCCGGTCTGGCCGGCCTCGGCCTGGGCGCACCCGCGCTGCTGTCCGCCTGCGGCACGCCCGGCGGCCAAGCAGACCGCCGACGTCGTGCGTCAGCAAGGACCTGTCCGCCAGCCAGAAGACGCTGCACTTCTCCAACTGGCCGCTCTACCTCGACGAGAAGAAGGTCAAGCAGGGCGGCAAGAAGGTCACGGTGTACCCCTCCCTCGCGAAGTTCGAGAGGGAGAGCGGGATCAAGGTCGACTACGTCACCGACGTCAACGACAACGCCGAGTTCTTCGGCGTGGTGCGCAACCAGCTCGCCGACTGCCAGCCCACCGGGCGCGACATCATGACGCTGACCGACTGGATGGCCGCCCGGATGGTCAACCTCGGCTGGCTGCAGAAGCTCGACAAGACCAAGCTCCCCAACGTCGAGGCCAACCTGGTGTCCACGCTCAAGTCGCCCAGCTGGGACAAGGACCGCGACTACTCGGTGCCGTGGCAGAGCGGCCTGACCGGCATCGCCTACAACGCCAAGCTGACCAAGGAGGTGCGCAGCTTCGACGAGCTGCTCACCCGCCCGGACCTCAAGGGCAAGGTCAGCCTCCTCTCGGAGATGCACGACACGATGCTGTTCATGCTGCTCCTCGAGGGCGCCGACCCCGAGGACTTCACCGACGAGGAGTTCGGCAAGGCGATCGACCGCCTCCAGAAGGCCACCGACGCCGGCCAGATCCGGGCGTTCACCGGCAACGAGTACGCCCAGGACCTCGTCAAGGGCAACGTCGTGGCCTGCGAGGCGTGGTCCGGCGACATCATCCAGCTGCAGTTCGACAACCCCGACATCAAGTTCGTCGCGCCGGAGGAGGGCCTGGCGCTCTGGAGCGACAACATGCTGGTCCCGAACAAGGCCGAGCACCGGGCCAACGCCGAGGAGCTGATGAACTTCTACTACGACCCGGTGAACGCCGCGACGCTGGCGGCCTGGGTCAACTACATCTGTCCGGTCGAGGGCGCCAAGCAGGCCATGGAGAAGATCGACTCCAGCCTGGTCGACAACCAGCTGATCTTCCCGAGCGCGGACACGCTGGCCAAGGCCAAGGACTTCATGGGCCTGGACGAGAAGACCGAGCAGAGCTACCAGAAGCAGTTCGCTGCGGTGATCGGAGCCTGATCCCGATGGTCGACGCCACGCCTCAGGCCCGGTCGGGTCCTGCCACGCACGAGGACGCGGGGGCGGACCTGACGCTCAGCCGCCGTCACCAAGAAGTTCGGCGCCTTCGTCGCGGTCGACGAGCTCGACCTCGTCGTCGAGCAGGGCAAGTTCTTCGCCCTGCTCGGCCCGTCCGGGCTGCGGCAAGACCACGACGCTGCGGATGGTCGCCGGCCTGGAGGAGCCCACCAGCGGGACGATCACGATCTCCGGGCAGGACATCAGCCGGCTCAAGCCCTACAAGCGGCCGGTGAACACCGTCTTCCAGAACTACGCGCTGTTCCCGCACCTCGACATCTTCGAGAACGTCGCGTTCGGCCTGCGCCGCCGCGGCGTCAAGGACGTCAAGAAGCAGGTCGAGGACATGCTCGAGCTGGTCGAGCTGGGCAGCTTCGGCAAGCGCCGCCCGCCGCAGCTCTCCGGCGGCCAGCAGCAGCGCGTCGCCCTCGCCCGGGCGCTGATCAACCGGCCGCAGGTGCTGCTGCTCGACGAGCCGCTCGGCGCGCTCGACCTCAAGCTCCGCCGGCAGATGCAGATCGAGCTCAAGCGGATCCAGACCGAGGTCGGGATCACGTTCGTGCACGTGACCCACGACCAGGAGGAGGCCATGACGATGGCCGACACCATCGCGGTCATGAACAAGGGCGTCATCGAGCAGCTGGGCGCGCCCGCCGAGCTGTACGACGCCCCCGCGACGACCTTCGTCTCCAACTTCCTGGGCCAGTCCAACCTCGTGAAGGCCGAGGTGGTCGGGCGGGACGGCGACACCGTCGTGGTCGACGCCCACGGCAGCAAGGTCGGCGCTCCGGTCTCGCGCGCCCGTCGTACGAGCGGGACCGTGTGGCTCGGGGTCCGCCCCGAGAAGGTGTTCCTCGCCCGCACCGGCACCGAGTCCTCCGACGGCGGCAACCTGCTCGGCGGCGGCACGGTCAGCGACGTCAGCTTCATCGGGGTCAGCACCCAGTACCTCGTCCGGATGCCCTGGGGCCAGGAGCTCACGGTCTTCGAGCAGAACAGCGGGGCCCGGGACGCGTTCCGCGTCGGCGACCCGGTCGACCTGCACTGGATCCCCGAGCACACCTTCCTGCTCGACGCCGACCAGGACGCGCACGCCGGCGACGAGTCCTACGCCGCGCTCACCGGGACGGCGCGCGGTGAGCGTCGTCCAGGCCGCGCTGGAGGCCGAGGGCTCGCTGGGCCCGGAGCCGAAGCCGCCGCGCCGCCGCGCGTCGAAGGCGGGCTACTGGCTGCTGCTGCCCGGGCTGCTCTGGCTGGTCGTCTTCTTCCTCGTGCCCGACGATCCAGCTGGTCGCGACGTCGCTCTACGACCCCAACGGCTCCCTGGACGCCGGCTACGCGATGACGTGGTCGTTCTCGAACTACTGGGACGCGCTGAAGCAGTTCCAGGCGCCCTTCCTGCGCTCCCTGCTGTACGCCGGGGTGGCGACCGGTCTCGCGCTGCTGCTGGCCTACCCGCTCGCCTACTCGATCGCGTTCAAGGCCGGCCGCTGGAAGAACTTCATGCTGGTGCTGGTGATCGCGCCGTTCTTCACCAGCTTCCTGGTGCGCACCCTGGCCTGGAAGTCGATCCTGTCCGACAACGGCTTCGTGGTCTCCACGCTGCAGGCGCTGCACATCCTCGGCGCCGGACGGCCGGCTGCTGGCGACCTCGGTCGCGGTGGTCACCGGGCTGACCTACAACTTCCTGCCGTTCATGGTGCTGCCGCTCTACGCCAGCCTGGAGAAGATCGACCTGCGGCTGATCGAGGCCGGCAAGGACCTGTACGCCGACGGGTTCACGTCGTTCCGCAAGATCACCCTGCCGCTGTCGATGCCGGGCCTCGTCGCGGGCACCCTGCTGACGTTCATCCCGGCCGCCGGCGACTACATCAACGCCGAGCTGCTCGGCACCCCGCGGCAGTACATGATCGGCAACGTCATCGACAGCCTGTTCCTGGTGCAGCTGGACTACCCGGCCGCCGCGGCCTGCTCGGTGGTGCTGATGGCCGTGATCGTGGTGATGGTGCTGGTCTACGTCCGCCGCGCCGGCACCGAGGAGCTGCTGTGAGGGCCGGGCGCTGGCTCGGCGGACCACGTGGTGATGGGCGGCCGCGATGGTCGTGCTGCTCTACATGTTCCTGCCGATCTTCTTCGTCGTGCTGATGTCGTTCAACGACCCGACCAGCCGGCTGTCCTACGAGTTCGACGGCTTCACGCTCGACCAACTGGACCGACCCGTGCGGGCCGAGCGGCATGTGCGGCTCGGTGGTCACCAGCCTGCAGATCGGCTTCCTGGCCACGCTCGGCGCGACGCTGCTGGGCACGCTGGTGGCCTTCGCGCTGGTGCGGCACCGGTTCCGCGGCCGGGCCGCGACGAGCCTGCTGATCTTCCTGCCGATGGCCACCCCCGAGGTGGTGATGGGCTCCTCGCTGCTGGCCCTGTTCACCAGCGCCGGGCTGTCCGGCAGCCTCGGGTTCTGGTCGATCCTGGTCGCGCACATCATGTTCTGCCTGTCGTTCGTGGTGGTGACCGTCAAGGCCCGGCTGGCCGGTCTCGACCAGTCCCTGGAGCAGGCGGCGATGGACCTGTACGCCAACGAGTGGCAGGCGTTCTGGCGGATCACCTTCCCGCTGGTGTTCCCCGGCATCATGGCCGCCGCGCTGCTGAGCTTCTCGCTGTCCTTCGACGACTTCATCGTCACGAACTTCAACCACGGCAACACGATCACGTTCCCGATGTTCGTCTGGGGCTCGGCCCAGCGCGGCATCCCGCCGCAGGTGAACGTGATCGGCACCGTGATGTTCATGATCGCCCTGCTCCTCGTGCTCGGCAGCGGGGTCGCGCGACGCCGTCGCCCCGCCGCCGCCTGACGTGGGCGACGTGAGCGCTGCAGCCGACCGCTCGCTGGCCGACGCCGCCCCGTCCGTCTACTGGCTGGAGGACCCGGCGCGGCCCGCACCGCTGGCGTCCCTGCGCGGCCCGGAGTCGGCCGACCTGCTGGTGGTCGGTGGCGGCTACACCGGGCTGTGGGCCGCCCTGCGTGCCAAGGAGCGGGACCCCTCGGCGGACGTGGTGCTCTCGAGGCCGGGCACTGCGGCGACCAGGCCAGCGGCCGCAACGGCGGGTTCGCGTCGGCCAGCCTGACCCACGGGTTCGCCAACGGCCAGGAGCGCTGGCCCGACGAGCTCGGCGAGCTGGACCGGCTCGGCGCCGCGAACCTCGCCGGCATCGCGCGACGACCGTGCGGCGGCACGGCATCGACTGCGCAGTGGGAGGAGACCGGCGAGCTCACCGTCGCGACGGCGCCGCACGAGGTCGAGGACCTCGCGGCCTACGCCGCCGAGCTGACGGGCGGCCGGCCACGACGTGCGGCTGCTCGACCGCGGACGAGGTGCGGGCGGAGGTCGACTCCCCGACGTACCTCGCGGGGCTGTGGGAGCGCGACGGCACCGCGATGGTCGAGCCGGCCCGGCTGGCCTGGGGGCTGCGGCAGGCCGTCCTCGACGCGGGCGTGCGGGTCTACGAGGGCACCGAGGCGACCGGTCTCGAGCGCCGCGCGGGCGCGATGCACGTGCGCACCGCCGAGGGCGAGGTCCGCGCCCGGCAGGTGCTGCTCGGCACCAACGCGTTCCCCTCGCTGCTGCGCCGGCTGCGGCTGATGACGGTGCCGGTCTACGACTACGTGCTGATGAGCGAGCCGCTGACCGCCGAGCAGAAGGCGGCGGTCGGCTGGGCGCACCGGCAGGGGGTCGGGGACGCCGCGAACATGTTCCACTACTACCGGCTGACCCGCGACGACCGGATCCTGTGGGGCGGCTACGACGCGGTCTACCACTACGGCAGCCGGATCGACCGCAGCCTCGAGCAGGGCCGGACGCACGCCCGGCTGGCCGCGCATTCTTCGAGACGTTCCCGCAGCTCGAGGGACTGCGGTTCACCCACCGGTGGGCCGGCGTCATCGACACCTGCACCCGGTTCGCGGCCTTCTTCGGCACGGCGTACGACGGACGGGTCGGCCTACGCGCTCGGCTACACCGGGCTCGGCGTCGCGGCGACCCGGTTCGGCGCCGACGTCGCGCTGGACCTGCTGGCGGGCGAGGACACCGAGCGGACCCGGCTGCGCTGGTGCGCGAGCGGCCGATGCCGTTCCCGCCCGAGCCGCTGCGCTACACCGGCGTCCAGCTCACCCGGTGGTCGCTGGGGCGGGCCGACGCGCGGGGCGGCCGCCGCAACCTCTGGCTGCGCGACGCTGGACCGGGCGGGCTCGGCTTCGACTCCTGAGCCGCTCCTAGGGGCTCGTCCGCTCTAGGGGTACTCGTCCGCCGGCCGGTCCACCGCGACCTGCAGCACGACCTGGCTGGGCTCCGCGAGCTCGTTGCCCCAGACGGTCACCGTGACCGTGCCCGGGGTCGACCCCGACGTGCGTCGTACTCCCGGCCGCAGACGTCGCGCAGCGACAGCAGCCCCTCCGACTCGAGGTCGAAGCTGGCCGAGCTCCGGCGAGGCCCGCCGACGCCGGGTGCGGGGGAGAGGGTCACCTCGGTCGGCCCGTCCGCGGCCGTGCGCACGGCGATGGCCAGGCAGTCGTGGGTGGCGGCGCAGGTCCCGCCCGCGAACGACGAGGCACCGTGAAGTCCTCGCGGCCGACGAGGAGCAGGACGGAGCTCGGGGGCGCGACGACGGGGCTCACGGAGCATCCTGCCGCACGGGCCGGGGTTTTCTCATCGGCAACCATGATCCGGAGATCTCGGACGAAGCCCAGCGGTGTGTGCGCTCACATATTCGATTGCGCTTGCGTATTGACAAGCACAGCGGGCGGGGGTGGGATGACGAGTGACTTCGGTCACCCCCCGTCCACCCAGTCCAGGAGCGCTCGTGCCGTCATCCCTGTTCACCCGGCCACGGCCGGGTCCCGCCCGCAGGACCTCCCGGGGCGTCGCCGCCCTCACCGCGACGGTCCTCGCCGGCCTCGCCCTGACCCCGCTCCCGGCCCGGGCCGGCGCCGTCCCGGTCGCCACGCCGTCCGCCGGCCACGGCAGCGACCACGCGCCGGCCGTCCCGGCCGCCACCCGCCAGGGCGCCCTGGACGACGGCACCCGCACCACCAGCTTCAACGACGGCTGGAAGTTCAAGCTGGTCAACGCCGCCGACATCACCGACCCCACCGGCGTGGCCACCGGCGCGGAGGCCCGGCCTACGACGACGCCTCGTGGCGCTCGCTGTCGCGTGCCGCACGACTGGAGCATCGAGCTCGACCCGACCGCCACCGGCACGACGGCCGACGCCGGCTTACTACCAGGGCGGCCTGGGCTGGTACCGCAAGACCTTCACGCTCCCGAAGGACCTGACGGGCAAGGAGGTCTCGCGTGGAGTTCGACGGGGTCTACATGGACTCCGCACGTGTACGTCAACGGCGAGCTCGCCGCCACGCACCCCTACGGCTACACCGGCTTCGCGGGTCCCGCTGACCGGCACCGTGCACACCGACGGCAAGACCCCCAACGTGGTCGCGGTGAAGGTGCAGAACAAGCTCCCCAGCAGCCGGTGGTACTCCGGCAGCGGCATCTACCGCAACACCCACCTCGTGGTCACCGACCCGGTGCACGTGGCGCGCTGGGGCACCCGGGTGACCACCCCCGGCCTGGCCGGCACCGTGCAGGACCGGGCACGGCGACGTGCGCGCGGAGGTGACCGTGGACAACGAGTCCGGCAAGGCCGCGCCGGTCACCGTCGTCACCAGCGTGGTCGACGCCCGCGGACGGGTCGTGGCCCGCGCCGAGTCCGACGCCGCCGTCACCGACCACGCGACCGTCTCCGACGTGCTGCGCGTGCAGCACCCGGACCTCTGGTCCACCGACTCGCCGGCAGCTCTACACGCTGCACACCGAGGTGCTGCGGTCGGCCGCACGGTGCTGGACCGCTACGACACCCGCTTCGGCTTCCGCTAGTCCGAGCTGGACCCGCAGCGGGGCTTCCTGCTGAACGGCCGGTCCGATGAAGATCCAGGGCGTCGACCTGCACCACGACCTCGGCTCGCTCGGCTCGGCGGTCAGCACCGACGCGATCGAGCGGCAGATGACGGATGATGAAGCAGCATGGGCGTCAACGCGCTGCGCACGTCCCACAACCCGCCCGCGCCCGAGGTCATGAAGCTCTGCGACGAGCTCGGCATCGTCACCATGGTCGAGGCCTTCGACACCTGGCGGACGCCGAAGCGCGCCTACGACTACGGGCGCTTCTTCGACCAGTGGAGCGACCGCGACATCACCGAGATGGTCGACGCCAACCGCAACTCGCCGTCGGTGGTCCTCTGGTCGATCGGCAACGAGATCCCGGACTCCACCAACGCCACGGTCGGCGTGCCGATCGCCAAGCGGCTGGTGGCCGACATCAAGGCGAGCGACGACACCCGACCGGTCACGATCGGCTCGGACAAGTACCGCTCGGTGCCCAAGGACGGCAGCGCCCAGGACCAGATCGCCCGGCTGCTCGACGGGGTCGGCCTCAACTACAACACCGCGCAGTCCGTGGACGGCCTGCACGCGAAGTACCCCGGCACGTTCTTCTACGAGTCCGAGTCGTCCTCGGAGACCTCCGCGCGCGGGGTCTACCAGGACCCGAACCTGCTCAACACCGGGGAGAACTACACCCCGGGCAAGCGGCTGACCTCGTCCTACGACAACAACCTGGCGTCCTGGACGATGAGCGGCGAGTACGGCCTGAAGAAGGACCGGGACCGCCCGTGGTTCGCGGGGCAGTTCCTGTGGGCCGGCATCGACTACATCGGCGAGCCCACGCCGTACGACGTCTTCCCGGTCAAGGGCGTCGCTTCTGGGGCGCGGTGGACAGCGCGCTGTTCCCCAAGGACATGTACTACCTGTTCCGCAGCCAGTGGACCGACGAGCCGATGGTGCACCTGCTGCCGATGAACTGGACCGACCACCAGGCCGGTGACGAGGTGGACGTCTGGGCCTACTCCAACGTCGACCGGGTCGAGCTGTTCCTGAACGGCCGCTCGCTCGGCACCCGGAGCTTCGACCGCAAGACCACCACCGACGGCCGGTCCTACCTGGAGACCACCGAGAAGCCCGGCGACGACAAGACGTCACCCGCCGGCCCGGCAGCTACACCAGCCCCAACGGCAGCAGCGGCAAGCTGCACCTGTCGTGGAAGGTGCCCTTCGAGAAGGGCGTGCTGAGGGCGGTCGCGACGCGGGACGGCAAGGTCGTCGCCGACGACCAGGTCAGCACGGCCGGCCGGCCGGTCACGACCCGGCTCGTGCCGGAGAAGCGCGCCGTCGCCGCGGGCGGGCAGTCGCTCGCGTTCGTCGACATGGACGTGGTGGACGCGGACGGCGTGATGGTCCCGGACGCGGCCGACCGGCTGCACGTCAGCGTGCGGGGCGGACGTCTCGTCGGGCTCGACAACGGCCGGCAGGAGAGCGCCGACAACTACAAGGCCGACTCCATGCCGGCGTTCAACGGCAAGGCGCTGGCGATCGTGCGGCCCACGGGTCGGCCCGGTCCGGTGACGGTCACCGTGACCGGCGACGGCCTCGTGCCGCAGACCACCACCGTGCACGTCGTCGACGGCAGGACCGACGGCCCGGTCGCGGTCGACCCGGTCCGCGTCCGCGTCGAGCAGGGCGACGACGTCGACCTGCCCGCGCGGGTCCGGGTGGTGCACGGCGACGGGACCAGCGAGCTGCGCCCGGTGTCCTGGAAGGGCACCCGCGGCCTGGGACGGGACAGCCGTCCCGGCACCAGCCGCGTCCGCGGTGTCGTCGAGGGCGGCCGTGACGGCTGCTGCCGCACGGCGCTCGCGGAGGTGACCGTCCACCGGGTCGACCACGTCGAGCCGGTCCAGGTCTCCTCGCCGGCCGGGTTCCTGCCGGCCCTGCCCGGCGAGGCGCGGGTGGTGGCCACCGACGGCGTCGTCACGAAGAGCCCGGTCACCTGGGACCGCGGCGAGGTGTCCCGCTACGCCGCGCCGGGCACGGTGAGCGTCCGCGGCACCGTCGCCGGTACGTCGCAGCCCGCCGTGGCCACGGTGCAGGTCGTCGACCCGGCGGCCGAGGAGAACGTCGCCCGGTCGACGAGCGCCGCCGACCCGACCGCCGACGCCGGCTTCTCCGGTGGGCCGACCACGCTGCCGGCGGCGATGCTCGACGGCACGACCGCGAGCGGCGGCTGGTCGAGCTACTACAACAAGGCGGCCACCGCGCTGCTCCCGGCCGTCTCGGCCGCGCACCCGAGCGAGTGGGTGTCGGTGGACTGGCCGCGCGGGCAGGGGCTCACCGGCTCGGTCCAGGCGTACTTCACGCTGAACGCCAACCGCCAGCTGCCCCGGGACCTGGTGCTGTCCGCCTGGGACGGGTCGCGCTACGTGCCGGTCCGCAACCAGCAGGTCACCTGGGCCACCGCGTCCAACCAGCCCACGCGGATCACGTTCGACCCGGTGGCGACGACGTCGCTGCGGGTGGACATGACCAGCCGGGCGCCGTGGACGAGCACGGGCTTCCTGCAGATCTCCGAGCTGGAGGTGTCGGGCCGGCCGGTCGGCTGACCTGCGGGGACGACGAGAGGGGCCGACCTGACCAGGTCGGCCCCTCTCTCGCGTCGTCTAGAACTTGGTCCAGGCCTCCTCGAGCACGGAGCGCAGCTTCTGCTCCATCTCGTCGAAGTGCTCCTGGCCGCAGATCAGCGGCGGGGAGAGCTGGATGACCGGGTCGCCCCGGTCGTCGGCGCGGCAGTAGAGACCGGACTCGTAGAGCGCCTTGGACAGGAAGCCGCGCAGCAGCTTCTCCGACTCGGCCTCGTTGAAGGTCTCCTTGGTGGCCTTGTCCTTCACCAGCTCGATGCCGTAGAAGTACCCGTCGCCGCGGACGTCGCCGACGATCGGCAGGTCCTTCAGCTTCTCCAGCGTCGAGCGGAACGCGTCCTGGTTGTCCAGCACGTGCCGGTTGAGGCCCTCGCGCTCGAAGATGTCGAGGTTCGCCAGCGCCACCGCCGTGGACACCGGGTGGCCGCCGAAGGTGTAGCCGTGCGCGAAGCGTCGCGTGGCCGTCGAGGAACGGCTCCATCAGCCGGTCGGAGGCGATCATCGCGCCGAGCGGGGAGTAGCCGGAGGTGAGGCCCTTGGCGCAGGTGATCATGTCCGGCTGGTAGCCGTAGCGCTCGGCCGCGAACATGTGGCCCAGCCGCCCGAAGGCGCAGATCACCTCGTCGCTGACCAGCAGGACGTCGTACTCGTCGCAGATCTCGCGGACCCGCTGGAAGTAGCCGGGCGGGGGCGGGAAGCAGCCGCCGGCGTTCTGGACGGGCTCGAGGAAGACCGCGGCGACGGTCTCGGGGCCCTCGTTCTCGATGGCGACGGCGATCTCGTCGGCGGCCCAGCGGCCGAAGTCCTCGAGGTCCTGGTCCGTGCCGCCCTGGAAGCGCTCGGGCGCGCGGTAGAAGTTCGTGTTCGGCACCCGGAACGTCGAGGGCACCAGCGGCTCGAACTGCGCCTTGAGGGCGGGCAGGCCGGTGATGGACAGGGCGCCCTGGGTGGTGCCGTGGTAGGCGACCGCCCGGCTGATCACCTTGTGCTTCATCGGCTTGCCGGTGAGCTTGAAGTAGTTCTTCGCCAGCTTCCAGGCGGTCTCGACGGCCTCGCCGCCGCCGCTGGTGAAGAAGACCCGGTTGAGGTCGCCGGGGGCGTAGTTCGCGACCCGCTCGGCGAGCTCGATGGCGCTGGGGTGCGCGTAGGACCAGAGCGGGAAGAACGCCAGCTCCTTGGCCTGCGCGGCGGCCGCCTCGGCCAGCTCGGTGCGTCCGTGGCCGACCTGGCTGACGAACAGCCCGGCGAGCGCGTCGAGGTACTTGCGGCCCTTCGCGTCCCAGATGTAGGCGCCCTCGCCCTTGACGATGATCGGGACGTCGCCGTGGTCGTAGCTCGACATCCGGGTGAAGTGCATCCACAGGTGCTCGCGGGCCGACTTCTGCAGTCCGGCGTAGGCCTCGTCGTCGAGCGGCAGGGAAGGCTGGTGCTTCATCGGTGGATCTCCTCCTAGGTGGGTGCCCCCATGGTGCCGGTCCGACGCGGCCCGATGCAAGTGATTCCGTCGCCGTGGGCCGACTTTGCTCGACCGACTCCGGTGCGGTCGGCTGGCGTTCCCACTGATTCCGTAGGCAGGATGGGTGCGTGAACATCGCCGACCTGGTCTTCCGCAACGGGCACGTCTTCGACGGCCGCACCTACCTGCGCGGGCACGGCCTCGCCGTCGCGGACGGCCGGGTGGTGGCCGTCGTGCCGGAGGCCGACCTCGGCGCGTACGCCGCGCCCGGCGCCGAGGTCGTCGACCTCGCCGGCGGCGTCGTGCAGCCCGGCTTCCAGGACGCCCACGTGCACCCGGTCCAGGGCGGTGTCGAGCGGCTGCGCTGCGACCTCAGCGGGCTGTCCACGCCGGCGGAGTACCTCGCGGCGGTCCGGGCGTACGTCGCGGCGCACCCGGACCGCGCCTGGGTGCTCGGCGGCGGCTGGGCGATGCCGGCCTTCGGGCCGCACCGGGCCCCGCGCCGCCGACCTGGACGCGGTCGTCGGCGACCGGCCGGTGTTCCTGCCGAACCGCGACCACCACGGCGCCTGGGTGAACTCCGCGGCGCTGCGGCTCGCGGGCATCGACCGCTCCACGCCGGACCCCGCCGACGGCCGCATCGAGCGCGACGCCGACGGGCGAGCCGACCGGCACGCTGCACGAGGGCGCGATGGCGCTCGTGCAGCGCGCACGTGCCGCGCGACCAGCGACGAGGAGCACGACGCCGGGCTGCGCGTCGCGCAGGCGTACCTGCACTCCCTCGGCGTCACCGCCTGGCAGGACGCGATCCTCGGCGTCTACGCCGGCAACGGCGACCCGGCCTCGGCGTACCTGCGGGCCGTGCAGGCCGGCACCCTGACCGCCCGGGTCCGCGGCGCGCTGTGGTGGGAGCGGGACGCCGGCCTCGAGCAGGTCGAGCGGCTGGTCGAGCGGCGGGCGACGTACACCGTCGGGCGGCTGGACGCCGGGCTCGGTCAAGGTCATGCAGGACGGGGTCGTGGAGAACTACACGGCCGGGCTGTCCGCGCCCTACCGCGACGGCTGCGGCGGGCACACCCACAACAGCGGGCTGTCGTTCGTCGACCCGCAGGTGCTGCGCGACGCGGTCACCCGGCTCGACGCCGAGGGCTTCCAGGTGCACGTGCACGCGATCGGCGACCGGGCCGTCCGCGAGGCGCTCGACGCGTTCGCGGCGGCCCGGGCGGCGAACGGCCGGTCCCGCGGGCGGCACCACGTCGCGCACCTCCAGGTCGTCGCGCCCGGCGGACCGGCCGCAGGTTCGCGGAGCTCGACGTGACCGCCAACCTGCAGGCGCTCTGGGCGGTCAACGACGAGGCGATGACCGAGATGACGCTGCCGTTCCTCGACGAGGAGCTGGCCGGGCTGGCAGTACCCGTTCGGGTCGCTGGCCCGGGCCGGGGTCCGGCTCGCGATGGGCAGCGACTGGCCGGTGCAGCACGCCCGGACCCGATGGCCGCGCTGCACGTCGCGGTGAACCGGGTGGACCCCGACGAGCCGGGCGACGCCGTTCCTGCCCGGGGAGGCGCTCGGGCGTGGAGCAGGCGTGGGCGGCGTACACCAGCGGCTCGGCGCACGTGAACCACCTCGACGACACCGGCGTGCTCGCGCCCGGGCTGGTCGGCCGACCTCGCGGTGCTCGACCGGGACCCGTTCGCCGGCGACCCGGCCGGCGATCGGGCGACCGCGGGTGGTGGCGACGTACGTCGAGGGCGAGGCGGTCTACCGGGCCTGAGCGCGGAAAGCACGGAGTTCCCGCCATTTCGGGAGCGATTTCGTCGCCGATCGCGGCCGAGGCGTATCGATTTCGTTGCCGTGCTGGGTAGGCTCGCCCCACCGACCCACCCGGACGCAGGAGTGAACCCTCGATGGCCGACCTGAGATTCCGCAACATCGTCAACGGCGAGTCCGTGGACGCCGCCGACGGCGCGACGTACGACCTGGTCAACCCGGCGACCGGCGAGGTGTACGCCGCCGCGCCCGCGTCCGAAGGCCGAGGACGTCGACCGGGCGATGCGGGCCGCCGACGCGGCGTTCGAGGCCTGGGGCGACACGACCCCCGCGGAGCGGCAGAAGGCGCTGCTCAAGATCGCCGACGCGCTGGAGTCGCGGGCCGACGAGTTCGTCCGCGGTCGAGTCGGAGAACACCGGCAAGCCGCTGGAGATGACCGCGAGCGAGGAGCTGCCGCCGTGCGTGGACCAGCTGCGGTTCTTCGCCGGCGCGGCCCGGGTGCTCGAGGGCCGCGCGACCGGTGAGTACATGAAGGACCACACGTCCTCGATCCGCCGCGAGCCGATCGGCGTCGTCGCGCCAGGTGACGCCGTGGAACTACCCGCTGATGATGATGGTCTGGAAGATCGCCCCGGCCCTGGCCGCCGGCAACTGCGTCGTCCTCAAGCCGTCGGACACCACGCCCGCCTCGACCACGCTGTTCGCCGAGCTGGCCCAGGAGTTCCTGCCGCCGGGCGTGCTTCAACGTGGTCTGCGGCGACCGCGACACCGGCCGCGCGCTGGTGGAGCACCCGACCCCGCAGATGGTCGTCGATCACCGGCTCGGTCCGCGCCGGCATGGAGGTCGCCGGGTCGGCGGCCGCGCCAGCTCAAGCGCGCGCACCTCGAGCTCGGCGGCAAGGCGCCGGTGATCGTCTTCGACGACGCCGACGTCGAGGCCGCCGCCGAGGGCATCGCGATGGCGGGCTACTTCAACGCCGGCCAGGACTGCACCGCCGCGACCCGGGTGCTCGCCGGCCCCGGGCGTGCACGCCGACTTCGTCGCCGCGCTGACCGAGCAGGCCCGCAACACCAAGACCGGCGCGCCCGACGAGGACGTGCTGTACGGCGCCCTGAACAACGCAGAACCAGCTCGACCGGGTCACCGGCATGGTGGGCCGGCTGCCCGACCACGCCAGCGTCGACGTCGGCGGCCACCGCCAGGGCGAGCGCGGCTTCTTCTACGAGCCGACCGTGCGTGTCCGGCCTCCGGCAGGACGACGAGGTGATCCAGGAGGAGATCTTCGGCCCGGTCATCACCGTGCAGAGGTTCACCGACGAGGGCGAGGCGCTGCGCTGGGCCAACGGCGTGAAGTACGGCCTCGCGTCCTCGGTGTGGACCAAGGACCACGGCCGCGCGATGCGGATGGCCAAGCGCCTCGACTTCGGCTGCGTGTGGATCAACACCCACATCCCGATCGTCGCGGAGATGCCGCACGGCGGCTTCAAGCAGAGCGGCTACGGCAAGGACCTGTCGATGTACGGCCTGGAGGACTACACGCGCATCAAGCACGTGATGTCCTACATCGGCGAGTAGACGATGCGCATCCTCCTGGTCGGCGCCGGCGGCGTCGGCGCGGCGTTCGCTGCCATCGCGGCCCGGCGCGACTTCTTCGAGACGATCGTGGTCACCGACTACGACCTCGCCAAGGCCGAGAAGGCCGGCGGCACGACGACGACCGGTACGTCGCCGCGCAGGTCGACGCCTCGTCGGCGGACTCCGTGGCGGCGCTGTGCCGCGAGCACGGCATCACCCACGTGATGAACGCCGTCGACCCGGTGTTCGACATGCCGATCTTCGAGGGCGCGTTCGCCGCGGGCGCCGACTACCTCGACATGGCGATGTCCCTGTCGATGCCGCACCCGGAGACGCCGTACGAGCAGACCGGGCGTGAAGCTCGGCGACGAGCAGTTCGCGGTCGCCGAGGAGTGGGAGGCAGGCCGGACGGCTGGCGCTGGTCGGGATCGGCGTCGAGCCCGGGCTCTCCGACGTGTTCGCGCGGTACGCCGCCGACCACCTGTTCAGCGAGATCGACGAGCTCGGCACCCGCGACGGCGCCAACCTCGTGGTCACCGACGACGACGGCAACGAGATCTTCGCGCCGTCGTTCTCGATGTGGACCACGATCGAGGAGTGCCTGAACCCGCCGGTCGTCTGGGAGAAGGACCGGCGGCTGGTTCACCACCGCGCCGTTCAGCGAGCCCGAGGTCTTCGACTTCCCCGAGGGCATCGGCCCGGTCGAGTGCGTCAACGTGGAGCACGAGGAGGTGCTCCTGATGCCGCGCTGGGTCGACTGCAAGCGGGCCACCTTCAAGTACGGCCTCGGCGACGAGTTCATCAACATCCTCAAGGTGCTGCACACCCTCGGCCTCGACCGCACCGAGAAGGTCCGGGTCAAGGGCGTCGAGGTCAGCCCGCGCGACGTGGTCGCCGCGGTGCTGCCCGACCCGGCGACCGTCGGCCCGCGGATGAAGGGCAAGACCTGCGCGGGCCTGTGGGTCACCGGCACCGGCAAGGACGGCGCAGCCCCGGTCGACGTACCTCTACCACGTGGTCGACAACGAGTGGACGATGCGCGAGTACGGCCACCAGTGCGTCGTCTGGCAGACCGCCGTCAACCCGGTCGTCGCGCTCGAGCTGCTCGCGCGCGGCACGTGGTCCGGCGCCGGCGTGCTCGGCCCGGAGGCCTTCGACGCCGTGCCCGTTCCTCGACCTGCTCACCGAGTACGGCAGCCCCTGGGGCCAGCGCGACGACTGACCGGACGTGGTTGAGGCTGCGAGCGAGCGGCTCACGCTGGTTGAGGTGCGAGCGGTCACGCTGGTTGAGGTGCGAGCGCAGAGCGGACCGGTCACGCTGGTTGAGGTGCGAGCGAAGCGAGCCTCGAAACCAAGCGCATCGAACCCAGGTCCGCCGTGAAGCGCGAGACTACCGAGTTTCCCCTTGTGGGCAACGGGATTCCCGACGCGAAACTGTCGGTGGTCACGTCTAGGTTTGTCCCATGACCACGACGGCCGACCACCCGCTCCGGGACCTGGGCCGGTCCGACGTGCTCGACCTCGCGATCTCCTCCCGTCGAAACGCGGACCGGGAGGAGGCCCAGCTGCTGGCGGCCGCCGTGCACTGGGTCGACCTGCACCCGGTCGCGGAGGACGAGCTCCCGCTGGCAGGGGAGGGGACACCCGGCATCGCGGAGTACGCCGTGGAGGAGCTCGCTGCGGCTCTCGACCTGTCGCACGCCGCAGGTCTCGCACTGGTCGTCGAGGCGGTCGAGCTGTGCTTCCGGCTCCCGCGCCTGTGGGCGCTGGTCCAGGACGGCCGGCTCCAGTCGTGGAAGGCGCGTCAGGTCGCCCGGGCCACGAAGCAGCTGTCCCGGGAGTCGGTCGCGTTCGTCGACCGGCAGGTCGCCGTCACCGGCCGACGCAACCGGATCCCCCTGCTCAATCCAGTGGTGCACGAAGCCCGGCTCCAGTGCGATCCGGACCAGGCGCTGGCGGTGGAACAGTCTGCGTTGGAGAGTCGTGGCGTGTGGCTCGACCACCGGGAGTCCACCGCGACGACCCTGGTGACCGCCCGCCTCGACACCCTGGACGCCCTCGACCTCGACGGCTCCGTCTCCGACCTCGCCGCGACCATCGGGCGCCTCGGCGACACCCGGCCGCTGGACGTCCGCCGGGCGACGGCGCTGGGGATGCTCGCCCATCCCCAGCGCGTGCTCGACCTCGGCGGCGACGCGGCCGCCGGTACGCCGTCCGGGCCGAACGGCTCCCGCGGCACGCTCTACCTGCACGTCGACGCGACCCACCTGGAGGACCCGTCACGTGCGGGCGGGACGGTGGAGAAGCTCGGCTCCGCCACCCTCGACCTGCTCCGCGAGTGGCTCCGACGCTTCTCCGGGGTGACGGTCCGGCCGGTGCTCGACCCGGGCCGGGCGGACGCCGTCGACGGCCACGACGCACCCGTCTGGATGCGCGAGACCGTGATCCTCCGCGACGGGCACTGCGTCTTCCCCGGGTGCGCCATCGACGCGCGGTCCTGCGACCTCGACCACATCGCGCCCTACGTCCCGGTGGACGAGGGTGGAGCCCCGGGCCAGACGTCGCCAGCGAATCTTGCGTGCCTGTGCCGCCGGCACCACCGGCTCAAGACGTTCGCCGGCTGGGCCTACCGCCGCATCCCCGACGACCCGGCGAACGGTGGGAGCACCACCTACGCATGGACCAGTCCGCTTCGACGGACCTGCGTGTCACGCTGACGGACATGGACGCTGCACACCAGGTCATCAGGGCTGCGGAGGCGCGGGCGTCCGCGCTCGCCGATGCTGATGCCGGACGACTCTCGGACCTGCTGCACGAGGACTTCAGGTGGACGGCGCACGTCGGTGAGACCTACGACCGCCAGGAGTACGTCCGTCGCAACACCGAGGGTCAGACGGTCTGGCGTTCGCAGCAGCTGAGCGGCACCGAGGTCGTGGTCGTCGGCGACACCGCCGTCCTCTATGCCGAGGTGACCGACGTGGTGCTGTCGGACGACGACGAGGCGCAGACGTTCCGGATGCCGATGACCCAGGTGTGGGTCCGCGAGGGCGACACGTGGCGGTGCCTCACCGGCCACGCGGGACCCCGCCGGGTCTGACGTCCGATCCCGCCCGAGGAATACCCTCGCAGCATGGACGCGGACGACCAGGTTCCGAGCCGGATCCGGGAGCTGCGGGTCTCCGCCCGCGGCTGGCACGGCGTACAGCTGGCGGTGCTGGGCTTCATCGGACTGTGCGGGGTGCTCCAGCACGAGGCGGGGGGCAAGCCGCACTGGCTGCAGGTGCTGGCCGGGGTGCTCGTGCTGACCGCGTTCGGGATCGCGTGCGCGGCCACGGTGCTGGTGGCCCTGGCTGCGTGGCCGGTGTACGCCGCCCGCCCCCGCGCCGAGGACGGGGCCGACGCAGACGGGGACGGAGAGGTCGCCCGCACCAGCAGGCGGCTGCGCACGGGCATCACCCTGACGTACGTCGCCGTCGCCGTCCTCGCGTTCGCCACCTCCTCGGCCTGGTGGCCGGACGCGGCGAGCAGCGACCAGGACCAGGGCTCCGTCGAGGTGACGACCCGGGCCGGGACGATCTGCGGCGGCCTCGGGACCCCGTCCGGGCAGGGTGTGCTGGCCGTCTCCGCCGGCGGCCGGCTCGTCGAGCTCGCGCTCTCCGACGTGGTCTCCGTGCGGCCGGTCGACAGCTGCTGAGTAGGGGTCGTCCCTCATCGCCTCGGATATCCTGGGTGGAGAGGAGGAACCATGACTGCTCCCAACGAATCCGTCGTCGTCCTCTCCCGCGCCTTGGACCAGGCGGGCGACGTGCTGGCCGCTGTCCACGAGGACCAGCTCGCGCGTCCGACGCCCTGTGGTGACTGGGACGTCGCACAGCTGATCGGTCATCTCGTGAACGCACCGGTGCGATTCCTCGAGATGGCTCGCGGCGAGAACCCCGACTGGTCGGCCGGGCCGCGACCGGCCACGAGCAACTGGGTCGCCGAGTTCCGGTCCAACGCCGACTACCTCATCCACTACTGGCACCAGGCGGGCGACTCGGCGGACGCCGGGCAGGTCGACTGGCAGACCGCGGAGATCGCCGTGCACACCTGGGACGTCGCCCGCTCGACAGGTCAGTCGGCACCGTTGCTGCCGGAGGTGGCCGAGCGCGGCCTGGCGTTCATGTCCGCGATGCTGACGCCGGACAACCGCGGGAAGGCGTTCGCACCGGCGGTGCCGGTGCCCGAGGACGCCCCGGCCTACGACCGTCTGGCGGCGCTCGCGGGCCGTGCTCCCGACGGGCAAGTGGTCTAGGCGCCGCCGGGGTCCTCGGGACCCTCGACCGTGGCGTCCGAACCGGGGAAGACGAGTCCCTCGCGTCCGTCGCTGTGGCGGACCAGGTACGGCGGTGCGCCGTCCTGGCCGCGCACCTCGAGGATCTCGGACGTCTCGTCCGGGGAGCCGACGGTGCGGCTGTGCACATGCAACCGGTCGCCCACCTCCGCGCGCATGGGGAACCTCCAATCCACGACTGGATCCGAATGTACTCCGGTCCCGCACTGCGGGATAAGGCTCCGAAGGAGGATCAGCTCTGGAACGGGTTCGTCCACCAGCCGAGGCTGATCGCGTTCTCCTCGGGCTTGCTCGCGTCCCAGCACGTCCAGTGCGGGTAGACGCCGACGTTCCAGGAGAGGCGGAAGCTGCGCCAGTTGCCCTCGGCGTGGTCGTTGCACTGGGCGATGGCCTCGCTGCGCATCGCGGGGCTGGCGGCCGGGCCGTAGAGGTAGGCGAGCGCGACGAAGATGGCGACCACGGCGACCGACAGCCGCCGGACCATCTGGAAGGTCAGGCTCTGCCCGCTGAGCGAGACGCGCATGCTGCTGCTCCATACGTACCGGTGGACCCCTCACAGGTCCGCACGGCTCTCAGGGTAGGGACAGAGGCGCCGCGGTGCGGCGAAATGCCGCAATCTTCACGCAGTCGCGTCGAACGCCGCCGCCACGACGTCGAACGCCTCGGTGAGCAGCGCGTCGCTGGTCACCAGCGGCGGCAGGAAGCGCAGCACGTTGCCGTAGGTGCCGCAGGTCAGCGTCACGCACCCCCTGGGAGTGGCAGTACGCCGAGATCGAGCCGGCGCGGGCGGCATCAGGGATGTTGCCGCCCGCGCCGACGATCTCGACGGCCATCATCGCGCCGCGGCCGCGGATGTCACCCACGCTCGCGTGCTTCTCCGAGATCGCGGTCAGCCGGGCGGTGAGCAGGGCCCCGATCTCGCGGGCGCGGCCGGCGAGGTCCTGCTCGCGCATGGTCTCGATCGAGCCCGAGCGCCGCGGCGCAGGCGACCGGGTTGCCGCCGTACGTCCCGCCGAGGCCGCCGACGTGCACGGAGTCCATGATGTCGGCGCGGCCGGTCACGGCCGCGAGCGGGAAGCCGCCGGCGATGCCCTTGGCGGTGGTGACCAGGTCCGGGCACGACGCCCTCGTGGTCGCAGGCGAACCAGTCGCCGGTGCGGCAGAAGCCGGTCTGGATCTCGTCGGCGACGAACACGATGCCGTGCGCCTCGGTCCACGCCTTGCAGCCGCGGCAGGAAGCCGGGCGCGGGGACGACGAAGCCGCCCTCGCCGAGGATCGGCTCGATCACCAGGCAGGAGAGGTTGGTCGCCCCCACCTGCTTCTCGAGCACGTCGATCGCGCGATCGGCGGCCGGCTCGCCGCTGATCGGCGTCGGGCTCCCGGAAGGGGTAGGACATCGGCGCGCGGTAGACCTCGCCGGCGAACGGGCCGAACCCGTGCTTGTAGGGCATCGACTTCGAGGTCATCGCCATCGTCAGGTTGGTGCGGCCGTGGTAGGCGTGGTCGACCACGGCCACGGCGCTCCGGCCGGTGTGCGCGCGGGCGATCTTGACGGCGTTCTCGACCGCCTCGGCGCCGCTGTTGAGCAGCGCCGACCGCTTCTCGTGGTCGCCGGGCGTGAGCTCGGCGAGCAGCTCGCAGACGTCGACGTAGCCGTCGTACGGCGTGACCATGAAGCAGGTGTGGGTGAACGCCCGCACCTGCTCGACGACCCGCTCGACCACGTGCGGGGCGGAGTTGCCGACGCTGGCGACCGCGATGCCGGAGGCGAGGTCGATCAGGGAGTTGCCGTCGGCGTCGACGATCACGCCGCCGCCGGCCGCCTCGACGAACACCGGCAGCGTGGTGCCGATGCCCTGGGCGACGTGCCGGTCGCGGCGGGCCGAACTTCTCGCTGCGAGCGCGGGCCGGGGATCGCGGTGACGAGACGGCGTTCCTGGGGGAGGTCGGGCCGCCCAGCGGGGCGGCGGGGTGCTGCAGTCGGTCACCGACCAGCGTAGTCAGTGAACGCGGCGGGTCGCCACGAAACCGTCGGGATTCTCGTCGATGGACAGGGCGGATCGACGGTACGAAGTCGGTCGGACCGGGCGAATCCGTCGTGCCGACCGCCCGTCCGGCAGGATGGTCCGGTGACCTCTCGTCGCGACGTCGTCCTGCTCGGCTCGACCGGGTCCATCGGCACCCAGGCCCTCGACGTGGTCCGGGCGAACCCGGACCGGTTCCGGGTCGTCGCGCTGACCGCGGGCGGCTCGAAGCCCGACCTGTTCCGCGCCCAGGTCGAGGAGTTCGCGCCGGCGTTCGCCGACCTCGGCGAGGAGGCCTCGATCGCAGGCCGCGGCGATGGAGTGCGACGTGGTGCTCAACGGCATCACCGGCGCGGTCGGGCTGCGGCCGACCCTGGCCGCGCTCGACGCCGGCAACACCCTGGCGCTGGCCAACAAGGAGTCGCTGATCATCGGCGGCCCGGTGGTCACCTCGCGGGCGAAGCCCGGGCAGATCGTGCCCGTCGACTCCGAGCACAGCGCGCTGGCCCAGTGCCTGCGCGGCGGCCGCGCCGACGAGGTGCGCCGGCTGGTGCTGACCGCCAGCGGCGGACCGTTCCGCGGCCGCAGCCGCGACGACCTGCACGACGTGACCCCCGAGCAGGCGCTGGCCCACCCGACCTGGTCGATGGGCCCGTTCGTGACGATCAACTCCGCGACCCTGGTCAACAAGGGCCTCGAGGTCATCGAGGCGCACCTGCTGTTCGGGATCCCGTTCGACCGGATCGAGGTCGTGGTGCACCCGACCTCGGTGGTGCACTCGATGGTCGAGTTCTCCGACGGCTCCACGCTCGCGCAGGCCTCGCCGCCCTCGATGATGATCCCGATCGCGCTCGGGCTCGGCTGGCCCGACCGGGTGCCCGACGCGGCCCCGGCGTGGACTGGACGCAGGCCGCGAGACCTGGGAGTTCTTCCCGCTCGACGACGAGGCGTTCCCGGCGGTGCGGCTGGCCCGCGAGGCCGGCGCGCGCGGCGGCACCGCGCCCGGCGGTCTACAACGCCGCCAACGAGGTGTGCGTCGCAGGCGTTCCTCGACGGTGAGATGCGGTTCACCGACATCGTGCCCACCATCGAGCGTGTGCTGGCCGCCCACGACGTACCCTCGGAGCTGACGGATCTCGACCGTCGACGACGTGCTCGCGGCCGACGCCTGGGCGCGCGGGCAGGCACGACAGGACACAGCGTGAAGGGCCCCACTGCGATGACCGTGCTGATGTACACCGCTCGGCGTGCTGCTGTTCGTCTTCGGCGTGGCCGCCTCGATCGGCCTGCACGAGCTGCGGGCACCTGGTCCCGGCCAAGATGTTCGACGTGAAGGTGACCCAGTACTTCATCGGCTTCGGCCGCACGGTGTGGTCGCGCCGCCGGGGCGAGACGGAGTACGGCGTCAAGGCGGTGCCGCTCGGCGGCTACGTCAAGCTCGTCGGGATGCTGCCGCCCGGGCCCGACGCAGCGACCCGAGCCAGGTCCGCGAGTCCAACACCGGCATGTTCGCCCAGCTCATCAGCGACGCCCGCTCCGCGGAGTACGAGCTGGTCGAGGAGGGCGACGAGGACCGGCTGTTCTACAAGCTGCCCTGGTGGAAGAAGGTCATCGTGATGGCTCCGGCGGTCGATGACGAACATGGTGCATGGCCTTCCTGCTGTTCGCGGTCGGTCTTCATGGGCCACGGCGTCCGCACCGCCACCACCACGGTCGACGGCGTCTCCGCAGTGCGTGATCGCGGTGACCAAGGCGAACGCCGACCGGCCCGCTGCGGGCCTGCACCGCCGGCCGACCCGGTCGCCCCCGCCAAGGCCGCCGGGCTGCAGCCCGGGGACGAGATCGTCGCGTTCAACGGCAGCCGCGATCCGGGACTGGCAGGCGCTGCAGACCGCGATCCGCGGCAACGGCGGCGGCGCGCGGCCATCGATCGTCGTACGCGGGACGGCGCGACGGTCACGCTGACCACCAACACCACCGTGTCCGCCCGCGTCGACGCGAACGACCCCGAGCGGATCACCAAGGCCGGCTTCCTCGGGCGTCAGCCCGGCGGTCGTCATCGAGCGCCAGGGCCCCGGGTTCGTGGTCTCCACGATGGCCAACGGCACCTGGGAGACCGTCAAGGCGCTCGGCACGATGCCGGTGAAGCTCTACCACGTCGGCCGCGCGGCGCTCGGGCTCGAGCAGCGCGACCAGAACGGCCCGATGAGCGTCGTCGGCGCCGGCCGGGTCGCCGGCGAGATGGCCTCGGCCGCACCACGGTCCCGGTCGCGCGACCGGTTCTTCTCCCTGCTGCTGCTGCTCGCCGGGCCTCAACCTGTTCCTGGGCATGTTCAACTTCGTGCCGCTGCTCGCCGCTCGACGGCGGGCACATCGCCGGCGCGCTCTACGAGGGCGCCCGCCGCGGCATCGCCAGGCTGCGCCGGCGTCCCGACCCGGGCTTCGTCGACGTGGCCAAGCTGCTGCCGGTCGCCTACGTGATGGCCGGGGTGATCCTGGTGATGAGCGTGGTGCTGATCTACGCCGACATCGTCGGCCCCCGTCAGCTTCAGCTAACCGGTCGCGACCCGACCGCGCCGCACCACCCACGACGAGAAGAAGGAAGTCCATGACCTCGGTCAACCTCGGGATGCCCGCCGCGCCGCCGCCGGTCCTCGCCCCGCGCCGCCCGACCCGCCAGATCAAGGTGGGCAAGGTGCTCGTCGGTGGTGACGCACCGGTGTCCGTGCAGTCGATGACGACGACGCTGACCTCGGACGTGAACACCACGCTCCAGCAGATCGCCGAGCTGACCGCGGCCGGCTGCGACATCGTCCGGGTCGCCTGCCCGACGCCAGGACGACGCCGACGCGCTGAAGCAGATCGCCGAGCACTCCCAGCTCCCGGTGATCGCCGACATCCACTTCCAGCCGAAGTACGTCTTCGCCGCGATCGACGCCGGCTGCGCCGCCGTCCGCGTCAACCCCGGCAACATCCGCAAGTTCGACGACCAGGTCAAGGAGATCGCCGCGGCCGCCAAGGACCGGGGTACGTCGATCCGGATCGGCGTCAACGCGGGCTCGCTCGACAAGCGGCTGCTGGAGAAGTACGGCAAGGCCACGCCGGAGGCGCTCGTCGAGTCGGCCGTCTGGGAGGCGTCGCTGTTCGAGGAGCACGACTTCCACGACTTCAAGATCTCGGTCAAGCACAACGACCCGGTCGTGATGGTGCAGGCCTACGAGATGCTCTCCGAGCGCGGCGACTGGCCGCTGCACCTCGGCGTCACCGAGGCCGGCCCGGCGTTCCAGGGCACGATCAAGTCCGCGGTCGCCTTCGGGTCGCTGCTCTCGCGCGGCATCGGCGACACGATCCGGGTCTCGCTGTCGGCGCCTCCCGTCGAGGAGGTCAAGGTCGGCATCCAGATCCTGCAGTCGCTGAACCTGCGGCCGCGCAAGCTGGAGATCGTGTCCTGCCCGTCGTGCGGGCGGGCCCAGGTCGACGTCTACAAGCTGGCCGACGAGGTGACCGCCGGGCTCGAGGGCATGGAGGTGCCGCTGCGCGTCGCGGTGATGGGCTGTGTCGTGAACGGTCCGGGCGAGGCCCGCGAGGCCGACCTCGGGGTCGCCTCCGGCAACGGCAAGGGCCAGATCTTCGTCAGGGGCGAGGTGATCAAGACCGTTCCCGAGTCGAAGATCGTGGAGACCCTGATCGAGGAGGCGATGCGGATCGCCGAGTCGATGGAGCCGGTCGAGGGCGTCGAGGGCGGCGCGACGGTCAGCGTCTAGCTGAGGTCCCGGCTCAGGCCCGGACCGGCTTCACCTGGTGGCAGGGGAAGAAGATCTCGGTGCGCGGACGCGGGACCTCCGGCCCGTCGAGGTAGCACTCCCAGGGGTCGCCCTCCGCGGCGTACCCGTGCCCGACCGAGCCAGTCCTGGACGGCCGCGTAGGCCTGGCCGACCTCGGCGTACGCCCCGACGTGCAGGGTCTTGGCCATCCTGCCTCCGGGGAGCTTCGCGGCCTCCACCCGGCCCTCGGCAACGGGGACGCCGTGCACCGGGAACCCGGCCTCCACGTCCCACGCCTCCGTCCCGGCCGAGCGGTATCGCGCGATCGGCGGCCCGGAGACGTGCAGGTCCTGGTGATCGACGGCAGCCATGACCTCGCCGAACGCACGTCCGAGGAAGCTCCCGATCTCGTGATGCCGCACCACCCCTCGGACCACGGCAGCACGCTGTTCCTGCAGGTCCACCAGGTCGACTTCGTAGCTCATGGCACCACTCTTCCCCGGCATCCGGGCGCCGCGAAGGGTCGAAGGTCATCTCCGGGCCAGGCGCCGGAGCGCCAGCCGGGCGCTAGCGGTAGTCGTCGATGTCCTCGTCGCCGGCGTGGCCCCAGCCGTAGCGGGCCGATGTCCCCCACGCGTCCGGCTTCGAGCCGTCGACGTCGGTCACGCCGTAGGCGTCGGCCAGCTGGCGCGCGCTGAGCACCTCACCGGCCCAGCGTCGGACGCACCGGGTCCCCGGCGAGGGCCGCGACGCCCCGGGCGACGTACGCGGGCGACTCGGAGATCGCGAACCCGGCGGGGTCTTCGTGCAGGCGTCGCGCCAGGTCTCCTCGGTGACCCCGAAGTGCTCCAGCATCGCCTCCGGACCGCAGCCACCCAGGCGTGACGCCGACGGTCGTGACCGGGTGCTCCTCGAGCTCGGCGGCGAGGCCGGTGACGATGCGCGACACGTTGGCCTTGACCAGGTCGTAGTAGAAGCCGACGCCGCGCCGGAAGTCGGCGTTGGCCGCACGCGTGCCGTCGGTCATCTCGACGACGAGAGCCTGACGTCCGGACGAGGCAGCCGTCCGCAGCATCAGCGGGCAGGGCGTGGTGCGCGGTGACCAGGTGGGTCCAGACGCCCATCCTCAGCATCCGCAGCCCGCCGTCGAGGCTGTGCTCCCACAGCGGCTTGTCCCACTCGGCATAGCGGTCGCCGCCGAACATGTCGTTGACCAGCACGTCGAGACCGCCCTGCTCCGCCTCGATGCGTGCACCAGGGCGGCGACGGCGTCGGGGTCCTCGTGGTCCGTGACCACGGCCGTCCCGGACCCGACGGCCGCGACGAGGTCGCCGGTGTCCTCGATCGTCTCGGGCCGGTCGAGCTCGGAGCGGCCGGAGGCGCGGCTGCTGCGGCCGGTGGCGTAGACGTGGGCGCCGGCGCGGGCCAGCTCGACGGCGATCGCCCGGCCGGCACCGCGGGTGGCACCCGCACAGCGCCGTGCGGCCGGACAGGGGAGTGCTGGTCATGCCGCCACTCCAGCACAGGCCGCCGACGCCCGGCTTGATCGATCTTGCGGTCACCGGGTCCTAGGCGCCGGTCCAGCGGTACTCCACCTCGGGACGGCCGCTGCCGCCGTACCGCACGGTCCGCTCGACGACGTCCTCGGCGGCGAGGTACTCCAGGTAGCGCCGGGCGGTCACCCGGGACGTGCCGATGCCGAGGCGGCCAGCTCCGAGGCCGAGCGGCCGACGCCGTCGCGCAGGGCGAGCGTCACCTCGCGCAGCGTGTCGACGCTCATCCCCTTGGGCACCGCCGTGCGCTGCGGCGTGGTGCGCAGCACGCCGAGCATCTGGTCGACGTCCTGCTGCCCGACGTCGCTCTCCGCCGCGGTGAGCCGGGCCCGGTAGTCGGCGTACTGGTCCAGCTTGGTGCGGAACCCCGCGTAGGTGAACGGCTTGAGCAGGTAGAGCACCACGCCCTGCGACACCGCGCGCTTCACCACCTCCACGTCGCGCGCCGCGGTCACCGCGATCACGTCGCACAGGAAGCCCTCGGCGCGCATGCCCTGGAGCAGCGCGAGGCCGTGGCCGTCGGGCAGGTTCATGTCCAGCAGCACCAGGTCGACCGGGACGCTGCGCAGCACCCGGACCGCCTCCACCGACGAGCGCGCGACCCCGGCCAGCTCGAACCCCGCGGTACGACGGACGTAGTCGGCGTGCGCCTGCGCGGAGAGCTCCTCGTCCTCGACCACGAGCACCCGGACGCTCATGCGGGGTCGCCGATCTCGACCAGGAACGACGCGCCGCCCAGGTCGGAGGTGGTCACGCCGATCTGCCCGTCGTACTTGCGGACGGCCTGGACCACCAGCGCCAGCCCGAGGCCGCGGCCGACCGGGCCGTCGGAGGTCTTCGTCGACCAGCCGCGCGCGGAACACCAGCTCGTCGAGCGCCGGCGGGGACGCCGGCGCCGGAGTCGGACACCCGGACCGTGAGCCCGGCCGCCGAGCCCTGCAGCTCGACCACGACGACCCGCTCGGCCCGCTCGCTCACGGCGTCGAGCGCGTTGTCGACCAGGTTGCCCAGGATGGTCACCGCGTCGCGCTGCTCGATCGGCAGCGCCGGAGAGGTCGGTGCGGTCGTCGATGCGCAGCTGCACGCCGCGCTCGGCGGCCTGCGCGGTCTTGCCCAGCAGCAGGGCGGACACGACCGGGTCGGACACCGACCCGACCACGCGGTCGGTGAGCAGCTGGGCGACCTCGAGCTCCTCGGTGGCGAAGTCCAGGGCCTCCTCGGTCCGGCCCATCTCGACCAGCGACACCACCGTGTGCAGCCGGTTGGCGGCCTCGTGGTTCTGCGAGCGCAGCGACTCGGCGAGCCCGCGGACGGTGTCGAGCTCGCCGGCGACGGCCTGGATCTCGGTGTGGTCGCGCAGCGTCACCACCGTGCCGACCTCGCGGCCCTGCCAGCGGGCCGGCGCGGTGTTCACCACCAGCACGGCGTCGTCGACCAGGTGGATCTCGTCGGGCCGCGAGTCGGTCGCGAGCACCGCGCGGGTCAGGGAGTCGGGGAACCCGAGCGTCCGCGACCGGTCGCGCCCACCGCGGTGTCGTCGAGGTCGAGCAGCCGCTTGGCCTCGTCGTTGAGCAGCTGCACGCGGGCCTCGGTGTCGACCAGCAGCAGCCCCTCGCGCACGGCGTGCAGCACCGCGTCGTAGTACTCGTACATCCGGGTGATCTCGCCCTCGCCCAGGCCGTGCGTCTGCCGTCTCAGCCGGCGGCTGATCAGCCAGGCGCCGAGCAGGCCGGTGCCGAGGACCAGCGCGGCCGCCAGCGCGATGGTGGGCAGCCGGTCGGCGAGCGCGTCCTGGATCCGCTGCATGGTGATGCCCACCGAGACCAGCGCGACGACCCGGCGGCCGGCCGTGCCCGAGCCGTCCGCGAACACCGGGACCACCGCCCGCATCGAGGGCCCGAGCGTGCCGGTGTACTCCTGGGTGAACGGCCGCCCGGCCGGTGCGGTGCCCAGGTCCCCGATGAACGGCTGGCCGATCTGCGCGCGGGTCCGGGTGCGAGTAGCGGGTGCGGTCCAGGGCCATCACCACCACGAAGTCGGTGTGCGAGTCGCGACGTACGTCCTCGGCGAAGGGCTGGATCGTGTCCGACGGCGTCGGGGTCCGCAGCGCCTCGCGGACCTGCGGGGTGTCGGCCACCGACACCGCGACGGCGAGGGCACGGTCCCGGGCGCCGGCGATCTGGCTGCGCCGCGCGTCGTAGTAGGCCAGCGTCACCGCGCCGACGACGACCACCACGACGACCAGCACCTGCAGCACCAGGATCTGGCGGGCGACGGTGCTGCGGCGGGGGGACACGGCCGCATTGCTCGCCCACCCGCGGCGGGTCGTGCGTGAACACAACGAACACAAGAGTGACCGCAGTCACAGGGTGCGGCAGGCTCGGCCCGTCACCCGACCCTTCCGGAGGAACCCATGTCAACCGCGTCCAGCACCGAGACCACCGCGACACCGCCACCCGCGCGACGCGACCGCTCGCACTACCTCTACCTGGCGGTGATCGTCGCGGTGCTGCTCGGCATCGCGGTCGGGCTCCTCGCACCGGACTTCGCGGTGCAGCTCAAGCCGATCGGCACCGCCTTCGTGGCGCTGATCAAGATGATGATCTCGCCGGTGATCTTCTGCACGATCGTGCTCGGTGTCGGCTCGGTCGCCAGCGCGGCGCACGTCGGCAAGGTGGGCGGCCTCGCGCTCGGCTACTTCGTGACGATGTCCACGGTCGCGCTGGCCATCGGCCTGCTCGTCGGCAACCTGATCCACCCCGGCTCGGGCCTGAACCTGACCGCCGACGTCGCCAAGGCCGGCGCCGAGCAGGCCGGTGAGTCCGGCAGCACGACGGACTTCATCCTCGGGGTGATCCCGACGACGCTGTTCTCCGCGCTGACCGAGGGCGAGGTGCTGCAGACCCTGCTGGTCGCGCTGCTCGTCGGCTTCGCGGTGCAGGCGATGGGGCCGCAGCGGCAAGCCGGTGCTCCGCGGCGTCGAGCACCTCCAGCGCGTGGTGTTCCGGGTGCTCGCGATGATCATGTGGGCCGCTCCCGTCGGCGCGTTCGGCGCCATCGCCGGGGTCGTGGGCGAGACCGGTGTCGACGCCCTGAAGAGCCTCGCGATCCTGATGCTCGCCTTCTACCTCACCTGTGCGGCTGTTCGTGTTCGTGATGCTCGGCGCCATCCTCAAGCTGGCCACCGGCGTGAACATCTTCAGCCTGCTGAGGTACCTCGCCCGCGAGTTCCTGCTGATCCTCTCGACGTCCTCCTCGGAGTCGGCGCTGCCGCGGCTGATGGCCAAGATGGAGCACGCCGGCATCGACAAGACCACGGTCGGGGTCGTCGTACCGACGGGGTACTCCTTCAACCTCGACGGCACCGCGATCTACCTGACGATGGCCTCGCTGTTCATCGCCGAGGCGCTCGGCAAGCCGCTGGCCATCGGCGAGCAGATCTCGCTGCTGGTCTTCATGGTCATCGCCTCCAAGGGTGCCGCCGGCGTCACCGGCGCCGGCCTGGCCACGCTGGCCGGCGGGCTGTCCTCGCACCGTCCCGAGCTGCTCGACGGCGTCGGCCTGATCGTCGGCATCGACCGGTTCATGTCGGAGGCGCGGGCGCTGACCAACTTCGCCGGCAACGCCGTCGCCACCGTGCTGATCGGCACCTGGACCGGGGGAGTGGACCGCGAGCAGCTCGACGCGGTGCTCGCCGGGAACCGGCCGTTCGACGAGACCACGATGCTCGACGGCGAGGAGGCGGACGGGTCCACCTCGGACGCGACGGTGGAGGCGCCCGCGGCGCGTTAGGCTCCGGCTGTGCTGCGCACACAGACCGGCCTGCGCCTCCTCGGCCCCTCCGACCTCCCCGCGATGTTGGAGCTGACGGCCTGCGACCCGGTGGTCAACGTCTTCGTCGACTACCGGGCCAGGCTGACCCAGCTCGACCCGCGCTGGCTCGGCGGTGAGGTGTGGGGCTACCACGAGGAGGGCCGGCTGGTCTCGGCCTGCCACGCCGCGGCCAACCTGGTGCCGGTCCAGGCCACCCCACAGGCCCTGGTCGCGTTCGCCGACCGGGCCGCCTCCCAGCAGCGCCGGTGCGCGACGATCGTCGGCCCGAGCGAGGCGGTCGAGCCGCTGTGGCGGCACCTCTCCCCGCACTGGTCGGCGCCCCGCGAGGCGCGCTGGCACCAGCCGCACCTGCAGATCTCCGCACGAGTCGCCGATCACCCCCGACCCCCTGGTACGCCGCACCGAGCGGGCCGACCTCGAGGCGCTCTACCCGGCCTGCGTGGCGATGTACACCGAGGAGGTCGGCGTCTCCCCGGAGATCGGCGGCGGCGCGGACCTCTACCGGGCCCGGGTCGCCCAGCTCGTCGCCAAGGGCTGGTCGTTCGCCCGCATCGAGGACGGCCGGGTGGTCTTCAAGGCCGAGGTGGCCGCCGCGTCGCCGTTCGCCTGCCAGGTCCAGGGCGTCTACGTCGACCCGTCGCGGCGGGGCGAGGGCCTCGCGGCCGCCGGGATGGCGGCGGTGGTGCGGCACGCCCTGCGCCACATCGCGCCGGTCGTCTCGCTCTACGTCAACGAGCACAACCTGCCCGCCCGCAAGGCCTACGCCCGGGCCGGCTTCGAGGACGCCGGGACCTTCTCCACGATCATGTTCTGACGGGTCTTGCCAACCCCGGCCGGAGTGACCAAGGTGGGGGGCGATGCTCCCATCGGGGGGAGCGCCACTTCTCGGAGGAGTCGGCATGTTCAAGCTCGTCAGTGCGGCCGCGGTGTGTGCGGCCCTCGTCGTCGCAGGAGCGCCGCTCGCCGGCGCCCCGGCCACCGCCCGCCCCGTAGCCGCCACGAAGAGCGCGCAGGCCACGCCGACGAAGGCACCGGGTCTCCCGGGCGGCTTCAAGCACCTCGTCGTGATCTACGAGGAGAACCACTCCTTCGACAATCTGTACGGCGGGTGGGGCACCGTCGAGGGCCAGCGCGTCAACGGACGCTCGAACGCCCCGGCGGCCCACACCACCCAGGTCGACCAGAAGGGGGCGCCGTACTCCTGCCTGCTGCAGGACGACGTGAACCTGACGAGCCCGCCGCAGCCGACCGACTGCACCGACAGCGCCCACGGTGTCACCAGCCACTTCGCCAACAAGCCGTTCGCCATCGACCGCTTCATCAGGCCGACCGACACCACCTGCCCGGCGCCCGGCGTGTTCGCGGCCAACGGCGTGCCGAAGGGGAGCGGTGAGCCGGGCGGCTGCACGCGCGACATCGTGCATCGCTTCTACCAGGAGCAGTACCAGCTGCACGGCGGCCGGCAGGACCGCTACGCGACCGGCTCCGACGCGGTCGGCCTGACCCAGGGCTACTACAGGACGCGGGACCTCCCCGTCTACAAGTACCTGCACCGCAAGGGTGCCCCGAAGTACGTGCTGGCCGACAGTTTCTTCCAGGCCGCGTTCGGCGGCTCGTTCCTCAACCACCAGTGGCTGATCGCCGCCCGGACGCCGCTCGACACCAGCCACGGCGCGGGCGTCCCGCCCCCGCGGTGGCCAACTCCGTGCTCGACAGCAACGGGATGGTCAAGGCCTACCCCCTCTACACCCCGACCGGGCCCGTCAACGACGGCCCGCTGACCCGCAAGTGCAACGACCCGCTGCAGATGAAGTACAGGAGTGCCTGCGGCGACTTCGCGGTCAACACCGTCCAGCCCTCCAGCCCGCCCGCGCGGGACCGGCGCGAAGATCCCGCTGATCGACGACGCGAGGTACCCCAACATCGGTGACCGGATGACAGCGGCCGGCATCTCCTGGAAGTGGTACTCCGGCGGCTGGCGCGAGGCCAGTTCGGGCAAGCCCGGCCCGCTGTTCCAGTACCACCACCAGCCGTTCAACTACTTCGCCGCCTACGCCCCCGGACAGCCGGGCCGCGCGCACCTCAAGGACGAGTCGCGGTTCGTCACGGCCGCGAAGAACGGCCACCTGCCGATGGTCAGCTTCGTGAAGCCGTACGGCGCCGAGAACGAGCACCCGGGCTACGCCAGCCAGTCGAAGGGCAGCGACCACCTCGTCCAGCTGCTCAAGACGATCACCAACGGCCCCCAGGGCAAGGACACGCTGGTCGTGGTGACCTACGACGAGTTCGGCGGCCAGTGGGACCACGTGTCGCCCCCCGGCGCAGGAGCCAGGAAGGGCACCCACGACGTCTGGGGTCCCGGCACCCGCATCCCGGCCCTGGTGGTCGGCCGTTCCCTGAAGCGCTCCGGCGTCGACCACACGTCGTACGACACGACGTCGATCCTGGCGACCATCGAGCGCAGCTACGGGCTGGCGCCGTTGTCGAGCCGTGACCGCGCCGTCAACGACCTCTCCCACGCTGTGGCGCGGGGTGGCCGCCGCTGACGCGGTAAACGGGTGTGCGGCCGCCGCGGGACGACCGTTAGCCTTCGTCCATGATCCTGAGGATGTCCAGCCTGTTCGTGCGCACGTTGAGGGACGACCCCGCGGATGCGGAGGTGCCGAGCCACCGGCTGCTGGTCCGCGCCGGGTACATCCGGCGCGCGGCCCCCGGCATCTACTCCTGGCTGCCGCTGGGCCTGCGGGTGCTGCGCAACATCGAGGGCATCGTCCGCGAGGAGATGGACGGGATGGGGGCCCAGGAGCTCCAGTTCCCCGCCCTGCTCCCGCGCGAGCCCTACGAGGCGACCGGTCGCTGGACGGAGTACGGCGACAGCATCTTCCGGCTCAAGGACCGCAAGGGCGGCGACTACCTGCTCGGTCCCACGCACGAGGAGCTGTTCACCCTCGTCGTGAAGGACCTGTACTCCTCCTACAAGGACCTGCCGGTCTGGCTCTACCAGATCCAGACGAAGTACCGCGACGAGGCGCGTCCCCGCGCGGGCGTGCTGCGCGGGCGCGAGTTCGTGATGAAGGACTCCTACTCCTTCGACGTCACCGACGAGGGCCTCGACCGGTCCTACGAGGCGCACCGCGCGGCCTACGTGAAGACCTTCGACCGGCTCGGCTTCGACTACGTCGTGGTCAAGGCCACCTCCGGCGCGATGGGCGGCTCGAAGTCCGAGGAGTTCCTGGCCACCGCGGAGAACGGCGAGGACACCTACGTCCGCTGCAGCTCGTGCGACTACGCCGCCAACGTCGAGGCCGTCCAGGTGCGCGCCCCCCAGCCCGTCGCGTACGACGACGCGCCGGCCGCCCACGCGGAGCAGACGCCGGACACCCCCACCATCGAGACCCTCGTCGACCACCTCAACGAGAAGTTCCCCCGCGAGGACCGTCCCTGGAACGCGGGCGACACCCTCAAGAACGTGATCGTCGTCCTCAAGCACCCCGACGGCACCCGCGAGCCGATCGCCATCGGCCTGCCCGGCGACCGCGAGGTCGACGAGAAGCGGCTCGGCGGCCAGCTCGAGCCCACGGAGGTCGAGGCGTTCGTCGAGTAGGACTTCGCGAAGTACCCGTCGCTGGCCAAGGGCTACATCGGGCCCGGCGTGCTGGGGGAGAAGAACGAGTCCGGCATCCGCTACCTGGTCGACCCCCGCATCGTCGAGGGCACCCGCTGGGTCACCGGCGCCGACGTGTCCGGCTCGCACGTGATCGACCTGGTGGTCGGTCGCGACTTCACGCCCGACGGCACCATCGAGGCCGCCGAGGTCAAGGACGGCGACCCCTGCCCGAACTGCGACGGCACGCTGCACACCGCGCGCGGCATCGAGATGGGCCACATCTTCGCGCTGGGCCGCAAGTACGCCGACGCCCTCGGGCTGCAGGTGCTCGACGAGAACGGCAAGCTGGTCACGGTCACGATGGGCTCCTACGGCATCGGCGTCTCCCGGGCCGTCGGCGCGATCGCGGAGAACACCCACGACGAGCTGGGCCTGGTCTGGCCCCGCGAGGTCTCCCCGGCCGACGTGCACCTGGTCGCGACCGGCAAGGACACCGCGGTGTACGACGCGGCCGCCAAGCTCGCGGTCGACCTGACCGCGCGCGGCCTCACCGTCCTGTACGACGACCGCCCGAAGGTCTCGCCCGGCGTGAAGTTCAAGGACGCCGAGCTGATCGGCGTCCCCACGATCGTCGTGGTCGGCAAGGGCCTGGTCGACGGGGTGGTCGAGGTCAAGGACCGCGCGTCCGGGGAGCGGGAGGACGTCGCGCTGGCCGACGCCGTCGACCACGTCGTCCGGGTGGTCACCGAGCCCCTCGAGGCGGTCACGGGGAACCTCAAGGGGTGAGCCGCGAGCCGATGAAGCCCGAGATCGAGGCGGTCCTGTTCGACTGGGGCGGCACGCTCACCCCCTGGCACACGGTCGACTTCGCCGAGGAGGCCCGGGTGCTGGCCGCGGCGGCGCTCGACGCGGACGAGGCGGCGCACGAGCGGCTGGCGCGGGCCGGGCGACGCGGTCTGGGGCCGCTCGCGCGACCACCACACCAGCGCGACGGTGGCCGACCTCTTCCTCGAGGCCGGGCTGTCCCACGACCCCTCGCTGCTGGACGGCTACCGCGCCTTCTGGGAGCCGCACACCTACACCGACCCCGACGTGGTGCCGCTGCTCAGCCGGCTCAAGGTCGACGGCATCAAGGTCGGGGTGCTCTCGAACACCGTGTGGCCGCGGGAGTGGCACGAGGACTTCTTCCGCCGCGACGGCGTCCTGGAGCTGCTCGACGGCGCGGTCTACACCAGCGAGATCCCCTGGACGAAGCCCGCACCGCAGGCGTTCCACGCGGCGATGGAGGCGGTCGGCGTCGCGGACCCGGCGGCCTGCGTCTTCGTGGGGGACCGGCTCTTCGACGACATCTGGGGCGCGGCGAACGCCGGCATGCGCACCATCCACGTCCCGCACAGCGACATCCCGCTCGCCCAGGTCGGGCACACCGAGGGCGAGCCGGACGCGGTCGCCGAGCAGCTGCGGCACGTGTACGACGTGGTGTCGGCCTGGCGCTCGGCCGGCTGAGCCCGGCCCGGCGCCGGACGCTTGCACGATCCGGAACCTGCGCAAACCTGCACAAGATCCTCCGGCCGCGGGCTTCTCCGGCCGCGGATCTGCAGGCAGGATCGAGGGCACCGGGGCAACGGTCCCGGTGCTCGCTGCCGAAGGATGTCGCACCCCATGACCGCACTCCGTCACCGGACCGCCGCGCTGGCCGGGCTCACCGCCCTGGTCGGCAGCCTCTCGTTCGCCGGGGCCCTCGCCCCCGCCCAGGCCGCGGAGCCCGCCTCCAGCCGGGCCGCCACGTGCTTCGACCCCGCCGCCGTCGGCGCGGGCACCGGCGGCGCGGCCGCGGCCCGGGGCGGACGCTCGGGTGTCGACCACCGCGAGCTGACCCCCGCGCAGCGTGCGGCGATCGAGAAGCGCACGAAGAGCATCCTGGCCGCCAAGGGCGGCAAGCCCGGTGGCGGCGGCATGGTGGCACCCTGGCCGCCGGTCCGGTGCCGGTCTACATCCACGTGATGGCCGACGCGAACGGCAACGGCGACGTCACCGACGCGCAGATCACCCAGCAGATCGCGGAGCTCAACCAGGACTTCGCCGGCGGCGAGTCGACCTCGTCGGCGAACACCGGCTTCACGTTCACCCTGGCCGGCACCGACCGCTACTACAACACCCAGTGGCACCAGGACAAGAGCAGCACGACGTACCGCTCGCAGACCCGTCTGGGCGGCGCCAACGCGCTGAACATCTGGCTGGTGGACTTCGCCTACCTCGGCATCGCGACGTTCCCCTGGGACTACGCGCGGAACCCCTCCATCGACGGCATCCGGGTGCAGTACTCCTCGCTGCCCGGCGGCTCGGCCACGAACTACAACGAGGGCAAGACCGCCTCGCACGAGGCCGGCCACTGGTTCGGGCTCTACCACACCTTCCAGGGCGGCTGCACGAGCACGAACGACGAGGTGAGCGACACCCCGGCGCAGAGCAGCGCGACCAGCGGCTGCCCCGAGGGACGCGACTCCTGCGCGCTGCCGGGCCTCGACCCGATCCACAACTACATGGACTACAGCTACGACCCCTGCTACAACCAGTTCACCCCGAACCAGGCCACGCGGACGCAGCAGATGTTCTCCGCCTACCGCTCCTAGACCGAGCGGTACGCGACGCGGGAAGGCCGATTCTCGGGGGCCGTTCCGTCGGGCAGACCCTCCTCGTCCCAGGCACGTCCTGGGGTGGGGAGGGTCTTCTCGTCCGGCGCCAGATCCGGAGGACCCATGGAACGGGCACGTGCCCGGAGATGCGGGCGCCGGTGAGCCTGGATCCGGCCCGTCAGCTCCGCGAGTGCCCGTCGTCGCGGTCGAGTCAGAGCTCGGGGACGCCGGGGAACGAGTCCGGGGCGCCGGCGAAGCCCAGCTGCCGCACGGCCGAGTCGGTCAGCGCGTCGATGGCCCACTGCCGGTCGGCCCGCGCCGTGCTGCCCACCATCGTCGCGTAGACGTCCGAGCAGCGCTGCTCGGTCACCAGCGCACCCGACCGGAGCTGCTCCGGCGTCCGGCTCGGGTTGGGCAGCTGGTAGCTCACGTCCGCGGCGACCGGGTCCCCGGACGCGGCGCGGACCATCGTGACCAGCTGGTCGCGGCGGCCCCGGTGCACGGTGTACGCCGCGGCCAGTCCGGTCGCCAGGTCCGGGTCGGCGGAGCGTCGACACCCGGCCGGCGAGGGCCCGGTAGACGTAGACCGCGGCGTGCTCGCCGGCGAGGGTCTGCTGCAGCGCCTCGAGCGGGGTCATCGGGCCCCTCCCGCGGCGTCGGCGAGCGCCCGCGCCTGCTGGGCGGCGGCGGCGGCCATGCTCGCCAGCACCCGTGCGAACGCGCCGCTCTCGGCGGCGAACGCGCTGCGCCGCCCGAGCAGGCTGAGCCGGTCCTCCTCGCGGGCCAGCGCGGCCAGCGCGGCCGCGGCCCGCCCGGGCACCCGCGTGCGCCCCGGCAGCCGGCGACGGTGCCTCCGACGGTGTCGACGACGGGCGTCGCCGAGGGGGACGCCGTCCCGCGGCACGGCCGCGGTCAGCAGGTCGACGTGCGCGGTGTGCGCGGTCCGGGCCGCCGCCAGCGTGGTCCCGAGCCGCGGGTGCCGGCGCACGGTGGCGAGCACCCGGTCGAGCATGGCCTGCTCGTCGGCGAGCACCGTGGCGGCCAGGGTCACGTCCGGGTCGGTGTCCGGGGAGCGCGTCACCGCGGGGGTCGGGCCGGGCCGCGCGTCGATCCCGCGCGGCGTGCAGCCCGTGACGGCGAGGGCCCCCAGCGCCGCGGCCCCGCCGACCGCCGTACGCCGGGACACGCGCACGGCGCGGCGCAGGGAAGGGGTGGTCGGCACGCCGGGAGCCTACCGAGGTGCTCAGGACACGGTGAAGGAGACCAGCCGGTAGGCCCGCCCGGTGAAGCGCATCCGCACGTCGAACGAGGCTCCGGCGTGCGCGGGACTGGTGTTGCGGAAGGTGCCGTCGTCGTGGAAGGAGTCGCTCGCGGGGATGTCCACGGTCGCCCGGGCGACGGCGGCCCGCGCGGGACCGCTCACCCGCAGCCGGCGTACGTCGACCCCGCGGAAGTCCACCGACCACTTCTGGGCACGCCGTCGCGCGAGCTCGGTGCGCAGTGCCGCGCAGCCGCCGCAGGTCCGTGCGGCACCGCCGAGCGACACCAGCGGCCGGACGTCGTTGGTGCGCAGCGCGAAGCCCCACAGGTCCATCACGTGCCGGGCGAACGCCCGCTCGCCGGCCCGGCCCGGGCGTGCCCGCGGGGCGGCCGGAGGCTGCTCGCCGGTCGTCGACGCAGCGGTCGTGCCGCCCGCTCCCGGCGCGGCGGAGGGGGTCGGTGAGGCCTCGTCGTCGGAGGAGGCGGAGCTGCAGCCACCGACCAGGAGGGTCGTCGCGAGGACGGACGGCCAGGAGGAGTCGGGCGCGGCGAGGCATGGCAGAGGCTACCAACCAGGAGGCCGGTGCCGGGTCCTCTCGCGACCGGCTAGGGTTGCCGCACCACAACAGCAGAGCAAGGAAGGATGCCCGTGAGCACCGATCAGACCCGGGACCGACTTGCAGGGGTGTTGACCGAGCCCCTCGCTGCTAGCGGCCTCGACGTGGAGGCCATCGACCTCACCCCTGCGGGCAAGCGACGCCTGCTGCGCGTCGCCGTCGACAAGGACGGCGGGGTCACCCTCGACGACATCGCCGAGGCCACCAAGGAGGTCTCCCGGATCCTCGACGAGACCGACGTGATGGGCGAGCAGCCCTACACCCTCGAGGTCTCCTCGCGCGGTGCCGACCGGCCGCTGACCGAGCCGCGGCACTGGCGACGCAACGTCGGCCGCCTGGTCACCGTCACCCTGGCCGACAAGGTCTCGGTCACCGGGCGGATCACCGAGAGCGACGACACGCGGGCCGTCCTCGACGTCGACGGCACGTCGACCGAGGTCGGCTACGCCGACGTGAAGAAGGCCAAGATCCAGATCGAGTTCAACCGGAAGGAGTCCTGACGTCATGGACATCGACATGACCATCCTGCGATCGCTGGAGCGCGAGAAGGAGATCTCCTTCGAGATCCTGGTCGAGGCCATCGAGCAGGCGCTGCTGACGGCGTACCACAAGTCGCCGGGCGCCCGCCCCCAGGCGCGGGTCGAGCTCGACCGCAAGACCGGGCACGTGACGGTCTTCGCGACGGAGACCGACGAGGAGGGCAACAAGCTCTCCGAGTTCGAGGACACCCCCGACGGCTTCGGCCGGATCGCGGCGACGACCGCGAAGCAGATCATGCTCCAGCGGCTGCGCGACGCCGAGGACGACGTCAAGTTCGGTGAGTTCTCCGGCAAGGAGGGCGACATCATCTCCGGCGTCATCCAGCAGGGCCGCGACCCGCAGGACGTGCTGGTCGACCTCGGCCGCCTCGAGGCCGTGCTGCCCTCCGGCGAGCGGGTGCCGGGGGAGAAGTACTCGCACGGCACCCGGATCAAGTGCCTGGTGATCTCGGTCCGCAAGGGCATGCGCGGCCCGCAGGTGATGCTGTCGCGCTCGCACCCCAACCTGGTCAAGAAGCTGTTCGCGATGGAGGTGCCCGAGATCGCCGACGGCACCGTGGAGATCTGCGGCATCGCCCGCGAGGCCGGGCACCGCACCAAGATCGCGGTGCGCTCGACGGTCCCCGGCGTGAACGCCAAGGGCTCGTGCATCGGGCCGATGGGCCAGCGGGTCCGCGCGGTGATGAACGAGCTGCACGGCGAGAAGATCGACATCGTCGACTTCTCCGAGGACCCCGCCGAGATGGTCGGGCACGCCCTGTCGCCGGCCCGGGTGAGCAGCGTCGAGGTCGTCGACCTCGCGGCCCGGTCCGCCCGGGTGGTCGTCCCCGACTACCAGCTGTCGCTGGCCATCGGCAAGGAGGGCCAGAACGCCCGCCTCGCCGCGCGGCTCACCGGCTGGCGCATCGACATCCGCTCCGACGAGGCTCCGGCCGAGCCGGCGATCGCCCCCGTCGTACCCGTGGCGCCGCCGCTGGAGGACCAGGACTGACGCCGGTTCGGCTCTCGGGCCGCCAGACGCTAGACTGGTCGGCGGTTCGCCACTGCAACCCGAAGGCCCGTGCAACCTGCATGTCCACCGACTCGATCTCTGGACCTGCACGCACGTGCGTGGGGTGTCGGCAGCGGGCCGCGAAGCACGATCTGCTGCGAGTCGTGGCCGGCGAGCGGGGACATGGCCTGGAGGTCCTCCCCGATCCATCCGGTCGGGCACCCGGCCGAGGGGCGCACCTGCACCCCACCACCGAGTGCCTGGAGCTCGCCCTCCGGCGTCGAGCGTTTCCCCGGGCCCTCAAGGTCCAGGGTCGGCTCGCCACGACGGCGGTCGAGGACCATCTCGACACCAGCACCACTGACCAGTGTGAGACCGACAGAAATTGGAGCAGCAGCTCATGAGCACTCGATGAGTACTTTCCGATGAGCATGCACACCAGCTAACGGTCCGACCAGCCCCCCTTCGACCATCGAGGGTCCCGGGACTCGGACCAGAAGGAGAAGCGTGGCTAAGGTCCGAGTCCACGAGCTCGCCAAAGAGCTCGGAGTCGAGAGCAAGGTCGTCCTGACCAAGCTCAAAGAAATGGGAGAGTTCGTCAAGTCGGCGTCGTCGACGGTCGAGCCCCCCGTGGTGAAGCGGTTCACCGACCAGTTCGGTGCCGAGCTGAAGGCGAGCACCGACGACGGTGCGGCCAAGAAGGCCGCTCCCGCCAAGCCGGGTCCCAAGGCCCCGGCCCGTCAGCAGCCTGCCGAGACCCCGGCTCCCGGCCGCGTCGGCAGCACCGGCCACGACCGAGGCGCCGCCCGCCGCGGCCGCTCCCGAGGCGCCTGCCGCCCCGGCTGCGACCCCGGCTCCCGCGTCCGCGCCGTCCGGTCCCCGTCCGGGACCGCGCCAGGCCCCGACGCCGGCCCCGCGCCGAGCCCGTGGCCGAGCCGGCCGTCGAGGCCCCGGCCGCGTCGGCCCCGGCCGAGACGACCGAGGCCGTCCGAGGCCCCGGCCGGACGACGCTCCGGCCGAGTCGACGACCCGTCGTCCCGGGCCGCCCCCGGCACGCCCCTCGGGCCGTCCCGGCTCGCCGCGTCCCGGCAACAACCCGTTCGCGCCGTCCCAGGGCATGGGGCGCCGTCCGGCCCCGCGTCCCGCGGCCGACGCCCCGCCGCCACCGACCGTCCGGCTCCGGCCGGCGACCGGCCGCCGCGTCCCCCGGCCGGCCGTGACGGTGGCGCCCCGGGTCGACCCAGCGCGCCCGCCGGCGGCGCTCCCGGTCGCCCGGGCATGCCCCGCCCGAACCCGGCGATGATGCCGAAGTCCCCGGCCGCCTTCGGTGGCGGCCCCGGCGGCCGTCCGGCCCCCGGCGGTCGTGGCGGTGCGCCCGGCCGCGGTGGCCCCGGTGGCGGTCGCGCCGGTGCTCCGGCCCGTGGCGGCGCCCCGGGTGGTGCGCCCGGCGGCTTCGCCGGTCGTCCCGGCTGGCGGTGGTGGCCGCCCCGGTGGCGGTCGTCCCGGCCAGCGCGGTCAGACCCAGGGTGCGTTCGGTCGCCCCGGCGGTCCGTCGCGTCGTGGTCGCAAGTCGAAGCGCGCGCGTCGTCAAGAGTTCGAGCAGATGCAGGCCCCGACGATCGGTGGCGTGCGCGTCCGCAAGGGCGACGGCGAGACCATCCGCCTGGCGCGCGGCTCGTCGCTGACCGACTTCGCCGAGAAGATCGGCGTCGACGCGGCATCGCTCGTGCAGATGCTGTTCAGCCTGGGCGAGATGGTCACCGCGACCGAGTCGGTCAACGACGAGACGCTGGAGCTGCTCGGTGACGAGCTGAACTACGTCATCGCAGGTCGTCTCGCCCGAGGACGAGGACCGCGAGCTGCTCGAGTCCTTCGACCTCGAGTTCGGTGAGGACGAGGGCGACGAGGACGACCTCGCGGCCCGCCCGCCGGTCGTCACGGTCATGGGTCACGTCGACCACGGAAAGACCAAGCTGCTCGACGCGCTGCGCAACGCCAACGTGGTCGCCAAGGAGGCCGGTGGCATCACGCAGCACATCGGTGCCTACCAGGTCGCCACCGAGGTCGACGGCGACGAGCGTCGGATCACCTTCATCGACACCCCGGGCCACGAGGCGTTCACCGCCATGCGTGCCCGTGGTGCGCAGGCGACCGACATCGCGGTCCTGGTGGTCGCGGCCGACGACGGCGTGATGCCGCAGACGGTCGAGGCGCTCAACCACGCCAAGGCCGCCGGCGTCCCGATCGTGGTCGCGGTCAACAAGATCGACGTACCCGCGGCCGACCCGACCAAGGTCCGTGGCCAGCTCAGCGAGTACGGCCTGGTCCCCGAGGAGTACGGCGGCGACACGATGTTCGTCGACGTCTCCGCGAAGTCCGAGCTCAACCTGGACAAGCTGCTCGAGGCCATCGTGCTGACGGCGGACGCCTCGCTCGACCTGCGGGCCAACCCCGACCAGGACGCGCAGGGCCTCGTCATCGAGGCGCACCTCGACCGGGGCCGTGGTCCCGTCGCGACCGTGCTCGTCCAGCGCGGAACGCTCAGGGTCGGCCAGTCGATCGTCGCCGGACCGGCCTACGGCCGCGTGCGCGCCATGATCGACGAGTACGGCGACAACATCGAGGAGGCGGACCCGTCGCGTCCCGCGATGGTGCTCGGCCTGACCGCCGTACCCGGCGCCGGGCAGAACTTCATCGTGGTCGAGGACGACCGCATGGCCCGCCAGATCGCCGAGCGGCGCGAGTCGCGCGAGCGGGCGGCCATGCAGGCCAAGCGTCGCGTGCGTCGCACCCTGGAGGACTTCATGTCCTCGATGGAGAAGGGCAAGAGCCAGGAGCTCAACCTGATCCTGAAGGGCGACGTGTCCGGTTCGGTCGAGGCGCTCGAGGACTCGCTCGCCAAGATCGACGTCGGCGACGAGGTCAGCCTGCGGGTCATCGACCGCGGTGTCGGTGCGATCACCGAGACCAACGTCGACCTCGCGGCCGCCTCCGACGCGATCATCATCGGCTTCAACGTCCGGCCCGCAGGGCAAGGCGACCGAGATGGCCGACAAGGAGGGCGTCGAGATCCGGTACTACTCGGTCATCTACCAGGCGATCGAGGAGATCGAGGCGGCGCTCAAGGGCCTGCTCAAGCCGGAGTACGAAGAGGTCACGCTCGGCCAGGCCGAGATCCGGGAGATCTTCCGCTCCAGCAAGATCGGCAACATCGCCGGCTGCATGGTCACGAGTGGTGTCATCCGTCGCAACGCCAAGGCGCGGCTCATCCGCGACGGCAACGTGGCGTCCGACAACCTCGACCTGTCGTCGCTGCGGCGCGAGAAGGACGACGTCTCCGAGGTCCGCGAGGGCTTCGAGTGTGGTCTGACCCTGCGCGGCTTCAACGACATCAAGACGGCGACGTCGTCGAGTGCTTCGAGATGCGGGAGATCCCCCGCGCCTAGCCACGCGCCGACCCGTCACTCAGTGCAGCACGTCTCACGGCGTGTCGTTGCAGAGGTGACGGGTCGGCGTCCTTTCTACGAGCAACAGGAGCAGCAGTGGCAAACCCCAGGGTCCGCAAGGTCGCGGACCGGATCCAGGTCATCGTCGCGGAGATGCTCGAGCGTCGGATCAAGGACCCGCGTCTCGGGTTCGTGACGGTCACCGACGTGCGGGTCAGCGGCGACACCCAGCAGGCATCGGTGTTCTACACCGTCCTCGGCGAGGAGGAGCAGGTCGTCGGCTCGGCGGCCGCGCTCGAGTCGGCCAAGGGCCTGATCCGCTCCGAGGTGGCCAAGCAGCTCGGCCTGCGGCACGCGCCGTCGCTGGAGTTCATCCACGACGCGCTGCCGGACACCGCGCGGCACTTCGAGGAGATCCTCGCCCAGACCCGCGAGGCCGACGCCGCGCGGGCCGCGTCGGCGGCCGGGGCGTCGTACGCCGGCGAGGCCGACCCCTACCGCAAGCCGCACGAGGACGACGAGCTCGACGACGAGAGCGGCGGCGTCCATCGAGACGCCTCGACCGAGGACACCGACGACAAGTGAGCGCCGAGGCACTGGCCGGGCTGGTCGTCGTCGACAAGCCGGCCGGGATGACCTCGCACGACGTGGTCGCCCGGATCCGGCGGCTCGCGGGCACCCGCAAGGTCGGCCACGCCGGCACGCTCGACCCGATGGCCACCGGCGTGCTGCTGGTCGGGCGTCAACCGGGCCACCCGGCTGCTCGGCCACCTCACCCTGACCGAGAAGGCGTACGACGCCACGGTCCGTCTCGGGGCGAGCACCACCACCGACGACGCCGAGGGGGAGACGCCTCACGACCGCGTCGGTGCGAGCACCTCACCGAGGACGACGTGCGCTCCGCCGCCGGTCGCGTTCGTCGGCGACCTCGAGCAGAAGCCGTCGGCCGTCTCCGCGATCAAGGTCGACGGCAAGCGCGCCTACGCCCGGGTCCGCGACGGTGAGGACGTCGACCTCCCGGCCCGGCCGGTGACCGTCCACGAGCTGCTGGTGACCGACGTCCGGCCGGCCGACGGGACGTCCTCGACGTCGACGTCTCGGTGCGCTGCAGCAGCGGCACCTACATCCGGGCGATCGCCCGCGACCTCGGCGACCGAGCTCGGGCACCGGCGGCCACCTCACCGTGCTGCGCCGCACGGCGGTCGGCCCGTTCACGCTCGCCGACGCGCACGGCCTCGACGCCCTCGCCGACCGGTTCGACGCTCGTCGACGTCTCCGACGTGGCCCGGCGCTGCTTCACGGCGTACGACCTGAGCGACGACGAGGCCCGCGACGTCGGCTACGGCCGCAAGCTCGCCACCGACCGTCGGCGAGCCCGCGTCCGGTGGCGGTCTTCGACCCGGCCGGGACGGTTCCTGGCGCTCTACGAGCAGCGCGGCGAGGTCGCCGCCCCCGTGGCGGTGTTCGTCTAGACAGCGTGGGAACATGAGGTCTCGTCGGAGCCGTCGGAGAAGGAGCAGACCCCGTGCAGATCTGGCGCTCGCTCGACGAGGTGCCCCGTGACCTCGGCCGGACCGTCGTCACGGTCGGCAACTTCGACGGCGTGCACCTCGGTCACCAGCACGTCGTGACCCGGGCCCGTGAGGTCGCCGCGAGTCTCGGCGCGGACGTCCGTCGTCGCGGTCACCTTCGACCCGCACCCGATGGCGGTGCTGCGACCCGAGCACGCGCCGCAGACCCTGACCACCGTCGAGACCCGCGCGGCCCTGCTCGCCGACGCCGGTGTCGACGCCCTGCTCGTCGTGCCCTTCGACCGCGGAGGTCGCGGCCTGGACGCCGGAGCGGTTCGTCGTCGACGTACTGGTCGACGCGCTGCACGCCCGGGCCGTCGTCGTCGGCGCGAACTTCCGCTTCGGCGCCAAGGCCTCCGGCGACGTCGCGACGCTGGACGAGCTCGGCCGCGACCACGACTTCACCGCCGAGGGCATCGCGCTCGACGGCGGCCCGCAGGTCTGGTCCTCGACCTACATCCGCAACTGCCTGCTCGCCGGCGACGTCGAGGGCGCGGCCGAGGCGCTCGGCCACCCGTTCACGGTTCGCGGCGAGGTGGTCAAGGGCGACCAGCGCGGCCGCGAGCTCGGCTACCCGACCGCCAACGTGCCCACCTCGGGCATGCTCGCGGCGCCGCGCCGACGGTGTGTACGCCGGCTGGCTGCGCCGCCTCGACCAGCCGGACGTCGCGCTGCTGCCCGCCGCGATCAGCGTCGGCACCAACCCGACGTTCGAGGGCGAGCGGGAGCGCCGCGTGGAGTCCTACGTGCTCGACCGCGACGACCTCGAGCTGTACGGCGTCGAGGTCGAGGTGTCCTTCGTCGCCCGCATCCGCGGCATGCTCCGCTTCGACTCCGTCGACGAGCTCGTCGCGCACGATGGCGCAGCGACGTCGCGCGACACCCACGAGGTCCTCGGCGTCTGATGGTCGAGCGCGAACAGGCTCTGCGCCGGCGCGGAGCAGTGGTTCCTGCGGCACGGGCTGCCCTACTTCGTGCGAGGCCGAGCGGGAGACCGTGCACCGCGGCCTGAGCCGGGCACGGCTGCTCCCGGTGCTCGGCGTGGCGCTGCTCGTCGGTGCCGCGGTCGGCGTCCCGGTCGGGCCTCTGGTCCGGCGACGTGGCCAGCGGGCTCGCGCCGGGACTGTTCGCCGCGGGCGTCGTCCTCGCGGTCTACGCCGGCACCACCCTGCGGCTGCGGATCATCGCCCGCTGGGCGGTCGGGCGGACGCTGCGCAGCCTCGGCATGCTGTTCCCGCTGGTCACCCGTGCGCTGCCGCTGCTGCTGCTGTTCGTGACGTTCCTGTTCATCAACACCGAGGTCTGGATGGTGGCGAACTCGCTGTACGCCGGGAGTGCTGGCGATGGCGGTGATGTTCTTCGCCGCGATCGCGGTGGTCTTCCTGCTGGTCCGGCTGCCCGAGGAGATGGACCGCGTCGACGACGACACCGACATCGGCCGGCTCGTCGAGCGCACCCGGGGCACCCCGGTCGAGCACTGCTCGGCCGAGGTCTTCGACGAGATCCCCGAGGACGAGCTGCGCGAGGTCCTCGAGGTCGCCGGCCTGCAGAAGTGGAACCTCGTGCTGGTGCTGCTGGTCTCGCAGTTCGTGCAGGTGCTGCTGCTCTCGGTCGCCGTGCTGGTGTTCTTCCTGGTCTTCGGCACGTCGTCATGCAGCCGGACGTCGTCGGCGTCGTGGCTGTCGGACAAGGACGGCGACGACGTGACGGTCCCGCTGCTCAAGGTGTCGGTGTTCCTGGCCGGCTTCTCGGGGCTCTACTTCACGGTCTACGCCGTGACCGACGAGACCTACCGCCAGCAGTTCTTCACCTCCGTCACACGCGAGCTCGAGCGGGCGGTCGCCGTGCGCGCCGTCTACCGCACCCTGCACCGCTGATGCTCACCACCGCCGCCCGCCGCTGGGTGGAGGACGCTGCTCGGCACGCCCGTCGTCGCCGTGCGTGCGCTGACCGGGGGAGTCGCGTCGCGGATGCTGCTGCTGCACCGCCGACGCACGGCCGCGAGGCGGTGCTCCGGCAGATGGTCGACCAGACCCTGGCGCCGGCACGCCGAGGCGCTGCTCACCCGGGAGCGCGACGTGCACGGCCTGCTGGCCGGACCGACCTCCCGGTCCCGCGCACCCTCGCGCTCGACGAGCACGGCGACCGCCGACCGGCGACCCGAGCCTGCTGATGACCCGGCTCGGCGGCGCGGTCGACCTGAGCGACGCGCACCTCGACGCCCTGGCCGAGGTGCTGGTGCGGATCCACGCGCGTGCGTCCGCGCGACGGGGGAGTGGCCGCGCGACTACCAGTCCTGGGCGACCGAGGCCAAGATGGCGGTGCCGCCCTGGTCGCGCGACGACGAGGCCTACCGCGAGGCCTTCGCCCGGCTGCGCGGACCCGCTCCGACGTACGACGCCGACGTTCCTGCACCGCGACTTCCACCCCGGGCAACGTGCTGGTCGACGACGGCCGGGTCACCGGCGTCGTCGACTGGGTGGAGACGTCGACCGGACCTGCGGACCTCGACGTCGCGCACTGCGCGTCGAACCTCGCCGGCCTGCACGGTGTCGAGACCGCCCTCGCCTTCCGCCAGTCGTACGTCGACCACGGCGGCGTGCTCGCGGAGGACCGCCGACGCGGCGACGTACTGGATGCTGCTCGACCTCGTCGGCGTTCCTCCCGGACGGCTCCGGTCGCGAGAGCGGCGCGACGCCCGACGTCGTCGAGGCGCTGTGGCGCGGCGACCGGCCGGGCGGACCTGCACGGTCGACGTGGCCCGCCGCCGTCGTGAGGACCTGCTGCTCGCGACGTCCTCGACCGCTGCAGGCCTCAGGCGTCGAGGTCCTGCTCGACGAGTGCCGCGATGGCGTCGACGGCCGCCTGGTCGTCGGCGGACGACCTCGACCGAGTCGCCGCAGGCGGCGCCGAGGGTCATGATCATCAGCGAGGAGGCGGCGTCGACCGGCTCCTCGCCCTCGACGGCGAGGGTGACCTCGACGTCGAGGTCACCGGCCGCCTCGGAGATGATCGCGGCGGGACGGGCGTGCAGGCCGACGGACGAGCCGACGACGACGGTCTTGCTGGGCATGGCTGTTCTCCTTCAGAGAGGGGTTGGTCAGACGGGAACGGTGGCGAGCTCGTCGATCTCTTCTTCGCTCTCGGTCAGGCTCTTCAGGGCGATGACCACCGCGGCGGCGCCCACGAGGACCCCGGCCGCCAGGGCGACGAGGTAGCCCAGGATGTTGCCGACGGCGAAGAGCACGAAGATGCCGCCGTGCGGTGCCCGCACGCTGACGTCGAAGGCCATCGACAGGCCACCGGTCACGGCCGAGCCCAGCATGATCGAGGGGATCACGCGCAGCGGGTCGGCGGCCGCGAACGGGATCGCTCCCTCGGTGATGAACGAGGCACCGAGCAGCCAGGCCGCCTTGCCGTTCTCCCGCTCGGCGGGGGTGAACAGCTTCGGGCGGACGACGGTCGCCAGGGCCAGGGCGATCGGCGGGACCATGCCGGCGAGCATCACCGCTGCCATGATCTTGAGCTCCGGAGCGTCGGAGGACAGGGCTGCCGCGCCGCCGACCCCGGCGGCCGCGAAGCTGTAGGCGACCTTGTTCAGCGGGCCACCCATGTCGAAGGCCATCATCAGGCCGAGGACCACGCCGAGGAGCACGGCGTTGGCGCCGCTCATGCTGTTCAGGGCGTCGGTGAGCTGCTGCATCAGCCAGCTGATCGGCTTGCCGAAGACCACGAGCATCAGGACTCCGGCGATGATGGTGGTGAACAGCGGGATGACGAGCACCGGCATCAGGCCGCGGGCCCAGGACGGCACCGTGCGCTGGGCGATCCAGTGGGCGATGAGACCGGCGAGGACACCGCCGACGATCGCGCCGATGAAGCCGGTCTGCGGAGTGCCGAACTGCATGACGTCGGCGGCCAGGCCGCCCATGACGAAGCCGGGCGCGATGCCGGGCCGGTCGGCGATCGCGAAGGCGATGTAGCCCGCGAGCGCCGGGATGAAGAAGGCGAACGCGGTCTTGCCGAGGACGAAGAAGATCGCTCCGACGTAGGCGAAGAAGCCCGAGTCGAACAGTGCGTGGTCGAGTCCGTACTTGCTCGGGTCAGGCAGGTTCAGCAGCGAGTTCTCGGACAGGACCTCCTTGAACGGGCCGACGATCTCGTAGCCGCCGAGCAGGAACGACAGCGCGATCAGCAGGCCGCCGGCCGCCACGAACGGGATCATGTAGGAGACGCCGGTCATCAGCACGCGACGGGTGTGCGCCCCCCAGGACTCACCGCCGCCGCCGCCCGTGGTGACCGCGGCTCCTGCTCCGCCGCCCGCTGCGCCCTCGACGCGCGGGGCGCTCGGGTCGTCGGCGTAGCGCAGGGCCTCGGCGATCATCGAGTCCGCGTCGTCCATGGGCCGCTTGACGCCCGAGGCGACGAGCGGCTTGCCGGCGAAGCGACCGCGGTCGCGCACCCCGACGTCGACGGCGAAGATGGCGGCGTCGGCGCGGGCGATCACCTCCGCGGGCGAGCGGGGTCGAACCTGGCCGACCCCTGCGTCTCGACGGCGATGTCGACGCCGGCGCGCTCGGCGGCGGCCTCCAGAGCCTCCGCGGCCATGTAGGTGTGCGCGATGCCCGTGGGGCACGCGGTCACCGCGACCAGCGAGCGGCGGACCGGCGGAGCGGCGGGCGCCGCCTCGGTGGGGGCGGTCGCCGCGGGAGCCGCGGCAGGGGTGGCGGCGGCGGGGACCTTCGCGGGCGCGGCAGCGGGCTTCGACGCCACGACCGCGGCGACCAGCTCGGCCACCTCCGCCGGGCTGGTCGCGCTGCGCAGGCTGTCGGTGAAGCCCTTCTTCACCAGCGCACGGGCCAGCTGGGTGAGCAGCTTGAGGTGCGTGGCGTCGCCGCCGGCCGGTGCCGCGATCAGGAAGGCCAGGTCGGCCGGGCCGTCCTTCGCGCCGAAGTCGGTGGCCGGTGGAGAGCCGGGCGAAAGCGAGCGTGGGCACGTCGACGTGCTCGGTGCGGCAGTGCGGGATCGCGATGCCGCCGGGCAGGCCGGTCGCCGAGGTGGCCTCGCGGGCCATCGCGTCGGCTCGGCGAGACCGTCGGGGTCGGTGGTCCGCCCGGCCTCGGCGACCACGCCGGCGAGCGCGCGGATCACCTCGGTCTTGTCCGCCCCCAGGGACACGTCGAGGCGGATCGAGCTCCGGAGTGATCATCGCCTCGGTTCCAGATGTGTCGGTCATCGTTTCCTCAGTTCTCTGTGTGGGCAGCCGGGGAGGCTGCAGCGCTGACGGTGAGCTCGCGGACCTCGACGAGGTCGGGACGGATGTGCTCGAGGGTGGGGATCGTCGTACCGGGCAGGGCGGCGGCGGCACTGCCGTAGGCGACGGCGAGACGCAGCCGCTCGGCGGGCTCTGCGCCACGCAGGTCGCCGAGCAGGTAGCCGAAGAGGCTGGAGTCGCCGGCCCCGACGGTGCTGACCACGGTGGTCGGGGGAGGCGTGGCGTGCCAGGCGCCGTCGGCGGTGACCAGCACCGCGCCGGAGCCTCCGAGCGTGGCGAGCACCGCCTCGACGCCGCGGGAGACGAGCACCTCGGCCGCCGCGACGGCCGCGGCCGGGTCGGCCTCGATGGCGTCGGCGTCGCCGCCGGTCAGCGAGGCCAGCTCCTCGCCGTTGGGCTTCATGAGCTGCGGGGCCTGCTGCTCGAGACCGGCGGCGAGCGCCACCAGCGGCGCACCCGAGGTGTCGACGGCGACCCGGGCCGCCGTGCCGTGCAGGGCGCCGACCAGCTCGGCGTACCACGAGTCGGGGGCGCCCGGCGGCAGCGAGCCGGCGAGCACCACCCAGACGGCCTGGCGCGCACGGTGGGTGACCGCGGCGACGAGCCGGTCGAGGTCGGCGGGGGCGACGACGGCACCAGGACTGTTGATCTTGGTGGTGGTGCCGTCGGGCTCGGTGAGCGTGAGGTTGACGCGTACGGCGCCGGCGGGGTGCTCCGGGCGGCAGTCGATGCCGTCGCGGAGCAGCTCGACGACGAAGGGGTCGTCCTTCAACGCCGGGAGGACGGCGATCGTCGGCACGCCCGCGGCGAGGGCGGCGCGGGAGATGTTGACGCCCTTGCCGCCCGCCTGCGACGTGACCGTCTCGGCGCGCAGCACGGCGCCGCGGACCAGCTCGCCGGCCAGGGCCACCGTGCGGTCGATGCTCGGGTTGGGGGTCAGCGTCACGATCATGCGACGACGACCTCGATGTCGAGCCGCTCCAGCGCGGCTCGGTCGGCGTTCTCGACCCCGCTGTCGGTGACCACCACGTCGATGTCGGCGACCTCGGCGAAGCGGACCATGTGCTCCTGGCCGATCTTCGAGGAGTCGACGAGCACGACGACCCGGTGGGCCGCCTTCGACCAGGGCCCGCTTGGTCGCGGCCTCGTCGTGGTCCGGCGTGCTGAGGCCGTGCCCGACCGACAGGCCGTTGGTGCCGACGAAGGCGACGTCGGCGCGGAGCCGGGAGAGAGCGGCCACGGTGGCCTCGCCGACGGCGGCGTGCGTGGTGCGGCGCACCCGGCCGGGCAGCAGGTGCAGGTCCACGGTCGGGGAGCCGGCGAGCCGGGCGGCGATGGGGACGGCGTTGGTGACCACGGTGAGCTGGCGGTCGCGGGGGAACATCAGCGCCAGCCGGGCGGTGGTGGTGCCGGCGTCGAGCAGCACGCTGCCGCCGGTCTCGGGCAGCAGCGCGACGGCCCGCTTGGCGATCCGGTCCTTCTCGTCGGCGTGCGCGAGGTCGCGGTCACCGAGCTTCGGCTCCAGGGCGGTCAGCGCCGAGGCGGGGACCGCGCCGCCGTGGACCCGGCGCAGGATCCCGGCCCGCTCGAGGGCCGACAGGTCGCGGCGCACGGTCTCGGTGGTGACGTCGTACTCCACGGCGAGCGCGTTGACCGACAGGCGGCCTCGTTGGGCGACCAGGTCGGCGATGGCCTGCTGACGTTCCTCGGCGTACACCGAGCCTCCTGTGTGTTCGTGGGTATGAAACTTTACATGTGTTGTTTTACGCCCGAATCTGTTGACTGTCAAGGGGTGAGCGGCATAGGGTTCGGGTCATGTCTTCGATCTCCCTGCTCCGCGGCACCCCCGTCGTGCCCGGTGTCGCCTTCGCCCCGGCCGTGGTCGCCACCGCCACGGTGTCGCCCACGGCCATCGCCGCCTTCGCCGAGTCCGGTCCCGCGGATCCCGGGGCGGCACTGGCGGCGTACGACGTCGCGGCGACCGCCACCGCCGAGGGGCTGGCCGCCCGGGCCGCCCGGGTCAGCGGCGCCGCCGCCGAGGTGCTCACCGCCACCGCCGGCCTGGCCCGCGACAAGGGGCTGCGCTCGGCGGTGCGGAAGCGACTCGAACGCCGGCGACCCCCTGCTGGTCGCGCTGAGCGGCGCGGTGGACCAGTTCGCGGACGTGTTCACCTCGATGGGCGGCCTGATGGCGGAGCGGGTCACCGACCTGCGCGACATCGAGCGCCGGGTCACCGCGCGCCTCGTCGGCGAGCCGGAGCCCGGCGTCCCCGAGCCCGACCGGCCCTCCGTGCTGGTCGCCGAGGACCTCGCCCCCGCGGACACCGCCGGCCTGGACGCCGCCACGGTCGTCGGGCTGGTCACCGAGAAGGGCGGCCCGACCAGCCACACGGCGATCATCGCCCGCCAGCTCGGCATCCCCTGCGTCGTCGGCGTCGCCGGCCTGCTCGAGGTGCGCGACGGCACACCCCTCCTCGTCGACGGTACGACGGGCGAGATCACGCTGCACCCGGACGCCGAGGAGGCGTCGCGGCTGGTGGCCGAGGCTCGTGCGGGGCGCGCGGCCCTGGAGCAGTGGACCGGCCCCGGGCGCACGGCCGACGGCACCCCGGTGAAGCTGCTCGCGAACGTCGCCGACGGTCCCTCCGCGAGCGCCGCGGGCGACGGACCGGTCGAGGGCGTCGGGCTGTTCCGCACCGAGCTGTGCTTCCTGAACCGCAAGGACGAGCCCAGCGTCGAGGAGCAGGCCGACATCTACTCCGGCGTGCTCAGCCCCTTCGGCGGCGACCGCTACGTCGTGGTCCGCACGCTGGACGCCGGCTCGGACAAGCCGATCGCGTTCGCGACCCACGAGGGCGAGGAGAACCCCGCCCTCGGCGTCCGCGGGCTGCGGCTGTCCTTCGGCAACCCCGGCCTCATGGAGCGCCAGCTCGCGGGCATCGCCGCTGCCGCCGAGCGCACCGGCACCGAGACCTGGGTGATGGCGCCGATGGTGGCGACCGTCGCCGAGGCCGCGGAGTTCGCCGGGCAGGTGCGCGCCCACGGGCTCAAGGCCGGCGTGATGGTGGAGATCCCGAGCGCCGCGCTGCTCGCGCACCAGATGCTCGAGGTCGTGGACTTCCTCTCGATCGGCACCAACGACCTGACGCAGTACACGATGGCCGCCGACCGGATGGCCACCGACCTCGCGCACCTCACCGACGCGTGGCAGCCGGCCGTCCTGCAGCTGATCGCGATCACCGCCGAGGCCGGCAAGCAGGCCGGCAAGTCCGTCGGCGTCTGCGGCGAGGCGGCCGCCGACCCGATGCTCGCGACCGCCCTGGTGGGCATGGGCATCACGTCGCTGTCGATGGCGCTGGCCGCCGTACGCCCGGTCGGCGCGCAGCTCGCCGCGGTCACCATGGACACCTGCGAGCGGGCCGCCGAGGCCGTCGCTCGGTGCGACCGACCCGATGGCCGCGCGCGCGGCCGTGCGCTCAGTCTTGTCCGGTTCCTGAGCCTGTCGACGGGCGGCCCGGGGTGACGGTGACCGGCACGCCGGAGAGCACGGCGTTGCCGCTGACGTCGAGGACCGAGGGGTCGGTCAGGTCGTTCATCGACGCACCCGGCAGCCCGACGGCGTGCCGCAGCCGGACGCCGCTGCTGCCGGTGGCCGTAGCCGTGCGGCAGGCTCACCACGCCCCGGCATCATGTCCGCGCTGGCCTGCACCTCGACCTCGACCGCGCCGACCGCCGAGGCGACGCGGACGACGGACCCGTCGACGATCGCCGCGCGCGGACGAGGTCGTCGGGGTGCATGAGGAGCTGGTGCCGCGCCCGGCCCTTGGTGAGCCGCGCGGTGTTGTGCATCCAGGAGTTGTTGTCGCGCTGGTGCCGGCGCCCGACCAGCAGCAGGCCGTCGGAGTCGAACGAGACCGCGTCGAGCCGGGCCAGGTCGTCGAGCACCTGGCGCGGCGCGGCCTCGACCCGCTTCGCCGGGGTCATCAGCCGCTCGGGCAGGCAGGGCTCGAGCGGGCCCGAGGTCGACCGGGCCGGCGCGCAGCCTGCGCACCGACAGCCGCGCCTTGTCGGTGCGCAGCAGCAGGTCGATGGTCCGGGTCGGGGAGAGCCGCATCCGCGCGCCCTGCACCAGCCGGCGCTTGAGCGGTCGCTTCGCGTGCAGCAGCCGGCTGCGTGCGCAGCACGATCTCGCGGTAGATCTCCCAGTCGTGCATCGACCCCTCGGGCTTGTCGAACAGCGCCGGGGTGAACCGCGCGGTGTTGCGGACCGCGAGGGCGTGGAAGACCAGGTCGTAGTGGTCGCGCTCCAGCGCCGAGGTCGGCGGCAGGATCACGTCGGCGTGCCGGGTGGTCTCGTTGACGTAGATGTCGACCGCCGCCACGAAGTCCAGGCCGGCGATCGCCTCGCCGAGCCGCTTGCCGTCGGGGGTGGAGGAGACCGGGTTGCCGGCGACCGTGAGCAGCGCCCTCACCTGGCCCTCGCCCGGGGTGAGGATCTCGTCGGCCAGCGTCGCGACCGGCAGCTCGCCGGAATGGCGCCGAACTCCGGCAGGCCGCGGACCCGGCTGCGCCACACGTCGTGGTGGCCCCGGCCGACCAGCTCGCCGCCCGACGACGTCGACCGCCGGCCGGGTGAGCATCACGCCGCCGGGCCGGTCGAGGTTGCCGGTGACCAGGTTGAGCAGCTGCACCGCCCAGGTGGCGACCAGGCCGAACTCCTGCGTGGAGACCCCGACCCGGCCGTAGACCGCCGCCGACTCCGGCCGCCGCGAGCTCCCGCGCCAGCCGTCGTACGACGTCCGCGTCGATGCCGCTGGCCGCCGCGGCCGCGCTCGGGGGTGAACGGCAGGACCGCGGTGCGCACGGCGTCGAGCCCGTCGACGTACGACGGGGGAGTGGTGAGGCCCTCGGCGAAGAGCACGTGCAGCATCGCGAGCAGCACGAACGCGTCGGTGCCGGGACGCACGAAGTGGTGCTCGTGCGCCGGCCTTGGCGGTCTCGGTGCGGCGCGGGTCGACCACGACCATCCGGCCGCCGCGGGCCTTGAGGGCGCGCAGCCGGGCGGGGAAGTCCGGCACCGTCATCAGGCTGCCGTTGGAGGCCATCGGGTTCGCGCCGAACACCAGGAAGTGGTGCGGTGCGGTCGATGTCGGGGACCGGCAGCATCAGCTGGTGGCCGTACATCAGGTAGGCCAGCATCTGCGCCGGCAGCTGGTCGACGGAGGTGGCGCTGTACTTGTTGCGGGTGCGGAACGACTTCACCATCGCGGTGCCGTGGGTCATCGAGCCGAGGCTGTGCACGTTGGGGTTGCCGAGGTAGATCGCCAGCGCGTCCCGCCCGTGCTCGTTCACCGCCCGGGCGAGGCTGGTCGGCGACCAGGTCGAGCGCCTCGTCCCAGGAGATCTCCTGCCACTCCTCGCCGGACCCGGCGGACCGGGCCGGCGCAGCCGGTCGGGGTCCTCGTGGACGTCCTGCAGGGCCACCGCCTTGGGGCAGATGTGCCCGCGCGACAGCGGGTCGTCGGGGTTGCCGCGGACGTCGGTGATCCGGGGCCCGTCCGGGCCCGTCGTCGAGCGTGAAGACCAGCCCGCAGATCGCCTCGCACAGGTTGCACACGCCCAGCCGGGTGGTCTGTCGCTGCTGCCATCCGGGCATCCTCGCAGACCGTCGCGGACCGGTGCCGACTGCGGGGAGCGCGGCCCCTCGGCCGATTCGGAGAAACCGCGCTCCCGCTGATAATCTTGGACGGTTGCCCGAGCGTGAGCCGCGGGCGGCAGGTCAACCGCCGTGAAACGGCCGCGGATCGAGAGTGCCCGGGTGAACAGGCCCCGGCGCGCCGCGCAACGACATGAACCGAGAGGAGCTGCGCGTGTCCACTGGCACCGATGCAGAGACCAAGAAGAAGATCATCGCCGAGTACGGCACCGGCGCGAACGACACGGGGTCGCCCGAGGTCCAGGTCGCCCTGCTGACGCACCGCATCAGCCACCTGACCGAGCACCTCAAGGAGCACAAGCACGACCACCACAGCCGTCGTGGTCTGCTGCTGCTCGTCGGTCAGCGTCGCCGCCTTCTGAACTACATGCAGAAGGAAGACATCAACCGCTACCGCTCGATCATCGAGCGGCTCGGCCTGCGCCGATGAGCCTCGGGGCGGTCTCCCACACGGGAGGCCGCCCCTGCTTCGTCTCCGGGCCGACCCGCCACTAGGGTCTGGTCCGGAGCAGCACAACTGAAAACTCACCCACTGGAGCGACCGCGGACGTCCTGCCCGGTCCTCGGTAGTGGCCTTCGGGGTCGCGACGCGCAGCACTGCAGCCGTCGACCCGCGGGCCTCGATCGAAGACCGGCACCCTGTTCTGAAGACGCGGAAGGGCGCCCTCGCGTGAATCGCTCCGCGAGACAGAAAGGGGACCCCTGTGACTGAGGGACCCGAGATCTACGCAGTCGAGACGGTTCTCGACAACGGCAAGTTCGGCACCCGCACCGTCAAGTTCGAGTCGGGCTTCCTGGCCCGGCAGGCCGCCGGTTCGGTGACCGCCTACCTCGACGACGAGACGATGCTGCTGTCGGCCACCACGGCCGGCAAGCACCCCAAGGACCACTTCGACTTCTTCCCCCTCACGATCGACGTGGAGGAGCGGATGTACGCCGTGGGCCAGATCCCCGGCTCGTTCTTCCGCAGCGAGGGTCGTCCCGGCGAGGACGCCATCCTCACCTGCCGCCTGATCGACCGGCCGCTGCGCCCGACCTTCAAGAAGGGTCTGCGCAACGAGGTCCAGGTCGTCATCACCGTGCTGGCGCTCGACCCCGACCAGCCGTACGACGTCCTGGCGATCAACGCGGCCTCGATGTCCACCCAGCTCTCCGGCCTGCCGTTCTCCGGCCCGGTCGGCGGCGTGCGCGTCGCGCTGATCGAGGGCCAGTGGGTCGCCTTCCCGTCGCACTCGCAGCTCGAGGACGCCGTGTTCGACATGGTCGTCGCGGGCCGGGTCACCGAGACCGGCGACGTCGCGATCATGATGGTCGAGGCGGAGGCCACCGAGCGGACCTTCGAGCTCGTCCAGGGCGGCGTCCAGGCGCCGACCGAGGAGGTCGTGGCCGGTGGCCTCGACGCCGCGAAGCCCTTCATCAAGCAGCTCATCGAGGCCCAGGTCGAGCTGGCCAAGCAGGCCGCGAAGCCGATCAAGGACTTCCCGATCTTCCTCGACTACGAGGACGACGCCTACGACGCCGTCGAGAAGGCCGCCCAGGCGGACCTCGCCGCTCGCGCTGACCATCGCCGGCAAGCTGGACCGCGAGTCCCGCATGGACGAGGTCAAGGACACCGTGCTCGAGAAGCTCGGTGCCGACTTCGAGGGTCGCGAGAAGGAGCTCGGCGCCGCCTTCCGGTCGCTGACCAAGAAGCTGGTGCGCGAGCGCGTGCTGCGCGACAAGGTCCGCATCGACGGCCGTGGCCTCACCGACATCCGGACGCTGTCCGCCGAGGTCGGCGTGATCCCGCGGGTGCACGGCTCGGCGCTGTTCGAGCGCGGCGAGACCCAGATCCTGGGTGTCACCACGCTGAACATGCTGACCCTGGAGCAGAAGCTCGACACGCTCTCCCCGGAGAAGTCGCGTCGGTACATGCACAAGTACGTCTTCCCGCCCTACTCCACCGGTGAGACCGGCCGGGTGGGCTCGCCGAAGCGTCGCGAGGTCGGCCACGGTGCGCTGGCCCGCCGCGCGCTGCTGCCGGTGCTGCCGACGCGTGAGGAGTTCCCCTACGCGATCCGTCAGCTCTCCGAGGCGATGGGCTCCAACGGCTCCACCTCGATGGGCTCGGTCTGCGCCTCGACCCTGTCGCTGCTGCAGGCCGGTGTGCCGCTGAAGGCCCCCGTCGCCGGCATCGCGATGGGCCTCATCTCCGGTGAGGTCGACGGCAAGACCGAGTACGTCGCGATCACCGACATCCTCGGCGCCGAGGACGCGTTCGGCGACATGGACTTCAAGGTCGCCGGCACGCCGGAGTTCGTCACCGCCCTGCAGCTCGACACCAAGCTCGACGGCATCCCCGCCGACGTGCTGGCCGCCGCGCTGACCCAGGCCAAGGACGCCCGGATGTCCATCCTCGAGGTGATGGCCGAGGCCATCGACACCCCCGAGGAGATGTCGCTGCACGCCCCGCGGATCATCACCGTGAAGATCCCCGTCGACAAGATCGGCGAGGTCATCGGGCCGAAGGGCAAGATGATCAACCAGATCCAGGACGACACCGGCGCCCAGATCAGCATCGAGGACGACGGCACGATCTACATCGGTGCCACCAACGGCGAGTCCGCCGAGGCGGCCCGGTCGATCATCAACGGGATCGCGAACCCGACCATGCCCGAGGTCGGCGAGCGCTACCTCGGCACGGTCGTCAAGACGACCAACTTCGGCGCGTTCATCTCGCTGCTCCCCGGCAAGGACGGACTGCTGCACATCAGCAAGCTCCGCGGCCTCGCCGGCGGCAAGCGGGTGGAGAACGTCGAGGACGTCGTCTCGGTCGGCCAGAAGATCCAGGTCGAGATCGGCGAGATCGACGACCGCGGCAAGCTGTCGCTGATCCCGGTCGTCGACGAGTCCGCCGAGGCCGAGTCCGTCCGACGAGTCCGCCGAGTAACTTGGCGGTCTCCGCAGCACAGCAGAAGCCCGGCACGACCCGCACCCTCCTGTCCGACCAAGGACGGGGGAGCACTGGTACGACGCACAGTGCTCCCCGGAGGGCTGCGGGTCGTGACCGAGGCCATGCCCGGCGTCCGGTCCGCCTCCATCGGGGTGTGGGTCGGCGTCGGGTCCCGGGACGAGTCGACCGCACCTGTCCGGGGCCTCGCACTTCCTCGAGCACCTGCTCTTCCGGGGCACCCCGACGCGGACCGCGCTGGACATCTCGGTCGAGCTCGACGAGGTGGGCGGTGAGTTCAACGCCTTCACCGCGAAGGAGTACACCTGCTTCCACGCGCGGGTCCTCGACGAGGACCTGCCGCTGGCGGTCGACGTGCTCGGCGACATGATCACCTCCTCGACGATCACCACCGAGGACGTCGAGGCCGAGCGTGAGGTGATCCTCGACGAGATCGCCATGCACGACGACGACCCCGACGACGTGGTCGGCAACCTCTACTCCGAGAAGGCGTGGGGCGCCTCGCCGCTGGGCCGTCCGATCGCGGGCACCGTCGACTCGATCCGGTCGCTGACCCGCGCCCAGATCGTGCGCTACTACCGGTCCCGCTACTCCCCGGAGAACATGGTCGTCGCGGTCGCCGGCAACGTCGACCACACGACCGTCGTACGCCAGGTGCGCACGGCGTTCTCCCGCTCCGGCTTCCTGGCCGACCGGTCGGCGCGTCCGCTGCCGGTGCGCCGCGGCCACCGCTCCCGTCGTACGACGACCGGGGACGTGGTGATGAGCCGCCCGTTCGAGCAGGTCAACCTGGTGCTCGGCGTCAACGGCCTGGTCCGCACCGACGAGCGTCGCTACGCGCTCGGGGTGCTGAACGCCGCGCTCGGCGGCGGCACCTCCTCGCGGCTGTTCCAGGAGGTCCGCGAGGCCCGCGGGCTGGCCTACTCGGTCTACTCCTACGCCTCGCACTACACCGACGCCGGCACGGTCGCGGTCGCGGTCGGCTGCCTGCCGTCCAAGGTCACCGACGTGCTGGCCGTGGTCCGCGGCGAGCTCGGCCGGCTCGCCGACGGGGGCATCTCCGAGGTCGAGCTGCAGCGCGGCAAGGGCCAGCTGCGCGGCGGCCTGGTGCTCGCGCTCGAGGACTCCGGCTCGCGGATGTCGCGGATCGCCAAGGCCGAGCTGCTCTACGACGAGCTGCCCAGCATCGACGAGGTGCTCCGCCGCGTGCAGGACGTCACGCTCGACGACGTGAACGCGCTGGCCCGCGGCCTGTTCCGCCAGCAGCAGACGCTCGCCGTCGTCGGCCCGTTCGACGCCCTGCCCGGCTGACGGGCTCAGCGGTCAGCCCCGGCGGCTCCATCGCCCAGCGGTCGGCTCCGGTCAGGGCGAGGTGGGTGCCGGCGCAGGCGCAGGCCCACAGCACGCTGGCGAACGTGCCGATGATGAACCGCTCGGCGACCCCGCCCGAGGTGGCGACGCCGTCGGCGCCCGGGGGAGTGCCCCGCAGCTCGGAGTAGCGGCCGAGGCCCTTGAGGGCCAGCACGACCGCGAGGCCCTCGGGCCAGCCGGCGATGATCGCGGCGAACACCGCGCACCGCTCGAACGCCCCGATCCAGGCGCCGCCGCGCAGCACCTCGCCGGCCCGGTCCATGCTGTCCGGCCGGCTGCTGCCGCGGTCGACCAGCCAGAGCACGGTGGCGGTGACCGGGCTGCCGCCGAGCACGGCGACCAGGAACAGGTCGACCAGGATCGTGCGGCCCGGCACGGAGGCGGGGTCGGTGACGCCGCCGCCGACGACCCCGACCAGGGCGACGAACGCGAGCACGCCGACGATCACGAAGGCGGCCAGGTGCTGGCCGAGGGAGCGTCCCGTCAGGGCGAGCGACACGAACGCGGTCACCACGACCAGCCCGAGCAGCCCGAGCAGCAGGGCGACGACGAGCGGTCATCGGCGGTCCTCCTTCTCGGTCCTGCGGGGTGTTCCGAGCAGCGGTCCGGCAGCAGCGGGAGCAGGTCGCCGGCCAGCCGACGGGCCCGGCGCTCGTCGACCAGACCGGCCGCCTGGGCGCGCTGGCTGACGGCCGACTGGCTGATCCCGAGACGGCGGCCCGCCTCGACGTGGGACAGCCCCTCGTCCAGCGCGTCGACGACCTCCCAGCCGCGGTCGGTGCGGCGTTCGAGGAGCCCGGCCCACAGCCAGAGCACCGTCTCCAGCTGCTCAGCACGGTAGTCCTCGCCACCGACAGCGATCCGGTGCGGCACGGACTTGGCCCGGGTGACGGCGTCGCGGGCGTGCAGGTACGCCGCGCCGCGACCGGCGCGGGTGTCGGCGGGCAGCGGCTCCTCGACCGGGCCGACCCCGACGCCGACCGACCAGCCGCCGGCCCGCAGCAGGGTGCCGAGCGTGGCGACGCGTGGCCTCGGCGTCGGCGAGCACCGCCTGCACCTCGTCGCCGACGGTGCGCTGGAAGGGCCGCACCAGGCCGGGGGCGTCGGCGAGCCGGTCGAGCAGGTCCGGCACCTCGTCGGCGTGCGAGCGGCTGTCCCGCTGGTCCACCGTGAGCACGACGACCATGCCCGACCTCCTCATCAGGTCCAGAACTGATATCTGACTACATTAGATCAGAGACTTATGGAAGGGAAGATCAGGCGGAGACCTGATGCCGCTGCCCGGCGCGCCGACGGTCGGCGCCAGCCACTAGGTTGGGCCCGTGAGCGCAGAGCGGATGAAGGTCGGCGTCCTCGGGGCGCGGGGCAAGGTCGGTGCGGAGGTGTGCCGGGCCGTGCGAGGCCGCCGACGACCTCGAGCTGGTCGCGTCGGTGGACACCGGCGACGGGCGACGACAGCCTCGACGACCTGGTCGCCGCCGGCGCCGAGGCCGTCGTGGACTTCACCCACCCCGACGTGGTGATGGCCAACCTGGAGTTCTGCGTGTCCCACGGCATCCACGCCGTGGTCGGCACCACCGGCTTCGACGACGACCGGCTGGCCCGGCTGCGCACCTGGCTCGACGCGTCACCGGGCACCGGCGTGCTGGTCGCCCCCAACTTCTCCATCGGCGCGATCCTGATGATGCGCTTCGCCGCCGAGGCCGCCGCGTTCTACGAGTCCGTCGAGATCGTCGAGCTGCACCACCCCGACAAGGCCGACGCGCCGTCCGGCACCGCCCGCCGTACGGCGTCCCTGATCGCCGAGGCCCGCCGGGCCGCCGGCGCCGGGCCGGTCCCCGACGCCACGTCGACCTCGCTCGCCCGGGGCCCGGGGCGCCGACGTCGACGGCATCCGGGTGCACGGCCTGCGGATCCGCGGGCTGGTCGCGCACCAGGAGGTGATCCTCGGCGGCGAGGGCGAGACCCTGACGATCCGGCACGACTCGCTCGACCGGGTGTCCTTCACCCCCGGCGTGCTGCTCGGCCTGCGGTCCATCGGCGCCGCACCCGGGCTGACCGTGGGCCTCGAGCCGTTCATGGGCCTGGACCGGGGTTGAGCGTGCGCACGAAGGCCACCCTCGCGGTGATGGTGCTCGTCCTGGTGTTCTACGCCGTGTTCATCGGCGTGCGCGGCGTCGGGCTGCTGGGCAGCGGCTCGGTCGTCGGCATGGTGCTCGGCGTGGCGCTGCTGGTGCTGCCGCTGCTCGGCCTGCTCCTGGTGTGGCGCGAGATCGAGTTCGGGCGACGTACCTCCGTGCTGGCCGCCGCCCTCGAGGCCGAGGGCGGGCTGCCGGTCGACGACCTGCCGCGCCGCCCGTCGGGGCGGGTCGACCGCGGCGCCGCCGACGCGCAGTTCCAGGAGATGCGCGAGCAGGCCGAGGCGCGACCCGACGACTGGCGGTCCTGGTTCCGGCTCGCGCTGGCCTACGACGCGGCCGGCGACCGGACCCGGGCCCGCGAGGCCGCGCGGCACGCCCTGGCGCTGCACGGCTGACCGGACATACTCGGAGCATGAACCGACCGGATGCCCTGCGCGTGACCGTGCCGACCGACGCGGGGGAGATGCCCGCCCGCCTCTGGGTGCCGGAGTCCGGCAGCGGCCCGGGGCTGCTGCTGCTCCAGGAGATCTTCGGGGTCAGCGCGTACATCCAGCGGCGGGCGGCCGACCTCGCCGAGGCGGGGTACGTCGTGCTGGCCCCCGAGCTCTACTGGCGCCTGGACGCGACGCCGATCGACGAGGCGCAGCCGGGGGCGATCGAGGAGGCGATGGGCCGCGCCCAGCAGCTCGACTGGGACGACCACCGTCGACGACGCGGTGGCCGCGCTGCACGCCCTCGAGGGCCGCGAGGAGGTCACCGGCGGCACCGGCGTGATCGGGTTCTGCTTCGGCGGCGGGCTCGCGTTCAACGTCGCGGCGGTCGCGGACCCCGCGGTGCTGGTGAGCTACTACGGCTCCGGGCTCCCCGGGCTGCTGGCCCTCGCGCCGCAGGTGACCGCGCCGAGCCTGCACCACTTCGGCACCGCCGACGCCTACCTCGACCCGTCCACCGTGGAGAAGATCCGCGAGGCGGTCACCGCGGGCGGCACGCCCGTCGAGTTCGAGCTGTACGACGGCGCCGACCACGCCTTCGACAACGACGACTTCGTGCTGCACCACCCGCAGGCGTCGCGGGCGGCCTGGCAGCGGACGCTGGAGTTCCTGGCCCGCGAGCTCCCCCTCGGATGAGCACCCACTTCATCGGCGTCGACCTCGCCTGGGGCGAGAAGAAGCCCACCGGCGTCGCGGTCCTGGACGCCGACGGTCACCTGCTGCACGTCTCGGCCCGGACCACCGACGAGACGATCGTGGCCGCGCTCGACGGCGTACGTCGACGGGCGCTGCCTGGTCGCGATCGACGCGCCGCTCGTGGTGGTCAACGCCACCGGCAACCGTCCCGCCGAGGCGGCGCTCAACCGGGACTTCCGGGCCTTCGAGGCCGGCGCCCACCCGTCCAACACCGGCAAGCCGGAGTTCGCGGTCCAGCCGCGCGGGGCCCGGCTCGCCGAGCTGCTCGACCTCTCCATCGACCCGGCGCTCGCGGCGGGGCCGGCGCGCGATCGAGGTCTACCCGCACGCCGCGACGGTCGCGCTGTTCGGCCTGGGCCGGACCCTGAAGTACAAGAACAAGACCGGGCGCAGCCTCGACGACCTCCGCGGCGAGCTGCTCCGGCTGGTGCGGCTGGTCGAGGGCCTGCGCGAGGCCACGCCCCGGATGTACGTCGACCGCTGCGAGGCGTGGAAGGCGCTGGTCGAGCAGGTCGAGACCGCGGCCACCAAGGCCGACCTGCGTCGCGCCGAGGACCAGGTCGACGCCGTGGTGTGCGCCTACGTCGCGCTGTTCGCCCGGCGCCGGCCCGAGGACACCACGACCTACGGCGACCTGGAGACCGGCTACATCGTCACCCCGACGCTGCCCGCCGGGCTGCGGCCCGCCAAGCGGGTGCCCGCCTCGGCAGCACCCGTCGAGGAGGAGCCGGGGCCGCAGCCGACGCCGGAGCCGACCGTGGTGCCGCGGCACGCCGGACGGTACCCGGACAAGGACCCGGTCCGCCGGGCGGTGCAGACCTACGCCGAGATGCAGGGCGAGCTGCGCGAGGCCACCGAGGGGTTCGTCGCCACGCTCACCACGCTGCTCGACGACGCCGGCATCAACTACCTGAGCGTCACCGGCCGGGCCAAGAGCGTCGCGTCCTTCGCCGCCAAGGCGGACCGCAGCGTCGACGGCGTGCCGGTCTACTCCGACCCGCTGGAGGAGATCACCGACCAGATCGGGCTGCGGGTGATCACCTACATCCACAGCGACGTCTCGGCGGTCGCGGACCTGCTCAGCGACCAGCTGACGATCCTCGACGACCGCGACATGGGCCAGGAGACCGCCCGGGAGGGCCGCTTCGGCTACGCGAGCCGGCACCTCCTGGTCGCCCTCGACCAGGCCCGGACCACCCCGTCGACGTACGAGCACCTCGGGCACCGCCGGGCCCAGATCCAGGTGCGGACCGTGCTGCAGCACGCCTGGGCGGAGTTCGAGCACGCGATCCGCTACAAGGGCACGATCCCCGAGGAGCACGTGCACGACCTCGACCGCCGGTTCACGCTGGCCGCCGGCCTGCTCGAGCTCGCCGACCGGGAGTTCTCCCAGATCCGCGACCAGCTCCAGGCGACGGTGACCGACCAGCGCACCGAGCAGGACGTCACCGACCCGCGGATCAGCTCGGAGGACCTCGCGACGTTCCTGGCCGGGCAGTACGCCGAGGCGGGCTGGTCGCGCACCGACCACTACGCGTGGGTCTCCGGCCTGCTGCTGGAGCTCGGGATCACCTCGCTCGACGAGCTGGCCGGCCTGCTGACCTCGGTGGACACCGCCGCGATCAACGCGCGGATGGACTACCGCTACCCGCCCGGCGCGGTCCGCCGGCTCGACGACGCGCTGCTCGCGGTGTTCGGGACCCGCTACCTCGGCCTGCACGGCAACAGCCACCGCGAGGCGCTGCTGCGCACCCGGCTGGACAAGCTGCGCACCCCCGTGGAGTAGCCGGCGTCACCTCGAAGGGGTTCAATCGTCGGAGAACCGTTGCAGACTTCTGCAACGCACGAACCTGACCCGGGCTCCGGGTGACGAGGTCGCCGCGGGTCGGGAAGGGTGGCAGAGCAACCCGCGTGCACCTCCGTGCACCTGTCTCGGGAAAGGTCGCCTTTCATGCGCAGGACAGCAGGAACCACCGCAGTCGCCCTCGTGGCCGCGACGCTCGTCGCCGGCAGCGCCGTCGGGCCGCACGTCGGCGGCTTCGACCGCCGCCACCGGCGCCGGCCGCCGGCGCGTTCACCCGCCCGGCCGCCTCCGACGGCGACCTCGCCCGCGCGGCGCTGCAGGCGGTCGCCGGCCACCCGCAGGCGGTCCGCTCCGGCGCCCGGCAGGCGTTCACCGTCACCGGCGCCCTCGTCGACCCCGACGGCACCAGCCACGTCCGGCTGGCGCGCACCTACGCCGGCCTGCCCGTCCTCGGCGGCGACCTGGTCGTGCACCAGTCCCCGGCGGGCGCGTGGGAGGGGGCGCAGCCAGAGCCTCGACGACGAGCCCCGCGCTGTCCGTGACGCCGGCGGTGACCAAGGCCCGCGCCGGTGCCGCCGCCCTCGCGCCGAGCGCGGTCACCCGGTCGATCACCGGCGAGAAGGTGTCCTCGTCGCGGCTGGTCGTGGACGCCGTCGACGGCACCCCGAACCTCGCCTACGAGGTGATCACCGGCGGCACCCAGAAGGACGGCACGCCCAGCCGGCTGGCCACCTACGTGGACGCCGCCAGCGGCCAGGTGCTCCGCACCGAGCAGCAGATCGAGACCGTCGACGGCTCCGGCCAGTCCCTGTACGGCGGCACGGTGCCGCTGCAGCTCACGGCCGAGCGGGTCGACGTACGAGCTCAGGGACCCGACGCGCGGCGGCACCTACACCACCGACATGGAGAACCAGGAGGACTCGCTGCCCTGCCAGATCCTCGGCACCGGCTGTGCGACCGGGACGCTGTTCAGCCGCCCGGACACCAGCTTCGGCACCGGCGCGACCAGCAGCCGCGAGTCCGCCGCCGTCGACGCGCAGTACGGCACCAACGTGACCTGGGACTACTACACCACCGTGCACGGCCGGAACGGCATCTTCGGCACCGGTCAGGGCTCGTTCAACCGGGTGCACTACGGCAACGACTACGTCAACGCCTTCTGGGACGGCACGAAGATGACCTACGGCGACGGCGACGGGGCCAGCTACGGCCCGCTCACCTCGCTCGACGTGGCCGGCCACGAGATGTCGCACGGCGTCACCGAGCACAGCGCCAACCTGGCCTACTCCGGTGAGCCGGGCGGCCTGAACGAGGCGACCTCGGACATCTTCGGCACGTCGGTGGAGTTCTACGCGAACAACCCCAACGACCCGGGCGACTACCTGATCGGCGAGCAGTTCGACCTCGCCCAGCACCAGGGCATCCGCCGGATGGACAAGCCGTCCTCCGACGGCGGCTCGGCCGACTGCTGGAGCCCGACCGTCGGGCAGCTCGACGTGCACTACTCCTCGGGCGTGGGCAACCACTTCTTCTACCTGCTCTCCGAGGGCTCGGGCGCGAAGACCCTGAACGGGGTCTCCTACGACTCGCCGACCTGCAACGGGGCCCCGGCGGTGACCGGCATCGGCCACGACGCCGCGGCGAAGATCTGGTACCGCGCGCTGACGGTGTACATGACGTCCTCGACCGACTACCACGCGGCGCGCACCGCCTCGCTGAGCGCCGCCCAGGACCTGTACGGCGCCGGCAGCCCGCAGTACAACGCGGTGAACGCCGCCTGGGCGGGCGTCGAGGTCAGCTGACCCCGCCACCCCCTGGTCTGCCGCCCTCCTGCGACGCTCCGCGGGAGGGCGGCGGTCGCCCGGGTCAGGCCCGCAGGACCAGGACCGCGACGTCGTCCTCGGCGTCGACCACGCCGGCAACCAGACCGTCGGCGATCTCGCCGAGGGTCTGCAGGTGGCCGTCGTGGAGCAGGTCGACGAGCCAGTCGAGGCTGTCGGTCAGGTCGACCCCGCGGCGCTCGACCAGGCCGTCGGTGTAGAGCACCAGCGAGTCGCCCGGGGAGAGGGCCACCTCGTGGTCGACCCGGCGGGTGGCCGCGTCCAGCCCGAGGAGCAGGTCCGGCTCGGTGTCCAGGAGCCGGGCCCGGCCGGTGGCGTCGACGAGCACCGGCGGCGGGTGGCCGGCGTTCGACCACAGGAACCTCAGCCTGCCCTCGGCCCGCCCGGTGATCCGTCCGAGGACCGCGGTCGCGACCAGGTCCCGGCTGGCGCTGGGCATCGCCGCGTCGAGCACGCTCAGCAGCCGGCTGGGCGGGGCGTCGAGCTGGGCGAACGCCACGCCACGGAGCAGGTTGCGCACCGCGGCCATCGCCGCGGCCGCCTGCTGGTCGTGCCCGGCGACGTCCCCGATCACCACCGACAGCGAGCCGTCCGGCAGGTCGAAGTGGTCGTACCAGTCGCCGCCGATCTGGGCGAGCTCGGCGGCCGGCTGGTAGCGGGCGGTGAGCTCGGGCCGGCCGGCGCAGGACCTGCTCGGGCAGCAGGCTGCGCTGGAACGCCTCCGACATCATCCGCTGGGCCTCGGTGGTCGCCCGCTCCGTGTCGAGCACGCCGACCCGGTCCAGGGACTGGCGGAGCGTGGAGGCGACCAGGCGCAGGAAGCCCGAGGTAGTAGTCGTCCGCCGCGAGCATCGGGCTCAGCCGGACGAGCATCGAGGAGCCGCCGTCCCCGGTGGCCAGCGGCAGCGAGGCGACGGTCCCGAGGTCGTCGGTCAGGACCAGCTCGGTGCCGAGGTCCTCGCCGTCGAGGTCGGGCAGGTCGGGACGACGAGCCGTGGACGACACCGTCCACGCGGAGGTGCACGGCGGCGAAGTCCCGGTCGGCCCGCGCGGAGCACGGCGAGGGCCCGGGGCGCGACGTCCTCGGCCCGGGTGAGCTCCGCGAGCTCGGCGTCCAGGCGGCTGAGCAGCCGCAGCCGTCGCCGGGAGATCACCTGCTGGGTGGTCTCGTGGGCGATGTCCATGGCACCGGACACCCGGCCACCGGTGTCGCGCAGCGGGGAGTAGGAGAACGTGAAGTAGCACTCCTCCAGGAACCCGCGGCGCAGAGCGGCACGTAGGCGTCCTCCACCCAGGTGGCCTTGCCGTCGTCGATGACCGAGTCGAGCATCGGGCCGATCAGCTGCCAGGCCTCGGGGAAGACGTCCTGGCTGGGCGCCGCCGAGGGCGGCCGGGTGCTTGTCGGCGATCAGCCGGACGTAGGCCTGGTTGTAGATCATCGTCAGGTCCGGTCCCCAGAACAGGGTGACCGGGAACCGCGTGGCGAGCATCGTGTCGACGGCGTCGACGAGCCGACTGGTCCCACGTCGAGGGGGCGCCCAGGGGAGTGGCCGACCAGTCGACGGCGTCGTACGCCTCGGCGAGGGGTCCGAGGTCGTCGAACAAGTTGCGCACGCCGCAATGTAACCGGCAGCCGCGGCTCGACGTCCGGCGGACCCGGGTTCGCACCGAGGAGCTGGACGGCTGCCGGACGGCTACTCCGGCGGCAGGCCCTTGCCGCGGCGTTCGTAGAGCGCGAGCACGGTCTCCCGCGGGATCACGCCGCAGCGTCCTGCCCACGCCTCGTAGCGCGCCTCGAGGTCCGCGACGACGTCGGGTGCTCGGCCGCGAGGTCGTGGGCCTCGGCCCGGTCCGACTCGATGGCGTAGAGCTCCCAGCCGCCGGCGTGCTTGCGGACCAGCTTCCACGGCCCGGACCGCACGGCGGAGTTGCCCTCGTGCTCCCAGAACAGGTCGGCGCTCTCCGCGGCGGCCCCGTTGAGGCCGGCAGCATGCTGCGGCCCTCCGCCGGCGGCACCGCGACCGCGCCCCGGCTCGTCGGGTACGACGCCCCCGCGGCGTCGAGCAGGGTGGGCAGCACGTCGACGAGCTGGTGCGGCGCGCGGTGCAGGGAGCCGCCCTCGGCGGTCAGGCCGCGGGGCCAGCGGGCCACCAGGGGAGTGGCGATGCCGCCCTCGTGGACCCAGTGCTTGTACTCCCGGAACGGCGCGTTCGACAGGTGCGCCCACGACCGCCCGTAGGACTGGTAGGTCGCCTCGCTGCCGGGCATCAGTCCGGGGACGTTGCCCGGCACGACCGGCTCGCCCTCGCGGGTGGTCTCCTGCAGCGGCACGAACGCGGTCACGAAGTCGACGTCGAGCTCCTCGGCGCAGCCGCCGTTGTCGGACAGGAACACCACCAGGGTGTTGTCGAGCCGGCCGAGCCGCTCCAGGGTGTCCAGCACCTGGCCGATGCCCCGGTCCATGCGGTCGACCTGCGCGGCGTACACCTCCATGCGGCGGGCGTCCCAGGCCTTCTCGTCGTTGTCGTCCCAGGCGGGGACGCGGGGGTCGCGCGCGGCGAGCTCGGCGCCGTCCTCGACGATGCCCTCCTTGACCAGCCGGGCCAGCCGCTCCTCGCGCAGCGCGTCCCAGCCGGCGTCGAAGCGCCCGCGGTACCGCGCGACGTCGTCCTCGTGCGCGTGCAGCGGCCAGTGCGGCGCGGTGTAGGCGAGGTAGAGGAAGAACGGGTCGTCGGCCCGCTCGGCGTGGTGCTGCTCGACGAAGGAGACCGCGTTGTCGCTGATCGCGTCGGTGTAGAACCAGCCCGGTGCCTCGGCCTCGTCCTCGACGTTGGTCTCGTCGCGCATCAGCGTGCGGGGGCGGTAGAAGCTGCCGGCGCCCTCGAGCGTCCCGAAGAACCGGTCGAAGCCGCGCCGGGTCGGCCAGCTCGGGTGGGGCGTCTCCATGTCCGAGGACAGGTGCCACTTGCCCGAGAGGTACGTCGCGTAGCCGGCCGCGCCCAGCGCCTCGGGGACCGTCACGCAGTCCTCGGTGAGGTCGCCGGGGTAGCCGTCCGGGGTGTCGTCGAAGTTCAGGATCCCGACGCCGACCTGGTGCGGGTGCAGGCCGGTCATCAGCGACGCCCGCGAGGGGCTGCAGCGCGCGGTGTTGTAGAACTGCGTCATCCGCACCCCCTCGCGCGCGAGCCGGTCGATGTTCGGGGTCTCGATCTCGCCGCCGTAGCAGCCGATGTCGGAGAACCCCATGTCGTCCGCGAGGATCAGGACGATGTCGGGCCGGTCGTGCCGTCGGTCATGCGCTCACCTTCTCGGCCGCCGGGGCCGCGCTCGAGGTCTCGTGGGCGCGCAGGTCCCGGCGGAACGTCTCGGGCAGGAACACCAGCGACACCAGGGTGATCAGCGCCATCGCGACGACGTAGGTCGCGACCGGCCAGGAGGCGTTGTCGTACTTCTGGATCAGCAGCGTGCAGATGATCGGCGCGATCGCGCCCGACGGCAGCACGCCGAGCTGGTAGACCGTGGACATGCCGCTGTAGCGGACCCGGGTCGGGTAGAGCTCGGCGAACAGCACGCCCTCCGCGCCGAACATCGTGCAGGCGCCGAAGGCCCAGCCGATGACCACGCCGAGGGTGATCGAGCGCGGCGTTCTTGGTGTCGAACAGCGCGAAGATCGGGAACGCGCTGACCGCGGCGACCGCGGCGCCGGCCATGAAGACCGGGCGACGGCCGATCCGGTCGGAGAGGCGAGCGGCGCCGAGGATCACGAAGAAGCCGACCACGGCCGCGACCAGCAGGGCGTTGAGGGCCACGGTGTTCTTCAGGCTCGAGCACGGTGACGACGTAGGTCACCAGGAAGGCGTTGTAGACGTTGAACGTGACGGACTCGCTGATCCGGGCGCCCATCGCGAGCAGCGTGACCTTCGGGTGCCGGCGGACGATCTCCAGGAGCGGGACGCGGGCCCGTGCGTCGTGGTCGACGAGCTCCTTGAACGCCGGGGGCTCGGCGATCCGGAGCCGGATGAACAGGCCGATCGCGACCAGCACGATGCTGGCCAGGAACGGGATGCGCCAGGCCCAGGAGACCAGGGCCTCGTCGCCGAGCAGGCTGATCGCCCTTGACGGCGCCGGTCGAGAGCAGCAGGCCGATCGGCACGCCGAGCTGCGGCCAGCTGGAGTACCAGCCGCGCCGCTCCTGCGGGGCGTGCTCGACGCAGAGCAGCACGGCTCCGCCCCACTCGCCGCCGAGGCCGATGCCCTGGAACATCCGCAGCAGCACCAGCAGCAGGGGAGCGGCCACGCCGATGGAGTCGTACGACGGCAGCAGGCCCATCGCGAACGTGGACAGGCCCATGATCATCATCGTCACGACGAGCATCGGCTTGCGGCCGAGGCGGTCGCCGAGGTGGCCGAACACGATGCCGCCGATGGGGCGGGTGATGAAGCCGGCCGCGAAGGTCGTGAACGCGGCCAGGGTGCCGGTCAGCGGGTCGAACTTCGGGAAGAACTCGGCGTTGAACACGAGCGCGGCCATCGTCCCGTAGAGGAAGAAGTCGTACCACTCCACGACCGAGCCGATCAGGCTGGCCGACGCGATCTGCCGGATCGAGGCCTCGTTGCCGGGCTCGACCGTCGCGGTCGCTCTCTTCATGTGTCCTCCGTACGGTGCGATGCGCCTGGTAGTGTCCCGCTTTATGGGACATATGCGCGTTGATCGGGACACTAGCGTGGACCGTGCGACCGTCCACGTCAAATACGATCGACCTACTGCACTTTGGCGTGTCGCGGGGGCGTCGCGATGAGCGAGACGCTGCGGCGCGCCGTACAGACGCTGGACGCGCTGGCCCGGGCCGAGTCCGACCTGTCGATCCGGGAGATCGCCGAGACCACCGACGTCTCCAAGAGTGCCGTCCAGCGGATCCTCAGCTCGCTGGTGGACACCGGGCTGGCCGTGCAGGACCCGGCGTCGCGTCGCTACGGGCTCGGGCCCCGCACGCTGGTGCTCGGGACGGCGTACCAGAAGCGCATCGACCTGCGCTCGGTCGCGCTGCCGCACATGACCCACCTGCGCGACCTGACCGGCGAGACCGTCGGGCTGTCGGTGCGGGTGGGCGACGAGATGCTGCACATCGAGCAGGTCGAGAGCATGTCCGCGCTGCGGCGTTCGTTCGAGATCGGCCGCACGCTGCCGCTGTGGTGCGGTGCGCCGGCCCGGCTGTTCCTCGGCGACCTCTCCGAGGCCGAGCAGGGGGAGATCGTGCGCCGGCGCCGTCCCTCGTCGGTCGTCCCGGCCGACCCTCCGTCGGCCGAGCGGCTCCTGGCGGCGGTGCGCGAGTGCCAGGAGACGCGGCTGTCGCCACCGCCTTCGGCGAGACCATCCACGGCGTGAACACCGCCGCCGCCGCGCTGCACGGCGCGGACGGGCGGGTCGCGGCGACGCTGTCGATCACCGGACCGTCCACGCGGCTCGACGGGGTCGCGCTCGGCCGGTGCGTGCCGCTGCTGCGGGAGACCGCCGCGACGGTCAGCGCCCGGCTCGGCCACCGTTCCTAGACTCGAGGGCACATGGACCACGCGGCGGTCGAGGACTGGGTGGCGACCTACGTCCGGGTCTGGCGGAGCCCGGGCACCGACGGCCTCGCCCTGCTGTTCACGCCGGAGGCGTCGTACCGGCCCTCACCCTGGGCCGACCCGGTCGTGGGGGAGTCGGCGCTGGCGCGTTTCTGGGAGGCCGAGCGGGCCGGGCCCGACGAGGTCTTCACGTTCACCAGCGAGGTCGTCGCCGTCGACCGCCGGACCGCCGTCGTCCGGGTCGCCGTGGAGTACACCGCGGAGCGCTCCGGGCCCTGGAGGGACCTGTGGGTGCTGGAGTTCGCCGGCGACGGACGGTGCTCGTCGTTCGAGGAGTGGCCGTTCGCCCCGGGGCGGCCGGGCGGGATCTGATGCTGCGAGGCGGGAGTGTCGTCACGACGAGGCTCTCCGCTGGAGACGTGCACGTGCAGGTGCTTGGAGTCCTGGTAGCGGCCGAGGTTGGTCAGCACCCGGGCAGCTCCGTGCTGCTGCTCGACCGACGCCGCCACCCTCGGGCGCAGGGGCTGCGCGGGCGTCGTCGCCGTCGTAGGGTCGGTGAGAGTCAGCCATCCGGGCATCCTTCCTCAGAGCCTAGGCGGCGTCGGCCCAGATCTCCTCGACCAGGGCGGAGCGGGGTCCTGCCCGGTGCGCGTGCTGCAGAGCGGCGAGGTGGGTCAGTGCGTCGACGATCTCAGTCGCTGTGTACTGGAACCCGAAGAGGTCCTCGGGCACCGCGCTCGTGCCGACCGGGTGCCGGGTGTCAGTCGTCAGGTGCTGAAAACCGGCCCGGGTCCGCAACGTCGTCCGGCCCCGGGGGTCGCGCCCCATCCCGAACCCGTCGGCGTGCTTGGCCTTGTGGTCCCGCTCGCAGGCGGGCTGCAGGTTGCGGTTGCTGGTCGGTCCGGCGGGGAACGGCACCCGGTGGTCGAGCTGGCAGTCGGCGGCCGGACGGTCGCAGCCGGCGCGGAAGCAGGTCGACCAACGGGCGACCACGTCGTTCCAGATCGTGGCCGTGGGGGAGTAGGACGTCGTGGACACCTCGACGCACCGCCCCGCTTCGTCGGTGAGCATCCGGTGCCACGTCGACCCGGGCTGCCGGGCGATCATCCGGGCCAGCGTGGCCGGGACGACGGTCCCGCCGGACAGGCAGCCCGGGTCGTCCGACACCCCCATCAGCGTCTGGATCGGCACGGTCACGTTGATGACCGGCCGGGCGAACGCGGCGGCCGGGACGTCCACGATCCAGTCGCCGGCGACTGACTCGCCGGCGGGTGGGTTCGCCGGTCGCCGTCGGGCGCGATCCGGGTCGTGCCGAGGATCAGACCGAGCGCGAGGTCGGTGCGCAGCTGCTCGAGGGTCCGCTCGTCACCGGACGCCCGCACCGCCTTCGCGGCGAGCGTCAGCCGGTGGTCGGCCAGCTGGATCCGGTCGACGCTGCTGGTGAGCACGAGTGCGCCGGTGCCGTCGCCGGCCGAGCCGTCGAAGGGCTGCGTGTGCGCGGTGGCCCGGCGTCCGTCGTACGCCCTGCGGAAGCGCTCGTCGGCCCTGCGCGGACGCAGCCGGGTGGTCTCGTAGGTGAGCTTGTTGCGCAGCTGCTTGACCGTGCAGACGACCAGGTCGGGCAGGTCGGGGTCAGCCTCCCGGCGGTCGTCGTCGGGCGCGGAGCCACGGGCCGATCCGGCCCGCCAGCTCGGGCCAGGTGGACTCGTCGAGCGAGCCGGTGGCGGCGTCCGCGACCAGACCCGCGCGGTAGAGGTCGAGCGCACCGTCCAGGCAGAGCGCCCAGACCTCGGGGAAGGTCTCGCTGAGCACCCGGGCGCGTTGCAGCTCCGAACGGACCCGGCCCGGGGACAGCCCCCACAGCTCGCCCACCTCGACCACGGTCTCCTGGACGGGCGTGAGGGTGAAGTGCCCCTCGCGGGACCACGCGGTCGCCCGCACCGGCGGTGGAACTCGACGAGCCGGCCCAGGCGGCGCGCGGCGGCGGCGTTCTCGGTGACCAGGTCCTCGACGCCTCCCGCCAGCAGGTCGCGGTCGGACAGTGGGTGCAGGGTCATCGGGGCCTCCGAGGTAGGTGGTTCGTACCTTCGAAGCTAGGTGCCGCCACCGACAGTTCTGACGTCGCAGGACCAGTCCCTGTGGACGGCCTAGATCAGCCGCACCAGGGCCGCCGACGCCGCGGCCAGCAGGACCACGACGATGAACGGCGCGCGCAGCAGCAGCGCGACGAACGCGACGCCCAGACCGACCGCCCGCGCGTCGATCACGACGCTCTGGCCGGAGCCGAAGACCTGCACGCCGATCAGGGCGGACAGCAGCGCGACGGGCAGCAGGTCCGCGATCCGCTCGACCACGGGACGCTCGAGGACCGCGGGCGGCACCGACAGCCCCGCGAGCTTGAGCAGGTAGCAGCCGAGGCCGGCCACCAGGACGGCCGCCCAGATCATCGGCGCCGCCCGGTGAGCAGGCCGGCGACGATCGCGACGGCGGCAGCCGCCAGCACGGGTACGCCGGCCGTGGTGAACGGGACCAGGCCGAGGGCCAGCGCGATCGCGAGGAGGCCGACGACCCGGTTCAACGGGCTGTTCAGGCGCGGCCAGAGCAGGGCCAGGAACGCGCCGCCGACCGCGGCGTCGAGGCCGTAGGTGCGCGGGTCCCCGAGCGCCTCTCCCGCGACCGCGCCGCCGAAGGTCGCCAGGTTCCAGAACACGAACACCGCCAGGCCGGTCGACAGGAACCCGACCCGGGCGGCCGGCGTCGTCTCGCGGTTGACCGACATCGCGGTCGACTCGTCGATCAGCAGGTGCGCGGCCGTCGTACGTCGCCAGCCGTGCCAGTCCAGGAGGGAGGTCAGCCGCAGGCCGTACAGCGTGTTGCGGCTGCCGAGCAGCAGGGCGGTCATCGCCCCGGCCAGCGGGGCGCCACCGGACGCGATGACCCCCACGAGCGCGAACTGGGAGGCGCCGGTGAACACGAGCAGGGACAGCGCGCAGGTCTGCAGGACGCTGAGCCCGGCCGTCACGGAGACGGCGCCGAAGGAGATGCCGTAGGCACCGGTGGCGAGGCCGACCGCGAGGCCGTCGCGCATGATCGCGGAACGCTCGGCCGGCTCGAGGGCGGGAGGCGCTTCGGTCACCGCGACCACGATAGGCGGCGTCAGCGGGTGCGGCGCTCGCGAGCCGAGGCGGTGGGACGGGGGCGGTGCAGCAGCAGCATCACCAGGCCGCCGCCGAGGACCGCGCCGATGGCGGCACCGGTCGGGGCGATCAGGGGGATCGGGAGCGTGAACGCCAGCCAGGCGCCGACGCCGATGCAGGCGACGAGTGCGAGGACGCTGACGAGGAGCCGGTGGAGCGGGGGCAGCGGACCCAGCACGAGGGCCTCCAGTGGTTCGGTCCGAGCGGGTGCCCTCTGCTCGAGCCCCCGTAGTGCGTACACCTGTTATAGACGATCCGCACCCCCGTTTGAATGCCCGGACGTGTGGTTTTCCAAACCCGGCTACTCCGCGAGGTCGGTGTGCAGGCGGACCTGCTTGACCCGGACGGTCCCGTCGCCGTGCAGGTCGAGCTCCCGGTGCGCCCCGTCCGGCGCCCATCCGGCGGCGGTGAGGAACGCCCGTCGTACGTCGTCGTCGCTGTTCAGCCACACGAGCGCGGTGCTGAACCGGTCCGCGCGCAGGGTGTCGGCGCACGCCTGGACGAGCCGCGACCCGTGCCCGTGGCGGGTCTTGCCCGGGTCGACGGTGAGCTCGGAGATCTCGCCGTGGGCGACCGGGTCGACGTCGGGGTCGGACGACGGGCCGGTGACCGCGAAGCCGCGGACCGTGTTGCGCTCCAGGGCGACCAGCACGCGGTTGCGGGCGTCCTTCGGGCTGGTCGAGCGACGCGGCCCACGCGGCGGCGAACTGCTCGGCGTCGAGGGAGTCGAGCACCTCGGCCGGCAGCAGGCCGGCGTACTCGTGGCGCCAGGCGCTGACCTGGACGGCGGCGATGCCGGGGGCGTCGTCGGACCAGCCCACCCGGACCGAGACGTCGGCGGTGGGTCCGTCTGTGTGTCCAGCGTGCTCACTCATGCGGCCAGTGTCCCAGGTGGGTCGGATGTGACAGGTCGCCAGCAGAAGTGCGGCCGAGAGTGTCACATCGGGCTGCTAGGATGGCCGCATGTACGGCAACGACTTCGTCCCGGCGGACCTCGAGGGGGCGGCCACCACGCCCCCTCCGGCTCCGGTCACCATCGAGCCCGGGATGGAGGAGTTCTGGCGGATCGTCGGCGAGGACGGCCGGATCGAGCCGCGCGACGTGATGCCGGAGGACTACCGCGCCTCGCTGATCCGGCAGATCGCCCAGCACGCGCACTCCGAGATCATCGGCATGCAGCCCGAGGGTGCCTGGATCAGCCGCGCCCCGAGCCTGCGCCGCAAGGCGATCCTGATGGCCAAGGTGCAGGACGAGGCCGGGCACGGCCTCTACCTGTACGCCGCCGCGGAGACCCTCGGCGTGGACCGCGGCGAGCTGCTCGACAAGCTGCACGACGGGCGCCAGAAGTACTCCTCGATCTTCAACTACCCGACGCTGACGTGGGCCGACATCGGCACCATCGGCTGGCTCGTCGACGGCGCCGCGATCGTCAACCAGGTGCCGCTGTGCCGCTGCTCCTACGGCCCCTACGCCCGCGCGATGGTCCGGGTCTGCAAGGAGGAGTCCTTCCACCAGCGGCAGGGCTTCGAGGCGCTGCACACGCTGTCGCACGGCACGCCGGAGCAGCACGCGATGGCCCAGGACGCGGTCGACCGGTGGTGGTGGCCGAGCCTGATGATGTTCGGGCCGCATGACTCGGGTGCCGCGTCGCAGCCGGTCACACCGCGAAGTCCATGGCCTGGGGCGTGAAGCGGTTCTCCAACGACGACCTGCGCCAGCGCTTCGTGGACATGACCGTCCCGCAGGCCGAGGCGCTCGGGCTCACGCTGCCCGACCCGGACCTGCGCTGGAACGAGGAGCGCGGGCACTACGACTTCGGCACCATCGACTTCACCGAGCTGTTCGAGGTGATCAAGGGCAACGGCCCCTGCAACGCCGAGCGGATGGCCAACCGGCGCGGTGCGCACGAGGCCGGCGCCTGGGTCCGTGAGGCCGCGAACGCGTACGCCGACAAGCACGCCCGTCGTACGGCGGGTGCCGCATGAGCGACCGCAGGGAGTGGCCGCTGTTCGAGGTGTTCGTGCGCTCGCGCCGCGGGCTGTCGCACACGCACGTCGGGTCGCTGCACGCGCCGGACGCCGAGATGGCGCTGCGCAACGCGCGCGACGTCTACACGCGCCGCCAGGAGGGCGTCTCGCTGTGGGTGGTCGACGCCGGCGACATCACCGCGTCGAGCCCGGAGGAGAAGGACGCGTTCTTCGACCCGGCCGCGGACAAGATCTACCGGCACCCGACGTTCTACGAGATCCCCGACGGGGTGGAGCACCTGTGAGCGCCCCGCACGACGCCCGGGTCGACTACGTCCTCGCCCTCGCCGACGACGCGCTGGTCGCGGCGCAGCGGATGGGGGAGTGGATCGCGGCGTCCCCGCAGATCGAGGAGGACGTCGCACTCGGCAACATCGCGCTCGACCTGCTCGGCCAGGCGCGGTCCCTGCTGACCTACGCCGGCTCGCTGCAGGACCCGGTCCGCACCGAGGACGACCTCGCCTACTTCCGCGACGAGGCGGAGTTCCGCAACGTGCACCTCGTCGAGCGCGCCAAGGGTGACTTCGGCGTCGCGATGGCCCGGCTGCTGATCCTCGCGACGTACCACTGCGAGCTCTACGAGCGCCTCCAGGCCTCCACCGACGAGACCCTCGCCGCCGTCGCCGCGAAGGCCGTCAAGGAGGTCGACTACCACCGCGACCACGCGACGATGTGGGTGCTCCGCCTCGGCGACGGCACCGACGAGTCGCACGCGCGCATGCAGGCCGGCCTCGACGCCGAGTGGGCCTACGTCGAGGAGCTCTTCGACCCGGCGTACGTCGACCCGGCGCTCGTCGCGGACGGCGTGGCGGTCGACCCCTCGACGCTGCGCCCGGCGTTCGACGACCGGGTCGCGACCGTGCTCGGCCAGGCCACCCTGACCGTGCCCACGACGCCGGCCGCGCCGGGTGGCGGGCGGCGCGGCGAGCACACCGAGCGCGATGGCGCCGCTGCTCGCCGACCTGCAGGGCCTCGCCCGCGAGCACCCGGGGGCGACGTGGTGACCACGACCGCCACCCGGACCGCGTGGGAGATCGCCGCGTCGGTGCTCGACCCGGAGGTCCCGGTCCTCACGATCGAGGACCTCGGCATCCTGCGCACGGTCGACGACCGCGGCCCGGAGGACGGCGGCGTCACCGTCACGATCACCCCGACCTACTCCGGCTGTCCCGCGATGGACTCGATCCGCGACGACGTCCTGGCGGCGTTCCAGGACGCCGGCCGCGACGACGTACGCGTCGAGTTCGTGCTGGCGCCGGCCTGGACCACGGACTGGATGAGCGAGGCCGGAAAGCGCAAGCTGCTGGAGTACGGCATCGTCGCCGCCGCAGCCGGCGGGACCCGCGCCGCGTGCCGCTCCGGCTGACGCTGCGCTGCCCGCAGTGCGGGTCGCCGGACACCCGCGAGCTGAGCCGGTTCGGCTCGACCGCCTGCAAGTCGCTGTGGGTGTGCAACGCCTGCCGGGAGCCCTTCGACCACTTCAAGGCGATCTGACGTGTCCACCACCCACGCGGTGTTCCACCCGCTGACCGTCGCCGCCATCGAGCCGGTCACCGAGGACTCCGTCGCGATCACGTTCGCGGTGCCCGACGACCTGCGCGACGACTACGCCTTCAGCCACGGCCAGCACCTCACCGTGCGCACCGAGCTGGCCGGCGACGACGTACGCCGCAACTACTCGATCTGCTCGCCGGCGTCCTCCGGGGTGCTCCGGGTCGCGGTCAAGCGGCTGCCGGGCGGGGCGTTCTCCGAGCACGCGCTCGACGTCCTGCGGCCCGGCGACGTGCTCGACGTGATGACCCCGACCGGGCGGTTCTTCACCGAGCTCGACCCGGCGCACCGCAAGCACTACGTCTGCGTCGCGGCCGGCTCGGGGATCACCCCGATCCTGTCGATCGTGGCGAGCGTGCTCGAGGCCGAGCCGCACTCGTCGGTGACGCTGCTCTACGCCAACCGGACGCACAAGACGGTGATGTTCCTCGAGGAGGTCGAGGACCTCAAGGACGCCCACCCCGACCGGTTCCAGCTGCTGCACGTGCTCTCCCGCGAGCCGCAGGAGGTCGAGCTGTTCTCCGGGCGGCTCGACGCCGACCGGATGAGCCGGATCCTGGAGGGCCTCCTCCCGCCGGACACCGTCGACGAGTGGTTCCTGTGCGGGCCGTTCGAGATGGTGTCCGACCTGCGCAAGCTCCTGGTCAGCGAGGGCGTGCCCAAGAAGGCGATCCACGCCGAGGTGTTCCACGTGGAGTCCGGGCCGCCGGTCCGTCGTACGCCGGTCGAGACCACCGACGCGGCGGGGGCCAGCGTCACCATCACCCTGGACGGGCGGACCTCCACGTTCCGGCTCCCGACCGACGGGCCCGCCGTGCTCGACGCGGCCCTGGAGGTGCGCGCCGACGCGCCGTTCGCCTGCAAGGGCGGCGTGTGCGGCACCTGCCGCGCCAAGGTGCTCGAGGGCACCGTGGAGATGGACACCAACTGGGCGCTCGAGCCCGAGGAGGTCCAGCGCGGCTACGTGCTGACCTGCCAGTCGCACCCGACCTCGGAGTCGGTCGTCCTCGACTACGACGCCTGAGGCCCGCGGCCTAGCCCGCTCGACCGGCCTTTTGCGCACATACCGTGCGAGGCGTTTCCACGGGCTTGCGCGTCCTGCTTCGATGGGAGTGCAGCCGTACCCGGACCCTGCGCCTTCGAGAAGTCCGCGTCACCTTCCTCGGGACCCCCCACCCGACTGACGCGGGCGGACTCCTCGCCCGGTCTCCTCCGCCCCCCTGGGGCCGGGTGGGGAGTCATTCACGTGCGCTCCCGCGCGCGTCCGTGCCGTCGTGTCCCGGACGGCTCCGGGGGTGCCCGCCGCTAGGGTGGACGACGTGCAGCAGTACCTCGATCTCCTCCAGCGGATCCTCGACGACGGGGCGGTCAAGGGCGACCGCACCGGCACCGGCACCCGCAGCGTCTTCGGCCACCAGATGCGCTTCGACCTCGCCGAGGGGTTCCCGCTCGTGACCACCAAGAAGGTGCACACCCGCTCGGTGTTCGCCGAGCTGCTGTGGTTCCTGCGCGGCGACACCAACGTGAAGTGGCTGCAGGACCGCGGCGTCACGATCTGGGACGAGTGGGCCGACGAGAACGGCGACCTGGGGCCGGTCTACGGCCACCAGTGGCGCTCCTGGCCGACCCCGGACGGCGGTCACGTCGACCAGATCGCCCAGGTCGTCGAGGCGATCCGCCGCGACCCCGACAGCCGGCGGCACGTCGTGAGCGCCTGGAACGTCGCCGACATCCCGCAGATGGCGCTGGCGCCCTGCCACACGATGTTCCAGTTCTACGTCGCGCGACGGCCGGCTGTCGCTGCCAGCTCTACCAGCGCTCGGCCGACGTCTTCCTGGGCGTGCCGTTCAACATCGCGTCGTACGCCCTGCTCACCGAGATGGTCGCCCAGGTGACCGGTCTGCGAGGCCGGCGACTTCGTGCACACGCTCGGCGACGCGCACCTCTACAGCAACCACCTCGACCAGGCCCGGCTCCAGCTCACCCGGGAGCCGCGCGCGCTGCCGACCCTGCGGCTCGACCGGTCGGTGACCGAGCTCGACGCGTTCGACCTCGAGCACGTCGCGGTCGAGGGCTACGACCCGCACCCCGGGATCAAGGCGCCGATCGCGGTATGACGACAAGCCGACCACGAAGGTCGTGATGGTGGCCGCCGTCGCCGAGAACGGCGTCATCGGCAAGGACGGGGACATCCCGTGGAGCATCCCCGAGGACCTCAAGCACTTCCGGGCGACCACCCGGGACAACACCGTGGTGATGGGCCGGGCGACCTTCGACAGCATCGGCCACCCGCTGCCCTACCGCACCAACGTGGTCGTCACCCGCGACCGCCGGCTGGCGCGGCGAGGGCGTGCTCGTGGCGCCCAGCGTGGAGGACGCCGTCGCGCAGGCGCAGGCCTTCGACGGCGACGTGATGGTGATCGGCGGCGCGCAGATCTACGCGCTCGCGATGCCGCTGGCCACCCACCAGGTGCTCACCGAGGTGCACGCCGCCCCCGAGGGCGACACGCACTACCCGGACTTCGACCGGGCGCAGTGGCGGGAGACCGCCCGTGAGCCGCACGACGGGTTCGACTTCGTCTGGTGGGAGCGGGTCGCCGGCGGCGGCGGCGCGAACCGATAGCCTGGTCCCATGACGTCCGGCACCCTTCCTCCCGCCCCGTTCGGGCGGGTGCTGACCGCGATGGTCACCGCCTTCCACGACGACGGCTCGGTCGACCTCGAGGGCACCGCCCGGGTCGCGGAGCACCTCGCCGACCACGGCCACGACGGTGTCGTGGTCTCCGGCACGACGGGGGAGTCGCCGACCACCAGCACCGAGGAGGACGGCGCGATCCTGCGGGCCGTCGTCGAGGCGGTGGGCGACCGGCTCCAGGTCGTCGCGGGGGTCGGGACCAACAACACCGCGCACTCGGTCGAGCTCGCCGCGCAGGCCGAGAAGCTCGGCGCCGACGGGGTGCTGCTGGTGACGCCGTACTACAACAAGCCCACGCCGGCCGGCGTGACCGCGCACTTCGAGGCGGTCGCCAACGCCAGCGGCCTGCCGGTGATGCTCTACGACATCCCCGGCCGCACGGGCATCACGATCAGCGCCGAGACCTACCGCCGGGTCGCCGAGCACGACCGGGTCGTCGCGGTGAAGGACGCCGTCGGCGACCTGTTCCGCGGCGTGCGGATCATGCAGGAGACCGGGCTGTCGTTCTACTCCGGCGACGACGTGCTCAACCTCGGCTGGCTGACCCACGGCGCCGCCGGGATCGTCTCGGTCGTCGGCCACGTCGCCGGCGACGCCTACGCCTCGATGGTCGCCGACGTCGACCGCGGCGACCTGGCCGGCGCGCTCGCGACGTACCGCTCGCTGGTGCCGGTCGTCGAGGCCGTGATGACCACCGCGCAGGGCGCGATGACCGCCAAGGCCGCGATGCAGCTGCTCGGGGTGCTGCCCAACCGCGCCGTCCGGCTGCCCGCTCGTGCCCGCCGACGACGCCCTGGTCGGCGACCTCCGGGTGGTGCTGCAGCGCGCCGGGCTCCTCGCCGCCGAGGGCGCTGCATGAGCCGTCCGCACCCCGAGCTGTCGGCACCAGGACCGTTGCCGGCCGGGGGACTGCGGGTGATCCCGCTCGGCGGCCTGGGCGACGTCGGCCGCAACATGACCGTCTTCGAGTACGACGGGCGCCTGCTCCTCGTGGACTGCGGCGTGCTGTTCCCCGAGGACCACCACCCCGGCGTGGACCTGATCCTGCCGGACTTCGACCCCATCCGGGACCGGCTCGACGCGGTCGAGGCGCTGGTGCTCACGCACGGCCACGAGGACCACATCGGCGCCACGCCGTACCTCCTGCGCGAGCGGGGCGACATCCCGCTCGTCGGCTCGCAGCTGACGCTGGCGCTGCTCACCTCCAAGCTGCGCGAGCACCGGCTCAAGGAGACCGTGCAGCACGTCGTCAAGGAGGGCGACACGATCGAGCTCGGGCCGTTCGCGGCTGGAGTTCGTCGCGGTCAACCACTCGATCCCGGACGCGCTCGCGGTCGCGATCCGCACCGGCGCCGGCACCGTGCTGCACACCGGCGACTTCAAGATGGACCAGCTGCCGCTCGACGGCCGGATCACCGACCTGCGGGCGTTCGCCCGGCTCGGCACCGAGGGCGTCGACCTGTTCATGGTCGACTCCACCAACTCCGAGGTCCCGGGCTTCACCACCTCGGAGGTGGAGATCGGCCCGGTGCTCGACCGGGTGTTCCACCAGTCCCGCGACCAGCGGATCATCGTGGCCTGCTTCGCCAGCCACGTGCACCGCGTGCAGCAGGTGATGGACGCCGCCGTGGCGCACGGCCGCAAGGTCGCCTACGTCGGCCGCTCGATGGTGCGCAACATGGGCGTCGCCCGCGACCTCGGCTACCTCACCGTCCCGCCGGACACCCTGGTCGACGCCAAGGAGCTCGCGGACTACCCGCCCGAGCGGACCGTGCTGATCTCGACGGGCTCGCAGGGCGAGCCGCTCTCGGCGCTGTCCCGGATCGCGCAGCGCAACCACAACTTCGTGCACATCGAGGAGGGCGACACGGTCGTCCTGGCCAGCTCGCTGATCCCCGGCAACGAGAACGCCGTCTACCGGGTGATCAACGGGCTGTCCCGGTGGGGCGCCAACGTCGTGCACAAGGGCAACGCGCTCGTGCACGTCTCCGGGCACGCGTCGGCCGGCGAGCTGCTCTACTGCTACAACATCGTCCGGCCGGGCAACGTGATGCCGATCCACGGCGAGGTCCGGCACCTGCGCGCCAACGCCGCGCTGGCCCGCCGCACCGGCGTCCCCGCCGACCGGGTGGTGGTGGCCGAGGACGGCGTGGTCGTCGACCTGGTCGACGGCGTCGCGTCGGTCGTCGGCAAGGTCGACTGCGGCTACGTCTTCGTGGACGGGTCGTCGGTCGGCGACATCACCGAGTCCTCGCTCAAGGACCGCCGGATCCTCGGGGAGGAGGGGTTCATCTCGGTGATCGTGGTGGTCGACTCGGTGACCGGCAAGGTGTCCGGCGGGCCCGGAGATCCACGCCCGCGGCTTCGTCGAGGACGACCGCACCTTCGACGAGGTCAAGCCGGCGATCGTCGAGGCGCTCGACGCGGCCGCCCGCGAGGGCGTGGACGACCCCTACCAGCTGCAGCAGACGATCCGCCGGGTCGTCGGGCGGTGGGTCTCCAGCAAGCACCGGCGCCGCCCGATGATCATCCCGGTCGTCATCGAGGCCTGAGCCTCACCGGCCGCGGCCGGCCGCCTTCGCGTCGTACATCGCGGCGTCCGCGGCCGCCATCAGCGTCGACAGGTCGTGCCCGGACCCGGCGGTGGAGACGCCGACCGCCGCCCGCAGCGTGATCGCGCCCTGGCGGCTGCCGACCGACAGCCCGGCGATCGCGGCGGTGACCCGCTCGGCCAGCAGCCGGCCGTTCTCGGCGTCCGCGCCGCGGGCCAGCACCACGAACTCGTCGCCGCCGAGCCGGGCGACCACGTCGTCGGCGCGGGCCACCGCCCGGATCGCGGTGGCCACCGCCCGCAGCACCTCGTCGCCCACGACGTGGCCGTAGGTGTCGTTGATCCTCTTGAAGTCGTTGAGGTCGATCACCAGCAGGCTCACCGGTACGTCGCGGCTGGCGCTGAACGCGTCGGCCTGGACCGCGCGCATCGCGTCGTCGAGCGCCCGCCGGTTGCCCACCCCGGTGAGCGGGTCCTCGTGCGCGGCCCGGTTGGGCGGCGATGTTGTCCTGGTGCAGCCGCTCGACCTGCAGCGCGGCGTGGGCGCCCTGGGAGGTGCTCAGCCGCTGCTGCCACAGCACGCGGGAGAGCAGCGAGCGCGTAGGACCGGCCGGCCGCGGCGCCGGGGACGCCGGTCTGCGCCTCCATCTCGACGAGCAGCCACTGGGCGGTCGCGGCGACCTGCCAGTCGCTGGCCGACTGGGACAGCCGGGCCGCCTGGCGGGCGACGTCGACGGCCTCCTCGCGCTCGCCGAGCGTCCACAGCGCCCGGGCCAGGGCGCCGCCCACCACGGCGCGGCTGCCGGCGTAGTCCGGGTGGTCCTCGACGCTGTACGCCTCCCGCAGCTCCGTCGACCGACGCGGCCGCCGTACCGCGGGGGCGGGAGCACGAGCTCCATCGCGCGGCAGGTGGCGACGAACTGCGGGTTGCCGGCCGCCCGGGCGACCGCGAGCGCCTGCTCGGCGTACGCGTGGCCCGCCGCGCGGTGCTCGGCCACCTCGTCGCCGGACTGGATCGTGGGAGAAGACCCGCTCGAGCTCGTCGGCCCAGCGCAGGTGCAGCTCGGCGAGGTTCATCAGGTCGATCACCGGCGCCTGGGTGAGCGGGATCGGGCTCGCGTCGATCTGCTGGGCGGTGACCATGTGCGGCAGGCTGAGCTCGTAGAGCCGCAGCTCGAGGTAGGCGTAGCCGAGCCCGGTGTGCGCCCAGCAGCGCAGGCCCTCGTCCTCGCAGGCGGTCAGCTCGACCTCCGCGCGGGCCAGGTCGAGCAGCGCCGGCTCGATCCGGCCCAGCCGGGCCTGGGCCATCGCCCGCATCGACAGGCCGTTGGACGCCCAGCCCGGGCTGTCCGCCTCGGCGGCCAGGGAGACCGTGCGGTCGCAGGCGATGTACGCCGCCGCGTTGTCGCCCTGGATGTGCCGGGCGACCGAGACGGTGTACCAGAGCGCCGCCTGCTCCGAGGGGCTCGCGCCGGCCGCCGTCGGCCAGGGCGCGCTCGGACAGCGCGAGGGCGGCGTCGACGTCGCCGTCCTGCGCCAGGCCCATCACCCGGGCGGCGTCCTCCACGAGGGTCACGGGCCGATCTTGACGGAGCCCGGACGCGTTCAGGGGCGGAAGTCCCCGGAAACGGACCGTTCGGTCAGGCGTCGATGACGATCGGGATGATCGAGCGGCGTGCGGCGGAACTTGCGCTCGGCCCACCGGCCGATGTCGCGGCCCAGCATCTGCTCGAGCTGGTGGGCGTCGCCGATGCCCTCGGCGGCCGCGTGCGCGAGCGTCTTCTCGACCACGGGCACGGCGGCGTCGAAGGTGTGCTCGTCGTGGACGAACCCGCGCACCAGGAAGTCGGGACGGTCCGCGAGCTTGCCGGTGTCGGCGTCGACGATGGCCAGCACCGTCACGACGCCTTCCTCGGCGAGCGTGCGGCGGTCCTTCAGCGTGGCCTCGGTGGCGCCGCCGACCTGGCTGCCGTCGACGTACACGTTGCCGGCCGGGACCTTGCCGGTGATCTTGGCGTGCCCGTCGACCAGGTCGACGACGACGCCGTCCTCGGCGATGACCACGTTGGAGGCCGGGACGCCGGTCGCGATGGCCAGGTCGGCGTTGGCGCGCAGGTGCCGCCACTCGCCGTGCACCGGCATCACGTTGGAGGGCCGGACGATGTTGTAGCAGTAGACGAGCTCGCCGGCGCTGGCGTGGCCGGAGACGTGCACCTTGGCGTTGCCCTTGTGCACGACGTGCGCGCCCCAGCGGGTCAGGCCGTTGATCACCCCGGAGATGGCGTTCTCGTTGCCGGGGATGACCGAGCTGGCCATCAGCACGGTGTCGCCCTCGCCGACCCGGATCACGTGCTCGCGGTTGGCCATCCGGGACAGCGCGGCCATCGGCTCGCCCTGGGAGCCGGTGCAGACCAGCGCGACCTTGTTCGGGGCCATCTTCTCGAGCTGCTTGAGCGGCACGATCAGGTTGTCGGGGACCTTGAGGTAGCCGAGGTCCTGGGCCACGCCCATGTTGCGCACCATCGAGCGGCCGACGAAGGCGACCTTGCGGCCGTGCGCGTGGGCGGCGTCGAGGACCTGCTGGATGCGGTGCACGTGGCTGGCGAAGCTGGAGACGATGATCCGGCGCGGGGCGGTGCGGAACACCGTCTCGATGGCGGGGGAGAGGTCGCGCTCGGCGGTGGTGAAGCCGGGGACCTCGGCGTTGGTGGAGTCGGTCAGGAACAGGTCGACGCCGGCCTCGCCGAGCCGGGCGAACCCGCGCAGGTCGGTGATCCGGCCGTCGAGCGGGAACTGGTCCATCTTGAAGTCGCCGGTGTGCAGCACCAGGCCGGCCTCGGTGCGGATCGCGACGGCGAGGCCGTCCGGGATCGAGTGGTTGACCGCGAGGAACTCCAGGTCGAACGGGCCGAACGTGCGGTGGTCGCCCTCGGCGACCTCCACCAGCTTGGGCCGGATCTTGTGCTCCTTGAGCTTGGCGTCGATCAGCGCCAGCGTCAGCTTCGAGCCGACGACGGGGATGTCCCCCGCTCGCGCAGCAGGTAGGGGACGCCGCCGATGTGGTCCTCGTGGCCGTGGGTCAGGACCAGGGCGTCGATCTTGTCGAGCCGGTCCCGGATCCAGGTGAAGTCGGGGAGGATCACGTCGATGCCGGGCTGGTGCTCCTCGGGGAACAGCACGCCGCAGTCGACGATCATCAGCCGGTTGTTGTGCTCGAAGACCGTCATGTTGCGGCCGATCTCGCCCAGCCCGCCCAGGGCGACGACGCGCAGACCGTTCTTGGCCAGCTTCTGCGGCGCCGACAGTTCCAGGTGTGGGTGGCTCATGGGCTGCACGCTACCGGCGATCGGCCGAGTCCCGTGCACCGCCCAAGTTGGGGTGCCCCGACCCGGCGTGTGAGGCCTGGGACTGGAGTGACACCTGTGTAGATTTCCCAGCATGGCGACCCGTACGTCTTCCCCACCGGCGTCGCGGAACAAGGGCACCTCCAAGCCGGCTGCACGCGCCGGCTCGAAGGCGTCCGGATCCTCGACCCGGTCGTCCGGCAGCCAGTCCCGTAGCAAGCCCGCGCCGAAGGGTCGGTCGACTGCGAAGTCGAAGCGCCCTGCACCGCGAGCCGTCCGCAACGGCACTGGCCCCATTGCCGCGCTCGGACTCGCCCTCGGGCGGGGTGTCGCCGCGGTCTGGCTCGGTGTCGCCCACGTCCTGGGTGCGACCGTCCGCAAGGTCGGGCACACCGCCCGGGAGCTCGAGCCCGAGCACCGGCGCGACGGGGCCGGGCTGTTCCTGATCGGCGCGGCGGTCGTGGTGGCCGCCGCCGTCTGGTGGCAGCTCCCCGGCGGCGTCGGCGACGCCGTGCGCACCGTCGTCAACGGCTCGGTCGGCCTGCTCGGCTGGTTCGTCCCGCTGCTGCTGTGCTTCGTCGCCTGGCGCAACCTGCGCAACCCCGAGAGCAACGGCCCCGCCGGCCGGCAGATCATCGGCTGGGCGGCGCTGCTGTTCGGCGTGCTCGGCCTGGTGCACATCGCCAACGGCATGCCGCGTCCGCTGCGCGGGGACACCGAGGACCTCCAGCAGGCCGGTGGCGCCATCGGCTTCGTGATCTCGTCGCTGTTCATGGACCTGCTGCGCAGCACCCTGGTCGTCGTACCCCTGCTGGTGCTGCTCGCGGTCTTCGGCGTCCTGGTGATCACCGGCACGCCGGTCTACCAGGTGCCGGTCCGGCTCGCCGAGCTGCGCGACAGGCTGCTCGGGCGTACGGCGCCCGAGCCCGAGCTCGCCCGCCGAGGAGGAGACCGCGCCGCTCAAGCGCGGCCCGTCCCCGCCGCCGCGTGGGCTCGATGGCGGAGACCGCCGAGGACGTCGACCCGGACCTGGGCGACCAGCCCTACGACACCCCGGTGCTCGAGGACCGCGCGTTCAGCCGCCGCAAGGCGAAGACGCCCGTCGAGGTCCCCGAGCAGGCCGAGGCGCCCGTCGACGAGAAGCTCGAGGCCCCGCCGCACACGCCGCTGCCGGCCCGCGTCGAGCAGCTCGCGCTGTCCGGCGACATCACCTACGCGCTGCCCGCCAACGAGACCCTGAAGTCCGGGTCGGTGCACAAGGCGCGTTCCCAGGCCTCCGACGCGGTCGTCGCCCGGCTCACCGAGGTGCTCGAGCAGTTCGACATCGACGCCCAGGTCACCGGCTACACCCGCGGCCCGACGGTCACCCGCTACGAGGTCGAGCTCGGCCCCGCGGTCAAGGTGGAGAAGGTCACCGCGCTCGGCAAGAACATCGCCTACGCGGTGGCGTCCGCCGACGTCCGGATCCTGTCCCCGATCCCCGGCAAGTCCGCGATCGGCATCGAGATCCCGAACACCGACAAGGAGATCGTCTCCCTCGGCGACGTGCTCCGCTCGGGCAACGCCCGCAACGACCACCACCCGATGATCGTCGGGCTCGGCAAGGACGTCGAGGGCGGCTTCGTCGTCGCGAACATGTCGAAGATGCCGCACCTGCTGGTCGCCGGTGCGACCGGCTCCGGCAAGTCGTCGTTCGTGAACTCGATGATCACCTCGATCCTGATGCGCTCGACGCCCGACGAGGTGCGGATGATCCTGGTCGACCCCAAGCGGGTCGAGCTGAACATCTACGAGGGCGTGCCGCACCTGATCACCCCGATCATCACGAACCCCAAGAAGGCCGCCGAGGCGCTGAACTGGGTCGTGCGCGAGATGGACATGCGCTACGACGACCTCGCCGCCTTCGGGTTCCGGCACGTCGACGACTTCAACAAGGCCGTGCGTGCGGGCAAGGTCAAGGTGCCGCCGGGCAGCGAGCGCGTGCTGGCGCCGTACCCGTACCTCCTGGTGGTCGTCGACGAGCTCGCCGACCTGATGATGGTCGCCCCGCGCGACGTCGAGGACGCCGTCGTCCGGATCACCCAGCTCGCGCGGGCCGCCGGCATCCACCTGATCCTGGCGACCCAGCGGCCCTCGGTCGACGTCGTCACGGGCCTGATCAAGGCCAACGTCCCGTCCCGGCTGGCCTTCGCGACCTCGTCGCTGGCCGACTCGCGGGTCATCCTCGACCAGCCCGGCGCCGAGAAGCTCGTCGGCCAGGGTGACGGGCTGTTCCTGCCGATGGGCGCCGGCAAGCCGGTGCGCGTGCAGGGCTCCTGGGTCACCGAGGCCGAGATCAACCAGGTCGTCGCGCACTGCAAGCAGCAGCTGCAGCCGACCTACCGCGAGGACGTCACCGCCCCGGCGGCCGCCAAGCGGGACCTCGACGACGACATCGGCGACGACCTCGACCTCGTGGTGCAGGCGATCGAGCTGGTCGTCTCCACGCAGTTCGGGTCCACCTCGATGCTGCAGCGCAAGCTCCGGGTCGGCTTCGCCAAGGCGGGCCGGCTGATGGACATCCTCGAGAGCCGTGGCGTGGTCGGGCCGAGCGAAGGCTCGAAGGCCCGCGACGTGCTCATCAAGCCCGACGACCTCGACGCCGTGATCGCCACCTTGCAGGAGGGGGAGCAGTGAGCGCAGCCATGCCCCGACCGTCCGACCTCGACCACCGCGACACCGGGACGAACGGCCACGACGACACCGTCGTGGCCGGCACCCCGGTCGTCGTACGCCGCAACGCCGGCCTCGCCGCGCTCGTCGGCGCCGGCGCCTCGGCGATCGCCATCGCGTACCTGTGGCGGGCCACCCAGTCCGCCGCGCCGCTCGACTGGGCGCTGTGCCTGGTGATGGCGGCCGTCGCGGGGATGTACCTCGCGCACCTCGTCGACGCGCGCACCCCGCTGCTGGTCGCCGACGACCTCGGCGTCCGGATCCGGCTGGGCAACCAGTGGCGCGGGCTGCCCTGGGACGCCGTCGACCGGGTCGTCGTGCAGCCCCGCCGCGGCCTGTTCCGCGACGGCCGGCTGATGTTCGCGCCGCACAGCCTGCCCCGCGCGCTCGACGGCCTCGAGCCGCGCGGCCGCCGGGCGGCGACCCTGAACCAGAAGATGTACGGCGCCGCGCTGGCCGTGCCGATGGGCCTGACCACCCGGCGTCTCCGCGCACGGCCAGGAGCTCGCCGACGGGCTCGCGGCCCTGGCGCACGGGCGCACCGACGTGGTCGTCGTGGAGCCCACCCCGGCCCCCGAGCCCGCCGACCCGGCGACTCTGGCGGCGGAGCCCGCGCCCGCGGCCGGCCGACCCGGCGACTCTGGCGGCCGAGCCGACCGCCCGGGTGCCGACCCGGCGACTCTGGCGCCGGCCGACGCCGGCCGGCCCTTGCGGCCTCGGCCGAGCCCACCTCCCGGGTGGTCGAGCCCGCCTCCCGGGTGGTCGAGCCTGTCGAGACCACTCCGTCCGACACCCCGACGAGGCCGGCGACGAGCCGGCACGACGCGGACGCCGACCCCGACCGTCCCGCGCGGCGCAGCCTGCTCGGCGGGATCGGGACGATCGTGTCCCGGGTCGCCAAGGGCCGCAGCCACGACCTGGACGCCGACGCACGACGAGGACCTGTCCGAGGACGAGTCGGACGAGGAGCCCGAGGTCGAGCGGCCGGTCGCTCCGGCGGCCCGGTCCGCCGTACCCCTGCGGGAGGCCCGTCCGGCGCTGCGCGCGCAGGTCACCCGGGACACCCCGGCGACCGTGCTCGGCAACGCGGCGCTGCACCCCGACCGGTACGACGCCGACGGCCGTCGCCGCACGCCGCTGCCCGAGGGGCGCGAGCTGCGCCGCCAGGGCAGCGTCGACCTGGAGTTCGAGGCGGCCCCGTCCGCCTCGGCCTTCGAGTCCGGTCGCGTCCGCCCGATCTCCACGCTCGGCGACCCGGTCGACGCGCTGGTCATCGACGACTTCGTCACCGAGCCGGCCTACGACCCGGTCATCGGCCCCGAGCTGGCGGCCTCGCGCGTCCGGGTCGGCCTGAGCGTCGACGACCTGGCCGAGCGGACCCGGATCCGCCCGCACGTCATCGAGTCGATCGAGGTCGACGACTTCGCGCCGTGCGGCGGCGACTTCTACGCCCGCGGCCACCTGCGCACGCTGGCGCGGGTGCTGGGCAAGGACCCGGCGCCGCTGCTCCAGCAGTTCGACGACCGCTACGCGACCGCGCCGATCAACGCCCGCCGGGTGTTCGAGGCCGAGCTGGCGACCGGGATGACCGGGAGCATGCGCAGCACGGTCGGCGGCCCCAACTGGGCGCTGCTGGTCGGGGTCGTCCTCGCCCTGGTGATGACCTGGGGCGTCGTGCGGCTGTTCGCGGCCGAGCCGCGAGGAGCTGCTGCAGAACCCGACGCCGGTGCTGAACGGGTCGGCCGGCATCGACTCCGGCGCCGGCAGCACGGGTCGCGCCGTGGCGCCCCGGCGCCCGGCCGCCAAGCCGATCCGGCTCACGCTGGTCGGCGCGCAGGCCGGCTCCAAGGACGTCGTGGTCCGCAACGGCTCGGGCGAGGTCGTCTGGGCCGGCGAGATCGTGCTCGGCGAGAAGCGCACCATCGAGGCCGTCCCGCCGGTGAAGGTCAAGGCCCAGGACGCCGGCGCCCTCGAGGCCCGGGTCAACGGCAAGGACCGGGGCTCCCTCGGCGAGCTGGGCCAGCCCGGCCGCCGTACGTTCCACCGGCCCGCCTCCCGCTGACCCGGCGACTCTGGCGCGCAGAACCACCTCGACCCGGCGCGTCTGGCGTAGCACTCGCTACGCCAGACACGCCGGGTCGGCGGGGTTTTCGGCGCCAAAGGCGCCGGGTCAGCGGTCAGGGCTTGACGGCGAGCACCGGGCAGGCGGCGTCGAGCAGGACGCGCTGGGCCGTGGAGCCCATCAGCAGCTTGCCGACGGGGGAGCGGCGGCGCAGGCCGATCACGACGAGCTCCGCGCGGTGCTCCCGGGCGACCCGGAGGATCTCCTCCGAGGCGTCCAGCCCGCGCATCGTGTGCACGACCAGGTGGTCCAGGCCGGACAGCCGCTGCTCGAGCGCGGACAGCTGCTCGTCGTCGACGTACCTCTGGTCGACGGCCGCGTCGCCGCGGGAGGTGTTCACCACCACCAGCAGCGTCTCCCGCGACCGGGCCTCGGTCATCGCGTGCTCGAGGGCGGTCTCGCCCTCCCTGGTCGGGACGTAGCCCACCACGACGCTCATCGGGTGCTCACCTTCTCCCGCTCCTCGGTGCGGTCGGACGGGGCGTCCGGCCCGGCGGGGGTACGACGCGTGCCGAGCACCCGGCGGGCCAGCGGCCAGACCAGCACCAGCGCCACGACGACGTACACGACCACGGCGACCGGCTCGGACCACAGCCCGGAGACGTGCCCGTCGGAGAGCTGCAGCGACGTGCGCAGCTGCTTCTCCAGGCGCGGGCCGAGGATCACCCCGAGCACCAGCGGCAGCACCGGCAGGCCGAAGCGCCGCATCATGAACCCGAGCAGGCCGAGCACCAGCAGGATCGCCAGGTCGAACGCCTGCAGGTTCACCGAGTAGGCGCCGAGCGTCGCGAAGAACACGATGCCGGCGTAGAGGTAGGGCCGGGGGATCTGCAGCAGCCGCGCCCAGGCCGGGGCGAGCGGCAGGTTGATCACCAGCAGCAGGGTGTTGCCGATGAACAGGCTGGCGATCAGCGCCCAGACCAGCTGCGGCTCCCGTTCGAAGAGCAGCGGGCCGGGCTGGATGCCGTACTGGGTGAACGCCGCCAGCATGACGGCCGCGGTCGCGTTCGTGGGCAGGCCGAGCGAGAGCATCGGGACGAGCGTGCCGGCGGCCGAGGCGTTGTTCGCGGCCTCCGGGCCCGCGACGCCCTCGATGGCGCCGTGCCCGAACTCCTCGGGGTGCCGGGAGAGCCGCTTCTCGGTGACGTAGGACAGGAACGTCGGGATCTCCGCGCCGCCGGCCGGCATCGCGCCGAACGGGAAGCCGTACGCGGTGCCGCGCAGCCAGGGCTTCCAGGACCGCTTCCAGTCCTCCTTGCCCATCCACGGCTGCCCGACGGGGATCACGTGCGCCGCCGTACGACGGAGGTGCGCGGCGACCCACAGCGCCTCGCCCACGGCGAAGATGGCCACCGCGACGACGACGACGTCGATGCCGTCCACGAGCAGCGGGAGGCCGAACGTCAGCCGCTGCTGGCCGGAGAGCGGGTCGGTGCCGACCAGGCCGATCGTCAGGCCCAGGCCGAGCGCGCAGAAGCCGCGCAGCCGCGAGGAGCCGAGCACCGCGGTGACCGCGAGCAGCGACAGGATCATGATCGCGAAGTAGCTCGGGTTGCCGAGGCTGACCGCGAACTTCACCACGAGCGGGCGCGAGCACGACCAGCAGCACGGTGCCGATGGTGCCGGCGATGAACGACCCGATCGCGGCCGTGGCGAGCGCCTGGGCGGCCCGTCCGGCCTTGGCCATCTTGTGGCCCTCGATGGCGGTGACGACCGACGAGGACTCGCCCGGGGTGTTCAGCAGGATCGAGGTGGTCGAGCCGCCGTACATGCCGCCGTAGTAGATGCCGGCGAACATGATGAACGCGCTCTCCGGCGGGAGGGCGAAGGTGACCGGGAGCAGCAGCGCGACGGTCATCGCGGGGCCGAGGCCCGGGAGCACGCCGACGGCGGTGCCGAGCAGCACGCCGATCAGGGCGTAGAGCAGGTTCTCCGGCGTCAGCGCCGTGGCGAACCCGCCCATCAGGGAGGACCAGACGTCCATCAGAGCACCCCTTCCAGCACGCCGGCCGGCAGGTGGATGCCCAGGCCGAGGTAGAAGCCGTAGAACGTGACCAGCGAGATGGCCACCGAGATCAGGGCGTCGCGGACGTAGGTGGCGGCTGCCGAGGGACCAGGCGCAGCCGAAGAACAGCAGCGCGCCGGAGACCACCCAGCCGAGTACGTCGATCAGCAGCACGTTGGCGACGAAGACCCCGAGCAGGGGCAGCACGACCCGCCACTCGGTCGGGGCCGTCAGGTCGACGTCCTCACCCTCCTCGGCGACCCCGCGGCCGCCGCGCAGCACGTCGAGGGCCAGCGCCACGGCGCAGACCAGGAGCAGCACGGCGACGGCGAGCGGGAAGGCCTGGGGGCCGACCCGGTCCGAGTCGGTCGTGGGGGCGTCCATCCGGAGCGCGTCGACGAGGACCACCACGCCGACCACCCCGAGCAGGAGGGCGACCCCCAGCTCGGGGCGGGCGGCGCGCCGTCCGCGCGGTGGGGGAGACGGCCTGGCTCATGCCAGCCCCAGCTCGCTCAGCGTGTCCGCGACCCGCTTGTCCTGGCTCGGTGAGGAACTCACCGAACTGGTCGCTGGTCTGGAAGGCGTCGGCCCAGCTGTTGGCCTTCGAGCGCGTCCTTCCACTCCTGGGTCTCGTGCATCTTCTGGAAGGCGTCGACCAGGCGCTCCTTCTCGCGCGTCGGTGATGCCGGGGGGAGCCACGACGCCGCGCCAGTTGGTGAAGACCAGGTCGATGCCGGCCTCCTTGAAGGTCGGGGCGTCGATGTCGGCGATCCGCTCGTCGCCGCTGGTGGCCAGCACCCGGATGTCGCCGTTGGCGATCTGGTCCTTGAACTCGCCGGCGCCGGAGGTGGCGACGTCGACCTTCGAGCCGAGGATCGCCGGGAGCAGGTCGCCGCCGCCGTCGTACTGCACGAAGTTGACCTTCGTGGGGTCGATGCCGACCGCCTGCGGCGAGCTGCATCGGCAGCAGGTGGTCCGGTCCACCGGGCGACGAGCCGCCGCCGACGCTGATCGAGCCCGGGTCGGCCTTCCACGCGGTGACCAGGTCGTCGATGGTCTTGAACGGCGAGCCCTTCGGCACCATCACGGCGCCGTACTCCTCGATGAGACGGGCGATCGGGGTGGTCTCGGCGAGCGTGGCCTTGGAGTTGTTGGTGTAGCTCGCGCCCACCACGCCGAGGCCCATCAGCATCGTCAGGTCGGCGTTGCCCTTCTCGTTGACGGTGCGGGCCAGGCCCACGGTGCCGCCGGCGCCCTCGAGGTTGAACACCTCGGTGCCGGAGGTGATCTCGTCGTCCTCCATCACCTTGGCGGCGGTGCGGGCGGTGATGTCGTAGCCGCCGCCGGGGGTGTTGGGGACCATGATGCGCAGGTCGCTCAGGGGCTGGCCGGCGTCGGCGGCGGCGTCGCCGCTGCTGCTGTCGGTCACGCCGCAGGCGGAGGCGACGAGGGCGAGGCCGGCCACGAGGGCGGCGACGCCCGCCGGGCGCAGCAGCCGGTGGGAGGTTCGGGGCAGACGCATGGTGGATCCTCTCGTGCGTCGGTGGTTCACGGGTGTCGTGGTGAACCCTCGCCCGCCGGTGTGAGCGTCGTCACCGTTGCGGACTCAACGGACGTTGTGGTCATTGTGGTCACGGACACACGGGGTCGTGACGGGTGCCATCCTGGTCCGGTGCTGCCCATGGTGAGACGACGCGAGATGACCCTGGCGGGGCAGTACCTCCTGCTCCAGGTGCTCATCGTCCTCGTCGTGCTGGTCGCGGTCGGCGCCATCTCGGTGGCCCAGACCGCCCGCACCTTCGAGCGCAGCGAGGTGCGCCCGGCGCTGAGCGCCGCCGAGAACCTCGCCGCCAACCCGGTGGTCCGCGAGCAGATCGCCACCGCCGAGCCGTACGACCGGTCCGGGCTGGCCTCGGTGGCCGAGTCGTCCCGGACCAACTCCGGGTCCACGTCGGTGCTGCTCGCCAACACCGGGCGGCTGGTGCTGGTCTCCTCCGACCCGACGCAGGTGGGGGACCGGGTCCCGACCGGGCCCAGCCGGGCGCTGGCCGGCGCCTCCTGGACCGGCACCCGGGACGTGTCGGGCCGCACCGTGGTGGTCGCCCAGGCGCCGGTGTACGCCGAGCGGACCGGCGAGGTGGTCGGGATGGCCGAGATCGGCCGCGAGGTCCCGTCGCTGTGGAGCCGGATCGGGGACGTGGTCCCCAACCTGCTGGTCTACCTCGGCGTGGCCAGCGTGCTCGGCCTCGGCGGGTCGCTGCTGCTCTCCCGCCGGGTCAAGCGGCAGACCCTCGGGATGGAGCCGACCGAGATCGCCGGGCTGGTGGAGCACCGCGAGGCGCTGGTGCACGGCGTGAAGGAGGGCGTGATCGCGATCGACGAGCAGCAGCGGGTCACCGTGGTCAACGACTCGGCCCGCCAGCTCCTCGGCCTGCCGCTGGACGGGGTCGGACGCCGGCTCGACGACCTCGACCTCGACCACGAGCTGGTCGAGGCGCTCACCAGCCGGCAGCCCGACCCGGACCGCCTGGTGCTGGTCGGCGACCGGGTGCTGGCCCTGAACCGGCGGCCGATGCGCTCGCACGGCCAGGTGATCGGCTCGGTCACCACGCTGCGCGACCGCACCGAGCTGTCCGCCCTGGAGAGCGAGCTGGGCACCAGCCGGGCCACCAGCGACACGCTGCGCGCGCAGACCCACGAGTTCGCCAACCAGCTGCACACGATCAGCGGGCTGCTCCAGCTCGAGGAGTACGACGAGGTGATGCGGTTCGTCGACGGCGTGCGGCTGAGCCGCAGCTCGCTGTACGACGAGGTCACCTCCCGCATCGGCGACGCCACGGTGGCGGCGCTGCTGATCGCCAAGGCGAGCCTCGCCACCGAGCGGGGCGTGGAGCTGCGCCTGGACCCCGGCTCCCGCGTCGGCAAGGTGTACGGCGCCCTGGCGCGCGACCTCACGACGGTCGTCGGCAACCTGGTCGACAACGCGCTGGACGCCGTGAGCGCCTCGGAGCAGCCGCGGGTCGACGTACGCGTGGTCAGCGACGGGGAAGTGATCACCGTCACGGTCGCGGACTCCGGACCCGGGGTGCCGGACACCGAGGCGGTGTTCCGGCAGGGCTGGACCACCAAGGCCGGCTCGGGGGCCGGTGCCGGCGACGGGGGCCGCGGCTTCGGGCTCGCGCTGACCCGGCTGGTGTGCCGGCGCCGCGGCGGCGACGTGCGGGTGCACAACGACGGCGGCGCGGTGTTCACCGCGACCCTGCCGACCGACGACGGGGACGAGGAGGACGCATGATCGAGGTCCTGGTCGTCGACGACGACTTCATGGTGGCCCGGATCCACACCGGCTTCGTCGAGCGGACGCCCGGCTTCCGGGTCACCGGGGTCGCGCACACGGGGGCCGACGCGCTCGCCGAGGCGGAGCGGCTGCAGCCCGACCTGGTGCTGCTCGACGTCTACCTCCCCGACGTCTCCGGGCTGGACCTGCTCGGCGCCCTGCGCGAGGCGGCCCCGGAGGTCGACGTGCTGGTGATCTCCGCGGCCCGGGAGGCCGACACGGTGCGGCGGGCGCTGCGCGGCGGGATCGTGCACTACCTGATGAAGCCGTTCACCTACGACGACCTGCGGGTCCGGCTCGAGCACTACGAGCAGGCCTACATCGGGCTGCCCAGCGAGCAGGCCGACCAGGCCGCCGTCGACCGGGTGTTCGGGGTGCGCGGCAGCGACAAGCGGCTGCCCAAGGGGTTCAGCCCGGAGACCCTGCGGCTGGTCGAGGACTCGCTGCGCCAGGAGACCGCCGACCTCTCCGCGGCCGAGGCGGCCAGCCTGCTCGGGATCTCCCGGGTCAGCGCCCGCAGGTACCTCGAGCACCTCGCGGAGACCGGCAAGGTGGAGGTCAACCTGCGCTACGGGGAGGTCGGCCGACCCGAGCGCCGCTACACCTGGCGGTGACCGGTTCGCCGTCCGGGCCACCTGACCGTCATACTCGGTGACGGTTATGACTGCTACCCCTGACGCCCTGGCCCCCCTCACCACCGTCGCGCTGGTGACGCTCGGCTGTGCCCGCAACGAGGTCGACTCCGAGGAGCTCGCCGGTCGGTTGGAGGCGGGCGGGTTCCGCCTCGTCGACGACCCCGAGGACGCCGACACCGTGATGGTGAACACCTGCGGCTTCGTCGAGGCCGCCAAGAAGGACTCCGTCGACACGCTGCTGGCGGCCTCCGACCTCAAGACCGACGGGTCCGCGAAGGCGGTCGTCGCGGTCGGCTGCATGGCCGAGCGCTACGGCAAGGACCTCGCCGAGTCGCTGCCCGAGGCCGACGCCGTGCTCGGCTTCGACGACTACCCGGACATCGCGGCCAAGCTGCGCTCGATCCTGGCCGGCGAGCAGCACCACCCGCACACCCCGCAGGACCGCCGCCGGCTGCTGCCGATCACGCCGAGCGAGCGCGGGTCGGCGGCCGACGCGGTCGTCGTACCCGGGCACACGATCTCCGCCCCCGACCTGCCCGTCGGCGCGGCCCCGGACTCCGGCCCCCGCGCGGTACGTCGCCGGCTGGACGGCGGACCGATGGCGCCGCTCAAGCTGGCCAGCGGCTGTGACCGGCGCTGCTCGTTCTGCGCGATCCCGTCGTTCCGCGGCTCGTTCGTGTCGCGCCGGCCCAGCGACGTGCTGCACGAGGCGCGGTGGCTCGGCGAGCAGGGCGTCAAGGAGCTGTTCCTGGTCAGCGAGAACTCCACGTCCTACGGCAAGGACCTCGGCGACCTGCGGCTGCTCGAGACGCTGCTGCCCGAGCTCGCGGCGGTCGACGGCGTCGAGCGGGTCCGGGTGTCCTACCTGCAGCCCGCCGAGACCCGGCCCGGCCTGGTCACCGCGATCGCGAGCACCCCCGGCGTGGCCGCCTACTACGACCTGTCCTTCCAGCACGCCTCGAACGCCGTGCTCCGCCGGATGCGCCGCTTCGGCGACCCGGAGAGCTTCCTCGGGCTGATCGAGCAGATCCGGGCGCAGGCGCCGCTGGCCGGCATCCGCTCCAACGTGATCGTCGGCTTCCCCGGCGAGACCGAGGACGACCTGAACACGCTGTGCGACTTCCTGGTCGACGCCCGGATGGACGTGGTCGGCGTGTTCGGCTACTCCGACGAGGACGGCACCGAGGCCGCGTCGTACGACGGCAAGCTCGACGAGGACGAGATCCGCGAGCGCACCGAGCACGTCACCCGGCTGGTCGAGGAGCTCACCTCCCAGCGCGCCGAGGACCGGATCGGCGAGCGGGTCGAGGTGCTGCTGGAGTCGCTGGCCGACGGTGCCGACGAGGCCGAGGGCCGGGCGGTCCACCAGGGCCCGGAGGTGGACGGTACGACGACCGTGGCCGGTCTGCCCGCGGGCGCGCGGGTCGGCGACATCGTCAGCGCGCTCGTCGTCGCCTCGGACGGTGCGGACCTCGTCGCCGAGGTGACCGCGTGACGCAGCCGCCCGAGCACCAGCCCTCCAACTGGAACCTCCCCAACGCGCTGACCACGCTGCGGATCGTGATGGTGCCGTTCTTCGGCTGGGCGCTGCTCGTCGACGACGGCTCGTCGGTGCTGTGGCGGTGCATCGCGTGGGCTGCTGTTCGCGGTCGCGATGATCACCGACAAGGTCGACGGCGACATCGCCCGCAGCCGCAACCTGGTCACGAACTTCGGCAAGATCGCCGACCCGATCGCCGACAAGGCGCTGACCGGGATGGCGTTCGTCGGGCTGTCGATCATCGGCGAGCTCTGGTGGTGGGTGACGATCCTGGTGCTGGTCCGCGAGTGGGGGATCACCCTGCTGCGGCTCTGGGTGATCCGGCACGGCGTGATGGCGGCCGGCCGGGGCGGCAAGCTCAAGACCGTGCTGCAGACCTTCGCCCTGGGCTTCTTCATCCTGCCGATCCGGATCCTCCAGGACGACTGGGGCGTGGTCGGCGACGTGCTGTGGGGCGTCGCGGTCGTGCTGATGGTCGCCGCGGTGACGCTGACCGTGGTCGACCGGTCTGGACTACGTCATCAAGGCGCTCGCGGTCCGTCGCGAGGGCCGCTCCTCGGTCGGCACCAGCTAGCTGTCCGCGCGGGTGGCCCTCGCGCCGCCGCCGTCACGGCCCTCGGCCCGCTCGAGCTGGTTGGCCGCGCCGACCAGGGTGAGGTGCGAGAACGCCTGCGGGAAGTTGCCGACGAAGCGCTGCGCCCCGACGTCGTACTCCTCGGAGAGCAGGCCCGACGTCGTTGGGCAGCTCCAGCAGCCGCCGCATCAGCGCGTGCGCGTCGTCGAGCCGCCCGGCGTGCACGTAGGCCTCGACCAGCCAGAACGAGCAGGCCAGGAACGGGTGCTCGTCGCCGGTGAGCCCGTCGACACCCGGACCCGGTGCGGTAGCGCAGCAGCAGCCCGTCGCGCATCAGGTCCTCCTCGACGGCCTGGATGGTGCCGAGCATCCGCGGGTCGTCGCCGTCGATGAACCCGACGTCGGAGAGCACCAGCAGCGAGGCGTCGACCTCGTCGGTGTCGTAGTGCTGGGTGAACGTGTTGCGGCCCGGGTCGTAGCCGTGCGCGAGGACCTCGTCGCGGACCTTCTCGCGCAGCGTCCGCCACTCCTCGACGGGCCCGTCGAGGCCGTGCTTCTCGACCGCGGCGATGGCCCGGTCGAAGGCGACCCACACCATCACCCGGGAGTGCGTGAACTTCCGCTGCGGACCGCGGATCTCCCACAGCCCGTTGTCCGGCTCGTCCCAGTGCCGGGCCAGCTCCTCGACCAGGACCCGCTGCAGCGACCAGGAGTCCGCGTCGTCCTCGCGCGCCGACGGCGCGGGCCATCTCCAGGGCGATCATCACCTCGCCGAGCACGTCGGTCTGCCGCTGGAGCACCGCGCCGTTCCCGACCCGCACCGGCGAGGAGCCGGCGTAGCCCGGGAGGTGGTCGAGCGTGCGCTCCACGGAGGTCCCGGCCGCCGTCGACGGCGTACATGATCTGCAGGTCCTGGGGGTCGCCGGCCGCCGCGCGCAGCAGCCAGCTGCGCCACAGCAGCGCCTCCTCGTCGTACCCGGACTCCAGCAGCGCCTCGAGGGTCAGCGAGGCGTCGCGCAGCCAGCAGAACCGGTAGTCCCAGTTGCGCTCGCCGCCGAGGTCCTCGGGCAGCGACGTGGTGACCGCCGCGACGATGCCGCCGGTGCCGCCGTGGGTGAGCAGCCGCAGGGTGACCAGCGAGCGCACCACGTGGTCGCGGTAGGGGCCCTCGTAGGTGCACTGCGCGGCCCAGGCCTCGGACGTGGCGATGGTCTCCTCGATGCGGGACTCGTACTCCAGCGGCTCGGGGAGCGGGTGGTGCGAGGGCACCCAGGTGGTGGAGAACGTCATCTCCTCGCCCGCGTGCACCTCGAACTCGTCGACGTGCCGGCCGTCCTCGGCGACCGGCAGCCGGTGGCCGCGCAGGATCAGCCGGTCCGGGCCCGCGACCGCGGTGATCACCTCGGCTGCCGTGCATGTCCTGGCGGCGCACCCAGGGCCGGATCTTCCCGTAGCCGAGCCGGACGACCCACTCGTGCCGCATCGTGACCGTGCCCTCGAGGCCGATCACCCGGCGGACGATGTCGGCGCGGCGGTCGCCGATCGGCATCACGTCCAGGATCGTCACGGCTCCCGTGCTCGGTGCGCCAGGTGGTCTCGAGCACCGCGCTGTCGCCGACGTAGCGACGGCTGCACGCGGCTGCCGGCGTCCTTCGGGCCGAGCAGCCAGCGCCCGTGCTCCGGGCCGCCGAGCAGCGCGGCGAAGCAGGCGGGGGAGTCGAAGCGGGGCAGGCACAGCCAGTCGACCGACCCGTCCTTGCCGACCAGCGCGGCCGTGCCGGTGTCGCCCAGCACCGCGTAGTCCTCGATCGGGAGTGCCATGCCGTCACCGTAGCCGTGGCTACCATGCAGTCCGTGGAGGAGGACGCGCTCGAGGCGCAGGTGCACGCCGCGCTGCTGTCCCGCGGGCTGACCGTGGCGAGCGCCGAGTCGCTGACCGGCGGTGCGCTCGCCGACCGGCTGTCCTCGACCCCCGGTGCGAGCTCGACCTACCGCGGCGGCGTCGTGTCCTACGCCACCGAGGTGAAGCAGGCGCTCCTCGGGGTGAGCGACGAGCTGGTGGCGACGTACGGCGTGGTGTCGGCGCAGTGCGCCCGGCAGATGGCCGAGGGGGTGCGCGCGCTGGTCGGGTCCGACTGGGCCCTCAGCACCACGGGCGTCGCCGGCCCGGACCTCCAGGAGGGCAAGCCGGCCGGCACCGTGCACGTCGGGCTGGCCGGGCCGCGAGGGCACCACCAGCGTCGAGCTGCACCTGGCCGGCGACCGGCGCGAGATCAGGACCCGGACCTGCCACGAGGCGCTCGCCGCGCTGCTAGGTTCGCTCACAGCGCAGTGAGGTTTCGCGGTGCTGGGTGTCGGGAAGTTTTCCCGAACCGGTAGCGTTGGCACCCAAGGAACGCAAGCGAGCCTCAGGAAGGAGCAGCCCGTGGTGATCTTCCGCCGCCTGCTCGGTGAGGTTCTCCGCGCGCAGCGGATGCGCCAGGGCCGCACTCTTCGCCAGGTGTCCGCCGACGCGCGGGTCAGCCTGGGCTACATCTCCGAGATCGAGCGGGGCCAGAAGGAAGCGTCCTCCGAGCTCCTCGCCTCGATCTGCTCGGCCCTCGACGTGCCGCTCTCCGAGATCCTCTCCGAGGTCAGCGACGCCGTCGCCCTCGAGGAGGCCGCGCTCGCGATGCAGCTCGAGAGCGTGCGCGTCGACGCCACCAGCCTGCGGCCCGCGCGCACCGAGCCCGGTCGCACCGGCGACGTGGTGGCCTCCGCAGCCTGAGCTCGGTCAGGCCGGGGCGGTCGCGGTGGCGAGCACCCGGCGGCGGGCGTCGTGGTGCTCCAGGCTGCGCACGCCCTCGTCGTGGAAGGACCGCAGCGCCGGGTCGTCGCCGGGGTCGAGGGTGACCGCCTCCTCCCACATCGCGCGCTCGCTGAGCCGCCAGTCCGCCCGCTCGACGACCCGGACGTCGGTGAAGCCGGCCCCGGCCAGGCCGCCGCGCAGGTCGACGGCCCGCAGCCGCTCCGGCTGGGTCTCGTCGTCGCGGTCGACGACCTCCCAACAGGTCAGCACGGCGCGCCCTCCCGGGCGCAGGACCCGGGCCAGCTCGGCGTACGCCTGCGGCGGGTCCTCGGCGAACTGGATCGAGTCGACGACCATCACCGCGTCGACGGAGGCGTCCTCGAGACCGGTCGCCTGGAGCGTGCCGACCCGGAAGTCGGCCTGCCGCCCGAGCGCGAGGGCCTGGCCCGCCGCCTGCCGGACCGCCTCGGCGGAGAAGTCCACGCCGAGCAGCCGCGCGCCGGTGCGCAGCGCCACCTCGAGCCCGTAGCCGCCGCGCCCGCACGCCAGGTCGAGCAGCAGGTCGCCGGGGGAGAGCCGGAGCGCGTCGGTGACGTCCGCGAGGCCGTCCCAGGTCAGCATGCCGGTGGACTGCAGGTGCGCCGGCAGGCCCAGGTGCCGGCGCTCGACCTCGTCCTTGACGGGGCTGTGCCGCATGTCGGCGTACCACTGGTCGAAGTAGGCCGCGCGCTCCGAGGTGCTCACCGGGTCACCGTAGGGGGTCCGGCTGGCAGGCCGGGCACCAGTACGTCGCCCGCTCCTGGGTCTCCGGGCCCTGCATGTCGACCCGGATGCGGGTGCCGCAGCGGCGGCACGGCTGCTTGTCGCGGCGGTAGACCCAGGTCTGCTGGCCCCGCCGGGTGTCGCCGGTGAGGGTCTGCTCGACGCGGTTCTTGTTCGCCTCCAGCGCGGTGCGGGCCCGGCGCACCAGCCGGGGGAGGTCGGCGACCTCGGAGACCGGCAGCCGCGGGTGCGCGCCGGCCAGGAAGCACAGCTCGTTCTTGTAGAGGTTGCCGATCCCGGCCAGGTTGCGCTGGTCGAGGATCGCGTCGGCCACCGGGCGCGACGGGTCGGCCAGCAGCCGGCGCAGCGCCTCGTCCTCGTCCCAGTCCGGGCCGAGCAGGTCGGGACCGAGGTGGCCGACGACGGTGTCCTCGGCGTCCGCGGGCGACCACCTCGACGACGCCGAGGGCGAACCCGACCGCGGTCCACTCCGCCGTGCGCAGCACCACCCGCGCCTCGTGGGCCGGACGGCGCCACGCGGTGCCGGGCTTGTAGAGGTGCCAGGAGCCCTCCATCTTCAGGTGCGTGTGCAGGGAGTGGTCCGCGCCGATCCGGGTGAGCAGGTGCTTGCCGCGGGCCACCGTCGCCTCGACGGTCTGCCCGGACAGGTCGAGGGTGGCGTGCGCGGGCACCCGGAAGTCGGTCTCCAGCAGGGTCTCCCCGCTCAGCGCCCGGTCGAGGTGCAGCGCCGTGCGCCAGACGGTGTCGCCCTCGGGCATCAGCCGGCCGTCCAGTGCGGCGGCCGGGTCAGCGACTCCGGCAGCCGGGTCGCGGCATCGCCCCGGGCGGCGTTCACCTGGAACTGGGTCAGGAACAGCGCCGTGGCCAGGTCGGCCCCGCCGAGGTCGGCGCCCCGCAGGTCGGCGCCGATCAGGTCGGCCAGGGACAGGTCCGCGTCGCGGAGGTCCGCGCCGACGAGCAGGGCGCCGCGCAGGTCGCAGCGCCGCAGGTCCGCCCCGCGGAGCCGGGCCCCGGCCAGGTCGGCGCCCCGGCGGTCCGGGCCGTCGCCGCGGACCAGACCGCTGACCCGGCGCAGCAGCGCGGCGACCCCGTCGCGGTGCGCGTCCACGTCCAGCGCCGCGAGGTCGTCGGCGCCGAGCGCGGTGAGGGTCAGCGTCGCGTCGTACGCGGTGGCGAGGTCGGCGGCCAGGGACGGCGCGAGGGGCCGGGCGGCGGTGAGGTACCAGAGCATCTCGTGCAGGGCGCGCATCGTGGCGAGGGCGCCGAACATCTGCGGGGCCGTCTCGGGGTGCGTGCGCCAGTCACGGCCGGCGTAGGTGACCTGGGAGAGCTGCTGCCCGGCGCCGAAGCAGTCGTAGGTGGTGCAGCCGGGCATGCCGAGGTCCCGGAGCCGGTCGTGCACCGAGCAGCCGAAGTCGTCGGCGAGGTGGCGGCAGGGCTCGCCGGCGGCCTTGTCGAACGCGAAGTCCGCCGACCGGGCGAACGACGTCGCCACGCAGCACAGCGCGAAGCACCGCGAGCAGTCGGCGCGCAGCTCGGGCGACGGCGGTCATCCGCGCAGCCTCAGGCCGCGCGGGGTGGCCACGAAGCCGGCGTCCTCCAGCGCCCGGCGCAGCGCGCTGGACCGCTCGCCGGTGCCCAGGATGGTCTGCCCGTCGGCCTTCTCGACGGTCAGCCGCCCCAGCGCCCCCTGGCGTACGGCGGTCGCGAGGGCCGCCATCGCCGGGGAGAGCGCCTCGACGTCGTCGGTGAAGGTCAGCAGCGTCCGGCCGCCGCGCTCGACGTACACGCCGAGGTCGCCGTCGACCAGCACCACGAGCGCGCCGGCCTTGCGGCCGGGACGGTGGCCGGTGCCCGGGGGTGGCGTCGTCGGCCACCCGCTCGGGCCAGGGCAGCGCGGCGCCGTAGGGGTTCGCGGGGTCGGTCGCGGCGAGCGCCACCGAGCGCACCTTGTCGTCGTCGGGGGCGTCGCCGACCTCGCGGGAGAACGACCGCAGCCGGTCCACGGCACCGGGGCCGCCGAACTGGGCGGCGCCCAGCGAGTTCACGAAGTAGCCGCGCCGGCAGCGGCCGGAGTCCTCGAACGCGGAGAGCACCTTGTAGACCCCGGCGAAGCCGCCCGGCACCCGCTCGCTCATCACCGCGCCGCGGGTGACGACGCCGTGCCGCTCGAGCAGGCCCTCGGCCGAGGCGTGCGCCCGGCGGGTGGCGTCCTCCTCGAGCTCGGGCAGCAGCGCCCAGCGGCCGGCCGTCGTCGGGGGACCGGTGCGGGTCGGCAGGTCGGGGCGGCGCGGGCGGCCCCCGGCGCGGGCGGTGCGGGCCCGGGGCGGCGGACGACGGGACCGGTGCGCGGTCCGGCCGCCCGAGGTCAGCGCGCGCACCGGCGCGAGCGTGTCGTTGCTCAGCCGGCCGGCCCAGACCAGGTCCCACAGCGCCGCCTCGAGCGCCTTGTCGTCGGTGGCCCCGACGGCGTTCGAGAGCTGCCGGAAGAAGTACGCGCCGCCGCCGGCCAGCGCCTCGACGACCGCGTCGTGCAGCGGGGTGCCGTCGATCTCGGCCAGCGGCACCCGGTCGGGCAGGGTCAGGTGGGCGGTGTCGGCGAGGTGCAGCGACGCCCAGCCGTCGGTGCCGGGCAGCGTCGCCGTGGCCGGCCCACAGCACCTCGCCGCTGGCGGTCAGCTCGTCGAGCATCGAGGGCTGGTAGTCCACGACCCGGCTGCCGAGCACCAGCGGCTCCAGCGCGGAGGCCGGCACCGCGCACCCGGCGAGCTGGTCCACCACGGTGAGCACGCCGTCGACCCCGCGCAGCCGGCCGCCGACGTTCTGCCACACCGGCAGGAACCGGCCGAGCGTGGCGGGCTCGACGGGCTCGACCTCCTTGCGCAGCGCGGCCAGCGACCGGCGGCGCAGCCGGCGGAGCACCTCGGCGTCGCACCACTCGGCGCCCGCGCCGGCGGGCCGGAACTCGCCCTCCAGCACCCGGCCCTGGGCGGCGAGCCGGGACAGCGTCTGGGCGGCGACGGCGACCCCGAGGCCGAGACGGGTGGCCACGTCGGCCGGGGTGAACGGGCCGTGGGTGCGGGCGTAGCGGGCGACCAGGTCGGCCAGCGGGTCCTCGACCGGCTCGGTGAAGACCTCCGGCGTGCCGGGCGGCACGGGCACGCCGAGCGCGTCGCGCAGCCGGGCGACGTCCTCCACGGCGGTCCACCGCTCGGTGCCGCCCATCCGGACCGCGACGACCCGGCGCGCGTCGGCGAGCAGGCGCCAGCCAGCCGGCGGCGTCGGCGCCCTCGACCGAGCGCTCGGCGACCTCGGCGGTCGACAGCGGGCCGAGCAGCCGCAGCAGGTCGGCCACCCCCTCGGCGTCCCGGGCCCGCCGGTCCGGCGTGAGCCGCTGCAGCTCCCGCTCGAGCTCGGCGAGCACGTCGGGGTCGAGCAGCTCGCGCAGCTCGGCCCGGCCGAGCAGCTCGGCGAGCAGCCCCTGGTCCAGGGACAGCGCGGCGGCCCGGCGCTCGGCGACCGGGGAGTCGCCTTCGTACATGAACGCCGCGACGTAGCCGAACAGCAGCGACCGCGCGAACGGGGACGGCTGGGTGGTGGAGACCTCGACGACCCGGATCCTGCGGGACGACAGGTCGCGCATCATCTGCAGCAGCGCCGGGACGTCGTACACGTCCTGGAGGCACTCGCGCACCGCCTCCAGCACGATCGGGAAGGACGGGTACTTGACCGCGACCTCCAGCAGCTGGGCGCTGCGCTGGCGCTGCTGCCACAGCGGCGAGCGGCGGCCGGGGTCGCGGCGGGGCAGCAGCAGGGCGCGGGCCGCGCACTCGCGGAACCGGGAGGCGAACAGCGCGGAGCCGCCCACCTCGGAGGTGACGATGTCCTCGATCTCGTCGGGCTCGAACACCACCACGTCCGCGCCGGGCGGGTCCTGGTCGGTCTCCGGCACCCGCAGCACGATGCCGTCGTCACCGGGCAGGGCCTGGGCGTCGATGCCGTAGCGCTCGCGCAGCCGGACCCCGATCGCCAGCGCCCACGGGGCGTGCACCTGGGCGCCGTACGGCGAGTGGATCACGATCCGCCAGTCGCCGAGCTCGTCGCGGAACCGCTCGACGAGCACCGTCCGGTCGGTCGGCATGCGTGCTGGTCGCCTCGCGCTGCTCGTCGAGGAAGGCCACCAGGTTGTCCGCGGCCCAGGTGTCCAGGCCGGCGTCGGTGCAGCGCTTCTTGGCGTCCACGGTGGACAGCGCGGACAGCTCGCGGGTGAACGCGCCGATCGCGGCGCCGAGCTCGGCGGGCCGCCCGAGCTGGTCGCCCTTCCAGAACGGCAGCCGCCCGGGCTGGCCGGGGGCGGGGGAGACCAGCACCCGGTCGTGGGTGATGTCCTCGATCCGCCACGACGTCGCGCCGAGCGCGAACACGTCGCCGACCCGGGACTCGTAGACCATCTCCTCGTCGAGCTCGCCGACCCGGGAGGCCTTCTCGCCGACCAGGAACACCCCGAACAGGCCACGGTCCGGGATCGTGCCGCCGCTGGTGACGGCCAGCCGCTGGGCGCCCGGCCGGGCGGTGAGCGTGCCGGCGACCCGGTCCCACACCACGCGCGGCCGCAGCTCGCGGAACTCGTCGGACGGGTAGCGGCCGCTGAGCAGGTCCAGCGTCGCGTCGTACGCCGAGCGCGGCAGCGTCGCGAACGGGGCGGAGCGGCGGACCAGCGTGAACAGGGCGTCGACGTCCCACTCGTCGACGGCCGTCGCGGCCACGACCTGCTGGGCGAGCACGTCGAGCGGGTTGGTCGGCACGTGCAGCGCCTCGATGGCGCCCGACGCGCATCCGCTCCACGGCCACCGCGGTCTGCACCAGGTCGCCGCGGTGCTTGGGCAGCAGCACGCCGCGCGAGACCTCGCCGACCTGGTGGCCGGCCCGGCCGACCCGCTGCAGGGCGCTGGCCACCGACGGCGGCGACTCGATCTGCACGACCAGGTCGACCGCGCCCATGTCGATGCCGAGCTCGAGGCTGGAGGTGGCCACCACGCAGGGCAGCCGGCCGCGCTTGAGGTCGTCCTCGATCAGCGCCCGCTGCTCCTTGGAGACCGAGCCGTGGTGCGCCCGCGCGATGACCGGGTCGGCGCCCGGACGCGGACCCGGCCTGCCCCATCAGCGCCGCCGGCACCCGTCGCCGAGTTGTCAGGCGGTGACGTCGCCGGGGCGACGTCACCGCCTGACAACTCGGGGAGCGGAGGGCGGCGCGGTCCACGGCGATCTCGTTGAACCGGGCGGTCAGCCGCTCGGCGAGCCGGCGCGAGTTGGCGAACACGATCGTGGAGCGGTGCTGCTCGATCAGGTCGACGACCCGCTCCTCGACGTGCGGCCAGATCGACCCGCGGCGCTCGGCGCTGCCGGCCGCGGAGCCCTCGGGCACCTCGTCGACGGCGGCGGCCAGCGCGAGCTCGGTCATGTCCTCGACCGGGACCACGACCTTGAGGTCCCACTCCTTGGTGGACACCGGGGCGACCACCTCGACGGGACGGGAGCCGCCCAGGAAGCGGGCCACCTCCTCGATCGGCCGCACGGTCGCGGACAGGCCGATCCGCTGGGCCGGCCGCTCCAGCAGCTCGTCGAGCCGCTCCAGCGAGAGCGCCAGGTGGGCGCCGCGCTTGGTGCCGGCCACGGCGTGCACCTCGTCGACGATCACCGTCTCCACCCCGCGCAGCGACTCCCGGGCCTGGGAGGTGAGCATCAGGAACAGCGACTCGGGCGTGGTGATCAGGATGTCCGGGGGCGTGGTGCCCAGCCGGCGCCGGTCGGCGGCGCTGGTGTCGCCCGAGCGCAGGCCGACGGTGATGTCGGGCGCCGGCACGCCGAGCCGGTCCGAGGTGTGCCGGATGCCGGTCAGCGGCGCGCGCAGGTTGCGCTCCACGTCGACGGCGAGCGCCTTGAGCGGGGAGACGTAGAGCACCCGGCAGCGGTGCAGCTTCTCCTCGGGCGGCGGGGAGGCGGCCAGCCGGTCGATCGACCACAGGAACGCCGAGAGCGTCTTGCCCGAGCCGGTGGGGGCGACCACCAGCGCGTTGCGGCCCGCCGCGATCGCCTGCCAGGCGCCGACCTGGGCCGGGGTCGGGGCGGCGAACGCGGCCTCGAACCAGGCGCGGGTGGGCTCGCTGAAGGACGCGAGGACGTCCTGCGCACCGACCTTCTTCCGAGCCACGTCCCCATCCTGCCGGACGGCACCGACACTGCCGCACGGCTGGTGGCGGCGCGGGACCCGGCGGATACTGCCACGGGAGCGCCAGCGAGGGAGGGGCCATGACCGGACCGGTCCGCATCCGGCTCGCCTCCGCCGTCGCCGTCGACGTGGACGGGCGCACCCTCGACGGCCGGGAGCTCGGCAGCCGCAAGGCCCGCACCCTGCTCGCCCTGCTGGCCGCCGAGCGGGGCCGGCTGGTCCCGCTGGACCGGGTCGTCGACGTGCTGTGGCCCGAGGACCCGCCCGGCGACCCGGCAGCGAACGTCTCCACGCTGGTCAGCCGGTCCCGGCGGCTGCTCGGCGACGCGCTGGTCGCCGCCCCGGGCCGTGCCTACGGCCTGCTCGACGGCGGCCCCTGGAGCGTCGACCTGGACGAGGCGTCGGGCTGGCTCGACGAGGCGGAGGTACGACGGTCCGCCGGCGAGCGCGGCCTGGTCGCGGCCGGGGCGCGCCGGGCCCTGGACGTGCTCGGCGACCAGCCGGCCCTGGTCGACGAGCCGGACGCCGCGTGGGTGCTGCCGGTGCGGCGGGAGGCCGACGCGCTGCGCCGCCGTGCGCGGCACCTGCTCGCCGACGCGCTGACCCCGGTCGAGCCGGCCGAGGCCGCCCTCGTCGCGGCCGCGGCGGTCCGGGCCGACCCGTTCGACGAGCAGGCGGTCCGCGACCTGATGCGGGCCCAGGTCGCCGACGGCCGCACGGCGGCCGCCCTGTCGACGTACGACGGGCTGGTGCGGCTGCTGCGCGAGGAGCTCGGCGCCGACCCGGACCGGGCCACCGCGGACCTGCACCTCGCGGTGCTGCGGGAGACCGGCGACGCCGGCCGACCGGTGCCGAGGCCCGCCCGGCGGCCCGGCCCACGCTGGTCGGGCGGGAGGCCGAGCTGGCGGTGCTGGACCGGGCCTGGACGGCGGCCGGCGGCGGCAGCGGCGGCCTGTACCTCGTCGAGGGCGAGGCCGGCATCGGCAAGACCCGGCTGCTGGACGCGCTCGCGGACGTCGCCGGCCGGACCGGCGGCGTGGTGCTCGGCTGCCGCTGCCACCCCGCGGAGCGCTCGCTGTTCCTGCAGCCCTACGTCGACGCGCTCCGCCCGGTGCTGCTGGACCACGGGGAGGTGGCGGCCGCGGCGCTGGTGCACGGCCACGCCGGCGCCTGGGTCGCGCTGCTCCCGGAGCTGGCGCTGCTCGTCCCGGCCGCGACCGAGGCCCGGGGCACCCCGCGAGCTCGAGCGCCGCCGGGCGTACGACGCCGTGGCGGCCGTGCTGCGCCGGCTCGCGCGCCGACGGCCGGTGCTGCTGACCGTCGACGACCTCCAGGACGGCGGCGCGGCGACCGTCGACCTGCTCGGGTACCTCGCCGAGCGGCTCCGGGGCTCCCCGGTCCTGCTGGTCGCGGCGGTCCGCGCCGAGGACGTGGCGGGCGTCGGCCGGCTCGCGGACCGGGCCCGGCGGCTCCCGCTGGCCGCGCTGTCCGCCTCGGCGGTCGAGGCCCTCGCCGCGGCCGCCGGGCTCTCGTCGCAGGGTGCCGCGGTGATGGAGCGCACCGGCGGCCACACGCTCAGCGTCGTCGAGTGCCTCCGCGCGATCGGCGCCGGCGACCTCGGGGTGCCCCGGACGCTGGCCGAGTCCGTGCTGGTCCGCGTCGACGGCCTCGGGCCCGGCCTGCGCGACGTGCTGCGTGCGGCGTCGGTGCTGCGGCGCCGGCTCGACCCCCACCTGCTGGCCGCCCTGACCGAGACGACCGAGCTGTCCGTCGTACGCCACTGCGAGGAGCTGGTCCGGGTCCGGCTGCTGGCCCGCAGCGACGCGGTCTACGAGTTCGCCAACGACCTCGTGCAGGAGTGCGTGCACGCGTCGCTGCCGCCGGCGCTGGCCGCGGCCCACCACCGCCGGGCCGCCGACCTGACCACCGCGCAGCCCGAGGTGATGGCCGAGCACGCCTTCGCCGCGGGCGACGTCGAGCGGGCCGCGGGCGGCTGGCTGCTCGCGGGCGAGGCGGCGATGCGCCGCTCGGCCGTGGACGACGCGATCGGGCTCTACGGGCGGGGGCTGTCGGTGTCCCAGGACCCGGTCCTGCTGGCCCGGCTCCGGCTGGAGCGCGGGCGGGCGCACGAGGCACGGACGTCGTACGACGCGGCGCTCGCCGACATCGACGCGGCCCTGGACCTCGCGCGGGAGGCCGGGGACCGGCGGCTGGAGATGACCGCGCTGCGGGCCCGCGGGGGCGACGCACCGGTCGGCCTGCACCTGCCCACCGCCGAGGTCACCCGGCACCTGGAGGCGGGGCTCGCGCTGGCGTCCGGGCTGGGGGACCGCCGCGCGGAGGCCGACTTCACCACCCGGCTGACGGTCCTGGAGGCCAGCCGGCTGCGGCTGGGCACCGCCCTGTCCCGGGCCGAGGCGAGCCTGCGCCGGGCGCGTGCCTCGGCGTCCGAGGAGGCGGAGGTGCTCGGCCTCGACGGCGTGAAGACCGTGCTGGCCTACCTCGGCGACGCGGACCGGCTGGCCGGCGTGGTCGCCGACCTGGAGCCGCTGCTGCGCCGGCACCCGGACGCCTGGCTGCACCAGTGGGTGGTCTTCGAGTCCGCGCTGGTGCCGGCCGCCGCGGGGGACTGGGACGGCGCCCGGGCCCGCGTCCGGGCGGCGCTGGAGATCAACCGGGACAGCGGCTACCGGGCCTACGCGGGCTTCTACGAGGCCCACCAGGGCTGGTTCGACCGGCTCGCCGGCGACCTCGGCGGCGCCCTGGCGCAGGGTCGCCGCGCGGTCGAGCGCACCTCGCCGGTCGACCACCCGTGGTGGTACGCCACCGCCGCCGGCCTGCTGGCCGCCACGCTGGTCGAGGCCGGCCGCCCGGACGAGGCCGAGGAGGTCGCGCGCCGCGGCCTCGCGGCGACCGGCGCCGACACCCCCGAGGCGTGGCGGCTGCGCTGCCTGGCGCCGTTGGCCGCGGTCTCCGGCGACGCGGTCGTGCTCGCCGCGGCGGCCGCCCTGCTCGACGGCGTCGAGGCACCGCCCGGACGGGCCTGGGTGGTGGGCGCGGACTGCTACCTGCTGGTGGCCCGCGCCCACCTCCGTCACGACGACCCCGCCGCGGCGGCCCGCGCCCTCGCCCCGCTGGCGGCCGCCAGCGGCGACCGGTGGCGGCCGGTGCGCGACCGCGTCGACGGCCTGCTCGCTCAGATCAGCTCGGTCAGCAGCTGAGCCGCGACGCGGGCCCCGTCGGTCGGCACCGGGAGGTACGACGGGGTGCCGGCCAGCTCCTCGGCCAGGGCTTGCGCGATCCGGGACGGGTCGGCGTCGCGGTAGTCCATCGCCCGTCCGGCACCGTGCCGCTCCAGGCGGTGCCGCACGTGGATCTGCTGCTCGAAGTGGTGCCCGAGCGGGAAGTACAGGAACGGCCGGCCGCTGGCGGTGAGCTCCATCGTCGTGCTCAGCCCGCCCTGCACGACCGCGACGTCGCAGGCCGCGTGGTGCAGGTCCAGGTCGGGGAGGAACCCGTGCACCTCGACGCCGTCCGGCGCAGCCAGCGAGGCGGGGTCGATCCGCGGGCCGGCCACCGCGACCATCCGCAGGCCCGGGACCCGGGCGCGGGCCTCGGGGTAGGCGGCCAGCGACCCGGCGCAGCAGGTGCGCGCCGACCCCCGAGCCGCCGACGCTGACCACGCAGACCACGTCGCCGTCGGCGTACCCCAGCCTCCGGCGCAGCGCCGGGCCGGTCCACGGCCGCCGGCCGCTCGCCCATCACGTAGCCGGAGAACGCGAAGTGCCGCTCGGTCCACTCCCGGGCGCCCGGCAGCCCCGGCCCCAGCGGTACGTCGACCACGTCGGCCGGGTCGCCGACGAACACCGACCGGTCGCGCAGCGAGGGGTACCGCGCCACGTGCTCGACCATCTCGGCGTTCCAGTCCGCGGTCAGCGCCGCCTCGCGCTCCCCGCCGTCGGCCATCGGCAGCCAGCCGACGAAGTCGGTCAGCCACGCGAACGGCGCCCGCTTCAGCTCGGGGTTCTCGTGCAGGAAGTGGTCGAGGTCCCAGGCCTCGTCGCCGACCCACAGGTCGAAGTGCTCGTCCCCGACGAGCTCGTCGAACACCATGAAGTTGTTGACCAGCATCTCGTCCATCCGGCGCACGGCCCGGAACGCGTGCAGGTCGTGCTCGCCGGACTCGGACTCCAGGTGCGCCGACTCGCTGGCCAGGAACCGGGACGCCGGGTGCACCGGTCTCGCCGGCCTGCTCGAGGAAGTCGGTGACCGGGGACTGGGTCAGCCACTCGACCCGCACGTCGGGCCGGGCCTCCCGCAGCGCGCGGCGATCGCGAGGTCGCGGCGGACGTGCCCGAGCCCGATCGGCGAGGAGAGGTAGAGCACCCGCGGCGGCGGCGGGCCGCGCCCCTGGTCCAGGTGCGGGCGGGCGGCGCGGTCCCAGTGACCCGGTCCACGAACGCCTTGATCGGCGTGGTTGACCACGACCGGCTCGCGGACCATCGGCAGGTGCCCGGCGCCCTCGAGCACCAGCCGCTCGGCGCCGGTCAGCCGGGCCACCGTGTCGAAGCGGCCGCGCGGCTGGCACCGGTCCTCGGTGCCCTCGACGACCAGCACCGGGCAGCGGACGGCGCGCAGCACCGCGCTCGGCCTCCTCGGGCGTCTCGGCGTAGAGCGCGGCGTCCTCGGCCGCGACCATCACCTCGCCCGTGGTGCCGGAGGCGTACTCCACCACGTCCTCGAGCTGCTTGGTGGAGTGCGGCTCGCAGCACAGCTGGTCGAAGAAGAAGCCCGCGAAGTCCGGCCAGTCCGCGAGCCAGTGGTGCCGGTTGTACTTGTACCAGCCGTCGTACGCCGGGAGCACGTCGTCGAAGCGGGCCGCCGCGTCCGCCCGGTGGGCGAGCGGCGGGGTCCCGTCCAGCACGTACGGCGCGAGGGCGACGACGCCCTGGACCCGGTCCGGGTGCAGGCTCGCGGTGACCAGGGCGAGCCAGGCGCTGAAGCAGATGCCGACGAGCACGGCCCGGTCGATGCCGAGCTCGTCGAGCACCGCGACGGTGTCGCCGACCTGCTCGGCGTCGTCGTAGGCCGACGGGTCGGTGGGCCGGTCCGAGCGGCCGTTGCCGCGCGGGTCGACCGTGACCACGCGGTGGTGCCGGGCCAGGTAGGGCACCTGCGCCTTCCACACCCGGGCGTCGACGATCGTGTCCACCGGCGGGAACATCACGGTCGTCGGGCCGTCGCCGAAGACCTCGTAGGCGACCTTCACGCCGTCCCGGTCGACGTACCCCGTGCTGTCCGGTTCGCGTGCCCGCATGTCGGCCTCCCTCGTCCCCACCCCACCGGCGCCGGTTGCAGCGGCGTTGCAACCGGGCTGCAAGGACGCCGAGCAGCCTTGCGTCCCACAGCATCCACCCGGATGCGCCGACGCAGGGAGACCCGAGATGACCACCACCCAGACCCCCGACCAGACCACCCCCGCGGCCGTCCCGCCGCCCGACCTGGACGCGCTGATGGAGTTCGTCGGCCGCTTCGTCGGCGACCTCGGCGCGACCATGGCCGCCGGCAACGTGCTGGTCGGCGAGCGGCTCGGCCTCTACCGGGCGCTGGCCGGCCGGCCGTCGGACGCCCGGGCGCTGGCCGAGCGCACCGGCACCGACCCGCGCTACGTCGAGGAGTGGCTGCGCGGCCAGGCCGCCGGCGGCTACGTGGAGTACGACGCCGCGTCGGCGACGTACTCGATGACGCCGGAGCAGGCCTTCGCGCTGACCGACCCGACCGGCCCGGTGTTCCTGCCGGGCGCCTTCGAGCTCGCGCTGGGCGCGCTGAAGGCCGAGCCACGCATCGAGCAGGCGTTCCGCACCGGCGGCGGGCGTCGGCTGGCACGAGCACGACCAGGACGTGTTCACCGGCTGCGAGCGGTTCTTCCGCCCCGGCTACCTGATGCACCTGCTCGCCGAGTGGATCCCGGCGCTGGACGGCGTGGAGGCGCAAGCTGCGAGCAGGGCGCCCGGTCGCCGACCTGGGCTGCGGCCACGGCGCCTCGACGCTGCTGATGGCCGAGGCCTTCCCGCGCAGCCGGTTCGTCGGCTCGGACTACCACGCCGGGTCGGTCGAGGCCGCGCGCGAGCGGGCCGCCGAGGCCGGGGTGGGGGACCGGGTCCGGTTCGAGGTGTCCGGCGCGCAGTCCCTGGAGCCCGGGACCTCGACCTGGTCACCACGTTCGACTGCCTGCACGACATGGGCGACCCGCTCGGTGCGGCGACCCGGATCCGCGGCAGCCTCGCGGCGCGACGGCACCTGGATGATCGTCGAGCCGGCCGCCGGTGACACCGTGGAGGCGAACCTCAACCCGGTCGGCCGGGTCTACTACGGGTTCTCGACGTTCCTGTGCGTGCCGAACGCGATGTCGCAGCCCGGCGGCTACGCGCTCGGGGCGCAGGCCGGCGAGGCGGCGATCCGGCAGGTGGTCACCGACGCCGGCTTCACGCGGTTCCGCCGGGTCGCGGAGACCCCGTTCAACCTGGTCTTCGAGGCCCGCCCCTAGGACCTCAGACGTGCAGGCCGCCGTCGGAGTACAGCACCTGCCCGTTGACCCAGCCGCCGTCCGGCGAGCACAGGAACGACACCAGCGACGCGGTGTCGCGCGGGGTCCCGCCGCGACCGAGGGGCGTCTCGGCGAGGATCCGCGCGCGCAGCTCGTCGCTCATCCACCCGGTGTCGACCGGCCCGGGGTTGACCACGTTCGCGGTCAGCCGCAGGTGCGACAGCTCGCGGGCGGCGGCCACCACCAGCCGGTCCAGCGCACCCTTGCTGGAGCCGTAGGGCAGGTTGTGCACGACGTGGTCGCTGGTCAGCGCGACGATCCGCCCGGTGCCGACGCGGTCGGCGGGGAACCGCTCGGCGTACTCCTTGACCAGCAGCCACGACGCCCGCACGTTGACCTGGTAGTGCCGGTCGAAGCTCTCCACGCTGGTGTCGAGCAGGCCGGAGTCGACCGACTCGGCGTGGCTGAGCACCAGGGCGGTGACCGGGCCCAGCGCCGCGGTGACGGCGTCGAGGACCGCGGCCGGGGAGCGGACGTCGGTGAGGTCGGCCGGCACCGCGACGGTCCGGGCGCCCCGCTCGGCGAGCGCGGCGGCGACCGTCGCCGGGTCCTCCTCGTGACGGCCCCACGGCATCCGGTCGTCGTACGGCGTCCAGTGGGTCGTCGCGACGTCCCAGCCGTCCTCGGCCAGCCGCAGCGCGATCGCCGCACCGAGGCCGACGGTGCGACCGACCCCGGTGACCAGGGCGACGGGACGGGGCTCGGGGGTCTCGGGCGTCCGGGTAGTCATGGGCCCATCCTGGCGGACCGGAAACCGGGGTGACCCTGTCGGTGGCCGAACGTAGGCTCGGGCACGTGCCTTCCACACCTCGCTCGGGGACCTCCCTGCAGCCCACCACGGACCCGGTCGACGGCTACGACGAGCGGCGCGCCGGGTCGATGGTCTGGGCCCGCGGGCTGCGCAAGTCCTAGTCCACCGGGTCGGGGCAGCGCGGCGACGTCGAGGCGGTCCGCGGCATCGACCTCGACGTCCGGCCGGGGGAGTCCTTCGGGTTCCTCGGCCCCAACGGGGCGGGCAAGTCCTCGACGATGCGGATGGTCGCGGCGGTCTCGCCCCCGTCCGGCGGGGAGCTGGCGATCCTCGGGCTGGACCCGGCCACGCACGGGCCGGAGATCCGGGCCCGGCTCGGGGTGTGCCCGCAGGAGGACACCCTCGACCTGGAGCTGAACATCCGCGAGAACCTCCTCGTCTACGCCTCCTACTTCGGCATCCGCAAGGCCGAGGCCGCGTCGCGCGCCGACGAGCTGCTGGAGTTCGTGCAGCTCACCGAGAAGGCGAAGGCCAAGGTCGTGGACCTCTCCGGCGGCATGAAGCGCCGGCTCACCATCGCCCGGTCCCTGATCAACAACCCCGACGTGCTGCTGCTCGACGAGCCCACCACCGGTCTGGACCCGCAGGCCCGGCACCTGCTGTGGGACCGGCTGTTCCGGCTCAAGCAGCGCGGCGTCACCCTGGTGCTCACCACGCACTACATGGACGAGGCCGAGCAGCTGTGCGACCGGCTCGTCGTGATGGACGGCGGCGCCATCGTCGCGGAGGGCTCGCCGCTGGAGCTGATCCGCGAGCACTCCACCCGCGAGGTCGCCGAGCTGCGCTTCGGGGTCGGCGAGCACGAGGCGCTGGCCGAGCGGGTCGCCGACCTGGCCGACCGGGTCGAGGTGCTGCCGGACCGGCTGCTGCTCTACACCGCCGACGGCGAGGAGACGCTGGCCCGCGTGCACGAGCGGGGCCTCGACCCGGTGGCGGTGCTGGTGCGCCGGTCCACCCTCGAGGACGTGTTCCTGCGGCTCACCGGCCGGACGCTGGTGGACTGAGGTGGCGACCTCGATGCCGTCCCGGACTGGGACATGGTCGCGCGGCAGCGGGTCTACTGGACGACCGTCTACAAGCGGACCTGGAAGGGCTCGGTCGTCACCTCCTTCGTGATGCCGCTGCTCTACGTGCTGGCGATGGGCGTGCTGCTGGGCGGGTTCGTCAAGACCGGCGCGAACCTCGAGGGCGCACCGACCTACCTCGCCTTCGTCGCCCCCGGGCTGGTCGCGGCGCAGGCCATGCAGACCGCCACCGGGGAGACGACCTGGCCGGTGATGGGCAGCCTCAAGTGGCACCGGACCTACTACGCGATGGTGGCCACCCCGCTGGCGGTCGCCGACGTGGTCGCCGCGCAGCTGGTCTTCGTGATGTGTCCGGCTGGCCACGGTCACCGGCGTGTTCCTGGTGGTGATGGCGCCGTTCGGGGTCTTCGAGTCCGTGCCCGGCACGCTGCTGGCGTGGCCGGTGCTGGTGCTGGTCGGGCTGAGCTTCGCGGGGGTGTTCTTCGCCTACTCCGCGAGCATCAGGAGCGAGTCGGGGTTCGCGATCATCTACCGGCTGCTGGTGATCCCGCTGTTCCTGTTCTCCGGCGCGTTCTTCCCGATCAGCAACCTGTCCGCGCCGCTGGAGTGGCTGGCCCGGCTCACGCCGCTGTGGCACGGCGTCGACCTCACCCGGATGCTGGTGCTCGGCGACGTACGCCCGGGGCTGGCGCTGGTGCACCTCGCCTACCTCGTCGTGCTCAGCCTGGTGGGCTGGTGGCTCGCCGTGTGGCGCCTCGACAAGCGGATGGAGGTCTGACGTGGCGCTCGTGACCGCGGCTGCCGCCCGGGCCGCCGCCGCCCCGCGCACCACGGGCTGGGAGATCGTCCGGCGCAACTACACCGTCTACAGGTCGAGCTGGCTGGTCTTCCTGACCGGCTTCCTCGAGCCGGTGCTCTACCTCTTCTCGATCGGCATCGGGGTCGGCCGGCTGGTCACCGGCTTCGAGTTCAACGGCCAGGTCGTGTCCTACGCCGCGTTCGTGGCGCCGGGGATGCTCGCCGCCTCGGCGATGAACGGCGCGATCCTCGACTCGACGTTCGGCATCTTCTTCAAGCTCCGCTACGACAAGGTCTACGAGGGCGTGCTCGCCACCCCGATGCGCACCATCGACATCGCCCGCGGCGAGCTGGCCTGGTCGCTGATGCGCTCCGCGGTCTACTCCGCCGGCTTCCTGGTGGTGATGGCCGCGATGGGGCTGGTGTCCTCGTGGTGGGCGGTGCTGGCCTGGCCGGCGACCTGGCTGATCGGCTTCGCGTTCGCCGGGGCGGGGATGGCGCTGACGACGTTCATGAAGTCCTGGCAGGACTTCGAGTACGTCCAGCTGGCGATCGTCCCGATGTTCCTGTTCTCCGCGACGTTCTTCCCGGTCACGGCCTTCGGCGGCGTGCTGCGCTGGGTGGTCGAGGCGACCCCGCTCTACCGCGGCGTGACGCTGACCCGCGAGCTGACCACCGGTGCGCTCACGGCCGACTCGCTGGTCTCGGTGGTCTACCTCGTCGCGATGGGGCTGGTCGGGCTGACGGTGGCGTCACGCCGCTTCGACCGGCTGCTGCTCAGCTGAGCGGAGCTCCGGGTCGGGGACGAGCAGCTTCTGGTACCACTCCACGTCGACCCACTGGTCGAACTTCCAGCCCACCTCGCGCATCGTGCCGACGTGCTCGAACCCGCAGGCCTTGTGCAGCGCGATGCTGCCCGGGTTGGGCAGGGCCACCAGCGCGACGGCGGTGTGCACGCCGGAGGCGGCCATCGTCTCCAGCAGCGCCGGGTAGAGCAGCCGGCCGATGCCGCGCCCGCGCACCGACGGGTCGAGGTAGATCGAGGTCTCCCGGGTCAGGTCGTAGGCCGGGCGGGGGCGGTAGGACCACGAGTAGGCGTAGCCCACGACGTCCTCGTCCTCGTCGACGGCCACGAGCAGGTGGTCGCCCTCGTGCTTGCCCGCGAGCCGCTGCTCCCAGTAGGCGTAGGTCGGCGGCTCGAGGTCGAACGTTGCGGTGCTGTTCGCGATCTCGTGGTTGTAGATCGCCGCGATGTCGGAGAGGTCGTGCTGGACGGCGGGGCGGATGGTCACCTCGCCCTGATCACTGGCCATGTGTCCATTCTCGCAGGAAGCGGTCGCACCGGTGCGCCCCGCGTCCAGGGACGGGTGACGAGCGCCATACTTTCGCCATGAGCGACGACGCCCTGGAGCCCGACACCAAGGACTGGACCTGGGTGCTGGAGCGCGCCTGCCCCGAGTGCGGGTACGACGCCCGGTCGGTGCGGCAGGTCGAGGTGAAGAACCGCGTCTACGCGAACGCCAGCGCCTGGGAGCGGGTCCTGGAGCGGCCCGACGTCCGGGACCGGCCGGACCCGACGACCTGGTCGCCGCTGGAGTACGCCTGCCACGTGCGCGACGTGCACCAGGTCTTCGGGGAGCGGGTGCGGATGATGCTCGCCGTCGACGACCCGCTGTTCGAGAACTGGGACCAGGACGCGGCCGCGGTGGCCGGCGCCTACCGCGACCAGGCCCCGGCCACGGTCGCCGCCGAGCTGGTCGGCGGCCGCCGCGGCCGTCTCGAAGCAGTACGGCGGCATCGAGGGGCCGCAGTGGGACCGTCCGGGCCGCCGCGGCAACGGGTCGGTGTTCACCGTCGACACCCTGTCGCGCTACCACCTCCACGACGTCGAGCACCATCTCCACGACGTGTCCTGACGTAATCTCGGCGGCATGCGGCACACGGAGTTCTGGACCCGGATGGAGGACGCCCTCGGCGCGGGGTACGCCCGCGCCTGGGCCGAGCAGCAGGTGATCTCCGACCTCGGGCACCGCACGGTCACCGAGGCGCTCGAGGCCGGTGAGCCGCCCAAGCAGGTCTGGCGTGCGGTCTGGGAGCGTCTCGGGCTCCCGCCGTCGGAGAAGTGAGCGAGACCGGCCGGCGGGTCGCCGGCTGGGTGGGCGGCGGTGCCGCGGCGGTCGCCCGCGGCCTGTCCGGCGGTGTGCGCTGGCCGGACCACCGGCTGGCGCAGGTGCAGCGCCGCACGGTCCGGACGCTGGTCGCCTCGCAGGCCCTCGGGGGACTGGGCATGAGCATCGGCATCGCGGTCGCCGCGCTGCTCGCCGAGGACGTCTCCGGCAGCGAGAAGCTCGCCGGCCTGGCGCAGACCATGCAGGTGCTCGGCGCCGCCGTCGCGTCCTTCCTGCTCGCGCACGTGATGGGCCGTCGCGGACGCCGGGTGGGGCTGACCCTGGGCTACCTGCTCGGCGCCGCCGGGGCGGTGCTGTGCGTCGTGGCCGGGGTCGTGCGCTCGTTCCCGCTCCTGCTGGTCGGCACCACGCTGCTCGGCTCGGCGACCGCCGCCAACAACCAGGCCCGCTACGCCGCGACCGACCTGGCCCGGCCGGCCCAGCGGGCCCGGTCGCTGTCGCTGGTGGTCTGGGCCACCACGATCGGTGCGGTGGCGGGCCCGAACCTCACCGGCTGGGCGGGCCGCGCCGGACACGCAGGCTCGGGGTGCCGGCCTGACCGGGCCGTTCGTGTTCGGCGCCGTCGGCATGCTGGCCGCCGCGCTCGTCGTCACGGTCTTCCTGCGTCCCGACCCGCTGCTCGTCGCCCGGGAGGCCGCGGTCGCGCGGGGCGGTGCGGTCCGGCACGGCACCTCGTGGGCCCGGGTCCGCGAGGTGGTCCGGACCAGGCCGGGCGTCGCCGCGGGTGCCGCCGCGCTCGCCCTGGCGCACGCGGTGATGATCTCGGTGATGGTGATGACCCCGCTGCACATGCACCACGGCGGCGCCGCCCTGGAGGTGATCGGGGTGGTGATCAGCGTCCACGTGCTCGGGATGTTCGCGTTCGCCCCGGTCGTGGGCTGGGCCACCGACCGGTTCGGCCGGCCCGCCGTGCTCGGCGCCGGCGCCCTGGTGCTGCTGGTGTCGCTGGCCCTGGCCGGCACGTCGCCGGCGGGGGCGTCGTACCGCATCGCCGCGGGGCTGTTCCTGCTCGGGCTCGGCTGGTCGCTGTGCACGATCGCCGGCTCGACGCTGCTCTCGGAGTCCGCGCCGCTGGACGCCCGCACCGACGTGCAGGGCGCCGCCGACCTGGTGATGGGACTGACCGCCGCCGCGGCCGGCGCGGTCGCCGGGGTGGTGGTCGGGTCGCTCGGCTACTCGGCCCTCACGGTCTTCGCGGCCGTGCTGGTCACCGGCATCGCGACCGCCGCCGAGTTCGCCCGGCGGACCGCCGGCCGGCCCGCCGCGGACGACGAGCCCCTCGCCCTCTGACCGACGCTCGGTCGCACCCGAGGGTCGAGAGCCCTCACTGGGTGTGTCCCTATTGTGTGGATCGAGCGCGTCGTCACCGTGCGGGGCATGTCGTACCCAAGTGACCTGACCGATGACCAGTGGGAGCTGCTGGAGCCGGTGTTCAACGCGCCGGGCAAGCGCGGCCGCAAGCACGCCGATGACCTGCGGACGGTGGTGGACGCGATGCTGTACATCGCGCAGACCGGCTGCCAGTGGCGCTACCTGCCGGCAGTCGTTCGGGCCGTGGACGCGGGTCTGGTCGCAGTTCCGCCGCTGGTCGCGCAACGGCACCTGGGCGCAGGCACTGACGGTGTTGCACGCGGCCGCGCGCGAGTCGGACGGGCGGGCCGAGGAGACGCCCGTCGATGGTCGTCATCGACACCCACCTGGCCCGCGGCGCCTCGAACGGCGGCTTCACCTTCCACGACCGCGGCGGCCCCTACGGCCGCACCAAGGGCGCCAAGCGCGTCGTCGCCGTCGACGTGACCGGCCTGCCGGTGGCCGCGCTGGTCGTGCCCGCCTCCACCCACGAGAACCGGGCCAGCGAGCTGATGCTGGAGCATCTGGCCCGGCAGGGCGTCACCGACCGGCTCGAGCTGGTCCTGGTCGACCGAGGGGTCACCGCGGCCGCGGCCCGGCACGCTCGGCCGGCGACCACGACGTCGAGGTCCGCCGGGTCGGGTGGGACGACAAGCAGCCCGACCTTCCGGCCCATCCGGCACGCCTGGCGCGTCGAGGTCGCCCACGGCCGCCTCGGCCGCTCGCCGCCGCCTGGCGAAGTCGTTCGAGAACACCACCACCTCGGCGACCGGCTGGCTCCAGGTCGCCTCGAAGGACGGCTCATTGAGACCGGTCTGCGGGCACTCGAACTCGGTATCAACGTCGTCATCGACTTCGGCCTCTGGGCTCGAGAGGAGCGCTCCGCGCTACGTCAGGCAGCTGCCGACCTCGGTGCGGCGGTGGAAATGCGCTACTTCGAGCTCCCACCGGCCGAGCAGCGGAGACGACTTGACCGGCGCCAAACCGAAGAGCCGCACACCACGTGGCACATGTCCGACGAGGAGCTCGCCGAGTGGGCTGCCATCATCAGCGCCCCGACCCAAGGGGAACTCGACGGCAGCGAACCTGTCGATGCCCCGCCGGAAGGATTCCCGACTTGGGAGGGGTGGCGCAGGCATCGCTGGCCTCCGTCGGTCCCCTGACGCCGACCACTTGGAGCCCACTATCGACAGATGGCTGCGCTGGAAGCCCCATTGGGACACACCCAGTCAGCCGGTGTGGCCGAAGTCGACCTCGATGACGGTGTCGGTGGGGTAGACCTCGATGTCCGGGTCGTACCGGGTCGCTGCGCCGGCGGGGTGGCCCGGCTCGGTGACCTGTCGGGTGCCGGTGTGGTCGACGAGGTAGACCTGTCCGTGCGGGTCGCGCCAGAGCAGGATCCCGTCGAAGGGCTGGCGCAGCACCACCTGCCGTGGGTCTTGATCCGGTGCGTGAAGCGGCCCAGCGGGGCGAGGTTCCCGGCCGGGTCGACCGTCACGCGGTCGCGCCGGGACGGTCCGGCGTCCAGGGCGGTGGTGTGGTCGGCGTCGACGCGTCGGCTGGTGTTGGAGGCGTAGGGGAACCCGTCGGCCGGGGTGCGCAGCCGCACGGCCTCGCGGAGCCGGTCGGGGAGCTCGTAGGCGTCGGCGGGTGCCTGGTGGGCCAGGTCGATGACCGGGCGCAGGTCGTAGGCGTGCAGGGGTCTCAGGTGCTCGTGCACGAAGGCGTGGGTGACCGGTCCCTCGCCCTCCCAGCGGACCACCCCGTCCCGCCCGGCGGCCAGGTCCTCGGCGGACAGGTGCAGGTACATCGTCAGGGAGGGCAACAGCTGCGACCAGTCGAACCCGAACCGGGGCACCGGTGGATCACCGGCTCCGGGCCCGTCGTCCGGGTGCGGGCGGGCGGTGAGCCACGGCGGTAGTCGCCGCGGCTCGAACCCCACCCGCCGCGCGAACGCCTCCATCCGGCTGAGCGGCCCGTCCACCTCACCCGGCTGGTCGAGCATCCGGCTGGTCGAGCCTGTCGAGACCACTCTCGGCCGCGTCGACTGGGCTCGGGCGGTTCCGGCCGAGCTCCACGTCCACGTCGACGCCCCGGGCGCGTAGCGCCGCGAACGCGGCGAGCAGCTCGACCGCCTTCACGGGGTTGGCCATCAGCACCAGCGCCTTGACCCGGCGGACGTCCTCGGCGTCGCGGTCGCCGAAGGCCGTCAAGGCCTCGGCCAGGAACGCCACGGTCGCCTCGACCCGGGCGATCACCCCGACCGTGGAGCGCACGTAGAACCCGGCGGTGCCGTGCTCGCTGGACCGGGTCCGCTTGGCGAACTGCTCCGCGGCGCGCTCGGCCTCCCGGGCCGCCGCGGCCGCGGGGTCGGCGGCGACGATCTTCCCGGCCAGCCGGGCCTCGAACCGGCCCCACGGCAGCGACCCGTCCACGAACGGCGCCATCGCCGCGTCCACCACCCCGGCGGCCTCGACCGAGAGGTGCCGGGTGCGGGTCGCGACCAGCCGGGCGTTCCCGATCCGGGCCTCCCGGGCCACCACCCGCGCCCAGATCAGCGGCAGCCGGTGCCGCACGTCGAGCGCGTCCGCGACGTACCGCCTAGCCGACCAGGGGCCCATCTGCATCCGCGCACCCAGCTCGGCGTAGGCGAACTCCGCGATCCGCGGGGTGCCCGCCCCGCCGACCTGGACCGCGCGTTCCATCCCCGGCAGGACCCGGCGGCTCGACCGGCAACGAGTCGCCCGCGTGCTGGTCGGCGAACACCGCCGCCAGCTCGAACAGGCCGGCCTCCGCGTCCGCGCGGACCGCGTGCAGCCGCGACACCGCATCGAGAGTGTCCAGGACACCCTCCGTCGGCGGATCGCCGTTGCCTGCATGAGGAAACTCTCCCAGGCAGCACCGACAGAACCGGCCCGAATCAGGTCCCCGCGACGGAATGTGGACAAGAAATTCGGCGGATCGAGTGGTCTCGACGGGTGGGCGGCTACCGTGGCGGCCCGTGCCGGCACCGGACCGGCCGAGCGGAAGGGCCCGGATGAAGATCTTCATCTCCTCCGACATGGAGGGCACGGCCGGGGTCGTCGACTGGGCGCAGTGCCGGCCCGGGCAGCCGGAGTACGAGCACTACCGGATGCTCCTCCAGGCCGAGGTCAACGCCGCCATCGCGGGGGCGGAGGCTGCCGGGGCCGGCGAGTTCCTGGTCAACGACTCCCACTCGACGATGCAGAACCTGCGGCCCGACGGACTCGCCGGCCACGCGCGGTACCTCTCCGGCCGGCACAAGCCGCTGTACATGATGCAGGGCCTCGACAGCTCGTTCGACGCGGTCTTCCTCGTCTCGTACCACGGGTCGATGGCGACCGCGGCGCCGTTGTCGCACACCTACAACCCGCGGGCGATCGCGCAGGTGCGGCTGAACGGCACGGAGGTGGGCGAGTCGGGCGTCAACTCCCTGGTCGCGCTGGGGCACGGCGTCCCGGTGGTGCTGGTCACCGGCGACGACGTCACCGCGGCCGAGGCCGCACGGGTCAGCCCCGGGGTGCGGGCCGCCGTGGTCAAGACCGCCGTCACGCGGTTCGCCGCCGACAGCCTGCACCCCGAGGTCGCCCGGGAGCTGATCCGCTCCGAGGCGGAGGCGGCGGTCCGCGCGCTCGGGTCCGCCGAGCCGCCGGCCATCAGCCTCCCGGCCACGCTCGACGTGACGTTCCGCAACCCGGACCTGGCCGAGCTGGCCACCTGGGTCGACCGGGGTGCGAGCGGACCGGCGCCAGCACCGTCGCGATGACCGACGACGACCCGGTCCGGTTGTTCCGGCGGTTCATCACCACGGTGCTGCTCACGCGCGACATCGCCGAGTAGCCGCCGGCTGGCTACCGTGGACGGGGTGAGCGTCCCGCCCAGCCACGCGCCCCGGTCCCGGCCGCTGCTCGCGGCCCAGGTGATCCTGGCCTTCGTCGCGCTGCTGTACGCCGTGGAGCTGGTCGACACGCTGATGGGCCACCGGCTCGACGAGGGCGGGCGTGCGGCCGCGCGAGGCCGACGGCCTGGACGGCATCCTGTTCGCGCCGCTGCTGCACTACGGCTGGGGCCACCTGGTCGCGAACACCCTGCCCCTGCTGGTGTTCGGCTTCCTGATCCTGCTCGCCGGCGTGGCCCGCTGGGCCGCCGTCACCGCGGTGGTCTGGGTGGTCGGGGGAGTGGGCACGTGGTTCGCCGGGCAGCCGCACTCGATCCACCTCGGCGCCTCCGTGCTGGCGTTCGGCTGGCTGGTCTACCTGCTGCTGCGCGGGGTGTTCGCCCGCGACGCCTCGCAGGTCGCGCTCGGCGTGATCCTGCTCCTCGTGTACGGCGGCCTGCTGCTCGGCGTGCTGCCGGGGCAGCCGGGCATCTCGTGGCAGGGCCACCTGTTCGGGGCGCTCGGCGGGGCGCTGGCGGCGTACTGGTTCGGGGTGCGCGACCGGGAGCGCCGGACGCCTCGTAGGTAGCCCGTGCCAGGATCGGACGATGTCACGCAACCGGATCCTGGCCATCATCCAAGCGGGCGGCGCGGGCGGCCGGATGGACGTGCTGACCCGGGAGCGGGCCAAGCCGGCGCTGCCGTTCGCCGGGGTCTACCAGCTCGTCGACTTCCCGCTGTCCAACCTGGCGCACAGCGGGATCTCCGAGGTCTGGCTGTCCCTGCAGTACCAGGGCGCGAGCATCGAGGAGCCGGTCGCCAACGGGCGGCCGTGGAACCTCGACCGGAACACCGGCGGCCTCCGGCTGCTGATGCCCGAGCAGGGCACCGGCACCGAGGAGGAGGACGGGTTCGCGCAGGGCAACGCCGACGAGCTGTTCCGGATCCGCGACCAGATCCGGACCGCCGACCCCGAGGTGGTGGTGGTGCTGAGCGCCGACCACGTCTACCGCTTCGACTACACCGACGCCGTCGAGACGCACCGCCGCCACGACGCCGAGTGCACCGTGGTGACCACGCAGGTGCCGATCGAGGAGGCCGGTGACCACGCCACCGTGGAGGCCGACGGCACCGGCGTGGTCACCGGGTTCGCCTACAAGCCCGACGAGCCGTCCACCACGACCGTGGCGACGGAGATCTTCGTCTACGACCCGCAGGTGCTGGTCGAGGTCCTCGAGGAGCTGCACCGCGAGCGGTCGGCGCGGACTCCGCGGAGGGCGACAGCGGGCTCGGCGACTTCGGGGAGCACCTCGTGCCCCGGCTGGTCGAGCGCGGCCACACCGTCGTGCACGCGCTGCCGGGCTACTGGCGCGACCTGGGCCAGCCGCACCTGTACCTCGCCGCGCACCAGGACGTGCTCACCGACGACCAGGGCCTGTTCGACGACCCGCGCTGGCCGATCCTGACCCGCCAGCCGCAGCGCGTCCCGGCCCGGATCCTCGACGGCGCCGACGTGTGCGACAGCATCGTGTCGCCCGGGCGCCCGGGTGGCCGGCGTCGTACGGCGCAGCGTGCTCGGGCCCGGGGTGATCGTCGAGGCGGGCGCCGTGGTCCGCAACAGCGTGCTGTTCGCCGACACCGTCGTCGAGCGGGGCGCCGTCGTGGACTGGGCGATCGTCGACGAGGGCTGCGTGGTCGAGGCCGGCGCGGTGGTGGGCCGGCCGGACGCCGACGCCACCGGCGACCCGGACCAGGTCACGATCGTCGGCACGCGAGAGCCGGGTCGACGTGGAGCTCGTCGCCGGGGCCCGGCTGGAGCCCGGCACCACCTAGCCGTCGCCGGCCGCCTCGTCGACACCGAGCCGCTGCGCGACCACCCGGCTCAGCGAGAGCGCCCGCTCGGGGTCGCCGCCCCAGTCGCGGCCCGAGCGGTCGACGGTGACGTGCATCAGGTAGGGCTGCCAGCGCACGACCAGCGTGGTGCGCCCGTGCCCGTCGACGGTCTCCTGGCAGGCGGGCGTGTACTTCTCGGCCGTCCCGGCGTACACCCAGCCCTCGCTGCACGCCTTGCGGGGCAGCCGGTAGGGCTCCGGGTGGTACTCAGCCGTGATCGTCACCGAGCGCTCCGGGTGCCCGCGGACGACGGAGCGGCAGGACGTCTGCGCGTGCCGTTCGCGCAACGTCGACAGCGAGCCGCGCTGCGTGGTGACGAGGTCGGTGCCGAGGAGGCCGACGACCCGCTCCGCCGGCACCAGGTCGCACCCGGTCGGCGTCCCGGCGGACGTGGCACCGGACCCGCTGCACCCGGCCGCGACCAGCCCCAGCAGCAGCAGGACCGCGGGACGGGCGCACGCTCACGAGTCTAGGCCGGGAGACGTTTGCAAGACTCCCCTCATGTCCGCACCTCGATGCGTCCGTGGCCGTCATCGGCGGCAGTGGCTTCTACGAGTTCCTCGACGACGCGCGGGAGGTCGAGGTCGAGACGCCGTACGGCGCCCCCGCGGCCCCGGTCGCGGTCGGCGACGTGGCGCGGCACGACGGTCGCGTTCCTGCCGCGGCACGGCGCAGGGCCACGCGTTCCCGCCGCACCTGATCAACTACCGCGCGAACCTGTGGGCGCTGCGCTCCCTCGGGGTGCGCCAGGTCCTCGCGCCGTGCGCCGTCGGCGGCCTGCGCGCCGAGGTGGCGCCCGGCGACCTCGTGGTGCCCGACCAGCTGGTCGACCGGACGCTGAGCCGGGTGCAGAGCTACGTCGAGCGGGGCGCGGTGCACGTGCCGTTCGCGGACCCCTACTGCCCGACGCTGTCGAAGGCCGTCGCGGCCGCCGAGGGCGTCTCGCTCGGCGGCACGATGGTCGTCGTGGAGGGCCCGCGGTTCTCCACCCGCGCCGAGTCGCAGCACTACGCCGCGCAGGGCTGGACGCTGATCAACATGACCGGGCACCCCGAGGCCGTCCTCGCCCGCGAGCTGCGGATGTGCTACTCCGCGATCGCCCTGGTGACCGACATGGACGCCGGCGTCGAGTCCGGCGAGGGCGTCGGCCAGGCGGAGGTGTTCGCGATGTTCGCGCGCAACATCGACCGCCTCAAGGGCCTGCTGGCCGGCGTCGTGGCCGACCTCCCCGAGCCGGGCACCGGCTGCGCGTGCGCGTCGTGGGCCGACGGCATCGAGCTGCCCTACGAGATCCCGGGCGGTGCCGCGTGAGGGTGCTGCTGACGGGGTCGGCCGGCTTCATCGGCGGGGCGGTCGCCGAGCAGCTCGAGGCCCGCGGCGACGAGGTCGTGCGGGTGGACCTGCTGATCCCCGAGGCGCACGCACCCGGCACCACCGCCGAGGACACCCACCTGGTCGACGTACGCGACCTGCGGGCGCTGCGGCCGCTGCTCGACGGCGTCGACGTCGTGTGCCACCAGTCGGCGATGGTCGGGGCGGGGTCACGGTGGCCGACCTGCCGTCGTACGCCTCGCACAACGACCTCGGCACCGCGGTGCTGCTGGCCGCGATGCACGAGGCCGGGGTGCACCGGGTGGTCGCGGCGTCCTCGATGGTGGTCTACGGCGAGGGCCGCTACGTGTGCGAGGAGCACGGCGACCAGGCGCCGCCGCCGCGCAGCCTCACGGCGCTCGAGGGCGGCGACTTCGAGAACCACTGCGGTGTGTGCGGCCGTCCGCTCACGTGGGCGACGGTCGACGAGGACGCCCGCCTCGACCCGCGCAGCAGCTACGCCGCGAGCAAGGTCGCGACCGAGCACTACCTCGCCGCCTGGGTGCGCCAGGCGCCCGGCGCGGCCGTCGCGCTGCGCTACCACAACGTCTACGGACCGCGGATGCCCCGCGACACCCCCTACTCCGGGGTCGCCGCGATGTTCCGCTCGTCCATCGAGCAGGGCAGGCCGCCGAACGTCTACGAGGACGGCGGCCAGATGCGCGACTTCGTGCACGTCCACGACGTCGCGCGGGCCAACGTGCTCGCGCTGGACCAGGTGGTCGCGGCGCCCGACGAGACCTTCACGACCTACAACGTCGCCTCCGGGGAGCCGGTCCCGATCCGCCGGGTGGCCGAGCTCGTGGCGGCCGGGGTGTCGGCGAGCACCGGACGGGACCTGGCCCCGCAGGTCAGCGGCCGCTACCGGCTCGGCGACGTCCGGCACATCGTCGCGTCGGCGGAGAAGGCCCGCGACCGGCTCGGCTTCACCGCGCAGGTCCGTCCCGAGCAGGGTCTCCAGGAGTTCGCCACCGCGCCCCTGCGGTGAGGCCCGGGGCCGACCAGCGGGTCGGTAGCGTCGGGGCCATGCGTCCCCTCGAGCAGCAGACCATCCTGATCACCGGCGCCACGGGCGGTCTCGGCCGCGCCCTGGTGCACCGCGCGGCGGGCCACGGCATGACCGTCCTGGCGCACGGCCGCGACGAGCAGCGGCTGCGGGCCCTGGCCCTGGAGGTCGAGGAGGCCACCGGCACCAGCATCGACACGGTGGCCGCCGACCTGTCCGACCTGCGCGAGGTGGACCGCCTCGCGGCCGGCGTCGTGGAGACCTACGACCGGCTGCACGTGCTGGTGAACAACGCCGGCGTCGGCTTCGGCGCCCCCGGCTCGGGCCGGGAGGTCAGCGCCGACGGCATCGAGCTGCGGTTCGCGGTCAACCACCTCGCGGCCTACCGGCTCGCCGTGCGGCTGGCCACCCTGCTGGAGGTCAGCGCACCGGCCCGGGTCGTGCAGGTCGCCTCCGCCGGTCAGCTCGCGCTCGACCCCGACGACCCGCTGACCGAGCACGGGTACGACGGGGTCACGGCCTACCGGCGCGCGAAGCTGGCGCAGGTGATGGCCACCTACGACCTCGCCGGCGACCTGGTCGGCACCGGCGTGAGCGTCACCGCGCTGCACCCGGCGACGTTCATGGACACCGCGATGGTCCGCGACGCCGGGCAGGAGCCGGCCAGCACGGTCGAGGAGGGCCTGGACGCGACCTGGCGGCTGGTCGCCGACGAGACCCTCGACGGGGTCAGCGGCGTGTACTTCGACGGGCAGCGCGAGGGCGTCACCGACCCGCAGGCCGACGACCCGGCCGCGCGGGCCTGGGTGCGCGAGCTGTCCGACCGGCTGATCGCCGGGGCGCTCACCAGCCGGTGAACAGCAGGTGCTGCACGACCAGCGCGAACCCGAGCTGCCCCGCGAGGGCCGGGCGGCGCCACCGGTCGGGCAGCAGCGCGCAGGACAGCAGCAGCCACGGCACGAACGGCAGCCAGATCCGCTCCACCTCGGCGCGGCTCATCTGCGACAGGTCGGCCAGCAGCACCATCGCGACCCCGGCGCCGGACAGCAGCAGCACGGTGCGGGTGCCGGTCTCGCGCAGCAGCCCGCGGCCGCCGGCGACCAGCTGCGCCACGCCGGCCCCCACCAGCGGCCCGGCGCTGAACGCGAGCGCGGCCAGGTCGCCCCACATCCAGTAGGCCCAGGGACGGCGGCCGCCGACGCCCTCGTAGTAGCGGCTGTGGATCGCGGGCAGCGCCTCGAGGTAGCTGAACCCGAGCAGCCCGAACACCACGACCACCGCCAGCGCGGCGACGACGGCGAAGGCCAGCGGGAACCACGACCGGGCGGTGACCAGCACGGCCAGCGCCAGCACCCCGAGCAGCGGCAGGCCGTAGGACAGCATCACCGCGTAGCCCAGCAGCAGCCCCGCGAGCACCGACCAGCCGATGCTGCGCCGGGTCGCCCCGAGCGCGAGGCAGGCGATGCCCCAGGCGCCGGTGGCCGCGAACATCGCGTCGGCCGAGACCGACTGCCAGACCGCGGCCGGGCCGAGCACCAGGAACGGCGCGGCGCGACGGGCCAGCTGCTCGGCGCCGAGCACCCGGGCGGTGACCAGCACCGCGACGGCGGTGGTCGCGGCCAGCACGGTGACCACCAGGCCCGCGGCGAACCCGCTGCCGAGCTGCAGCCGGTCGAGCAGCACGAAGAACGTCAGCGCCCCGGCCGGGTGGCCGGCGACGTGCACCGGCCAGTTGCGCGGCTCCGCCTCGTAGCGGATCCGGCTGACGTACTCCTGCAGGGTCGCGTGCAGGTCCGTCGTACGACGGGCGGTGCGGAGGTACTCGTAGGGGTCGCCGAGGATCTGGCTCACGCCGTGCGAGCCGTCGACGAACGCCAGCGCCAGCATCCAGGCCAGCCCGCCGAGGAACACCGCGAGCAGCAGCCGCCGCCAGGTGAGCCGGTCGGCGAGCCGGAACGCGTGCAGGAGGCCGAGCACGGCCAGCGCCACGGCCGGCACGGTTCCCCAGCCCACGCGGGGGTCCCACTCGGCGTGCAGCGGCGGGAACGAGTTCACCCGCACGTTCCAGCCGGTCGCGGCCGGCACGACCATCGCGAGCACCATCAGCGCCACGGTGACCGCCAGGCCCCACGCCGCGGCGGTGCCCCGACGGGTCCGGCGGCCCGGCAGCGTGGTGGTCATCCGGCGAGGATAGGGGCAAGGGTTTCGTAACAGTTTCCGGCGGGCGCGCGGCGCGGGCGGCCCCTACGCTCGACCCATGCCCGCCCTCTGTGACCTGGTGCTTCCGTGCCGGGACGAAGGACCCGCCCTGCGGGTCCTGCTGCCCACCGTCCCGGAGGTCTTCGCCGTGATCGTCGTCGACAACGGGTCGACCGACGACACCGCCGAGGTGGCCCGCTCGCTCGGGGCGCGCGTCGTGCGCGAGGAGCGGCCCGGGTACGGCGCAGCGGTGCACGCCGGGGTGCTCGGCGGCGACCGCCGACCACCTCGCGGTGATGGACGGCGACGGGTCGTTCGACCCCGCCGACCTGCTGGCCCTGCTGGAGGAGGTCCGGTCCGGCCGGGCGGACATGGCGACCGGCCGCCGGCGCCCGGTCTCCCGCGGGGTGTGGCCCTGGCACGCCCGCGCCGGCAACGTGGCCGTGCTCTGGTGGCTGCGCCGCCGGACCGGCCTGCCGGTCCACGACATCGCCCCGATGCGGGTCTGCCGCCGCGCCGACCTGCTGGCCCTCGGCGTCGAGGACCGCCGCTTCGGCTACCCCGTCGAGCTGCTGCAGAAGGCGATGCTCGCCGGCTGGCGGATCACCGAGCAGGACATCGCCTACCACCCGCGCGCCGAGGGCACCCGCTCCAAGGTGTCCGGCTCCGTGCGGGGCACGGTCCGGGCCGCCCGCGACTTCGCCAAGGTCCTGTCGTGAGGCCCGCCGTGCTGGTGATGGCCAAGGCCCCGGTCGCCGGCCAGGTCAAGACCCGGCTCGGCGCCCACGTCGGCGACGAGGCCGCGGCGCACCTGGCCGCGGCCTGCGTCCTGGACACCCTCGCGGTGTGCCGGGAGGTCTTCGAGGACTGCCACGTCGCGCTGGCCGGTGACCTGGGTGCCGCCGTGCAGCGGGCGGCCCTGCTCGAGGCGCTGGCCGGCTGGACCGTGCACCCGCAGCGCGGTGCCGGCTTCGCCGAGCGGCTCGCGAACGCGCACGCCGACGTGGCCTCGGCCGCCGGCGCGCCCGTCGTACAGATCGGGATGGACACGCCGCACGTGTCGGCCGCCGAGCTGACCGCGGTCGCCGGGCTCGTCGGGCAGCGGCAACCACGCCGTGCTCGGCCCGGCCGAGGACGGCGGCTGGTGGGTCCTCGCGGTCACCGACCCGGCGCTGGCCCGGCCGCTGGCCGGCGTGGAGATGTCGACCGCCCGGACGTACGTCGACACGCTGGCCGCCCTGCGGCTGGCGGGCGCGACCGTCGCGACCACGGCCGTGCTGCGCGACGTCGACGAGGCACCCGACGCCGACCTCGCCGCGGCCGCCGCGCCGGCCACCCGGTTCGCGGCACTGTGGCGGTCCGTCCGCGACGGGGTGCCGCCATGACCGTCCTGGAGCGGGCGCGACCCGGCGTTCGCGGTGCCGTTCTTCGCGGCCGCCCTGCGCGGGGAGCCGTGCACGGTGCACGGCCTGACCGAGCTGCCGCACCGGCTGCCGATGACCAGGTGGGCCGACCGGGCCGACGCCGCGGACGCGGCGCTGCTCGCGCGGTGCTCCGGCGCGGTCCTCGACATCGGCTGCGGCCCGGGCCGGATGAGCGAGCACCTCGCCCTCCAGGGGGTCGGCGTGCTGGGCATCGACGTCGTGCCCGAGGCCGTCGCGCAGACCCGGGCCCGCGGGGCCAGCGCCCTGCACCGCGACGTCTTCGACCACCTGCCGGGCGAGGGCCGGTGGACCTGTGCGCTGCTCGCCGACGGCAACATCGGCATCGGGGGAGACCCGGTGGCCCTGCTCTCCCGCGTCGCCGGGCTGATCGCGCCCGACGGCCGGGTGGTCGCCGACGTCGCGCCGCCGGGGACCGCGCTGAGCACCCGCAGCATCGAGCTCGAGTGCGGCGGGCTGCGCTCCGAGCCGTTCCCGTGGACGGTCCTCGGCCCCGAGTCCGCGCACCAGGTCGCCGCGGCCGCCGGCCTCAGGGTCGACGCGGTCCACGAGCACGAGGGCCGCTGGTTCGTCGTCCTGGGCAGGGCCGCCTGATGCGTGCGCCGCGGCCGCCCCGCGAGGAGGACTTCACCTCGACCCTGCGCGGGCCGGAGGTCGCGGCCCGGGTCGGGCTGTGGCTCGGCATCTGCTTCACCGTGGCGTTCCTGACCGGCGTCTGGAGCCACCTCTACCAGGACCAGCCGTCCTGGCTGAGCATCCCGACCCGGCCGGTGTGGGTCTACCGCGTCACGCAGGGCCTGCACTACCTGTCCGGTACGGCGGCCGTGCCGCTGCTGCTGGTCAAGCTCTACGCCGTCTACCCCAAGCTGTTCGCCAAGGTGCCGTTCGGACAGCGGCGCGAGCTCGTCCTGCACCTGCTGGAGCGGGTCTCGATCGCGCTCCTCGTGGCGGCGGCGATCTTCCAGCTGGCGACCGGGGTGCTGAACACCACCGAGTGGTACGCCTGGTCCTTCTCCTTCCGCTCGACGCACTACGCCGTGGCCTGGGTGGCCTTCGGGGCGCTGGTCCTGCACGTCGCGGTGAAGCTGCCGGTGATCCGGTCGGCGTTCAGCCGGCCGGTCGACGACGGCGAGCGGCCCGAGCCCGGGCTCACCCGCCGCGGCCTGCTGCGCACCGCCTTCGGCGCCTCGGGGCTCGCCGTGCTCGCGGTCGCCGGCGGCACCGTCCCGTGGCTGCGCACGATCTCCCTGTTCGAGACCCACGACGGGTCCGGCCCGCAGGACCTCCCCGTCACCAAGAGCGCCCGCGCCGCCGGGGTGACCGGGACGGCCCTCGCCCCGTCGTACACGCTGGAGGTGGTGCACGGCGGCACCACGCCGCACCCTGTCGCTCGACGACCTCGCGGCGATGACCCAGCACACCGAGACGCTGCCGATCGCGTGCGTCGAGGGCTGGAGCGCCTCGGCGGAGTGGACCGGCGTGCGGCTGCGCGACCTGCTCGACCTCGTCGACGCGCCGGCCGGCTCCACGGTGGTGGTGCGGTCGCTGCAGCAGTCCGGCGCCTTCAGGGCCTCCGAGGTGCGCGGCAACCTCGCCGACGACGACCTGACGCTGCTCGCGCTGCACCTGGACGGCGCGCCCCTGAGCATCGACCACGGCTACCCCTGCCGGCTGATCGCGCCGAACCGTCCCGGCGTGCTGCAGACCAAGTGGGTCTCCCGGATCGAGGTGGCGTGATGCGCGTGCTCCGCGGTCTGCTCGGCGCCGCCGGCGATCGTGCTGGTGCTCGTCGGCGTCTACCACCTGCTCGGCACCGACCTGCCCGACCTGGTGAACCTGGCGCTCTGGCTGGGCGGGGGAGTGCTGCTCCACGACGCGGTCCTCGCCCCGCTGGTCGTGCTGCTCGCGTTCCTGGTGCTCCCGCGGCTGCCGGTGTGGAGCCGCGCGCCCGCGGTCGCCGGCTTCGTGGTGCTCGGCTCGGTGACCCTGCTGGCGATCCCCGCGATCGGCCGGTTCGGTGCCCGCGAGGACGTGCCCAGCCTGCTGAACCGTCCGTACGGCGTGCTGTGGCTCGGCTTCGCGGCGCTGGTCGTCGCCGTCGTGGTGGTCGCGGCCCTGCTCCGCCGCCGACGGACCGAGGCCGCGCTGATGGCCCGCGTCCTGGTCGTCGACGACGACCACACCGTGCGCGAGGTGGTGGTGTCCTACCTGCGGGCCGGCCGGCACGACGTCGACGAGGCCGCCGACGGCGAGACGGCGCTGGAGTCGATGCGCGCGCGGCCCGCGGACCTGGTGGTGCTCGACCTGATGCTGCCCGGCATCGACGGGCTGGAGGTGTGCCGGCGGCTGCGCGAGACCAGCGACGTGCCGGTGATCATGCTGACCGCGCTCGGCGGCGAGACCGACCGCGTCGTCGGGCTGGAGCGCGGCGCCGACGACTACGTCACCAAGCCGTTCAGCCCGCGCGAGCTGGTGCTCCGGGTCGACTCGGTGCTGCGCCGGGCGGGGGAGCGGGCCACGCCGACGAGCCGGGCACCGTGACCGACGGCGACCTCGTGGTCGACGCCGCCCGGCACGTCGCCACGCTGGCCGGCCGCGAGCTGTCCCTGACCGCCCGGGAGTTCGACCTGCTGCGCTTCCTGGTGTCCCACCCGGGCGTGGCGTTCTCCCGCGACCAGCTGCTCGCCGACGTGTGGGGCTGGTCGTTCGGCGACCAGTCCACCGTCACCGTGCACGTCCGCCGGCTGCGCGAGAAGGTCGAGGCCGACCCGACCCGCCCGGTCCGGCTGGTGACCGTGTGGGGCGTCGGCTACCGCTGGGACCAGGGGGAGCCGTCGTGAGCGACCAGACCGCCGTCGTGCTGATCGCCGCCGCCTGGTCCGGGGCGGTCGGCGTCGCCGGCCTGCTCGTCGCCTGGCTGCTGCGCCGCACGTCGCTGCGCTGGCTGCCGCTCCTGCGTCGCGCTGGTCGCCGTGACGGCCGTCGTCGCCGGGGTGTTCGGCACGGCCCGCGCGATGTTCCTGTCCGACCACGACTTCCACGTCGTGCTCACGGTGCTCCTCGTCGCCGGGCTCGTCGCGGTCGGCTTCGCGATGCTGGTCGGCGCGACCGTCGTACGGTGGTCGGCGTCGCTGCGGGAGGACGCCCGGCGCTTCGGCGAGAGCGGGCGGTTCGAGTCCCGGGGCGGCGGCCCGGCCGAGTTCGCCGAGCTGTCCGCCGAGCTGACCCGCACCAGCGAGCGGCTGGCCGAGTCCCGGGCCCGCGAGAGCCGCCTGGAGGAGTCCCGCCGCGAGCTGGTGTCCTGGGTGTCCCACGACCTGCGCACGCCGCTGGCCGGGCTGCGGGCGATGACCGAGGCGCTCGAGGACGGCCTGGCCGTGGAGCCGGCGCGCTACCACGCGCAGATGCGCGCCGAGGTCGACCGGATGGTGCGGATGGTCGACGACCTGTTCGAGCTGTCCCGGATCCACGCCGGCGTGATCCCGGTGACCCTGCAGACCGTCGCGCTCGGCGACCTGGTCAGCGAGGCGATCGCCGGGGCGGACCCGGTGGCCCGGGCCAGGCGGCGTCCGCCTGGGCGGCTCGGTCGAGGAGGGCGTGCTGGTCCGGGCGGACCCGGCCGGGCTCTCCCGCGTGGTCGCGAACCTGCTGATGAACGCGATCCGGCACACCCCGGCCGACGGGTCGTCCGGATCGAGGGGCGCGCGGTGCCCGACGGCATCGAGGTCAGCGTCGCCGACGGGTGCGGCGGGATCCCGGACGACGACCTGGACCGGGTCTTCGACGTGGCCTGGCGCGGCAGCCACGCCCGGACCCCCGCCGACGACACCGGCGCCGGCCTCGGGCTGGCGATCGTCAAGGGCCTGGTCGAGGCGTACGACGGTCACGTCGAGGTGCGCAACCAGCCGCCGGGCTGCCGGTTCCTGGTCCGGCTGCCCGGCTGACCCGAGGGCTTCCCGGGGCTTTCTCGGGGCCGGCGCGGCGTGTCGGCGTGTCGCTCTCGGCTCGAACACCTGTTCGGGCTAGGGTCGGTGGCGTTGGACATGGTCGCCGGCTGCCGGGGGATATCCCCAGGTCGCGACATCAGGCTCGCAGACTGTCGGAGGCCCCTCTAGTGTCAATGGCGATGAAGAAGACAGCAGGTTCCCCCTCGAGGCGGACAGACGGACGGACAACCATGGCTGGTGGAGATCGCGACAAGGCGCTGGACGCCGCGCTCGCTAACATCGAGCGGCAGTTCGGCAAGGGCTCGGTCATGCGACTGGGCGAGGAGACCCGAGCGGCGCTCGAGGTCATCCCGACGGGCGCGATCGCGCTCGACGTGGCGCTCGGCATCGGAGGTCTCCCGCGCGGACGCGTGGTGGAGATCTACGGCCCCGAGTCCTCGGGCAAGACGACGGTGGCGCTGCACGCGGTGGCGAACGCGCAGCGGGCCGGCGGCATCGTGGCGTTCATCGACGCCGAGCACGCGCTCGACCCCGACTACGCCAAGGCGCTCGGTGTGGACACCGACGCGCTGCTGGTCTCGCAGCCGGACTCCGGTGAGCAGGCCCTGGAGATCGCGGACATGCTGGTCCGCTCCGGCGCGCTCGACCTGATCGTCATCGACTCCGTCGCGGCGCTCGTGCCCCGCGCCGAGATCGAGGGCGAGATGGGCGACAGCCACGTCGGCCTCCAGGCCCGGCTGATGAGCCAGGCGCTCCGCAAGATGACCGGTGCGCTCAACGGCGCCGGCACCACGATGATCTTCATCAACCAGCTGCGCGAGAAGATCGGCGTGATGTTCGGCTCGCCCGAGACCACCACCGGTGGCCGCGCGCTGAAGTTCTACGCCTCGGTGCGGCTCGACGTGCGGCGCATCGAGACGCTCAAGGACGGCCAGGAGATGGTCGGCAACCGGACCCGCATCAAGGTCGTGAAGAACAAGGTCGCGCCGCCGTTCAAGCAGGCCGAGTTCGACATCATGTACGGCCAGGGCATCAGCCGCGAGGGTGGCCTGATCGACGTCGGCGTCGAGGCGGGCCTGGTCCGCAAGGCCGGTGCTTGGTACACCTACGAGGGCGACCAGCTCGGCCAGGGCAAGGAGAACTCCCGCAACTTCCTGCGCGACAACCCGGACCTCGCCAACGAGCTCGAGAAGCGCATCCTGGAGAAGCTCGGGGTCGGCCCCACGGTCGACGCACCCGCGGCTGCCCCGGCGCCGGTCGAACGTCGAGCCGACCGGCATCGACTTCTGAGCACGGTGCCCTCTCCGTCAGACCGCCGCCCGTCTGGTCCTTTCCTCCCAGGGGACCAGGCGGGCGGTTCTGCGCCCGTCCACCGGTGACGTGCACGACGGCGTCCGCGCCTGGCTCGCGAACGCCGGCGTCGAGCCGCCCGAGGACCCGGTCGCCGCGGGGCCGGACGCCGACCAGGAGGCGGTCGCCCGCAAGATCCTGCTGGACCAGCTGACCGGGCAGGCCCGCAGCCGCTCGGAGCTGGCCGGCAAGCTGGCCGCGAAGGGCGTGCCCGAGGAGCTGGCCGCCCGGCTGCTCGACCGGTTCGAGGAGGTCGGTCTCGTCGACGACCAGGCCTTCGCCCGCGCCTGGGTGCAGTCCCGCCAGCCCGGCAAGGGCCTGGCCCGCCGGGCGCTGGCCCAGGAGCTGCGCCGCAAGGGCGTCGACGACGAGCTCGCCCGGGTCGCCCTCGACGAGGTCGACCCCGACGACGAGGTGGAGGCGGCCCGGGTCCTGGTCCGGCGCAAGCTGCGCACCGCCGCGCACCTCGAGCGGGACGTCGCGGTGCGCCGGCTGACCGGCATGCTGGCCCGCAAGGGCTATCCCGCCGGGACCTGCTTCCGGGTGGTCCGCGAGGAGCTCGACCGGCTCGGGCACGACACCGAGGACGTGCACGAGCAGTTCGACTGACGTCGGCCGGCGTGCCCCGCCTTGACCGGTGTCGGGCGGGACACCTAGATTCGCGGATCTCACCTCCGAGCGTCCGGACCGCCGTGACCCCGCGCGTGGCGTGCACGGAACAGGAGCCGGAGATGGCACAGCAGGTCCCGGATCCCCGGCCCGCTGGTGCTGGGCATCGGCCCGGTCGAGCTGCTGCTGGTCGCCCTGCTCGTGGTCGTCGGTGGTCGCCGCCGTGGTCGCCGGGGTGGCTGCTGCTGACCCGCCGGCGGCGCGAGCGGTCCGCGCCGACGGACGAGGACGCGCACCGGCGACACTGCAGCGCGACCTGCACGAGCAGCGCGTGGACATCGAGCGCCGCGAGCAGCGGATCACCGAGCGCGAGCAGCGCCTCGACGACGAGGTGCGCAGCCTCGACGAGCGGGCCCACGAGGTGGCCGACGCCGAGGCGGCGCTCGACAGGCACCGCGCCGAGGTGGCCGACCTCGAGGAGGACCGTCGCCGGGAGCTCGAGCGGCTGGCGGGGCTGACCGCCGAGGACGCCCGCGCCGCCCTGGTGGAGTCCATCGAGCACGACGCCAGGCGCACCGGCGCCCTGACGCCCGCGACATCGAGCGCGCCGCCGAGGAGGAGGCCGAGGTGCGCGCCAAGCGGATGCTGGCCACCGCGATCCAGCGGCTGGCCTCCGAGCAGACCGGCGAGAGCGTGGTCTCGGTCGTGCAGCTGCCCGCCGAGGACATGAAGGGCCGGATCATCGGCCGCGAGGGCCGCAACATCCGCTCCTTCGAGCAGGTCACCGGGGTCAACCTGGTCATCGACGACACCCCGGGCGCGGTGATCCTGAGCTGCTTCGACCCGGTCCGCCGCGAGGTGGCGCGGCTGACGCTGGAGGAGCTGATCGGCGACGGCCGGATCCACCCCAGCCGGATCGAGGAGGTGCACGAGCGCAGCGTCGTCGAGGTCGACCGGCTCTGCGTGCGCGCGGGCGAGGACGCCGCCCTCGAGATGGGCATCACCGACCTGCACCCGCACCTGGTCGCGACCCTGGGCGGCTGCGCTACCGCACCTCCTACGGCCAGAACGTCCTCGCCCACCTCGTCGAGTCCGGCCACGCCGCCGGGCTGCTCGCCGACGAGCTCGGCGTCGACCGGACCACCTGCGTGCGCGGCGCGTTCCTGCACGACATCGGCAAGGCGCTGACCCACGAGGTCGAGGGCTCCCACGCGATGGTCGGCGCGGACCTGGCCCGCAGCTACGGCGAGCACGAGGACGTCGTGCACGCGATCGAGGCGCACCACAACGAGGTCGAGCCCCGCACGGTCGAGGCGGTGCTCACCCAGGCCGCCGACGCGATCAGCGGCGGCCGGCCCGGCGCCCGGCGCGAGTCGCTGGAGGCGTACGTCGACCGGCTGCACCGGCTCGAGGAGATCGCGCTGGCCAAGCCCGGCGTGGTCAAGGTCTTCGCGATGCAGGCCGGCCGCGACGTCCGGGTGATGGTCGCCCCCGACGTCGTCGACGACATCGAGGCGCAGGTGCTGGCCCGCGACATCGCCAAGCAGTTCGAGGAGGAGCTCACCTACCCCGGGCAGATCAAGGTCACCGTGATCCGGGAGTCCCGCGCCACCGAGACCGCCCGCTGACCCGTCACCCGTGCAGCCCTTTTCCCCGCGTGTCGTGGCAGAAGTGACGGCTCGATGACCGCCGGGCACGGTCCGGTGCGGCTGCGCGGTCGTGCTGCGCGGCCGGCGCGCCGGGGCCGGGTACGCCGTGCTGCACGGCCGCGTCGCGAGCCGGGGGAGTCGGTGCACGCCGCGGCGCTGCGGGCGGTGGAGCGCGCGACCGGGATCGCCGGCGGCCGACGTGTGGGCGGTCGACCTGTCGGGTCCCCGGGCGGTGCTCGCGGTCGACGTGCCCGACACGGTGCGGGTCGAGCCGCCGGTCCGGTGACGAGCTGCCGGCGACCTGGTCGGCCGGGTGCGGGCGATCCCGTGCGGCGACGGTCGCGTTCCGGCCGCTGACCCGGGCCGACCTCGCCGACGTGGTCGCCTGGCAGGCCCAGCCGCACGTCGCGCGCTGGTGGCAGCGACGAGGCGACGCGACCTCGCCGCAGCCGAACGGCACTACGGCCCGGCGCTCGACGGCGACGGACCCGACCCGGCTGTGGGTGCTGGAGCTCAACGGCCGCTCGGTCGGGATGCTCCAGGACTACCGGGTCGGCGACCACCCGGAGTACGCCCTGCTCACCGCGAAGCCGGACGCGGTCGGCTTCGACTACCTGATCGGCGACCCGTCGTGGGTGGGCCGGGGGATCGGCACCCGGATGCTGTGGGCCTACCTGCGCGACGTCGTCCGCCCGCACTACCCGGCGGTCGCCGAGGTGTTCGCCGCCCCGGACCACCGCAACGCGGCGTCCCTGCGGGTGCTCGACAAGCTCGGCTTCACCCGCGGCCTGTGGTTCGACGAGCCGCAGCCCGACGGGCGGGTCGACACCGTGGTCGGCTGCACCCTGGACGTCCCGGCCGGTCCTCGCGTTGACCCGGGTCGACCGGGACTTTGTTACCGGGCGGTAATAGGATTACGGGCATGGACGTGCTGACGCTCTACCGCCAGGTCACCCGGCTGCCCCAGGGCCACCGGCTCTTCTCCCGGTTGTTCACCCTCAAGGCGCCGTACTTCGGGACGGTCCGGCCGCGGTTCGTCGAGCTGCGGCCGAACTACGCCGAGCTGACGATCCGCAAGCGCCGGGCGGTGCACAACCACATCGGGACCGTGCACGTGATCGCGATCTGCAACGGGCTCGAGGCCGCGATGGGCGCGCTGGCCGAGGCCACGGTGCCGAGCACGAAGCGCTGGATCCCCAAGGGCATGGAGGTCGGCTACACCGCCAAGGCGACCAGCGACATCACCTGCATCGCCGAGACCGACCCCGAGCAGTGGACCGGCGACCGACCCCGACGTCCCCGTGCGGGTCCGCGGCGTCCGGGACGACGGCACGGTCGTCGTCGAGGGCGTCATCCGGCTGTGGGTGACCGACAAGCCGGTCCGCTAGATCTGGAACCCCGTCGGTGCCCGGCTGGTCGCCGCCGTCGGTCACCAGGACGGCCTTCTCGCCGACGAACCTGCGCTGCGCCCAGGTGGCGACCCAGGTCAGCGCCAGGTTCACCAGGATGTAGAACGCGGCGAGCACGATCGCGGTCTGCACCTGGTTCTGGAACTCCAGGAAGATCGACTTGCCGACGCGGGTGAGGCCCGGCGCCAGGATGACGTAGCCCAGGCTGGTGTCCTTGAGCGCCACGATGCACTGGCTGATGATCGACGGCAGCATGATCTTGACGCCCTGCGGCATCAGGATCTGCCTCATCACCTGGGACTTGCGCAGGCCGAGCGCGTACGCCGCCTCGCCCTGCCCCGGCGGCACCGCGAGGATGCCGGCCCGGAAGACCTCGGCGAGGACGGCGCCGTTGTAGAGCGTCAGGGCGATGACGACCGACCAGTACGACCCGATCCCGCCCTCGCCGGCGCCGAAGGTGAAGAAGATGTAGATCATCATCAGCAGCACCGGGACGGCGCGGAAGAACTCCACGACCGCCCAGCACGGCCAGCGCAGCCAGGCGTGGTCCGACAGCTTGCCGATCCCGAACAGCGCCCCGAACACCACCGCGAGGATGACCGAGGAGAAGGCCATCTGCAGGGTCTTCAGCAGGCCGTCGACCAGGAGCGCCGAGATGTAGCTCGGGGTGAGGAACGGCTCCCACTTGGCGTAGGCGAGCTGCCCGGTGCTGTTCATCCGCACGAGCACCACGGCGATCACGCCGAGCAGGACCAGCCAGGCCAGGACGGTGTAGATCCGGTGCCGGGCACGGGTCTTCGGACCCGGTACGTCGAAGAGGACGCTGCTGCTCATCGGGCCACCTTCCAGCGGCGCTCGAGGCTGCCGGCCCCGGCGGAGATCAGCTCGACGATGATGATGTAGCCGATCGCGAAGGTGAGGAAGATCCAGGTGCGGGCGTCGGCCTGGTCGTTGGTGAAGTAGCGCATCCGGGCGGTGGCCTCGAGCAGCCCGAAGCCGGCCGCGACCGAGGTGTTCTTGGCCAGCGCGATCAGCACGCTGGCCAGCGGGGGCACCACCGCGCGCAGGGCCTGCGGCAGGACGACGTACCGCATGGACTGGCCGAAGGTCAGCCCGATCGCGCGGGACGCCTCGGCCTGCCCGACCGAGACCGCGTTGATGCCCGAGCGGATCGCCTCGCAGACGAACGAGGCCGTGTAGAAGGTGAGGGAGAGCGACGCCCTTGACCAGGAACGGCAGATGGATGTCCATCTGGGGGAGGCCGAAGAACACGAAGATGAAGATGATCAGCAGCGGCGTGCTGCGGACCAGGGTGACGTAGAGCGCGCCCGCCCGGCTCAGCACCGCGACGGGCCCGACGCGGGCGGCGGCGAGCAGGGTGCCGAGCACGAGCGACAGCACGCCCGCGAGCAGGAAGAGCTCGATGGTCAGCAGGAACGCCTTGAGCACCAGGTCGAACTGCGAGAAGACTGCGTCCACTCCGGGGCCACCTCCGTCGGTCAGGGGGAAGGGACAGGGGCGCTCGGACCGAGCGCCCCTGCCGTGGTGCTAGCGACTCAGGAGCAGGCGTCCATCTCGGGGGCCTCGGGGGTGTCGACCCCGGACTTGCCGAGCGTGGCCTCGAAGGCCTTGTCGTAGGTGCCGTCGTCCTCGGCCTTCTTGATCGTGTCGGTGATCCACTGGCACATCTCCGGGGAGTCCTTGGAGTAGCCGATGCCGTAGCGCTCCTCGGAGAACGGCTCGCCGACGACCTCGAGGTTGTCGGGGTCGAGCGCGGCGTAGCCGAGCAGGATCGCGCCGTCGGTGGTCATCGAGTCGACCGAGCCGTCGGCGACCTGGTCGCGGCACTCGGAGTAGGTGTCGAAGCCGCGCGGCTTGGCGCCCTTGGCCTCGACGTTGTCCAGGGAGGTCGAGCCCGTCACCGAGCAGACCTCCTTGCCCTTGATGTCGTCGACGCTCTTGATGTCGCTGCCCTTCTTGACGAGCAGCTGCTGGCCGGTGACGTAGTACGGGCCGGCCTGGCCGACGACCTTGCGGCGGTCGTCGGTGATGGAGTACGACGCGATGACCAGGTCGACCTCGCCCTTCTGGAGGAACGGCTCACGGTTGTCGGAGATCGTCTCCTTCCAGGTGATCTTGTCGGCCGGGATGCCCAGCGACGCGGCGAGGATCTTGCCCATCTCGGGGTCGAAGCCCTTCGGGGCGTCGTCGGTCGCGCCCTTGAAGCCGATGCCGGGCTGGTCGAACTTCACGCCGATCGTGATCTTGCCCGCGTCCGCGAGCTCCTTCATCTTGGTGCCGTCGTCGAAGCTCGAGGCGGCGTTGTCGTCGACCTTGACGTCGACGCTCTCGGAGTCGCCGCCGCCGGCGTTGCCGCAGGCCGCGAGGGAGCTCACGGACAGGGCGAGCCCGACTGCGGCGAGCAGGGTCTTGGATCGGATGTTGCGCATGATTTCTCCTTGCTGGGCGGCCTGGTGTCCCCCGGGCCGGGAATGGGGATCGATCAGTGCTTGAGGATCTTGCCGAGGAAGTCCTTGGCGCGGTCCGACGTGGGGTGGGTGAAGAACTCCTCGGGGGTGTTCTCCTCGACGATCTGGCCGTCGGCCATGAAGACCACCCGGTTCGCCGCCGTGCGCGCGAAGCCCATCTCGTGGGTGACCACGACCATCGTCATGCCGCCCTGCGCGAGGTCGACCATGACGTCGAGGACCTCCTTGATCATCTCGGGGTCCAGCGCGGAGGTCGGCTCGTCGAAGAGCATCACCTTGGGCTCCATGGCCAGGGCGCGGGCGATCGCGACGCGCTGCTGCTGGCCGCCGGAGAGCTGGGCGGGGTACTTCGCGGCCTGGTGGCCGACGCCGACCCGGTCGAGGAGCTCCTTGGCCTTGGCCTCGGCCTGGTCCTTGGGGAGACCGCGCACCTTGATCGGTCCGAGCGTGACGTTCTCGAGGATCGTCTTGTGCGCGAAGAGGTTGAAGCTCTGGAAGACCATCCCGACCTCGGCGCGCAGGTGCGCGAGCGCCTTGCCCTCGGCGGGCAGCGGCTGGCCGTCCAGGCTGATCGTGCCCTTGTCGATGGTCTCGAGCCGGTTGATCGCGCGGCACAGCGTGCTCTTGCCGGAGCCGGACGGGCCGATCACCACGACGACCTCGCCGCGCTTGATCGAGAGGGTGATGTCCTGGAGGACATGCAGGTCGCCGAACCACTTGTCGACGTGGTCCAGGACGACCAGGCCGTCGCCGGCGGGCATGCCGGAGGACGCCGTCGGGGTGTCTGCGGGGGCACTCATGCTCGAAAACCTAGCGATCATGGCTCGCAATGACCATTTGAAGGTGCCCGTGCGCGGTTGCGAAGTGGTTACTCCGTGTGCAAGTGCAACTAACCGACGGCGAGGAAAGCGGCGCCGGGTGGGTACCGACGGGTGTGCTTGACTCGCCGGGGAACGGCGCAGCACCTCGACGGAAGGGATCCACATGCCTCGCAGCAAGAACCCGATCGGCAGGCTGGTCGACGGCGCGAAGGGGACCGCGGCGATCGGCCGGATGGTCGCCGGACAGGTCGGTCGCACGGCGGTGGCCGCGGCCGGCGGAGCCGTCAAGGGTGCCGTCGGTGCCGTCGCCGAGCGGGCCGGCCGGGGCAAGGTCGCGCACACCGACGCGCCGGCGCCGCGGGCCACGTCGCCCGCGGACCTGCGCCCGGTCCCGTCGCCGGCTCCCGCCGCGCCGACAGCCCGCAGGCCCGGTCGCGAAGAAGGCGCCCGCGAAGACGCAGGACGTCGCCCGGTCGGCGCCGCGAAGAAGGCGCCGGCGAAGAAGACCCCCGCGAAGAAGGCGCCAAGAAGACCGCCAAGAAGGCTCCGGCGAAGAAGACCGCTGCCAAGAAGGCGCCGGCCAAGAAGACCGCCGCGACGAAGTCGCGCGCCGGGCGACCGGCTGCCGCCCCGCAAGGCGCCGGCGACCGCCCCGAAGCCGGAGCGGAACCCCGAGGCCGGCTGAGCCCTCCCGGGATTCGGTGCGGGCCCGGGGGCGCCGTACCCTGGACCGGTCATGAGCACCCTTTCCCACGCCCCCGCGCGCACCTACGAGGTCCGCACCTACGGCTGCCAGATGAACGTCCACGACTCCGAGCGGCTGACCGGGCTGCTGGAGGACGCGGGGTACGTCGCCGCGCCCGGCCGAGCGAGCAGGCCGACGTCGTCGTGTTCAACACCTGCGCGGTGCGCGAGAACGCCGACAACAAGCTCTACGGCAACCTCGGTCACCTGGCGCCGGTGAAGGCCGCGCACCCCGGGCATGCAGATCGCCGTCGGCGGCTGCCTGGCGCAGAAGGACCGCGGCGAGATCACCCGCCGGGCCCCGTGGGTCGACGTCGTGTTCGGCACCCACAACATCGGCTCGCTGCCGGTGCTGCTCGAGCGGGCCCGGGTCGCCGAGGAGGCGCAGGTCGAGATCCTCGAGTCGCTCGAGGTGTTCCCCTCCACGCTGCCGACCAAGCGCGAGTCGGCGTACGCCGCGTGGGTGTCGATCTCGGTGGGCTGCAACAACACCTGCACGTTCTGCATCGTCCCGGCGCTGCGCGGCAAGGAGAAGGACCGCCGGCCCGGCGAGATCCTCGCCGAGATCGAGGCGCTGGTCGCCGAGGGCGTCACCGAGGTCACGCTGCTGGGCCAGAACGTCAACGCCTACGGCGTGGAGTTCGGGGACCGGCAGGCGTTCTCCAAGCTGCTGCGGTCGTGCGGCCAGGTCGAGGGGCTGGAGCGGATCCGGTTCACCAGCCCGCACCCGGCGGAGTTCACCGACGACGTCATCGCGGCGATGGCCGAGACGCCGACGGTGATGCCGTCGCTGCACATGCCGCTGCAGTCCGGCTCGGACAAGGTGCTCAAGGACATGCGCCGGTCCTACCGGCAGTCGAAGTTCCTCGGCATCATCGACCGGGTCCGGGCCGCGATCCCCGACGCGGCGATCACCACCGACATCATCGTGGGCTTCCCCGGCGAGACCGAGGAGGACTTCCTCGAGACGATGAAGGTCGTCGAGCAGGCCCGGTTCGCCGGCGCGTTCACCTTCCAGTACTCCAAGCGCCCCGGCACGCCGGCGGCCGTGCTCGAGGACCAGGTGCCCAAGGAGGTCGTGCAGGAGCGGTACATGCGCCTGGTCGGGCTCGCCGACCAGGTCGCCTGGGACGAGAACAAGCGGGTCGTCGGGCAGACCGTCGAGCTGATGGTCGCCGAGGGCGAGGGCCGCAAGGACACCGCGACCCATCGGCTGTCCGGTCGGGCGCGCGACAACCGGCTGGTGCACTTCACGCCCGTGGACCGGGACGGTTCCGCGGTCGACGTACGCCCGGGGGACATGGTCGAGGTCGAGGTCACCTACGCCGCGCCGCACCACCTGGTCGCCGACTCGCCCGTCCAGACCGTACGACGGACGCGCGCCGGTGACGCGTGGGAGAACCGGACCGCCCCGAAGCCGGCGGGCGTCTCGCTCGGCCTGCCGACCGTCGGCGTCCCCGCGCCGCTGCCCGACGCGGACGCCTGCGCCCGCTGACCACCCCGCCCGCCGCGCCCGCCAGCTCACGTTTCGTCACCGTTGTCGGTGCGATGTCAGTGACCCCTGGGTCACTGATACCACCCGATGTCGGAGAAAGGGGGGCGGGGGAGGGCGGTCAGAAGCCGTGGGTGAGGATCGCGGGCGTGCTGCCGGCGCGGATCGACTCGAGCACCCGCAGCTCGTGGGGTACGACGGGCGCGGGCAGGGCGTCGAGGTTGAACCAGCGCAGGTCGGCGCACTTGTCCGGCTCGACGATCCGCGGGGTGCCGGACCAGCGTCGTCGCGGTGAAGAAGTAGTCGACCCGCTCGTCGATCGGCAGGCCCTCGACGCCGGTGCGCTGCATGGCGCACCAGGGGACGAGGGCGACGTCGGTGACCCCGACCTCCTCGACGGCCTCCCGGGCGGCCGCCGCGAAGACCGACTCGCCGCGCTCGACGTGGCCGGCGACGCGGCGGCCCAGTGCTCGTCCATGTAGCCGGTGCCGCGGCGCAGCTGGAGCAGCACCTCCCGGCCGCCGGGCATCGGGGCGGGGCGGAGCAGGAACACGTAGGCCGCGGGCACGACGACGAAACGGTCGGTCATGCCCGCGACCCTAGTGCGGTCGTTCAGTGGCCGGGATTGCGGCTCGGGTCGAACTCGTGCTTGTGGGCGACCGGGTCGGGCTGCACCTCGCCGACCGTCCGGTCCACGTGTGTCGCGGGGGACGTCTCGTCGGGCTTGTCGGGGGCCTCGTCGGCGGCGGCGGGGTGGTCGGCCGGGTCCGCGTCCGGGGCGGCCGCGGCGTGGGTGGCCGCGGCCTCGCCGTCCGTGTGGCCCTGGGCGGACGCCGAGCTGCCGGTGCCCTCCACGCCCTCGAAGCCGCCGTGCGCTCGCTGCTCAGCCCCAGGTCGCCGGCCAGGCCCTCGCGGGCCTCCGGCGTTCGGGTGCGACTCGCGGTTGACGGTCTCGTGCTCGTCGCCGCTCATGCCTCGTCCTCGGCTTCCGACGTGGCGAGTGCCGACGGTCCGACGGTGTCCGAGGCTGCGGCGCGGGTCGGAGCCGGTCACGGACGCGGGGTCCGACTGGTCGTTGGACATGAACTCACCCGGGTGGGCGTCGCCCGCGGGCGGCTCGCCGACGAAGTCGGCCGGGTCCACTGCGTTCTCGGTCATCGTGTCTCCTCGGGTAGGGGCTACTCGCCGCCGGAGCCGTCCGAGGGCTGGTCGAGCGCCGTCTCGGCGTTCTCCTCCTGCAGCTCCTCGTTGGCCTGCTCGGTCTGCGTGCGGGCGTGGATCTCGCCGTCCGGAGCAGGGTACGACGCCGGGCCCGGCGCCGGGTCGTCGAGCCACGGGTCGTCCCCGGACTGCTCGGGACCACCCGGTCCGCGCGGGTTCTCGGGACCGGTGGGGGAGTCGCTCTGCTCGGGTGTGTGGCTCATCCGGTCGAGGTACCCGGGCCGGGCGCGGCGAAACAGCGGGTCAGGGGCGCGGCTTGCCGAAGTCGTCGTTCTTGCCGTCGAGGGAGTCCAGGCCCTTCTTGAGCTGCACCTTGCCCTTGGCGACCTTGTCGGCGTGCTTGTTGCCGGTCTTCTGGTTGATCGTGTCGCCGAGCTTGTCGGCGCCCTGGGCGATCTTGTCGCCGTGCTGGTCGACGGCCTTGGTCAGCTGCTTCTTCGCCTTGTCCAGGAATCCCATGGCTGCTCCTTCGCTCGACCTCGGCACTACCGACGACGGGGACCCGCGCCGGCTTTGCCACACTCTCATCATGCCGAACGACTGGCGGGGCCGACAGGTTCCCGCACCGCCCCTGCGCGCCCGTCGTGGTCGCGGTGGTCGGCGCCACCGCCGCGGGCAAGACCGAGCTGTCCCTGGACCTGGCCGAGGCGCTGGGCGGCGAGATCGTGAACACCGACGCGATGCAGGTCTACCGGGGCATGGACATCGGCACCGCGAAGCTGCCCGGCCGAGGAGCGCCGCGGGATCCCGCACCACCTGCTGGACCTGCTCGACGTCACGGAGCCGGCGACCGTGGCGCAGTTCCAGGCGCTGGCCCGCGACGTGGTCGCGGACTGCCGGGACGCGGGGCGCGGTGCCGGTCCTGGTCGGCGGCTCGGCGCTCTACACGCGGGCCGTGCTGGACCGCTTCGAGTTCCCCGGCACCGACCCCGAGGTGCGGGCCCGCCTCGAGGCCGAGCTGGACGCGGTCGGGTCCGGCGAGCTGCACCGGCGGCTGGCCGACGGTCGACCCCGAGGCCGCCGCCCGGATCATCCCCGCCAACGGCCGCCGCGTGGTGCGGGCGCTGGAGGTCGTGGAGATCACCGGCCGGCCGTTCAGCGCGACGCTGCCCGACCCGACGTACGTCCTGGAGCGCACCGTGCAGGTCGGCGTCCGGATCCCGCGGCCGGTCCTGGACGAGCGGATCGAGCTGCGGGTGCGCCGGATGTGGGACGAGCGGCCTGGTCGAGGAGGTACGACGCCTGGCCGGCGCCGGGCTGCGCGAGGGCCGCACGGCGCACCGGGCGCTCGGCTACCAGCAGGTGCTCGCGTTCCTCGACGGGGAGTGCTCCGAGCAGGAGGCCTTCGAGCGGACCGTGTTCGGCACCCGGCGCTTCGCGCGGCGGCAGGAGTCGTGGTTCCACAAGGACCCGCGGATCGCCTGGGTGGACTGGGACGACCCCGACCGGGCCCGGCTCGGGCGACCGCGGTGGTTGAGGCGACCGGCACGGGGTAGGAACCACTCGTCTGCTCGCCTCGGGGAAGGAACACCCACATGCACCGCACACGTGTGAGCCGGTTCGCGGCTCTCGGAGTCGCCGGAGCCACGGCGGTCGCCGGTCTCGGCGTCGCCCTCCCGTCGGCCTCGGCCGACGACGCCGGCCGGTACTCCACCAAGACGCCCACCAGCCGCGGCTTCGGCGGCGCGGTCACCTCGGTGGACCCGGAGGCGTCCCGGATCGGCCTGCAGGTGCTGAAGAACGGCGGCAACGCGGTCGACGCGGCGGTCGCGACGGCCGCGGCGCTCGGCGTGACCGAGCCCTACAGCTCCGGGCTCGGCGGTGGCGGCTACTTCGTCTACTACGACGCGAAGACCAGATCAGGTGCACACCATCGACGGCCGCGAGACCGCGCCGGCCTCGATGCCCCGCGACGCGTTCATCGACAAGTCCACCGGCAAGCCCTACAACTTCACCCCCGAGCTGGTGACCAGCGGCGTGTCCGTCGGCGTCCCCGGCACCCCGGCGACCTGGGCCAAGGCGCTGCGCGAGTGGGGCACCTACCGGCTGGCGGGCGCGCTCGCCCCGGCCGAGCAGCTGGCCCGCCGCGGCTTCGTCGTGGACAAGACGTTCCACCAGCAGACCCTGGACAACCAGCAGCGGTTCGAGGCCTACACCTCCACCCCGCGGCTGTTCCTGCCCGGCGGCACCGCCCCGAGGACCGGGTCGGTCTTCCGCAACACCGCGCTGGCCAACACCTACCGCGCGCTGGGCCGCAAGGGCGTCTCGTGGTTCTACCGCGGCCCGATCGCGAGCGAGATCGCGCGCAACGTGCAGACGCCGCCGAAGAGCTCGACCACCGACCTGCCCGTGCCGGCCGGCCACCTCACCCGCCGCGACCTGGCCCGCTACCGCGCGCTGTTCCGCACCCCGACGTACGCGAAGTACCGCGGGTACGGCGTGTGGGGGATGGGCGGCTCGTCCTCGGGCGGCACCACCGTCGGCGAGGCGCTGAACATCATGGAGCGGTTCCCGCTGCGCCGGCTGAGCACCGCCCAGCGGCTGCACGTCTACCTCGAGGCCAGCGCCCTGGCGTTCGCCGACCGGGCGAAGTACCTCGGCGACCCGGCCTTCGTGAAGATCCCGCGCGCCACCCTGCTCTCCGACCGGTACGCCGCCTCGCGGGCCTGCTCGATCAGCCTGACCGCGGCGATGTCCAAGCCGACGACGGCCGGCGACGTGAAGAAGTACGACCCGACCTGCGGCGGGACCGCGCGCGTCCGGCACCACCGCGCGGCCGGACACCGAGAACGTCGAGACCACGAACCTCACGGTCACCGACAAGCGCGGCAACGTCGTGGAGTACACCCTGACCATCGAGCAGACCGGCGGCTCCGGCCTGCTGCTGCCGGGCCGCGGGTTCCTGCTGAACAACGAGCTGACCGACTTCTCCGCCGTGTACGACGCCGCGGACCCGAACCGGATCCAGCCCGGCAAGCGGCCGCGCTCCTCGATCTCGCCGACGATCATCCTGCGCGACGGCAAGCCGTTCGTGGCCCTGGGCTCGCCCGGCGGCTCGACGATCATCACCACCGTCCTGCAGATGATCACCGACCGGATCGACCGGCAGCTCTCGCTGCCCCAGTCGATCGCGGACCCGCGCGGCTCGCAGCGCAACACCGCCGCGGTCAGCGCCGAGCCGGAGTTCATCGAGAAGTACGGCGCCGGGCTGCAGGCGCTCGGGCACCAGCTGACGCCGGCCGGTGACAAGTTCACCAGCGCCTCGGAGATCGGGGCGGCCACGGCCGTCGCGTTCAAGCGGCACGGCTACCTCGTCGCCGTGGCCGAGCCGCGCCGCCGCGGTGGCGGCTCGGCCCTGGTGGTGCGCCCCCAGCGCTGATCGCGGTCATCGCGCCGATCACCTAGGGTCGGGGCCATGAGCGAGCCCGGCACCTACACCGTCCAGCGGTCCACGACCGTGCACGCCCCCGCCGAGCAGGTGGAGGGGGAGATCGTCGACTTCCACCGGTGGACCGCGTGGTCGCCCTGGGAGGGCCTCGACCCGCAGCTGGCGCGTCCTACACCGGCCCGGCGCAGGGCCCCGGGTCGGTCTACGAGTGGACCGGGAACCGCAAGGCCGGCGCCGGGCGGATGGAGATCACCGAGGTGTCGCCGGGCTCGCGGGTGGAGATCGACCTGCGGTTCCTCAAGCCGTTCAAGTCCCGCAGCACGACGGTGTTCTCCCTGCAGCCGCACGACGACGGCAGCACCACCGTGACCTGGACGATGACCGGGACCGCGGACCCTCGCGGTCAAGGCGATGGGCGCTGTTCACCAGCATGGACAAGCTGGTCGGCGGTGACTTCGAGAAGGGCCTGGCCCGGCTCAAGGACGTCGCGGAGCGCCCGGGCGCCTAGACTCGCCGACGTGAGCAGCACGTTCGGGTTCCTCAAGGGGCACGGCACCGAGAACGACTTCGTGCTGCTGCCCGACCCCGACGGCTCCGTGCACGGCGACCTCGCCCCGGACCTCGTCGCCGCGCCTGTGCGACCGGCGGGCCGGGATCGGCGCCGACGGCGTCCTGCGGGCGGTCCGCACCGCGTCGTACGACGACCCGGCGGCCGTCGCGGCCCGCGGCGAGGCCGAGTGGTTCATGGACTACCGCAACTCCGACGGCTCGGTCTCGGAGATGTGCGGCAACGGGGTGCGGGTGTTCGGCCGCTACCTCGTCGAGCACGAGGGCGTCGACCCGCACCGGCCGCTGCAGGTCGGCACCCGGGCCGGCACCCGCACGCTCACCTTCGGCCGGCGACCTGGTCAGCGTCGACATGGGGCAGCCCGGTCGTGCACGGCGAGACCAAGGTGTCGGTGGGGGAGCGGTCCTGGCCGGCGCTGCACGTGTCGATGGGCAACCCGCACGCCGTCGCGTTCGTGGACGACCTGGCCGAGGCGGGGCACCTGCTCGACGCGCCCGGGCACGACGCCGGCGAGTTCCCCGACGGCGTCAACGTCGAGTTCGTCGTACGACGGGGGCGGCGGCACGTCGCGATGCGGGTGCACGAGCGCGGCTCGGGGGAGACCCGGTCCTGCGGCACCGGGGCCTGCGCGGTGATGGTCGCGGCCGCGCTCGCCGACGGGACCGCTCCGGGCAAGAGGTACCGCGTCGACGTGCCCGGGGGACGGCTCGAGGTCACCTGGACCGAGCAGGGCCGGGTCGAGCTCACCGGGCCGGCCGTCCTGGTCGCCCGGGGCGAGTGGATCGCAAAATGAATCGCCGCCCGGCGCCGCGCCGTGCGAGCATCGAGGGGCCCCGGGAATCCACCCGGCGGCTCGGACGTTCTCTCTGGTGGATATGACTAGCGCACACGAATTCGACGCCCACACGCCCGACCCCGTCACGCCCATCGACGAGCGGGACGACATCAACCTCGACGACGCCCTCGCGGAGACCGACGACTGGGAGAGCGCCGACGGGCCGGACCCCGAGGAGAGCACCGGCTCCTACGACCTCGCGGAGCGGCACGCCCTGCGCCGGGTCGCCGGGCTGTCCACCGAGCTCGAGGACATCTCCGAGGTCGAGTACCGCCAGCTGCGGCTGGAGCGGGTCGTCCTGGTGGGGGTCTGGACCGACGGCAGCGTCGAGGACGCCGAGAACTCGATGGCCGAGCTGGCCCTGCTGGCCGAGACGGCCGGCTCCGAGGTGCTCGACGCGTTCTACCAGCGCCGGCAGAGCCCCGACCCCGCGACGTACATCGGCCGCGGCAAGGTGGAGGGCCTCAAGGAGATCGTCCAGGCCACCGGCGCGGACACCGTCATCCTCGACGGCGAGCTCGCGCCCAGCCAGCTGAGGAACCTCGAGGACCGGGTCAAGGTCAAGGTCGTCGACCGGACCGCGCTGATCCTCGACATCTTCGCCCAGCACGCCAAGTCCCGCGAGGGCCAGGCCCAGGTCGAGCTCGCCCAGCTCAACTACATGAAGCAGCGGCTGCGCGGCTGGGGTGGCAACCTGTCCCGCCAGGCCGGTGGCCGGGTCGGCTCGCAGGGCGGCGGCATCGGTGGCCGCGGTCCCGGTGAGACCAAGATCGAGACCGACCGGCGCCGGATCAACACCAAGATCGCCAAGCTCCGCAACGAGCTCAAGCACATGCGCGTCACCCGGGACACCAAGCGCTCGGACCGCCAGCGGCACCAGATCCCGTCGGTGGCGATCGCGGGCTACACCAACGCCGGCAAGTCCTCGCTGCTCAACCGGCTCACCGACGCCGGGGTGCTGGTCGAGGACTCGCTGTTCGCGACCCTGGACCCGACCACCCGCAAGACCACGACCTCCGACGGCCGCATCTACACGATGTCCGACACCGTCGGGTTCGTCCGGCACCTGCCGCACCAGCTCATCGAGGCGTTCCGCTCGACGCTGGAGGAGGTCGCCGACTCCGACCTGGTGCTGCACGTCGTCGACGGGTCCCACCCGGACCCGGAGGGCCAGCTGGCCGCCGTGCGCGAGGTGTTCGCCGAGATCGGCGCCGACAAGGTGCCCGAGCTGGTGGTGATCAACAAGGCCGACGCCGCCGACCCGATCGTGATCTCCCGCCTCAAGTCCCGCGAGCCGCACTCCGTGGTGGTCTCCGCCAAGACCGGGGAGGGCATCGCCGACGTGCTGCGCGCGGTCGAGGCCGACCTGCCGCACCCGGGCGTGCCGTTCGACGCGCTGCTGCCCTACGAGCGGGGCGACCTGCTGAACCGGATCCACGTCAGCGGCGAGGTCGAGTCCGTCGAGCACACCGGTGACGGGTCGCGGGTGCGCGGCCGCGTGCACGCCGACCTCGCCGGCGAGCTCGAGCCCTACCTGGTCAAGGCCGTAGCCGCCGTGCCCGACGACTTCGGCGACCGGCCGCGGCCGCCGTACGTCGGGGACGAGCGGGCGGTGCTCGACGGGTGGCTCGACTTCCACCGGGCCACGCTGCTGATGAAGTGCGAGGGGCTGACCCTCGAGCAGCTCAAGGTCCGCCCGTTCCGGACCTCGACGGCTCACCCTGCTCGGGCCTGGTGCGGCACCTGACCGAGGTCGAGCGGGGCTGGTTCCTGCCGTTCCTGGGCGAGCCGGTCCCCGAGCTCTACTGCACCGAGGACCGACCCGGACGGCGACTTCCGCGGGGTGCCGGGCGCCGACGCCGAGGCCGACCTGGCGCGCTACGGCGAGACCGTCGACGCGATCAGCGACCTGCTCCGCAGGCATCGCCTCGACGAGGTCGAGGACGGACGCAGCGGCACGTCCTACAACCTGCGCTGGATCCTCACGCACCTGATCGAGGAGTACGCCCGCCACAACGGCCACGCCGACCTGCTCCGCGAGGCCATCGACGGGGTGACCGGGGAGTAGCCCGGTCCCGCTGGGACGCGTCCGTTTCGCACCCGTCCCAACGGGTAGCGGTGGATGGTGCACGAATCCACCCTCACGCTGACCGTCGACGGGGTCTCCCGCACGGTCACCGTCGACACCCGGACCACCCTCCTCGACGCCCTGCGCGACCGGCTCGGGGTGACCTCGCCCAAGAAGGGCTGCGACCACGGCCAGTGCGGCGCCTGCACGGTGCTGCTCGACGGCCGCCGCACGCTGAGCTGCCTCAAGCTCGCGGTCGCCGAGAACGGCGGCGACGTGGTCACCTCGGCCGGCCTGCGGGTCGGTGACGAGCATGCACCCGATGCAGCGGGCGTTCATCGACCACGACGGCCTGCAGTGCGGCTACTGCACCCCCGGCCAGATCTGCTCGGCCGTCGGCATGCTCGACGAGGCCCGCGCCGGCCACCCCAGCCACGTCACCGAGGACCTCGAGGCGGGCTCGACGGGGCGGCCGAGCTGACCGACGACGAGATCCGCGAGCGGATGAGCGGCAACCTGTGCCGCTGCGGCGCCTACCCCCACATCGTCGCCGCGATCGCGGAGGTGGCCCGGTGAAGCCGTTCACCTACGAGCAGGTCTTCGACCCCGCCGAGGCGGTGGCGCGGGTCACCGGCAGCCCCGAGGCGGTGTACGTCGCCGGCGGCACCAACCTGGTCGACCACCTCAAGCTCGGCGTCGCCACCCCCGACGTGCTCGTCGACGTCAGCCGGCTGCCGCTCGACGAGGTCGAGGGCCTCGACGGACGGCGGCCTGCGGATCGGGGCCGCGGTCCGCAACGCCGACCTGGCCGCCCACGCCGCCGTACGACGGGGCTACCCGGTGCTCGCGCAGGCGCTGCTGGCCGGCGCCTCGGGGCAGATCCGCAACGTCGCGACGACCGGCGGCAACCTGCTGCAGCGCACCCGGTGCGTCTACTTCCAGGACGTCACCACGCCCTGCAACAAGCGCGAGCCCGGCTCGGGCTGCCCGGCCCGCGAGGGCTTCCAGCGCAGCGCGGCGGTCCTCGGCGCGTCCGAGCACTGCGTGGCCACGCACCCCTCGGACATGGCGGTCGCCCTCGCCGCCCTCGACGCCGTCGTGGTGGTGCTCGGCACGGACGGCGAGCGCGCGCATCCCGATGAGCGACTTCCACCGGCTGCCCGGCGACGCGCCCCAGCACGACACCACGCTGGCGCAGGGCGAGCTGGTCACCGCCGTCGAGCTGCCGGCGCTGCCCGAGCGCGAGCCGGTCGGCCTACCGCAAGGTGCGCGACCGGGCGTCGTACGCCTTCGCGCTGGTGTCCGTCGCCGCCGTCCTCGACGTCTCGGGCGGCACCGTCCGCGACGTCCGGATCGCCCTGGGCGGGGTCGCGCACAAGCCCTGGCGCGCGAGCGTCGCCGAGGAGCTGCTGCGCGGGGGACCGGCCACCGAGGAGGCGTTCCGCGCCGCCGCCGAGGCCGAGCTCGCCGCCGCCGCGCCGCTGGCCGGCAACGCGTTCAAGGTGCCGATGGCCCGCAACACGATCACCGCGACGCTGCGCAACCTCGCCGGAGGAGCCCGATGACCGTCACCGAGACCCACACGTCCGTGGGCACGCCCGTGACCCGCATCGACGGGGAGGCCAAGGTCCTCGGCCTGGCGAAGTACGCCTACGAGCAGGTCGTGGAGAACCCCGCCTACCTGCACCCGGTCCAGGCCACCGTCGCCCGCGGCCGGGTCACCGAGATCGACGTCTCGGCGGCCGAGGCGCTCGAGGGCGTGCTGCTGGTGCTGACCCACCTCAACGCGCCCGGCCTCGCGGACACGAGCGACCAGGAGTACGCCGTCCTGCAGTCGCCGGGCGTCGCGTTCCGGGGCCAGCTCGTCGGCGCCGTGGTGGCCGAGTCGCCCGAGATCGCCCGGCACGGCGCCGAGCTGGTCCGGGTCACCTACGACCAGCACGCGCACGACACCGAGCTGCGCGAGGACCACCCGGACCTCTACGAGCCCGGCCAGGTCAACCCGTCCTTCCCCACCGACACCGACGAGGGTCGCGTCGACCAGGCGCTGGCGGCCGCGGCGTTCGCGGTGGACCAGCGCTACACGACGCCGATGGAGCACAACAACCCGATGGAGCCGCACGCGTGCACCGCGCTGTGGCAGGACGGCCCGCGGCTGACCGTCTACGACTCCACCCAGAGCGTGCACGGCGTGCGGACCCGGCTGGCCGGGCATGTTCGGCCTCGACCCCGAGGCGATCCGGGTGGTGTCGCCGTACGTCGGCGGCGGCTTCGGCTCCAAGGGCATGCCGCACGCGCACAACGTCCTGGTGGTGCTCGCCGCGCAGAGCATCCCGGGCCGCCCGGTGAAGCTGGTCGCTGACCCGGCAGCAGATGTTCACGCTCGTCGGCTACCGCACGCCCACCCTGCAGCGGGTCCGGCTCGGCGCCGACGCGCAGGGCCGGATCACGGCGGTCTCCCACGAGGCGGTGGAGCAGACCTCGCGGATCAAGGAGTTCGCCGAGCAGACCACGGTCGGCACCCGCAGCATGTACGCCGGCGACGCCCGTCGTACGACGCACCGGCTGGTGCCGCTCGACGTCGCGGTGCCGTCGTGGATGCGGGCCCCGGGGGAGGCGCCGGGCATGTTCGGCCTGGAGTCGGCGATGGACGAGCTCGCGGAGGCCGTCGGCCTCGACCCGGTCGAGCTGCGGGTGCGCAACGAGCCGGAGACCGACCCGGAGACCGGCCTGCCCTGGTCGAGCCGGAACCTCGTGGAGTGCATGCACGCGGGCGCCGCCCGCTTCGGGTGGGACCTGCGCGGGGCACCCGGCTCGCGCCGCGAGGGCGACTGGCTGGTCGGCCTGGGGATGGCGAGCTCGACGTACCCCGCCTACCTCATGCCGGGCAACACCGCGTCCGTCTCGTACGGCGGCCACGGTCACTACTCGGTGCGGATCGGGGCGGCCGACATCGGCACCGGCTCGTGGACCGCGCTCACCCAGATCGCCGCCGACGCCCTGGGGATGCCGTTCGACCACGTGCACCTCGAGATCGGCGACACGATGCTGCCCAAGGCCACCGTCGAGGGCGGGTCGGCCGGCCTGGCCTCGCACGGCTCGGCGATCCTGCTGGCAGGCCGGCGGTTCCGGGCCGAGCACGGCACGGCGCCGGAGGCGGGGGCCACCACCGAGGCGACCACCGAGCCGCCCGGCGAGCCGGAGTACGCCCTGCACTCCTACGGCGCGCAGTTCGTGGAGGCCCGGGTGAACGTCGACACCGGGGAGGTGCGGGTGCCCCGGATGGTCGGGGTGTTCTCCTGCGGCCGGATCGTCAACCCGCGCACCGCCCGCTCGCAGCTGATCGGCGGGATGGTGTGGGGGCTCTCGATGGCGCTGCACGAGAAGTCGGTCGTCGACCACGCGCTCGGCCACGTCGTCACCCACGACCTCGCGGACTACCACGTCCCGTCGCACGCCGACATCGGCGACATCGACGTGACCTGGCTCGACGAGGAGGACCCGCACGCCAACCCGCTCGGGGCCAAGGGCATCGGCGAGATCGGCATCACCGGCACCGCCGCCGCGGTGGCCAGCGCGGTCTACAACGCCACCGGCACCCGGGTCCGCGACCTCCCGATCACCCCGGACCGCCTGCTCCGCTGACGGCGGGCCGGCGGGCTGTGGAGAGGGGGCGGGGCGACGTCGGCCGTTCTCGATAGGGTGCTCCGGTGCCCGACACCGACGCCCCGCCCACCTCCCGAGTCCGTGAGGTCCTGGCGGGCGCCGTGGAGGCGCTCGGCGGCCAGGAGCGGGCCGGCCAGATCCAGATGGCCGAGGCCGTGGCGCGGGCGATGACGTCGGGGGAGCACCTGCTGGTCCAGGCCGGCACCGGCACCGGCAAGTCGCTGGGCTACCTGGTCCCGGCCCTGCTGCACGACCGCCGGGTCGTCGTCGCGACCGCCACCCTGGCCCTGCAGCACCAGCTCGTCGAGCGGGACATCCCCGCGCTGCTCGAGGCCGCCGACCACGTGCTGCACAAGAAGCCGTCGTACGCCGTGCTCAAGGGCCGTTCGAACTACGCCTGCCTGCACCGCATCCGGGAGGGCGTGCCCGACGAGCAGGGCGCGCTGGTGGAGATGCCCACCGGGTCGATGGGCAGCGAGGTCCTCGCGCTGCGCGCCTGGGCCGAGGAGCAGACCCAGGTCAAGGGCAACGGCGACCGCGACTCGGCGCCCAAGCACGGCGACAAGGTCTGGCGGCAGGTCTCGGTCAACCACCGCGAGTGCCTCGGCGCCGCCAAGTGCCCGTTCTCCGACGAGTGCTTCGCGGAGCGCGCCAAGGAGAAGGCCGCCCAGTCCCAGCTGATCGTCACCAACCACTCGCTGCTCGCCATCGACGCCATCGAGGGCGTCCCGATGATCCCCGAGTACGACGTCGTGGTGATCGACGAGGCCCACGAGCTGTCCGCGCGGGTGACCCAGGCCGCGACCGACGAGCTGTCCGTGCCGGAGGTCGAGCGCACCGCGCGCCGGGCCCAGCGGCACGTCGAGGGCATGGAGGCCGACGACCTCGCCGACGCCGGCGACGCGTTGCGGGCCGCGTTCGACGAGTGCCCGCCGGGACGCCTCGACACGCTGCCGGAGTCGCTCTCGGACGCCGTCCAGCTGGTCCGCGACGCCGCCCGCGCGCTGATCTCGGCGTTCCCCAAGGAGTCGCAGTCCGACGGCGAGGGCGACGCCGGCCGCACCCAGGCCCGCGGCGCGGTGCAGGAGCTGTTCAAGAACAGCGAGCGGATGGCCGCCAACTCCCAGGCCGACGTGCTCTGGCTCGCCGAGCGCGACCGGGCCCGCGGCGGCGACCAGCTCTGCGTCGCGCCCCTGCAGGTGTGGGGCCCGCTGCGCGACCGGCTCCTCGCCGAGAAGACCGTGGTGCTGACCAGCGCGACGCTGATGCTCGGCGGCGACTTCAGCTCGGTCGCGACCTCGCTCGGCCTCAAGCCCAGCGAGCGGGTCGACCACTCGCTGGCGGAGTCCCCGGAGCCGTCCGCGCCCGACGACGGCCGGCAGCCGTGGCGCGGCATCGACGTCGGCTCGCCGTTCGACTACGCCCGCCAGGGCATCCTGTACGTCGCCAAGCACCTGCCGCCGCCCGGGCGCGACGGTCTGGGGGCCGCCCAGCTCGACGAGATCGTCGACCTCGTGGACGCCGCCGACGGCCGCACCCTCGGGCTGTTCTCCAGCCGCCGCGCGGCGGAAGCAGCGGCCGAGGCGGCCCGCGAGCGGCTGCCGCACCTGACCATCCTGGCCCAGGGCGAGGCGCAGCTGCCCGAGCTGGCCCGGCTGTTCGTCGAGGACCCGCACGCCTGCCTGTTCGGCACGCTCAGCCTCTGGCAGGGCCTCGACGTCCCCGGCGACACCTGCCAGCTGGTGCTGATCGACCGGATCCCGTTCCCGCGTCCCGACGACCCGTTGATGTCCGCGCGCCAGAAGGCCGCCGACCAGGCCGGCGGCAACGGGTTCATGCAGGTCGCCGCGACGCACGCGGCCCTGCTGCTCGCCCAGGGCAGCGGCCGGCTGATCCGGACCACCACCGACAAGGGCGTGGTGGCGATCCTGGACCCGCGGCTGGTGACCGCCCGCTACGGCGGCTTCCTGCGCGCCTCGCTGCCGCCGATGTGGTCCACCACCGACCGGTCCGTGGTGCTGTCCGCGCTCAAACGGCTCGCCTCCTGACCCGGCGCGCACCCCGGTGCTAGCGTTTTCGCCATGCAGCGGAGCCCCTGGTCGATGGTCGCGCTGGTCGCGGCGTGCCTCCTGCTCGTGGTCGGCGCCGCCGAGGAGCACGACCCGGGCGACGCGAAGCCGGTCACCTCGGTGCACCGCACGCTGACGCCGTAGCCCTCCCGGAGAGCCGACGGTCGGCCGTCGGGCGGCGGCTGGGAGGATGTCCGCATGGGGAGCACCTTCGTCGTCAGTGACGTGCACGGACATCTGGACGACCTGCGCGAGGTGCTGGCGCACGCCGGGCTGGTCGACGGCGACGACCGCTGGTCGGGCGGTGACGCGGACCTCTGGGTCCTCGGCGACCTCGTCGACCGCGGCCCGGACGGCATCGGGGTGATCCGGTTCGTGCGCTCGCTGCAGGAGCAGGCCCCCGACCGGGTGCGCGTGCTGCTGGGCAACCACGAGGCGCTGATGCTCGGCTACCACCTGTTCCCCGACACCCGGTTCGCCGAGCTGTGGCTGCTCAACGGCGGCCACGAGGCCGACCAGGCCGGGCTCACCGAGGACGACGTCGCCTGGGTGCGCGCGCTGCCCGTGATGGCCCGGGCCGGCGACCGGCTGCTGATGCACTCGGACACCACCGACTACCTCGCCTGGGGGTCCTCCGTCGACGAGGTCAACGCCACGGTGGCCGGGCTGCTCGCCGGGGACGACGCGCAGCAGCACTTCGACGTGTTCGCCGCGCTGACCAGCCGGTTCGACTTCAACGGCACCGACGGCGCCCGGGTCGCGCGCGCCGTGCTCGACACGCTGGGCGGCGAGCAGGTCGTGCACGGCCACAGCATCATCGGCACCCTGGTCGACGTACCGTCGGCGGAGGTGCGAGGGTCCGCTGACGTACGCCGACGGTCTGGTCGTCGCGATCGACGGGGGCCGCTACGACGGCGGACCGCTGCTGCTCGTCGAGCTCAGCTGACCCGACGCCGGGCCGTCACCGGCTGGCGTGCGCGGCGTACAGGGTGGTCAGCGCGTCGTCGAGCGGGAGCCCCGAGCAGCTCTCGTAGGTGTCCTCGTGGCACTTGTAGCGGGTGCTCGCGTTGATCAGGTCGAGCTCGACGGACCGGACGTCGTGCGAGGAGAAGCGGACCATCCGGGTGCCCGCGCCGGAGCGCGAGAGCGGCACCGGGTAGCCCACGACCGCGCCGTTGCGGCGGTGCACGACGAGCCGGGCGTGCGAGCCGCGGTACGTCGCCGGCATGTCCACCACGACCCGCAGCTTGGCGTGCCGGCCCAGCGTCGGGCTCGGGACGAACCGCACGAACAGCTGGCCGAGGTGGTAGAGCGTGGCGGAGTGCGGGTGGGCGGTCGGCGACCTGCGGGTCAGCGTCCGCGTGGCCAGCAGCGGGCTCGCGTGGTAGGCGCGGCCCTCGGAGTAGTAGTGGGCCGGGTCGCGGTTCCACACGCCGAAGCGGGCGAGCGTGTCGGACGATCGTCGTGCCCCGGGCGGCGAGCACCCGGCGCAGCGCCAGCATCGAGTAGGCGTCCCCGGCGGCCTGGTCCCACACGTACCGGATGACGGTCGGGTCGTCGGTGCTGCCCGGGCCGGCCGACTCGCTGAGGTAGCGCCAGAACAGCCACGCGCCGTACCCGCGCAGGTCCGCGGTCGCGAAGTCCAGCGGCATGTCCGAGGCCGCGAGGGGGCTGCCGGCCAGGTAGCGCCGGTTGTCGTCGACCGCGTCGAAGAGCTGGTCCTCCATCCAGGTCGCGGTGCCCTCCATCAGCCACGGGTCCTCGGACCAGTCGTAGGCGAACTGGATCGCGTGGAACAGCTCGTGCGCGGCGGTCACCCGGAGGTTCTCCACCGGCGTGCGGCTGCCGCCGAACTCGGTGGCGGCGTAGTCGTTGTCGAGCACGCAGTAGCCGTAGACGGCGCGGACGAGGTGCGCGCGGAGTCGTCGGGGACGCAGTAGCCGTAGAGGCCCTGGTCACCGATGTTCGCGAGGTAGACGTCGAGCCGGCCGTCCCCGCCGTTGTCGGCGGCCGCGGTGTCCGTCGACCGGCGTGCGGTAGCCCATCCCGGTGGTCTCGGCCGCGTAGACGGAGTCGACGGTCTGCAGGGTCAGGCTCACCCAGGCGGGCACCGTGGCGGGGTCGCCGTCGGAGCCCGTGGGGGCGTTCACGTCGTTCTCGACCCAGTGCACGCAGACCGTGACGTGCAGGCGACCGAGGCGGGCACGGTGTACTTCGGCTCGCCGCCGACGGCCGTCGAACCGTCGGTGGGCCGGCGCAGGATGTGCCGGGCCGAGCGGCGTTCGGCGGGGCTGGCCAGGTCGTCGACGCGCAGCGCGAGCTCGCGGAGCACCAGGGTGCCGTCGCGGGTGGGCGTCGTCGCCGGACCGTCGGCGCGCTTCTCGGGGGCCGTGACGGCTGCGGGGCGAACAGGTCCTGGGCGCCGTCCAGCGCCTGGGCGGCAGCGGTCGCGGGGTCCTGCACCGGCTCGGGGTGGGCTCGCCGACGACGGGGTCGGGTGCGGTGCGGGACCGGCGTCGGGGCGGTGGTCACCGTGGTGACGTCCGGGCCGGGATCGGCCACGGCAGCGCCGCCGAGCGGCGCGACGAGGAGGCTCGTCGTGAGAGCGAGGGTGAGCAGTTGTCCGAGCACGGGCGACACCGGTCTGTAAGAGAGGAGAGTCAGCCTAGCCGCGGTGGGGCGGTCCGTGCCGCGTGTCGGGATCATCCGGCAGGACGATCTGGGGAAAGCCGGACGTTACGCCGGACGCGACGACGGATCGCCACCCGTGGGGTGACGGTCCGTCGGTCGTGCGGGGGAGTCAGACGCGGCGCAGCACCGCGGTGACCTTGCCGAGGATCGTCGCGTTCGTGCCGTCGATCGGGTCGTAGGCCTCGTTGTGGGGCAGCAGCCACACCTGGCCGTTCTTGCGCTGGAAGGTCTTGACCGTCGCCTCGCCGTCGATGAGCGCGGCCACGATCTCGCCGTTCTCGGCGGTCTGCTCCTGGCGGACCACGACGTAGTCGCCGTTGCAGATCGCCGCGTCGATCATCGAGTCGCCGACGACCTCGAGCATGAACAGGGTGCCCTCGCCGACCAGGCTCTTGGGCAGCGGCATGATCTCCTCGACCCGCTCGTCGGCCAGGATCGGCCCACCGGCCGCGATCCGGCCGACCATCGGCACGTAGGTCGCCGCGGGCATCGCGTCGCCGACCCCGGTCTCGTCGACCGACTCGGCCTCGTCGGGGTTGAACACCGACAGGGCGCGGGGCCGGTTCGGGTCGCGCTTGAGGTAGCCCTTCTCCTCGAGCACCCGCAGCTGGTGGGCCACCGACGAGGAGCTGGTCAGGCCGACCCGCTCGCCGATCTCGCGCATGCTCGGCGGGTACCCGCGTCGCTCGATCGAGTCCCGGATCACCGTCAGGACGCGCTGCTGGCGCGGGGTCAGGCCGTGGGCGTCCGGGGGACCGTCCGGGAGCTCCGCGACGTCGGCTCCGCCGCCGGTGTCCTTGCGCTTGCCTGCCATGGGGTGCTCCTTCTGCCGCGTTCCGCTCGCCTGACCGTGCTGTCACGTTAGTCGTCGGGCGGCGCGTTGTTCAAACATTTGTTCGAACGGCGTGTCGCCCGCGACGTGCTGGAGACGGGCCGGCGGCGGGTCGAGGGGGCCGTCTGGTTGGCTCCGCCCATGGACAGTGCGGTGGTGACCGGGGCGGGTCGGGGCATCGGGCGGGCGGTCGCGGCCCTGCTGGTGGAGCGTGGGTACGCCGTCGTGGTGACCGACGTGGACGGTGCTGCTGCCCGTCGTACGGCGGGGGAGGTGGGCGCCGTCGCCGGGCTCGCGCACGACGTACGCGACGAGGCGGCGCACGTCCTGGTCGCCGAGGAGGCGGCCCGCCACGGGCGGCTCGCGGTCTGGGTCAACAACGCCGGCGTGGGCGACGACGGCACGCTGGTCCAGCTCGCGTCGTCGTCGGTGGACGTCCTGGTCGACGTCAACCTCAAGGGCGTGCTGTGGGGGATGCGGGCCGCGCTCGCCGCCTTCGGGCCCGGCGGCGGGGACGTCGTCAACGTCGCCTCGTCCTCCGGGCTCGGCCCGGTGCCCGGTCTCGCGGTGTACGCCGCGACCAAGGCGGCGGTCGTCTCGGTCACCATGTCCGCGAGCGTCGAGGTGCCCCGCGGGGTCCGGGTGCACGCGCTGTGCCCCGACGGCGTCGACACCGCGATGGTCGAGGCGATGCGGGAGGACGGGCCGGCCAAGGCGATCGTGCACTCCTCCGGTCGGCTGCTCACCGTCGAGGAGGTGGCCCGCGCCGCGGTCGCGCTGGTCGGCTCGCGCCGGGTGGTGCGCAGCCTGCCGGTCTGGCGGGGCGGGCTGATCCGGGTCGGCTCGCTGGCACCCTCGCAGTCCGCTGCGGGGTTCCGGCTGTTCGGCCTGGTCGGCCGCAGGGTGATGAGCGCGCCGGCGGATAGTTCGAACATTTGTTCGCTCAGGGTCTTGTCTCGTTCGAACAGATGCTCTAATGTCGCACATGTGTTCGATCGAACAACCGTTCGAGGAGCAGCTTCCGGAAACTGTCGGAGGTCCTCGGTAGAACTTCGGTCATGGACGCACCGTTCGACTCCCCGACCGACTCCTTCCCCAGGAGGTCCCAGATGAGCACCATCGCCATGAACCCCGGTTTCACCCGTGAGCGTGCCCGCCGCGCCCCGCGGACGACGCCCGTCCGACTGACCCGTCGCGGCCAGATCGTGGCCGTGGTGCTGTTCCTCGGTCTGCTGCTCGCCGTGCTGACGGTCTACGGCTCGTACTCCGCCGCCACCGGCGAGGCCGGCGCTCCCGGTCGCCACGCGGACCGTCGAGGTCGGCCAGGGCGACACCCTCTGGGCGATCGCCTCCGAGACGGCCGAGCCCGGGCACGTGCGCGAGATGGTGCACCAGATCCAGGAGCTCAACGCGCTGCCCACTCCCGCGCTGCGGGTCGGCCAGGAGATCGCGGTCCCGGTGCGCTGAGGCGCCCACACGCTTGCCGACGACCTCCTCGACCCGGGTCGACGGCATGAGGGGAAACACGAGGGGCGGGTCCGCGCTCATGCAGCCGCGGCCCCGCCCCTCGTTCTCGTTCCGGCTGGGTCCTCCGGCTGGTCGAGCTTGTCGAGACCACTCCCGCCCGGCTGGTCGAGCCTGTCGAGACCACTCCCGCCGAGCCGGCAGGCTGGGAGTCAGTTGCCCGGCTGGTCGAGCTCGTCGAGACCACTCCCCGCCGACCTGCGGAACGATCCAGGCCGTGCCAGCCTCCGCCGAGGCCTGTTTCGTACCGCAGCTCGGCTGGCTCGGCCGCTCCCTCCGAGCTGCGGAACGATTCAGGCCTTTCCGGGGGCCTGGGACGCCTGTTTCGTACCGCAGCTCCTAGTAGTCGCCCGACAGCACGGCCGTGGCCTCACTGATCCGCAGCGAGGACGCCGGCCCGGCGATCGTGACGGTCTCCGGGATCGTCTGCCAGCCGCCGTTCCCGACCCGGAAGCGCGCCGAGTAGGTGACGTCGACGCTCGGAGCCACCGTGGTGTGCGCGTCGGTGTAGTTGTGGGTGATGTCCTTGGCCGGGTACGGCGCTCCCGGCGTCGAGGTCGTGGCGGACGTCCCGTCCCCGTAGTGCCACGTGAACGAGGTGGGCGTCGCCTCCACGTCGACCGACTGGCCGAGCAGGGTGAGGGTGCGGGCGAAGGTCTGCGGCTCCGCGTAGAAGATCGTCGCGAAGTTGACCAGCGTCTTGTCCCGCGGCTGGGTCCGCGCCTGGAGCGACGGCAGTCCGATCCGGCGGAGCGCGGTGAGCACCAACCCGGGTGTCACCTGGGGTTTGGGTGTGGCGGCGGGTGGGGGCGGCCGGACCGGCGCCTGACGAGCGTCGGTCGGTTCCAGACACCCGCAGGGCACCGGCACCCACAGGCGCCACGACTCGGTCGATCGGCCCGGTCAGGCGTTGCCTGACCGCGCAAGTGCGAGGACCGCAGGTCACGTATCGCTGCAAGCTCGCAAGCACAGACAGTGCCCATCGGTACTGTCACGAACGCGTTGGCTTCGCGAAGCACGCGGAGGTCGGCGCAGTCGTTGGACCCGCGTCGAGGTCGAGTGTCGGTGCTTGGAGCACTCAGGCCAAAGGCTAGGCCGTCGACGGAGAAATCGGTGCCTCATCGGCCAGTGCGGTTAACGAGGCGAGGCCAGATCGGAGACGCTCGAGGCGCTCGCAGGTGGCTAGCGCGTCCAACGCAAGGTACCCATGCGTCACCTGGTTGATCTAGTCGGTCGCCGTTGCATCGTCTTGATTTGCGCCGCCTTAAGTAGATTTTACATCCACGCCCTCGCTGGGACTGCATCGTGCCGCCAGATCGAGCGATCGGACGCTGCTTGACTGCGACGGCGTTTCAACTGACGGCAATCCGTGGGTCGGCTTGGCAGCCGTGAGACACTTATGTCGTCCCAGCCGGCGTCGTACGACGGCGGTCGATGATTCTTCTATGATCCGCGATACAGGACATCGCCAGCAGGTGCGTCGCGACAGACGTCTGCGAGGCTCGTTGGTTTGCCTGTCCTGGCGCCATAGTTGACCGAGTCGATGTAGAAGCGCGCGAACGCCTTGGCACTGGCGGCCGACGTACCCTTCGCGGCCTCAGGCAACATCGGCGACGCCACGCACTCGGCACTCACTGGCGCAGGCAGCGGTCGTGCTCGGCAGCGGCTCTGGGCTTCGCGGTGTCCGTGCACCCCGACGTGGCGAGCGGCGAGGGCCACGAGCCCCGCGGCCAGCCTGCGAACGGTACGTCTCTGCGTCACGACGCGACCCCCACAACATCGACCCGAACCGCGCGCGGACAAACCGGACACGCCTCTGCAACCTACCCACGACCCGCGCGATCGGGAAAGACCTCATCGCTGATCTGTGGACAACCCGCCCGGTTCGGGAGCGCGAGCGGGGTGATGAATGGGAGGATTCGGGCATGCAGCAGGACGGCGTCGCGGACGCGCGTGCGCCGTACCGGCTCCGCGTCCACCAGGCCCGGGCCCTCGACGCGATCGAGCGGGCCGAGGCGGCGGGGGCCAGGCGCTCCTGGGTGGTGCTGCCCCCGGGCGCCGGCAAGACGCTGGTCGGCCTCGAGACCGCGCGCCGCCGCCAGCGCACCACCGTCGTGCTGGGCCCGAACACCGCGATCCAGTCGCAGTGGCTGCGCGGCTGGACCGACCTCACCGGGTACGTCGACCAGGCCAGCGGCACACGGGGGATCGAGACGTTCTTCACCGCGCTGACCTACCAGTCGCTGGCCACCTTCGACCCGGACGCCGAGGTCGACGAGGACGGGGGGGAGACGAGCAGCGACGAGGAGGGCAGCCTGCTGACCGGCTGCACCCGAACGGCCGCGCGCTCGTCGAGCGGCTCAAGGAGGTCGGCGACCTGACGCTGGTCCTCGACGAGTGCCACCACCTCCTGGAGGTCTGGGGCCGGCTGCTGCAGGAGGTCCTCGACGAGCTGCCCGACGCGTTCGTCCTGGGGCTGACCGCGACGCCGCCGGACACCCTCACCGGCGACCAGAAGCGTGCTCGTCGACGAGCTGTTCGGCGACTCGGTGTTCAGCGTCAGCATCCCGGCCGTCGTCCGCGAGGGCGACCTGGCGCCGTTCGCGGAGCTGGCCTGGCTGACCACCCCGACCCCGACCGAGAACGACTGGCTCGCGGCGCAGGGCGAGCGGTTCGCCGAGCTGACCACGGCGCTCAGCGACCCGGCGTACGGCTCGACGGGGTTCTTCGCCTGGCTCGACGAGAGGTACGACGACGGCGAACCGCCCGACGCCGCGCTGCGGATGGTGCACGCCGGGCTGATGGCGCTGCCGGACGGCGCCCGGCTCTCCGAGCGGCACCGGCACGACCCGAGCGCCGACGACTGGGTGCTGCTGATCGAGGGCTGGGCGGCGCACCTGCGCACCACCGGCGAGGACGACGCGGTCCTGGACCGGATCCGGGCGGTGCTGCCGTCGGTGGGGTACCAGCTCACCCGGCGCGGGATCCGCCGCGGCCGCAGCCCGGTCGACCGGGTGCTCGCCCGCAGCGAGGCGAAGGTCGTCGCGCTGACCCAGATCGTCGAGGCCGAGCACCGCGGGCTGGGGGACGCGGATGCGGATGCTGGTGCTCTGCGACCACGAGCAGGCCACCGCGACGCTGCCCGCGGACCTCGACGGCGTGCTGTCGCAGGAGGCCGGCTCGGCCCGTCTCGCGCTGCGGCACCTCGAGGACGCCGCTGCCGGACCTGCACCCGGTGCTCGTCACCGGCCGGACCGTCGCCGGGTCGCCCGAGACGCTGAAGGCACTGCACGAGTACGTCGCGACGTACGACCCGGACCTGGCGCTGCGGGCCGAGCAGGGCCGCGTGGACCAGCCGCGAGTGGGTGCCGTGGGTGACGAGGTTCTTCGAGGAGGGGCACTGCCAGGTCCTGGTCGGCACGCGCGGGCTGCTCGGCGAGGGCTGGGACGCGCGGGCGGTCACCGGGCTGGTCGACCTCACCACCGCGACCACGAGCACCGCCGTCGTGCAGACCCGCGGCCGCGCGCTGCGCACGGACCCGCACTGGCCCGAGAAGGTCGCGCTGACCTGGAGCGTGGTCTGCGTCAGCGAGGACCACCCCAAGGGCGGCAACGACTGGGACCGGTTCGTCCGCAAGCACGAGGGCTTCTACGGCGTCGACGTCGAGGGCGACGTGGTCGCCGGTGTCGCGCACGTCGACGACGCACTTCTCCCCGTACGCCGCGCCGCCGGTCGCCGACTTCGACGCCGTCAACGCCCGGATGCTGGCCCGCGCCGAGGAGCGCGAGACCGTCCGCGGAGGCCTGGGCGGTCGGCACGCCGTACACCGACACGTTCGTGCACACCGTCCGGATCACGACCCGCACGCCGAGTCGAGCCGGTCACCGGGCCGGCGCCGGTGGTGCTGCACCACGACGACCTGCGGCTGCGCGACGGCCGGCCGTCGCCGTGGCGGCCGCACTTCGCGCTCGCCGTCGGCCTGGTGCTCGCCGCGCTGGCCTTCCTGCTGAACCTCACGCCGGCGGTCGTCATCGGCATCGGCGTGGTCACCATGCTCGGCATCCAGACCACCGTCGCGGTGGACCGCGGCCGCCGGATCGCCGAGGACCTGGCGCGGCCGCCCGGGCATCGAGCAGGTGGCGTACGCCGTCGCGGACGGGCTGCACGACGCCGGCGTCACGTCGGCGGGGGCCGAGGCGGTCAGCGTCGAGGTGGACACGCTGGGGGAGCGGCGCTGCGCGCTGGAGGGCGTCCCGGCCGAGGAGTCGGCGGCGTTCGCGACCGCGCTCGACGAGGTGGTCTCGCCGATGGCGTCACCGCGCTACGTGCTGCCGCGCTGGGTGCTGCAGGAGCCGGTCGACAACGCCGACGGGCTGCGGGTCGCGTTCGGGAGGCTGCGTGCCGACGGCGAGGTGTGGCACAGCGTGCCGACCGTGCTGGGCACCACGGGCAGGCGGGCGCAGGCCTTCGCGGCCGCGTGGGACCGCTGGGTCGGCGGAGGGCCGGCGATCTACACCGGCAGCCCGGAGGGCGAGGGCGTCCTGGTCACGACCCGGGGGAGCGACCCGTTCGCGGCGACGACGGTGCTGCGGACCGGCTGGCGCTGAGCCTCAGCCGACGTCGATGCGGTCCATCACCCAGTGCTTCTGGACCCGCACCATGATCAGCCGCAGCCGCAGGTCGCCGCCCTTGAGCTCGCGGGCGGCCGCACCCTTCTTCGCGACGACCTTCTGCGGGGTGGCGGTCAGCACCACGCTGACGCCGGCGCCGGGCGCGGGCACCCCGGCCTCGTTGACGATCTTCTTGATCTTGAAGCCGTCGGTCTCGACGTGCCCGCCGGCGCCGTAGATGTCGTCGAGCTGCGTGGCGAAGTCGCCGCAGGTGGTGCAGCTGTCCTTGTTGAGCTTCTTGAACTTCGCGGTGTCCCCGGAGGTCGTCGCCTCGTTCAGGGTGTCGATCCAGTAGCGCGCGAAGCTCTGCGCGCCCTTCTCGTTGTTCGCCGTGACGTAGGCCGGGAAGCCGTCGACGGTCGACGGGGAGGCGTCGCCGCCGCCACCGCAGGAGGACAGCACGAGGGCGCACACGAGGGCCACGCAGGGCAGCAGCAGACGGCGGATCACGTGCTCGATCCTGACATGCGGACGGTGAGCGGCCGCACCCGGGCAGAATGCGGGGCGTGAGCACCCACGGCTACTCCGGCACCCCGCTGGTGGCGAAGCTCGGCCTGAAGCCCGGTCTGACCGTGTACGTCGACGGCGGGCCCGACCACGTCGGCGAGCTGCTCGCGGGGTCGACGTACACGTCCCGGCTGCCGCGCCGCGTCGACGTCACGCTGCTGTTCGGCACCTCGCGGCGACGGCTCGAGCAGCGGCTGCCGGTGGTCCTGGAGCGCACCGCCGTGGACGGCATGGTCTGGGTGTGCTGGCCGAAGAAGGCCAGCGGGATGCCGACCGACCTCGACGAGGGCGTCGTGCGCGAGCTCGGTCTGGCGACCGGGTGGGTCGACGTCAAGGTCTGCGCCGTCGACGCGACCTGGTCCGGCCTCAAGTTCGTGCGGCGGCTCCGGGACCGGTGACCGTGCCGGCTCGGGGGCGTGCGCGGGCACGAGGGCCAGCGCCAGCACCGCGATCACGGCGGCCAGGGCGAACAGGTAGAAGCCCCACGGGTAGGCGATCCCGGCGCTGACCAGCGCGCCGCCGAGGAACGGGCCGACGATCGCGCCGACCCGGCCGACCCCCGCGGAGAGCCCGAGGGCGGTGCCGCGGACGTCCGGCGGGTACAGGTGGCCGACGAACGCGTAGACCAGCACCTGGGCGCTGAACACGAAGACGCCGGCGAGGAACACCGCGACGTACACCGCCGGCGTCGACTCGAGCTTGATGCTCAGCCCGGCCAGGAAGACCGCCGCGAGGGCGAACCACACCAGCGCGGTGGGCTTGTTGCCGCGCGTGTCGGCGATCCGGCCGGCGACCAGCAGGCCGGTGACCGCGCCCAGGTTCAGCGCGAGGAGCAGGCCGAGCGCGTCGCCGGTGGAGTAGCCGGCGATCTCCATGATCTTGGGCAGCCAGGTGTTCAGGCCGTAGACCAGCAGCAGCCCCATGAAGGAGGCCACCCACAACGCCAGGCTGATCGCCAGGAACCCGCCCCGCACCACGGCCCCGCGGGCGGTCGAGCCGGTCGGGCCGGTCGAGCCGGTCGAGACCAGGAACGCCTCCGACTCCGGCAGCCGAGCCCACATCATCGGCAGGGTGGCCAGCCCGAACAGCCCGCCGATCACGAACATCGAGCGCCAGCCGAGGTCGTCGACCAGCAGCAGCGCCAGCAGCGCGGTGAGCACGGCGCCGACGTGGTAGCCGGTCATCATCCGGGTGACCGCCGACCCGCGGTGCCCCGCCGGCGCGTACTCCGTCATGAACGCCAGCGCCGTGGGCAGGCACGCCCCGAGGCCGAGCCCGGCCAGGAACCGCAGGACCGCGAAGGTGGTGATGTCCGGGGCCACCGCGACCAGCAGGGTGAACACCGAGAACGCCGCGATGCAGCTGATCAGGCTGCGGCGCCGGCCGAACCGGTCGGTGACCGGCCCGATCAGCACGGCGCCGATGCCGACCCCGATCAGCCCGATGGTGGCGACCAGGGTGGCCGACGCGGGGGTGAAGCCGAGGTCGCCGGAGTCCAGCAGCTCGGGGATCACCGCCCCGAGGACGACGAGGTCGAAGCCGTCGAGCGCGACGGCGACCCAGCAGAGGAGGACGGGCCACAGGCCCCGAGACGAAGGTGCGGACGTGGTGGTGGTCACCTCCCGACGCTAAGCGGGCGGCACTGGTCTTGACCAGGAACGTGTCTCACTATGCGTACATCCGTGCGCACAGCGAACATTGCCGTCGTGGCAGAGTGCGAGGCTCCACGACGAAGGGGCACCGCCATGAGAGACCCGTTCCGGCTCGACGGCCGCACCGCGCTGGTCACCGGTGCCAACCGCGGGCTGGGCCGCGCCTTCGCCCAGGCGCTGGCCGAGGCCGGTGCCGACGTGGTGCTGGTCGGGCGCGACGACGCGCGCAACCGGGTGGCGGCCGACGAGATCGCCGCGAGCACCGGCCGTCGTACGACGGTGTGCACCGGCGACGTCACCGACCGGGACGACGTGCTCCGCATCGCGGGGGAGGCGGTCGAGGCGCACGGACGGGTCGACGTGCTGGTGAACAACGCGGGCACCTGCTTCCACGGACCCGCGCTCGAGGTGCCCGACGAGGAGTTCGACGAGGTCTTCGAGGTCAACGTCACCGGGCTGTGGCGGATGACCAGGGCGGTCGCGCCGCACATGATCGAGGCCGGACGCGGCGCCGTCGTCAACATCGGCTCGATGTCCGGGCTGGTCGTCAACCGCCCCCAGTGGCAGCCGGCGTACAACGCCTCGAAGGCCGCCGTGCACCAGCTCACGAAGTCGCTGGCCGCCGAGTGGGCGCCGTACGGCATCCGGGTCAACGCGCTCGCGCCGGGCTACGTGAAGACCGAGATGGCACCGGTCGACGAGCCGCGGTTCCGGCAGCACTGGATCGAGGACGCCCCGATGCAGCGGTACGCCACGCCCGAGGAGATCGCGCCCAGCGTGGTCTACCTGGCCAGCGACGCCTCGTCGTTCACGACCGGGTCGGTGCTGGTGGCGGACGGCGGCTACACCGTCTTCTGAGCAGGCCGACGCGCGACCTACTTCGAGCGCTTGCCGCCCGAGGACCGGCGCGGCTGGTAGTCGCTGCGCAGGCCGAGCAGCGTCCAGGTCCGGGTGAGCAGCACGAACACCAGCAGCAGGCAGACCGCCGCGCCGATCGTCCCGGCCGCGCAGACCGCCCACGCGGCACCCCGGCCGTCCCGCGCCACCTGGCCGAACGTGATCGACGCCCGCACCAGGAACAGCCAGGCCGCGGAGGCCGCGAGCACCCCGACGACGAGCAGCAGGGCCTCGCCCCACCGCCTCGGTCGTGCCTCGACCCGGGTCTTCTCCGCGCGCCGTCGACCGGCGACCACGGTCGCTCGTTCTGTCACACCCACTGCCACGAGGACATTGTGTCTGATGCCGGGCTAGTTGGGCACCATTCGAAGAATCGCCCGATTCCGGGAAACGCGCCGGGGCCCTCGTTCGTTAGGACCCCTGACGGGTGGCCGGATAGCCTGTCGAGACCCTCGCACGCCCTCTAGTCTCGGAGTTTCCTTGTGAGAGCCGCGCTCATCGCGTTCGCCACGTCCACCGCCCTGACCGCCTCCACCCTGGCCCTCGTCGGCAGCCCCGCCGAAGGCCGCGCCGTCGCGCCGGCCGCGCGCGCCGCCCAGACGCGCGTCGCTGACGGTCAGCCCCGGCATCGCCCAGAACGGCAGCCGGGTGGCCAGCGCGAACAGCGCCCACGTGGTCGGCGCCGCCACCTTCCGCCCCGCCAAGGCGGGCCGCCTGGTGACCGTGCAGCGCAGGCTGGGCGCCTCGGGCACCTGGGCCACCGTCACCAAGGGCCGTGAGGCCGCCAACGGCGTCTACCGGTTCAAGGCCGCCCGCGCGTCCGGCGGGACGCCGTACACCTACCGCGTGGTCGCCGCCCGGACGTCGGGCCTGGCGCGCGTGGTCACCGACGAGGTCTCCTCCGAGGCGTGGGACCTGAAGTTCGACGAGCCGTTCAGCGGCACGAAGCTCGACCAGAACAAGTGGTCCTACCGCAACCTCGGCATCCGCGAGGGCAGCCGGCTGCGGTCGCAGAGCTCCACCCGGGCGGTGCACGTCTCCAGCGGTGCGCTCAAGCTCGAGGTGCGTCGCAACCCGACCCGCAAGAACAACTACCTCAACGGCACCATCGGCACGTCGGGGAAGTTCTCCTACCAGTACGGCTACGCCGCCGCGCGGATCAAGTTCGAGAAGGGCCGCGGCCAGCACGGCGCGTTCTGGATGCAGCCGCAGGTCCAGGCCTCGCGCTACGGCACGCCGGCCAAGACCGGCGCCGAGATCGACGTCGCCGAGTTCTTCGGCAAGGGCTACGCCGACGGCGGGCTGGCGCACTTCCTGTACTCCTACCCGCGCAAGGGCACGACCACGAAGTACGGCGACGTCTTCCGCCGCGCGTCGACCGCCCTGGCGGGCAAGAGCGACACCTGGTGGTCGCGCTACCACGTGTTCTCCGTGCAGTGGACCTCGAGCGGGTACGTCTTCCGCATCGACGGCACCGAGACCTGGCGCAGCAGCAAGGCCGTCTCCAAGCAGCCCGAGTACCTCATCCTGAGCCTGCTGACCTCCGACTGGGAGCTGAAGTACCTGGACCGCTCGACCCTGCCGACCTCGATGAAGGTCGACTGGGTCCGGGTCTGGCAGCGATGAGCCTGGGAGACTTCTCCGTATGACGCAGACACCGACCCGTCGCAGGACCCGTTCGGAGGGGGGCGGCCGTCGCGCCGCCCCCGCCGCGGCGGCTGGCTGCGCTGGGTCGTGCTGCTCCTCGTCGCGGTGCTGCTGGCCGGCCTGCTGGTCTGGGCGCTGCTCGCAGCCCGGCTCCAAGGACGCGGCCGACCAGCCGCCCGCGAAGCCGGTGCAGCCGGTGACCGCGATCACGCGCGGCGATGCTGCCGCCGATCGTGCAGCGCGGCGCCCGCCCGGCCTCCGCCGACAAGGCCGGCGCGCTGGTCCAGGTCGACGCGAAGGCGAAGGCGTCCGGCGGCGAGGTGACCCTGCAGGTACGTCGCGACGGCGACTGGGCCGCGGTGGAGACCACGCCGCTGGACAAGGACGGGCACGCGACGTTCTCCCAGCCCGCCGACCTCCGCCCGCGCCAGGAGATGCGGGTGGTCGCCGGGGGAGGCGACGTCGCCTCGACCACGTTCACGTCGAAGAGCTGGAAGCTCGGCTTCGACGACGAGTTCACCGGCTTCGACCTCGACCAGACCAAGTGGAACTACCGGCAGCTCGGCATCCAGTCCGGCGACTCCGGGCGCAGCAAGTCCGAGAGCTCGACCGACGCCGTCGACGTGGAGAACGGCGCGCTCAGGCTGAGCACGCTGGAGAACCCGGCCAGCCCGGGCAGCTACCTCAACGGCCACGTCGGCACCGAGAACACCTACTCCTTCACCTACGGCGTCTCGGCGGCCCGGATCAAGTTCCAGAAGCCGAGCGGCATGCACGGCTCGTTCTGGATGCAGAGCCCGATCTTCGGCTCGGTGCCCGGTGACGCCAAGGCTTCCGGCACCGAGATCGACACCGTGGAGTACTTCGGCTCGGAGTACCAGCAGGGCGGCCTCGCGTCGTTCACCTACTACCTCGACCAGGCCAGCCAGAAGGTGAAGACCGGCGGCATGGTGCCGCAGGCCTCCCGGGCGCTGGCCCCGGACGACGCGTGGTGGAAGAAGTACCACGTGTTCTCGGTCGAGTGGACCCCCGAGCACTACATCTTCCGCGTCGACGGCATGGAGACCCTGCGGATGACGACCGGCATCTCCGGCGTCCCGCAGTTCCTGGTGCTCAGCCTGCTGTCGTCCGACTGGGAGCTGAAGGACCTCGACCAGAGCACGCTGCCGGCCACGATGAAGGTCGACTGGGTCCGCGTGTGGCAGCCGAAGGCCTGAGGCAGCTCCTCACCGCTCGTCCGGTCAGGCCCGTCGTCCTCGGGGTCCTGGTTGCCCTCGTGGCGGTGCTGCTCGGCTCGGTCCTGCTCGGCCCCGGCAGCGACGGCGCGCCCCGGCCGCCCGGCGGAGGCATCGCCCGGCTGAGCGCCGAGATCCTGCCGCCCGTCGCGCAGCCCGGCGCCCGTCCGGCCGCCGCGGACCGGGCGACGACCGTCGTACAGGTGGACTCGGAGGCGCGCTGGGCCGGCCAGCAGGTCACCCTGCAGCGGCGCAACCTCGGCACCTGGTTCGACCTGGTCACCGCTCCGCTCGGCCGCGAGCGGCAGGGTCGCGATCCCGGCGCCCGCGCCCGACGGCGACCGCAACACCCTGCTGCGGGTGGTCGCCACCGACCGCCGCTCGGTCCGCTCCGCCCGGCTGTCGTACGACGACTGGCAGCTCGCCTTCGACGACGAGTTCACCGGCGAGGCGCTCGACCCGGCCAAGTGGGGCTACCGGCAGCTCGGGGTGCTCAACCCGGACTCGGACCGGTCGAAGTCGGAGAGCTCCGCGGACGCCGTCGCGGTGCAGGACGGCACGCTGCGGCTGACGGCCAAGAGGAACCCGGCCGTGCCGGGGCAGTTCCTCAACGGGCACATCAGCACCGAGAGCACCTACTCCTTCACCTACGGCGCTGGCCGCCGCCCGGATCAAGTTCCACAAGCCGCGCGGCATGCACGGCTCGTTCTGGCTGCAGAGCCCGATCTTCGGGTCCGTCCCCGGTGACGCGAAGCTGTCCGGCGCCGAGATCGACACGGTGGAGTACTTCGGGTCGACGTACCCCGACGGCGGGCTGGGCTCCTTCGCCTACCACCTGGGCAAGGACGGCCGCTCGGTCAAGGTCGGCGGCCTGCAGAAGCGGGCGAGCGCGAACCTGCCGCCCGACGACGCGTGGTGGAAGAGGTTCCACGTGTTCTCGGTGGAGTGGACCTCCGACTCCTACGTCTTCCGCATCGACGGCCGGGAGACCTTCGAGGTCTCCCAGCACATCTCCGGGGTGCCGGAGTTCCTGGTGCTCAGCCTGCTGTCCTCGGACTGGGAGCTCAAGGACCTCGCCCGCTCCGCGCTGCCCGCGACCATGAAGGTGGACTGGGTCCGGGTCTGGCAGCCCACCCCGCGCTGACCCCGGTCGGCCGCCTCCGGTGGCGAGCCTGTCGAGACCACTGGCGCGAGCCTGGTCACAGTCCGCCTGCCAGGTAGGGGATCCGGCCGCGCACCCCGCATAGTGGAAGGCGATGACTGAGCCAGCAACAGGACCGTGTCGAGATCAACTGGGTCCAGGTGTCCGCGAGCGCCCTGGCCGCCGTGAGCTCCGCCGTGCTGCTGTCCACCGTGGGTGTCGCCGGGACGATCATCGGCGCCGCGGTCGGCAGCGTGGTCGCGACCGCGGGCAGCGCGATCTACTCCTACTACCTCCGGATCACCCGCGAGCGGGTCGCCCAGGCGCAGGCCGCGGCGCTCGACCGGGTCGCCCGCGCCCGGGCCGGCGCCAGCGGCGTCTGGGCCGACACCCGCCGCGCGGAGGCCCGGCAGCAGCGCACCCAGCTGCTGCGCGCCCAGCGCCAGTCCGAGGAGGCGGGCGAGGAGCTCGACGAGGCCGAGCGCGAGCTGGACGACGTCCAGGAGGACGCCGCCCGGCCGACCTGGCGCGAGGTCGCTGGCCGGCCTGCGCTGGAAGCGGATCGCGGCGGTCGCCGGGGTGATCTTCGTGGTCGCGATGCTGGTGATCCTGACCTTCGAGCTGGTCACCGGCCGGGCGGTGTCCAGCTACACCCGCGGCTCCGACAGCGGCACGCGTACGTCGATCCCGGGACTGGGCCACCACAAGTCCTCGACGACGCCGACGCCGACGCCCGTCGGCCGACCCGTCCGGCACCCCGTCGTCGTCGCCGACGGCGGGGGAGTCGTCCTCGCCGAGCAGCACGCCGACGCCGAGCGAGTCCGCGTCGCCGACCGAGACGCCCACGCCCACCGAGACGCCGACGACCACCGCCCCCACGCCGACGCCCACCCCCACGGCGGGGACGACGCCCACGCCGGGGATCGCCGGGACCACGCCGACCCCGGCGCAGACCCCGGCCGGCTGACCGCCGTACCCCGGGATCCTGGGGCTGCTGGGACGGGTGTGAACGAGGCCGCACCGGCGTCCGGACGGCGTCCCGACACGCCCGTCCGGCGTCCTCGACACACCCGGACCCGGCCCGTTAAGCGGGCCTGACCTGCGGTTTAACCACCCCCGAAAAAGTAGTCCGGCGAATCTGCGGGATCGGCTTGCGCGACTAGGGGCGTCGTCCTAGGGTTACCACTACATCTAGTAGTTACACCGTTGTGGTTTTCCACATCTAGGTCCACAGGATCGGATGGGTTCTACACACGGGAACCGCTGGTTGTCCCCAGGTCATCCACAGTTCCACCCACAATCCGGCCCGCTCAGCGGTCTGGACGGCGGGCAGGAACCGGGGGTGCCGGGTGTTGGACTAGTGAGACTCGACCCAGGTGAAGGGAGCGGCCGACATGCACTGCCCGTACTGCCGCCACACCGACACCCGGGTGCTCGACAGCCGCGTCGCCGACGACGGGGGAGCGATCCGCCGCCGCCGCTCGTGCAACGAGTGCGGCAAGCGGTTCAGCACCGTCGAGCAGATGCAGCTCGTGGTGGTGAAGCGGTCCGGCGCGACCGAGCCGTTCACCCGCGAGAAGGCCGTCGCCGGCGTCCGCAAGGCCTGCAAGGGCCGCCCGGTCTCCGAGGACGACCTGGCCTGCCTCGGCCAGCAGGTCGAGGACGCGCTGCGCGGCGAGGGCTGGGCCGAGGTGCCCGCCCACGAGGTCGGGATGGCCATCCTGGCGCCGCTGCGCGAGCTCGACGAGGTGGCCTACCTCCGGTTCGCCAGCGTCTACCGCGCCTTCGAGTCGGCCGACGACTTCGAGGCCGAGATCGCGGTGCTGCGCGCCGAGCGCGCGGTCGACGCGGAACCTCAGCCCACGGGCTGACCCCAGAACTGCCCGGGGCGTAGTGGGGAAGCTGCGCTCCGGGCACACCACGCAGCCGCTGCCGGTCATGCACACCGCAGACGGCACGTGGCACGAACAGCCACACGAACGAACATGAACAGACCACAGACGAGCGAAGAGGAGCAGGGGATGACGGAGACGGTCAGCGGCGCAGCACAGGTTGCGCGCCAGCGAGGCAGGGGCAAGGGCCTCAAGGTCGAGCGGGTGTTCAGCACCGAGGGTGTGCACCCCTACGACGAGATCAGCTGGGAGCGTCGCGACGTCGTCCAGACCAACTGGAAGACCGGCGACACCGTCTTCGAGCAGCGCGGCGTCGAGTTCCCCGACTTCTGGTCGGTCAACGCCTCCACGATCGTCACGACGAAGTACTTCCGCGGGGCGGTCGGCAGCGACGTACGCGAGTGGAGCCTCAAGCAGCTCGTCGACCGGGTCGTGAAGACCTACCGCAAGGGCGGCGAGGACAACGGCTACTTCGCCACCCCCGCCGACGCGGAGCTGTTCGAGCACGAGCTCGTGTGGCTGCTGGTCAACCAGTACTTCTCGTTCAACTCCCCGGTCTGGTTCAACGTGGGCACGCCCAGCCCGCAGCAGGTGTCGGCGTGCTTCATCCTCGCCGTCGACGACTCGATGGACTCGATCCTCAACTGGTACAAGGAAGAGGGCTTCATCTTCAAGGGCGGCTCCGGCGCCGGCCTGAACCTCTCCCGCATCCGCTCGTCCAAGGAGCTGCTCTCCTCCGGCGGTACGGCGTCCGGCCCGGTGTCCTTCATGCGCGGCGCCGACGCGTCCGCGGGCACCATCAAGTCCGGTGGCGCGACCCGTCGTGCCGCGAAGATGGTCGTCCTCGACGTCGACCACCCGGACATCGAGGAGTTCGTGATGACCAAGGCGCGCGAGGAGGACAAGATCCGCGCCCTGCGTGACGCCGGGTTCGACATGGACCTCGGCGGCGCCGACATCACCTCCGTGCAGTACCAGAACGCCAACAACTCGGTCCGCGTCTCCGACGAGTTCATGCGCGCCGTCGAGGAGGGCACCTCCTTCGGCCTGCGTGCCCGCAAGGACAACGCGGTCATCGAGGAGGTCGACGCCCGCGAGCTGTTCCGCAAGATCGCGGTGGCGGCGTGGGAGTGCGCCGACCCGGGCCTGCAGTACGACGACACGATCAACGACTGGCACACCAACCCGGAGACGGGCCGGATCACCGCGTCCAACCCGTGCTCGGAGTACATGTCGCTGGACAACTCCTCGTGCAACCTGGCGTCGCTGAACCTGCTGAAGTTCCTCAAGGACGACGACACGTTCGACGCCGCGCTGTTCGCCAAGGCCGTCGAGTTCATCATCACCGCGATGGACATCTCGATCTGCTTCGCGGACTTCCCGACCGAGTCGATCGGCGACACCACCCGCGACTACCGCCAGCTCGGCATCGGCTACGCCAACCTCGGCGCCCTGCTGATGGCGATGGGCCTCGGCTACGACTCCGACGGCGGCCGCGCGATGGCCGGTGCGATCACCTCGCTGATGACCGGCCAGTCCTACAAGCGCTCCGCCGAGCTCGCCGGCGTCGTCGGCCCGTACAACGGCTACGCCCGCAACGCGGACGCCCACAAGCGCGTGATGCGCAAGCACCAGGCCGCGAACGACGCGATCCGCTCGATCCACAGCCACGACCGCGACGTACACACCCTGGCGACGAAGGCCTGGGACGCCGTCATCAAGACCGGCGAGAAGAACGGCTTCCGCAACGCGCAGGCCTCGGTGCTCGCGCCGACCGGCACCATCGGCTTCATGATGGACTGCGACACCACCGGCATCGAGCCGGACTTCTCGCTGGTGAAGTTCAAGAAGCTCGTCGGCGGCGGCTCGATGCAGATCGTCAACCAGACGATCCCGCGTGCGCTGAAGAAGCTGGGCTACCAGGAGGAGCAGATCGAGGCGATCGTCGAGTACATCGGCGACAAGGGCCACGTCATCGACGCCCCCGGCCTCAAGCTCGAGCACTACGAGGTCTTCGACACCGCGATGGGCGCCCGCGCGCTCGCCCCGATGGGCCACGTGCGGATGATGGCGGCGGCCCAGCCGTTCCTGTCCGGCGCGATCAGCAAGACCGTGAACCTGCCGGAGTCGGCGTCGGTCGAGGAGATCGAGGACGTCTACATGCAGTCCTGGAAGCTGGGCCTCAAGGCCACGGCGATCTACCGCGACAACTGCAAGGTCGGCCAGCCGCTGTCCGACGGTGGCAGCACCGCCAAGCAGGGTGTCGCCGACAAGGCGTCGGCAGCCGCGGCCGCCGCCGAGGTCAAGACGGTCGTCGTCGAGCGCCCCGTCCGCAAGCGCCTGCCGAAGTCGCGCCCGTCGCGCACCACGTCGTTCACCGTCGGTGGCGCCGAGGGCTACATGACGGCCGGCTCCTACCCCGACGACGGCCTGGGCGAGGTCTTCCTCAAGCTCGGCAAGCAGGGCTCGACCCTGGCCGGCGTGATGGACGCCTTCTCGATGGCGATCAGCATCAGCCTCCAGTACGGCGTCCCGCTGGAGACCTACGTCTCGAAGTTCACCAACATGAAGTTCGAGCCGGCCGGTCTCACCGACGACCCGGACGTGCGGATGTCGCAGTCGATCATGGACTACATCTTCCGCCGCCTGGCGCTGGACTACCTGCCGTTCGAGAAGCGCTCCGCCATGGGCATCTACACCGCCGACGAGCGTCAGCGTCAGCTCGAGACGGGCTCCTACGAGGCCGCCGCCGAGGAGCTGCCCGAGGCCGAGTCGCTCGATCGGCACGACCAACGACGGCCCCGCCGAGGGCGCGGTCGCCGCGGCGAAGCCGGCCTCGGTCGAGGAGGCCTCGGTCCAGGAGGCGCCCAAGGGTGTGCACACCTCCGCCGAGCTGATGGAGGCCATCACCGGTACGGCGGTCGACAGCCCGCTGTGCTTCACGTGTGGCACGAAGATGCGGCCGGCTGGTAGCTGCTACGTCTGCGAAGGGTGCGGGAGCACCAGCGGCTGCAGCTGA
>CAWERI010000022.1:0-425156 GCA_963811515.1 uncultured Actinomycetota bacterium
AGAGCCGCGCGATGTTCGTGCGCGAGGCCGACCTGTCCTACGACCTGGGCCCGGCCTCGGCCCGCCCCTACATCGACCTGGCGGTCCTCGAGCGGGCCCTGGTCGAGACCGGCGCGGACGCGGTCTGGCCGGGCTGGGGCTTCGTGGCCGAGGACCCCGCGTTCGTCGACCTGTGCGACCGGCTCGGGGTCACCTTCATCGGCCCCAGCGCCGAGGCGATGCGCAAGCTCGGCGACAAGATCGGCTCGAAGCTGATCGCCGAGGAGGTGGGCGTGCCCGTGGCTCCGTGGAGCCGGGGCGCCGTCGAGACCCTCGAGGGCGCGCTGGCGGCCGCCGAGGAGATCGGCTACCCGCTGATGCTGAAGGCGACCGCCGGAGGCGGCGGCCGGGGGATCCGGATGGTCGCGTCGCGCCGCCGACCTCGAGGACGCCTACCAGCGCACCAGCGACGAGGCGCTGCGGGCGTTCGGCAACGGCACCGTCTTCCTCGAGCGCCTGGTGACCGGCGCCCGCCACGTCGAGGTGCAGCTGATCGCCGACGGCCACGGCACCGCCTGGGCCATCGGCGTGCGCGACTGCTCGATCCAGCGCCGCAACCAGAAGGTCATCGAGGAGTCGTCCTCGCCGCTGCTGTCCGCGCGAGCAGACCGACGAGCTGAAGGCGGCCGCCGAGCGGCTCGCGCTCGCGGTCGGGTACGTCGGCGCGGGCACGGTGGAGTTCCTCTACCACCCCGGGGACAAGACCTTCGCGTTCCTCGAGGTCAACACCCGGCTGCAGGTCGAGCACTCGATCACCGAGGCCACCACCGACGTCGACCTGGTCAAGGCGCAGATCCACGTCGCGGGCGGCGGCCGGCTCGAGGGCGACGAAGCCGACCGAGGCCGGGCACGCCGTCGAGGCGCGCCTGAACGCCGAGGACCCGGACCGCGACTTCGCGCCGGCGCCGGGTCGCATCGTCCGGCTCGAGCTGCCGATCGGGACCGGGTGTCCGGGTCGACACCGGCGTCGCCGAGGGCGACACGATCCCGCCCGACTTCGACTCGATGATCGCGAAGATCATCGCCTACGCGCCGCACCCGCGAGGAGGCGCTCGCCCGCCTGCGCCGGGCGATGACCGAGACGACCGTCGTGATCGAGGGCGGCGCCTGCAACAAGAGCTTCGTGCTCGACCTGCTCGACCAGCCCGAGGTCGTCGACGGCACCGGCGGGCTGGGCCGACACCAGCTGGATCGACCGGGTGCGCGGCGAGGGCCGGCTCGTCGCCCAGGAGCACGCCGGCGTCGCCGATCGTCGCGGCCGCGATCGAGGCGTACGTCGACGGGCTGCAGCATCGAGGTCGCCCGGCTGCTCGAGACCGCCCACGGCGGCCGTCCGCAGGCCCAGCACCAGGCCGGCCGTCCGGTCGAGCTCAAGCTCCGGGGGACGACGTACCAGGTGTCGACGGTCAACACCGGGCCGTCGCGCTACCGCGTGACCGTCGCCGCCGGCGCGGACGAGCAGACCGTCGACGTCGGGCATGGACCGGATCGACGAGTTCCACCGCCGGCTCGTCGTCGGCGGGCGCCGCTACCACGTCGTCACCGCCACCCACGGCCCCAGCACCCTCGTCGAGGTCGACGGGGTGGCGCACCGGGTCAGCCGTGACGAGGGCGGCGTGCTCCGCTCGCCGGCGCCGGCCCTGGTCGTCGCCACGCCCGCCGCGCGTCGGCGACGGAGGTCGAGGCCGGTGCGCCGGTCCTGGTGCTGGAGTCGATGAAGATGGAGACGGTGCTCTACGCGCCGTTCGCCGGCCCGGGTCAAGGAGCTGCTGGTGATCACCGGCAGCCAGGTCGAGACCGGCGCCGCGCTGGTCAGGCTGGAGCCGATCGGCGACGGCGCCGAGGAGGTCGCCGCCGGCGCCGGGACGGCCCCGCGCTCGACCTGCCGGCACCGGAGGACGGGCAGTCGGCCGCGGTGCGCGCGGCGCGGGCCCGCGGCCGCCCTGACCGCCGTCGTGCTCGGGTACGACGTGCCGCCGCGGGACCAGGGCGCGCGCGCTCGCCGACTACCTCGCCGCCCGCGAGGAGCTCCGGGCCGCAGGGGGTGTCGGTCGTCGCCGACGAGATGGCCCTGCTCGGCACGTTCGCCGACCTCGCCGAGCTGAGCCGCAACCGGCCCGCCGACGAGGAGCGGCACACCGAGCTGCGGGTGCACAGCTCCCGCGAGCACTTCCACACCTTCCTGCAGAGCCTCGACGTGGAGCGCGGCGGCCTGCCCGAGCAGTTCCGCGACCGGCTGCTGCGGGTGCTGCGCCACTACGGCGTCGAGGACCTCGAGCGCACGCCGGCCATGGAGGAGGCGGTCTTCCGGATCTTCCTGGCCCAGCAGCGCTCGGCGCCCGAGGTCGCGCTGGCCTCCGCGGTGCTCGGCCGCTGGATCGACGAGCCGCCGCCGACCGGCGAGCTCGCCGGTCAGGCCCGGCAGCTGCTCGAGCGGCTCGGCCGGGCCACCCAGCTGCGCTTCCCGGTGGTCGGCGACCTGGCCCGCAGCGTGCGGTTCCGCTGGTTCGACCAGCCGGCCGTCGACGCGGAGCGGGCCGACGTCCTCGCCGGGGTGCGCGACGAGCTCGACGCGCTGGCCGCGGACGGTGGCCTGCCCGACCGCGCCGACCGGATCGAGGCGCTGGCCGCGATCCCGGAGCAGATCGTCCGGTTCCTGGCCGAGCGGCTCGAGGACGGCGTACCGGCCCGGGAGCCGATGCTGGAGGTGCTGGCGCGCCGCCACTACCGCGAGTACGACCTGCACGACCTCGAGGACGATCGAGCCGACGGCCGGCCCTTCGTGGTCGCCGACTACACGCTCGACGACCGGCCGACCCGCGCTCGTCTCGACGCGTCGGCACCGTCGCCGAGCTGGCCGACCCCGCCGGCGGGCTGGCCGCCGCGGTCGGCGGCCCACGTCGCGAGCGCGCCGCGAGGACGAGGAGGCCGTCGTCGACCTCTACCTGCACTGGCCCGACGCGCCGGAGTCGGCCGACGCCGCGAGCGAGCAGCTCCGGCCGCTCGTCGAGGCGCTGCCGTTCGCCCACGACGCACGCCGGGTCTCGGTCGCCGTGTGCGCCGGCGGCCGGCCGGCCGGTCGGCTACTACGCCTTCCGGCCCGCCGACGACGGCGAGGTCGCCGAGGACGACCTGACCCGCGGCGTCCACCCGATGGTCGGCCGCCGGCTGAACCTGTGGCGGCTCCGCAACTTCGACGTCACCCGGATCGAGGCGCCCGAGGACGTCCTGCTCTACGAGTGCGTCGCCCGGGAGAACCCCGCGGACCGGCGGCTGGTGGCGCTGGCCCAGGTGCGGCAGCTCGCGGTCGTCCGCGACGAGGAGGGCCGGGTCACCGCGCTGCCGCACGCCGAGCGCGCGGTGGAGAACTGCCTCGAGGCGATCCGGCGGGCGCGGGTGGCGCGCGGCGCCGCGGGCGCGAAGCTCGACATGAACCACGTGTGGGTGCACGTCTGGCCGGTCGTCGAGATCGACGAGGGCGGTCTGACCGCCCTCGGCAACAAGATCCGGCCGCTCACCGACGGCGCCGGCATCGAGGAGGTGCTCGCCCAGGGCCGGGTGGCCGCCCCGGGCGGTGCCCCGGTCCCGGTGGCGGTGCGCTTCGGCGCCCAGCCCGGCGCGGGCGTGGTGTCCGTCGATCGAGGAGCCGCCGACCGAGCTGCTCAGCCCGCTCGACGACTACGCCGGCCAAGGTCGCTGCGCGCCCGCCGCCGCGGCCTGGTCTACCCCTACGAGCTGGCGTCGGTGCTGACCGGCCCCGACGGGACCCTGGTCGAGCACGACCTCGACGACACCGGCGTGCTGGTGCCGGTCGACCGCCCCCGCGGCCTCAACAAGGCCGGCATCATCGCCGCCGTCGTCACCACGCCGACGCCGCTGCACCCCGAGGGCGTCACCCGCGTCGTGCTCTGCGGCGACCCCACCAAGTCGCTGGGCTCGGTCTCCGAGCCGGAGTGCCTGCGGGTCATCGCGGCCCTCGACCTGGCCGAGCGGATGCGGGTCCCGGTCGAGTGGTTCGCGCTGTCGGCGGGCGCCCGGATCTCGATGGACTCCGGCACCGAGAACATGGACTGGGTCGCCGCGGCGCTGCGCCGGATCGTGGAGTTCACCCAGGCCGGCGGCGAGATCAACGTCGTCGTCGCCGGCATCAACGTCGGCGCCCAGCCCTACTGGAACGCCGAGGCGACGATGCTCATGCACACCAAGGGCATCCTGGTGATGACGCCGGACAGCGCCATGGTGCTCACCGGCAAGCAGTCGCTGGACTTCTCCGGCGGCGTCTCGGCCGAGGACAACTTCGGCATCGGCGGCTACGACCGGGTGATGGGGCCCAACGGCCAGGCGCAGTACTGGGCGCCGAACCTCGCCGGCGCCTTCGACGATCCTGATGGCCCACTACGAGCACACGTACGTCGTGCCCGGCGAGGACCGCACCGCGCCGCGTCGGCCACCACCGACCCGACGCGACCGCGACATCTCGTCGTACCCGCACGACGCCGAGGACAGCGACTTCCGCACGGTCGGCGAGATCTTCTCCGCCGAGACCAACCCGGACCGGAAGAAGGCGTTCGACATCCGCACCGTGATGCGGGCCGTCGCCGACCAGGACCACCCGACGCTCGAGCGCTGGGCCGGCATGGCCGACGCGGACACCGCGGTCGTCCAGGACGCCCACCTCGGCGGCTACCCGGTCTGCCTGCTCGGCATCGAGTCGCGGCCGCGTCCGCCGGCGCGGCTTCCCGCCCACCGACGGCCCGGACACCTACACCGCCGGGCACGCTGTTCCCGCGGTCGTCGAAGAAGGCGGCCCGCGCGATCAACGCGGCGAGCGGGAACCGGCCGCTCGTCGTGCTGGCGAACCTCTCGGGCTTCGACGGGTCGCCGGACTCGATGCGGAACCTGCAGCTGGAGTACGGCGCGGAGATCGGCCGCGCGATCGTCAACTTCCGTGGGCCGATCGTCTTCTGCGTCATCTCGCGCTACCACGGCGGCGCCTTCGTGGTGTTCTCCAAGGCGCTCAACCCGAACATGACGGTGCTGGCGCTCGAGGGATCGTTCGCCTCGGTGATCGGTGGGGCGCCGGCCGCGGCCGTCGTGTTCGCCGGCGAGGTCGAGAAGCGCACCGCGGCGAGCCCGGCCGTGCGCGAGCTCGAGGCCCGGATCGGCGAGGCCTCCGGCTCCGAGCGCAGCGGGCTGGTCGTCGAGCAGGCCGAGCTGCGGGCGGCGACGCGGGCGGAGAAGATCAGCGAGGTGGCGGCCGAGTTCGACGCGATCCACAACATCCACCGGGCGGTCGAGGTCGGGTCGGTCGACGCGGTGATCCCGGCCTCGAGGCTGCGTCCGGAGATCATCGGTGTCATCGAGCGCTTCGAGGCCCGCCCCGACAAGGAGACGACGGGGGACACGCGCCCCTGACCGTGGGCGACCGGGTGGCGGCGGATCAGTCGTCGTTGCCGTCCCGGTCGCCGAGGTACGCCAACCACTCGGGCCGGCCGGAGGTGATCCGGTCGACCTCCTCGCCGGCGTCGCAGCGGAGCAACGCCACCGTGATCGTCGTCGGATGCCGATGGAGCACGCGCCAGACCCCGCCCGACTCCTGCCACCGGACCAGGGTGCTGACCAGCTCCGGGCCGGCTCCGCTGTCGTCCCTCACGTCCTCGTTCCCTCCCGCCACCTGGTGACCACGAAGGGCCCCAGTCTCCCTCAGGATCTCCGGGCCAGGTCGAAGAACTCCTGCCGGGACCGCGGCGTCCTCGCGCAGCAGCCCGTGCAGGGCCGAGGTGAGCGTGACGGTGCCCGCGGCCTGCACTCCCCGCATGGACATGCACAGGTGCTCGGCCTCGATGACGACGCCGACCCCCTGCGGCTCCAGGTGCTCCTGGAGCCAGTCGGCCACCTGCTGGGTGAGGCGTTCCTGGACCTGGAGGTCCCGGGCGAACAGCTCGACCACCCGGGCCAGCTTGGACAGGCCCAGGATCCGGTCCGGCGGGCAGGTAGGCGACGTGGGCGACGCCGTGGAACGGCAGCAGGTGGTGCTCGCACAGCGAGTGGACCGGGATGCCGCGCGCGAGCACGAGCTCGTCGTAGCCCTCGTCGTTGGGGAAGGTGGTCAGGTCGAAGTCGCGCGGGCGTGAGCATCTCGGCGTACGCCGCCGCGACCCGGCGCGGGGTGTCGGCGAGATGGGGACCCGGGTCCCGGCCGAGCGCGGCCAGGAGGTCGGCCGCGGCCCGCTCGCGCCCGCCTGGTCGACCCGCGCATCCGTGGACTCGGCGCGGCGCGGGTCGGCGACCCGGGCAGCTGGGGTGTGAGCCGGGTTCGACCCGGCCCGCGCACCGCGACGGGGTCACGCGTCGGCCAGACGGGCCAGCGCGACGGCGGCGACCAGCAGCCCGAAGTCGCGCAGGGCCACGTCGTAGAACCCCGAGAGGGTGAGCAGGTTGAGGATGATCCCGCCCAGCCAGGCCGCGACCAGCCAGGCGCCGAACCGCGGCGCGATCGCGACCGCAGGCCGGCGAGGACCTCCACGACCCCGACGGCGTACATCGCCTGCTGGCCGTGCCCGGGACGAGGTCGTTGATCCACGGGGGCCAGGTAGGCGTCCCAGTCCACGAGCAGGTTGGTGAACTTGTCGAGCCCGAACAGGATCGGGGCCACGGTGAAGACCGTGCGCAACAGGAAGAAGGCCTGGTAGCCCGGGTCGCGGAGATCGTGGACGGTCGCGGTGCTGCTGCTCGGAGTGAGCCGGGGGGAGTGGGTCGTCATGGTCGGTCCCTTTCTAAAAGAGTGAATGCTTGATGTTAGAAGGGAACGATCACTACCGTCAATGGATGCTTGCTTTAGAATGTGCCCATGAGTGCCGACGAAGCGGACCCGATCTCGACCGTGGCTGCGCTCGACGAGCCCACGCGACGGCGCCTCTACGAGTACGTCGCACGCGCTCGTGGCCCGGTCGGCAGGGACGAGGCCTCGGCGGCCGTAGGGGTCAGCAGGCCGACGGCCGCGTTCCACCTGGACCGGCTGGCTGACGAGGGACTCCTCGACGTGGTCCACCAGCGGCTCTCGGGGCGCACCGGACCGGGTGCCGGTCGGCCGTCCAAGCTCTACCTGCGGGCAGACCGTGAGGTGGAGGTGTCGCTTGCCCCGGCGTCGCTACGAGCTGGCCGGGGAGCTGCTCGCGGCCGCGGTCGAGGAGGCCGACGCCGCGGGGCGACCGATCCGCGAGACCGTGGCCAGCCGGGCGCACGACGTCGGTCGGCAGATGGGCCGGGCGGCCGGGACCGGCGACCCGGTGCCGGTCCTCGAGGCGCACGGCTTCGAGCCGCGGTCGGAGCAGGGTGCCGTCAGGCTGGGCAACTGCCCGTTCCACAACCTTGCCCGGCAGCACACCGACCTGGTCTGCGGGATGAACCTGCACCTGCTGCAGGGCCTGCTCGAGGGGCTCGGGTGCTCGGCGTACACCGCCACCCTGGCGCCGAGCCCGGACAACTGCTGCGTGGTCCTCGAACCGGTCTGACGCCCTGCGGTCGTGCCAGTGAACGTGCGATCATGCGTGAACGACCGCAAGGCAGAGGAGTGGCGCGTGGACCTCAGCGGGCGCGGCCCGGGTGCAACAGCCGTCGCGAAGTTGCTGGACGCTGCGGAGGCCGCCCCGCCGGTCGAGGCCGTGGAGGCCGTCACCCGTGAGCTGGGCGAGGCTCTCGGTGCGGCAGCCGTGTCGTTCCTGATCGCCGACATGTCGGGGCGGGCCGTGGTGCGGCTCGTGCACGTCGAGGTGCTGACCTCCGACGGATCGGAGCGACGACGACGCGAGGCTCGCCCGGGGGGAGCGTCGGGACGGCGGCGGAGTCCGCCACGGTGATGCCCTTCGACGGGGGGCCGGCGGAGCAGGTGGTCCGGACCCAGCAGGTGATGGTGCTCGGACCCGACCGGTCCCTGCCCGGGTTCGAGGGCGTGGCTCTGTGGCGGGTCCTGGCGCCGGTGACGGAGCGCGGGGAGGTCATCGGTCTGCTGGAGTTCCTTCTCCCCGAGCAGCCGTCGGCGGGGACGGTGCGCGAGATCAGGACCTTGGCGCACATGCTGGCGTTCGTGGTCATCGCGAACGGCCGGCACACCGATCTCTACGAGTGGGGGCAGCGCACGCGCCCGCTGAGCCTGTCGGCGGAGATCCAGCACCGGCTGCTGCCGGGACCCCAGGCCTGCGAGGCCGGGGCGTTCACGCTGGCGGGGTGGCTGGAGCCGGCCGCGGGGATCGCGGGGGACACGTTCGACTTCAGCCTGGCGCGGGACCTGCTGCACCTGTCCATCACCGACGCGATGGGGCACGGCGTGGCCGCGGCCCTGAACGCCACCCTGTGCGTGGGGAGCCTGCGCAACGCACGCAGCGAGGGGGCGTCGCTGCTCGGACAGGTCACGCGGACGAACGCGGCGCTGGTGGAGCACGCCGTGAACACCGGCCTGGAGGACTTCGTCACCGGACTGATCGGCCGCCTCGACCTGCGCACGGGGTCGCTGGAGATGGTCAATGCCGGGCACGTCGCGCCCTACCTCGCCCGAGGGGCGGATGTCGTCGCCCTCGAGCTGCCGGTCGATCTTCCGTTGGGGCTGTTCCCCGATGCCGGCGTACCGCAGCAGCAGCCAGTCCTCTGCAACCCGGTGACCGGCTCGTCCTGGTCACGGACGGCATGCTCGAGCGGAACGCCGCCGATGTCGACCTGCAGGCGGCGATCGCGGACACCCGCGCACTTCACCCGCGCGAGGCGGTCCGCGCGCTGGCCGACCGGGCCCTGGACGCCACCGGCCGTGACCTCAAGGACGACGCCACCATCCTGTGCCTCGACTGGTACGGCGGGCACGGCACTGATCGCCACATCGACCAAGGAGCGGAAGGGGCCCGCGCCAGCAGTCCATGACCTGACGTCTCGACCTCGCGCGCGACGGCGGACCGGTGCATCGCTGAAGGGGTGGCCGACCGGGACGATTTCCTGACCTGGGTCAGGACGAGGTTGTACGAAGCGGAGCTGGCGCTGCACAACGGCGACCCTGCCCCGCGCAGGGCGCTCTGGTCCCGCACCGAACCGGTGAGCGTCCTGGGTGCCTGGCGCAACGCCCACGGACAGCGGGAGGTCGACGAGCTCTTCGTCGCCCTCGGCACGAGCTTCTCCGACTGCTCGTCGTACGTCTTCGAGCTGCTGGCGTACGACGTGGTCGGCGACATGGCCTACACGGCCGGGCTCGAGCACACCTCGGCCTCGGTCGACGGTGAGCCGCGCACGTACACGTTGCGGGCCACCCAGGTGTACCGCCGCGAGTCAGGCGAGTGGAGGGTCGCCCACCGCCACGGCGACACCGTGTCCGGTTGACGGCTCGGCCTCGGGTGCCCACCGCAGCAGGTCTCCGGGCTGGCACTCCAGTGCCTCGCACAGTGCTTCGAGCGTCGTGAAGCGCACCGCCTTGGCGCGACCGTTCTTGAGCACGGCCAGGTTGGCGGGGGTGATCCCGACGCGTTCCGCGAGGGCGCCCACGGACATCTTGCGCTTGGCCAGCATCACGTCGACGTCGACGACGATCGGCATCAGATCACCTCGTCCAGCTCGGCCTGCAGGTGGTGCGCCTCCGCGTCGCGGGCGACGGCCTGGGCGAGCAGCAGCCGCAGCACGAGCACGATCAGGGCGATCCCGGCGACCAGCACGGCCGCCCCGCCGATCAGCAGCACCATGCCCGGAGGAACGGCCTCGCCCGGCGCGAGGATGACGCCGAGCGCGAACGTGAGCAGTGAAGCGGTCGCGATCGCGGCGATCACGACGTCGACGTACCGGAACGCGGCGTGGGAGAACACCGTGCCCCGACGCACCATCGTCAGCAGCCGCCACACGCAGACCAGGGTCACCTGGATGGTCACGATGCCCAGGACCGGGATGACGACGAGCGGGGTGCGCAGGTAGGCGTAGTCCGGGTCGAGCTCGTTGAGGTCGATGGCCAGCAGGGGTGCCATCACCACCTGCACGAACAGCGACCCGGCGAGCACCATCGCGAGCACGATCCGCAGCGCGAGGACGGTCCAGCGTTCCCATCAGAACTCCTTCGATCGACTACCAATAGGAATCTATCGATAAACGATAGTCCCCTGCAAGGGCGTCCTCGGCTGCCCAGACAGCCCCGGCGTGCAGGATCCGGGCTGTCGACGTACCTGCCGAGCCGTCGTACGGTGAGGAGGAGGAGTGCGAGATGACGACTGAGCGCGCCACGTGCGTGGTGGTCGGCGGCGGTCCCGCCGGCATGGTTCTCGGCCTGCTGCTCGCGCGTGCCGGTGTCGACGTCCAGGTGCTCGAGAAGCACGGCGACTTCCTGCGTGACTTCCGGGGCGACACCGTCCACCCGTCGACCCTGACGCTGATCGACGAGCTCGGGCTGGCCGACCGGTTCGCCACGCTGCCGTACAGCCGGCTGGACAAGGTCGAGTTCCCGGCGGGAGAGGGTCGCACCGTGGTCGTGGCCGACTTCCGCAGGCTGAAGGTGCGGCATCCGTACGTCGCGATGGTGCCGCAGTGGGACCTGCTCGACCTGATCGCCGACGCCGGGGCGGAGGAGCCGACGTTCACCCTGCGGATGGCCACGGAGGTGACCGGGCTGGTCCGGGAGGCCGGCCGGGTCGAAGGGGTGGAGTACCACTCGTCGGACGGGAGTCGACGGGCTGATCCGCGCGGACCTGGTGGTGGCCTGTGACGGCCGGTGGTCCGTTGCCCGGCGGCAGGCCGAGCTGCGGCTGCACGAGTTCCGCGTCCCGATCGACGCGTGGTGGTTCCGCCTTCCGCGCGCGCCCGAGGACACCCCGAACGCGCTCACCCCGCGCGCCGGTCGTGGCCGGTTCGCCGTGGTGATCCCGCGCACCGACTTCCTCCAGATCGCCTACATCGCCCGCAAGGGCGCCGATCCGCAGATGCGCGCGCGAGGCATCGAGTCGTTCCGGCGCGACGTCGCGGACCTGATGCCCGAGATGGCGGACCGGGTCGACACCCTGCGGTCGATGGACGACGTGAAGCATCTCGACGTGCGGCTGAACCGGCTGAGGCGCTGGCACGTCGACGGTCTGCTCTGCATCGGCGACGCCGCGCACGCCATGTCGCCGGTCGGCGGCGTCGGGATCAACCTGGCGGTGCAGGACGCGGTGGCGGCCGCGGCCGTGCTGGCCGACCCGTTGCTGCGCGGCGCGGTGACCACGCGGGAGCTCGCAGCGGTGCGCCGGCGACGGCTGATGGCGACGGTCGCTGGTCCAGGCGCTGCAGCGGATGATGCACCGGGGCCTGGTGAAACCGATCCTCGACGGACGGCGCATGGGCCCGCCGGCACCTGTGCTCGCGGTGCTCCGTCACGTGCCCCGGTGCGTCGTACCTGACGGCCTACGTGATCGGTGTCGGGATCAGGCCCGAGCACGCGCCGCCGTTCGCGGCCCGGCCCAGCCAGGAGTCCGCGGACGCGAACCGCAGGAAGATCAGGCCGAGCGGACTCACGAGACGCCTGCACGGGCACGCAGGCTGACGCGGTAGCCACCGACACGTCACCAGCTCAAGGTCGCGAGGAGCTCGTCGACAACGCTCTCGGCCTCCTCGACGAAGACCCGGACCGGCTGGCGCTGGCCACGTCGCCCCTGCTGATGAGCACGATCTGCCGGGTCAAGGGCTCGCGCATGTGCAGCGCCGTGAGGTCGAGGCTGGTGTTCAGCCGGCGCATCAGTCCCGTCATCACGGTGGCGCCGAGCCCCGCGGCGGCGAGCTGCAGGGATGCTGCTGTGTCGGTCACCTCGTGCACCACCCGCGGCTCGAAGCCCAGGCGCCTGAATCCCGAGCGGATGGCGCGACCGTACTGAGAGGTCTCCGGGGGCAGGATCCAGTCCAGGTCGCCGAGCAGCTCGGTCCCGACGTACTCACGCGGCTCGGCCGAGGCCTGCGGCGGCGTGCGACCGGGTGGAGGGAGCCGGTGGCGACGGCGACCGCGAACTTCTCCGGCGGCAGCCGCACCAGCTGGATCGACTTGTCGCCCGGCATGGGGGCGTCGAGGTAGTCCAGGCCGAAGGCGACGTCGACCTCGCCGTACCTGACGCTGGTGGTGGCTGCGTCCAGGTCCACCTCGCGCGAGCTGATGCGTGACGTCGGGGAACGCGACGGACATGCGCTGCGACGATGGGGGCCAGGAGGGTCGCCGCGGTGCTGCCCCAGGTCCCGACGATCAGGGGGCCGGCGACGGCGTCGTGGGCGGACCGGGTCGCGTTGACGGCGCGGGCCTCTGCCGCGAGCAGCTCCTCCGCGTGCTCGGCCATCACGCGGCCGGCATCGGTGAGGACCAGGTGGCGACCCGATCGCTCGACCAGGGCGACGCCCAGCGCCGTCTCGAGCGAGGCGAGGTGCTGTGAGACGGCTCCCGGGGTGTAGCCGAGGTGCTCGGCGGCGGCCGCCAGGGTGCCGCGTCGCACCAGCTCGCGCAGGGTGCTGAGCTGCGTCAGGTTCAACCGCGGACCCTGAGGCACCGTGGCACGCTCCTGTCGGCGGGAGAGGACAAGACTTTAGCAACTCTGATGTGTCTGCGGGCAGTCTTCGTCGCTTGTGCTGAACTGTCGTGCGGGGTGAGGCTGAGCACGAGTCCGACCGGGACGCCGAACGGTGATCCCGACACCGCACGGAGATGAGGCCGCAGGTGCCACAGACAGCGCTTCCGTCCCGCGCCTCCGTCGTGGTCATCGGCGGCGGGGTCATGGGACTCAGCACCGCCTACCACCTGGCCCGCGCCGGGGTCACCGGACGTCGTCCTGGTCGAGAAGGGCGAGCTCGGCTCCGGTTCCACCAGCAAGGCCGCCGGCGGTGTGCGCGCCCAGTTCTCCGACGCGGTCAACATCGAGCTCGGGGCGCGCAGCCTGCACGCGTTCGAGACGTTCGAGGCGACCTTCGACCAGGAGATCGACCTGCACCAGGTCGGCTACCTGTTCCTCCTGGAGCAGCCCGGAGCACGTCGAGGCGTTCGAGAAGAACATCGCCCTGCAGAACGAGCTGGGCGTCCCCAGCCGGCTCATCGACGTCGCGGAGGCCAAGGCGCTCTCGCCCCTGATCAGCACCGAGGGACTGCTCGCGGCGGCGTACTCGCCGACGGACGGGCACTGCACCCCCGAGAGCGTCGTCAACGGGTACGCCGGAGCGGCGCGGCGAGCGGGCGCGCGTCTGGTCCGCAACTGCGCGGTCACCGCGATCGACTCCAGCGGGGGAGCCATCACCCACGTCGTGACGGACCAGGGGACCGATCGCGACCGACACGGTCATCTGCGCCGCGGGCGCCTGGTCCCGAGGACCTGGGTGCGATGGTCGGCGTCGACCTGCCGGTGGAGCCGCTGCGCCGCCAGATCCTCACCACGGCGCCCATGCCCGGCCTGGACCCGCACACGCCGTTCACCATCGACTTCGCCACCTCGTTCTACTTCCACGGCGAGGGCCAGGGCCTGCTGCTGGGCATGTCCGACCCGCACGAGACCCCGGGGTTCAGGCTCACCGAGTCCGACGCGTGGCTGGCCGGGCTCGGTGAGGCCATCGAGCGTCGCGCCCCCGCCATCAGCGAGGTCGGGCTCGGCGCCGGCTGGGCCGGTCTCTACGAGATGACTCCGGACCACAACGCGCTGGTCGGAGAGGCGGACGGAGTCTCCCGCTTCCTCTACGCCACCGGCTTCTCCGGTCACGGCTTCCTGATGGGCCCGGCGATCGGTGAGGTGATGCGCGACCTGTACCTCGGCCGGTCGCCCGTCGTCGACGTCAGCCCCCTGACCGCCGCTCGCTTCGCCGGCTCCGACCTCCGGCCCGAGCTCAACATCGTCTAGCCGGACCGCAGACCATGCCTCGAACCTCGATGCCCCGCCCGAGAACGTCACCCACACGCTAGGAGCACCCATGACCGGCACCATGCGACAGATCCCCAGCAGCTCGGCCCTGAACCGGCTCGCCCTCGCCACGGCCAGTCGCTGTGGCGTCGACGTGGACGCCGTCGCCGGCGACGTGGTGACCACCTCGCCGATCAACGGTGAGCCGCTGGCCCACGTCAGCTGGGTCGACGGCTCCGCCGTCGACGACACCGTCACCCGGGCACAGGCTGCCTTCCTGCAGTGGCGCGGGGTTCCGGCGCCTGCCCGAGGCGCCCTGGTCAAGCGGCTCGGCGAGCTGCTGGCCGTGCACAAGGACGACCTCGCCACCCTGATCAGCCTCGAGGTCGGCAAGATCACCTCCGAGGCGCGGGGCGAGGTGCAGGAGATGATCGACATCTGCGACTTCGCCGTCGGCCTCTCCCGTCAGCTCTACGGGCGCACGATGACCTCCGAGCGCCCGGGCCACCGACTGATGGAGACCTGGCACCCGCTGGGCGTGGTCGGTGTCATCAGCGCGTTCAACTTCCCCGCAGCCGTGTGGTCCTGGAACACGGCCGTCGCACTGGTCTGCGGCGACCCCGTCATCTGGAAGCCCTCGGAGCTGGCCCCCCTGACAGCGCTCGCCAGCCACGCGATCCTGGCCCAGGCCATCGCCGACTGCGGTGCGCCCGCCGACCTCAGCCAGGTGCTCATCGGTGGAGCCGACGTCGGGAAGGCGCTCGTGGACCACCCCGGCGTCGCCCTGCTCAGCGCGACCGGCTCGACCCGCATGGGCCGGGCGGTCGGACCGCGCGTCGCGGATCGCTTCGGCCGCTCCCTGCTCGAGCTCGGCGGGAACAACGCCGCCGTCGTGAGCCCGACCGCAGACCTCGACCTGACGACGCGGGGCGTGGTGTTCTCCGCGGCGGGCACGGCAGGCCAGCGGTGCACGACCATGCGTCGGGTCATCGCCCACAGCAGCGTGATCGACGAGCTCACCGACCGCCTGGTCTCCGCCTACGGCCGGCTCCCCATCGGCAACCCGATGGAGGACGGCACCCTGGTCGGACCCCTCATCAACCGGGCCGCCTACGAGGGCATGGAGAAGGCCATCGAGCAGGCCGCCCACGAGGGCGGCAAGCTCGTCGCCGGCGGCGGCCGCGAGCTCGAGGAGGCCGCCCCCGACGCCTTCTACGCCAGGCCCTCGATCGTGCGCATCGACCAGCAGACCGACGTCGTGGCGCAGGAGACGTTCGCCCCGCTGCTCTACGTGCTTCCCTACGAGGACTTCGAGGAGGCCATCGCGCTGAACAACGCCGTACCGCAGGGCCTGTCCTCGAGCGTGTTCACCTCGGACCAGGCCGAGGCGGAGAAGTTCGTCTCCGCGGAGGGGTCGGACTGCGGCATCGTCAACGTCAACATCGGCACGTCCGGCGCCGAGATCGGTGGCGCGTTCGGCGGCGAGAAGGAGACCGGCGGCGGCCGCGAGTCCGGGTCCGACGCCTGGCGCGCCTACATGCGCCGAGCGACCAACACCGTCAACTACTCCGGCGAGCTGCCGCTCGCCCAGGGCGTGAACTTCACGGTCTGAACCGCCCCGAGGGCGACAGTCGATGAGCGCTCCCAGGACCGTGAGCAGCACCGAGCTGCGCACCCGGTTCGCCGCCCGCCTCTCGCACCTGTACGGCGCCGAGGTGCCCGCCTACACGACCCTGGTCGAGGTCTCCCAGGAGGTGAACCAGCGCGTCATCGCGCGCGAGGGCGCGGATGCCGAACGGCTGGGCAGCATCGACCGGGTCACCGCGGAGCGGCACGGCGCGATCCGCGTGGGCACGCCCCGGGAGCTGGCCCAGGTGTCCCGGGTGTTCGGCGCCCTGGGCATGTCTCCGTGCGGGTTCTACGACCTGCGCGACGCGGCGCCGGCACCGGTCCCCGTCGTCTCGACCGCCTTCCGGCCGCTGGACCGTGACGAGCTGGCGGCGAACCCGTTCCGGGTGTTCACCTCGATGCTGGTCCCCGAGGACCGACGCTTCTTCGACCCGGACCTCGAGGGGCGGCTGCAGAGCTTCCTGGCCGCCCGCGAGCTCTTCCCCGCCGAGCTGCTCGCCCTGGCCGACGTCGCCATCGAGCACGGGGAGCTGTCGGCGGCCGACGCGGACCGGTACCTGGAGCTGGCCGCCGCGTCCTTCGCGCTGTCCACCGACCCGGTCGACCGGGCCTGGTACAGCGAGCTCGAGCGCGTCTCGGGCGTCGCGGCCGACATCGGCGGGGTGACGACGACCCACATCAACCACCTCACGCCGCGGGTGCTCGACATCGACGACCTGTACGCGTCCATGCAGGCCCGCGGGATCGAGATGATCGACGAGATCCAGGGCCCGCCGCGGTGGGACGGCCCGGACGTGCTGCTGCGGCAGACCTCGTTCCGCGCGCTCGCGGAGCCGCGCACCTTCCGGGACGCCGACGGGGAGCATCTCCCAGGGGTCGCTGCGGGTCAGGTTCGGTGAGGTCGAGGCCCGGGGCGTCGCGCTCACCCCGGCGGGCAGGGACCGCTTCGACGAGCTGGTCGCCGCGGTGGACCGTCGCCTGGCCGACGACCCGCACCTCCGTCGCGCCGAGGTGGCACCGCAGGTGTGGAGCGAGGGACTGCCCGCCACCGAGCGCGACCTGTGCCTCGCCGGTCTCGGCTTCTTCACGTTCCGCGTCGACCCCGGCGTCGCCGCCGGGCGTCCGACGCCGGAGCAGGCGGCCGCGCTGGAGCAGGGGAGGTCGACCGCGCTCGTCCGGACCGGCGTCCTGCACCCCGAGCCGATCGTCTACGAGGACTTCCTGCCGCGTTCGGCCGCCGGCATCTTCGCCTCGAACCTGACGGACAGCGGAACCATGGACGCGGAGCAGGGCGGAGCCGAGCGGGACGCCGAGCTGGATGGCGGACGTCATGGGCGAGGCGGTCAACGTCCCCGAGGAGATCTACGCGCAGGAGGCGTCGGCGTCGCTCGATGCGGCCGGGCAGCTCCTCGGTCGAACGATCGGCCCCCTCGACGCCGCCCTCCGTGGGCGAGTAGGCGCGCACGTCCCGGTCGGCTCAGCCGGGCACGGCCTCGCCGTCGGGCAGCAGCCGCCCGATGCCCCGGGCCGCGACCTGCAGCGCGCTGACCAGGCGGGGGCGTCCGGTGCGCAGCGACGGCACCACGATCCCCAGCGAGGCCACCACGCGGGCCCCGCTGCGCACCGGGACGGCGACCGAGCAGCCGCCCAGGCTCATCTCCTCGACGGTCGTGGCGTAGTCGTCGCGCAGCACCCGCGCGAGCTGCCGGCGGAGCACGCCCGGCTGGGTGACGGTGTACGGCGTCAGGCGGGTCAGGTGCTCCAGCACCTGCTGCCGCACGTCGTCCGGGGCGTGCGCGAGGAGCACCTTGCCGACGCCGGTGGCGTGCATCGGCAGCCGGGAGCCGATCGTGCTGAGGATCGGCACCGAGGCGTGCCCGCGCAGCCGGTCGAGGTAGAGCACCTCGGTGCCGTCGCGCACCGCGAGGTGCACGGTCGCCAGCGTCGCGCCGTACAGGTCGTGCAGGTAGGGCGAGGCCAGCTCGCGCAGCCCGGTCTGGGCCGGCGCCAGGAGGCCGAGGTCCCACAGCCGCCGGCCGACGACGTACTCACCGGTCGCGGGTGCGGGTCAGCGCGCCCCAGGCGACCAGCTCGCCGACCAGGCGGTGCGCCGTGGGCAGCGGCAGGTCGGCGCGCTCCGCCAGCTCGCTGAGGGTCAGCCGCCGGTGGTCGGCGTCGAACGCGGCGAGCAGCGCCAGCGCCCTGCTGGTGACGCTGGCGCCGGGACGGGAGGAGTGGCCGGCCATCCGGCCAGTCTCCCACCCGGTTTCCACTGGGCGGAAGCCGCGGATGGCGTCCGGCGTCACCGGCGAGGCACACTCGGCGGACCACCTCCAGGAGAAAGGCGGGCCGGTGACCGAGCTCGAGACCCAGGCCGTGATCAGTGACGAGATCGCGGCGATCAGCAAGGCGTACGACGCCGCCGGCGCCGTCGAGACGCAGCCGCGGACCGACTACCCGCCGTACCGCTCCAGCCTGCTGCGCCACCCGACCAAGGACCTGCACCACGCCGACCCGGAGGGGGTCGAGCTGTGGGCGCCGTGCTTCGGCGAGCGCGACATCGACCCGCTCGAGGCGGACCTGACGATCCAGCACGGCGGCGACCCGGTGGGGGAGCGGATGCGTGGTCACCGGCCGGGTGCTCGACGGCGAGGGCCGCCCGGTGCGCCGGCAGCTGGTGGAGATCTGGCAGGCCAACGCGGGCGGCCGCTACGTGCACAAGCGCGACCAGCACCCGGCCGCCCTGGACCCGCACTTCACCGGCGTCGGCCGCTGCCTGACCGACGACCAGGGCGTCTACCGGTTCACCACGATCAAGCCGGGGCCCTACCCGTGGCGCAACCACCGCAACGCCTGGCGGCCGGCGCACATCCACTTCTCGCTGTTCGGCACGGAGTTCACCCAGCGGATGGTGACCCAGATGTACTTCCCGGGCGACCCGCTGTTCGCGCTCGACCCGATCTACCAGTCGATCGTGGACCCGGCGCGCCCGCGAGCGGCTGGTGGCGACCTACGACCACGACCTGACCCAGCCCGAGTGGAGCACCGGCTACCGCTGGGACATCGTGCTCACCGGCTCCCACCGCACCCCGCTGGAGGACGCATGACCGCCACCCCGGGCCAGACCGTCGGCCCGTTCTTCCACTACGCGCTGCCGTACGCCGGGGACCGCGACCTCGTCGCGCCGGGGACGCCGGGCGCCGTACGCCTGCACGGCACCGTGTACGACGGAGCGGGCGCGGGCGTTCCCGACGCGCTGGTGGAGCTGTGGCAGGCCGACCCGCAGGGCCGCGTCGTGCAGCAGCAGGGCTCGCTGCGCCGCGACGGACACACGTTCACCGGCTTCGGCCGGGCGAGCACCGACCGGACGGGGGAGTACACCTTCACCACCCTGGTGCCCGGCGGCGTCGACGCCGGGGCTGCCGTTCTTCGCGCTCACGGTCTTCGCGCGCGGGCTGCTCAACCGGCTGTTCACCCGTGCCTACCTGCCGCTGGGCGCCGGCGCCCCGGACGCGCTGCTCGGCTCCGTCGCCGCGGACCGCCGCTCGACGTTGCTCTGCGAGCCCGACGAGCACGGCTTCCGCTTCGACGTCCGGCTGATGGGCGAGGGGGAGACCGTCTTCCTGCGCTATCCGGGACACTGACCAGGTGAGCGCACTCCTGTGGCCCGGCGACGACCGGGCCGGCGACCTGATGTCCGACGCCGCGGTGCTCGCGGCGATGGTGGACGTCGAGCAGGCGTGGCTGGCGGCGCTGGTCGCCTCCGGCATCGCGCCGGCGTCGGCCGAGCACGACCTGACCGGCCTGGTCGGGTGCCGACGACCTGCCCGCGCTGGCCGCGGCCGGCGAGTCCGGCGGCACCCCGGTGCTGCCGCTGGTGGAGCTGCTGCGCGGACCGGGCCGGTGCCGGGGACGCGGCCCGCTGGCTGCACAAGGGGCTGACCAGCCAGGACGTCGTCGACACCGCGCTGGTGCTGGCCGCGCGGGACGCGGTGGCCGCCGTGCGTGGCTCGCTGCTCGCGCAGGTCGACGCGCTCGTCGCGCTGGTCGAGCGGCACCGCGACACCCCGCTGGTGGCGCGGACGCTGACCCAGCACGCCGTGCCCACCACGTTCGGGCTCAAGGCCGCCGGCTGGCTGGCTCGGCGTCCTCGACGCCCACGACGAGGTGGCCGGGCTCGTGCTCCCGGTCCAGCTCGGCGGCGCCGCCGGCACCATGGCCGCGGTGGTCGAGCTCGGCGGCGCCGGAGGCCGCGCGGGACTGCTACGCGGCGACGGTCGAGGCGCTCGGCCTCGGCAAGGACTCGCTCTGGCACACCCGGCGCACGACGATCACCCGCATCGGCGACGCGGCCGTCCGCTGCACCGACGCCTGGGGGCGGATCGCCAACGACGTGCTGACCCTGTCGCGGCCGGAGGTCGGCGAGCTCGTCCGAGGGCACCGGCGGCGGCTCGTCGACGATGCCGCACAAGGCCAACCCGGTGCTCTCGACGCTGGTCCGGCGCGCCGCGCTCGCGGCACCCGGCCTCGCCGCCACCCTGCACGTGGCCGCCGCCGAGCAGGTCGACGAGCGCGCCGACGGCGGCTGGCACGCCGAGTGGGCGACGCTCGCCACGCTGCTGCGCCGCACCGTCGTCGCCGGCGCCCAGACCGCCGACCTGCTGGCCGGCCTGCGCGTGCACCCCGACCGGATGGCCGCCACCCTGGCGGCCGCCCACGACGACGTCCGCGCCGAGCAGCGCACGATGGCCGCGCTCGCCGGCCACCCACCCCACGACGACTACCTCGGGCAGACCGCCGTCCTGGTGGACGGGGTCCTCGCCCGGGCCGCGCGCGTCCGACAAGGAGCCTCCAGCATGACCGTCACCGCCGTCCGCCTCGGTGGACGTCCCGACCTCCCGCTGCTGGTCCTCGGGCCCTCGCTCGGCACGTCGGCCACCACCTTGTGGTCGGCCGCCGCGCAGCACCTGGCCCGCGGACTTCCAGGTCGTCGCCTGGGACCTGCCCGGCCACGGCACCAACCGGTTCCCGCTGCCGGACGAGGAGCCGCTGACCGTCGCCGGCCTCGCCGCCGACGTGCTCGAGCTCGTGGACAGCCTGGTCGACGGCTTCGGGCCCGCGCGGTTCCACTACGCCGGCGACTCGGTCGGCGGCGCGGTCGGCCTCCAGCTGCTGCTCGACGCCCCGCAGCGGGTCTCCAGCGCCACCCTGCTGTGCACCGGCGCCCGGATCGGCTCCCCCGAGAGCTGGCAGGAGCGGATCGAGACCGTCCGGGCCTCGGGCACGCCCGGCCCTGGTCAGCGCCTCCGCGGGCCGCTGGTTCGGCCCCGGCTTCCTGGACCGCGAGCCCGAGCGCGGCTCGGCCCTGCTGCACGCGCTCCAGGACGCCGACGACGCCGGCTACGCCGCGGTCTGCGAGGCGCTCGCCGCGTTCGACGTACGCGAGCGGCTGTCGGAGATCAAGGGCCCCGTGCTCGCGGTGGCCGGGTCCACCGACGCGGTCACGCCGCCGAGCGGCCTGGCGCAGGTCGCCGAGGGCGTGGCCGACGGCCGGCTCGTGGTCCTCGACGGCGTCGGGCACCTCGCGCCCGCCGAGGCGCCGGAGGTCGTCGCCCGGCTGGTCCGCGAGCAGGCGTACGGCGTCCCGGAGCGTGACCACCTGACGGTCGCGGAGGTGCGCGAGCAGGGGATGGCCGTGCGCCGCGAGGTGCTCGGCGCCGAGCACGTCGACCGGGCCACGGCCGCGGCCACCGACCTGACCTCGGACTTCCAGGAGTTCATCACGGAGTACGCCTGGGGCGGGATCTGGACCCGGCCCGGCCTCGACCGGCGCGCCCGCTCCCTGGTCACGCTGACCGCCCTCGTCGCCCGCGGCCACCACGAGGAGCTCGCGATGCACCTGCGGGCCGCCCGCACCAACGGCGTCAGCGTGGACGAGATCAAGGAGCTGCTGCTGCAGACCGCGATCTACTGCGGCGTGCCGGACGCCAACACGGCCTTCCGGATCGCCCAGCAGGTGCTGGGGGAGCTCGGGCGAGGCCTGAGCCGCCCGGCGCGTCGGCCGAGTCCTCAGGGCCGGCCCGGGGCCGGGCCGCTGGACTCGCGCACCACGAGGTGGGTGGGCAGCACCCGCGCGGGGGTGTCCCGGGTGCCGCTGACCGACTGCTGCGCGAGGCCGGCGATCGCGTGCGCCCCGGCCTCCTCGGTCCGCTCGGCCAGCGTGGTGAGCGGCGGGTGGCAGAAGTCGGAGCCGAAGACGTTGTCGAAGCCGACCACGCTGACCTGCCCGGGGACCGCGACGCCTCGGGCGGACAGCCGGTTGAGCACGCCGATGGCCAGCATGTCGTTGTGCGCGACGACGGCCGTGGCCCGGTGCGCGAGCACGGCGTCGGCGGCCGCGGGCCCCGAGGCGAGGGTGGGGAGGTAGGGGCCGAACCGGGTCGCCTCCAGGCCGTGCTCGCGGGCGGCCGCCCGCAGGCCGGCCCAGCGACGCGCGCCCGACCAGGACTCGGCCGGCCCGCCGAGGAACACGAACGACCGGTGCCCGAGCGCGGCGAGGTGGGCGACGATCTGCCGGGTGCCCTCGTCGTAGTCGGCGACCACGCTGGCCAGGCCGGTGCAGGCCCGGTTGACCAGCACGACCCGGTTGAGCTCCGCGGTCGCGCCGGAGCACCGTGGTCGGGCATCCGGGAGGCCATCAGCACGAAGCCGTCGACGGCCGGGCCGAGCCGCCGGACGAGCTGCTCCTCGTGGGCCGGGTTCTCCTGGGCGTCGGCCAGCACCAGGGTCAGCGACGCCTGGGCGGCGGCCCGCTCGGCGCCCTTGATGACGCCGGCGAAGTACGGGTTGGTGATGTCGGGGACCACCAGCGCCACGGTGTTGCTGCGCCCGGACTCCAGCGCCTGGGCGGCCGGGTTGGGCGCGTAGCCCAGCCGTTCGGCCACCGCGAGCACGTGGTCGCGGGTGGCCGCGTTGACCCGGCCGGGGCGGGTGAACGCCCGCGAGACGGTCGACGCGGCCACCCCGGCCTCGCGCGCGACGTCGGTGATCGTCGGTCGGCGCCGGGGTCCGCGGGCTCGTCGGGGTCATCTGGACAGCGTATGGCAACTTTTGGCAAACGATTGCCAGTGACCACCGTCACTCCTAACGTCGCCGGCAACCGAGCAGCTGAGACGCTCGCCACATCCCGGAAGAGGCTCACATGGACACCACGACCGAAGGCCGCCGGACCCCCGGCAAGGCCGCGCTGGCCGCCTGGAGCGGCAGCGCGCTCGAGTACTACGACCTGGCGATCTACGGCACCGCCGCGGCGCTGGTCTTCCCGAAGATCTTCTTCCCGGAGGGCAACGACTCCGCGGCCACCATCGCCGCGTTCGCGACCTTCGGCGTGGCGTACGTCGCCCGCCCGATCGGCTCGTTCGTGATGGGCCACATCGGCGACCGGCTGGGCCGCAAGAAGGTCATGGTCGGCACGCTGCTGCTGATGGGCGTCTCCACCTTCCTGGTCGGCTGCCTGCCGACGTACCCGCAGGTCGGGCTGCTCGCCCCGGCCCTGCTCGTCCTGCTCCGGCTGCTCCAGGGCCTCTCGGCCGCCGGGGAGCAGGCCGGTGCCAACTCGATGTCCTTCGAGCACGCGCCCGACGACCGGCGCGGCTTCTTCACCAGCTTCACGCTGAGCGGCACCCAGGGCGGCCAGGTGCTCGCCCCGGCGATCTTCCTCCCGCTGGCCGCGGTCCTGCCCGAGGACCAGCTGCTCAGCTGGGGCTGGCGGGTGCCGTTCTGGGCCAGCGCGCGTCGTGGTCGTCCTCGGCCTGGTGATCCGGACCCGGCTCGACGAGACCCCCGCCTTCGAGCACGACGTGGTCGAGGCCGAGGTCACCCGGCCGCCGCTGGCCGAGCTGTTCGCGCACCACTGGAAGGGCGTCCTGCGGGTGTTCTTCGCGGCGTTCATCGCGATGGTGAACACGATGTTCCAGGTCTTCGCGCTCAACTTCGCGACCTCCGACGACTACGGCATCAAGATCAGCAGCACCACGATGCTGTGGCTGGCGATCGTGGCCAACCTGGTCGCCATCGCGACCATCCCGTTCTGGGCCCGGCTCTCGGACCGCGTCGGCCGCAAGCCGGTCTTCATCACCGGGCTGCTCGGCAGCGCCGTCCTGGTCACCGCCTTCCTCGGGCGCGATCGCCGCCGGCAACGTGGTGCTCACCTTCGTCCTGGGCGTGCTGCTCGCCGGCGTCGTCTACTCGATGCCGAACGCCGTCTGGCCGGCCACCTACGCGGAGTACTTCCCGACCAAGGTGCGGCTGTCCGGCATGGCGATCGGCACCCAGTTCGGGTTCGCGCTCGCCGGCTTCACCCCCACCATCGCCGGCGCCCTGATGGCCGGCGAGGCCGACAACTGGGTCCGGGTGGCCGCGATGGCCTCGGGCGCCTGCGTGATCTCCGCGATCGCCGTCGCGACCGGTCCCCGCGACACCCACCTCGTGCCGACGTCGCAGCTGGGCGCCCGCGCCGCGCGCGCCCGTGCGGTCGAGGTGACGGCATGAGCCGGCCGCTGGTCGCGGTCCTCAACGGCCCCAACCTCAACCTGCTCGGCCGGCGGGAGCCCGCGCTCTACGGCCACGAGACGCTCGCCGACGTCGAGGAGCTGTGCCGGCGCACGGCCGACCGGCACGGCTGCGACGTCGACCTGCGACAGACCAACCACGAGGGGGTCCTGGTCGACTGGGTGCAGGAGCTGCGGGAGAGCGCGGCCGGCTTCGTGGTCAACGCCGGCGCCTACACGCACACCTCGATCGCGCTGCGCGACGCGCTGGTGACCGTCGCCGGCCCGGTGGTCGAGGTGCACCTCACCAACGTGCACGCCCGCGAGGACTTCCGGCACCGGTCCTACCTCGCCGACGTGGTCACGGCCGTGGTCGCCGGGCTCGGGCCCGCCGGCTACGCCGCCGCGGTGGAGTACGTCGCCACCCGGGCGACCCGGGCGGCGGTGGCGTCCGCATGAGCGCCGACCGGACGTCGTACCTGCTCGGGCTGGTGGGCGAGGGCATCGGTGCCTCGCTGACGCCGGCGATGCAGGAGCGGGAGGGGCGCGAGTCCGGGCTCGAGGTGACCTACCGCCTCCTGGACGCGACGCGGCGCGGGTTCGGGGTCGACGACCTGCCCGAGCTGCTCACCTGGGCGCAGCGGCTCGGCTTCGACGGGCTCAACGTCACCCACCCGTTCAAGCAGGCGGTGGTCCCGCTCCTCGACGAGCTGTCCGAGGACGCCGCCGACCTCGGCGCGGTCAACACCGTGGTGTTCCGCGACGGGCGGCGCCTCGGCCGCAACACCGACTGGTCGGGCTACGGCCGGGCGTTCCGCCGGGTGCTCCCGGACGCCGTCGAGGACCGGGTGGTCGTCGTGGGCGCCGGGGGAGCGGGCGTGGCGGTCGGCTACGGCCTGCTGGAGCAGGGCGCCGAGCACGTCTGGGTGCTGGACGCCGACCGGGACCGGGCCGACGCCTGCGTGGTGCGGCTGGCCAAGCGCTTCGGTGACGACCGGGTCAGCGTCGCGGGGGACCTCGAGCGGGCCCTCGCCGACGCCCAGGGGCTGGTGAACGCCACCCCGGTCGGGATGACTCGGCCACCCGGGGACGTCCGTCCCCGGACGGCTGGTCCGCCCGGAGCTCTGGGTCTCCGACGTCGTCTACTTCCCGCTCGAGACCGAGCTGGTCGCGCTGGCCCGGGCCCGCGGCTGCCGGGTGGTGCCCGGCGGCGGCATGGCCGTGCACCAGGCGGCGGGAGCCTTCGAGTACTTCACCGGCCGGGTCGCCGACGCGGACCGGATGGCGCGGCACTTCGAGGAGCTGACCGCCTGATGCGCACCGGGATCGCCACCCTGTCCGTCCGCGGCCGGCTGCTGGACAAGCTGCCGGCGATCGCCGCCGCCGGGTTCGACGGCATCGAGGTCTTCGACAACGACCTGGTCGCCTGCCCGGCCCCGCCCCGCGAGGTCGCGGCCCGCTGCGCCGACCTGGGGCTGGCCGTCGACCTGTTCCAGCCGGTGCGGGACGCCGCGGGCGTGGCGCCGGAGGAGTTCGGGCGCACCCTGCGCCGGGTGCGGGCCAAGCTCGCGGTCGCCGCCGAGCTCGGGGCGCCGGTGGTGCTGGCCTGCTCGCACGTCGGGGACGCCTCGGTCGACGACCTCGACCTGCTCGCCGAGCAGCTGCACGCCCTCGGGCGACGCGGCCTCGGAGCACGGGCTGAGCATCGCCTACGAGGCGCTGGCCTGGGGGCGGCACGTCAACCGGGTCGGGCAGGCCTGGGAGGCCGTGCGGCGCGCCGGTCACCCGGCCGTGACGCTGGCGGTCGACACCTTCCACATGCTGGCCCGCGGCGACGACGGCACCGCGCTCGCCGGCGTCCCGGGGGACCGGATCGGCTTCGTGCAGGTCGCGGACGGCCCGCTGCTCCGGATGGACGTCCTCGAGTGGAGCCGGCACTTCCGCTGCTTCCCCGGCCAGGGCGTCCTCGACGTCGCCGGGGTGGTCGCCGCGAGCCTGGAGGCGGGCTACCGCGGACCGGTCTCGCTCGAGGTCTTCAGCGACGTGGTCCGCGAGGCGGACCCGTTCCTGACCGCCCGGGACGGCTACCGCTCGCTGGTCTTCCTCGAGGACCAGCTCGCCGCCCGGCTCGGCGACCCGGCGCGCCTCCGCCGTGGCGGCGCCCCCGCCGGCGCCGACCCGGACCGACCTGGCCTTCGTCGAGCTCGCCAACCCGGACGGCTCGCCCGAGCCGGCGGCGCTGCTGGAGTCCCTCGGGCTTCGTGCGGTCCGGCGAGCACCGCAGCAAGCCGGTGTCGATGTGGCGCAACGGGGACGCGTACGTCGTCCTCAACGACACCCGCGGGGCGAGCCGGTGGCACGCGCTCGGGGTGGTCACCCCGGAGGTCGCGACCGTCGCCGCGCGGGCCAAGGCGCTGCTCTGGCCCGCGGTCGACCGGACCCGCGGGGCCGGCGAGGCGCGGCTCCCGGGCATCACCTCCCCGTCGGGCGTGCACGTGTTCGTGAGCGCGGCCGCCGGCACGGACGACGACTGGCGCGGCGACTTCGTGCCGGCGCCGGACGCGCCGCACGACGGCTGGTCGGGCCTGGACCACGTCGGGATCGCCGTACCGGCGGAGCGGCTCAACGAGGAGGTCGGCTTCCTGCGCACGGTCCTCGACCTCGAGCCCGCGCCGGTCGAGGAGTTCTGGGAGCCCCAGGGCCGGCTGCGCAGCCGCGCCCTGCGGCCCGTGCACGGCGACACCCGGCTGGTGATCAACGTCGAGGACGTCCGGTCGCGGCTGCCCCGCGAGGGCATCACCCAGGTGGCGTTCGGCTGCGACGACCTGCTGGCCCAGGTGCGGCTGCTCCGCGGCCGCGGGGTCCCGCTGATGCCGGTGCCCGACAACTACTACGTCGACCTCGCCGCGCGGTTCGACCTGCCCGAGGCGACCCTCGCCGAGCTCCGCGAGCACGGCGTGCTCTACGACCGGGTGGGCGACGGCGAGCTGCTGCACGTCTACACCGACGTGCTGGCCACCGGCTTCTACGTCGAGCTGCTCGAGCGCCGCGGCGGGTACGACGGCTACGGCAGCGCCAACACCCACGTGAGGTTGGCAGCGCAGTCGGCCTCCTCCTAAGATGTTCGTATAAAGAATGTTCGTTCGCATCACGCACAAGTGAGGCTCCCCGCATGACTTCTTCCTTCGTCTACGCAGCAGCGCGGACCCCGTTCGGCCGCTTCGGCGGCGCCCTCGCCGAGGTCCGCCCCGACGACCTCGCCGCGGCGGCGCTGACCGGCCTGCTGGCCAAGACCCCGGCGCTGCGACCCGGCCGAGATCGGCGACGTGGTCTGGGGCAACGCCAACGGGGCCGGGGAGGACAACCGCAACGTCGGCCGGATGGCGGTGCTGCTGGCCGGGCTGCCGGTCTCGGTCCCCGCGACCACGGTCAACCGGCTGTGCGGCTCGTCCCTGGACGCGGCGATCCTGGCGTCGCGGACGGTGGAGTCGGGCGACGCGGACGTCGTGGTCGCCGGCGGCGTCGAGTCGATGACCCGGGCCCCGTGGGTGCTCCCGAAGCCGAGCCGCGCGTTCCCGGCCGGCAACGTCACCGCGGTCTCCACGACGCTGGGCTGGCGGCTGGTCAACGAGCGGATGCCGGCGGAGTGGACGGTCTCGCTGGGGGAGTGCAACGAGCAGCTGCAGGAGCGGTTCGCGATCTCGCGGGAGCGCCAGGACGCGTTCGCCGCCCGGTCGCACCGGCTCGCCGACGAGGCCTGGTCGGCGGGCTTCTACGACGACCTGGTGGTCCCGGTGCCCGGCACGGACCTGGCGCGCGACGAGAGCATCCGTCCCGGCAGCACGCCTGAGACGCTGGCCGGGCTGAAGCCCTCCTTCCGGCCCGACGGCACGATCACCGCCGGCAACGCCTCGCCGCTCAACGACGGCGCGTCCGCCCTGGTCGTCGGCAACGAGGCGGCCGCCGACCGGATCGGGTGCGCGCCGCTGGCCCGGATCGCCGGCCGGGGCGTCGCCGCGCTCGAGCCGCAGATGTTCGGCTTCGCGCCCGTCGAGGCCGCCGAGCGGGCGCTCGCCCGGGCCGGCATCACCTGGGCGGACGTGGCCGCGCTCGAGCTCAACGAGGCCTTCGCGGTGCAGTCGCTGGCGTGCGTCGACGCCTGGAAGGTCGACCCCGACATCGTGAACACCAAGGGCGGGGCGATCGCCATCGGCCACCCGCTGGGCGCCTCCGGCGGACGCATCGTCGGCACGCTCGCCGCCCGGCTCGCCGAGACCGGCGACCGCTGGGGCGTGGCCGCGATCTGCATCGGCGTGGGCCAGGCCCTCGCGGTGGTCCTGGAGAACCCCGAGGCCCGGCGGTGACGGTCGTCTGCCCGTCGTACGACGAGGCGGTGGCGGGCATCGAGGACGGGGCGACCGTGCTGGTCGGCGGCTTCGGGATGGCCGGCATGCCGGTGCACCTCATCGACGCGCTGATCCGCCAGGGCGCCACCGACCTCACCGTGGTGTCCAACAACGCCGGCAACGGCGACACCGGCCTGGCCGCGCTGCTCGCCGCCAAGCGGGTCCGCCAGATGGTCTGCTCGTTCCCGCGGCAGTCCGACTCGTGGGTCTTCGACGGCCTCTACCGGTCCGGCGAGATCGAGCTCGAGGTGGTGCCGCAGGGCACCCTGGCCGAGCGGATGCGCGCGGCCGGCGCGGGCATCGGCGCGTTCTTCTGCCCGACCGGCGTCGGCACCCCGCTCGCCGAGGGCAAGGAGGTCCGGGAGATCGACGGCCGCAGCTACGTGCTGGAGTACCCGCTCAAGGGCGACGTCGCGCTGGTCGGCGCCCACGTCGCCGACCGGATGGGCAACCTCGTCTACCGCAAGACCGCCCGCAACTTCGGCCCGGTGATGGCGGCAGCGGCGACCACCACGATCGTCCAGGTGTCGCGGGTCGTCGAGGTCGGCGCGCTCGACCCGGAGGTCGTGGTCACGCCGGGCATCTACGTCGACCGCGTGGTCAGCCAGGAGGAGGCCGCGTGACCGCGCCGACCCACGAGCCGGTCGAGCACCTCGACCGCGGCCCGCTCGGACGGGACGAGATCGCCGCCCGGGTGGCCCGCGACATCCCGCACGGCGCCTACGTCAACCTGGGCATCGGGCAGCCCACCCTGGTCGCCGACCACCTGCCGCCCGGCTCGGGCGTGGTGCTGCACACCGAGAACGGCATGCTCAACATGGGCCCGGCCGCGCACGGCGCCGACGTCGACCCGGACCTGACGAACGCCGGCAAGGTCCCGGTGACCGAGCTGCCGGGGGCGTCGTACTTCCACCACGCCGACTCGTTCGCGATGATGCGCGGCGGCCACCTCGACGTCTGCGTCCTGGGCGCCTTCCAGGTCTCCGCGCGCGGCGACCTGGCCAACTGGCACACCGGTGCCCCGGACGCGATCCCCGCCGTCGGCGGGGCGATGGACCTCGCGATCGGCGCGAAGAGCGTGTTCGTGATGATGACCCTGTTCGCCAAGGACGGCACGCCCAAGCTGGTCGCCGACTGCAGCTACCCGCTCACCGGCGTCGGCTGCGTCGACCGGGTCTACACCGACGTCGCCACGTTCGCGGTGGGCCCGGACGGGGTGCGGGTGCTGGAGACCTTCGGCACGTCGTACGACGACCTGGCCGCCCGCCTCGACGTGCTCCCCGTCCCGCGCGGCTAGGACGGCCCGCCGCCGAGCAGTTCGGGGAGTCGTCCCACGGGGTACGGAGCGTCCATGGACGCCCACACCACTGCCGTGCTCCTCGACATCGACGGGACCCTGGTGGACTCGACCTACCACCACGCCCTCGCCTGGCACCGGTCCTTCGCCCGGCTGGGCGAGCCGCCGGCGCTGTGGCGGCTGCACCGCTCGATCGGCATGGGCGGCGACCGGCTCGTCGCCGAGGTGGCCGGCCAGGAGGTCGAGGAGCGGCACGGCGACGACCTGCGGGACGCGTGGCGCCAGGAGTACGCCCGGATCCGTGACGAGGTCCGGCCGCTGCCGGGGGCCGCGGACCTGGTCCGGGCGCTGTCGGCGGACGGGATGCGGGTCGCGCTGGCCTCCTCGGGCGACCCGGAGTTCGCCCGCGAGGCGGTCGACCTGCTCGGGATCGGCGACCTGGTCGAGGTGCTGACGACCTCCGAGGACGCCGACGCCTCCAAGCCCGAGCCGGACCTGATCGGCGTGACCCTGGACCGGATGGACGGCGTCGAGCGGGCCGTCTTCGTCGGGGACACGCCCTACGACGTCGAGGCGGCGAACCGGGCGGGCCTGGGATGCCTCGCGCTGCTGACCGGCGGGTTCGGCGCGGCCGAGCTCACGGACGCCGGGGCGCTGCGGGTGGCCGAGTCGCCCGCCGACCTCGTCGGCATCCCGTGGCAGGACCACCTCTCACGTCTCTGACCGGTCCACGACGTGCCAGGCGGCGCCGTCCGGGTCCGGACGGGCCAGCCCGCGCGCCGCGAAGGCGTCGAGCCAGCCCTGCATCGGGAACCAGCCCCAGCGCTCCCGGAAGCGGTTCGCGTTGCGCACGATGTCGGCGAGGTGCTCGACGGGCGGGTCGGACACGGGGTGCCACTGGTGGTAGGCCGGAGCACCCCCGACCCACCACAGCGAGACGCCGGCCGACGCCGGCGCGCTGGCCGAAGTCGGTGTCCTCGCCGCCGTAGCCGAGGTAGCCCTCGTCGAACCCGCCGACGGCCGACCAGGTGGCGGCGTCCGCCGCGAACGACAGGGACCAGAACAGCCGCAGGTCGTCGGCCGGGACCAGCTCGCCGGGCGCGGGGGCGGGACGGGCGGCGTGCGGTCGAGCCGCCCGCAGGTCCGACGCGTGGTAGCCGTCGGGGCCCGGCGCAGGCAGGTAGCTCGACCGGTCCCGCTGAGCAGCCGGCGCCCGGGGGCGCTCCGCCGCCAGCGCGTCGAGGTAGCCGTCCAGCAGGCCGGCGCCCGCGAGGCAGTCGACGTCGAGGAACACGACGAGGTCGGCGCCGAGCTCGTCGACGGCGCAGGACGCCCCCCGGTTGCGGGCGGCGGCGAGCGGCAGGCGTGTACCGGCCGGGAGGTCGACGACCCGGGCCCGGTCGGCGAGCGGGCCGGCGGCCACGACGTCGGCGACCTGCGGGTCACCCATGGCGACGACGACGACCGCGTCGGGCTGCCGGCGACCCGCGTGCAGCGAGTCGTGCTGGCGCGCGAGGTGGTCGTGCCGTCCGTGCACGACCGTGACGACGACGACCCTGCTCATGCGCCGAGCACCGGCAGGTCCGACGCGCTGCGGTCGCGCCGCGAGCACGTCGAGGAACCGGGCGGCGCGGGCGGCCCCGTCGCCGTACGACCAGCGGCGCCAGCCGTGGCCACCGGGCCGCACCGCCTCCCCGAGGAGCCGCGGCCAGTCCTCCGCGGTCCGGCCATCCGTCGAGGCCGACGGCGAGGCCGGCGTCGCGCAGCGGCCGCGACGGTGTGGTGCTGCTCGTCGAAGGGGCGCGGGCCGGCGACGACCACGGCCGGCGCCCGGGCGGCCGCGACCTCCGCGACGGCGTTCTGGCCCCCGTGGGTGACCACGACGTCGGCGCCGCACAGCGCCGCCCAGAGCTGCTCCGGACCCAGGCGGCTGCCCGGGTGGGCCAGCTGCCAGTCCCACTCCGGTGTGGCGGCGCGCATCCGGGCGATCTCCTGGTCCGTCGGGCCACCGCCGCCCTCGCCCCACAGCAGCAGCGCCGTGGGCCGGCCGGTCGAGACCCGGTGCGCGGGACGGTGCCAGCCGTCGAAGCGGGACAGCGCGCCGACGTGGGTCGTCTTGTCCAGCCAGCGCTGCGGCCACGGAGCGGGAACGTCCTCGGACCAGGGCGCCAGCAGGGCGTCCGCCAGGTCGTAGGCCGTCACGTGCGGCCGGTCGGACCGGTCACCGCGCATCGCGGCGACCACCACCGGGACGCCCGCGAGGCGCACGAGCAGCGCCACCTCGACGGACACGTCGACGACGACCAGGCTGGGCCGGGCGTCCGCCAGCCACGCCAGGATCTGCGCGCTGCGACGGGCGAGGCCCGGGTCGTGCCGTGGCGCCCAGTGCAGGGTCCCGCCGGCGGTGACGTCGCGCGGGCGGGGGTCCTGGTCGTCGGGTGCCAGCCGCACCCAGTCGCCGGCGGTACGACGCCGGGCGCGGCAGCGAGCTGAGCACCGTCACGTCCTGGTGGCTGCGTGCGGTGATCGACTCCATGCGACGCAGGTGCCCGGCGCCCTGGTGGTGCACGTAGTAGCCGATCACGCTGCTTCGGCCATCCGGGCCGCGTCGAGGAGCTCGAGGTAGGCGTCCACCATCCGGTCGACCGAGCAGTGCCGCACGGCGTGCTCGCGCGCGGCCCGCCGGTCCAGCGCGGCGGTCTCCGCGACCAGAGCGGCAGCGGCCGGCACGTCGTCCGCGTCGACGAGGCGGGCGCAGCTCGCCCCGACGACCTCCGGGAGCCCGCCCCGCGCGAACGCCGAGCACGGGGGTGCCGCAGGCCAGCGCCTCGGCCGCGACCAGCCCGTAGGGCTCGTCCCAGCTCGGGGTGACCAGGCACAGCGCGCTCGCGCCGAGCAGCCCGGCCAGCTCGCGCTGGCGCAGGTGGCCGACGTGCTCCACGTCGTCACCGAGCCGCGGCCTGATCCGGGTCTCCCAGTAGACCGGGTCGGTGACGGGGCCGGCCAGCCGGATCCGGCGACCCGCGGCCCGGGCGATGTCGATGGCGAGGTGCGGCGCCTTCTCCGGCGCGATGCGCCCGCTCCAGACGAGGTCCGGGCCGCCGGCGCCGTACCTCCAGCGCCGTGCGTCGACGCCGTTCGGGACGACGACGGGGTCGGCCACGTGCGCCCAGGAGGCGGCCGTGTGCGCGCTGACCGCGGCGTACCGGGAGCTGCCCGGGTCGGCCAGCCGGACCACCGGCTCGAGCCAGGGCGTGGGCGGCGTGTGCAGCGTGGTCACGACCGGCACGTCCAACGTCTCGGCCATCGCGATCGGCAGGTGGTGCAGGCTGTTGTTGTGCACCACGTCGATGTCGCGTCGGCGGGCCAGCCCGAGCATCAGCTGCAGGTAGGCGTGGTGCTGCTCCACCCACTCCTCCGGCTCCATCGAGACGTCCTGCCGGGCGGCGGCGCTCAGCTGCGCGGGCCGGCTGGTGATCAGCCGGGCGCCGAGCCGCGGGTCCGAGCCGGGGCCGGCGAAGACGCTGAGCGCGACGCCACGCGTGCGCAGGCCCTCGATCAGGTGCCAGGTCAGCGCCTGCATGCCGCCGGCGAACGGCTCGCTGATCGGGAACCGGGAGTCGGCGATCTCCACGACGTGCAGCGGCCGGCTCATCGGGACAGCACCTCCCGGTAGATCTCCCGGTGGGCGGCGGCGAGCGCCGTCCGCTCGCGTGCGCCGGCCGCGGGGTCGGCGCGCCAGGTGGGGCGCTGCTCGTACGCCGTCCGGACGGCTGTCTCGAGCCCGTCGGCGTCGAGGCCCTCGGGTCCGAGCCGGTAGGTCAGGCACGGGCGCTGCTCGGCGTAGAAGCCGCAGTCGCTGACCAGCACCGGGGTGCCGAGGTCGTAGCACGCCTCCAGCCAGCCGGAGTGCGTGCCGAACCGGTAGGGCAGCACGGACAGGTCGAGGCCCTGGAAGTAGTCCCACAGGTCGGCGTCGGAGAAGAAGTCGTGGACGTGCAGGTCCACCAGCCCGGCGTCGGTCAGGGACTGCAGCCGGAACGCGACGTCGGGGTCGTGCCGTGCGAAGCCCGGCGTCATCACGTCGGTGTGCGCGTCGACCCGCAGCCGGCCTCCGGGCAGCTGCGGCACGACCTTGGCGAGCACCTCGACGACCGGGAGCGGGTCCATGCTGGCGCGCAGGCTCTTGAGGTGCACCCCGACGACGTACTCCTCGCGCACGGGCCGCGGCCGCGACAGGTCCGGCTCGTCGACGACGTGCGGGTGCGGCAGGACGGTGGCCCGGCGGCCCCACCGCTCCTCGACGACGGCGGCGGCGCCGGGCGTCAGCGTGATCAGCGCGTCCGCGGCCGGGACCAGCACGTCGAGGTGCTCGTCGTGGGCGGCGCGCTCCTCGTGGTGCGGGTTGCGCAGGTCGTGGACGGTGTAGACGAGCGGCGTACCCGTCCGGCGCAGCGCCTCGACGAGGTCGCGCAGCTGCTGGGGCGTGCGGGCGTCGAACCCGAAGTGCACGTGGAACACGTCGAACTCGTCGGCGTGCTCGAGCACCCACGCGGCCTCGAGCGCCACCGGCGGCCACCACGGAGCCGCCTCGGTCCGACCCGGGAGCACCGGGTCCGGGAGGCGGGTGACCTCGTCGCCGTCGGGATCGGCGAGGTGGTCGACGTACACGTGCTTCGACGGCACCGAGAGCACACGGATCAGCAACTGAGGCATCCCTTCAGAGACGGGGACACCAAGCTGCTTCAGCGTCACCGGGGCGTACCCGGACCGCGGTGATCTATGCACCGTGCACAACGCACCCGGCTCCAGGGGTGGTACGAAGGACCGAGCACCCGACGACGGAGGGACGTGAGCGCCGTGGCGGAAGCAGACCTGACCCGGCGGGTGCTGGCCAGCCTCGAGGGCGCGCCGGACCCGCGGCGTGCGCCTCGTCCTGGACTCCCTGGTCCGGCACCTGCACGCCTTCGTCCGCGAGGTCCGGCTCACCGAGTCCGAGTGGCAGGCCGGCATCGACTTCCTGACCCGCTGCGGCCAGGTCTCCGACGAGCGGCGGCAGGAGGTCATCCTGCTGTCCGACGTGCTCGGCCTGTCGATGCTCACGATCGAGGTCAACCATCCGTCGGGTGCGGCCGCGACGGAGGCCACCGTGCTGGGCCCCTTCTTCGTCGAGGGCTCGCCCCGGACCGAGATCGGCGGCGACATCTCCCACGGCGCCGCCGGGCGGCCGTGCTGGTTCGAGGGCACCGTCCGGGACCTCGACGGCCACCCGGTGGCCGGCGCCCGCATCGAGGTCTGGGAGGCCGACGACGAGGGCCGGTACGACGTGCAGCACGGCGACGACCGGGTCGCCGCGAGGGGCCACCTGTTCACGGACGCCGAGGGGCGGTACGCGTTCTGGGGCGTGGTGCCCACGCCGTACCCGATCCCGGACGACGGACCCGTCGGCGACCTGCTCGCCGCCGTGGGCCGGGGACCGATGAGGCCCGCCCACCTGCACCTGATGGTCGTCGCCGAGGGGTTCCGCCGGCTGGTGACGCACCTGTTCGTCCGCGGTGGCGAGCACCAGGACTCCGACGCGGTCTTCGGGGTCAAGGAGTCACTGGTCGTGGACTTCCACGAGCACGACCCGGGCATCCCGGGACCGGACGGCCGGGAGACGAGCGGCGGGTGGACGTCCGCGCGCTTCGACGTGGTGCTGCAGCCCGCACCGGTGCAGCGGGGCCCGGCCTAGCGGGGCCCGGTCGCCGCCGGGTCCTGGGGGAACAGCTCGGAGTGGCTCGCGAGCGCCACGCGCGTCCGCCGGATGTGCATGCCCAGCACGGTGCTCGCCGTCACGGCGTCCCGGCGGGTGAGCGCCTCGAGGAGCAGCCGGTGCTCGGCCGCGATGATCCAGGACCCCTGGCTCCGGGACAGCTCGACGAAGGCCCGCCGGTAGTGCTGGGTGGTGTCCCAGAGCCGTTCGATCATGGACGCCAGCTGGGGTGCGGAGTGCCGGCTGTAGGACAGCCAGTGGAACTCGCGGTCCAGCACCAGGAACTGCTCGACGTCGTCGTTGGACTCGATGTCGTCCTGCACGGATCGCATCCGGTCGAGGTCCGCGTCGGTGAGCCGGGGCAGGCTGTTGGTCAGCAGGAGGGGCTCGACCCGTTCCCGGATCTCGTAGGAGAGGTCGAGGTCGGACAGGCTCATCTGCGAGACCCAGGCGCCGGAGTTCGCCTTCAGGGTGACCAGGCCTCGCGACTCCAGGATGCGGAGCGCCTCGCGGACCGGGAGCCGGCTGGCCCCGAGCTCGTCGGCGAGCTCGTCCTGCTTGATCCGGGCGCCGGGCGGGAGCAGCCCGGTCAGGATCCGGTCGGCCACGATCTCGGAGATCCGCTGGCTGGCGACCGGGGACCGGTCCGGTGACACGGTCATGGTCGGCTCTCCTTCCCGGGCGCCGGTGGCTCTAGGCGAACGCGGCGGGGTCGTGGTCGAAGGCCTTGCCGTGCGGGTAGGAGACTAGCTCGAACTGCAGGCCCCACGGTGCCAGGAAGTAGACCCAGCGCTGGCCCTCGCTCGGACCGCGGCTGGCCGTGGGCTCGCCGAGGACCTCGATGCCCTCGGCCAGCAGCGCGGCCCGGGCCGGTCGAGGTCGTCGACGTAGAGCGCGACGTGGTGCCCGCCGACGTCGCTGTTGCGCGGCGGTACGGCGTTCTGGTCCGCGGCGACGTACTCGAACACCTCGAAGATCGCCTGGCCGCCCAGCCGGTAGAAGCGGAGCTGTCGCATGACGGTCGAGTCGTCGACGCCGAGGTGCTCGCTCATCCAGTGGCCGGAGTCCTGGAACGGGCCGAGCCGGTAGAGGTACTCGCAGCCCAGGACCCGCACGAAGAAGTCGTGCGCGGCCTCGAGGTCCGGCACCGTCACCCCGATGTGGTCCACGCCGCGGACGCCGGTCAGGACTGTGTCCATGGTCACGCACTTCCGTTGAATGGATCCATTGAATGGTTTACGCTGCCGACTCTAACCGCAACGAGTGACGCAGGGCGAGCAGTTGCCTGTGTGCATGGATCCATTCCTGAGCCGTGGAGGCCGTCGTTATGCCGAGTCACGAGAATCTCTCCGCCGCCTCGCCGTGGGTGCAGCTGGGCGCGACCGCCGACGACTGGGCGACCGCGGACCCGGACCTGCTGATGTCGCTGTTCAGCCGGGCGCAGTGGATCCGCTCCTTCGAGGAGTACGTCCTCGAGCTCGCCGGGCAGGGGCTCGTCCACGGCCCGGCGCACTCCAGCATCGGTCAGGAGGGCGGCGCCGCCGGCTCGATCCTGCCGCTGCGCTCCGACGACTTCGTCAACGGCTCCCACCGGGGGCACCACCAGTTCCTGGCGAAGGCCTTCGGGCACGTCGCTCCAGGCGAAGTCCGGCGCGCTGCCCGAGCTGACCCACGACGTGCGCGAGGTGCTGCGCCGCACCCTCGCCGAGATCTGCGGGCTGGCCGACGGCTACTGCCGGGGGCGCGGCGGCTCCATGCACCTCCAGTGGCGCGAGGCCGGCGCGATGGGCACGAACGCGATCGTCGGCGGGGGCGTGCCGCAGGCGGCCGGCTTCGCCTTCAACCAGAAGCGCGTCCGGGACCGACGCGGTCACCGTCACCTACTTCGGCGACGGGGCCGTCAACATCGGGTCGGTGCTGGAGAGCTTCAACCTGGCGGCCGCCTGGAAGCTCCCGGTCTGCTTCTTCATCGAGAACAACCAGTACGCCGTGTCGACGCCGGTCGCCGCGGCCACCGCCGAGACGCGGGTCTCCGCCCGGGGGCTCGGCTTCAACATCCCGAGCTGGCGCGTGGACGGGATGGACGCGCTGGCGGTCCACCTGGCCATGACCGAGGCCCTGGAGCACATGCGGGCCGGCCACGGCCCCACGATCATCGAGGCGGACCTCTACCGCTTCTTCCACCAGAACGGCCCCTACCCGGGCAGCGCCTTCGGCTACCGCGACAAGGCCGAGGAGAAGGCCTGGCGGGACCGCGACCCGCTGCTGCAGCTGCGCCGCGAGCTCCTGGCGCGCGACCTCTGCACCGAGGCGGAGCTCCAGGGCGCCGCCGACGAGGTGGACACCGCCATGAAGGAGATCGGGGACGCGCTGCTGGAGCCCGTGCCCGACGGCAAGCCCGGGCAGCGTCGGATCATCGGGTCGCTGTGGCCGGACCCGAGCTTCGTCGACGTGGGGGTCCGCGGTGACCTGAGCGAGCTGGCGTCCAGCCGCTACGAGGAGCTGGACACGTTCGGCGGCGAGCTCGCCGAGCGCAAGTTCATCGACGTGCGTCTCCGACGTGATGGCCCGGCGGATGGAGACCGACGAGTCGGTGATCGTGCTGGGCGAGGACGTCAACGGGCTCAAGGGCGGCACGAACGGTGCGACCAAGCGGCCGCTGGAGCTGTTCCCCGACCGGGTCCTGGGCACCCCGATCAGCGAGAACGCGTTCGCCGGCCTGGGCGGCGGCATGGCGCTGGACGGCCGGTTCCGCCCGGTCGTGGAGTTCATGTACGCGGACTTCATGTGGGTCGCCGCGGACCAGCTGTTCAACCAGGTCGCCAAGGCCCGGCACATGTTCGGCGGTGACAGCGCCGTGCCGTTCGTGCTGCGCAGCAAGCTGGCCGCCGGCACCGGCTACGGCTCGCAGCACTCCATGGACCCCGCCGGGGTGCTGACCACCGCGCCCGGGTCTGCGGGTGGTCGCGCCGTCCACGCCCTTCGACTACGTCGGGCTGATGAACACCGCGATGGCGTGCAACGACCCGGTCGTCGTGCTCGAGCACGTCGACCTCTACGCGGCCGTCGGGACCGCCCCGGTGGACGACCTCGACTACCGCATCCCGGTCGGCAAGGCCGCCCTGCGGCGGGAGGGATCCGACGTCACCGTCATCTCCTACCTGTCGATGGTGGGTCACTGCGCCGAGGCGCTCGACCAGGTGCCGGACGTCTCGGCCGACCTCATCGACCTGCGCTGGCTCGACCGTGCCTCGATCGACTGGGACACGATCGAGCGCCAGCGTCCGCAAGACCAACCGGGTCCTCATCGTCGAGCAGGGCGCCCTCGGCACGTCGTACGGCGCGCTGGCTGGCCGACGAGATCCAGCGCCGGCTGTTCGACTGGCTCGACGCCCCCATCGAGCGGGTCACCGGCGGCGAGGCCTCACCGAGCATCAGCAAGGTGCTCGAGCGGGCCGCCATCGCCCGGACCGAAGAAGTCGTGGCCGCGCTCCGCGCCGCTGGCCACGAGCTGACGCGACGACAGAGGAGCGAGAGCCGCCATGGCTGAGTTGTTGCGCGTACCCGAGGTCGCCGCCGGCGCCACCGAGGTCGTCCTCTCCGAGTGGCTGGTCAAGGCCGGTGACACGGTGACCGCGGGCGCGGCCATCGCCGTCGTCGAGACGGAGAAGGCGGTCGTCGAGATCGAGGCTCCGTCCGGCGGCCGTGCTGCTGCGACTCCTGGCCGACAGCGGCACCGAGGTCGAGGTGGGCGCACCCCTGGCGCTGCTGGGGACGCAGGCCGAGCTCGACGGGGACCTCGACGCGATCCTCGGGGACCTCGGCTTCGTCGGGCGGGAGCGCCAAGCCGGCCCCGCCCCGGCGGGAGGTGCCCGAGAGCGAGGAGGAGTCCCCGAGCCCGGGCCAGGGCGCGCCGCCCCAGGACCTGGACAAGATCGAGGAAGGCTCCCCCGCGGAGCCCCGACCGGCCGGACGGCTCCACCCGGCTCTTCGTCAGCCCGATCGCGCGCAAGCTCCTGCGCGAGGCGGGGATCGCCCCGGAGCGGCTCGACCGGGTCGGGACCCAACGGTCGGATCGTCCGCAAGGACGTCGAGGCCGCGCTGCGGGACCGCGACAGCCAGCAAGACGTCCGAGGACGTGACGGCCCCCGAACGGCCGGCCGCCGCCTCCCCGGCGGAGTCGACTGCGAGCAGCGCCGGCCAGGACTTCGAGGAGGTGCCGCACACGCGGCTGCGACGCGCCGTCGCCGCCCGCCTCACCCAGAGCAAGCAGGAGATCCCGCACTTCTACCTGAAGGGCGAGGCCGTCATCGACGAGCTCTCGACCCTGCGGCAGCAGCTCAACGAGCACTCGCCGGTCAAGCTCTCGGTCAACGACTTCGTGCTCCGCGCCGTCGCGGTCGCCCACACCCGGGTGCCGGACGCGAACGTCGTGTGGACCGCCGACGCGATGCGCCGGTTCGAGCACGTGGACGTCTCGGTGGCGATCGCCTCCGAGCGCGGCCTCGTCACCCCCGTGCTGCGGGCCGTCGAGGGACGCTCGCTGTCGTCGATCTCGTCGGGGGTCAAGGCCTTCGTGGCCGCCGCCGACGAGGGACGGCTCCAGCAGCGTGACCTCGAGGGCGGAAGCATCAGCGTGACGAACCTCGGCATGTACGGCGTCACCGAGTTCTCGGCGATCATCAACCCGCCGCAGTCGGCCATCCTCGCCGTCGGTGCGGGGCGCCAGGTCCCGCGCGTGGTCGACGGCCAGGTCGGCGTGGCCACCGTCATGGAGCTGGTCCTGTCGGTCGACCACCGGGCCATCGACGGAGCCCTGGCCGCCCGGTGGATGCAGGCCCTGGTCGCGGCGCTCGAGCACCCGTTGAGCCTGGTGGTCTGATGATGAGCGACCCGACCGACACCTTCGACGTCGTCGTGCTCGGCGGCGGCAGCGCCGGCTACGCCTGCGCCCTGCGGGCCGGCCAGCTGGGCCTCTCCGTCGCGCTCGTCGAGCGGGACCGGCTGGGCGGGACCTGCCTGCACCACGGCTGCGTGCCCACCAAGGCGCTCCTGCACGCGGCCGAGGTCGCCGACGCGACCCGGGAGGGGCACCTGTACGGCGTGCTGTCGTCCTTCGAGGGCGTCGACATGGCGAAGGTCAACGCCTACAAGGACGGTGTGGTGAGCCGGCTCCACACGGGCCTGCAGGGACTCGTGAAGGCCGGGGGCGTCACCTACGTCGAGGGCGCCGGGCACGTGACGTCGCCGACGACCGTGGACGTCGGCGGACGCACCGTCACCGGCCGGCACCTGGTGCTGGCCACCGGGTCGTACCCCCGCACGCTGCCCGGCGTGGAGCCGACCGACCGCATCGTGACCAGTGAGCAGGCCCTGCGTCTCCAGGAGGTGCCGGAGCGGGTCGTCGTCATCGGCGGAAGCGTGATCGGGGTGGAGTTCGCGTCGGTCTGGCGGTCCTTCGGCGCCGAGGTCATCGTCGTGGAGGCGCTGCCGCACCTGGTGCCCCTCGAGGACGCCGCGATGAGCAAGGTGCTGGAGCGCGCCTTCCGCAAGCGCGGCATCGAGCTCCGCCTCGGCGCGACGGTCGACGTCGTCAAGGAGACCGGGTCCGGCGTCTCCGTCGGACTCGGGGACGGTGCCCAGATCGAGGCGGACCTCGTCCTGGTGGCGATCGGTCGCGGGCCCGCCTCGTCCGGCAGGGGCTTCGAGGACGCCGGGGTGGAGCTCGACCGGGGCTGGGTGGTGACCGACGAGCGCCTGCGCACGACCGTGCCGGGTGTCTACGCCGTGGGCGACCTGGTGCCCGGGCTGCAGCTGGCCCACCGGGGCTTCGCGCACGGCATCTTCGTGGCCGAGGACATCGCCGGCCTCGACCCCGACCCCGTCGAGGACCGGGTGGTGCCGCGGGTCACCTACTGCGACCCCGAGATCGCGTCGGTGGGACTCACCGAGGCCCAGGCGCGGGAGGTCTTCGAGCACGTCGAGACCAGGGAGTACAGCCTCGCCGGGAACGGGAAGAGCCAGATCCTCGGCACGAACGGCCTGGTGAAGCTGGTCCGGGAGACGGACGGTCCGATCGTCGGCGTGCACATGGTCGGCGCCCGGATGGGGGAGCAGGTCGGCGAGGCCGCCCTGATCGTCGGCTGGGAGGCCTTCCCCGAGGACATCGCCCGGTTCGTGCACGCCCACCCCACCCAGAACGAGGCGCTGGGAGAGGCCGCCCTGGCGCTCGCCGGCAAGCCGCTGCACGACCACGCCTGACGAAGCCCGCGCACGACGACAGCTCCTGGGAGGAACCATGGTCGCGTTCGGCGACATGCACCACGTGGGGATCACCGTCCGCGACCTGGAGGCGTCGCTGGTCTGGTACGAGCAGACGTTCGGCGTCCAGCGCGAGTTCGTGGCGCACGGGTCGGGACCGGAGCTCTCGACGGCCGTCGGGGTCCCCGACGCCGACCTCAGCTTCGCGTTCCTCCGGTTCGGCTCCTGCGTGATCGAGCTGCTCTGCTACGACAACCCGCGCACCGAGGAGAACGAGCGGTCCAACGCCGACGTCGGCAGCACCCATGTGTGCATCGACGTACCCGATCTGCAGGCGGCCTACGTTTCCCTGCTCAGCAAGGGGATCGAGTTCCTCGCGCCACCCCTGCACATCGAGGACGGGCCGCTGGAGGGCTGCTCGTTCGTCTACTTCCGCGACCCCGACGGGGTCACCCTGGAGCTCTTCGAGAAGGCCGCGCTGCCGGGCTGACCCGCTCGCACGGGGTCAGGGCCGCGCGGCCACGGCGTCGAGCAGCTCGTCGGCGTTGTCGACCCCGGCCGCCCGGTCACCGGCCTCGATGAGCCGGGCCAGCCGCACGGTCGCCTCGTTGGCCGGGGCGGTGCCGCCGAGGCGGGCCTGCTCGCGCACGACGAGGCCGTTGATCTCCTCGACCTCGCTGCGGCGGTTCTTCATCCAGTCCTGCAGGACGGTCGTGCGGGTCTCGGGCAGGGTGAAGTCGGTGAGGACCGCGTCGAAGAGCTGCTCGACGTAGCGGTCGGGATCCTCGGTCCGCGCGCCGGCCATGCCGAAGATCGGTCGCGGAGCGATCCCGAGGGCGATCGCGGTGCGCAGCGCCTCCCGGCCGGCCTGCACCATGAACTCCCGCATGCCGGGTACGGCGACCGCGTCGGCCAGCGCGAGGTCGAGGAGGGCCGACGGCACGAGCTCGGCGGCGTTCACCACCAGCTTCATCCACTTGGAGGCGCGGATGTCCTCGGAGACCTCGACGGTGCCGGCGTGGGCCAGGACGGCGGCGACGGCGTCGGCGCGCTCGTGGGCGGCCGGGTCGATCCCGCCCAGGGCGAACCAGGAGCGTTCGCGCGGGCTCTGCCGGTCGACGACGCCCGGGACGAACATGTTCGAGGAGATCTCGATGACGGCCCCGAGCGTGCGCTCGGGCCCGACCACGTCGGCGATCGTGTCGAGCGTCATCCCGTTCTGGACGCCCACCACCAGCCCGTCCGGTGCGACGAGCGGCTTGATGAGCTCGCAGCTCCACCGGGTGTCGTAGGCCTTCACCACCACCAGGACGAGGTCGAACGGGCGACGCAGGGTGGCGACCTCGCACAGGTGCAGGACCGTGAGGTCGCTGTGGTCTCCACCGTGCCGGGCATCTCGACCCGCAGGCCGTGCGACCGCATGGCCTCCACGTGGGCCGGCCACTGCTCGATGAAGGTGACGTCGAGCCCCGCGTTGACGAGGTCGGCGCCGATGGACGCGCCGTTCGCGCCGGTGCCGAGGACGGCGATGCGCAGGCCGGTCATCGTCGGCCCCTAGCGGGTGAGCTCGTCGCGGACGAACTCGAGCTCGCGGGTGACGTAGTCGGTGATGTCACCGGTCTTGAGGTGCTCGGGCAGCACGTCCCAGGTGTAGGTCTCGATCTCCAGGTGGTCCGACAGGGGCGTCGCCCGGTGCACGGCGAGGGCCTGCTGGACCGCGAAGCGCGTGGTGCGGAACGGTCCGAGCTCCTCGAGGAACACCGGGACGTGGAAGTGCGTGCGCATCTCCGCGGCGCCCTCACCGGGTTCCTTCTCGAAGGCGTCCAGGGCCTCGCCCAGGTTGAGGAACTTGGTCACCGCGCCGTCGCGGCGCAGCGTCGGTCTGGCTCAGGTAGATCGTGTCGGTGAAGACGCGCAGCTGGGGGACCAGGTCGGTGGTCAGCTCGGGGACCCACAGCGCGGCGGCCTCCTGCAGCTTGAAGATCGGGATGCCGGCGTCCGTCAGCAGCTGCAGCGAGTGCGGGATGTCCTCGAACCCGACGGCCTGGTGACCGATGTCGAAGACGACACCGAGGTGACGACGGAGCAGGCCTTCCGCCTCCGACAGCGGCACCCCGGACAGCCGGGCGAGCTCCGCGACCCCGGCGGGTGACGTGCACCCGCTCACGGAAGAAGGCGACGGTCTGCTCCGTCGTCTCCAGGAAGCACGCCGGCTCGGGCTCGAGGGCCAGCTTGACCCGGCGGCCGGTGCTCGCCTCCAGCGACACCAGGTGGGCGACGACCCGGAGCAGGTTGGTCGTGAACTGCGCGACGTACGCCTCGCCGCTCACCTTCGGCATGAAGGCCAGCGGCGCGGTCTGGATGCTCGGGCTGGTGCCCGGCGGCGACAGCTCGGCGAGGAGGTCCGCCACCTGGTTGGTGTAGGTGACCCGCTCCTCGGTCGTCCAGTCCGGCTCGTAGACGCGCTCCATGACGCTGCCGCCCTTGAAGGGCCCGTAGGGGAACGCGTTGACCGTGTAGACGTACAGGTCGTGCTCGGCGAGGAACCCGGCCAGCCGGGCCCGCTCGTCGCTGCTCGCGGCGAGGGTGGCGGCCGACGAGGCCGAGAGGCGCAGCGAGACGCCGAACGGCTGGTCCGGGGAGACCCGCGCCTTCACCTGGGGGAGGTACGTCTCCAGGCTGGTGCGCATGTCCTCCCAGGTGTCCCCGGCATGGACCAGGGTGGAGTAGGAGAGGTGTCCGAGGCCGTGGCCGATGTCCATCGCGCGGTGGTCCCTGTCTGCCGTGCGTCTCGGCCCGCCGGGGGCCGGGAGTGCGCCCGAGACGTATGACCAGAGTTAACGCTGTTCAGTGGTTGTGAACATCACGGTAGGTCCGCGCGGTGGCGGTGTCAAGGCGTGCGGGGAGGGGGGTCAGTGCGCGTGGCCGTGCACGAACCAGATGCCCTCGAACACCTCGGTGCCGACGTTGCGCAGCACGTGCGGGATGGAGGAGTCGAACCCGAGGGACTCGCCCGCGTGCAGGGTGAAGACCTCGTCGCCGACCTCGACCTCCACCTCGCCCGCGAGCACGTAGCCGTACTCGTAGCCCTCGTGCGCGACGAGCTCGCCGCCTCCCGTGGTGTTCGCCCCGGGCCCGTAGGAGATCTTCATGAAGTTCACGGCGTGCTCGGGAGTGGCGGCCAGCCGCTCCCAGGTCACGCCCTCGGCCATTGTCAGGTGCGGTCGGTGGGACGGGTGGACGACGGAGACCCGGTTCGAGTACTCGGACGGCTGCCAGGCGTGGATCGGGTCCATGCGGCCGGGGCTGCTCGTCGCTGCGGGGGAGTGCGCGTCGTTCGCGCTGCTCGGCGCCGCCTTGTGGTCGAACAGGTCGTCGATGGAGATGTCGAGCAGCTGGGAGAAGGAGTACAGCGTGGCCACGGACGGCTGGGACTTGCCGTTCTCGATCTGCGAGATGAAGGAGGGGGAGACGTTCGCCTGGCGCGCCAGCTCTCGCAGGGAGAGCCCCTGCTTCATGCGAATACCCTTGAGGCGCTCGCCGAGATTGTCCATGGAAACCCTCACGTGGTTGCTCATCCCAGGCACGTCGGCGCGCGGGGGTCGGTGCGGTCCGCAGATGCTAGCAGTGCCGCCACCGGGTCACCGGTCGCTGCGACGTGGCGGGACGCCGGGGCTGCGAGGCCGTCGACAGCGTCGACCTGGTCGGGTGCGCCGGCGCGTCCACGGTCATAGCGTTTAGCCACAGAGAACAGTATAGTCGCTTCGTTCCGCAATTCGACAGTGTCAGAGAACGTTCCGTCTAGGTGAATGAGGTCGTGCCGTGGAGGCAGCAGCGAGTGGGAGCCGGGCCCTGGTGGTCGGCGTCACCGGGATCGTCGGACAGACGGTGGCCACGAAGCTCGTCGGGCTGGGGTGGGAGACGTTCGGGCTGTCCCGGAGCGGCGGGTCCCCGTCGCCGGAGATCACCCCGGTCCAGGCGGACCTGAGCGACCCCGCGAGCCTGGCCCGCGCCCTGGACGGCGTCCGGCCGGAGCTGGTGGCGGTGACCGCCTGGATGCGCCAGGAGACCGAGGCGGAGAACATCGCGGTCAACGGCGGCAGCGGTGCGCAACCTCCTGGCCGCGCTCGAGCCGGCCGGCGTCGGTCCGCCACGTGGCCCTGATGACCGGGCTCAAGCACTACCTCGGTCCCTTCGAGGCCTACGCCACGGGCGTCATGGCGGACACGCCGTTCCGCGAGGAGGAGCCCCGGCTGGACTCACCGAACTTCTACTACGCGCAGGAGGACGAGCTCTTCGCGTCCGCGCGCCGCAACGGCTTCACCTGGAGCGTGCACCGCTCGCACACCGTCTTCGGGTTCGCGACGGGCAACGCCATGAACATGGTGCTCACGCTCTCGGCCTACGCCACGATCTGCAAGGAGCTGGGCAGGCCGTTCGTGTTCCCCGGCTCGGAGACGCAGTGGAACGCGGTGACCGACGTGACCGACGCCGGCCTGCTCGCCGAGCAGATCATCTGGGCCGGCGACGCAACGAGGCCGGTCACGACGAGGCCTTCAACATCGCGAACGGCGACGTCTTCCGCTGGCGGTGGCTGTGGCCGCAGATCGCCGAGCTACTTCGGCCTGGAGTGGGAGGGCTTCGACGGGGAGCCGCGCACCCTGGAGGCCGGCGATGGCCGGCATGGAGGGCGTGTGGCGCGGACCTGGCGTCGCGGCACGGCCTCGTCGAGCCCGACCTGAGCCGGCTCGCCTCCTGGTGGCACAGCGACGGCGACCTCGGCCGCAACATCGAGGTGCTCACCGACATGAACAAGAGCCGCAAGGCCGGCTTCCTCGGGTTCCGGGCCACGCCGCGAGAGCTTCTTCGACAACGTCGACGCCGCTACCGCGAGGCCGCGCGCATCATCCCCGTGAGGCGGTCAGCCCCGTCCGGACCACACGTGTCCGGACGCGACTCGCCGCCGCTGGTCAGCGTCAGGGCGGTGAGCTCGATGTGCGCCTTGATGGTCGACTCGGGGTGGTGGGCCGCGTCCAGCGCGTCGAGGGCCTCGTCGATGGCGAAGCGCTGGGTGACCAGCGGGGACAGGTCGATGCCGCTGCTGGCCAGGAAGCGCAGCGTCTCCGGCCACACGCCCGGTGAGCCGATGGACCCGGTGATCCGCAGCTCCTTGGACTGGATCAGCCCGAGCTTGGCGGGCGCCTCCTGCCCGACGTCGATCCCGATGTAGCCGACCCGCGCCCTGGAACGCGGCGAGCTCGAGGGCCCGGGCCATCACGTCCGGGCGACCGCTGGCCTCCACGCACGACGCTCGCGCCCGCGCCCGCCGGTCAGCTCGCGCCAGCAGCGCGTCGAGCTCGCTCGGGCGCGACGGCGTGGCGCGCGCCGAGCGCGATCGCCTCCGCGCGGCGGCGTCGGCGGACGGCTCGACCACGACCGTCCGCGCGCCCATCGCGGCGGCGGCCGCGCGAGACGGCCAGGCCGACCGGTCCGGCGCCGAGCACCACGACGGTGTCGCTCGCGTCGACGCCGCCGGCCCGCATGATCGCGTAGTAGGCGACGCTGAACGGCTCGACGAGCGCACCCATCGTGCAGGAGAGCTCGTCGGGCAGGCGGTGCAGCCAGCCGGGCTTCGCGACGAAGAACTCCGCGGCGGCGCCGCTGATCGAGAAGCCGAAGTGGTCGTCGCCGATCACGCACTCCCCGACCACGCGGTCGCCGGGCCGCGAACCCGGTGACCTTCGGCCCGACCGCCACCACCTCGCCGGACCACTCGTGGCCGGGGATGAGCGGGTAGTCGAACGGGATGATGTAGCGCCCCTCGAGCAGGTCGATGTCGGAGTGGCAGACCCCCACCGACCGTGCCGCGACGAGCACCTCGTCGTCGGCGATGTGTCGGGGTCGGCAGCTCGGCGACCTGGCGCGGCCCTTCTCGGCGAACTGCAGTGCCTTCATGTGTCCTCCTCGGGGACGGCGCTCGTGTCAGTGGGCGTTGACCAGGACCTTGACCTGGTCGCCGGTCGGCGACAGCAGGGTCTCGAAACCCTTCTCGACGATGTCGTCCATGGCGATCTGCGCGCTGACGACCTTGCTCGACGGGCAGGCGGCCGCCGGCCGATCAGGCCGATGATGCGCGGCCAGTCCGTGACGGGGTAGCACCACGTGCCGGCGCAGGGTGATGTCGTGCTCGGACAGCACCATCGGGTCGATGGCGGCCGGCCTTGGTGTGCAGGCCGGTCTGGGAGATGCGGCCGGCGGAGCGTACCGCGGCGAGGGCCGTCTGCAGGGCGCGCTCGTTGCCGGAGCACTCGATGACGGCGTCGACCCCGATGCCGTCGGTCTCGGTCCTTGACCCAGGCGGCGACGTCGACGCTGGACGGGGTCCAGGACCTCGCCGACGTCGAGGCTCGCTGGCCAGCGCGGCGCGGGTGCGGGTTCACCTCGGAGACGATGACCCGGGCGCCCAGCGAGAGGCGTAGAGCGCCGCCAGCGCGCCGATCGGGCCGGCGCCGGTGATCGAGCACGGTGTCGCCGGGGCGCACGCCGGCCGGTCCACGCCGTACGCCGCGACCGCGGCCGGCTCGATCAGCGCGCCCTGGAGGTCGGAGACCTCGTCCGGGAGGACGCTCACGTGGCTGGCCGGCAGGACGGCGAGCTCGGCGATGCCGCCCCACGCCGAAGCTCAGCCCGACGCAGGCCATCGACACGCACAGGTGGTTCAGCCCGCGCCGGCAGTAGTAGCACGCGCCGCAGAACAGCAGCGGCATGACCGACACCCGCTGGCCCGCCCGCGACCGAGCGTCACCGCCGGCACCGACGTCCACGACCTCGGCGGAGAACTCGTGGCCGAGGATCTGCGGCAGCTCGGAGCCGTTGAGCGGGTGCGGGGCCGACGGGGATGACGATCGGGCCCATGGCGTACTCGTGGAGGTCGGTCCCGCAGATGCCGCACCAGTACGGCCGCACCAGCACCTCGCCCGGTCCCGGCCCGGTGGGTGACGGCGACCTCCTCCACGCGGATGTCGTGGTCGCCGTGGAAGACTGCTGCTCTCATCGAGATGGCCTTTCAGCTGCGAGGTGGGTGTCGGTCGTCGGGTCGGGTGCCGTCGGCGGGAGGCTCGGGTCGAAGAGGACCTTGCCGTCCAGCCGGCCGGTGGACGAGTCGTTCGAGCTGGTCGCCGAGGTCGTCGAGGGGGCGCACGGAGTCCGAGGAGCTCGTCGGCGAGCCGGGTGGTGGCGAGGATCTCCAGCGCCGGCGCGAGGTCCTGGCCGCAGACGTGGGCGAGGGTGGTGCGCCACCGTGATCTCCCGCATCACCAACGAGTGGACGTCCACCTCCTGCCGCCGGGCGGGCAGGCCCACCTGCAGGATCGTCCCGCCGTTGCGGACGAGCGAGATCGCGTGGTCGAGCTGGCCGGGCGCCCCGCTCGCCTCGATGACGACGTCCACCGTCTGCGGCCCCAGCGTCGCGACGAGCGCCTCGGCGTTGTCCGGCCCGGCGGCGAGCGTCCGGGTCGCACCCAGCCGGGCGGCCCGGTCCAGCCGGGGGCCGGGGAAGTCGATGACGGTCAGGTCGACGTCGGCCAGGTAGCCGAGGCCCACCTGCGTGAACGAGCCGATGGCGCCGGCGCCGATGAGGACGACGCGGTCCCCGGAGCGTGCGCCGGACCGGCGGGCAGCGTGCAGCCCGACGGCCAGGGGCTGGGCGAGACCGGCACCGTCGACGGACAGTCCGCCCGGGAGCGGGACGAGGCTGGACTCGGGTACGGCGACGTACTCGGCCATCCCGCCGGCGGTGTTGAGACCGAGCGTGTAGTAGCGACGGCAGAGGTTCGTCCGGCCCTCGCGGCAGCGGTCGCACTCGCCGCACGGACACCCCGGCGCCGCTGGCCAACCGGTCGCCGACGCCGAACCGGCCTCCGCCGGGCGCGGTCTCGACGACCTCCCCGACGAACTCGTGGCCCGGGATCATCGGCCCGAGGTGGCCGGTGACCGGGTGGCGGCGGTCCACCGGGAAGGTGTGCGGTCCGGCCGACCACTCCGTGGCGTCGGTGCCGCACATGCCGGTCCGCAGCACGTGGAGCAGCACCTCGCCCGGGCCGGGCTCGGGCACCGGGACGTCCTCGATGCGCACGTCATGGCTGCCGTGGTAGACGGCCGCCCTCATCAGGTCTCCCCGGGGCGGTCACTCGTCGCCCCGGCCGGCCGCGGTGTTCAGGTGGGACTGGGAGCTGCGCAGGACAGGGAGCGGGCCGCCGACGGCGAAGTAGCGCTGCCCGGCGACCAGGAGCTCCTCGGCCGGGAACTTCGTGATGACCTCGCAGCCGGTCGGCGGTGACGACGACCTCCTCCTCGATGCGGGCGGCGCCCGATCCCGTCGGCCGACGGCCAGTAGGTCTCCAGCGCGAAGAACATGCCCTCCTTGAGCACCTCGGGGTGGTCCAGCGAGACCAGCCGCGAGAAGATCGGCTTCTCCCAGATCGACAGGCCGACGCCGTGGCCGTACTGCAGGGCGAACGCGGCCTCCTCGTCGGGGAAGCCGAACTCCTGGGCGGTCGGCCAGACCTTGACGATGTCGGCGGTCGTGGCACCGGGCCTCACCAGCGCGATCGCCCGGTCCATGTACTCGCGGGCCCGGGTGTAGGCGTCGCGCTGGGCGGGGCTCGCCGAGCCGACCGCGAAGGTGCGGTAGTAGCAGGTGCGGTAGCCGTTGAAGCTGTGCAGGATGTCGAAGAAGGCCGGGTCGCCGGGGCGGATGAGGCGGTCGGAGTAGACGTGCGGGTGCGGCGAGCACCGCTCGCCCGAGATGGCGTTGACGCCCTCGACGTACTCCGAGCCGAGGTCGTACAGCGTCTTGGAGACCAGGCCCACGGACTCGTTCTCCCGGACGCCGGGCCGCAGGAACTCGTAGAGCTCCTCGTAGGCGGCGTCCACCATCGAGGCGGCCTGGGTCAGCAGCGAGATCTCGTCGCGGGTCTTGATGCGAGCGCGCCTCGAGGAACACCTGCTGGCCGTCGACGACGTCGATGCCCGCCTGCTGCAGGGCGAACAGGATGGGCAGCTCGATGACGTCGACGCCGAGCGGCTCGTCGAGCGAGGCCGAACTTCTCGAGCTCGCGCTTGATCTTGCGGGCCACCTCCTCGGCGATCCCCGCGTCGGGGTGGAAGGCGCCCCGCAGCGTCGAGATGCCCGCGCGGGCCCCGGACTCCGGCCGCGGGCGGACGGCGCCCGTGGTGCGGGGCGTGCGGGTCGGCGTCCATCTCGGCCGTCGTGGTGGACAGCCACGGGTTGTACAGCTGGTGGTGCTTGGCCGCGGAGCCGAAGTCCCACGAGATCGGGTCGGAGTTCCGGGTGAGCAGGCAGAAGCGGATCAGCTTGTCCATCGCCCACGTGCCGATGTGGGTCGCGGACATGTAGCGGATGTTCGAGAAGTCGAAGGCCAGGACGGCGCCCAGGTCGGAGGCCTCCAGCTGCGCCTTGAGTCGCGCGAGGCGCTCGGTCCGCAGGCGATCGAAGGAGATCCGATCCTCCCAGTCGACCGCGTTCGTGCCGAAGGTTGCTGTGCTCATGGTGGGGGGACGCCTCTCAGCCGAGTGTGCAGTGCGACTACACACTGTGTACGTCGACATTGAACCCGCGGGTGAACGCGGGTGTCAAGAGTGTCGACCTTCACGGTCGCGGGCCGTCGTACGGGCTAGACGGGGCCGGCGCTTTTCGGAAAATGCCAGCAACCCCTTGTGAACACCCGGGCCCGTTCCGTACAGTCACGCTCTACACGAGTGACTCGGGACACAGTCGCGAGGCTGACCCGCACCTGACATGGGGAGACCATGGCCGACGCAGCACAGCAGGAGACGCGCCGCATCGCCCGCGGACGCGTCTCCGTCTCGAAGGGCCTGGCGACGATCGGGACGGCCACCGTCCTGCTCTTCGTCATCAGCGCGGTGTTCCAGCCGGCCAGCGTGTCCCCGACGTCGCTGTCGGGCATGCTGCCGGTCGCCGCCGTGCTCGCCATCGCCGGGCTGGGCCAGATGCTGGTGGTGCAGCAGGGCGGGATCGACCTCTCCGTCGCCGGCGGCATCTCGCTGGCGCTGGTGATCGTGACGCACATCCCGGACGGTGACGACTCGAAGCTGCTGCCGGCCATCCTGCTCGCCGTGGTGTTCGCCATCGGCGCGGGCGTGCTGAACGGCGGCCTGATCGGCGGTCTGGGGCTGAACCCGATCATCGCCACGCTCGGGACGAACGCTCTCCTGTACGGCGTCAACCTCGGCATCTCGGGCGGCCGCCCCGGATCACCACCCGCCTGCTGGGGTCCGTGGCCGGCGGGTCGACCCTCGGCGTCCCGCACTCGGTCTTCTTCGCGCTCGCGGCGCTCGTGGTGGTGTCGGTGCTGGTCAAGGCCACCGTCGCGGGCCGCCGCTTCGAGGCCGTCGGCGCCAACCCGCGCGCCGCGCGGGCCATCGGGCTGCGGGTGCGGTCCCACCAGTCGCTGTCCTACGTCTGGGCCCAGCTGCTCTACTGCCTGGGCGGCATCCTCATCGCCGGCATCACCTCCCAGCCCATCGCCTACGCGGGCGACACCTTCCTGCTGCCCTCCGTGGCGGTGGTCGTGCTCGGCGGGACCTCGCTGCTGGGCGGCCGAGGCTTCCCCCTGGCGACGGTGGTGGCCGCCGTGTTCCTCCAGCAGCTCACCCAGCTCGTCGACGTCCTCGGCGTCTCACCGGCCATCTCGCCGCTGGTCCAGGCAGCCGCGCTGGCCGTCGGCGTCTCGCTCTACACCGTGAACTGGGCCGCCGTCTGGGCCTCGCTCACCCGACGGCGGCGACCCGTCGCCGCCGCCGCCTCCTGACCACCGCGTCACGTCCCACCCCCTGCACCACCATCCCCACCTGCGTGGCAACCACCACGTACCTCGAGAAGGACAGACACATGACAAGTCGTACCAAGCTCGCAACGGCCGGCCTCGTGGCCAGCACGTTGTCCCTGGTCCTCGCCGGCTGTGCCGGGTCGAGCTCGGGCAACGGGGCCGACAACGGGAAGGTCACCCACGTCGCCGGCGCCCCGTCGTGGTGCGGCACCAAGAAGATCTCGTTCGCCCTGCTGGACGGCTTCGGCGGCAACAGCTGGCGGCTGGTGACCACCGCCTCGGGCAAGGACGAGGCGTCCAAGTGCCCGAGCGTCACGAAGTTCCAGTACGCCGACGGCCAGGGCAACGTGCAGAAGTCGATCTCCGACATCAAGGGCATGGTCTCCACCGGCGTCGACGCGATGGTCGTCTTCCCCGACGCGGGCAAGGCGGTGCTCCCGGCCCTGACCAGCGCCTACAAGGCCGGCGTCGTGACGGTGCCCTACCGGGTCGACCCCGGCGGCAAGGCCGGCGAGAACTACGACGCGTGGATCGGCTCCGACTTCTCCAACGACGGCGTCAACTGGGCGAACTGGATCAAGGAGGCGGTCCCGGACGGCGGCAACATCCTGTTCCTCGGCGGTCCGGCCGGCAACAGCCAGAGCACGAGCGAGTACGACGCGCTGCGCAAGACGCTGCCCGACAGCTACACGTTCATCGGCCAGACGCCGTTCCAGCCGACCAACTGGGACCCCACCAAGACCCAGCAGCTGCTGACCGCCGACATCGCGAAGTACCCCCAGATCGACGTGATCGTCTCCGACTTCGGGCCGACCCTGGTCAGCTCCCTGCCGCTGTTCCCCAAGAGCGGTCGGGACATCCCGGCGCTGGCCACGTCCGACGGCAACTCGCTGAGCTGCTTCTGGAAGGACAGCCAGGCCGACAGCCCGTTCAAGATGATGACGGTGGCCACCGGCAACGACAACGTGCGGCTCGCGGTGCAGGTCGCCGTGGCGAAGGCGACGGGCGGCAAGGTCCCGACCGCCGACTCGTTCAAGGCGCCGGTCTTCGAGGACTCGATCAGCAAGAAGCCGCACGACGTCCAGTGCAACGCCAACCTCCCCGGTGACACCTACCTCTCCGCCCAGATGCCGGGCGAGGAGCAGGCGAAGCTCGGCAAGTAGTGCCGGCCGGAGGGACACGCCGCTGAGAGCGGTCGGGTCGGGGCCGCACCCCTCGACCCGACCGGCTCGGCCGCCGCAGATCCTCGACGACGAAAAGGAACACTGTGATCAAGACCGACGCGCCAGACACGATGACCGAGACGCTCTCCCTGGCGAACATCTCCAAGAGCTACTCGGGTGTCGCCGCGCTGACGGACGTGTCCGTGCACATCCGGCCCGGGGAGGTGCACGCCATCCTCGGTGAGAACGGTGCCGGCAAGTCCACCCTCATGAACGTGGCGACCGGTACGACGCAGCCGGACTCGGGATCCATCGTCTTCGAGGGACAGGCCGTCCACGCGCTGGACCCCAAGCTCGCCACCACGCTCGGGATCGCGATCGTCCACCAGCACCCCGCGGTGCTGCCCGACATGACCGTGCTGGAGAACCTGCAGGTCGCGCTGCCCGCCTCGGTGTTCGCCGACGGCGGCGCCCACGCGGTGGCGCAGCGGCTGATCGACGAGGCCGGGCTGCAGGTCCACCTGCACGACCGGGTCGAGACCCTGACGCTCGCGGAGAAGCACCTGCTCGAGATCGTCAAGGCGTTCGCCGTGCGTCCCAAGCTGCTCGTGCTCGACGAGCCCACCGCGCCGCTCGGTGCCGATGCCGTCGACGCGCTCTTCGAACGGGTCCGGGCCGTCGTGGCCGCGGGGACCGCCGTCATCTACATCACGCACCGCATGGCCGAGGTCCGGGAGCTCGCCGACCGGGTCACCGTGCTGCGCGACGGTCGTCTGCGGGGCACCTCGGCCGTCGCCGACATCAGCGACGACGAGCTGCTGGCCCTCATCATCGGGCGCAAGCTCGACTCCACGTTCCCGCCGAAGCACGACGGCGGACCGGGGACCAGCCGGCGAACTTCGTGCTCGAGGACCTGACCGGACCGGGGTTCGCCGCGGTCAGCGCCTCCGCCCGGCGCGGGGACATCATCGGGATCGCCGGGGTCGTCGGCAACGGTCAGAGCGAGCTGCTGCGTGCGCTGGCCGGCCTGGAGTCGTTCACCGGGCAGGTGGCCGTCGAGGGTGCCGCGGTCTCCTCCGCCAAGCTCCTCCACCGGGCGGCGTACATGCCGGCCGACCGGCACGCGGAGGGGCTCATGATGAGCCTGTCGGTGCGCGAGAACGCGGCCATCTCGGCGCTCGGCCGGTTCAAGCGCGGGTTCCTCATCGGCCGCGACGCCGAGGTCGCGGCCGTGCACGACTCCCTGCAGTCCCTGTCGGTGAAGGCGCCGTCGATGGAGGCGCCGGTCGCCGCCCTGTCGGGCGGGAACCAGCAGAAGGTCGTCATCTCCCGGGCCCTGCTGTCCGACCCGGTGATCCTGGTGGCCGACGAGCCCACCCAGGGCGTCGACATCGGCGCCCGGGCCGAGATCTACACGATCCTGCGAGCCGCGTCGCGCGACGGCATCCCGGTGGTGGTCGCCTCCTCCGACGCCAAGGAGCTCGAGGGCCTCTGCGACCAGGTCCTGGTGATGTCCCGCGGGCACGTCGTCGCCACGCTGACGGGCGACGAGGTCACCGAGGAGCGCATCGTCTCGGCGGCGGTGACCTCGACCGCCGAGGTGGTCGCCGTGGCCGCGGCCCAGCGCACGACGGCCTCGTCGCGCTTCCGCCGGTTCATCCTCGGCGACTACACGCCGACGGTGCTCCTGCTCTGCGTGATGGTGGGGCTCGCGGCGTACATCGTCCCCGAGAACGACCGGTACCTCTCGGCCTTCAACATCACCAACCTGCTGACGGCGGCGACCGCGCTGGGGTTCATCGCCCTGGGGCAGAACATCGCCCTGCTGACCGGCGGCATCGACCTCTCCGTCGGACCCCTCGCCGGCTTCCTGGTGGTGATCGCCTCGTTCTTCGTCAACGACGGCAAGTCCCTGGCCAGCGTGCTCCTCGGGATGGCGATCATGCTGGCGGTCGCGGCCCTCGTCGGGCTCGTCAACGGTTCCCTCATCCGGTTCGGCAAGTTCACGCCCATCGCGGCGACGCTCGCGACGTACATCGCGCTGGGCGGGTTCGCGTTCCTGCTCAGGTCGACGCAGGACGGCTACATCAGCCAGTCCTTCCAGTCCGCCGTGAACTACTCCCTGGGGGCCGTCCCGGTCGCCTTCATCGTCTTCGTGGTGATCGTGATCGCCCTGGAGCTCGCGCTCCGGCGCCGTCCCTGGGGCTGGAGGCTGCGGGCGGTGGGCTCGAACGAGGAGTCCGCCCGACGGATCGGCATCAACGTCAGCAGGACCGTCGTGCTCGCGTACGTCGCCTCGTCCCTGTTCGTGTTCCTCGGCGCGCTGATGCTGATGGGGCAGTACGGGATCGGGGACCCGTCGCAGGGGTCGGCGTACACGCTGACCAGCATCACCGCGGTGGTCCTGGGCGGCACCAGCCTCCTGGGCGGCCGGGGCACCTTCGTCGGCACCCTGGCCGGAGCGGTGCTGCTCCAGCAGGTCCTGAACGCCACCGGCTTCCTGGGGCTGGGCTCCACGGCGCAGTACTACTTCCAGGGCCTGCTGATCCTGGTCGCCGCGGTCGTCTACACCCTCGCCCGGTCCCGGCGCACGAAGCGCACCCTGGTCACCTGACGGGCCCGGATCCGACCGGACCGCACCAGCACGAGCATCCCGCGCACGACGTCACCGACCAGGAGAAGCCTGCATGCACATCTCGCCCGAGGACGAGGAACGCCTCGTGGCGTCGGTCCCGCACGCACTCTGGATCGACGGGGCACCGACCGAGGCCGAGGGGGGCCGGACCCTGCCGGTCCACGACCCGGCCACCGGTCGCGTCCTGTGCGAGGTCGCCGACGCGTCGGCGGCCGACGGGCTGCGTGCGCTCGACGCCGCGGTGCTGGCCCAGGCGGCCTGGGCCGAGACCGCGCCGCGCGAACGCGGCGAGATCCTCCGGCGGGCCTTCGACCTGATGATCGACCGGGCGGACCAGCTCGCGCTGCTGATGACGCTCGAGATGGGCAAGCCGCTCGCCGAGAGCCGTGCCGAGGTGACCTACGCCGCGGAGTTCCTGCGCTGGTTCAGCGAGGAGTCCGTCCGCATCGCGGGGCAGTACGCCACGTCACCCGACGGCGCCACGCGGCTGCTGACCCTGAAGCGGCCGGTGGGACCGACGATCATGATCACCCCGTGGAACTTCCCGCTCGCGATGGGCACCCGGAAGATCGGCCCGGCCGTGGCGGCCGGCTGCACCATGCTGGTCAAGCCGGCGGCGCAGACCCCGCTGTCGATGTACGCCCTCGCCGCGCTCATGCAGGAGGCCGGCCTCCCCGACGGCGTCCTCAACGTGGTGACCACCTCGACGAGCGGGGCCGTGATGGAGCCCCTGATCCGGGACAGCCGGGTCCGCAAGCTGACCTTCACGGGGTCGACCGACGTCGGGCGTCGCCTCGTCGAGCAGTCCGCGCAGCGGCTCCTGCGGGTGTCGATGGAGCTCGGTGGCAACGCGCCGTTCCTGGTCCTGCCGGACGCCGACCTCGACGACGCCGTGGACGGCGCCATGCTCGCGAAGATGCGCAACATGGGCGAGGCCTGCACAGCGGCGAACCGGTTCCTGGTGCACGAGAGCGTGGGCCCGCAGTTCACGGCCCGGTTGGCCGAGCGCATGGCCGCGCTCCGCGTCGGGCGCGGAACCGAGCCCGGCGTGCAGGTGGGGCCGATGATCGACGAGACCTCGAGGGACAAGATCGCGTCGTTGGTCGACGAGGCGGTGCAGGGCGGGGCCGACGTCGTGGTCGGCGGCCGACCCGGTGAGGAGCCGGGGTGGTTCTACCCGCCGACCGTGCTGCGCAACGTCGCCCCGGACGCCGTGCTCCTGGAGGAGGAGATCTTCGGACCCGTTGCCCCGATCACGACGTTCGAGACGCTGGACGAGGCGCTCGACCTGGCGAACGCCACCGAGTACGGCCTGGTCGCCTACGCGTTCACCCGCGACCTGGACACCGCCCTGCGCCTGGCCGAGCGGCTCGACACCGGCATGGTCGCGTCAACCAGGGTGTCGTCTCGAACCCCGCCGCACCCTTCGGCGGGGTGAAGGCGTCGGGCTTCGGGCGGGAGGGCGGCCGCGAGGGGATCGAGGAGTACCTGGAGACGCGGTACGTCGGCATCCGCCCCCGCTGACCTCCGCCGGGCCCTCCCACGACAGGAAGAAAGACAACGTCCGTCTCGCATGAAACCGCCGCCGCGGGCGTAGGGTCGAGAACATTCGGCCTGTCGATGCCCAGACCCCGCGCTGACGTCGGCCGTCTCGGCGGTGCGGCCAAGGAGCGCCATGGGTGGTGCAGGCACCGCGTCGTGGTCGTACGACATCCGCCTCGCGATCCAGCCTGTGAGCGCCTCCCGGGCCCGTGACTTCGTCCGTCACCGCCTCGTCGAGCAGGGGCTCGCCTACCTGGAGGACGACGTCGTCCTGGTCGTCAGCGAGCTCGCCACCAACGCCATGGTGCACGCGCGGACGCCCTTCCGGGTGTGCCTCCAGGCGTTCGAGCTGACCTTGCTGCTGGAGGTCGAGGACGGCTGCCAGACCGGCCCCGTGCTGGTCGCGCCACAGGCGCTCGACACCAGCGGCCGGGGCCTGACCATCGTGAGGCTGCTCAGCCGGGACTGGGGAGTGAACGACCGCGTGAACGGCGGCAAGTCGGTGTGGGCCGAGTTCGACCTGTCCTGAGAGGCGGTGGAGGACAGCTGCGCGTCGGCGCCGCGGAGTGGCGCGCTGGCTCGTCACAGCCCACCGGCGGACGGTCTCCCTGCCCCTCCGGGGTGGCGCAAGTCGGCCCGAGCGGGCCATGGTCAGGCGCGACGTACGCGCCTAGCGTCGTGGGAAACACAGACCCCGCGCGCACCGCCGCGCCACGTGACGCCGCGCCATCGACGCCTGCCCGTCGGCAGCGCCCGGGACTCCACCTGAGGAGGGACGTCATGGACGAAGCCGCAGTCACCGCCCTGCGTGAGGGGACCAGGGGGATCGTGACGACCGCGGACGACCCGGGGTACGACGAGGCCCGCACGGTCCGCAACGGCATGATCGACAAGCGGCCGGACGTGATCGTCCAGCCGGTCAACGCAGGTGACGTGATGACGGCCGTCCGCTTCGCCGGCGACAACGACCTCGGCGTCGCCGTCCGGGGCGGCGGCCACAGCGTGCCGGGCTTCGGGACCTCCGACGGTGGGGTCGTGATCGACCTCGCGGCCATGCGTGGCGTCCGCGTCGACCCGGTCAACCACACGGCCCGGGTCTCAGGCGGTGCGACCTGGGGAGACCTGAACGCCGCGACGTACCCGTTCGGGCTGGCCACCACCGGCGGGATCATCTCCACCACCGGGGTCGGCGGCCTGACCCTGGGGGGCGGCATCGGCTACCTGGCCCGCGGGCTCGGCCTCTCGCTGGACAACCTGCTCAGCGCCGACGTCATCACCGGCGACGGGACCTTCCACGTGGCCAGCGACAAGGACGACGCCGACCTGTACTGGGCGATCCGGGGCGGCGGCGGCAACTTCGGCGTCGTCACGTCCTTCGAGTTCCGGCTCAGCCCGGTCAAGGACATCTACGGCGGACCGATGTTCTTCGAGGTCGACCGGGCCGGCGACCTCTTCCGGCTCTACCGCGAGTTCATCGCCGACGCGCCCGAGGCGTTCGGCGGGTTCCCGGCGTTCCAGATCGCCCCTCCGCTGCCGTTCATCCCGGAGGAGCGGCACGGGAAGACCCACGCGCTCTTCGTCGCCTGCTGGGCGGGGGACCTGAACCAGGGCGAGAAGATGCTCAAGCCGTTCCACGACTTCGCGCCCGTGGTGGCCGAGCACGTGGGGCCGATGCCCTACCCGGCGCTGAACAGCGCCTTCGACGCGTTGTACCCGTCCGGGCTGCGGCACTACTGGAAGGCGAGCTTCGTCCGGGAGCTCACCGACGAGGCGATCGCCGCGCACGTCGAGCACGGCTCGAAGGTGCCCGAGATGACCTCGACGATGCACATCTACCCGATCAACGGGGCCTGCCACCGGGTGGAGCCCGACGCGACGGCGTTCGCCTACCGCGACGCCAACTTCGCCACCGTGATCGCCGGCATGTGGCCGGACGCGAAGGACGACGAGGCGAACACCGCCTGGGTCCGGGAGTACTACGACGCGACGGCGCCGCACTCGGAGCAGGGCGGCTACATCAACTTCATGGCCGACGACGACCAGGACCGGATCCGCACCAACTACAAGGGGAACTACGACCGGCTGGCCGAGATCAAGCGCCGCTACGACCCCGGCAACCTGTTCCGGCACAACCAGAACATCGCGCCGGCCGCCGGCTGACCACCCCCGCCGACCCGTCACTCGTGCAGCAGGGACACGCGTGTCCCTGCTGCACGAGTGACGGGTCGGCGGGTCAGTTCCTCGGGGTGGTGAGGTCGGCGACGCTGCTGGGGTCGTGGACGACGGCCGTGGCCACGTCGCCGAGGCGGCGGTTGTGCGAGCGGCAGTAGGCGCGCAGCACGGTGAACGCCTCGTCGGGGGTGAGCCCGTGGATCTGGGCGAGAGCACCCTTGGCCTGCTCGATCGTGATCCGGCTGGTCAGGGCCGTCTGCAGCTGCTGGGAGAGCAGCTCGCGCTCGTGGATCGCGCGCTGCTGCAGCAGGCCGATCGTGGCCACGTCGGCCAGCGCCTGCACGATCCGCCCGTCCGCCGCCGGCATCTCCCCGGCGGTGGTGCTGAAGAGGTTGAGCGCCCCGATCACCTTCTGCCGCAGCCGCAGCGGGAAGGCGTGCACCGACCGGTAGCCGGCGGCCACCGCCTGGGGTGCGAACTGCGGCCACCGGTCGAAGGAGTTCCTGAGGTCGGCGCCCACGACCGCCCTGCCCTGGGTGAAGCAGTCCTGGCAGGGACCCTCGTGCGACTGGACCTGGAACAGCTCGATCATCTGGGCGCGCTCGTCGGAGGCGGCCATCAGCTGCAGGCGGTCGTCCTGGTCCGCGAGCAGCAGCCCCGCCGCGTGCGCGTCGAAGAGGTCCGACGTGTGTGCGGACAGCATCTGGAGGAACTCGATCAGGTCGAAGTCGTCCACCAGGGTGTCGGCCACCTCGACGAACACCTCGGCCAACCGCTCCGGTGAAACCCCTGGCATCTTGCGACTCACTTCCTCACTCTTCCGTGCGGGCCCGACCGCTGCGCCGAGCGCCCGCTCGGCGTCATCGCGTCGTAGGAGCTGCTCACGTGTCGGACTCCAGCACCAGCCTACGAGCAACGATGTCCGATGCGACCTCCCGGAGCGACCGGTTCTCGGCGAACGCGAAGCCCCGCATCCGGGCCAACGACTCGTCCGGCGTGACCGCCAGCTGGACCATCACCATGCCCTGGGCCTGGTACACCTCGAAGCTGATGTCCTGCTGGTCCCACAGGTCCGACCCGTCCGCCGCGGCCCCGCCGCCGTCCAGGATGGTCTCCAGGGCCACCTCCGCGAATCCCAGGGCCCGGGCGACGGCCCATCGCGACATGGATCCGGCCTGGTCCCGGTAGACGTCGAGCGCGCCCAGACGCGTCGCCCCGTCCTGCATCGGGAAGGCGAACACGGCCTGCACCCCGTGGGACAGGGCAGCCGAGGCGTACCCCGGCCAGGGCACACCGGCAGCCTGCTCGAGGTCGGGGACCAGCACGGGAAGCCCGGTGGTGCACGCGGTGAGGCACGGTCCCTCGCCCAGGGCGAACTGGAGATCCTCCACCCGGGCGCTCCTCGGGCTCGACGAGGCCGTCGCCACGAGCCCACCCGACCGCGACATCACGCTCACCCCGACCCCGCTCGCCGTCAGGTCGCGCCGTGCCGCGCGGCAGAGCCGCTGGAGGCGTCCCCCCATCGAGGGTCGCTCGTCGCGTGCGAACGGCTCGTCGTCCACCAGCCTCCTGGCCGCCGAGGCATGGCCGCCCGACCCGGTCAGCATGCGCGCACCTCGGTCCGGCTCATCACCCCAGCGTAGGCGCAGGCGGCCACGGAAGCCTGTCGGCGGTCGCGCGGACCAGATCGAGCCCGGTCGCGTCGGCCACCCGCGCGGGGATGCGGAGGAGGGCCGAACCCCGCGCGGTGCCGACTGCCACACCGCAGGGGCGCGGGGAGTCGACGATCACGGGGTCCAGATGATCAGCCAGGTCCAGTGAAGCACGCTGCGTGGGCTCGGTCCAGACCGAGAAACGCGTGGTCCTGCAGCGTTCCTCAGGGCGTCACGGTCCGGTCGGCTCGTCGTCGGGCGAGCCCCTTCGTGTCATGCGCGGTCGGTCCGGTCGTCCTAGCGTCGGACTGCGGGGCGGACCCTCAGGAGGACGACATGACCGGGATCGAGATCAAGGCCTTCGGCTCACCGGAGGAGAAGCGCCCCTTCGTCGACCGGGGGCAGGGCCTCGTCGTCACCCTGGGCGGCACGACGGTGATCAAGGGGTCGTTCGAGCCGGGGTGGCACTGGAAGGAGCACCTGGGTCCGATCGCGGGCACGGAGACCTGCCAGTCCCCGCACCTGCTCTACGTGCTCGCCGGCCGGATGGCGATCCGGATGGACGACGGGACCGAGGGGGAGTGCGGCCCCGACGACGCCGTCAGGATCGACCCGGGCCACGACGCCTGGGTCGTCGGCGACGTGCCCTGCGTGGTCGTCGACTTCGGCATCGCGCCGACGTACGCCCAGCACCAGGACTGAGGGCGGGTCCCGCGGAGGCTCACCCGCCGATGCGGCCATCCTCGAGCACGAGGTCCGTCGGCCCGGCCGCGCGGACCCGCGTCTGGTAGTCGCGTGCCCGGTCCAGCAGCACCGACTGCATGACGCGCAGGGCGGCCGGGACCACGGCGACGTCGCGGGTCACCATCAGGAGCCGGACCGTGGTGTCGTCGCCGGAGATCGGCCGGTGGGTGATCAGGCCGGCGGTGCACAGCGGGTCACCCACCACGCTGTAGTCGGGCAGCACGCTCACGCCCAGACCCTCGGCGACCATCAGCTTGCCCATCTCGGCGCCGTCCGTCGCGAACGACGTCGCGGGCGGGCTGCCCCCGAACAGCCGGTGCGTGAACCGGTGCATGAGGTAGCCGGCGCGCATCGTGATGAACGGCTCGCCGCGCAGCTGCTCGATCGTCACCGCGTCGAGCCCGGCCAGCGGGTGGTCGGTGCGCAGGCAGGCCACCGGCCGGCCGCGGACCAGCTCGCGTGCCGCGAGGTGCGGGGGTACGTCGTCGCCGGGGAGGACGTTGACCAGGCCGAGGTCGAGGGACCCCTCGCCCAGGCCCTGGTAGATCTCGCTCTGCTGGGTGCTCAGCACCTCCACGCCCGTGCCCCCGTGGTGGAGCCGGAAGTCCTGGACCGCCGGCACGAGCAGCGAGGAGTTCGCGGCGTTCACCGTGCCGATCCGCAGGGTGCGCGAGACCAGCGTCTGGTCGCCCGCGGCCTGGCGGAGCCGGTCGACGGCGTCGAGCACCTCGGTCATGTAGGGCAGCAGGTCCTGGCCCTGGCGGCTGATCCGGGCCCCCGAGCGGCGCCGGTCCAGCAGCGGGACGCCGAGCTCGCGCTCCAGCTTGCCGAGCGCCTCGCTCAGGGCCGGCTGGGACAGGTGCAGCGACTCGCTGGCGCGGCGCAGCGAGCCGTGCTGGGTGACGGCGGCGAGGTACTCCAGCTGTTCGATGCGCACGCGGGGTCCGTCCGTCGGGGGAGGTGCAAGGTCCTGCCGATCACCCCGTCGACCGTTCCGCCGACCGGATGACCCGTTTCGCCTTGCATCGGAGCATTTAGTCTAGCAACTTAGTAGACATATGCTGTCGACGAGAGGCGCACCATGTCGCTGAAGTTCCACTGGTTCCTGCCCACCAACGGGGGCGACGGCCGTCACGTCGTGGGCGGCGGGCACGGCGTCGGCGCCGGCCCCGCAGGTCGCCCGGCGAGCGTCTCCTACCTCGGCCAGATCGCCCGGGCGGCCGAGGACGTCGGCTTCGAGGCGGCGCTGACCCCCACGGGCGCCTGGTGCGACGACGCCTGGCTGTCGACCGCGATGATCAGCCAGGTCTCCGAGCGGCTGAAGTTCCTGGTCGCGTTCCGGCCCGGCCTGACCTCGCCGTTCCTGGCCGCGCAGATGGCCGGCACCTTCCAGAACCTCACCGGCGGACGGCTGCTGCTCAACGTGGTGACCGGGGGCGAGAGCCACGAGCAGCGGATGTTCGGCGACTTCCTCGACAAGGACGCCCGGTACGCACGGTGCGAGGAGTTCCTGCACGTCGTCCGTGCCCTGTGGCGCGGCGAGACGGTGACCTTCCACGGGGAGCACCTCCAGGTGGAGGACGCCACGCTCGACCAGCTTCCCGACCCCGTCCCCGAGATCTACTTCGGCGGGTCGTCCCCCGCGGCCGGCACCGTCGCCGCCCGGCACGCCGACGTCTACCTCACCTGGGGCGAGCCGCCGGCGGCCGTGCGCGACAAGATCGACTGGATCCGCAAGCTCGCGGCCGACGAGGGACGCGAGGTCCGCTTCGGGATCCGGATGCACACGATCACCCGGGACACCGCCGAGGAGGCCTGGGCCGAGGCCGACCGGCTGCTCGCCGGCATCGACCCCGCCGCGATCGAGAAGGTGCAGGCCGGGCTGCGTCGCAGCGAGTCCGAGGGGCAGCGCCGGATGCTGGAGCTCAACCAGGGCAGCAAGGACGGGCTGGAGATCTACCCCAACGTCTGGGCCGGTGTCGGCCTGGTCCGCGGCGGCGCCGGCACCGCCCTGGTGGGCAGCCACGAGCAGGTCGCCGACCGCATCGAGGAGTACGCCGACCTCGGGATCGACGAGTTCATCCTGTCCGGCTACCCGCACCTCGAGAACGCCTACTGGTTCGGGGAGGGCGTGCTGCCGATCCTCGCCGGGCGCGGCCGCTGGGAGCACCCGGCGCCGCCGCGGCACACCTCGCAGGCGGTGCCGTTCGCGGCCCGGACGGCAGGAGCCGGCGCATGAACCCGCACAGCCTCTCCACCAACCAGGACCTCGACCCGGCCCGTCTGCGCGAGGTGTTCGGCGTCTTCCCCAGCGGGGTGGTCGCCGTGGCCGCGGAGGTCGACGGGGTGCAGGTGGGCCTGGCGGCCAGCTCGTTCACGTCGGTCAGCCTCGACCCGCCGCTGGTGTCGTTCTCGGTGGCCACCAGCTCCAGGACCTGGCCCACCCTGCGCCGCGCCGGTCACCTGGGCGTGACGATCCTGGCGGACCACCACGACCTGGCGTGCCGCCAGCTCGCGGGCCCGGTCGAGCACCGCTTCGACGGGTTGGCGCTGAGCGCCACCGAGGACGGTGCGCTCACCCTCGACGACGGGCTGGCGCGGTTCGACTCCACGATCCACGACGAGGTCGAGGCCGGTGACCACGTCATCGTCCTGCTCCGCGTGCACGCCATCGAGCACGCCGACACCTCCCAGCCGCTGGTCTTCCACCGCAGCGGATTCGGGTCGATCAGCCGCATCGCCTGACCCCAGCACCCGACCGCACCTCGAAAGGCCTCCCATGGCTTCGCTCCTCGCCGGCACCACCACCAGCCCGCCGTCGCCGCGCCGTGTCGCGGTCGCGTCCGCCGTCGGCGCCACCATCGAGTGGTACGACTTCTTCCTGTACGGCACCGCCGCCGGGCTGGTCTTCGAGAAGCTGTTCTTCAGCGGCCTGTCCGGACCCGCCGCGCAGTTCGCGTCCTTCGGCACCTTCGCCGTCGGCTTCCTGGCCCGGCCGGTCGGCGGGTTCGTCTTCGGGCACTTCGGTGACCGGGTCGGGCGCAAGAAGATGCTGCTGCTCACGCTCGTGATCATGGGCGCCGGCACCGCCGCGATCGGGCTGCTGCCGTCGTACGACGCGATCGGCTGGTGGGCACCGGTCCTGCTGGTGACGCTGCGCGTGCTGCAGGGCATCGGCGTCGGCGGTGAGTACGGCGGCGCGGTGCTGCTCGCGGTGGAGTACGCCCCGGCCGAGCGCCGCGGGTTCTTCGGCAGCTTCGCGCACATCGGCGTGCCCGGCGGGCTGCTCCTGGCCAGTGGCGCGTTCTCGCTGGCCAGCCTGCTGCCCGACGAGGCGTTCCTCGCCTGGGGCTGGCGGGCCTGCTTCCTGGCCAGCGTGGCGCTGCTCGCGATCGGTGCCTACATCCGGCTCTCGGTGATGGAGACGCCGGCGTTCGCGCTGGTCCAGGAGCGCAAGGAGGTGTCCCGGATGCCGCTGCGCGACCTGCTCGCCGCGCAGCCCCGGCGGCTGCTGCTCGGCATGGGCACCCGGTTCATCGAGGGCTTCACCTTCAACTTCTTCTCGGTCTACCTGCTGGCCTACGTGGTGACCACCCTCGGGCTGCCGCGGTCCCTCGCGCTCGGCGGGGTGATGGTCGGCGCGGCCCTCGGCGTCGCGCTGGTGCCGATCACCGGTGCGCTGTCGGACCGCGTCGGCCGCAAGCCGGTGTTCCGCGTCGGGGCGTGGCTCGCGCTCGTGGTGGCGTTCCCGGTGGCCGCGCTCGTCCAGTCCGCCGACGAGGTCGCGGTGTTCGTGGTCTTCGTGGTCGGGCTCGGGCTGCTCTACGGGACGATCTACGGACCGCTGGCCGCCTTCTGGTCCGAGCTGTTCGACACCCGCTACCGCTACACCGCGCTGAGCACGCTCTACCAGGTCTCCGGTGTCGTGGCCTCCGGCCTGACCCCGTTGATCGCCGCCTGGCTGGTGACCCGGGGCGGCGGGACCCTGTGGCTGGTCGCGGGCTACAACGTGGTCGTGGCCGCGATCAGCCTGGTCTCGGCCCGGTTCCTCCCCGAGACCCGGGGGCGCGACCTCGACGAACCGGTCCACGGGGAGCCGGCGCAGCAGGTCCTCGAGCCGACGCCGGCCGGCTGACCTCGCGGACCGGAGCCCGCGGGGTCAGCGGCCGACCGCGATGCCGTCGACGCGGACCGGGCGGTCGCGGCTGACCACGGTGACGGTCACCGCCTGGGTGCGCACCCGTCCGTACGACGCCACCGCGAGCACCCGCCGCTGGACGGTGCGCGACGAGCCCAGCGAGATCCGCCGGACGACCCTGCCGCCGATCGACACGGTGACCGATCCGCAGGTGCGGCAGGTCGTCGCCACCAGCGCGTAGCGGGTGCCGTGCCCGCCGGTGAGCGTCAGCCGGGCCCCCTGCCGGACGGTGACGCTCTCGGTGCCGAGGTAGGAGCCGGACGCCTTCGTGCGCCGCCACCCCGCCCCCACGCGCGCGGTGCGGTCGTCGACCGGCGTCGTCCGGCACTGCTCGGCCGACCACGCCCCGATGCCCCCGGCCGCGTCGGTGCTGCGGGCCCGGAAGCAGTAGGTGCGCGCGGGGCGGCCGGCGTTCGTGGCCGTGGTGCTGCCGCCCCCGTTGCTGGTCGCCCAGGTCGTCCAGGGCCCGAACCCGCCCCGCCAGGTCGCCGTCCGGCGCTGCACCTCGGTGAGGGTGGTGGCCATCGACGACCCGCTCGCCGTCCAGGTCACCGGGAAGCTGACGGTGGTCACGGTCGTGCCGCCCGGGGCCGTCAGCCGGGTGACCGGGCCGGTCGGCCCCGGTGCCGGCGGCGAGGGCGGCGACGGTGAGGGTGCCGGTGGTGCGGGCGGTGACGGCGGAGCCGGCGGAGTCGGGGTGGAGGGCGCGGCCGGGGGAGCGCCGGTCTGGTAGGCGTCGTACGCCGGGTCCACGAGCAGCTGCTGGGGGTAGGCGGCCGCGATCGCCTGCCAGGGCACGAGCTTGAAGTTCTGGTTGCCCACGTCGTTCTTGGTGTCCTGGGTGACGAAGAAGCCCTGCGGGAACGGTCCACCGACCCCGAAGTTCGTCACGTCGATGCCGTCCGTGCCGGTCACCGCGTCCACGCCGTTGCCGTCCACGACCTGGAAGGCGCCCAGGGGTCGGTTGTCGTCGCGCGTGTAGGCGTGGAACCGGTTGGACCCCTGGCTGGCGGCGAGGAGGTACCCACCACCGTCGCGGCCGTAGTAGATCGTGATGCCCTTGATGTCCTGGACGATCTCGCCGGACTCCTCGGTGGTGCTGACCACCTTCGTGCCGGTGACCGGGTCGCCGGGCTCGGCGCCGTACCGCCAGATCCCGCCGACGTCCTCCTGCGCGAGGTAGAGCCGTTGCATCTCGTCGTCGGCCACCAGGCCCTCGGAGTGCAGGGGGCCGCTGAGGGTCCACGTGCGCACCAGGCGGCCCTTGACCGTCCCGCTGGAGCCGTCGAGCTCCCACTGCTCGGTCGTGCCGCTGTCGGTGACGAAGGCGAAGAACCTCCCGGTGGCGGGCGAGCGGTAGAGCGCGAACCCGCGCGGGGTGGCGATGCGGGAGCCCGGCGCGAAGCTGCCGACCTTGGTCAGCGACCGGTCGGCCACGTCGACCCGGTAGAAGTCCAGGCTCCGCACCCGGTTGGTCACGCCGACCAGCGCGACCCGGGTGTCGCCGAGCGGGAAGTCGTACCGTACGTCGACGTTGTTCATCCGCCCGTCCGGGTAGTAGAACAGCTCACGCCCCGACAGGTCGTAGACGACGAGGCCGTGCCCGTCGTCGCTCTTGTCCGTGCCGATGATCGTGCTCTGCGACGGGTCGGTCGGGTGGATCCAGATCGCCGCGTCGTCCGCGGCGTCGGCGCTGCTGCGCATCGGGGCCGTCTCCACCGTGGCGCTGACCTGGCCCACGTCGGCGGCCTCCGTCGGGGTGGCCCCGGCGACCAGCAGGCCGGCCACGACGACGAGCGACAGCACCAGGGCAGACAGCTCCGGTCGCCTCACGCGCACTCCAGGAACGAGCATGTGCGCCCCCACGGATCGAGCCGCCCCCACGGCCGATCCCCACGTTCCCGGCGGATCGCCCGGACCACAGGATGCCGAACATCAGGCGCGGGGACAAGACACCGGGAGGGGGTGATCCGGCCGGGCCTGCGGCGCGCTACCCGGGGTCGACGGCGCGCCCCGCGAACGCCGCGAGGCGGTCGTAGACCGGGGCGTCGTCGGGCACCGGGACCGCGGGGCCGAACGCCTGCCCACGGTTCTCCGGCGTCAGCATCACCGACAGGAAGGCCAGCCCGCGCTCCGCCACCTCCGGCAGCAGCGGGACCGACTGGCCCGTCGCCCGGACGACGTCCCAGGTGTGCACGGCGATCTCCGCGGTCTGCCAGTCCACCTGCCCGGCGTCGGCCGCGTCGCCGGCCTGGTGCCAGTGGTGGATCAGGTCGTCCGCGTGGGACCGGAAGTCGGCCGCCCATCCGCCGGTGGCCGGCTGCGGCCCGGCCGACCAGTCAGGGTCCCCGCCCCGGGCCCTCTGCAGGAACCGCACCGGTGCGTCCACGAGGTGGCCGACCAGCCGGGCGACGTCCCACTCGGCACAGGGCGTCGGCCGCGTGAGCTGGTCGGGGTGCACCGCGGCGAGCACGTCGCCGGCCTGGTCGAGCGCGCGGGACAGGACCACGACGGACTCGACCGAGGCCGTCGGGGGCCGGTGGGTCATCGGCGGCGGCGGGCGACGCGCCGGGACGTGCGCCGGGCCACTCTGCGTGACGCGAACATGGGATCACCTCTTCTCGGTCTGGTGCGCGGTGCTCACGGGGCGGACTGCTTCTGCAGGCCGACGGCCTCGTCGGCGCTGAGCAGACCGATCTCCACGAGGTCGAGCGGGCTGATGAACGCGTCGCTGATCCGGTAGCCGTTGGCGCGCACCAGGGCGTCGCGCAGCGGGACGGCCCAGTGGTGCTCCAGGAGGACGAGAGCCGCGGCCGAGTCGTCCGGGATGTCCGCGAGGATGTCCCACGCCTCCTCGTCGGTGAACACCTCGAGGCCCTCGGCCCCGGCCTCGGCGCCGGCTTCCGCGCCGGCCTCCATGCCTTCCTCGCCCTCGATGCCGAGGCCGATCAGGGCGCCGATCTTGCTGCCCACCTCGATCGCCTCCTCGCGGGTGAGGTTGCTCAGGTGCTCGACCTCGATCTCGCCGGCCGCGTCCTTGTACACCGCGAGCGCGTCGATGACGCGGACGGTGTCACTGGCGTGCAGGCGCTCGAGCTCGGCGACGATCTCGCCTCGGAAGTTCGGCTGGCTGAATCCCAGGACGAGCAGCTGGACGGGTCCTACGGTCATGGTGCCTCCTCGGGTCGACGGGGCCTGTCTGCCCCGGAGAGCTGCTGGGTGGGCCGATCCGGTGGGGCAGGTGGGTCCTGCCGTCCACGATGTCGCCGGCGCAGCCCGGCTGCCTCATCCGGCCCGAGTGATGTGGCGGTGGACGCACGACGCGCATGGTGGTCGGCACGCCCCCGGACGTCGTACGGGCAGGGAGGTCGTCATGGACAGTCTGAGCTCCGGGCACGAGGAGGCCGTCGCCGCCAGCCGCAGCTGGGAGCGCGAGTTCGCGGACTCGGGACTGGAGGGCCGCCGGCTGGCCTCGGAGCTGGTCGGCACCTTCCTGCTGGTGGTGGTCGGTGCCGGCGGAGGCGTCGTGGGCGCCTTCAGCGACGGGCAGATCGAGCGCGGTGCCGCGGTCACCGCTCCGGCGCTGATGGTGGTGGCGATCGTGCTGTTCATGGGCCGGGTGTCCGGGGCGCACCTCAACCCCGCGGTCACCCTCGCGTTCTGCCTGCGCAAGGACTTCCCCTGGCGTCGTGCGCCCGCCTACATCGTCGTCCAGCTGGTCGGCGCCTGCCTGGCCTGCCTGCTGCTGCTGGCGATGTTCGGCGACATCGGGGACCTGGGCGCGACGACCCCGGGCGCCGGAGCCAGCGACCTGCAGGCCACGGTGATGGAGGCGCTGCTGACCTTCGGGCTGGTGAGCACCATCCTCGGCACCGCCTCGGGCGCGCAGAACGTCGGACCGATGTCGGCGATCGCCGTCGGCGGCTACATCACCCTGGCCGGTCTCTGGTCGAGCCCGGTCAGCGGCGCCTCGATGAACCCCGCCCGGTCGTTCGGGCCGGACCTGGTCGGGTGGGACCTGTCGACGTACTGGATCTACGTGGTGGGCCCGCTGACCGGCGCCCTGCTGGCCGTCGGCTTCGCGTGGGTGCTGCGGGGACCCGGGGGTGCGGACACCGCGGCGATGCAGGCCGCCGAGGGCGTGCCCGGCGACTCCGCCGGCGACGCCTGACCCGCCGGTGGCTCGCAGTGCCCACGGCCGCCGGGACGAAAGTCCCTGGCGAGGCGGCGGGCGTCCGGTGAGTGTGGGGGACAGGAGGCACGCAGATGATCGAGGCTCCGGACGTCGCGTGATCGAGATGCGCGAGCCCGCCCTGGCCGAGCCTTCTGCCTCAGGCCCGGCCCCCGGTTCGGGCGGCACGACGATCGGCACCGGCGAGTTCAGCTGGCTGCTCGCCGACATGCTGCAGCTGGTGCGCGACCTGCTGCGCTCGGACACCGCTACGGTCCTGCTGCTCGACGTGAGCGGGACCGTGCTGGAGACGGCGGCCTCCGTCGGGCCGGAGGACGTGGTCCTGCACCCGTTCCGGGTCCCGGTGGGTCACGGGTTCGCGGGGACGGTCGCCGAGCGCCGTCGCCCGGCGACGATCACCGAGGTGACCCGGGGCGTGGTGGTGAACCCCCACCTCGTCGAGCTGGGGATCAGCTCCCTGCTCGGCGCACCGCTGGTGCACGACGGTCGCCTGCTCGGGGTCCTGCACGTCGGGAGCCTGCGACGCCGCGAGTTCACCGACGCGGAGGTCGTCACCCTGGTCCGCGCCGCGGCACCTCTCGCGCACACCCTGGCCTCGAACTCGAGCCTCGCCGAGAACGCGCTGGCCGCCGCCCTGCAGAGGACCCTGATCCCGGAGACACCGCCCCGCGTCGACGGACTGGAGCTGGCCGGCCGCTACGTGCCGGCGGACGGCAAGCTCGGCGGCGACTGGTACGACGTCCTGGTGATGCCCGACCGCCGGGTCGGACTCGTCATCGGCGACGTCGCCGGGCACGGCCTGGAGGCGGCGGTCGTGATGGGCAGGCTGCGCAGCGCGCTGCGGGCCTACGCCCTCGAGCACGCCGACCCCGGCGAGGTGCTGAGCCTGCTGGACACCAAGCTGCACGTCTTCGAGGACGAGGCCATGGCCACGGTGCTGTACGCCGTGACCGGGCCGCCGTTCACCGAGGTGCGGATGTCCTCGGCCGGACACCTGGCGCCGATGCTCGCCGCCCAGGGCGCCCGGACGGTCGAGCTGGCCCTCGAGCCGGACCCCCCGCTCGGCGTCGACCCGGCCGTGGCGCGACGGACCCACCTCTTCCCGTGGCCCTCCCGGTCCTCGCTCTGCCTGTTCACCGACGGTCTCGTGGAGCGGCGCCCGCCGCCGGGAGGGGACGGAGTCGACCAGCTGGCCCGCGGTGCACGACGGGCCCGGGGCGCCTTCGCCTACGAGCCGGCTGACCAGGCCTGCACACGGGTGCTCGACGCGGCGCTGTCCGACCTCTCGGTCGTGCAGGACGACATCGCCCTGCTCGTCGCCCGCCCGACGTTCCGGACCGGCTGAGCGGACCGGCCCGCGGGACCAAAGACCCTGCCGTGGCGGTGCCCCGGAGCCTAGGTTCGCGAGCGTCAGGGGGGTCCCGCAGTCGCGGCTCGGGCCGGGCTCAGCGCGAAGGAGTCCAGATGTCCATCGACGCACGGCGGGCCGGAGTCCCGGCCCAGGCACGTGAACCGGCCCAGGCAGCACGTCCCGACCCCGGGGTCCGGGTCGCGCTCTTCGAGACGATGGTCCTGTGCCGGACCTACGAGGAGGCGATCCTGGCGGCGTACCACGCCGACAAGGGCCCGGGCTTCGACATCGGCAAGGGGCTGATCCCCGGAGAGATGCACCTCTCGGCCGGCCAGGAGCCCGTGGCCGCAGGGGTGTGCGCCCACCTGACCGCCGACGACGCGGTCACCGCGACGCACCGCCCGCACCACCTGGCGGTCGCGCACGGCGTCGACCTGCGGCGGATGACCGCGGAGATCTTCGGCCGGGAGACCGGTCTCGGCCGCGGACGCGGCGGCCACATGCACCTGTTCGACCCGGCCACGCACTTCTCCTGCTCCGGCATCATCGCCGAGGGCTACCCGCCGGCGCTCGGCCAGGCCTTCGCCTTCCTGCGGTCGGGCAGCGACCGGGTCGCGGTCGCGGTGACCGGCGAGGGCGCCGCCAACCAGGGCGCGTTCCACGAGTCGCTGAACCTGGCCGCCCTGTGGGCGCTGCCGGTCGTGTTCGTGGTCGAGGACAACGACTGGGGCATCTCGGTGCGCCGGCGGCGTCGACCTCCGTCTCCTCCAACGCCGACCGCGCCGCGGCGTACGGCATCCCGGGCGAGCGGGTCGAGGACAACGACGTCGAGGCGGTGTACGCCGCAGCCGGGCGCGCCGTGGCGCACGCCCGTGTCGGGTCGTGGGCCGTCGCTGGTCGAGGTGCAGACGCTGCGGATGTGGGGACACTTCGAGGGCGACGCGCAGGGCTACCGCGCCGACCTCGACGGCAGGTCGGACGAACGCGACCCGGTCACGCGGTACGAGCAGGTCCTCCTCGACGCGGACCTGCTCGACGCCGACGGCGTCGCCGGCATCCGGGAGCGGGCCCGCGCGCAGGTCGCCGACGCCGTCGACTTCGCCCGGCAGAGCCCCGTACCCGGACCCGTCCACCGCCACCGCCTACGTGTTCGCCTGAGGAGGCGTCGTCATGAGCATCACCGAGACCCGGCCCGGGACCTCGCGCCGGCTGACCACCTCCAAGGCCATGGTGGCGGCGCTGACCGAGGAGATGGAGCGCGACGCCTCGGTGTTCTACCTCGGTGAGGACGTCGGTGCCTACGGCGGGATCTTCGGGTCGACGACCGGGCTGCTCGAGCGCTTCGGCCCGGAGCGGGTCATCGACACCCCGATCTCGGAGACCGCGTTCATCGGCCTGGGCATCGGCGCCGCCGTGGAGGGCATGCGTCCCGTCGTCGAGCTGATGTTCGCCGACTTCATGGGGGTCTGCCTGGACCAGATCTACAACCACATGGCGAAGATCCACTTCGAGTCCGGCGGCCACGTGCGGGTGCCGATGGTGCTGGCGATGGCGGCCGGCGGCGGCTACTCCGACGGGGCCCAGCACTCCCAGTGCCTGTGGGGCACGTTCGCCCACCTGCCCGGCATGAAGGTCGTGGTGCCGAGCACCCCGGCCGACGCGAAGGGCCTGATGACCGCGGCGATCCGCGACGACAACCCGGTCGTCTACGTGTTCCACAAGGGCGTGATGGGCCTGCCGTGGATGGCGAAGAACCCGCGCAGCACCGACGAGGTCCCCGACGGCGAGCACGTCGTCCCGATCGGCCGGGCGCGGACCGCGCGCGCCGGGTCGGACGTCAGCGTGGTGACCCTGTCGCTGTCCGTGCACCACGCGCTCGACGTGGCCGACACGTTGGCGGGCGAGGGCATCGACGTCGAGGTCCTCGACCTGCGCAGCCTGGTCCCGCTGGACCGCGAGGCGATCCTCGAGTCGGTCTCCCGGACCGGGCGGCTGGTCGTGGTCGACGAGGACTACCAGTCGTTCGGTGTCTCCGCCGAGGTGGTGGCGACGGTGACCGACCACGACCCGGGCCTGCTGCGGGCCCCGGCCCGGCGGGTCGCCACGCCCGACGTGCCGATCCCCTACGCGCACGGCCTGGAGTACGCCGTGCTGCCGCGCCAGGACCGGATCGAGCGCGCGGTCCGGGACGTCCTGCGGTGACCGAGGTGCTGTTCCCCCCGCTGTCGAAGGAGGAGCCGGACGCCTAGGGGGTGCTGTCCACGTGGTTCGTCCGCGACGGCGACCGGGTGGAGGTGGACCAGCTGCTCGCCGAGGTGCAGGTCGACAAGGTCGCCGCCGAGGTGCCCGCGCCGGTGGCCGGCGTGGTGCACCTGCTGGTCGAGGAGGAGGAGGCGGTGCGCCAGGGAGCGGCGATCGCGCGGATCGGCTGACGGGGACGCCGTACGACGGGGGCGGTGCCGGCCCGCGTCGGCACACCTCATCGCCCAGGGATGAGCCCCCCGTCCGGGCCGGCGGCTTGACTGCCCTCACCAGCCACACCGGCCAGCCGACCAGCAACGAAGAGGGTCCGACGTGAGCCAGCCGTTCAGCGGGAAGATCGACATCGACATCCGGGACTCCGAGCCGGACTGGGCGCCCTTCGAGCCGCCCAAGGCCCCGGCGGGCGCGCCGAACGTGGTCTACATCGTGCTCGACGACGTCGGCTACTCGGCGATGTCCTGCTACGGCGGGCCGATCGAGACCCCGAACATCGACCGCGTCGCCGCCGACGGCGTGCGCTACACCCAGTGGCACACCACGGCGCTGTGCTCGCCGACCCGGTCCTGCCTGCTCACCGGGCGCAACCACACCCGCAACAGCATGGCGTGCATCACCGAGGCCGCCATCGGCTTCCCGAACGCGAGCGGCACCATCCCGCCGGAGAACGGCATGCTGCTCGGAGATCCTGGGCGAGCGCGGCTGGAACACCTACATGGTCGGCAAGTGGCACCTGTGCCCCGACGACGAGATGAACGTCGCCTCGACCCGGCGGAACTGGCCGAGCGGGCGGGGGTTCGAGCGCTGGTACGGCTTCCTGGGTGCCGAGACCAACCAGTGGTATCCCGACCTGGTCCACGACAACCACCCGGTCGACCAGCCGACGTCGCCGGAGGACGGCTACCACTTCTCCGTGGACATCACGGACAAGGCGATCGAGTTCATCAAGGACTCGAAGGTGATCGCCCCCGAGAAGCCGTTCTTCCTCTACTACGCGCCCGGCGCGGCGCACGCGCCCCACCACGCGCCGAAGGAGTGGGCCGACCGCTACCGCGGCCGGTTCGACATGGGCTACGAGGCGATGCGCGAGCAGACCCTGGCCCGCCAGAAGAAGCTCGGGCATCGTCCCCGCCGACACCGAGCTGCCGCCGATCAACCCGATCGGCACCGCGGAGACCCGCACCGGCCCGGACGGCATCCCGTTCCCGGCGATGGACGAGACCCGGCCGTGGGACTCGCTGTCCGCCGAGGAGCAGCGGCTGTTCGGCCGGATGGCCGAGGTGTACGCCGGGTTCCTCTCGCACGCGGACCACCAGATCGGACGCCTGCTCGACTACCTCGAGGAGACCGGCGAGCGCGAGAACACCCTGGTCGTCGTCGTGTCGGACAACGGCGCCAGCGGCGAGGGCGGCCCGCAACGGCTCGGTCAACGAGATGAAGTTCGTCAACGGCCTGCCCGACGAGATGGCGGACAACCTCCGGATGCTCGACGAGCTCGGCGGCCCGAAGACCTACAACCACTACCCCAACGGCTGGGCGATGGCGTTCAACACGCCGTTCAAGATGTGGAAGCGCTACGAGTTCAACGGGGGCACCGCCGACCCGTGCATCATCTCGTGGCCGGCCGGGATGGCGGCCCGCGGGCGAGCTGCGCGACCAGTACCACCACGCCGTGGACATCGTGCCCGACGATCCTCGACGTGCTCGGCGTGGAGCCGCCCGAGCGGATCAAGGGGCACGTCCAGGTGCCGTTCGACGGGGTCAGCATGCGCGGCAGCTTCGACGACGCGGGCGCGCCGACGCAACCGCCGTACGCAGTTCTACTCGATGCTCGGCTCGCGCGGGATCTGGCACGACGGCTGGAAGGCCGATCACCACCCACCCGACCCTGAGCGGCTGGAGCCACTTCAACGACGACGAGTGGGAGCTCTACCACACCGACGTGGACCGGGCGGAGGTCCACAACCTGGCGGCCGAGCACCCGGAGAAGGTCCGGGAGCTGGTGAACCTCTGGTTCGCGGAGGCCGGCTCCAACGGCGCCTTCCCGCTGGACGACCGCTCGGCGCTGGAGATCATCCTGACGCCCCGTCCGGTGCTGTCGCCGCCGCGGAACCGCTACGTCTACTACCCGGACACCGCCGAGGTGCCGGAGTCCCAGTCGGTGAACATCCGCAACCGGTCGTTCGTGATCGGCGCGCACGTGGACCTGCCCGGTCCCGGCGCCGAGGGCGTGCTGATGGCCCAGGGGTCCCGGTTCGGCGGGCACGCGCTGTACATCAGGGACAACCGGCTGCACTACGCGAACAACTTCGTCGGCCTCGGCGAGCAGAAGGTGGACGCCACCGAGGACCTGCCGACCGGCGAGCGACCTGATCCTCTCCGCGTCGTTCGTGAAGGACGGCGAGGACCCGCCGCACGTGTCGACCGGCATCCTGTCGCTGTACTACGACGACCGGCTGGTCGGCGAGGCGCGGATCAGGACGCAGCCGGGCAAGTTCTCGCTCGCCGGGGAGGGCCTCACCGTGGGCCGCGACGGGGGAGAGGCCGTCTCGCCGGACTACCCGGGCGCCCGGCCGTGGGCCTTCACCGGCGGGACCCTGCACCGGGTGGCCGTCGACGTCAGCGGCGAGCCGTACGTCGACCTGGAGCGCGAGGCCCAGGCGATGCTGATGCGCGAGTAGGCACGCCGGGTCAGGGGTTCGGGTCGCGCGGCGGGAGCGCGCGGCGGCGCCAGGGCGCGACCCCTTCGATCTCCACCTCGAGCGAGAAGCTCAGCACCGTCCGGATCACGACGATCAGACCGAGCACGGTGACGCTCTCGAAGGTGGGCTTGACCGCGACCGTGCGGATCAGGTCGGCCGCCACCAGGATCTCCAGGCCCATCAGGAGCACGCGCCCGAAGGAGGCCCGGCCGGCCTGGTAGCTCCTCAATCCCTCGTGGGACTGCCGCCACACGACGACCGCCGCCCAGGACGACCCGAAGATGCCCGACACCAGGACCACGACCCCCAGGACCTCGAAGGCCTGCGCGACGTGGTCCATCTTCTCGGTGAAGGTCATCGCGGTCGTCCCTCCGGTCAGCCGACGGTCCGTGCAGGGACGCCGGTGCCCCCATGCTCGACCGCGCGGGCCGGTCCGGCGCCCACCGCACCGGATGATTCCCGCGCCGCCGGTCCGGGCCGGACGGGCGGGCTCGATCACCCGTCAGGGATGACGCGGACCCACCGGCGGCCGTCCCAGCCTGGGAGGACCCGGACAGGTCTACCGAGACGAGGAACCGACATGACGCAGGCCGCGCAGCCGCAGCACCCGACGGACCGGAGAGCAGGGGGTGGGGGCCACCGGGTCGAGCCCACGCAGGTGACCGGCTGGGTCGGCTGGGTGGCGTTCGCCGGCACGATGATGGTGCTGCTGGGCACCTTCCACGTGATCGAGGGGATCGTCGCGCTGTTCCGGGACCAGTACTTCCTGGTGGGAAGCACCGGTCTGACCGTGCACGTCAGCTACACGACCTGGGGCTGGGTGCACATCCTCGGAGGCCTGGTGGTCGCCGGAGCCGGGGTGGCCGTGTTCACCGGGAAGCTGTGGGCGCGCATGATCGGCGTCGTCGTGGCGTTCGTCAGCGCGCTGGTGAACCTCGGGTTCCTCGCGTCGTACCCGGTGTGGTCGACGTTGATGATCGCCATCGACCTGCTGGTGATCTGGTCCCTGACGGTGCACGGCTCCGAGCTCAAGGACTAGCGCAGCCGGACCCGACGAGCGCGGTTCAGGACCTCGGGTGGTCGTCGAGGAACGGCAGCGGGTTGCCCGAGGCGCGCGCTCCCGAGTCGAGCCAGCGGCTGACCCCCGCCGGGCACCGGCGTTGCAGCTCGTCGAGGTACCGCTCCCGGAGGGTGACGACCACCAGCTTCTCCTGGGGCGACGCGGCCTCGTTGAGCAGCACGAAGCTCCTGCGCCAGGCCAGGCAGAGCTCGGCGTCGTCGAGCGCGCCCAGGATGGCGACCAGGGCCGGCACGCGCTGCTCGAGGTCCGACGCACCCAAGGGGACCTCGGGGTCCGGCATCTCGGACAGCTCCTGCTCCTCGGCCCGGCCCCGCGCCAGGATCCGCCAGACCCGGACCCGGGACCAGAGGGCGGGAGTGGTGGCGGCCAACGGGACGAGGACGAGCAGGCTGACGGGCCCGGTGAGCTGGAGGAGTCCCGCGGCCCCGGCGACCAGGGCGCCCGAGACGACCGAGACCCGGATCAGCCGGCCGGGCCGGGCCGGTCCGGTCACCGTGGCCAGGCACCCCGCGCACAGGCCGGAGCTGAGGACCACCGCCAGGCAGGTGCCCCACCCCCACAGCTCCGTGGCGGCCAGCAGGCCGGCCGTGGTCACGACGGTCGTGACGAAGCGCCACAGGCTCGGACCGATCTGGCCGAGGCGGGTGCGCCGGGTGAGGCCCCGCTTGTGCGCGCTCATCGTCGGCAGCCGTTCACCCGTGGCACCCGTGGCACCCGTGGCACCGGTCGGTGCGGACCGTTCGACGACGGATCTCTGGTCGATGACGGGTTGCTGTTCACGGTGGACCGCCCTCACAGACAGGGACAGACGGGCTCTGGACGAGGTGCCCGAGGCCTCCACCCTCCCTCGGCCCGCGCGCGACGACCTCACCCCGCAGGGGCGATGTTGGGGACGGGGAAGGACCTGGGCCGGGTCGGCGGACTCATCCGTGGTGGGGGGTGACCGCCCGCCGGGTGCCGCCGACGATGTGACCGGGTGACGAGGCAGTCACCCCCGGGGGCACCGACGCCGAGAGGAGTCCCAGCCATGGCACGAGAGCCCGGATCCGGGAAGCGCCGCGGCCCCGTACGGCGCCCGTGATGGCGCGGCGGGTCGCGGCGGGTGCCGCGCTGGTGGTGGGTGTGGCGACGGTCGTGCTCGGTGTCGTGGTCGCGGTGAGCGAGTTCCCGCGTGGCCTGGTGGTGCTGGCGTGCGTGGTCGTCGCCGGTACGGCGGCCTGGTACGGCGTGCTGCGGCGCGGGGTGCTGCGCGTGGTGGGCCTGACGGTGGCCGGACTGGCGCTCGCCGGCGCCCTGGTCCTGGTGGCGACGACCGGCGCCGTCTTCGTCGACCTGCTGCTGGTGGCGGGGCTGCTGGTCTCGCTGGCCCTGGCCCGCGCCTCGCTCGTCAGCCACGTCGACCTGCCGGCTGCCCCGGCCCCGAGCCGGGCGGTGCTGTTCTACAACCCGAAGTCCGGCGGGGGCAAGGCGGAGCACTTCGCCCTGGCGCAGGAGGCCGCCCGCCGGGGGATCGAGGCGGTCGAGCTGAAGCGGGGCGACGACCTCGAGACGCTCGTCCGGGCCGCCGTCGAACGCGGTGCGGACGCCCTGGCGATGGCCGGGGGAGACGGGTCGCAGGCCATCGTGGCTGCCGTCGCGGCCGAGTGCTCGCTGCCGTACGCCTGCGTCCCGGCGGGCACGCGCAACCACTTCGCGCTCGATCTCGGGGTCGACCGCGACGACGTCGTCGGTGCCCTCGACGCCTTCGTCGACGGCGGGGAGCGGCGGGTGGACCTCGCCGAGGTCAACGGGCGGGTGTTCGTCAACAACGTGTCGCTCGGCGTGTACGCCGAGGCGGTCCAGCGTCCGGGGTACCGCGAGGCCAAGCTCAGCAGTCTCCTGGACACCGTGCCCGACGCGATGGGACCCGGTGGCAGCGACCTCGACATGCGCTGGAAGGGACCGGGCGGGCACGGGCACCGCGGGGGTGCCGCCGTGCTGGTCTCCAACAACAAGTACCGCCTCGGGCGTGCGGTGGGGTCGGGGACCCGTCCCCGGATCGACGACGGCCGGCTCGGGATCACCGTCGTCGGGGCGCCGTCCGCGCGCGGCGAGCACGGCCGGTTCGCGCAACGCCCGTGGCGGGAGTGGTCGGCCACCACCTTCGAGGTCGACGCCGACCGGCCGCTGCCGGCCGGCGTGGACGGGGAGGCCCTCGTCCTGGACACGCCGCTGCGCTTCCGCATCCTCCCGGGAGTCCTGCAGGTGCGGATCGCCCGCTCGCACCCGGGCGCGTCCCCCTCGGCGACCGCGCCGGAGGGCCTCCGCGCCGGCGTCGCCGAGCTGGTGCGGATCGCCCTGGGCCGGGACCCGCGGCCGGCACCGTCAACGTCGAACGGAAGGAGGTCCTCATGGACCTGATGGAGATCAGCGAGAAGCAGACGATGAGCCGGGAGGACGCCGCAGCGCGCCTGCACGCGCTCGCCGACGCCCTCGCGCAGCACAACGACGTCGAGTTCGAACGCGGGGGCATGCGGATCAAGGTGCACGTCCCCGACCAGGTGCACGTCAAGCTGGAGGTCGAGATCGAGGACGACGGCAGCGAGCTCGAAGTCGAGCTCACCTGGTGACCCTGGCCGCCTCGGTGCTGCGTCCCCTCGACGAGTGCGACCGGTGGCTCTACGGGGTGGTCGGCCGGTGGTCGGCACCGCTGCTGGACGAGCCGCTGAGGAGGGTCTCGCAGCTGGCCGACTTCTCCAAGCCCTGGTTCGTGGTGGCCGGTGCCCTCGGGCTGCTCGGAGGTCCCCGGGGACGGCGCGCCGCGGTCGTGGGGCTCTCGTCCGTCGGTGCCGCCTCCCTGCTCGTGAACCAGCCCCTCAAGGCGCTGGGCGGACGCCGGCGGCCCGACCCGGGCCTCCTCGGCGCGCCGCAGCACCGGTGGGTGCGGATGCCGACCTCGAGGGCGTTCCCCTCGGGGCATGCCGCGTCCGCCGTGGCGTTCGCCGTCGCGGTCGGGGACGTGCTGCCGGCCCTGCGGGCGCCGCTGTGGACGGCGGCGTCGGTCGTCGGGTTCTCCCGGGTCTACACCGGGGTGCACTACCCCAGCGACGTCCTCGTCGGGGCGAGCGTGGGGGCCCTGGTCGGTCGTTCGGTGTCGCGCTGGGTGCGACGCCGGGGGTGAGCGCGTCGCCGGCGCTCAGGGCAGCAGACGGGCGAAGAGGTCGACGTACGCCTCGAGGTGCCGGTCGCCGAGGTACCTCTCGTGGACGCTGGCGCGCCCGGCGGCGGCGACCGCCGCCGATCCCGCCGGGTCGCCCAGGACGGCGGCCAGCGTCGCGCCCAGGCCCGCCAGGTCCGTCGGGTCGCTGAGCAGCCACCCGGTCCGGCCGTCCTCGATCTGGTCGCGGATGCCGCCGACCGCCGAGGCCACGACGGGCCGCTCCTTCCACATCGCCTCGGTGACGGTGAGCCCGAACCCCTCGACGAGGCTCTTCTGGACGATCACGGTGGCCCGACGCTGCAGCGCGTTCACGAGGTGGGCGTTCTCGTCGACGGAGTCCATCGGCAGCCGGACGAGGTGCACCCGGGACCGCTCGGCGGGGGCCAGCCCGCTCCACAGGTCGCGGCACTCCCGCAGCACGGCCGCGCCCTCGGGGTCGTCGGAGACGTAGGAGGGGTCCGGCCCCGCCAGCACCAGGTGTACGTCGCCGGGCAGCGCCGCCCGCGCGGCCACGAACCCGCGCAGCACCCCCGTCATGTCCTTGAGCCGGTCCCACCGGCTGACCTGGACGACGAGCCGTGCCGCCGCGGGGACCGGGCCGCCGTCCGTCACGAGGTCCCGGTGCCGGCGCACCGACCCGGCGCCGCCGTCGCGCCGGACGAAGGTCAGGTCGGCGTGGTCGTCGGGGCCCTCGACGATCCCGGCGTGCACGAGCGCCGCCTGCACCTCGCCGCCGTGAGGGCACGGTTCTTCGTGCTGAGCGGGTCGATCGAGGGCGCGATGACGCGCAACCGGTCCGGCCGGCACCACGCGGGGGCGTAGCCCACCCGGGAGAAGACGAAGCCGTCGGCCCCCTGCAGCAGCGGGCGGAGGAACTCCCAGGCCCGGTCGGTCAGCTCGTTGGAGGCGTCCCGCCCGACGTGGCAGCGCCACACCACGCGGACGCCCCGGGCCCGGAGCGGCTCCACCATGCCGGCGGTCTGCGGGTCGTGGAGCAGGACGACGTCGCCCGGCGAGACGCGCGCGACCAGGTCCTCGACGTCCGCCGCGAGGGCCGCGAGGACGGCCGCGAGCTCGGCCGGTCCCAGGGGCCCGCCGTCGCCGGGCTCGCCGTGCAGCATGTTGTGCACGCGCTTGGTGACGGTGAACAGCGCCGGAGTGCCGCTGAGGACCAGCCACCGGGTCTCCACCCCGACGCCCCGGACGTAGGACAGCAGCGTCTGCAGCATCTCCGCGACGCCGCCGCCGTGCGCGGTGGCGCTGACGTTCCACACCACGCCGCCGTGCAGCAGGGACCGGGCCCGGGCGGCCTGCTCCTCGAACTGCGCGACCCGCTCGACCGGGAGCAGCTCGTAGAGCTGGTCCAGCTTCATCGGCACGACCTCGATCTCCTGCACGTCCCTCCCCACCCACCTCACGGCTGCGCTGCGGTACGTCGCCGGGCCGCGACGCGGCCGGTGGCCCGATGTTCCTCTCGCCGGACTTGTCCGGTCCAGGGCCGAAAGACCCGCACGTCCGGAGGCACCGCGCGGCCCGAGGTCGGGACCTCTTCCTCTGTCAGGCCGTCCCGGACCCGGCTGTGCTGGAGCCTCCGGAGCACGGCGCAGCAGGCGGGAGGACAGGTCATGAAGGCAGCAGTAGGGGACCGTCTGGTGGTGCACAGCGTGCACGTCGACGGCCCGGTGCGGGACGGCGAGATCGTCGAGGTGCGGGGAGCCGACGGGCTGCCGCCGTACGTCGTCGAGTGGTCCGACAGCGGGCACCGGTCGCTGTACTTCCCGGGCTCGGACGCCACCGTCGAGCACTTCGCCGACCACGAGTGACGACGGGTCAGGACTGGTAGACGTCCGGGATGCCGTCGGCGTCGTCGTCGCGCTCCTCGTCCTCGCGGATCGCGCGGTAGACCCGGTTGCGGGCGCGCAGGACGACGGTGGCCAGCAGGGCGGCGGCCACGGAGCCCACGAGGACGCCGATCTTGACGTGGTCGTCGCGCAGGCTCGCGGGTCCGAACGCGAGCTCGCCGATCAGCAGGGACACGGTGAAGCCGATGCCGGCCAGCACCGCGATGCCGAAGACGTCGATCCAGGCGAGGTCGTCGTCGAGCCGTGCGCGGGTGAAGCGGGACAGCAGGTACGTCGAGCAGAAGATGCCCACGGCCTTGCCGACCACCAGGCCGGCGACGATGCCGAGGGCGACCGGGTCCGTGAGGGCCTGCCCGAGGCCGCTGAGCCCGCCCACCGTGACGCCGGCCGCGAACAGCGCGAAGACCGGCACCGCGAACCCCGCGGAGACCGGGCGCAGCCGGTGCTCGAAGTGCTCGGCCATCCCGGGGCCCGCCTCGGGGCCGCCGGCCGCCTGGCTGCGGACGACCGGCACCGTGAGGGCCAGCAGCACCCCGGCGACCGTCGCGTGCACGCCCGAGGCGTGCACCAGGGCCCAGGCGACGAAGGCGAGGGGGAGCAGCAGCCACCAGGACCGCACCCGGCGCTGCACCAGGACGCCGAAGACCGCGATCGGGACGAGGGCGAGCAGCAGCCACAGCGGCTCGAGGGAACGCGTGTAGAACAGCGCGATCACGGTGATCGCGAGCAGGTCGTCGACGACCGCGAGGGTGAGCAGGAACGTGCGCAGCGCCGAGGGGAGGTGGGTGCTGATCACCGCGAGCACCGCGACGGCGAACGCGATGTCGGTGGCGGTCGGGATCGCCCAGCCCCGCAGGGCGCCCGACCCGGACGTGAGGTTCACCAGCACGTAGACCAGCGCCGGCACGACCATCCCGCCGACCGCGGCGAGCACCGGGATGGCGGCGCGGCGCGGCTCGCGCAGGTCGCCGGCCACGAACTCGCGCTTCACCTCGAGCCCCGCGACGAAGAAGAAGATCGCCAGCAGGCCGTCGGCCGACCAGGCGCCCAGGCTCAGGTCGAGGTGCAGCGCGGCGGGCCCGACCACGAGGTCCTTCAGCGACGTGTAGGCCGCCTGCCAGGGCGAGTTGGCCCACACCAGCGCGACCACCGCGGCGACCAGCAGCAGCGCGCCGCCGACCGTCTCCTGGCGCAGCAGCTCGGTGATGCGGGCGGTCTCGGCCCAGGAGCCGCGGCTCAGCAGCCCGGTGCGGCGGGACGGGGGAGGGGTGCTCATCAGGTGCTGGCCTTCGGGGTCGACGACGTTGTTGCCGACCAGACTTCCCGGCGCACCGCGGGACAGCCTACGCGTGCGCCCGGCTGCCCGACCAAGGCCCGGCTCAGGCGATCGACGACCGGGAGGTCATCAGCACCGGCCGGCGGGCGAAGGACGCCCACACGGACTTGCCGCCGTCGGTCTCGGCGTCGAGGCCCCAGAAGTCGCTGAACTGCTCGACGATGTCCAGCCCCCGACCGCTGGTGGCGTCCCGGTCCTCGTCGGTCACCACGGGGACGGACGGCGACCGGTCCTGCACGCTCACCCGCACGCAGAAGTGCAGCCCCTCGAGCCGCAGCGTGAGAGGCGTGCGGGCGTGCAGCACCGCGTTGGTCACGAGCTCGCTCACGACCAGGCGCACGTCCTCGACGAGGTAGGAGAGACCGTGCTCGACCAGGTGGGCCTCCACGAAGGCCCGTGCCTCGGAGGCGCTGGTCGTGACAGGCGTGAGCCCGGTTTCGTGCGTCCAGAGGAGGTTCTGGGACATACCGGGGCTCCCTGTGGCCGAGGTCGAGCCTGGAGAGGCGACCGGGCGCGTCGCTGCTACCGCGGCCCTCTCCCTCGAACGTACGCGCTTCCCCCACCGGAGTCGAGCGATCTCGCTCAGTGGGCCAGGGTCACGACGGCGGCCCCGGCCAGGCGGCCGCTCTCGAGGTCGGCGAGCGCGGCCGGCGTGTCGGGGAACGGGTAGACCGTGACCCGCGGACGCACCCCCAGGGCGACCGCCAGCCGCAGCAGGTCGTCGCCGTCGGCACGCGTGTTGGACGTGACGCTGGTGAGGGTGCGTTCGCGGAACAGGTGCCGCTGGTAGTCCAGGACGGGTACGTCGCTCAGGTGGATCCCCGCGGTCACCAGCGTGCCGTTCGCGTCCAGCGCCTCGAGGGCGGTCGGCACGAGGTCCCCGACCGGTGCGAAGAGGAGGGCGGCGTCGAGCGGGCACGGCGGCCGGTCCCGGGCCCCGCCCACCGAGGCGGCGCCCAGCTCCCGGGCCAGGTCCTGCGCCGCCGCGCCGCGGGTCAGCACGTGCACCTCGAGCCCCTGGGCGACCGCCACCTGGGCCGTGAGGTGCGCGCTGGCCCCGAAGCCGTAGATCCCCAGCCGGCCGCCCGGAGGGACCCGGGCGCGGCGCAGGGCGCGGTACCCGATGATGCCCGCGCACAGCAGCGGCGCCGCCTCGTGGTCGTCGTACCCGTCGGGGATGCGGTAGGCGTACGCCGCCGGCACGGTGGTGTACTCCGCGAACCCGCCGTCCGCGTCCCAGCCGGTGTACGTCGACCGGGTGCAGAGGTTCTCCGCGCCCCGTCGGCACCAGCGGCAGGCGCCGCACGTGGACCGGAGCCAGGCCACCCCGACCCGCTCGCCCACGGTCGTGCCGGTGACGGCGGTGCCGCACTCGGTCACCGTGCCGACCACCTCGTGCCCCGGCACGACCAGCGGTCGCACCGGCCGCAGGTCGCCGCTGGCCAGGTGCAGGTCGGTCCGGCAGACGCCGCACACGCTCACGCGGACCCGGACCTCGTCCTCGGCCAGCTGCGGGTGCGGCCGCTCCACGAGCGAGAGCCGGTCGTCGGCACCGGCCGATCCGGTGACCGCCCAGCCCCGGAAGGTGCTAGTGGTCGAGGTCGACGTGCTCATGCGTGAGGTTCTCGATGTCGCCGGCCGCGGCGTCGAGGAGCTCGTGCGCCAGTCGCGAGAGCGCCCGGGCGGCGGCGAGCTCGTCGCCGATCTCCGGCACGTCCCGGTCCCGGGGGCTCAGCCGGGCCGACCCGCTCGCCGACAGCGAGGTGGCGTCCCCCGTGTGCAGCAAGGCCTGCGCGTGCGTCTCGCCGCTGTGCTCGTCGATCCGGATCTCGACCGACCAGGTGCGGGTGGCCAGCGGAGCGGTCCTGGTGTTCATGAGGGGGTCCACCTTTCCGTGGGGCATCGAGTGCGGACGACGTACGGCGCGAGGTCCGTCCCCCAGCCGACCAGCCGCGAACGGCGGCGGACAGGGCCGAAGGTCACGCGAGGCCTCCGGGCTCCTCGACCACCGTGAGGGGCAGCCCGGTGAAGCGCTCGGCCCAGCGGGAGGCCGCCGCGCGGTCCAGCACGACCTCGGTGACCCGTCCGGACAGCGCCGACGCCCAGCCGGGTGCGTCGCTGAGCCCCAGGTTGACCCGGACCTCGAGCAGCGGGAAGGCGGTCCGCGCGACGGTCAGGGCGTGGTCGACCGCCACCATGCAGCTGCGCAGCGACCGGCTGCGGTCCGCGAACATCACCAGGTCGAGCGGCTCGGCCCGGTCGGTCGCCGCCTTCGCGCCGGCGAGCACGGTGTGCACCTGGGGGTCGGCCGACACCACGACCACGACCACCCCGTCGCGGCTGCGGTGCCGTTGTCGCGGGACCGCCGACGACCCGGGGGCTGCCGGTCGGGCGTCGCTCGTGCGGGGCCCCCGACGGAAACGTTCCTGCGCGTTCATGTCAGCTCCTCCGTCGTGAGCCTCCCGGCCAGGACCGACCCTCACCAGGGCACAAGGTCACGTCCGGGGTCCCGCCGCCCGCCGACCTCATCCGTGCCGGGCGATGCAGCCGCGCACCGGCGCGGACACGCTGGGCACCGAGGGCCCGGTTCCCGGGGCCGAGCCGCAGGCGGACCGCAGGCGGACACGAGTGAAGGAGTGACGATGGACGCGATCACCAACGACTTCGGGGAGGTCCTGCTGTGGACCTTCTGGTTCTTCATCTGGATCGGCGCGCTGATGGTGTGGGTCCGCTGCGTGTTCGACCTGTTCGGGGACCGTGAGCTCAGCGGCTGGGGCAAGGCCGGGTGGGCGGTCGTGCTGGTGTTCCTGCCCTGGGTCGGCGCCCTCGTCTACCTGATCGCCCGCGGCAGGAGCATGTCCGAGCGGCAGAGGGTCGCAGCGGCCGAGAGGGAGTCCGCCCAGAGGGAGTACATCCAGCAGGCCGCCGGCCGGTCGTCCAGCCCGGCGGCTCAGATCGCCGACGCCAAGGAGCTCCTCGACTCCGGCGCCATCGACCAGACGGAGTTCGACGCCCTCAAGGCCAAGGCTGTCGCCTGACCGTGCAGCAGATGAGCCTGCGCGAGTACATCGACTCCCTGGAGCGCGAGGGGTACACCGTGCGTGACGACCACGGTGAGGACCCCGTGCTGATCCGGCCCGACGGGAGCGCGGTCGAGACGTGGCGGGAGGACTACCCGTACGACGAGCTGATGAGCCGCAACGACTACGAGGTGGAGAAGTACCTGCTCCAGATCGAGCTCCTGAAGTTCCAGTACTGGGCCCAGGACACGGACCAGCGGCACGTCATCGTCTTCGAGGGGCGCGACGCCGCGGGGAAGGGCGGCACGATCAAGCGGTTCATGGAGCACCTGAACCCGCGCTCCGCGAGGGTGGTCGCGCTGACCAAGCCCACCTCGACCGAGCTGGGGCAGTGGTACTTCCAGCGCTACGTCTCCCACCTCCCGACGTTCGGCGACATCGTCCTGTTCGACCGCTCCTGGTACAACCGCGCGGGGGTGGAGCGGGTGATGGGGTTCTGCGACGAGGACGAGTACCGGACCTTCATGGGGCAGGCGCCGTTGTTCGAGGAGATGCTTCTCGAGGCCGGGCGTCAACGTGACGAAGCTGTGGTTCTCGGTGACCCAGCAGGAGCAGCGGACCCGCTTCGCCGTCCGCCAGCTCGACCCGGTCCGGCGCTGGAAGCTCTCCCCGATGGACCTCGAGAGCCTCGACAAGTGGGAGGCCTACACGGAGGCCAAGGAGGAGATGTTCCTGCGCACGGACACCGACCACGCGCCGTGGTACACGATCAAGAGCAACGACAAGAAGCGGGCCCGGGTCAACGCCCTGCGGCTGTTCCTCAGCCTCGTCGACTACGACGGCAAGGACGAGCAGGTCGTGCTGCGCCCCGACGCGAAGCTCGTCCAGCGGGGCCGCGAGGCCGTCGGCGACTGACACCCCTCGTCACCGCGGGACAACCCATCTAGTGCTGGTCCTGCTGCCACCGCCGGAACGCCTCGACGGCCGTCGGCAGCGTCGGGAACAGGTGGTCCTCGCCGATCCGCTGCCAGCAGGCCGGTCCGCTCGAGGTCCGACCGCAGGTCCTGCTTCATGCGCGCCATCGCGAAGACGATGCCCTGGTCGGACAGCTCCTTGCGCAGGCTCTCGAGCGCGTCCACCGCGGTGATGTCGACGTCGATGATCGCCTCGGCGTTGAGCACGAACCACCGCACGGGCTCGGCGGCGCCCTCGACCGCGGCCAGGGCCCGTCGGCGGAAGTCCTCGGTGTTGGCGAAGAACAGCGGGGAGTCGTAGCGGTAGACCATCAGCCCGGGGACCACCGTCGCGCCGGGGTAGTCGTCGACGTCGTGCATCCCGGCGAGGTCGGGCACGAAGCCCTCGATGGCGTCGTGCGGGCGTGCGACGCGGCCCAGCAGGTCGAGCACCGAGAGCCCGATCGCGACGAGCACCCCGGGGAGCACCCCGACCACCAGGACCGCGACGGTGGTGGCGAGGGCGATCAGCAACTCGGTGCGGCGGAAGCCGGCCAGCCGGCGGAACTCCGCGACGTCGATGAGCCGCAGCGCGGCGTACACGACCACCGCGCCGAGGGCGGCCGTGGGGAAGGAGGCGAGCAGCGGACGCAGGGTGAGCACGGCCAGCACGGTGGTGGCCACGGTGACCAGGCCGGTGAGCTGGGTCCGTCCGCCCATCGCGTGCCCGATGGCCGTGCGGCTGCCGCTGCTGCTGACCGGGAAGCCGTGCATCAGGCCCGAGGCGAGGTTCGCGGCGCCGAGCGCCAGCAGCTCCCGCTTGGCGTCGATGCGCTCGTCCCGTCGGTTCGCGAAGGCCCGCCCGGTCAGGATGTTGTCGGTGTAGGCCGACGAACGCGACGCCCAGCGCCGACGGCACCAGCGACAGCACCCCGCTCGAGGCGACACGTGCGGCAGGGCGGGGACCGGAAGCCCGGCGGGGATGGTGCCGATGACGGTGATCCCCTGCGTCGCGCAGGTCCAGCAGCGCCACCGCCGCCGCGGCGCCGACCATGCCGATCAGCGCCATCGGGGCGCGCGGGGCCACGGCGCTGCCGACCAGCATGACGACCAGGGTGACCAGCCCGAGCGTCGAGCGTCGGGCCGTGCACCGCCCCGAGATGGCGCGCCACGTAGTCGAGCTCGGGCCAGAAGCCGTCCGCCGCCACGTCGATCCCGGTCAGCTTGCCGAGCTGGGAGACGATCATGATCACCGCGACCCCGGACATGTAGCCGACGAGCACCGGGCGGGACAGCAGCTCGGCCAGGAAGGCCAGCCGCGCGAACCAGCCGAGCAGGCACAGCGCCGCCACCACGAGGCACAGGGCGGAGGCGAGGTCGGCGTAGCGCTGCGACCCGGTCGGTGGCCAGGGCGCCGACGGCCGCCGCGGTCATCAGCGCCGTGGTCGACTCGGGACCGACCGACAGCTGGCTGGAGGACCCCAGGACGGCGTAGGCGAGGAGCGCGCCGACCGACGCCCACAGCCCGACGACCGCGGGCAGCCCGGCCACCTCGGCGTAGGCCATCACCTGGGGGATGAGGTACGCCGTGATGGTCACGCCCGCGAGGAGGTCAGCCGCGCAGCCAGCCGCGTCGGTAGCCCACGGTCCACGCCGGAGTGGGAACCCGCCGGGCCATGGGGTCAACCTAGCGACACCCGGACCGGTTACGGAGCGGGAGCGATGGCGTGCGGGGAGGCGGTCGCGGGAGACTGGTGGCATGGGCGCGATCGAGGTGGTGTGGGCGGCCACCGACGACCGGGGCGCGGCCGACCGGCTGCTGCGCCGGCTCGCCGGCGGACCGGCACGGCCAGGCTGGTGACGGTCGGCCGGATCTGCCCGGGATGCGCGTCGTCCGAGCACGGCCGGCCGTGGCTGCTCGGCTGGGACGGGGCCCGGCCCGCGGGCGTCAGCCTCTCGCGCACGCCCGGTACGACGGTCGTGGCGATGTGGCCGGACGGGCCGGGTCGGCGTCGACGTGGAGCGGGTCGACCGGTTCACGGACGCGGGCCTCGCCGACGTGCTGCTGCACCCGGACGAACGTGCGGGCCCGGCGGCCGGCCTGGCCACGACCTGGGTGCGCAAGGAGGCGCTGCTCAAGGCGAGCGGGCACGGGCCTGTCGGTCGACCCGCGCACGGTGCGCCTGGCCGCCGACGGGACGCCGCTGGTCGTGTCGAGTGGCCGCGCGGGCGTGCCGCGGTCCGGACTGGGTCGTCGACCTGGAGCTGGCGGACGGCCTGGTCGCGGCGCTGGCGGGGGAGGGGACCCCGGCCCCGGCGTCAGCGTGCGGCGGGCAGGTCCGGGAGCGCCTCGCGGTTGAGCCAGGCGTCGAAGCAGGTCGGCGAGGTCGCACCCGGTGGAGAGCTCGGCGAACTCCACGAACGCGCCGGTGTTGACGGTCCCGTGCGCGTGCTTCGCGGTCCAGCCGCGCAGCAGGTCGAAGAACGCGTCGTCCCCGACCGTGAGCCGCACCGCGTGCAGGGTCAGCGCGCCGCGCTTGTAGACGCGGTCGTCGAACATCAGCTCCGGTCCGGGGTCGGCGAGCACGAGGTCCTGGTCGAGGTCCCGGAGCCGCGCGTGGTGCTCCTGCGCGCGCTCGTGGGCGGTCGGACCGCCGGACTCCTCGGACCAGATCCACTCGGCGTAGCAGGCGAAGCCCTCGTGCAGCCAGATGTCCTGCCACCGACCGAGCGTCAGGCTGTTGCCGAACCACTGGTGGGAGAGCTCGTGCGCGACCAGGCGGACCGAGTCCCAGTCGGAGGTCAGGAAGTTCGCCCCGAACGCCGAGAGCCCCTGTGCCTCCAGGGGGATCTCCAGGTCGTCGTCGGTGACCACGACGGTGTAGGCCTCGAACGGGTAGGGCCCGAAGAGCCGCGTGAACGTGTCGACCATCTCCCGCTGGCGGCCGAACGCGGCGTCGTACCGTCCCGAGCAGGCGCCGTGGGAGGACCGCGTGCATCGGCACGTCGCCGTCGTCGGTGCGCACCTCGTAGCGGCCGATGTGCACCGTCGCGAGGTACGTCGCCATCGGCTCGTCCTGCTCGTAGACCCAGGTGACCGCGCTCGCGTGCCGGCGGCTGCTGGTCAGCCGCCCGTTGGCGACGACGTGGTAGCCCGAGGCCACCGTCAGGCTGATCCGGTACGTCGCCTTGCTGGACGGCCTGTCGTTGCAGGGGAACCAGCTCGGGGCGCCGTGCGGCTGGCCCGCGACGATGACGCCGTCGGTGAGCTCCTCCCACCCGGCGGTGCCGAGGGTGCGGGTCTTCAGCGGGGTGGGGTGCCCGGCGTAGCGGACGGTGACGGTGAACTCCTCGCCGACCGGCATCGGCGTCGCCGGGGCGCAGGACCAGGGACCCGCGCCGGTCGCGGTAGCGCACCGCGCGGCCGTCGAGGGTGACCTTCGCGACGTCGAGCGCGTGCAGGTCGAGGGTGATCTCGTCGGTCTCCTCGCGCGCGACGCACTCGAGCCGCGCGGTGCCCTCGAGCCGGTTGCGTCTCGACGTCGTAGGCGAGGTTCAGGTCGTAGTGGGTGACGTCGTAGTCGAGGTCGCCGTGCCCGGGGACGTAGGGGTCCGCACCGGACGTCATGGGGTGGGGACCGTGTCGTCGGCCCACGGGCCGATCGGGTTCCCGACCCAGCGGGTCTTGTCCGGCACCAGCTCACCCCTCATCACCAAGGAAACGGGGCCAACGGTAGCGTCCCGGCCGATCGTCGCGGCGGGCAGGATCACGCTGTTCGGGCCGAGGGTGGACCCCCGCCGCAGGACCACCCGGTCCATGCTCATCACCCGGTCGTGGAACAGGTGGGTCTGCACCACGCAGCCGGCGTTCACCGTCGCGCCGTCGCGGAGCTCGACGAGGTCCGGCTCGGGCAGCCAGTAGGTCTCGCACCACACGCCCCGCCCGATCGTGGTGCCCAGGGACCGCAGCCAGACGTTCAGGGCCGGCGTGCCGGTGGCGGGGCGGGCGAACCACGGCGCGGCGACCAGCTCGACGAAGGTGTCCGCCAGCTCGTTGCGCCAGACGAACGAGCTCCACAGCGGCCGGTCCACGGCCCGCAGCCGGCCGACGAGCAGCCACTTGGCGGCGGTCGTCACGCCGGCGGCGACCAGGCCGCCGACCATCAGGACGAGACCGGACACCAGGGCCGCGACCACGAAGCCGAGCCGGTCGGCCACCAGCTCGAGCACCGGTCACCACCGCCGAGCGCCAGCGCGGCCGCGCACCATCACCGGCACCAGCCGGCACAGCTCGACCGCGGCGCGGGCGAGCCGCAGCCGCAGGGCCGGGTCGTAGGTGCGGCTGCTGTCGGCGTCGTCGCTGTCGCGCCGCAGCCGGGTCGGCGGGCTGCCCAGCCAGGACGAGCCGGCCTTGGCGTGCTTGCGGCGGGGGGCCGCCGACAGCACCGCCACCAGGGACTGCTTGGGCACCTTGCGGCCGGCCGCGGCCATCCCGGAGTTGCCGACGAAGGCGCGCTTGCCGATCTTCACCCGCTCGACGCGCAGCCAGCCGCCGCCGAGCTCGTAGCTGCCGATCAGCGTGTCGTCGGCCAGGAAGGCCTGGTCGTTGACGATGGTCAGGCTCGGGATCATCAGCACCGTGGACGCCTCGACGTTGCTGCCGATCGTCGCCCCGAGCCGGCGCAGCCACCACGGCGTGATCGTGCTGGCGTAGACCGGGTAGAGCCAGGTGCGGGCCTCGTCGAGGACCCGGAGCGTGGCCCAGGCCTGCAGGGCACGCCGGCTGTGCACGGGGTGGTGGCCGGACTCGAGCCCCAGCCCCGCACAGGCGTACGACGGCCACGACGAGCACCGCCAGCGTCACGAGCGCGGCGACGACGGCCGCGGGCAGCAGCACCAGGGCCGCGAGGGCCGCGTCCCCGAGGCCGGTCGACGCGCGCAGCGCCGGCGTGACGACGAGCAGGCCCGACCGCCACGGCGACCAGCGGGAGCAGCGCGAGGCCCACGGCGGTCGCGGCGTACGCCAGCGTCCAGCGGGTGCTGCGCCCCGGCCGCGTCGGTGGACCAGGGGCCGCGCGCCGCGCGAGACCCGCTCGGCCGGCGAGCCGGACCAGGACTCGCCGCGGGGGACGCGCCCGTGCACGGCGGACCCGGGCGTCACCTCGGCCCCGCGGCCGACGTGGGCGCCCGGGCCCAGGGTGCTGCGGGTGCCGATCCGGGCGCCGGCGCCGATCTCGACCTCGCCGATGTGCAGCACGTCCCCGTCGAGCCAGTGCCCGGTCAGGTCCACCTCGGGCTCGACCGAGCAGCCGTCGCCCAGCCGGAGGAAGCCCGGTCACCGGCGGCACCGAGTGCAGGTCGACGCCCGTCGCCGACCTCGGCGCCGAGCGCCCGCGCGTAGTGCTGCATCCACGGCGCGCCGGACTGGTTGACCGCACCGGTCTCGTCGGCCAGCCGCTCGGCGAGCCAGAGCCGCAGGTGCACCCGGCCGCCGCGTGGGTAGGTGCCGGGGACGACGCGGGCGAGGAGCACGCGCGCGCCGACCGCGCTGACCGTCATCCGGCCGACCGGGGAGACCAGGACCAGCCAGCCGACCAGCACCCACCACCACGAGACGGTGGGCAGGAAGGTCAGGCCCAGCAGGCCGGAGGCGAGGTTGTTGCCGAGCGGCCACCCAGGTCAGCCAGCGCAGCCCGGAGACGGTGCGCAGCGCGACGGTGAAGGCGAGCTGCCCGACCTGGGTCTTGGTGGGGGTCGGGCGGACCCGGCGGGTGGTGCGGGCGGCGGGGGCCTGCATCGCGTCCAGAGCGGCGGCCAGGGACGCGACCGTGGGGTTCTCGTAGAGGTCGGCGACGGTCGTCTCGGGGAACCGGGTGCGCAGCCGGGAGACGATCTGGGCCGCGGTGAGGCTGCCTCCGCCGAGCTCGAAGAAGTCGTCCGCGCCGGAGCCCACGTCCGCGCCGATGACCTCCAGCCACAGGTCGGCGATCCACTGCTCGGTCTGCGTGAGGGAGGCTGCGCTCCCGGGCGGCGCCGCCGGCGTCGGGCAGCGGCCAGGGCAGCGCGTCGCGGTCGACCTTGCCGGACGTCTTGGTCGGGAGCGACGCCACGACGGCCAGCCGGGGCACCAGGGCGGCCGGCAGGGACTCGCGCAGCCGGGCGACGGCCCCGCTGCTGGTCGAAGGTCTCGTCGGTCTGGAGGTAGCCGACCAGCAGGGAGTTGCCGGCCGCGGTCGACCGCACCGCGGCCGCCGCGCCCTGCACCCCGGGCAGCCGCAGCAGCGCGCTGTCGATCTCGCCGAGCTCGATCCGCCGCCCGCCGAGCTTGACCTGGTCGTCGGCCCGGCCCTGGAACAGCAGGCCCTCCCCGTCGAAGCGCACCAGGTCGCCGCTGCGGTAGGCGCGCGCCCAGCCGAGTGTCGGCATCGGCGCGTACTTCTCGGCGTCCTTGGCCGGGTCGAGGTAGCGCGCCAGCCCGACGCCCGCCGATGATCAGCTCGCCGACCTGCCCGGCATCGACCGGCGCGCCGGCGGCGTCGACGACCGCCAGGTCCCAGCCGTCGAGCGGCAGCCCGATGCGCACCGGCCCCTCCCGGTCCAGCCGGGCCCCGCAGGCGACGACGGTCGCCTCGGTCGGGCCGTAGGTGTTCCAGACCTCGCGTCCGTCGTCGACCAGCCGGGCGCCGATCTCCGGCGGGCACGCCTCGCCGCCCAGGATCAGCAGCCGTACGGCGGCCAGCGACTCGGTCGGCCACAGCGTGACGAGCGTCGGCACCGTGGAGACCACCGTGATGTCGTTGGCCTTCAGCCACGGACCGACGTCGACGCCGCTGCGGACGAGCGAGCGGGGGGCCGGGACCAGGCAGCCGCCGTGCGCCCAGGCCAGCCACATCTCCTCGCACGACGCGTCGAAGGCGACGGAGAGCCCGGCCATCACCCGGTCGCGGCTGCCGAGCGGGCCGGTCCTGGAGGAACATCCGCGACTCGGCGTCGACGAAGGCGGCCGCGGACCGGTGCGAGACGGCGACCCCCTTGGGGGTGCCGGTCGAGCCCGAGGTGAAGATCACCCACGCGTCGTCGTCCGGGGTGGGTCCCTCGTCGGTGCGGGGGTCCGAGGCCGGGCCGCCGCAGCGCGACGGCCAGGTCGTTGCCGACGACCGCGGCCACCGCGGCCTCGTCGAAGACCAGCCGGGCCCGGTCGTCGGGGTCCTCGGCGTCGACCGGCACGTAGGCCGCGCCGGACACCAGGACCCCCATGATCGCGACGTACAGGTCGGTGGTGCCGGACTTCACCCGCACGCCCGACCCGGTCGCCCCGGCCGATCCCGGCGGCGTTGAGCTCGGCCGCCAGACTCGGCGGCCGCGTCGGCGAACTCCCGGTAGGTGAGCTGCTCGGCCCCGTTGTCCAGACGCCCGGGCGTCGGGCACCGCCTCGACGACCTCGTCGAAGACGTCGATCAGCGTGCGCGGTGCGGGGCGCGGCCCCGGACGCGCAGCAGCACCGCGTCCGCCCGGGCGGGACTGCATGTCAGGGTCGGTGCGCACGCCGTCAGTGTGGTCGCTCGAGGTGAACAGCCGGTGGACGCCGCGCTCGGGTGGCTTCAGACGGGGGCGTGTGACCTCGGATCCGTCGAGAGGGTCGAGCCGGGCGCACGGCCTCCCTCTCGACCAGCACCGGGACGAAGTCCCGGATCGGGTCGCCGTCGAACTCGTGGTGCAGGTCCTGGACCAGGGCGTCGACGACGTCGGGACGGGCGTCCGGGAACCTCTCCTGCAGGCGCCGGGCCACCTCGGACATCGCCTGACCCTCTTCACGGGTCTCCATGGGTCGAGTGAAGCGCGCTGCCGGCCCGCGCGGCAATGGCCCGCTCGTCGTACGACGCGGTAGCCCCAAGGGCTCATCTTCGGCGGTCGGACGGGCCGTTCGCGCCGGGTGGCTACCGTGCGTGACATGGCCGGGACACCCTGGTCCTGCGTCGTCACAGTGAGCCCTACGAGGATCCCGCATGCCGAAGCCCGACAGCGGCCGGAGCCGCGTCAGCGCGGCCGAGGTCCTGACTCCCGTCCTGGCCGCGCAGGTCACCGACCTGCGTGCCTGGGAGGCCGGCGTCCGGCTCGACCAGCCGGAGGCGACGCACGGGTTCCGGGTCGCGGCGCGGCGGCTGCGCAGCCTGCTGGCCGCGTTCGGCCCGCTGATGGACCAGGGCGTGGCCGACGAGCTCGGCGGGCAGCTGAAGCGCGCAGCGGCGGCCGTCAGCGGGGCCCGGGACGCCGAGATCGTCCAGGCCCGCGTCGAGGCCCTGCTCCGGGACGAGCCGGAGGAGACCGACGTCGCCGGGACGCGGGAGCGGCTCACCCGTCTGCTCGAGGAGGCCTACCGGCCGGCCGGCAGGCGTCCCTGGACCACCTCGACAGCCCGGAGTACGACGCGTTCGTCCGTCGCCTCGAGGCCTTCGTCGACCTGCCTGCGTGGACGGACGCCGCGCAGGGCCGTGCCGAGAAGGTGCTGCGGCCGCTGCTGCGCGCGGAGTGGGCACGCGTTCCGCAAGCGCGACCCACCGCGCGCTCGACCGGGGGGGCGGGGAGGAGCAGGACGTGCGGATGCACGACGCGCGCAAGACGGCGAAGCGGGTCCGCTACGTCTGCGAGGCGCTGGTGCCGCTGTTCGGCCGCAGGGCGAAGCGGATGGGCAAGGCCGCGGAGCGGGTGCAGGTGGTGCTCGGCGACCACCAGGACTGCGTGCTCACCCAGCGCGTGCTCGGCGAGGCCGGGCGAGCAGGCGTTCCGGGACGGCGAGAACGCGTTCCTGCTCGGGCGGCTGCAGGCCCGCGAGGCGGCGACGCGGCCCGGACCTGCGCGACGAGATTCGCCCGGCTGGCGCACGCCGCCGACCGGCCGTCGCTGCGTCGCTGGCTCGACTAGCGCCCGGGTCGGGGGCCGGCCGGATCTCATGCGTCCGGGATGACCTTCCGGTGCCGCGGGACGGCCACCATGAGGTCATGTCCAGACCGCCGCCCCCGGCACGGAGTGGCCGCTTCCCCGGGGGCTGATCGTCCTGCTGGGGGCGGCCGCCGCTTCGCTGACCATCGGGGGAGTCCGAGTGGCCTCGGAGATCATCGGGCCGGTCTTCCTCGGCCTCGTGCTCACGGTGGCCGTGCACCCGCTGCGGGGCTACCTCGTGAACTCGCACCGCTGGCCGAGCTGGGCCGGCACCCTCGCGGCGATCCTGGCGGCGTACGTCATCCTCAGCTCGGTCGTCGTCGCGCTGGTGTACTCCGTCGCGCAGTTCGCCGGCCTGCTGCCGCACTACCAGGAGGACCTCACCAACCTGGTCACGTCGGTGACGGACGCGTGGTCCCGGGCCGGGCTGCCCCAGCAGCAGGCGGACGCGGTCAACCGGTCGGTGGACCCGGAACGGCTCGTCGCGACCGTCACCGCGTTCGTGTCGGGCCTCGTCGGCACCGCGTCGAGCCTGTTCTTCCTGTTCGTGCTGCTGCTCGTTCATGGCCATCGACGCGGGGCAGTTCCCGGCCAAGCTCGCCGGTGAACGCGGCCAGCCGCCTGGCCGTCGTCTCGGGACTGGAGGCGTTCGCGCGCGGGACCCGCCTCTACCTCGTGGTGGCGACGGTCTTCGGGTTCGTCGTCGCGGTCCTGGACACGGTGTTCCTGTCCTTCACGCCGATCCCCGACCCGCTGCTGTGGGGGCTGCTGGCCTTCATCACCAACTACATCCCGAACATCGGCTTCGTGGTCGGGGTGATCCCGCCCGCGGTCCTGGGGCTGCTCGAGGGCGGGCCCGGCCTGATGATGACGGTGATCGTCGTCTACTCGATCCTCAACGCCATCATCCAGTCGGTGATCCAGCCGCGGGTGGTGGGACAGACCGTGGGGCTGTCCGGCACCGTCACCTTCGTGTCGCTGTTGTTCTGGGCCTGGGTGCTCGGTGCGGTGGGAGCCCTGTTCGCGGTCCCGCTGACCCTGCTGGTCAAGTGCCTGCTCGATCGACGTGGACGGCCGGGCCGCGTGGATGGGACCGCTGCTGGACGGCGCACCGGCCGCGTCCTCGACCGCCGACGATCCCGAGTGGCGGCACCGAGGAGCGCGGCGCCGAGGAGCGCGGTGCCGAGGAGGGACCGACCCCCGAGCCGGTGCCGGCCCCACCGACGGACTGCCCCGGCCGTTCCCGGCTCGGTGAGCTCACCGAGGGCCGGGGACCGGGCAGCGGTCGCCGATCTGCGGGAGCAGGACCCGGCAGGCCGGCGCCCGCTCGGACATCGCGTCCGCGAAGAGCTGCGGCCGGCCGATCCATCCAGCCCCGGGGGAGGTCGCGGCCGCCGGGTGTGTGCAGGGTCCCCCAGTGCACCGGGACCGCTGCCCGGGCACCGACGACCGCGCAGGCCTCGGCGGCCTCGACCGGTCCCATGTGCCCGGCCGACAGGCGCGGAGCCCAGCCGGAGATCGGGACGAAGGCCAGGTCGACGGGGCCTCCGGCCTGCTCGGGGATCGCCGCCATCTCGTCGACGAGCGACGTGTCGCCGGCGAACCACACGGTCCCGGACGTCGACCGGACCAGGTGCCCGGTCGCCCCGTTGGGGCGGTGCGGCAGGGGACGCGCACGGTGGACCGCGACGGTCAGCCGCACGCTGCTGCGGGTGACGCCGCGCACGCGGGTCGATCCACTGGTCCGGCGCGGGCGAGACACCGGCCAGCCGGTGACGGCGCAGCCAGCCGACGTTCTCCGGCGCCGTGACGACGGGGACGCCCGCGGGCAGCAGCGCCAGCGAGCGCAGGTCGGCGTGGTCGTGGTGGAGGTGGGAGAGCAGGACGACGTCAGGGTCGCTGCCAGAGCTCCCGGGCCGGCGGCGCGCCCCGCCGGCGCAGCGGGCCGACGTGGCTGCGGAGCAGCGGGTCGGTGAGCACCCGCACGCCGTCGATGTCGAGGACGACGGTGGAGTGACCCAGCCACGTCACGTCGATGGTCATGGTTCCTCAGCCGAGGATCTTGGCCTTCTGGGCCGCGAACTCCTCGTCCGTCAGCGTCCCGTCGCGTGCAGCTCACCGAGCTGCTTCAGCAGGGCGAGCTGTCGGCGGCCGAGGGCGACGCGGGAGCCGGGGCGGCGGGGGCGGCCGGGGGAGGCGGCGCGGGAGCGGCCTCGGCCTGGGCTGGGCGTCCTGCTGCGCCCACCGGTTGCCCTGACGGCGGGAGACCCGGTTGGAGACGGCGGTGGCGGTGCCGGCGATCGCGGCGGTGCGGGCAACCCCGCGGAGAAGTCCCATGAGCTGTTCCTTCGGTTGGTCGGTCGGTGGACGGTCACCCTCCGCTGCCGGCGAGCAGCGGAGGGGTGGACGGGAGGGAGGAGCGGCGGAGGGGCGTGCGCTGGCGGGGCACGTCGACGTCGGGCCGCGCCGGGGCCTTCTCGAACACCAGGATCCCCGCTGAGCTGCCGACGTCGATGTGGCTGCCCGCCTCGGCGATCTCGGTCTCGCCGAGGTGCCCCGGGCTGCGCGAGCGCCAGCGCCGCGAGGTCGAGGCCGACGCCGTCGCCGAGGGAGGCGACGTCCACGATGCTGATCGAGGAGTCCGGCTCCTTGCGGATGAAGACGAGGTCGATCACGCGCCCGACCCCGACCTCCATGATGTCGGCCAGCAGGGCCAGCCCCGGGCCCTGCAGCCGTCGCCCGGGAACTCCATCACCAGGTAGTCGACCCGGGTCGAGGTCCTCGTCGTCCGTCATGGGAAACCCGCTCTCTGGTCGGTCGGCGGCACTCCACTCCGGATGTGCCGGATGTGGCGTCGACGCTAGGAGCGCCGGCCGCCCGCGGGCGTCATCCGGCGAGGACGAGAGACGGTCCGGCGGCCGGTCTCACCCCTGCCGGGGTGAGGCGCCGCCTCGGGGGCGGGCGGCAGGATCGACGTCGGTGAGGCTGCGCTGGGCGGGCCGCCGCTCGATGTCCGAGGAGCCGTGATGAAGACCGGCCGGTTCGCGAAGGAGTCCGCCGCAGCAGCCGCGTCGTCTCGAGTCCTCCGTCCGAGCTGGGACGGGAGTCGCTCGACTCGTCGTGGTAGGTGCGAGCGCTCTCCCTGCTCGCCCGGCTCGCGGTCACCTCGCTCGCCGTGGTCGTGTGCGACTGGGTGGTGCCCGGCTTCCAGACGGACGCCCCGGAGGGGCCGATCACCTTCGCCGTGGTGCTGGGCATCGTCTCCCTGGTGATGCAGCCCGCTGATGGTGGGCGGGGCCGTCCTGCTGGGGTGGGCAGGGGTGCTGCTGCTGGCCTTCGTCGGGCAGGCGGCCGTGGTGCTGGTGGCCGCGCAGCTGCTGCCGTGCGTCGAGGTGGACGGCTTCGTCACCGCGCTGCTCGTGGCGGTCGTCGTGGGACTGGTGGGCTCGGTGGCCAGCTGGTTCAGCACAGCCGGTACGTCGCAGGCGCTGGTCGGGCGGCTGGTCGCGTCGGCCCGGCGCCGGCCCGCGGTCGTCGAGGACCCCGAGGTCGACGGGGTGGTGTTCGTGCAGCTGGACGGGGTGCCGTTCCCGGTGCTCCAGATGGCGATCACGGCCGGCACCGTCCCGACCCTGACGCGCTGGGTGCGCGCGGGCACCCACACGCTCGGCGAGTGGACCCCGAAGCTGCCGGCCACGACCCCGGCCAGCCAGATGGGCATCCTGCACGGGGTGATCGACGGGATCCCGGCGTTCCGGTGGTACGACCGGGCCCACGACCGGGTGATGGTGGCGAACAAGCCCCGGGACGCCGCCCTGATCGAGGAGACCCTGACCACGGGGCACGGGCTGCTGGCCGACGGAGGCGCCAGCATCAGCAACCTCTTCACCGGGGACGCGCCGGTGTCGGCCCTGACGATGAGCCGTCGCGCCGGCGCGGACGACACCACCCGCCGTGCGGTCGCACGGTTCGTGCTGCACCCCACCGGCCTGACCCGGGCCGTGTCCCGGTCGGTCTCGGAGCTCGCCCGGGACCGGTTCCAGACCCGGCGGGCGATCCACCGCGACGTACGCCCCCGGTGCGAGCGCACCTGGACCACCGCGCTCCTGCGGTGCGTCACCAACGGCGTGCTGCGCGACGTCAACACCGTCCTGGTGGCCCAGCACATGCTGGGCGGGACACGCTCGATCTACGTCGACTACGTGGACTACGACGAGATCGCCCACCACGCCGGCATGCTCCGGCCGGAGAGCCTCGAGGCGCTCGAGGCCGTCGACGGGGTGCTGCACCAGCTCGAGATGGTGGCCAGGGTGGCCCCCCGGCGGTACCACTTCGTCGTCCTGTCCGACCACGGCCAGTCGCAGGGCGCCACGTTCTCCGACCGGTACGGCGAGGAGCTCGGCGCCCTGGTCGCCCGCCTGGCGCGCGCCACGGTCACCTCGTCCGAGAGCGACATCGAGGGGTGGGGCCGCACCCGGGCGCTCGTCGACGACCTCGGGGCCGGCTCGGGCATGCGGCGCGCGGGCCATGCGCAACGTCTCCGAGGCGATGGAGCCGGGACGCCGGCCACCAGGACGGTGGCCGGCCCGCCGGCGACCGCCGACGAGCCGTCACTCGACGGCGCGACGTCGACGCGGGACCAGACCTTCCACGTCTTCGGGTCGGGCAACCTCGGGCTGATCTACGTGCGGGGCGAGAAGCAGCAGCTGACCCGCCAGCAGCTCGACGAACGGTTCCCTGCGCTGGTCGACGGGCCTGGCCGCTCACCCCGGCATCGCGTTCGCCGTCGTCACGGACGAGCTCGAGGGGCCGGTGGCACTCGGTGCCGACGGGTCCCGCCGGCTGCGGGACGGGGTGGTCCAGGGCACCGATCCGCTGCTGCCGTTCGGGGAGCGGGCGAACGACTTCGTGCTGCGTGTCGCCTCGCGACCCGAGACGCCGGACATCTACGTCAACAGCCTGCTGGAGCCCGGCACCGAGGAGGTCGCCGCCTTCGAGGGGCTGGTCGGCTGCCACGGTGGGCTGGGCGGCTGGCAGGAGCGCGCGTGCATCGTGGTGCCGGCGTCCCTTCCCTGGCCGGACGCGCGGGTGGTGGGCGCCGACGCCCTGCACGTCGCCCTGCGTGACGTCCTGGTTCACCTGGGGCACCGCCGGCACCTGGCCGAGCCTCGACCGGCGACCCGGCGGCGTCGCCCCTCGGCCCCGGTCGGGACGTCCGGTTAGTCCGTTCATCCATGTGGGATGAGGCTCGTCTCCACGCCACGGCGGTGCGATGAGCAGACCTCGTCCTAGGAGACGCCGATGGCCAGGTGCATCGTCACGTCGCAGCCGCATCCCGCACGACCGGTGCGACGGGTGCGTCGCGGCTCGAGGTCGAGCCGCACGGTCGACGGGAGGGCGTCGGCTCATGGTGGATGAAGCCCGCCAGCAACGAGGGACCGAACGGGTCCGAGGGCGCTCCCGCACGAGGAGCGCGGTCGGTTCGAGCGGGTCTTCGAGGTGAGCATCAACGGCCTGGTCCCGACGGCGCTGCTGGCGAACCTCGGTGACGTGGAGGTCTCCTCGCAGGAGATGAGGACGGTCCTCACGGGCCACTTCAGGGACCAGTCCGAGGTCTACGGCTTCCTCGAACGACTGCGCGCCTACGCCCTCGAGGTGGTCGAGGTACGACGCATCGAGCGGGACCCGCCCGACCACACCACGAAGGGTGCCTAGATGGACACACGACACGCTCGCGTCCCGACCCGGCGTGGATGGAGCTCGCCGTCGAAGGCGAGCTCGGACCCGTCCTGCGGTCGGCCCTGCTCACGTTCGCCGCCCCGCGCGCCACCGCGCGCACCGTGCTGCGCATCGGAGCCTCCTCCGACGTCGACGTGCTCGCGGTCCTGGAGGCGCTGGCCACCGAGGGCCTGGACGTCACCAGCGTGCGGTGCCTGCCGCACGAGCGCTCCACCGAGGTCCGCGCGAGCGGGTAGTCGGGTCTCAACCACACGGTCGCCCCGTGTGCGTCAGCTGCGTCGGGGGATCCCCCGACCGAAAGGTGTCCCATGGAAGTCCTCCTCTCGGTCCCGTGGCCGGCGTCGACCTCTGCGTGGTGGGGGGTGCTGGTGTGGTTGCTCAGCTTCGGCGTGGGGGTCGCCGCCCTGGGGATCGTCCCCGGCAACCGCAAGCCCTCGTCGGCGATGGCGTGGCTGCTGCTGATCTTCGTGCTGCCGGTCGTCGGGATCGTGTCTCTTCCTGCTGCTCGGGGGCACCGCCGTGGGCAAGAAACGGGACCTCAAGCAGGCCGCCGCCAGCGCCATGATCCGGGAGCGGACCGCCTCGGCGCGGCTCGGTGAGGACGCCCGCCCCGACTACGTGAAGTCGGTCGCGACCTTGAACCGCAACCTGGGCTCGGTGCCGGCGCTGCCGGGCAACGCGGCCGAGCTGTTCTCGGACTACCGGGAGTCCATCGAGGCGATGACGGCCGAGGTGGCCACGGCCGAGCGCTTCGTCCACGTGCAGTTCTACATCACGGCGTGGGACGAGGTCACCGGTCCGTTCTTCGAGGCTCTGGTGCGAGCCACGGAACGAGGCGTGAAGGTGCGGCTGCTGATCGACCACCTGGGGTCCCGGGGCATCCCCGGTTACAAGGACCTGGTCCGCCGGCTCGACGGGACCAGGATCGACTGGCGGCTGATGCTTCCCGTCCAGCCCTTCAAGGGGCAGTTCCGCCGCCCGGACCTGCGCAACCACCGGAAGATCCTGGTGGTGGACGGGAGGTCCGCCTTCATGGGGTCCCAGAACCTGGTGGAGCCGGGGTACAACAAGGAGAAGAACCACCGGGAGGGCCGGGAGTGGGTGGAGCTGACCGCCCGGCTGACCGGTCCGGCGGTCTCGGCGCTCAACGCCGTGTTCGCCACGGACTGGTACAGCGAGACCGACGAGATCGTCCTCGAGGAGGTCGTGCCGTGGGACCGGGTGGCCCCGGCCGGGTCCCTCACCTGCCAGGTGATCCCGAGCGGCCCGGGCTTCTCGACGGAGAACAACCTGCGCGCGTTCACGACCCTGATCTACTCCGCGCAACGGCGCGGTCTCGCTGACCAGTCCCTACTTCGTCCCGGACGAGTCCCTGCTGTACGCCGTCACGACGGCCGCCCACCGGGGCGTGGCGGTCGAGCTCTTCGTCAGCGAGGAGGGCGACCAGTTCATGGTCTACCACGCCCAGTGCTCCTACTACCGGACGCTGCTCGAGGCCGGGGTGCGCATCTACCTCTACCCGGCGCCGTACGTCCTGCACTCCAAGCACTTCAGCATCGACGACGAGGTCGCCGTGCTCGGCTCGAGCAACATGGACATGCGCTCGTTCGCGCTCAACTACGAGGTGTCCATGATGCTGCTGGGCGCGGACATCGTGGCCCGCATGCGCAAGGTGGAGGACGGCTACCGCGCCCGGTCGCGCGAGCTCACCCTCGAGGAGTGGGGCCGACGCCCGGCCGGTGCGCGGTACGTCGACAACGTCATGCGACTCACGGCCGCCCTCCAGTAGGAGGTGCGGCCGTGAGCCGTCGGGCCCGGGACGAGGCGGTCAGTCCTGGCCTTGACGTCCGAGCCGTGCACCGTGAGGGCCAGGATCACCATCACGTCCAGCGCGATCATGATCAGCGACCACAGGGGATAGGCCGCGAGGAAGCCCAGGTTGAAGACGGCGCTGACCAGGGCGACGATCACCCCGACGGTGCGTGCCCAGATCTGGCCGGCGAAGACGAAGACGCCGGCCACCAGCGACCACGACCCCGGTGATCAGGTGCACCCAGCCCCACGTGGTGTAGTCGGCCGTGACCACGAGACCGCTCTTCGTGACCAGGAAGTACTGGTCGTTCACGAGCGCGACCAGGCCCTGGATCACGTGGAACGCGCCCAGCATGACCATGATCGTCCCGGCGAAGGCGATCCATCCGACCCACATCGAGACGCCTCGCGACGTCGACCTCGACTTCGCCGTCGAGCCCACGTCCGTGCGTCCTACTGCGTGCTCCGTCATCGCTTCCTCCTTGAGGTCTACAGGTCTGGCGAGCATCGCGCTGCGACTGGTGCAGTGACTCATCCCCACCGGATGAAGGGTGGTGCGCGCAGTTGTGGGCATCCATGGCACGGGGCCTGATTTCGCTGACCTTGCACCGGATTCGATGACCTGATGTGGTCATGCGAACTCCCCGGACTCGGAATAGCGTTGCCGGTGGCACATCGCGACGGGGACAGGTCCTGCCCCGCCGCACGCAGCTCGGTGATCGAGTACGGGGACTTGTCGAGAGAGAGTCACGGACAACATGGACCGACAGCCAGCTTCGCGCCGTCCCTCCGCTGCGGAGGAGGACCCGACCGCAGGAGCAGGCGACCTCGCCGGGGTGGTACGGCGTGCCCGTCGCTGACCGGGCAGTACGCGAGCCGTCCCCGGCTGACGGCGATGCTGGACGAGACGGAGACGGTGCCCCTGGTCCTGCTGAGCGCGCCTGCCGGCACCGGCAAGACCTCGCTGGTGGCCGACTGGGTGACGGCGTTCCGGTGACCTGGACCGGACCGCCTGGGTCACGTTCGAGGCGCCGGACGAGCCCTTCTGGCCGGCCGTGGTCGGCGGGCTCGAGCGGCTCGACGTGCCGGCTCCCCGGTCCCCGGCCACGCAGCGGTCGACCGGCAGATGATGCTGTCGCTCGCCACGGCGCTCGCCCGGCTTCCCGAGCGCGTCACCCTGGTGGTCGACGGCTACGAGCTGGTCGACAGGGAGATGGCGGCGGACGTCGACTTCCTGCTGCGGCACAGCGGTCATCGCCTGCGCCTGGTCTTCGTGACCCGCTGCGACCCGGTCCTGCCGCTCTACCGCTACCGGCTCGAGGAGAGCGTCGCGGAGCTGCGGATCGCCGAGCTGGCGTTCACCGACGACGAGGCCTCCGAGCTGCTGGTCAGGAGCGGCGTGACGCTGGCCCCGTCCTCCGTGCGCGCGCTGAACACCCGGACCGGGGGATGGGCGGTCGGCCTGCGCTTCGCGGCGCGCATCCTCGCGACGTGCGAGGACCCCGACCAGGGCGTGGAGGAGGTCACCGGCGACCGCGGGAACATCGCGGAGTACCTGCTCGGCGAGGTCCTGAACGCGCAGGAGCCGGAGGTTCGCGAGCTCCTGCTGAGCACCAGCGTGGCGGACACGCTCCAGCCAGGGCTGACCGAGGAGCTGGGCGGCCGGTCCGCCGGACGGACCCTGGCCCTGCTCACCAAGGCCAACGCCTTCGTCGAACCGGTGCCCGAGCACGCCGGCTTCTACCGCTACCACCCCTTCTTCCGCGACATGCTGCGCGCCGAGCTCGCGTTCGAGTCGCCGGAGCTGATGGAGGACCTCCAGCGGCGCGCCGCCGCGTGGTTCGCCCGCGAGGGCCTCCTCGCCGAGGCGGTGAGCCACTACGTGGCCATCGGGGCCTGGGTGGACGCGGCGGCGGAGATCGTGGACGAGCTGGCCGTGGGGGAGCTGCTGCTCGGCGGTACGACGGGGCCCGCTGGCCCGCAGCCTCGGCGACCTGCCGGAGGAGCTGGTCAACCCGGCCGTGTGCATCGTCCGTGCCGTGCTGGCGCTCGCAGCGGGGACCGGGAGCGCTTCGGCGAGCAGGTGGACCTGGCGGAGATGCTCGTGCCGCCCGAGCCGGGGCCGCATCACCGAGCCGTCTCGCTGACCATCGAGGTGCTGCAGGTCGTCCAGGCCCGACTCCTCGGGGAGCCGGGCGCGACGCTCGCCCTGGTGGAGCAGGCCGAGCAGACCATGAGCGCCCGGGAGAACCGGTTCCGCGTGGAGAGGCGTCCCGAGCTCGTCGCCCTCGTCCTCCTGAGCAGGGGAGACGCCCTGGCGCCGCGCGGGACGGCTGGCCGAGGCCTACGACGCGTTCGCCGCGGGCGCGAGCGTCGGCGACCCGGGCGGGCCACGAGAGCCTGATGGCGGAGTACCTCGGGCACATGGCCGTGCTGTCCTGCTTCGGGGGCCAGGCTGACCCGGGCGGAGTCGCTGGCGAAGCGGTCCGCGGAGCTGGCGGACGGTCTCGGTCTCCCGGCGGCCGAGCGGCCCGCGGGCGCCGCGGCGGCACGGGCCTGGATCGCGGCGCAGCGCGACGACCTCCGGGCTGCCACCGACCACGTCGCGGCCGCACACCTCGCGGCCCCGATGTTCGACGACCCCGTCACCGACACCCTGCTCACGGTCGCCGCTGGCCGGCGTCCAGGCCGCGCGGGGTGACCTGCCAGGTGCCCTGGCCACGCGTGGACCAGGAGTCCGCCGGGCGGGTCGGGCGCGACAGCTGGATGGCTGACGAGCTGCGCGGCGGCGAGGGCGCACCTCCGCGTGGCGAACGGTGAGCCGGACCTGGCCCTGCTCGAGGTGGAGGACGTGCGGGCCGACCGCAGCGAGCGGGACGTGGCGCTCGTGCGGGTCGAGGTGGCCCTGGAGCGAGGGGACGACCGGGTGGCGGCCGACGCTGCTCCCGCAGCTGCTGGACAAGGACGCACCGCTCGTGACCCAGGTCGGCGGGGTGGCTGCTGGAGGCATCGCGGCAGCTGCACGAGGGCTCGTCGCTGCGCGCCAGGTCGGCGGTGGACCGGGCGCTCCGCCTCGCCGCACGCAACGGTCTCCGGGCACCGTTCCGGCACGCCGCCGCCGACGTCCGGAAGCTGCTCGCCGGCGATCCGCTGCTGCAGGCCGAGAACCCCTGGCTCGCCCGGTCGCCGCGACCGGTGCGCGCGAAGTCGGGTCGAGGCCTGTCGCCGGTGCGTCCGCGGCGCCGGATCCCGACGACGAGGCCCCCGTCGTCGAGAAGCTGACGAGCCGCGGAGCTCGAGGTCCTCGGTCACCTCGCCGAGCTGCTGACGACGGAGGAGATCGCGGCCACCATGTTCGTCTCGGTCAACACCATCCGGACGCACGTGCGCAGCATCCTGCGCAAGCTCGGGGTGTCGCGACGCAACGCCGCCGTGCGGCGCGCCCGCGAGCTCGACCTGCTGCAGGTCTGAGGGACCTCGGCGGGCTCACCCCTGCGGGGTGACGTCCGAGACGCGCTCGTACGGCCGAGAATGGACGCTTTTCGGTGGCGTGCGACCGACTGACGGATGTGTGAGCTCTGGTGCGACTGACGAGCGTCCTGGCCCCCCATCTGGTGGCCGCGCGGCACACGGTGGACCGCGCCGTCTACGGCACGGTCTCGGTGATCGCGGTCATCGCCGGCGCCTCCCACGGCCAGGAGTCGGCGGGAAGGCTGCTGGTCTTCGCCGTGGTGTCGAGCGTGGTGGTGTGGGGGGTGCACGTCTACTCCTCGGTCCTCGCCGACACGGGACCGGCGCGGGCTGGCCTGGTCGCCCGCGCTGCGCAAGGCGCTCCACGACGAGCGGGGCGTGCTCGGCGGGGTCGTCATCCCGCTCGCGGTCCTGTCGCTGGGAGCGCTGAACCTGGTCGAGGACCAGCGCGCGATCTACGCGTCGATGTGGTCCGGGGTCGTCGTGCTGTTCGTGACGCCGTTCGTCTGGCTCCAGCCGCGTGGAGCCGGGTGGCGCGGCTGCCTGCTGGCCTCCGTCGCCGGGGGCCTGCTGGGCCTGGTGCTGATCTGGTTCAAGGTCGTTCTGCACTGAGGTGTGGTGCACGTGCATGAACCTGCCCTCCGACGACCTCGCCGCCCTGTCCCTGCGTCTGTGGGGCTCCTTCCTCGGACGCTGCGTGCGTCGGTTCCTGCCATGCAGGGCCTGGACCGGTGCATCGTGCTGTCCTCGCAGTGCTTCACCGCCCTGATCCCGCTGCTCATCCTGGTCTCGACGCTGGCGCCGGCGGGGGCCGAGGACATCGTGGCGCGGACGTTGATCACCAAGTTCGGCCTCGAGGGGTCGGCGGCGGACGCGGTCGAGCAGCTCTTCACGACCCCGGCGGGCGCGACGAGCGGCCTCAGCGTCTTCAGCGCGTTCCTGCTGGTGATCTCCGGGGTCTCGTTCACCCGGCGGATCCAGAAGATGTACCGCGCGGCGTGGGACGAGCCGGCGGCGGGCGTGCGCAGCAGCCTGTTCGCGGCACTCGGCCTGCTGGCGCTGCTGGCCGAGATCATGGTGCTGTACGGCGTCCGCTCCCTGGTCCGGAAGCTTCCCTGGGACTGGCTGTGGATGCTCCCGATCTCGGCGACCGCGGGCCTCGTGCTCTGGACGTCGATCCCGTACCTGCTCCTGAACCGGCGCGTGCACTGGCGTCGGCTCCTGGTCGGCGGCGGGGTGTCCGGCTGTCGGTACGGCGGTCTTCGGGGTGGCGACGACGATCTACATGCCGCCGACTGGTCACGAAGTACACCAACGAGTTCGGGCTGTTCGGGATCACCATCGCGCATGATCGGATGGCTGCTCGTCGGCCTGCGGCGTGCTCGTCGCGAGCGCGGCCATCGGCGCCGAGTTCGACGCGTCGCGCGAGCCCTGGGTGGTGGCGCTCAAGACGAGGTACAGCCTGTTCGACCCGGCGGCCGAGCGCGCCGACGGTCGACGAGCAGGCGGCGGCGTCGGGCCTCGACAGCGGCGACCTGCTGATGTTCTTCCGGGTCCTGGTCAACTGGCTGATCCTCGCGGCCGCCGTGTGGGTGGCCACCGCGATCGTGCCCGGGCATCGACGTGCCCGGCGGATTCCTGACGCTCCTGGTGGTCAGCCTGCTGCTCGGTCTGGTCAACGCCGTCCTCGGACCCCTGCTGCACCTGGTGGCGCTGCCGTTGACCCTGCTGACGCTGGGCACGTTCGCACTCGTGGTGAACGGCGTGCTGCTCGCGGTGACCGCCCTGCATCAGCGACAAGCTCGACGTGGACGGCCTGGGCAGCTGCGTCCTCGGTGCGCTGGTGATCGCGGTCGTCACCACGGTGCTCGAGCTCGTCCTGCGGCCCGTCGTCCAGGTCGGCCAGGGTCCGGGAAGGGACACCGGTCCCGGTGACGGCAGGCGGTCGGCGATCGGTCGCAACCCCCGGTCTCATCCCCCCAGGGTGATGCTCCGCAGGCGACCGGGACAGCACAGTGACCTCGACGAGCACGCGCGCCGGGCGGGCCGGCGGGTGGGTGCAGGACCCTGGAGGGCGAGACGTGAGCGACCGAGACAGCCGAGACGGGTCCCGTCGACTACCTGGTGGTGGAGTTCCCGGGCAACCGCATGAACGGCGAGGCCCTGTCCCGGCTCATCGACCTGGTCGACGCGGGGACCATCCGCCTCCTGGACCTGGTCTTCGTCCGCCGAGACGCTGGACGGCTCGACGCTGGCCGTCGAGATCGCCGACCTGGACGCCGACGGTGACCTCGACCTCGCCGTCTTCGAGGGTGCCTCCTCCGGTCTGCTCGGTGCCGACGACCTGGACGCCGCGGCCTCCGTGATCGAGCCGGGCAGCTCGGCCGGCGTCCTGGTCTACGAGAACACCTGGGCCGCACCCCTCGCCGCGAGCCGTCCGCCGGGCCGGCGGCGTCCTGGTCGCCGGCGGGCGGATCCCTGTCGAGGACGTCCTGGCCACGCTCGACGACCTGGAGGCCGCCGAGACGTCCGTGTGAGCCACGGGCGCCGTCGGCCACCCGCAGAGCCGGTCCACCACAGGTCGGACCAGCACGCCGCTACCTCAAGGAGAGCTCATGTCGGGAACGCTGTTCGCCGGGGAGGAGAAGCTCGTCGATCCGTCGACCAGCGAGGACGGCGATCGGCCGTCGCTCGAGCTGGCCAGGGGGTCGGTTCGAGCGGCCACGCGACCCGGGAGCTGCGGACGATGCTGGGCAGGGGACTGCGGTCCGAGGTGCCTCGCAGCAGCCATGCCGGTCTGGGAGGCGCCCCCGGGTCGGACCGACCCGGTGGAGCGGCTGACCGCCGACAGCGAGGGACGGATCCCCGAGCTGGTGCCCGCTGCGGAACGGGCGGATGCTCAGCTCGGCGTTCGCCTTCTTCCGGGGCAGCGCCTCGGTCATGGCCGCGGACCTGGCCACGACACCCGCGACCGGGCATCCAGGTCCAGCTGTGCGGGGACGCGCACCTGTCGAACTTCGGCGGCTACGCCTCGCCCGAGCGGCACCTGGTGTTCGACCTCAACGACTTCGACGAGACGATTCCCGGGACCCTGGGAGTGGGACGTCAAGCGGCTGGCCACCAGCCTCGAGGTCGCCGGCCGGGACCGGGGCTTCGACGAGCGAGAGCGCCGCACCGTGGTGCACTCGGCGTGCGCGGCGTACCGGCAGGCGATGCGGGAGTTCGCCGAGCTGGGCACGCTGCAGGTCTGGTACTCCCGGCTGAGCTCCGACGACGTCGCGGGACCGGTGGGCCGACGCAGGCCGGGGCCAAGGCGGCCCGGAAGTTCGACCGCCAGGTGGAGAAGGCGATGACCCGGGACAGCGCCCGGGCCGCCGGCCGGCTGACCCAGCTGGTGGACGGCCACGCCCGGATCACCAGCGACCCGCCCCTCGTCGTCCCGGTCGCCGAGCTGCTGAGCGAGCGAGGAGTTCGCGCAGTTCGACCGGGTCGTCACCGACACCCTGCGGAGCTACCGGCGCACGCTGCCGGCCAGCACCCGGCACCTGCTCGAGCAGTTCCACTACGGGGACGTGGCCCGCAAGGTGGTCGGGGTCGGCAGCGTCGGGACCCGCACCTGGGCGCTGCTGATGAGCGGGCTCGACCAGGAGCCGCTGATGCTGCAGCTCAAGGAGGCCACCGGCTCCGCGCTGGCGCCCTTCACCGGCAAGAGCCGGTACCGCAACGAGGGACAGCGCGTGGTGGTGGGCCAGCAGCTGCTCCAGGCCAGCTCGGACGTCTTCCTGGGCTGGACCCGTTCCGAGGCGCTGGACGGGCTCCAGCACGACTTCTACGTGCGGCAGCTGTGGGACTGGAAGATCTCGGCCGACGTGGAGAAGCAGAGCCCCGCGACGATGGCCATCTACGGGCAGATCTGCGGCTGGACGCTGGCGCACGGGCACGCCCGCTCGGGTGACCGGTGCGCGATCGCGGCCTACCTGGGACAGGGGGACGTCTTCGACCTCGCCGTCGGCGACTTCGCCCGTGCCTACGCGGAGCAGAACGAGGCCGACTACGGCCGGCTGATGCAGGCCGCACGGGACGGGCGGGTCCAGATGACGCGTGACGCGTGACGCCGCCTGACCGGGGCACACCATGACCGGTGGCCCGACCGGCACCTCGGTCCCGACGGCGTCGACCGGCGCCGTGCTGTTCACGCTGTCGATGGGGCAGTTCGTGATGGCGCTCGACAGCTCGGTGATGAACGTGTCGATCGCCACCGTCGCGAGCGACCTCGACACCACCGTGACCGGCATCCAGTCGGCGATCACGCTGTACACGCTGGTGATGGCCTCGCTGATGATCACCGGCGGCAAGGTGGGCCAGCTGATCGGCCGGAAGCGCGCCTTCGCGATCGGGTGCCTGATCTACGGTGCGGGCTCGGCGACCACGGCGGTCGCTCCGAACCTGACGGTCCTGCTGGTGGGCTGGTCGATCCTGGAGGGGGTGGGCGCCGCCCTGATCATGCCGGCGATCGTCGCCCTCGTGGCCTCGAACTTCGGGCGGGCGGACCGGCCCCGGGCCTACGGCCTGGTCGCTGCCTCGGGTGCGATCGCGGTCGCCCTCGGGCCGCTGATCGGCGGTGTGCTCACGACGTACGCCTCCTGGCGCTGGGTCTTCGCCGGCGAGGTGCTGATCGTGCTGGTGATCGTCGTGCTCGCCCGGCGGATGGCCGACGTGCCGGCCGACCGCGAGGCGAAGCTCGACGTGGTCGGCACGGTGCTGTCCGCGGCGGGCCTGGGTCTCGTCGTCTTCGGCATCCTCCGCGCCGGGACGTGGGGGCTGGTGCGTCCCAAGCCCGAGGCCCCGGTCTGGCTGGGGCTCTCGCCGGTGGTCTGGCTGGTGATCCTCGGGGGGCTCACGCTGCTGGCCTTCCTCGAGTGGGAGGGGCGCCGCCACGACGCGGGTCGCTCCGTGCTCGTCGACCCCGACCTCTTCGCGGTGCGGGCGCTCCGGGGAGGACTCTCGTCGTTCTTCTTCCAGTACCTGCTGATGGCGGGGCTCTTCTTCGTGATCCCGCTGTTCCTGTCCGTGGCGCTCGGGCTGTCCGCGGTCGAGACCGGTGTGCGGATCCTGCCGCTGTCCGTCGCGCTGCTCGTGACCGCCGTGGGCGTGCCGAAGGTGATGCCGCACGCGTCACCCCGCCGGGTGGTGCGCGTGGGCTTCGTCCTGATCTTCGTCGGCGTCGTCACCCTGCTCGCCGCGCTCGACGTCGGGGTCGGTGCCGAGGTGGTCACCTTGCCGTTGCTCCTTGCGGGGCTGGGGATCGGCGCCCTCGCGTCCCAGCTCGGCAGCGTGACGGTGTCCTCGGTCCCCGACGAGCAGAGCGCCGAGGTGGGTGGTCTGCAGAACAGCGTCTCGTTCCTGGGCTCGTCGATCGGGACCGCGGTCACCGGTGCCCTGCTGATCTCCGCCCTCAGCACGTCCTTCCTGACCGGCATCGAGTCCAACCCCGACGTGCCCGACCAGGTCGTCGCCGAGGCGAACGTCCAGCTCGGCGGCGGGGTGCCGTTCATCTCCGACGCCGACCTGACCACGGCACTCGCCGAGACGGACCTGGACCAGGCGACCACCGACGCGATCGTCTCGGAGAACGAGGGCTCACGCGTGGCGGGGCTGCGTGCGGCGCTGGCCGCGCTGGCCGTCCTGGCGCTGCTGGCGCTGTTCGCGAGCCGGAACATCCCCACCCGTCAGCCCGGCGAGGGCGGCGTCCGCCCCGGCGACCGCGCGGCGGAGCCGACCTGACGGACCGCTGCCGGCAAGGTCATCCGTTCCGGGGGATGCCGGGTGGTGCCTCGGATCGCGAGTCTGTGGCTGCCGGACGCGACGTCCGGCCCGTGAGCACAAGGAGCCCCACATGTCTGGTGACTTTGGTCTTTGGGACGTCTTCGTCTCGATGTTCTGGTTCATGCTTCTGGTGGTGTGGATCTGGATGATCATCGCCATCTTCGGGGACATCTTCCGCGACCACGAGCTCAGCGGAGTGGCGAAGGCGCTGTGGACCTTCTTCATCATCATCATCCCGTGGCTCGGTGCCCTCGTCTACCTGATCGTGCGGGGCCGGTCGATGAACGAGCGGGCGCTCCGGGCCGCCAAGGCCAACGACGAGCGCACGCGGGCCTACGTGCGTGACGTCGCCGGTACGTCGACGAGCACGGCCGACGAGCTGCGCAAGCTGAACGAGCTGCGCAGCGAGGGCGTCCTCTCGCGAGGAGGACTACGAGAAGGCCAAGGCCAAGACGCTCGGCTGAGACGCCGGCCGCAGCCGTGAGGAACCTCCCGCACCCGGGTCGACGACGCTGTACGAGGGAGCTCAGGATGACCGAGCCGCACCCGACCGGACCGACCTCCGACGCGGAGGACCCCCACGAGCTGGAGCGCCTGCGCAGCGAGGTCAGCGAGCTCCGGGCCCGCCTGGCCTCGTCGGAGCCCGGGACCTCGACGCCGGACGGCGCCCCGCCACCGGTCCCACCGGCCCGCAGGGGTGGCTGGTGGCGGCCGGTCGTCGTGGTGACCCTGGTGCTCGTCGCCGCCGTCCTCGCGCCGGCGTCCATCGTGGCGAGATGGGCCCACGACGAGGTGGCCGACACGGACCGCTACGTCGCGACGGTCGCGCCGCTGGCGGAGGACCCGGCCGTCCAGAAGGCCGTCGTGGACCGGGTGACCTCGGAGCTGTTCGCGCGGATCGACGTCAAGGCGGTCACCGACGAGGCGGTCGCGGCGCTGGCCGACCAGGGGCTTCCGCCCCGGGTCGCCGTCGGCCTGAACGCGCTCTCGGCCCCGCTGGCCAGTGGCATCGAGTCCTTCATCCGGGACCAGATCACCAAGCTCGTGGGGTCCGACGTGTTCGCCGCCGCGCTGGGTGCAGGCCAACCGGGAGGCGCACGCCCAGATGGTCGCCGTCCTCTCGGGGGAGGGCACCGACACCGTCAACGTCACGGGCGACACCGTGTCGGTCAACCTCGCCGCGGTCATCGACGTCGTCAAGAAGCGGCTGGTGGACGCCGGCTTCACCCTCGCGAACCGGATCCCCACCGTGAACGCGCAGTTCACGATCTTCCAGTCGGCCGACCTGGCCAAGGCGCAGACGGTCTACCGGCTGCTGGACAGCCTGGCGCGCTGGCTGCCGGTGCTGGCCCTGCTCCTGCTGGCGCTCGCCGTGTACGTCGCACGCCGGCGGCGCCAGACGCTGATCTGGTCGGCCGTGGCGGTGGCCGCGTCGATGCTCGTGCTCGGTGCGGCGCTGAACATCTTCCGGCCCGTCTACCTGGACGCGATCGACCCGCGGGTCCTGCCGACCCCGCCGCAGCCGCGATCTACGACCAGCTGGTCGGGTTCATCCGGCTCAACCTCCGCGCGGTCCTGGTGGTCGCGCTGGCGGTCGCGGCGGGAGCCTGGGTCACCGGCCCCGCCGGTGCGACGACGCGCCGGGCGCTGTCCCACGGCGTGGGGTGGCTGCGGGGCGGGGCCGAGCACGCCGGGCTGGACACCGGCTCGTTCGGGGTCGCGGTCTACCGCTGGCGGTCCGCGCTGCGCGGCGTGATCGTCGGGGTGGCGGTGCTGGTGTACCTGCTGCAGGCGCACCCCACCGGGGCGTCGGCGCTCACCTTGCTGGTCGTCACCGCGGTGGCGCTCTTCGTGGTGGAGTTCCTGGCCCACCCGCCGGCAGAGGGTGAGCTGCCCGCGGGCCGCCGAGCCGGCCGGCCCGGCCGCCGGGTGAGAACAGCGGCGGGGCCTCACATCTGCAGCAGCTGGGGCAGGCCGTTGTACAGCGCGACGCTGGCCGTGGCGGCGTACGCGAGCGCTCCGACGTAGTAGCCGAGGGCCCGCAGGCGCAGGCTGTCGAGCTCGTCGCCGATGCCGCGCAGGACCAGGCCCACCGCGCCCAGGGACACGACCAGCACCACCCCGATGCCGAGGGCCAGGTCGGGGGGGAGCGTCTGCGCGAGCACCCAGCACGCCAGGATGATGAAGGTCGCCCCGACGAGCGCCGAGGGCCACACGAACGACCAGGCACGCATCCGGTGCCCCACCGGCGACCGCTCGAGCTCCGCGGCGCGGACCTTGGTCGTGGCCGGGGGGAGGGACGTGCGGAGCCGGAACGACAGGAACCACTGGAGGACCAGGGAGGTCGCGAGGCCGATGACCACGGCGGTGACCGGGGACAGCGAGACGCCCGTCGCCACCACCGCCGCGAGCATCCCCGACCCCAGCGCCCACAGCCCGCCCACCAGGTAGTGGGCGGGCCGGCGCAGGTGCGTGCCGATGACCCGTGGCGCGGCCAGGAACCAGCGGACCAGCACGCCGACCTCGGCGACCAGGCCACCCAGCACCCCGAACAGGACGGCCCCCCACACCGCGCCCATCACCTCCACCTCGCCTGCGGCATGGCACAGCCCACCACCGGGGCGGCGTCGCTGCCATCACCCACCTGGGGTGAGCAGGCGGGCGGGGCTACTCCAGCTCGGTCGCCTCGCCGCCGTGCACGATCAGCGCCCACAGCACCACGACGTCGACCGTGATGATCAGCAGCGCCCAGAAGGGGTACGACGGCAGCTGCATCATCTGCGTCAGCATGTTCAGCGACGTGGCGACGACCGCCACGGCGATCGCCCAGGACGCGCCACGGATCACGAAGAACCCGGCGGTCGCGACCACGATCCCGAGGACCAGGTGGATCCAGCCGAAGGCCGTGACGTCGAGCAGCACCGAGGCGTGCCGGCCGACCACGTAGACCTCGTCCTTGGCGATCGCCGCGATGCCCGAGATGGCGTTCATGAAGCCGTTGATGATCATCATCAGGCCGGCGAAGACGACCCAGCCGACCCATCCCGTGGGCACCGCTCGGGTTCCGCTGACGTTCGACATGGTGGTTCCTCTCTCGGGGACGTGGTGTCACGCGCAGAGGTCGGACGCGGTGGTCGGACCGGGCGCGGGCACGGAGGTCATGCCCCGACGGTAGGGATCGCGGCGGGCTGCCCGGATCACCCGCAACGGGCGAGGCGGCACGTCTGGCGGCCGGTCCATCGTGGGACGCACGGCGACCGTGCGCACCGCACGCGTGGCGACCGACGACGGGAGCCATCGACATGGCCGAGCACACGCAGGGCCGGAGCACCAGCGACCTGATCATCGGAGCACTCATCGTCCTGCTGGGGCTGGTCGTCCTGGGTCACACGCTCATCGCCACCAAGGTCTCGCTGCTGTTCCTGGGCTGGCTGCTCTTCGCCGGCGGCGTGGTCACCCTGGCGGCCACCCTGTTCCGGATCGGCAAGGACGGGTTCTGGCTCGGGGCGCTCGGCGGCGGGCTGATGACCGTGCTCGGCCTGGTGTTCCTGCGCCACACCCAGGCGGCCGCCGTCACCGTCACCCTGGTGGCCGGCGCGATGTTCCTCGCCACCGGCCTCGCCCGGCTGGTGGCGGCGTTCCAGACGCCGGCCGCCCGCGTCCCGCTGCTGATCAGCGGCGTGGTGTCCACCTTCCTGGGCCTGCTGGTGCTGTTCAACCTGGTGGACGCCTCGCTGCGTGTTCCTCGGCGTCATCCTCGGCGTGGAGCTGCTCGCCGAGGGCGTCGCGATCATGATCGTCGGTCGCGACTCCCTGGGGACGGCCCGCGCGGGGCGCATCGCCTCGGCCACCTGACCGCCGCGACCGGCCGGCCGCCTCAGGCCTCCGTCGCCTCCGGGAGCGGGACCGCCGAGGCGTCCTTGCCGAACAGCAGCGCGTACGACGCGCCGGCGATCGCCGCGCCCACCAGCGGCGCGGCCCAGAACACCCAGAGCTGGGCGAGCGCGTCGACTCCCGCGAACAGCGCCGGCCCGGTGGACCGGGCCGGGTTCACCGACGTGTTGCTGACCGGGATGCTGACGAGGTGGATCAGGGTCAGCGCCAGGCCGATCGAGAGCGGCGCGAAGCCCTTGGGGGCACGCGTGTCGGTGGCGCCGAGGATGACGTAGAGGAAGACCGCCGTGAGCACGACCTCGGCCACGATGACGGCGAGCAGCGAGTAGCCCTCCGGTGACCGGTCGCCGTACCCGTTGGTGGCGAAGCCGGAGGCGACCGCGTCGAAGCCGGACTTGCCGTTCGCGATCACGAGCAGCACGGCGGACGCGGCGATGGCGGCCACCACCTGCGTGACGACGTACGGCGCGACGTCGGCCCACCGCAGGCGTCGCCCCAGGGCGAGCCCGACCGTGACGGCGGGGTTGAAGTGGCCGCCGCTGACGTGGCCGACGGCGTAGGCCATCGTCAGCACGGTCAGCCCGAACGCGAAGGCCACCCCCAGGAAGCCGATCCCGACGTCGGGCAGGCCGGCCGCGAGGACGGCCGCACCGCAGCCCCCCAGGACCAGCACGAAGGTGCCGAGGAACTCGGCGGCGAGTCGTTGGCTGAGCGTGTGTTCGTCCATGCTCCCAGCGTGGAGCCGCGGGGACTGCGGCTGCTCACCGGTTCCGGGTGAGTCCGGTCGGGCCGTCGGTCAGGGGGAGCCGTCGCTGTCGGCGAGGTAGGGCAGCGGGTTCCCGGCGGCCCGGGCCCCGGAGGCGAGCCAGCGGGAGACCCCGTCGGGGTGCCGCCGGTCGAGCTCGTCGAGGTACTTCCCCCGCAGCTCCGCGAGCGACGCGCGCTCCTCGACGCGGGTGGTGCTCTCCAGCAGCCGGAAGCTGCGGCGCCACGCCTGGCAGAGCGCCTCGTCCTCGAGGTCGGACAGGGAGTCGCGGGGGAGCGGGGCGGAGCGTGACCGGCTCCGCCTCCACGGGGGGCAGCGTCGTCACGACCGGTGCAGGGGTGCCGCCCGCAGCCGCCGACGGACCGCCGGGTGCCCGACCACCGCCAGGAGCAGCAGGAACATCCCGGTCAGCCGGAGGGCCGCGAGCAGCCCGGCCGCCGCGACGGTCCACGCCCCGGCGGTCAGCCCGACGTCGGCGATCGTCCGCGCGGTGAGACGTCCGGGCAGCTCGGGCAGGCAGCAGCGGACCAGCGCAGCGAGCACGGCGACGCCGAGCAGCGCGCTCGCCGGGCCGGCCCACCCCCAGGTGAGCGCCGCACTGACGAGTCCCACCGCCGGTCAGGGCGAGCACGTAGGCCGCCGCCACAGCCGGTCGAGGACCGAGCGCCGCACCGGGCCGGCGGCCTGCGGGGCGCTCACAGCAGGTGCATCTTGCGGGCCACCGCAAGAGCCTCGCTGCGGCGCCCGGCCGACAGCTTCGCGTAGAGGCTGGACACGTGCGTCTTGACCGTGTTCTCGCTGACGAACAGGGTGGCGGCGATGTCGCCGTACGTCGCTCCGCGGGCCAGCTCGTTGAGCACCTCGTGCTCGCGGGGGCTCAGCACCGGCGTGACGCGTGGCTCGGCGACCCCGGCGAGCTCGCGGTCCGTCGCGACCAGGGGCGCGAAGAGCGCCGCCACGGACGGCCGTTCGGCGAAGGCGGCCCGGAGCTCGGCCTGCCACCCGGACGGCGCCGGCGGCCGGCCCGGCCGAGCAGGTCCCCGACCCGGGTCCCGTGCACGCTCCAGCCGAGGAACGGCCCGGCGTGTCGCCGGGACCGGGTGTCGGCCACCGCCCGGCACAGCAGGTCGCGGGCGGTCTCCGGGTCGCCGAGGCGGTCGTGCAGCTGGGCGGCGCAGACCTGCGCGAGGGCGGCGGTGGGCGGCTGGCTGCGGCAGGCCAGCGCCGCCGCCGTGCGGTACGACGCGGCTGCCGCCCGAGGTCCCCGTCCAGGTCGGCGATCGCGCCCCGCAGCCACAGCTGCTCACCGGGTGCGTCGAGGTCGCCGAGCCCGACGGCCACCTCGCGCAGGGCGTCGCGGCTGACCGTGACCAGGGCGTGCGCGGCGCGCTCCATCAGCGCGACGACCCGGAGGTGCTCCGGGAGCGGAGGCCCCTCGAACGGCACCGCGAGGGCCCGCTGCGCCTCGACGACCGACCCGTCGGCCAGCGCGAGCCGGGAGACCAGGATCCGGTGCCAGAACCGGGCGGCCAGGTCGTCGGGAAGGGGCGGCGCCGCGCCGCCTCCGCCGGGGGCCGCGGCAGCGGTCCCGGCAGCGACTGCAGGTCCACCAGCCGGGTGGCCAGGAGCGCGCGTCCTCGCGTCGCCGCCGGCACGCCCGGGTCGCTCGTCGCGAGGGCCAGCGACCTCGCTCGCGAGCTCGAGGCAGGACTGCTCGCTCCCGGCCATCAGCCGGGTCATCGCCAGGTGGGACAGCGCCTCGGCGGTGACGACCGCCAGGTCCTCGGAGCGGCTGACCAGCAGGCACTCGCCGAGGTGCTCCTCGGCCGCGACGAGCTCGCCCAGCCAGTTCTCGGCGACGCCGAGCTCGAGCAGGACCAGGGGCAGGTACGGGTCCTGCGACGACCCGGACCGGGAGCCGTCCACCAGGGTGCGGGCGACGCGCACCGCCTCGGCGACCGGCTCCGCCCCGCTGCGTGACCGGTGCAGGCGGACGCTCGCGACCTGCAGGTCCGGCACCGCCCCGGGCTCGGCGGCGGCCTGCCGCAGCACGCGGTCCGCCCAGTGCCGGCCGCCCTCGAGATCGCCGGCCGACCAGCGGGAGAAGGCGATCGTGCTCCAGGTGCCCGGGTGCTCCTCGACGGTGGCCCCGGCCCGGCGGACGTAGGCCTCGACGCAGCCGTCCGGTCCTGCCGCCAGCAGCCGGGGTCCGTGGCCGGCGAGCACGTCGGAGGCGGCGTCGTGCTCGCCGAGCTCGAGGAGCCGCCGGAAGGCCACCGCGGTGCTGCCGTGGGCCACGTCGAGGCGGGTCGCCCGCAGGACCCTCGCGCGGGCCCGGTCGACCTCGTCCCCGCCCCGGGCGAGGTGGCGGCGGGCCACCTCGAGCAGCAGCGGGTGGATCCGGAACCGGTCCCGCCCGTCGTCCGGACCCGGCAGGCCCGCACCGCCGGCGACGGACGCGGGTGACCAGCAGGCCGGTCGACTCCAGGCGGGCGAGGACGTCGCCGGCCCGGGGGTCGCCGGTGAGGTGCCGGGCCAGGTCGGCGGTCAGGGTCGGCTCGGTGGCCGCGCAGAGCAGCAGGTGGCGCTCGTCGGGGTCGAGCGCCCCGAAGGCCTCACCGGCCACCAGGTCGGCGAGCGCCGGTCCCGGCTCGGCGCAGCGGCGGACGAAGTCCTCGGCGGTGCCGCCGGTGCTCGCGCGTGCGGCCAGCACCACGGCGGCGCACCAGCCGCCGGCCCGCGCGAGGATCGCGTCGCGGGTCTCGGGAGCGCTGTCGGGCGCGTGCTGGGCCACCAGCGCCGCGGCCTCCCGGTCGCTGAGCCGCAGCACGTCGCCGCGCAGCACCGTCAGGTGGCCGAGGAGCTCGGGCACCAGCCGGGAGAGGCCCAGGTCCCAGCGGGTGAGCAGCAGCACCCGCAGGGAGAGCGGATCGGTCACGAGCCGGTCGTCGATCAGGCGCAGGCAGTCCGGGGCGAGGAGCTGGGCGTCGTCGACCACGACCAGCCGGGGGCGGCCCCCCGACCGGGGCCGCGCGGCCTCGAGCAGCGCCTCGAGCGCGTCGGGGGTGGTGGTGCGCCCGCCGCCGCACCAGGTGGCGTCGTGCTCGTGGGCGGCCCGCTGCAGCCAGCCCGCCACGCCGAGCGTCTTCCCGGACCCGGCCGGCGCCACCACCACCGTGACCGCGTTCCGGGTCGACGTCTCGAGCCGGCTCCACAGCCCGCGCCGGGCGACGTACCGGCGGGGCAGCCAGGGGGCACCGGTGACGGGCGACCTCCGGGCCCGGCCCGGCAGGGCGTCGGCCACCTGGAATGTCGTCACGTCCGCTCCCTCGGGACGACCCTGCTCGTCCCGCCCGAGGGCGGGGTGCCGCGCCTGTCCGCGGTGTGCGCCGGTGTCGTGCCCTCGACGGTAGGACCGCCCGCGGGACGGCGGCCTCACCCCGCGGGGGTGAGAACCCGGCCGGTCGGGGCGCTGACGCGGGCCACGCTCCGGGGAGTGGCGGGGGCGAGCATCCCCCGAATTCGGTGAGGGAGCCGGCGGCGGCCGCGACCTACCCTCGCCGGAAGGGCGCGCGCCGCCGCGTGTGCCGAGGGAGGCGTTGTGACCAAGGTCCTCATCCGTCTCGACGACGAGGTGACCGACGAGCTGCTGAGCGCCTTCCCGCAGCTGACCCGGAGCGTGCGCCGGACGCAGACGACGCTGACCGGCGACATCGCGGACCAGGAGGAGCTGCAGGGGGTGCTCAACTTCCTGAGCTCGCTGGGCATCACCATCGTCGACGTCGTGACCATCCCCGACGACTAGCTGCCGGGTGACGGCTGGGTCCGGGTGGCGCGGGCCCGGTCCCCGGGGGAGCGCGCCCCGGCGTACTCCCGGGCGCGGGTGCTGCTCAGCGCCAGCATCACCAGGATGCTCAGGGTCACGGCCGGCAGCCCGTTGCCGAGCGTCGGGCGGGGGCCACCGGACAGGTTGCTGACCGCCGTGTCGAGGATGAGCACCGTGCTGAGGAGGAGCAGCAGCACCCGGGCCCCGGTGCTGCCGCGGACGACCGCCCGTGCGAGCCAGAGGTCGAGGAGGCCGACCGCGGCGAAGCCGAGGGCGGTGGCCGTGACGGTCGGTGCCGCCGCGTCGCTGCCCACGAACCCCGAGGCGTCCCCGGACACCGCCACCGCGACCGCGACGGCGAGGGACAGCAGCCCGCGCCCCGCGGCCACGGCCGCGCCGAAGACCGTCGGTGGGGGTGCCCGGAGGATCGGCGGTGGCAGCGGCGCCTGCGTCGGCGCCGGAGCGTCGACCCGGTCCAGCTGGAGGACGGGGAGGTCGCCGTCGGTCTCGATGCGGTCCCCGCCGCCGTTGTGCGAGTGGTAGCCGGTGGAGAAGTTCACCAGCCGGTGCACGGTGACCTCGGGCGAGGTCCCGGTGACGCCCGAGACGATGAAGTCACGCTCCACGTCGATGTCCTGGGCGATCCGGTGGGTCACCTGGAAGGTGAACAGGGACAGCCCCACCGTGCGGTCGTAGGTGCCGGCCGCGAGCCAGTCGACGGCCTCCCCGCCGGGCAGCATCCAGCCCGCGGGACAGTGCCAGAACCGCACGTGGTGGCGCTGGGCGGGGTTGCCGGCCACCTCCTGCTGGTAGGCGAAGTCCTGGGGCCGCTCGAAGAGGTGCAGGGGACTCACCGGCGCCTCGGGGTAGCTCGCCCGGCGCAGCGTGGTGGTCACGATCCGCACGCTGCTGGCCAGGGTGACCTCGTCGGCCCGCACCCAGCCGGCCCGCTCCATGACGTCGTGGACCTGCTGCTCGTCGCCGCGCAGCGCGAGGTTGACCGGGTCGCCGAGCAGGCCGTCGGAGGTGCGGGCCCGGCCGATGAAGTAGCTCGGCAGGTACAGGTAGGTCAGCACCCGGTGCACCCGCGGCAGGGCCAGGTAGGCCGCGATCACCCAGAAGGCCACGACGAGCAGCAGCCGCCAGTCCAGGGCCAGGCCCTCGCGCAGGATCAGCAGGGCGAGCCAGGTGGCCGCGGCTCCGGCGAGCACGAAGGCGGTGCCGTCCAGCACCTCGAGCGGTGAGGGGCGGTCGCGGGGGCGGGTGCCGGGCACGTCGGCCAGTGTCGCGAAGAGCAGCGGCGTCGCGGGAGGGACCGAAGTCCCTAGTCCGGCGCCGGCCTGCTGCCCGAGTCGGACCCCGGGCCGGACACCGCGACGAACTTCCAGGCGAACCCGCCGTCGGGGCGCAGGGTGAGCCGCAGCCAGCCGTGGGTGTCGCTGAAACGTTTGACGATGTAGTCGGGGGAGGAGGTGAACTCGCGGAGCCCGATCCCGCCGGTGGAGACCTGGAACGCCGTGGTGCCGGTGCCGTCGTCGGCGGTGCAGGTGCCGTCGGAGAGGACCGGGCAGGAACGTTCGTAGTTGTGCTGGGACCCGGACAGGGTCAGCCGGACGTCGTACTTGTCGATCACGTCGATCCAGGGCTTCACCTCGGTGCTCCGGCTGTGCGCGTCGGTGTCCGAGGTGAAGTACGGGTCGTGGTGGGCGACGACCAGGTGCTGTCCCGCCTTCGACGCGGCGGCGAGGTCGCGGTCCAGCCAGTCGGTGACCTCCTGCGCGCGGCCCGGGTCGAAGCGCCACAACGCCGAGCTCAGCATCGCGAAGTGCCAGCTGCCGAGGTCGAAGGAGTAGGGGTCGCCGTTGTCGATCCAGCCCTTCTGCCGGTTCGCCCGGGACCGGGTGGTGTCGCCGGGGCACTGCCCGTTCATGAAGTTGTCGAGGTCCTCGTTGCGGCCGGGCTCCCAGTCGTGGTTCGGTGCGCTGATCCAGTACAGGTACGGCTTGGTGGCGCCCCACAGCCGGTCCCAGTAGTCGACGTAGTCCGAGCAGCGCGCGGTGCTGTACTGGAAGTCCCCCAGACCGAGGAACGCGTCGACCGTGCCCGCCTTCAGCGCGGCGGCGACGGAGGCCCCGTTGCGGCCCGAGTCCGACGCCGGATCCGTGGTGCGCACGCCGTTCATGTCCCCCACGGCCGCGACGTGCACGGTCCGCCCCGGGCCCCGCCCCGGGGCTCTCCCGGAGTGCCCGGCGGGCGCGCCGGAGCAGCCGGCGACCAGGACGAGGGCCGGCGGCCAGCAAGTGCGCCTGACGATCTCATGGCCTACACCTCCGGATCCGGGCCAGGACGGGGTGGTCCCGCGAGCAGGGAACTCCTAGATTTGCTATCACAGGACGATGCGGTGACGCGCCCTCCGCACGAGCGGTTGTTCGTCCTGAGGCGCCGATCCGCACCCGCACGCCACCGCCGCGAGGGGAGGTGGATGACGAGACGACAGCGGTTCGGGCCGGTCGCCGTGGCCGCCATGCTCGTGGCCTGGCCGCGGCGGGCGTCTCCCGGCTCGCGGCGTGAGGACGAGACGGGGTCGCCGCCAAGGGAGCGCTCGGCCGGCGATCGGGTCGGCTGCCCCGGCGGCAAGCGGCGGGTGACGCGAGGATGCCGGACCTGGACCGGGTCGTCGGGCAGCGAGGACCGGCGGTCCCGCGCGGGGGTGCGGTCGCCGACGGGGGACAAGGCGCAGAGCAAGCTGTGGTTCCAGGACGGCTCTGGTGGGGCCTGCTGTACGACGAGCGGACCGGGTCCACGCAGATCCAGCGGCTGGACCCGAAGAGCCGGGCATGGGTCAGCACCGGCGTGGTCGTCGACGACCGGGACCACGCGCGCGGGGACGCCCTGTGGGACGGGCACAAGCTGTACGTCGCGACGGGCACGACCTACGAGTCGGGCTGGGGCAGTCCCCCCAGCGACCACGAGGTCCGCAACGGGTCCGCGCTGCTGCAGAGGTTCACCTACCTCCCCGCCGACCGGACCTACCGGCGCGACCCCGGCTTCCCGGTCCGGATCCATGCCGGGGCGTCGGAGTCGATCACCCTGGACAAGGACTCGACCGGGCAGCTCTGGGTGACCTACACCCGGCTGGGGAAGGTCTTCGTCAACCGCACCACGGGAGGCGACACGCACTGGGGCAGGCCGTTCGTGCTCCCGGGGGACGCGGCCCGGGTCAACTCCGACGACACCTCGGCGGTCGTCGCGTTCGGCGGCTCCGAGATCGGGGTCTTCTGGAGCAACCAGGACACCCGCGCGTTCTACTTCGCGGTGCACGACGACGCCGCCGACGACCGGGCCTGGCGCATCGAGGTCGCCTACGGCCGGCACGCCGCCGGATGCGCCCGCGGCTGCGCCAACGACCACATGAGCGTCAAGGCACTGCCGGACGGCCGGGTGTTCGCCGCCGTCAAGACCGCGAACAAGCGGCCCGGCCTGCCCTTCATCGTCGTGCTGGTCCGGTCCGCCACCGGCTGGGTCGCCCACGACGCCGGGACGGTGGAGGAGCGGCTCACCCGGCCGCTGGTCGTGCTCGACGACGAGGCGCGGCTGGTGTACCTGTTCACGGTGGTGCCCGAGGAGGGCGGGGCGGTCTACTACAAGAAGTCCGACGTGGACGACATCGCGTTCGAGCGCGGTCTCGGCACGCCCGTGCTGAGTGGCGGCGGCCGGATCAACAACCCCACCTCGACCAAGCAGGTGGTCGGCGACGAGACCGGGCTGCTGGTGCTGGCCTCCGACAACGCGAGCAACCGCTACTGGTTCGACACGGTCCCGGTCGGCTGAGCCGCGGTCGGTGCCGGGCCCGTCGGTAGGGTCGGGACGTGGACCCGACCGGAGACGCGGCACTCGCGGAGCAGCAGCTGATGCGGGACTTCTTCTCGATCAGCGAGGAGCTCAACGGCTTCATGCTGCTCTACGGCTTCGGTCTCGAGGAGATGCTCACCAAGATCAACATCCTCAGGCAGGAGCTGACCCACGTCGGCCGGTCCGACTGCCCGATCGAGCACGTCAGCCACCGGCTCAAGCGTCCCGAGAGCGTGGCGGAGAAGGCCGAGCGCCTCGGCTGCCTGCGCACCTTCGAGGACGTCCGCGCCAAGGTGTGGGACATCGCCGGCATCCGGGTGGTCTGCAGCTTCGTCAGCGACGCCTACACCGTGCTCGAGATGCTGAAGCGTCAGCCGGACGTGACCGTCGTGCAGATCAAGGACTACATCGCGGCCCCGAAGCCCAGCGGCTACAAGAGCCTGCACCTGATCGTCGACATCCCGGTGTTCCTGTCCGAGCGCACCGAGCTGGTCCGCGTGGAGATCCAGATCCGCACCGTCGCGATGGACTTCTGGGCCAGCCTCGAGCACAAGATCCACTACAAGTACCACCGCGAGGTGCCGCAACGGCTCCGCGACGAGCTGGTCAGCGTCGCGGCGGCCACCGAGCGGCTGGACCAGCAGATGGAGCAGCTGCACCGCGACTCCCGCGGCTGACCCGGCGCGTCCGGCGGGGCGGTGTCACCCGAGCAGCGGGCCGGCCCAGCGCCAGTCGCCCTCGGGGCCGAGGTACTCCACCCGCTGCACCTCCTCGAGGTCGTCCTCGCCGGCCGCCCACGCCAGCGCGTCGGCGTGCGCGTCGAAGGCGGCCTCGGTCACGACCTCCCCCAGGCCGTCGAGGAAGCGGTACGTCGTCACCTCGCCGACGCTAGTCGCTGGACCCGCAACCGTCACCAGCCGCGCGCCGGGCGTCGGTGCGGCAGGACATGATGAGCGGGTGCCGACACGCATCGCGGAGTTCTTCGAGCTCGTGGACCAGCTGCCGGACGTGCACCGCACCGACCACGGCCGCTACGCGCGGGTCCTGGTCGGTGACCGGACGTTCGGCTACCTGTGGCCGGCGACCAGCACCGTCGGGCTCAAGCAGACCATCGCCGAGCAGCTGTCGCTGGTGGCCGAGCGGCCCGACGTCTTCGAGGTGCAGTTCACCTCGGGCGGGTTCGGCTGGGTGGTGGTGCGCCTGGCGGGCGTCGAGCGCGACGAGCTCGCCGAGCTGGCCTTCGAGGCCTGGCGGCTGACCGCCCCGGACGACCTCGTCGCCGCCCGGGACGACCGGCTGCCGACCTGAAGGGTCGCCCACCCTCCTGGCGAGCGGCGGGTCAGCCGAGCTGCAGGACCCGCATCGTCTGCGCCGCCATCTGCGACTCGCCCAGCGCGTTGGGGTGCACGACGACCGGGTTGGTGCCCTGCAGGACGGGCTCGATCCAGCGCACCCCGACCGGTCGGCAGGCGTCGTGACCCTCCGAGACGCCGGAGAGGTCGACGTACGTGGAGCCGGTCGCGGCGGCGGCCCGGCGCACGGCGTCGTTGAGGGTGGCCTGGATGCCGCGCAGGTAGGGGACGTCCCCGGCGGCGATCGGCATCTTGTCGAAGCAGCCGACGGTCTCGGGCAGGATCCACGGGTAGCCGAGGATCGCCACCTCGGCGGTCGGGGCCTTCGCGTGCACCGCCTCCAGGGTCCTCACCAGCGCCGGGTAGGTCGTGGTCCGGATGTCGTCGGCGAACGAGGAGCCGTAGCGGTCCTGGCACGGGCTGCCCTGGCCGGCCGTGGACAGCCCGGCCGCGCCGCAGGAGAGGATCGAGCCGATGAAGGTGTTGTTGTCGTTGCCGCCGATCGTCATCGTGACCAGCTCGGTGTCGCCGCTCAGCGCGTCGAGCTGCGGCGCGACCCCGGGCGACTGGGAGGTGAAGTAGTCCTTGGTCTGCGCGGCTCCGCACGTCACGTCGGTGAGCCCGGCGCCGGTGCGCTGCCGCGACGAGGTGGGCGTAGTTCCGGGTCGAGCGCAGGCAGGACGGTGGCGCGGCCGGGTCGAGCGGGAGGACGCCGGAGGCGGCGCTGTAGGAGTCACCCAGGGCGACGTACCGCAGCGGGCTCTCGGAGGCCACGGACGGGGCCGCGGCAGGGACCGTGGCCGCCACGACTCCTGCTGCAGCGGCCAGAAGTGAAACGAGGGTGCGGCGCATGCCGGTCTCCCTGGGTCGACGACGGGTTCACCGGGAGCAACGCCCCGCCGGCCGGGGGGTTACGGCGTGCCGCGTCAGTACGGCGTGGAGAGCGCCAGCTGCAGGGCCCGGGACATCACGAACGGGTCGGCCTGCCGGTAGAGCCACGGGCGACCGAACCAGAGGTAGCCGTCGACGTACTGCGCCGCCAGGTCGCGGGTCGCCGCGGGCAGGCCCCACCTCGGGTCGGCGACCTCCGTGGTGGGCGGGATCCCCAGGGTCACGCAGGTCCGGGCCAGCGGGTCGGAGCGGGTCGTGCAGACCGACGCGTTGTCCGGGTCCGGTCCGGAGTAGGAGCCGAAGGTGAACGGGTGGCCGTTGGAGGAGGTGTTCACCACGAAGTGCTTGCCGGGGATGCCGCGCGCCGCGAGCGCCCGGACGATCGCCGCGCCGCGGGCCACCTCGTCGGCCGTCGAGGAGTAGTGCGTCCCGTTGAGCGCGAAGCCCCGCGTGGAGCGGACCCCGCCCTGCACCAGCAGGCGTACGGCGGCGTCCACCCCGCCCTGCCTGCCCGCGGCCGGCCAGTCCGCGGCGCCGGCCTCGATGTAGACGCTGGTGTTCGGCAGCGCCGAGAGCCGTCGCGCCGACGCGGCGATCATCGACGACGGCAGCGTCGAGCCGCCGGGGGCGCAGAGCGCGAAGGGGCCGTCGGGCTGCAGGACGACCGCCGCGTGGGCGTCGCCGATGGCGCCGGCCACCCGGTTCGTCCAGTCCGCGTAGGACGCCTGCTCGGCGGCGGTGGGGAGGCGCGTGCAGGCGTCGTGCTCCCACGGCTTCATCGCGAACAGCGTCAGCTGCACGAGCGCGTCGGGGTTGCCGGCCTGCGAGGCGGCGACGTAGGCGCGGACCTTGTCGGCGACCTGCGTGGCGGGGATCCAGGCCCCGAACCACTTCGCCTTGGGGCGCAGCGCGATCCGGGCGAGCAGCTGCTTGCGGGTGCCGGTCGCGGCGGCGTACGGCTGCCAGGCCTGGTCGCCGCGGCCCTGGTAGACCCCCCAGGGGCGGCCCGCGAGCGGGTTGCCGGCGGCGTACGCCGTGCGCGCGGCCGTGCGCGGTGCAGATGCCGGCACGGCGTCCGACGTGCCCAGCGCCACCGAGGAGGCGGCCAGCGTCCCGGCGGCGAGGGCGGTCCCGGCGAGCAGCGGCACCAGCAGGCGGCGCACCCGGCGGGCGGGCGGACGGGGGGATCGGGTCATCGGGGCTCCACGGCGTGGCACGGTCTGGTGCAGGTGTCTTCGGCCGGTGGGTCGCCCACGTGAGGCTTCGGCACGACGGGCAGACTGCGGGGGGCAGGACGAGGACCGAACGAGGGGCTGGAGGTGGCTGGAGTGGCTGGAGTGGCTAGGAACTGGGCCGGCAACGTCACCTACGGCGCCCGCACCCTGCACCGCCCCACCTCCGTGCCGGAGCTGCGCGCGCTGGTGGCCCGCAGCGACCGGATCCGCGCGCTGGGCTCGCGGCACTCGTTCACCGCCCTGCCCGACAGCGAGGGCGACCTCGTGGAGCTCGACGGCCTGCCGTCCGAGATCGAGGTCGACACCGACCAGCGGGCCGTCTCGGTCGGCGCCGGCTGCCGCTACGGCGAGGTGGCCGAGCACCTCCACCGGGCCGGGTGGGCGCTGGCCAACCTCGCCTCGCTGCCGCACATCTCCGTGGCCGGCGCGGTGATGACCGGCACCCACGGGTCGGGCGACGCCAACACCACCCTGTCCGCCTCCGTCCGGGCCCTGGACCTCCTCGGGCCGGACGGGGACCTCACCACCCTGAGGCGCGGCGACCCGGGCTTCGACGGCACCGTCGTGTCCTTCGGGGTGCTCGGCGTCGTCACCCGGCTCGTGCTCGACATCGAGCCGACCTTCGAGGTCACCAGCACCCAGTTCACCGGGCTCGACTGGGCGACCCTCGACGAGCACTTCGAGGAGATCACCGGCGCCGCCTACAGCGTGAGCCTGTTCACCCGCTGGGGCGACGGCGTCGACCAGGCCTGGCTCAAGAGCCGGGGCACGTCCCCGGTCCGGGAGCTCTTCGGCGCCGAGCCCGCCGGCGAGACCCTGCACATGCTGGCCGGCGCCCCCACGGACGCGGTGACCGAGCAGCTCGGCGTGCCGGGCCCCTGGCAGGACCGGCTGGCGCACTTCCGGATGGCGTTCACGCCCAGCCGGGGGGAGGAGCTGCAGAGCGAGTACTTCGTGCCCCGGCGGCACGCCCGGGCCGCCTTCGCGGCGCTGCGGAGCGTGGCCCCGCTGATCGACCCGCTGCTCCAGGCCGGTGAGATCCGCACGATCGCCGCCGACGACCTCTGGCTCAGCGGTGCCTACCGGCAGGACAGCGTCGGCCTGCACTTCACCTGGCTGCGGGACGAGCCCGGGGTGTACGCCGTGCTCCCGCACGTCGAGGCCGCGCTGGCCGGGCTGGGGGCCCGTCCGCACTGGGGGAAGTGCTTCACCCTGGGGAGCGAGGAGCTGCTCCGCGTCCACCCGCGGCTGACCGACTTCGCCGCTCTCCGGTCCGAGCGCGACCCCGGCCGGAAGTTCTCCAACGCGTTCACCGACGGCCTGCTCGCCGCGGCCGGGGGCTAGCCCGCGGGCAGCGCCCGCACGTAGTCCAGCCCGTGCGCCACCCAGCGCGCGAGCTGCTCGTCGGTGCGCACCGCCTCGTCGTCGACGTGCAGCCAGCCGTCCATCTCCCGGCCGCGCATCTCGAACCGGCGGACGTGCGGCCCGCCGACCAGCGACTCGGTGAGCGGCCGGGTCGACCCGCAGCAGCAGCCCGCCGCGGCTGCTGGCGCTGACCGCCAGGTGCCCGCGGACCAGGAAGGCGAGCCCGCCGAACATCCGCTTCTCGGAGAGGTCGGGCTCGCCCTGGACGACCTCGCGGATGCGGTCCGCGAGCTCCGCGTCGTACGCCATCTCGACAGTATGCCGCGGGCCGGCCGGCCCGCGCGCCCACCGGCGTCCTCAGATCGGCGGGGCCGGCGGACCGGGCTGGTCGGGCTCACCGGGCCCGGTCGGGTCGGTGAGCGGCTCGGGCTCGGTGAACGGGTCCGGCGGCATGTCCGGGTCGGGGTCGGGGTTCACCGGCACCGGCTCGGCGGGGTCCGGGAGCAGGGGCTCCGGCTCGAGGGGCGGAGCGGTCAGGGTGGTACGACGCACGAAGGTCCTCCAGGGACGGGTCGGAACCCGAGAGGTACCCGTTGTCGCGGCCGCCCAACCACCGCCGGCGCTCAGCCCGCCGGCACGAACCCCTCGGTGCGCTCGCTGTCGATGCGGTAGCGGCCGTTGTCGAACGCGAGGTCCAGCGTGGTCGGCCGGCGACCGGTGCCGAAGTTCTCGAAGCGGACGCGGTAGCTCACCACCAGGGTGCGCGGGTCCGCGGACAGCGCGAGGATCGTGCCCCGGCCGACGCCGTCCCAGAAGTCGCGGTAGGTCCGCAGGCCCCCGCTCTGCCGCTGGAACTTCGGGGTGAGCATCGTCCAGGCGGTGTCCGGGTCGGAGGAGAGCGCGGCCACGTAGGCGCGGATGAAGGACCTCATCCCGGCGGCGGTGGGCCCCTGGGGCGCGGTCTCGCTCGGGGCCGGGCTGGGCCCGTCGCTGGGCCCGTCGCTCGTGGCGGACGGCGTCCCGCTGGGGCTCGCGGTCGGGCTCGCCGACGGTCCGGGCGAGGCGGTCGGCGACCCGTCGGGGCGGACCGCGAGCAGCACCAGGGCGATCACCACGGCGAGCCCCACGAGCCCCACGAGCGAGGCGACGAGGGCCCGGCGCGGCACCCGGCGGGACGGTGCGGCCGCGGGCGGGGCCGCCGGCGGGTCCGCCGGTGGGGCCGTCGCGGTGCGGGCGGTGCCGGTGGCCGGCACCGGGTGGGCCGGGTCGGTCAGGAAGTCGCGGACCTGCTGCATCGACCACCGGTGGGCGGCGTCCTTGACCAGGGAGCCGGCGACCATCGGCGCCATCCAGCCGGCTCCCTCGGGCGCGGGCGGCTCGTCGTTGACGATGCGGTACAGCCCGCCGAGCATGTTGTCGCCCAGGTCGTACGGCGGCCGGCCCGCCAGCACGTGGAAGGCGGTGGCGCCCAGCGACCAGACGTCGACCGTCTCGTCGCCGCGCTGCCCGGCCGCGACCTCGGGCGCGAGGTAGGCCGGCGACCCGGTCACCAGGCCGGTCTGCGTCAGGGCGGGGTCGGTGGCGGTCCGGGCGATGCCGAAGTCGGCCAGCTTCACCCGGCCGTCGCGGTCGACCATGATGTTCGACGGCTTCACGTCGCGGTGCACGATGCCGGCCGCGTGCGCGGCGACCAGGGCGTCGGCCACCTGGCGCAGCAGCGGCGCCGCCTCGTCGGGGGAGAGCGGGCCCTGCTCCCGGACCAGCCGGGCCAGGGTGACCCCCTCGACGTACTCCATCACCAGCCAGTGCGCGCCGGTGTGTCATCGGGGCCGCCTCGGTGACGAGGTCGAACACCGCGACGACGTTCGGGTGGCTCAGCCGGGCGGTCAGCCGGGCCTCGCGCTCGACCCGGGCGAGGTCGGTGCTGTCGGCGCCGGGCAGCATCCCGATCCGCTTCAGGGCGACGTCGCGGCCGAGCAGCTCGTCGTGGCCGAGCCAGACCGCGCCCATGCCGCCGCGCCCGACCTCGCGCTCGAGCGAGTACCTTCCTGCGATCACGGGGGCCCTGGTTCTGTGAGGTGTCGTTCCGGCCCTCGATGGTAGGCGGACCCCTCAGGCCGTCCGGCCCTCGACCTCGTCGGGGGAGGGCACCAGGCTGAGCCCCGCGGGCTCCAGCAGCCGCTGCACGCCCGAGCCGAGCAGCTGCTGGGCTCGCTCGAGCTCGACGGGACGGGACCAGAGGTAGCCCTGGCCCTGCTGGGAGCCGTTGCGCTGCAGCCAGCGGGCCTGCTCCACCAGCTCGATGCCCTCCGCGACCAGGACCAGGTTGAGCGCGGCGCTCATGGCGATGATCGCCTCGACGAGGGAGGTGTCGTCGGACTCCCGACGCCGAGCCGGTCGATGAAGGACTTGTCGACCTTGAGCACGTCGATCGGCAGCCGGGACAGGTGCGAGAGCGAGCTGTAGCCGGTGCCGAAGTCGTCGATGGCCACCCGGACGCCGTGCACCCGGAGGCGGCTGAGGGCCGCGACGGCGGAGTCGACGTCGGCGAGCAGCGCGGTCTCGGTGATCTCCAGGACCAGCCGGTCGGGCGGCAGGCCGCTGTCGGCCAGCGCGGCCAGCACGAGGTCGGGGAAGGCCGGGTCGGACAGCTGCTGGGACGCGACGTTGACCGCCATCGTGGGGCGGACCTCGGCGGTCTGCATGCCCCGCGCCGGCGCGCGCAGGCCTTGCCGCGAGCACCCACGAGCCGAGCGGCACGATCAGCCCGGACTGCTCGGCGACCGCGATGAAGTCCGCGGGCGGCAGCAGGCCGCGGCCGGGGTGGTTCCAGCGGACCAGGGCCTCGAAGCCGGTGATCTGCTGGGTGTCCAGGTCGACGGTCGGCTGGTAGTGCAGCACGAGCTGCGTCCTGCGCCAGGGCCTGGCGCAGCTGGATCCGCACGGACAGCGCGTCCATCGCCCGGGCGTGCAGGCTGTGGTCGTAGACCGCGACGCTGCCCTTGCCCTGCTCCTTGGCGAGGTACATCGCGGCGTCGGCGTTGCGCATCAGCTCGACGTCGGTGACCTGGCCGGCGTGCGCGGTCGCGATGCCGATGCTGGCGCGCACGGAGTGGGTGACGCCCTCGAGGTCGATCGGGTCGCCCAGCGCCAGCGAGCAGGCGCTCGGCGACTCAGCGCGGCGGCGGCCTCGTCGGTGTCCTCCAGCAGGACCGCGAACTCGTCACCGCCCAGGCGGGCGGCGGTGTCGTGGTCCTCCAGGGCGGCCAGGATCCGCTCGGAGACGGTGACCAGGAGCCGGTCGCCGACGCCGTGCCCGAGCCCGTCGTTGACCAGCTTGAAGTCGTCGAGGTCGACGAACAGGACCGCCAGTCCCGCGGCCGTCGCGGCGCTGCAGGGCGTGGAGAGCCGGTCGGCGGAACAGCTGCCGGTTCGCGAGGCCGGTCAGGGAGTCGTGGAACGCCTGGTGGGTCAGCTCCTCCTGGAGCCGGGTGCGGTCGGTGACGTCGCGCAGGGTCAGCACCCAGCAGGCCACCGCGGTGTCGTCACGCAGGTCGTTCAGGGTGCCCTCGACCACGAGGACCCGTCCGTCGGCGTGCAGCATCCGGATCGAGAGGCTGCGCTCGCCGCGCAGGGTCCCGGTGAGCAGCTGGACGAAGGCGGCCCGGTCCTCCTCGGCGACCAGGTCCACGACCCGGCGGCCGGTGAGCCCGGCGGCGGGGATCCCCAGCACGTCCTGGGAGGCGGGGCTGACGAAGGTCGCGGTGGAGTCGCCGTCCAGGGTCAGCACGACGTCGGCGCTGTTGTGCACCAGCGCCATCAGGCGGCGTTCGCCGGCGTCGACGACCTGCCGCTCGGTGAGTGCCTTCTGCACGGCCCGGTGCCGGCGGGCCAGCCGGTTGAACCAGGTGAACCAGCCGATGCAGACGACCAGGAACAGGGCCGCGATCAGGAGCACGACCGTGCGCTCGGTCGCCGCCTGCTCGGCGTCGATGTCGCGGCCGGTCGCCTCGAGGGCGGAGAGCAGGCGGGCCCGGTCGCCGGCGTCGTACGTCGGCTCCACCGCCGGCCCAGGGCGGCGACCCGGGCCGCACCCGGTGCACCGGCCTCGCCGAGGCCGTCGAGGGCGGACCGGACGGGGCCCGGCGCCTCGGCGGGGTCCGCGACGGTGACGGCCGTGGTGGCCCGCACCCACGCGACGTGCTGGGCGTCGATGCCGTCGTCGAGGTGGTAGAGGTGCAGCAGGAACCAGAACTCGCCGGCCGAGCACGGCCAGCACGAGGACGAGGCGGACCGCGCGCTGCGGCCTGCTCAACCCGCCGACTGCCATGCCCCACCCCTTGCGCCGCCCGAGGGCTGTCCGATATCTACCGTTTCAACGATAGGTGGACCGACGGCGCCGCCGGGCCGAAACCGGGGAACCCGCCCGCCGCCCGCCGCCCGCCGCCCGCCGTCCCGTCGCACCTGTGGAAACCGCCCCGACATCGGATGCTTTTCAGTGACCCAGGGGTCACTGAAAAGCATCCGATGTCGGAGAGAACCCAGGCGGGCGGCCGAGAAGACCCGGGCGGGCAGCCGAGGAGACCGCGGGCGGGTGGCCGCGGGTCAGTTGTAGCGGAAGCCGTCCATGAAGCGGCGGAAGAGACCGCCCTTGCGGGGCAGGGGCGCCTCCGGCGGCGGGGTGGTGGCGCGCCGCGAGGCGATCGGCTTGTCGTAGTCGGTGCGCAGGATCGTGTCGACGATCTGCTCCTCGGTGTAGTCGTCGGAGCCCTCGATCACCGGGACGTAGCCGACCAGCATGCCGTTGCGCATCACCTGGGCCTCGAGCTCGGCGGTGCCGTCGGAGTCCCAGGTCGCCTCGCGGCCGTCGGGGAGGTGGATGCTGACGCCGAACTGGTAGACGCCGACGCGTGCGAGCTCGGCGTCGGTGCCCCGCTCACGCAGGGCGTCCACGACTCGGCGGGCCTTGTTCTCCTCCATCGTCAGGAGAATACCCGCGCGCCCCAGGGAGGCTGCTCGTGTTGAATGCCAGCTACCGACATCGGAAGGGGCTCATCATGGGCACGATCGCAGTGCACGAGTTCGTCTCGCTCGACGGGGTCTTCGAGGATCCGGCGTGGACCTTCGACTTCGGCTTCGACCCGCGGATGGGGGAGACGCTCGCCGCGATCACCGGCGCGTCGACGGGGATCCTGCTGGGACGGACGACGTACGAGATGTTCGCACCCGCCTGGTCGACCCGCACCGCCGAGGACGACCCGGGCGCGCCGTTCTTCAACGACACCAGGAAGTACGTCGTCGGCGCCGGGACGCCGACCGTGGAGTGGGGTCCGTCGACCCTGCTCGGGGCGTACGACGCCGACGCGATCCGCGCCCTCAAGGACGGGACCGACGGCGTCCTCTACGTCTCCGGCAGCGGCACGCTCGTGCGCGGGCTGCTCGCGGACGGCCTGGTCGACGAGCTGCACCTGTTCGTCTACCCGATCGCGCTCGGCGCCGGGCGGCGGCTGTGGGACGACGGGGGCGCCGTGGCGAGGCTCGCGCTGGTCGGGCACGACGTCTACGACAACGGCGTGGTCCACCTGGCCTACGGTCCCGCCTGACGGCTGCCCCCGGGCATGGCCCGGCTGCTCACCCGCTCTGGCGCCGGCGGGCTATGGCCCGCGCCGCCGGCCGGACCCACGATGGGGTCAGGGGCGGGACGCGGTCGTGACGGCACCGGCCGCCAGACGATCTGGGGGCGGCATCATGGCGGACGGGGCGGAGAAGGCGCGGTTGCGGCTGCCGGCGGCGGCCGCGGCGCTGGTGGCGGCGGCGGCGCACGTGCCGGTGACCGGCGAGCACCTGCGCGAGGCGACCTACATCGGGGTGCTGTTCATCGCGCTCGAGGTGGCGCTGGTCTGCCTGGCGGTGCTGCTCGTCGTGGACGACCGGCCGGTGGTCTGGGCCGCCTCGGTGGTGGTGCCGGTCCTCGCCGTCGCCGCGTACGTCGTCAGCCGGTCCGTCGGCCTCCCGCAGATCCGTGACGACGTCGGACGGTGGACCGAGCCGCTGGGCGTCGTGTCGGTCGCGGCGGAGTCGACGATGGCGCTGCTCGCCCTGGTGCACCACCTCCCGCAGGCCCGGCTCGGGACCGGCCGGGCCACGCCCGCCGTCCTGGCGCTCCTCCTGCTCGGCGTCGGGCTGGCCGCGACCGGCGAGGCCGCCGCCCGGTCGGACGTGCCGCACGCGCACGGCGGGCACGCGGCGGCGGTCGGCTCGTCGTACTGGTCGCGGCGTGGCGGGCGGCCCCACCGGCGGCGGCGTGGTGCGCCGCTACTACGTGTCGGCCGAGCTGGTCGAGTGGGACTACGCGCCGGGCGGGATCAACGTGATCACCCGGCACCCCTTCGACGAGGACGAGAGCGCCCAGGTCTTCGTGGGCGGCGGCCCGGGCCGGATCGGGTCGACGTACACCAAGTGCCTCTACCGCGCCTACACCGACGCCTCGTTCCGCAGGCGGGTGGCCCGGCCCGCGTCGGACGCCTACCTCGGCGTGCTGGGTCCGGTGATCCGGGCCGAGGTCGGGGACACCATCCGGGTGGTCTACCGCAACCGGTGCTCGTTCCCGACCAGCATGCACCCGCACGGCGTGTTCTACGACAAGGCCAGCCGAGGGGGCGCCGTACGCCGACGGGACCTCCGGCGCGCGCAAGGCGGACGACGCGGTGCCGCCGGGCGGCCGGCACACCTACGTCTGGAAGGTGCCCGGTCGCGCCGGCCCCGGCCCGCACGACGGCAGCTCGGTGATGTGGATGTACCACTCGCACACCGACGAGATCGGCGACACCTACGCCGGGCTGATCGGCCCGATGGTGGTCACCGCCCGGGGCCGGGCCCGCGCGGACGGGTCGCCGAAGGACGTCGACCGTGAGGTGTTCGCGTCGTTCTTCATCGACAACGAGGTGCAGAGCCCGCTGCTCGCCGAGAACATGGCGCGCTACGGGACGCCGCCGATGCCCGCGGACCCCGACGACGACGAGGAGTTCGTCGAGTCGAACCTCAAGCACTCCATCAACGGCTACCTCTACGGCACGATGCCGATGATCACCCTGCACCGCGGCCAGCACGTGCGGTGGTACGTCATGAGCATGGGCACCGAGGTGGACCTGCACACCCCGCACTGGCACGGCAACGACGTGGTGGTCAGCGGGATGCGGATGGACGTGGTGAGCCTGCTCCCGGCCGGGATGGTGGTGGCCGACATGGTCCCCGACGACCCCGGCACCTGGCTGTTCCACTGCCACGTCAACGACCACATCGCCGCCGGGATGACGACCCGCTACCGGGTGACCTGACCGGCGTTAGCGCCGCCCCGTTGCGGGGTACGTCGCGGCATGGCCGACATCATCACGCTGATCTACGAGGACCACGACTGGTTCCGCCGCCGCTTCTTCTACCTCGACGACGCCCGGACCGACGAGGAGCTCGCCGCGATCTGGGGGCCGCTCGGCACCCGGCTCGACACGCACGCCCAGGCCGAGGAGGAGATCCTCTACCCGGTGCTGCTCAAGGTCGGCAAGGCCGGCGACCCCGAGGACGAGACCGACGACGCGATCGGCGACCACAACTCGATCCGGGACGCGGTCCGCGACGCGAACGCGGCGCAGGTCGGGACGCCCGAGTGGTTCGAGGCGGTCGGCCGGGCCCGCACCGAGAACGGCGAGCACCTCGACGAGGAGGAGCGGGAGGCGCTGCCCGACTTCATCAAGAGCGCCACGCTCGAGCAGCGCCACGAGCTGGCCATGCAGTGGCTGCGGTTCTACGCCGACCACCCCGCCGGCCGGCACGTCGACGACCACGACAAGGACCCGGCGACGTACATCGCGGAGAACAGCTGACGGGTCAGGGGGCCTGCGCCCCCGCCCGGGTACGTCGCTCCAGCCGCTCGATGCGCGCCGCCTGCTCGGGGGTGACCTGCTCGCACACCCAGTCCCAGTGCAGGGCCACCAGGGCGCCCACCTCGGGCCGCTCGATCAGGGCCCGGCCGTCGACCGACCAGCGGGCGGTCTCGGTGGCGGTGCCCGCCTCGGTCAGCTCGCCGCCGTCCCAGGCGAGCACCCGCGAGGAGACCGTGACCCGTTCGCCGGCGACCGCCAGCACCTCGCCGACCCGGATCCGGCAGCGGTCCAGCACCCACACGGCCGGTCCGGGCGGGCGGCCCTCGCGCAGCAGCCCGAGCCACGGGTAGACCTCGAAGACCTGGAAGCTGTGGTGCGGGACGGCCCGCCCGCGGCCTCGCGCCAGCTGCCGCCGCCCTGGCCGCGGAACCGGTCCGTGAGCCGGTCCACCAGGGCGGCGGGGTCGACCCGGTCCAGCAGGTCGCTGCCGATCCAGTAGGCGTCGACCACGTCCTCGTCCAGCGGCTCCGCGGCGCCGACCACCTCGGCGAGGAGCTCCAGGTAGCACCAGGCCCCCTCGAACTGCCGCGCCCGGCGCTCCAGCTCCCGGGTGGCGTCGGCGTCGAGCATCGCGCGGGCACCGGGCGGCCCGCAGTAGCCGAGCTCGTTGGGCGGGTAGGCGTACTGCGCGAAGCGGGCCGCGCCGAGCCGGCTCACTCAGCAGATCCGGGGGAGCTGCTCGCCGATCGGCAGGTCCACCACCCGGGTGCCGCCGAGACCGGTGCGGGCCACCACCATCCGCGGGTGCTCGGCGACGCAGCGGCCGATCCGGCGCGCCCCCGAGCCCAGCGGGTGCCGGTGCATCGCGGCCAGCAGCTCCTCGGCGCGGTCGGCGGGCACCACCGCGAGCAGCTTGCCCTCGTTGGCGACCTGCAGCGGGTCGAGCCCGAGCAGCCCGCAGGCGTCCTTGACCTCGGCCGGGACCGGCAGGTCCCGCTCGACCAGCTCGATGCCCACTCCGGACGCCTTGGCGATCTCGTTGAGGGTCGCCGCGACGCCGCCGCGGGTCGGGTCCCGCAGCACGCGTACGTCGATCCCGGTGGCCAGCATCTCCGCGACCAGGCCGTGCAGCGGTGCGGTGTCGCTGACGACGGTGGTGCCGAACTCGAGGCCCTCGCGGCAGCTCATCACCGCGATGCCGTGCACGCCGATGTCGCCGCTGACCAGCACGGCGTCGCCGACCCGCGCGCGGGTGGGCCCGATCTCCACGCCGTCGGGGACCACCCCGATGCCGGCGGTGTTCACGAAGACGCCGTCCCCGCTGCCGCTGTCGACGACCTTGGTGTCACCGGTGACGAGCTGGACGCCGGCGACCTCGGCGGCCTTGCCCAGCGCGGTCGCGACCCGTCCGATGTCGCTCAGCGCGGTGCCCTCGGCCAGGATGAACGCCGTCGAGAGGAACAGCGGCGTGGCGCCGGCCATCGCGAGGTCGTTGACGGTGCCGTTGACCGCCAGGTCGCCGATCGAGCCGCCGGGGAAGAACATCGGCTTGACCACGAACGAGTCGGTCGAGAACGCCAGCCGTCCCGCCGGCACCGACAGCACCGCGGCGTCGCCGAGCTCGGCCCGCGCGGCGCCGCCGTACGCCGGCAGGAAGAGCTGCTCGATCAGCTCGCCGGACATCGCCCCGCCGCCGCCGTGCCCCATCACGATCGTGGGGGTGTCGCGCAGCGGCAGCGGGCAGACCCAGCCCTCGAAGTCCAGGTCGTTGCTCATCGGCTCTCCACCAGGCGGGTCCCCGACGGGTCGGGCAGCTCGACGGGCTCGAGCCGTCGGTAGGTGTAGTAGGCCGCGCAGGCGCCCTCCGAGGACACCATCGTCGCGCCGAGCGGGTTGCGCGGGCGTGCACTGCTTGCCGAAGGCGGCGCACTCGTGCGGCTTGATCAGGCCCTGCAGCACCTCGCCCGAGCGGCACAGCGGTGACTCGTCGGTGTGGATGTCGCCGACCGCGAACCGGGTCTCGGCGTCGAAGTCGGCGTAGCGGTCCGACAGCCTCCAGCCGCTGGCCGGGATCATCCCGATGCCGCGCCAGGTCCGGTCGGTCACCTCGAACACGTCGCGCAGCATCTCCTGCGCCGGCAGGTTCCCTTCCGGGGGGACGACGCGGGTGTAGGCGTTCTCCAGCTCGTGACGGCCCGCCTCCAGCTGGATCACGGTCCGCCGGATGCCCTCGAGGATGTCCAGCGGCTCGAAGCCGGTCACCACGATCGGGACGCCGTACCGCTCGGCGAGGGGCGGGTACTGCGCGGTGCCCATCACGCTGCACACGTGACCGGCGGCCAGGAACGCCTGCACCCGGCAGGTCGGGGACTCCATGATCGCCGCGATCGCCGGCGGGACCAGCACGTGGGAGACCAGCAGCGAGAAGTTCGCGATGCCCTGGCGCCGGGCCTGGTAGACGGTCATCGCGTTCGCGGGCGCGGTGGTCTCGAACCCGATGCCGAAGAACACCACCTGCCGGTCCGGGTTCTCCCGGGCCAGCTTCAGGGCGTCGAGCGGCGAGTAGACCACGCGTACGTCGCCCCCGGCGCTCTTGATCGCGAACAGGTCCTTGCTGCTGCCCGGGACCCGCAGCATGTCGCCGAAGGAGCAGAAGATCACGCCGGGCTGCTCGGCGATGGCGAGCGCCTTGTCGATGATCTCCAGCGGCGTCACGCACACCGGGCAGCCGGGGCCGTGGATCATCTCCACGCCCTCGGGCAGCAGCTGGTCGATGCCGTGCCGGATGATCGAGTGCGTCTGGCCGCCGCAGACCTCCATCATCGCCCAGGGCTGCGTGGTCTCCGCGTGGATCTGGTCGACCAGCCGCCGGGCCAGGTCGGGGTCGCTGAACTCGTCGAGGTACTTCATGGTGTGACTCCTGACTGCCGGGCCGCGCGCGAGAACCCGTCGCCGAACTCCTCCTCGAGGATCCCGAGCCTCTCGAAGCTGGCCAGCGTCTCCTGCGCCGACTTCTCGTCGAGCCGCTGGATCGCGAACCCGACGTGGACGATGACGTACTCACCCGCCTGCACGTCCGGGATGTAGGCCAGGCAGACCTCCTTGCGCAGACCGCCGAAGTCGACCTCCGCCATGGTCTGGCCGTCCGCCTCGTGCACCGAGACCACACGGCCGGGAACTGCGAGACACATGTCGTTCCTCCTCTCTCCTCGTCGTTCAGGCCACGGAGCCGACCAGGACCTGGCCGAGCGCGATCCCGCCGTCGTTGGGCGGCAGCAGCCGGGGCCGGAGCACGGTGAACCCGCGCTCCTCCAGCTGCCGCACGCTCGTCGCCAGCAGCAGCGCGTTGGCGAACACCCCGCCGCCGAGCGCCACCACGTCCAGTCCCGTCGCGTCCCGCGCCCGGCCGGCGAGCTCGACGACGAGGGCCGCGACGCCGGCGTGGAAGCGCGCCGCCACCCGCGCCGGGCCGGCCCCGCGTCGTACGTCGTCCACGACCGCGCGCACGACCGGCCCGGGGTCGGCGACCACGCAGCCGTCCGGGTCCTCGACGAGCCCGAAGGCGTACGGCGCCACCGGGCCGTCGTACGAGCGGGCCAGGGACTCCAGCCGCACCGCCGCCTCGGCCTCGTAGTCGCTGGTGTGCCGGACCCCGGCCAGCGAGGAGACGGCGTCGAAGAGCCGACCCGCGCTGGAGGTCGGCACGCAGCCGAGCCCGGTGTCGAGCTGGTGCGCCAGCACGGACCGCTCCCGGGCGGGGCAGGCCGCGACGGCCGGGAGGTCGTCGGTCCAGGGCACGCCCGCGGCCCGCAGGTGCGCCAGCGCCATCCGGTAGGGCCGCCGCACGCTGGCGTCGCCGCCGGCCAGCGGGACGTAGCCGAGGTGCGCCGCACGCCGGAACTCCTTGTAGCCCGCGACCAGCACCTCGCCGCCCCAGATCGCGCCGTCGGTGCCGTAGCCGGTGCCGTCGAAGGCGACCCCGACCACCTGGTCGTCGAGGCCGAGACCGTGCTCGCCCATCACCGAGGCGACGTGCGCGTGGTGGTGCTGCACGGTGCGCACCTCGCGCCCGCCGGCGTGCGCGCGGGCCCAGGCGGCCGAGCGGTAGCCGGGGTGCGCGTCGGTGACCAGCAGGCCGGGCCGCACGCCGGTCAGCTCCTCGAGGTGCCGCTCGGAGCGGCCGAGCGCGTCCAGGGTGGCCAGGTCGTCGAGGTCCCCGACGTGCTGGCTGAGCCACGCGTAGCGACCCGCGGCCACCGCGCAGGTGTTCTTCAGGTCGGCGCCGGTCGCCAGCACCGGGTCGACGTCGAACGGGCAGGGCCACCGGCAGCGGTGCGTGCCCGCGCGAGCGTCGTACCGGCAGCTCGACGCCGCTCACCACCCGGGCGACCGAGTCGTCGCAGGGCACCCGGATCGGCCGGTCGTGCACCAGGAACGCGTCCGCGAGCCCACCGAGCCGGTCGCGGGCCTCCTCGTCGTCGGTGACGATCGGCTCGCCGGACAGGTTGCCCGAGGTCATCACCAGCACGTCCGGCCCCGGGTCGCCGGCGGCGCCGAGCAGCAGCACGTGCAGCGGGCGTGTAGGGCAGCAGGACCCCGAGGTCCGGGGTTGCCGGGCGCCACCGCCTCCGCCACCGAGTTGTCAGGCGGTGGCGCCGTCAGGGCCGCGTGAGCGCCTGACAACTCGGAGCGGGGAGGGGCGGGGGAGGAGGACGACGGGCTTCCTCGGGCCGGTGAGCAGCCGGCGCTCCTCCTCGGTCATCTGCGCGAGGGCCTCGGCCACGTCGAGGTCGCGGACCATCACCGCGAACGGCTTGCCGCCGCGCTGCTTGCGGCGCCGCAGCTCCGCGACGGCCGCCTCGTTGCGGGCGTCGCAGGCCAGGTGGTAGCCGCCGAGGCCCTTGACCGCGACGACCCGCCCGTCGGCGAGCAGCTCCCGCGCCCGTCGTACGGCGGCGTCGCCGGTCTCGTGCAGGCCGGGGGCGACCAGGGCCAGCGTCGGACCGCAGTCGGGGCAGGCGACGGGCTGCGCGTGGAAGCGCCGGTCGCCGGGGTCGTCGTACTCCGCCCGGCAGGCGGCGCACATCGCGAAGCCGGCCATCGTGGTGGCGGCCCGGTCGTAGGGCAGCGACGGTGATGATCGTGAACCGCGGGCCGCAGTTCGTGCAGGAGATGAACGGGTGCCGGTAGCGCCGGTCGAGCGGGTCGGCGAGCTCGGCGAGGCAGTCGTCGCACACCGCGACGTCGGGGGACGCGAGCGTCCGGCCGGTGCCGGTGCTGCTGTCCTCGATGGTGAAGCCGGTGCCGCCGCGGGTCGGCAGCGTCGGTCTCGTGCAGGCCCTCGACCTCGGCCAGCGGGCGGGGCGTCGTCGACCAGCCGGCGGCCGAACGCGTCGACGGCGTCGGGGTCGCCCTCGACCTCGACGACGACCCCGGAGGGGGTGTTCGACACCGAGCCGGCCAGCCCCAGCTCCGAGGCGGTGACGTAGACGAACGGCCGGAAGCCGACGCCCTGCACGAGCCCGAACACGTCGTAGCGGCGGCGCACGCGGGCGGCGCGGCCGCTGCCCATCAGCTGCAGGCCGGCCAGGGCGGTCCGGGCGGCCGCCTCGTCGATCGCCTCGACCGCGAAGCCCATGTGGATCAGCACCCAGTCGCCCGGGGCCGGCGGCGCCTCGAGCATCCCGACGTTCACCTTGCCGCTCGGCGCCCTCGACGTCGACCACCGCGACCTGGCCGGCGTAGCCGTCCGCGAGGCCCACGACCCGTCCGGGGATGCCCAGGCACATGTCAGGCCTCCCCGGTCAGGGCGACGGTGACGTCGGCGCGGCCGGGCCGGTCGAGCAGCCGGTCGAGCAGCCGGTCCACGGTCTCCACGGCCAGGGGTACGGCGGCCGCGACGGCCGTCGCCCAGCCCGATGCCGTCGGCGGTGGACGCGGGGCGGCAGCCCACGACGTAGGTCGGCGGGAGCGTGCCGCCCAGGGTGTCGAGCGAGGCGAGCACCGCGACCGGGTTCATGCCGTGCGGGTCGAAGTCGTCGGCGCCGAGGTCGTCCGGGCCGACCTCGAGCACGGTGATCTCGCCGGGCTCGCCGCGCGGCACCGCGTCGACGATCACCAGGGCGTCGTACCCGTCCAGCAGGTCGTAGGCCAGGTGCATGCCGCGGATGCCGTAGTCGACGACCCGGACGTCGTCGTCGGCGCGCTCGCCCATCCGGCGGACGACCTCGGGGCCGAAGCCGTCGTCGGAGCCGAACAGGTTGCCGATGCCGGCGACCAGGACCGTCATGGCGCGGCTACATCTGCCGCATCCGGAGGTACCGCTGCAGGTCCGGCACCGACTTCACCCCGGTCGCCGCGGCGGCCGCTGCCAGCGCCAGGACCACCAGCGTGGTCAGCTTCCCGATCGTCCTCATGGTCGGCTCTCCTCTCGTGCGGTGAGCGGTTCGATCTCGTCCGGTGCGAAGTAGCTGTAGCGGCCGTACCACTCGTGCAGGTCGGCGGCGGGGTCGTCCTCGAGCACGACCGCGACGTGGGTCCCGCCGTCCACGTCGAACAGCACCCCGGTGACCCGGGCGACCTGGCCGGCGAGGAACAGGTCCTGCGCGTCGGCCCGGCGGCTGCGGGTGCAGCCGCACCCGGCTGCCCTTGCCGACCCGCACCCCGCCCACCAGGACGGTGTCGGTCCCGGGGTCGACGGAGGCGTCGGTGGCCGGGTCCCACCACGGCGTGCCGTCCGCGCCGGTGACCCCGCCCGGCCCGCGCGGGTCGCGGAAGACCCCGTGCAGCTGCTGGAGGTCCGCGGGGGTCATCGCGTCGCAGCGGTCGACGAGGGCGGCCGCCCGGGGGTCGGTGGCCCGGGCCTCGGCCTTCTCGGCGTCGGTCATCGTCATCACCCGCAGCGTGAGGATCTCGTCGATCTCGGTCGCGTCGAACAGCGCTCCCGCGCTCTCGGCGGCCACCTGCGGGTGGTCGTAGAGGATGATCGGCGACCCGAGGAGGAGGTCGGTGTCGCCCTCGGCGCCCGCCAGGAACGGCCAGCAGCGGTCCTGGCGGAGCCCCGTCGGCGATCGCGCGCGCGCCTCTCGCGGCGGGTCGATCATGGAGACGAACGCGCAGCCGTCGGCGCCGACGAGCAGGTGGGCGCCGAGCAGCGACGTACGCGTGGCGTCCTCGGGTGTCCCGGGCCGGTCCGGGTGGTCGTTGCGGACCGTCACCGTCAGCCGGGTGAACGCGCCGTGCCGCTCGGTGCCGACGCCGACGACGGCGCGCAGCGGCCAGCGGCGCCGCACCACCGACCCGCCGCCGGGCAGCGCCTCGACCTCCTCGCCGCCCTCGACCGTCGACCGGGGTGTCGCGGGCGGTGCCGCCCGACGCGTCGGCGGTCACCACGACCTCCTGCTCGACGGCCTCGTCCCAGGTCAGCTCGGTGCGGCCCCCGGCCTGCAGGGACGCGACCTCCGTGCCCCGCGGCGTCGAGCGACCTGCCGGTGCTGGAGCTGCAGGAACCGCAGGTGTACGTCGACCGACGACCCGTCCGCGACGCCGGTGAGGATCGTGTGCATCGTCAGGGAGTCCGGCTCGCCCAGCCCGCGGTCCGCCGCGCCGGGCGGCCCGAGCACGCCGAACTGCCAGCGGGCGCGGTTCTTGTCCGAGCTGGCGCGGTAGGGGTAGAGCAGGTAGCCCTCGTAGAGCACCGCGTCGGCGACGGTGCGGGCCTGCTGGAGGCGGTCGGCGGACACGGGGCTCACGGCTGCTCGCCCCCGACCGGGGAGGGGACCGCGCCGAGCAGCCGGCTGACGGTCTCCTCCCACGACACCAGACCGTGCCGGGCGCGGTAGTCGCCGAGCGCCGCTCAGCACGTCGTGGTCGAGACGGATCCAGCCCTGGTGCGGGAAGAAGCCGGCGATCATGTCCTGCCAGACGCGCACCGGCAGGTCGTAGCGCGCCTCGCTGTCCCAGGGCACCTGCAGCACCCCGAAGCCGTGCTCGCCGCGGGTGAAGACGGTGCCGCTGAACATCAGGCTCAGCGGGAGCGTGCCGGAGCCGACGCCGTGCAGCAGCCGGGACCCGGTCACGTCGAAGTCGTAGGTGCACGGCAGCGCCAGGTCGACCTCGGTGGCGCCGGTGAACCCCTGGACGGTGGTGTGGCACTGCATCCACTGGAACGGCTTGAGGGTCTGCGGCCAGCGGTCCCGGTCGCCGAACAGCGCGCGCAGCCCGGGCTCGTCGTCGGTGTCGTAGCCGCGCCGCTGCGGCTCGATGCGGACCTGGCAGCGCAGGGCCATGGCGTGCACCTGCACGCCCGGTGCTCTCCTCGACCCGGAGCCGGGCGGTCAGCTCGGGGCTGGCGGCGTACGGCGTCGGGGCGATGTCGAGCACCCGGAAGGTCCAGTCGCTCACGGGCGTGCCTCCCCGGGACGGCTCCGGTCGTCGACCTTCGCGAAGAACTCGTCCAGCGCGCCGCGTGCCTCCTGGCCGCCGTCGAACCCGCGCCAGGTCTGCCGCATCCGGCCGACCAGCTCGTAGCAGGCGTCGATCGGGACGACGTGGCAGGTGAAGCCCTCGTCCTCCCGGGTGCCGCGGACCAGCAGCGCCTCGACGTCGGGCAGCACGGTGGCCAGGCCCGGGTTCGCCTCCAGCACCCGGTCCCAGGCGGCGAGGGACAGCTCGGACTCGGTGGCGCCGGCGGGGCCGGGGTAGAACGCCACGACCCGGTCCTGCGCGGAGTTGCGGAACAGGAACGCCAGGCCGACCGGGATCTGCAGGTCGTCCCAGTCGGCCTGGTCGAGCCGGAAGCCCGGGAACGCGAGGTAGCGGTCCGGCACCGCGCGGTAGCGCATCTCGGCCTGCTGGTCGGTGAACAGCAGGTAGCACGGCCGGCAGGTGCACAGCAGGCCGCGGCTCACGACGTCGACGACGTGCGGGTGCTCCTCGGCGACCGGCGCGCTGCACATCTCGCAGCGCTCGCCGGCCTCGACCGGACGGCGGGTCCGGCTGATCCGGCGCAGCGTGCCGAGCTGCGCCCGGCCGGTGCTCATGCGCCGACCGTCGCCGGAACGGCGACCGCGACCGTGCCGGCCTCGACGAGCAGCGGGAACGGGTCCAGGTGCAGGTCGGCCGCGTCCAGGCAGGCGCCGGCCCGTCGTACGTCGTAGTGCGCGCCGCAGGCCGGGCAGGTCAGCACCGCGTCGCCGGCCGCCACCGCCGAGACGTCGCACCGGGAGCGCGCCCTCCAGGCTGCTCGAGCAGCGGGCGCACGCGTCGCGGAAGGCGAACAGGTCCTGGCCGACCCGGCACACGAACAGCTCGACGTGCCCCGCGCGGTCGCTGGCGGCGGCCTGTCCGGACGCGAGGCCGGCGACCGGCGGCAGCGTGTGCCAGGTCGCGCCGGCCCTCGCGTCCGGTGTCCCGAGGTCGATCCGGGTGCGCAGCGCGTCGACCGGGATCAGGGTCCCGGCGCGCCGGCGTGCGGCGGTGGGGGCCTCCACCTCGATCGAGGTGACCTCGGGGGCGGCGGCCTCGATGGCGTCCTGGACGGCGAGCTCCAGGGTGACCGACGAGGACGGGCAGCCGTCGCAGGACCCGAGCAGCCGCAGGCGTACGGCGCCGGCGTCGGTCACCGCGAGCAGCTCGACGTCACCGCCGTGGCTGCCGAGGTAGGGCCGCACCTCGTCCAGGGCGTGCTCGACGCGGGTGCGGACGTCGTACGGGTGCAGGCCGTGCACCAGCAGCAGGCTGGCGACCAGCTCGTCGCCGGCGAGCAGGCCGAGCAGCTCCTCGTCGAGCCGGCCGCTGTCGTGGACGATCGTCCAGCAGCCGCTCGAGCCCGGCGCCGTACAGGTCGGTGACGGCCCGCACCAGGTCCTCGGCGCGCTCGCGGGACCGGGTCGGGTTCGCGGGCCCGGCGCCGCCGCCCGCGATGGCGTCGATCAGCGCGTCGATGCGCTCGCCGGTCATCCGCAGGTCGGGCGGCGCTGACGTCGTCCTCGACAGCGGCTGGGTCCGGTGGCGCCTGGTGCATGGCCGCCCGCTCAGCCGACGCCGGCGGACTGGGTCGGCGTGTGCACCAGCTCGAGCTTCTTGCCGTCGCCGAGGTACATGTGCACCCCGCAGGGCAGGCACGGGTCGAAGCTGCGGACCGTCCGCATGATGTCGATGCCCTTGAAGTGCTCCCGGTCGTTCTCCTCGAAGATCGGCTGCCCCTGCACGGCGTCCTCGTAGGGACCCGGGGTGCCGTAGGAGTCGCGGGGGTTCGCGTTCCACGGGCGTCGGCGGGTAGGGGTGGTAGTTCGCGATCTTCCCGTCCCGGATCACCAGGTGGTGCGAGAGCACGCCGCGCACCGCCTCGGTGAAGCCGCAGCCGATGCCCTCCTCGGGCACCTCGAACTTCTCCCACGTCTTCGTGCGGCCGGCCCGGATCTCGACGAGCGCCTTCTCGGCGAAGTGCAGCGCGGCGGCCGCGGCGTACGCCTGGAAGTAGGTGCGGGCCCGGTCGCGCTCGATGGTGTTGCTCCACCGCGGGACCTTCCACTCCAGCTCGACCGGTCCCTTGAGCGCCGTCTTCGGCAGGTTGATCTTCACGCTGCTGCCGGTGGCCTGCACGTAGCCGATGTCCACCAGGCCGGCCAGCGCCGTCACCCACAGCCGGGCGAGCGGGCCGCCGCCGGTGTCGAGCGCGAGGTAGTCCGTGCCGTCGTACCAGCGCGGCGACATCACCCAGGAGTACTTGTCGTCGAGGTCGCGCTTCTGCGGCCTGCGGGTTGGTGTGCTGGTTCCACGGGTGCCGCCGGTCGACCGGGTTCCCGAGCGGGTCGTGGGTCACGAACATCTCCTGGTCCTGCCAGTCGTCGTAGTACGACGAGCCGAGCAGGATCCGGATGCCGAGGTTGATCTCGACCAGGTCGGTGGTGACCAGCTGGCCGTCCACCACGATGCCGGGGGTGACGTACATCGCCCGGCCCCAGCGGGTCATGTCCTTGTAGTCGAAGTTGCAGTGCGTCGGGGTCCTGGAACGAGCCCCAGCAGCCGAGCAGGATCCGCCGGTTGCCGACCTCCTCGTAGCCGGGCAGCGCCTCGTAGAAGAAGTCGAAGAGGTCGTCGTGCATCGGCACGACCTTCTTCATGAACTCCACGTAGCGCATCAACCGGGTGATGTAGTCGGTCATCAGCTGGATCGTCGCGACGGTGCCGACGCCGCCCGGGTAGAGCGTCGAGGGGTGCACGTGGCGCCCCTCCATCAGGCAGAACATCTCCCGCGTGTAGCGGCTGACCTGCAGCGCCTCGCGGTAGAACTCGCCGGTGAACGGGTTCAGCGACCGCATGATGTCGCCGATCGTCTTGTACCCGTGCGCCGCGGCCTGGGGCGCCTCGGTGCTGTTCGCCCGCTCGAGGACGCCGGGGTTCGTCTCGGCGACCATCCGCTCGCAGAAGTCCACCCCGACCAGGTTCTCCTGGAAGATGTTGTGGTCGAACATGTACTCCGCGGCCTCGCCCAGGTTGACGATCCACTCACCGATGGCCGGCGGCTTCACGCCGTACGCCATGTTCTGCGCGTAGCAGGAGCAGGTCGCGTGGTTGTCCCCGCAGATCCCGCAGATGCGGCTGGTGATGAAGTGCGCGTCGCGCGGGTCCTTGCCCTTCATGAAGATCGAGTAGCCCCGGAAGATCGAGCTGGTGCTGTGGCACTCCGCGACCCTCATGTTGCCGAAGTCGATCTTGGTGTAGATGCCGAGCGAGCCCACGATCCGGGTGATCGGGTCCCAGGCCATCTCGGTCAGACCCTTGTCGTCCGTGGTGAACGTGCTGGGGCGGGGGATGGTCGACGTCATGCGTCGCCTCTCTTCCGATCGATGCAGGTGTGGGTCTGCCGCGTCACCAGGTCCGTGTCGCGCCGGTGGTGAGCCGCGGGCCGTTGGTGCGCCACTTCGGCTCCTTGTCGAGGGTCTGCGTGGTGACCCCGCGCAGCCGCTTGATGGTCTTGCCGTAGAGGCCGACCGCGTTCGTGGAGAGCTTGCCGCCGGGGGGCTCGTCCATGAACGGCATGAACTTGTCGGGGAAGCCCGGCATCGTGCAGCCGATGCAGATGCCGCCCACGTTGGGGCAGCCGCCCACGCCGTTGATCCAGCCCCGCTTGGGCACGTTGCACTTCACCACCGGCCCCCAGCAGCCGAGCTTGACGATGCACTTCGGGGAGCCGTACTCCGTCGCGAAGTCGGCCTGCTCGTAGTAGCCGGCCCGGTCGCAGCCCTCGTGCACGGTGCTGCCGAACAACCAGGTGGGCCGCAGCGCGTCGTCGAGCGGGATCATCGGCGCCTGGCCGGTGGCCATGTAGAGCAGGTAGGTCAGCGTCTCGGACAGGTTGTCGGGCTGGATCGGGCAGCCGGGGACGCAGACGATCGGGATGCCGGCCTTGGACTTCCACTCCCAGCCCAGGTAGTCGGGCACCCCCATCGCGCCGGTCGGGTTGCCCTGCATGGCGTGGATGCCGCCGTACGTCGCGCAGGTGCCGACCGCGACCACGGCCGTGGCCTTGGGGGTCAGCCGGTCGAGCCACTCGCTGGTGGTCATCGGCTGCCCGGTCATCGGGTCGTTGCCGAACCCGCACCAGTAGCCCTCGTCGTGCAGCTTCTCGTTGGGGATGGACCCCTCGACCACCAGCACGAACGGCTCGAGCTCACCCCGGTCGGCCTTGAAGAACCACTCGAGGAAGTCGTCGGCGCCGCCGGTCGGGCCGCACTCGAAGTCGATCAGCGGCCAGTGCACGGCCACTTGGGGAAGCCCCGGAAGGGCGCCGAGGGCGATCTCCTCGACGCTGGGCTGCGTCGCCGCCGTCAGCGCGACGGAGTCCCCGTCGCAGCTGAGACCGGCATTGATCCACAAGCACGTGGATGAGTGTCTGCTCTGCTTGAACTGCCTCGGCTGTTGGCATACGCGCCGGCTCTCCGGGGGCGTCCCGTGAAAGTCCCCTGTTGTTCGGCCACGGACCGCAGAGGGTCCCTTGAGTCCCGAACTCATCAGAGACCTACGTCACACCGACTGTCAAGGGTCGCCCGCGCGGCCTCCGCAGCACCCCCGGCAAGGACTCATCCGAGCCAGTCGTACCAGTCCTGGAGGTTCGTCCCGGTGCGGGCGGAGACCGGCAGAACCTGCACGTCTGGGTTCACCAGCCGCGCGTCCCGGACGAGGCGGTCGGGGTCGAAGTCGACGTAGGGGAGCAGGTCGGTCTTGTTGAGCACGACCAGGTCCGCGGCGGCGAACATGTGCGGGTACTTCAGCGGCTTGTCGTCGCCCTCGGTCACCGAGATCGACCACCACCTTGCGGCTCTCGCCGAGGTCGAAGAGCGCCGGGCAGACGAGGTTGCCGACGTTCTCGACGACCAGGAGGCTGCCGGGCTCCGGGCGCAGCGAGTCCAGGGCGCGCTCGACCATGGTCGCGTCGAGGTGGCAGCCGGCGCCGGTGTTGACCTGCACGGCCCGCGCCCCGGCCGCCCGGATCCGCTCGGCGTCGAAGACCGTCTCCTGGTCGCCCTCGATGACGCTCACCGGGCGGCCGAGGTCGCGGATCGTCCGCTCGAGCAGCGTGGTCTTGCCGGCGCCGGGCGAGCTCATCAGGTTGACGGCGGTGATGCCGCGCTCGGCCAGCCAGGCACGGTTGCGAGCCGCGGTCGCGTCGTTGCGGGCCAGCACGGCGACCTCGAGCTCGATCGTGTGGGTGCGCGCGTCGGCCGCTCCGTCCTCGTGCGGGTGCCCGTGCTCATGGCCGTGCCCGTGCCCGTGCGTGTGCTCGTGCTCGTGCGGCTCCGAGCCGTCGACGAGCGTCACGCGGGCCTCGCCCTCCCCGCAGCCACAGGTCGCGCACATCTCAGAGCACCTCCACCGACGTCACGGACAGGTCCTGGCCGGACAGCAGCTCCACGTCCGCGCTGCCGCAGCCGCACAGCAGGATCGAGTCGTCGACCGTGAAGTCGCACGCGCAGGTCCGGCAGCGCGCCCGGCCGTGCTCCTCGACGATCTCGAGCGAGGCGCCCTCGAGCGTCGTACCTGCCGTGGCGAGCTCGAAGCAGAAGGACAGCGCGTCGGGGACGACCCCGGCGAGCCGGCCGACCCGCAGGCGCACGACGGCGACCCGTCGCCCTCCCGTGTGCTCGAGGACCGAGGCCACCACGCTCTCCGCGATCGCCAGCTCGTGCATGCGTGCTCCCGCCCGTCCCGAGCACGGTAGGCACGCGGGGGAGGCCTTGGCAACGAGGTCGTGCGGTGGTGGCAGGATGCCGCGCGTGACGATCATCGCCGCAGCGGACGGCTCCGCACTCGGGAACCCCGGCCCCGCCGGCTGGGGCTGGTACGTCGACGACGGCTGCTGGGCGGTCGGCGGCTGGGCGCACGGCACGAACAACAAGGCGGAGCTCACCGCCGTGCTCGACCTGCTCCAGCAGACCGCGCACCTCGCCGACGACCTGCTCGTCTACTGCGACAGCACCTACGTCATCAACTCGGTGACCAAGTGGATGGCGGGCTGGAAGCGGCGGGGCTGGAAGAAGGGCGACGGCAAGGCCGTGCTCAACGTCGAGATCATGCAGGCCCTCGACGCGGCGATGGTCGGACGCGACGTCCGTTTCGCGTGGGTCAAGGGTCACTCCGGTCACGAGCTCAACGAGGCGGCGGACCGGCTGGCCAACGGGGCGGCCGCGGCCTGGAAGACCGGGGTCGCTCCGGCGCCCGGCCCCGGCTTCGCGGGCTCCGTGGTGCGGCACCCCGAGGCGGCCCGGCCCGTCGAGGACGAGCCGGACCTCTTCTCCCCCTAGCCCTCGCTCCCGGCGGGGTGGACGGCGGCCATCGCCTGGTCCAGGAGGGTGGAGAGCCGGCTGCGGGGCTCGTCGACCCAGGCCTCCTGGGCCACCTCGAGGCAGGCGAGCGCGCTCGCGGCCAGCGCGGCCGCGCGTACGTCGGGACCGCGCCCGCCGTGGCGGCGGGGGAGGCGTGCGGCCACCAGGGGAGTGAGGACCTCCTCCCAGCGGCGGCGCCGCTCCAGGACGCTGGCCCGGACCGCGGGCTCCTCGCGGAGCATCAGCTGCAGCGCCCGCGAGTGGTCGGCGTGCCGCTCCTGCGGGCGCACGACCTCGTCGAAGGCCGCCCGCAGCGCGGTCCAGGCCGGCTCGTCGTCGGGCCGGCCGGCCAGCGCGGCGGCGACCCGGTCCCCGGACTCCAGGAGCCGCTCGAGCACCAGCTCGTCCTTGCCGCTGAAGTAGCGGAAGAAGGTGCGCCGCGACATGCCCGCCGCCGCGGCGATCTGGTCGACGGTCGTGGCCTCGAACCCCTGCTCGGCGAAGAGCAGCCAGGCCTGCTTCATCACCTCGTCGCGCACGGCGCCGCGCGCGTGGTCCCGCAACGTGGGCTCGGTCGGCATGCCGATCACCGTAACACCCGCTGTCACGCGAGGCCGGAGTTGGCACTCAGTGCCACATAGGGCGTAGAGTGCCGCCAGTCCCGTCGACCCGGGCCTTGGTGCGGGTCGAGCCGGGCCTCGGGTCACCCCAGGAAGGAACCCCATGACGCACAGCCACGACGTCGAGGTGGCAGCACTCGACCCCGACGCGCGAGATCGCCGCGCACACCTCGCCCCGGCGGGCCACCCTCGAGCTGGTGGTGATCGGGCTCGGCGCGCTGGTGGTCGTCGCTGTCCCAGTCGGTGCTCGGTCCCGGTGCTGTCGATCCTGCCGGCCAGGCTCGACACCTCGGCCGAGCAACGTCGAGCTGGCTGCTGACCTCGACGCTGCTGGTGGCGGCCGTGTCGGTGCCGATCATGGGCCGCCTGGGCGACATGTTCGGCAAGCGGCTGATGCTCCTGGTCGCGGTCGGTGCCCTCACCGTGGGCTCGCTGGTCACGGCGCTCACCGACGACATCGGCGTGGCTGATCGTGGGCCGCGCCGTCCAGGGCGCCTCGGCGGCCGCCATCCCGCTCGGGCATCAGCCTGCTCGCGGCGCTGATGCCGCGCGAGCGGGTCGGCTCCGCGATCGCGCTGATCAGCGCGATGCTCGGCGTCGGGGGTGCGCTCGGCCTGCCGCTGGCCGGCTTCGTCGCCGAGCACGCCGACTTCCACGCGCTGTTCTGGATCACCGCCGCGGCGGGCCTGGTGGCGTTCGTCGGCATCCTGCACGATCGTCCCGGAGTCCCCGGCCGCAGCGGCGGCCGGGTCGACCTGGTCGGCGCGGTCCTGCTCGCCGCCGGCCTGGTCTGCCTGATGCTGCCCCTCGCCCAGAGCCGCGGCCTGGGGCTGGGACGACCCGCGGGTCGTCGGTCCTGCTGGTCGCCTCCGTGGTGCTGGCCTGGCCGTGTTCGGCTGGACGCCAGCTGCGGATCCGGGACCCGCTCGTGGACCTCAGGGCGCTCGGCCGCAAGCCGATCGTGATCACCAACCTCGCCTCGGTGCTGTTCGGCTTCGCGCTGTTCGCCTCGTTCATCGGCACCGGCGTCGTTCGTCGAGGCGCCGGAGGCCAGCGGCTACGGCTTCGGCTCCAGCCTGCTCGTCGGCGGCCTGGCGATGCTGCCCAGCGGCCTGGCGATGCTGCTGCTGTCCCCGGTCGCCGCCGGCTGATCGACGCGCCGCGGTGCGCCCCAGACGCTGGCCCTCGGCGCCACCGTGGTCGCCGCCGGCTGGCTGATGCGGATCGTCTGGAGCGAGTCGCTGTGGCGAGGTCGTCGTCGGCGCCACGATCGTCGGCATCGGCACCGGCATCGGGTACGCCGCGATCCCGTCGCTGATCAACGCGCACACGCCGCCCGGCGAGATCGCGTCGGCCAACGGGCTCAACAGCCTGTTCCGCAGCTTCGGCAGCTCGCTGGCGAGCGCGATCGGCGGCAGCATCCTGGCCGCTAACACCGTGATCCTCGGCAGCTTCGCGGTGCCGTCGCTGGCGGCGTACCAGGGGCTGTTCGCGATCTGCGCCGGCGCCTCGATCCTGGCGGCGCTGCTCGTGCTGCTGGTGCCGCACCGCCGCGAGGCCGCCGGCGTCCGGGCCTGACGGGGGGGAGACCTGACGTCAGACCCGGGCCAAGGTGAGCGCCCGCAGCCGGGTGACCATCTCGTCGTAGTTCGGCGTCCGCCGCATGTCCCGGACGAACCCGACCAGCGCCTCGGTGGTCATCTGCTCGTCCCACCCTGACAACAGCTCGATCTCCAGTGTGTTCATCTGCTCCCCGTCCCGCGGTTCCCACCCTGACGCTAGCCACCGACATCCGGGGCGTCGAAGGAGTTCGGCCGGTGGTTCAGTCCACCTCCGGGGGCCGTGTGCCGGTCGTCACCGTGGTCGGAGGGTCGGCGGGCGGCTCCGGGTGCGCACAAGTTGGGTGGGTCGCGTAACGTTTTCCTTGCTCCCGCCCCGTGTCTCCCCCGTCGCGGGGCGGGAGCCCTCACGTGCCGGTCCGGCCGGCGGACCTCAGCGGTCGGAGTCGATGCTCACCCGGTCGACGGCGCCGCCGCCGACCTTCCAGCGCTCCAGCACGTCGGCGTAGGCGCCCGAGCGCAGCAGCTGCTCGCAGGCCCCCTGGACGGCGTCGCGCAGCCCTCGCTGGTCCTGGGCGACGACGATGCCGTAGAGACCCGGCTCGTACTGCGTCGTGGAGGCGAGCTGGTAGTGCGACCGGGTCCGCGGGTCGTTGACGAGGAACACCGCGGGAGGCAGGTCGTTGAGGACCGCGGCGGCCCGCCCGGTCCGCAGCTGCACGAGCGCGTCCGAGTTCGTGGGGTAGGTCCGCACCGTGATCGGCTCGCCCGGGCAGTTGGTCTGGGCGCGGGCCAGCAGGTCCACCTGGGTGGTCCCCGCCTCGACCGCCACCGGGCGCCCGCACAGGTCCTTGATGTCGGTGATGGCCTCGGGGTTGCCCCGCTGGACGACGATCGCGGTGCCGGCGCTGAAGTAGTTCACGAAGTCGACGGTCCGGGCCCGCTGCGCGGTGTCGGTCATCGCCGACATGGCCAGGTCGATCCGCCCGTCGACGACGTCGGGGAGCAGCCGCATGAAGTCCTGGTTGGCGAACCGGACGCGGACGCCGAGCACCTGCCCGATCGCGGCCCCCAGGTCGGGCTCCATGCCGACGATGGTGCGCCCGTCCGGGCCGAAGGACGACATGGGTGCGTAGGACGCGTCGGTCCCGACCGTGCAGCGTGCCGCGCTCCTGCACCGCGGCGGGCAGCAGGTCGTGCAGGGCCTGGTCGAACTGCGCCTTGTCGGCCGGCCGGCGCGCGTCGGCGCGACGTCGAGGACGGCGTCGCCGCCGCAGCCGGCGGTCGAGGGCGAGGGCGGTCACCAGCGCGAGTCCCGCGCCGCGCCGTCGCCAGGCGCCGAGCCGCGTCATACCGACGTCCGATCCGGCGTGCCGACGAGGGGTACGTCGCTGGGGATCCGGCGGCCGGGCGACGTCGTCGATCTGCGTCCACGGGGCGGGCCGGAGCCACAGGTAGCCCTGCGCGTGGTCGCACGACGAGGCGACCAGCCAGTCGGCCACGTCCTGGGTCTCGACGCCCTCGGCGGTCACGACGCAGCCCAGCCGGTGGGCCAGCTCGATGACGGACCGCACGATGGCCCGGTCGTGCTCGTTGCCCATCAGGTCCGCGACGAAGGTCCGGTCGATCTTGATCTCGGTGACGTCGAGGGTGCGCAGCTGGGACAGGCCGGTGAAGCCGATCCCGAAGTCGTCGACGGACATCGAGATGCCCTGGGCGGCCAGCGCGTCGACGACCTCGCCGGCGACGTCGCCGTCGAAGGCCAGCGCGGTCTCGGTGATCTCGAGGTGCAGGCGGTCGGGGGAGCACCCGGCCTGCCGCAGGATGTCGCGGACCGAGTCCACGAACTGCAGCGAGGACAGGTTGCGGGCCGAGACGTTGACCGCGACGGTCCAGTCGTGGCCGGCGGCGGTCCAGTCGGTGTAGTCGTGCAGCGCCCGGCGCGAGCACCCACCGGGTCAGCGGCTCGATCAGCTCGGACCGCTCGGCGACCGGGAGGAACGCGGCGGGCGGCAGCAGCCCGCGCTCGGGGTGCTGCCACCGGACGAGCGCCTCGACACCGAGGTGACCCGGCCGGTGCCGAGCGTCGATCTTGGGCTGGTAGTGCAGCACGAGCTCGTCGCGCTCGAGCGCCCGGCGCAGCTCGCGCTGCATGACCAGGGCGTCGCTGGCGGGCCGCGAGCGCGGTCGGCTCGTAGACGACGACGCCCGGTGGGGCCGTGCTTGCCGCGGTACATCGCGGCGTCGGCGTGCTGGAGCAGGCCCTCGACGGTGTCGGCGTCGTCGGGGTAGAAGCAGACGCCGAAGCTGGCCTCGACGCTGAGCGTGGCGCCGTCGAGGGTGACCTCGCGGCTGAGCTCCTCGCGGACCCGGCGTCAGCAGGGCGACGGTCGCGTCCCGGTCGGCGCCGTGCGGCAGCACGATGCCGAACTCGTCGCCGCCGAGCCGGGCGACGGTGTCGTCGGTGCGCAGCGACTCCGAGAGCCGCTGGCCGACGATCCGCAGCAGCTCGTCGCCCGCGTGGTGGCCCAGCGTGTCGTTGACCTCCTTGAAGTGGTCGAGGTCGACCAGCACCAGCGCGCCGCGCTCCCCGGTCCGGCCGCGGGCGAGGGACTCCTCGGCGACGCCGGCGGAACAGCTCGCGGTTCGGCAGCCCGGTCAGCGGGTCGTGCAGGGCCTGGTGCTCGTGGTCGGCGGCGTGCCGGCGCAGCGGCGCGGGTGGTCCACCAGGAGATCAGCGCCAGCACGGCGTACAGGCCGATCAGGCCGACGCCGAGCCGGGTCATGGTGCCGCGGGTGTCGGCCTGCACCTTGGCCGCGATGGCGTCGTACGGGAGGTACACCTCGAGGACGCCGATGGCCTGGCCGTTGGACTCGGCCACCACCGGCTGCACCACCCGGATGGCGGCCGCGGAGAACTGCGGGCCGGCGTCCACGATCGCGCGCGTCGATCCGGCCGGCGGCGGCGGCCCGGAACGCCGGGTCCTCGACCGGGAGCGCGCCGAGGATGCTGCCGTCGTCGGAGAAGGACACGGTGCCCTCGAAGCTGCAGCAGCCGCAGCCGCACGACCGAGCCGTGGAAGATCGCCAGGTCGGTGGCCGACTGGAGCCGGGCTCGCGCTCGGCGCCGCTGAGGCCGTCGGACAGGTCGGCGCCGCTGAGCGCCGGCGCGATCGCCATCTGCTCGATGACCGCCGCCTGGGCCCTGCCCTGGTCGAGCGCGTGGTAGAGCCCGTCGTCGTGGTAGCCGCGCATCAGCACGGCGCCGAGCACCGTGACCGGGATCAGGCTCGCGAGCGCGTAGACGGCGAAGAGGCTGGTGCCCCTGCGGCGACCCCGTCGACTCGTCATGGTCCCTCGCTGCGTCCGGCTGGAAGATTTGTCAAAAATTACCGGCTTAACTGGTTCGCCGAGGGCGGTTCGCGAATATCCGGGTCCGCCGCATTGTCGGCACCCCGCCTGTGGAAAGTCCCCCGACATCGGTGACAAGACGTGACCCAGGGGTCACTGACAACCATCCGATGTCGGGGGACTGTCCCCAGGTGAGGAGCGGTCGACGGAGAATGGGGCGGTGAGGGTGACGGCAGGGTGACGGCGGGGCCGCGGGGGCGACGGCAGGGCCGGCAGGGGTGACGGCTGGGACGACGGCAGGGGTGACGGCAGGGGTGACGGCGGGGGAGAACGGGCACGGGGACGCGTCGTTCGACCGGTACGCCCGGATGGTGCGGCGGGCGCTGGACGTGCCGGTCGCGCTGGTCTCGCTGGTCGAGGACGACCGGCAGGTGTTCGTGGGCGCCGAGGGCCTGCCCGAGCCGTACCCACCGTCGCGGCAGACCCCGCTGTCGCACTCGTTCTGCCAGTACGTCGTCCAGGACGCCGCAGCCGCTGGTGATCACCGACGCCCGGCTGGACGAGCGGCTGCAGGACAACCTCGCGATCCCCGACCTCGGCGTGGTCGCCTACGCCGGCTGCCCGCTGCGGGACGCGCCGGACGGACCATCGGCTCGCTGTGCGCGATCGACCCCGAGCCCCGCGCGTGGACCGAGGCAGGAGCTGAGCGCCCTGGAGGACCTGGCGGAGGCCTGCACCGCCGAGCTGGTCCAGCGCGAGCTGCGCCGGCCGGCGGTCGCGCGGGCGCACGAGGCGGCCGCCGACCTCGGTGCGCGCGCGGCTGCTGCTGGCGCTGAGCGAGCGGCTGGCGACCACCCGGACCATCGCCGAGGTGTCCGTCGCGGTCGAGCAGGTCGCCCACGCGAGCTCGGCTGCCTCCAGGCCGGCATGTGGCTGCGCCAGGTGGCCGACCCGATGCAGGCGTCCCGCGCCGCGCCCGCCGCCGCAGGCCGGCCCGGCCGAGCCCTCACCTTCGTGCACAACCCGGTCACCGACTGGGCCGCAGGCCACCACGCACACGACGCTGGCCGTCGGCGAGGACAACCCGCTGGGGGCGGCGCTGCTGCCGCGACGGGCTGGTGGTGTTCGGGACCCGGGACGACCAGAACCGCGCCTACCCGCACCTGGAGACCGCCGTCCAGGTCGGCGAGGCACGCGCGTTCATGCCGCTGGTCGCGGCCGGGCACGCTACGGCGCCCTCGCACTGGTGTGGCCGGAGGCCCGGGACTTCGACGACGAGGACCGGGTGACCATCGGGTCGCTGATGTCCTACACCGCCCAGGCCGTGCAGCGCGCGCTGCTCCTGCAGGAGCGGGTCGACGTCGCCGTCACGCTGCAGAACGCGATGCTCACCCGGCTCCCGCAGCCGGACCACCTCGAGCTCGTGGCCCGCTACCGGCCGGCGGCGGCCCGCGAGCAGGTCGGCGGCGACTGGTACGACGCCGTGGTGATGCCCGACGGCGCCACCACTTATGGTCGGCGACGTGGTCGGGCACGACATCGACGCCGCGGCGGTGATGGGACAGCTGCGCGCGATGCTGCGCGCGTTCGCCTGGACCCACCGACGACCCGCCGGCCCGCAACGTCGAGCGGCTCGACCGGGCCTCGCTCGACCTGGAGCTGGGGGCGATGGCCACCCTGGTCCTCGCCCGCATCGAGCAGACCGACGGCGGAGGCGGCCCGGGGCTGCGCACGGCTGCGCTGGACCACCGCGGGCCACCCGCCCCCGATGCTGCTGCACCCCGACGGGACCGTCGACCTGCTCGGCGAGGACGCGGCGATCGACCCGATGCTGGGAGCGGCGCCGGAGCGGGACCGCCACGACCAGACCGCCGATCCTGCCGGCCGGGTCGACCCTGCTGCTCTACACCGACGGGCTCGTCGAGCGCCGCGGGGAGAGCCTGGACCGCGGGCTGGAGCGGGCCCGCGGCGCGGTCGCGCGGCACGGCAGCCGGCCGGTGCCGGAGCTGCTGGACAGCATCCTCGCCGAGCTCGTGGGGGACGCGCCCGGCGACGACGTCGCGCTGCTCGCCGTGCGGTTCCACCCCGAAGCGGGCTGAGGCCGCGCGACCGCTAGCCGCCCCGGGCGGCGTCCCGAGGTTCACGAGCGCCAAGGCCCTGACCAGGACGTACCCCACGGCTACCCCGACGGCGACGCCGAGCGCGAGCAGCACCGCGACGGACCCGGCGATCCGCCACGTCCTGCTGTCCTGGTCGTCGGCGCTGTCGGTCAAGATCGTCAAGCAGTACGAGCGGGGCGTGCTGTTCCGGCTCGGCCGGGTGCTCGGGCGTCCGCGAGCCGGGGCTGCGGCTGATCATCCCGATCGTCGACGTGCTGCACCGGGTGTCGCTGCGGATCGTCACGATGCCGATCCAGTCCCAGGGCATCATCACCCGCGACAACGTCAGCGTCGACGTCTCCGCGGTCGCCTACTTCCGGGTCGTCGACGCGGTGAAGTCGGTCGTCGCGATCGAGAACGTCCACGCCGCGATCGACCAGATCGCCCAGACCACCCTGCGCAAGGTCGTCGGCCAGCACACCCTCGACGAGACCCTGTCCGAGACCGACCGGATCAACCTCGACATCCGCGAGATCCTCGACGTCACCACCGTCGACTGGGGCGTCGAGGTGACCCTGGTCGAGCTCAAGGACATCCAGCTGCCCGACAGCATGAAGCGGGCGATGGCCCGGCAGGCCGAGGCCGAGCGGGAGAAGCGCGCGAAGATCATCAACGCCGAGGGCGAGTCGCTGGCCGCCGCCGCGCTCGGCGACGCCTCGGACATCATGATGGCCCACCCGCTGGCGCTGCAGCTGCGCAACCTGCAGAGCCTGGTCGAGATCGGCGTGGACAAGAACACCACCGTCGTGTTCCCCGCCCCGGTGCGGCACCGGCCATCTGCTCCTCGAGGGGACGCGGGCGGGCGTCGTACCCGCACCGGGCGGACGCCGAGGCGCTCGGCGAGGCGCGGCCACATCCAGCGCCACCGGAAGACGTCCCCGTTGGCGACGTTGAAGGCGGTGTCGGCTGCGGCGGGCGTGGTGGCGGCCCAGTGCATCTGCTCGGCCAGCAACCCGGCGTCGGTCATGTCGGTCACGCCGTTCCACTGGGTCCTCGGACCCCGGGAACACGAAGGGCAGCCCCTGCTCGCGACAGACGGCGGCCTGCGCGGCCAGCGTCTGGCCCATGTTCATCGCGTTGCCGAGGGCGTAGCCGATGATCGTGTGCGCCCGGTGCACGCTCCAGGTGAAGCGGTCGCGCTCGGCGGCCGCGAACAGCTCGTCCTCCTGCGCGTAGTAGAAGTTCGGGTACGGCAGCCGGTCCTCGTCCTCGTGGAACGGCGTGTCCGGCAGGTCGCCCTCGCCGTACGCCTCGAAGGGACCGAGGTAGTGCTTGAGCCCGGTCAGCAGCGCGACGTGCCGCACCGATCCGGCGGGCCGGACGGCCTCCAGGACGTCGCGGACCATCGCGCCGTTGACCCGGATGTTCTCCGCCTCGGTCTCCTGGCGGGCCCAGGCGGTCACGAAGACGTGCGTCGGCCGGTGCCCGGCGAGGGCGTCCCGCACCGGCGGCGACGTTAAGGTCTGACCAGGGCGTAGCCGACCGCGGTCCCGATCGCGAAGCCGGTCCCGACCAGCACCGCGAGGGACAGGCCGACCGGACCCCCAGCCGCCAGGCCGGGTGCGCCCGGGTGGCCGATCGCACGCGGTACGTCGTTGCCTTCGGGCCCCCGTGGGCGATGCTGGTCATGAGGCCAGCGTGGGCCGGTCGGACCGGCGGGGATCAGGGCCGAAGGTCCCGCGCGCCTAGACCTACGGCGGCCGGAGCACGCGCCACGGGACTACCCGGCGCGCACGGTCCGGTCGGCTCAGAGGTCGGGGTGGAGCAACCAGTCGCGCACGAGGGCGATGACCGTGCCCGCACTGAAGGTGGTCCCGATGATCAACGGCAGCATGTCCGGGTTATTGCCCCGATCGGGGCCCAGGACAAACCCCCCGAGTCCGTCAGCCGTCTAGTCCGCGTGTAACCCCAGCACCCCTTCGAACGATGACCGTGGCGAGGAGTGGGGGAAGCGATGAACACTTTCGAGCTGGAGCTGTTTCCGCGTGGGACGAGCGGGAGACGTCCGAGGTGCTGGTCGAGTTCGTTCGACAGCGCCGAAGGTTGCCGAGCTACGACGACCTGGTCGAGCAGTCACGCAAGAAGGTTCCTCGGTGCTCCGACCTCCGGGCTGCGAATGGGGGCTGAAGCGGCCCGGAGGCCGGGAGGTGGCGGTCAGCCGCGAGGTCGAGCTCCCACCGCACGAAGTCCGTCGCGGCGGCGTACTCCGCCCAGCGGGCCACGTGGATGGGACGGGGACGGCGACCGAAGAGCGCGGCCAGGGGGGCCGCAACGAGTGCGCGGATCACGTAACGAAGCCTAGGAGCATCCGGCGCGGGCCACCAGTACCACGCGCCGTCCGGGGGGTGAACTCTTGGGTCCGGGGGGACTCGGGCGCGGATCCCGCGCACTCGGCGACCCATCTGCGGCCGCCGTCGTGGCGAACGAGGGGTGACACACCCCCTCGCCGGACGGAGACCGCCCCGCCATGGCCGCCTTGCCCCTCGAGCTGCTGGTGCGCCGGGTCGCGCAGCGGGACGTCGAGGCCTTCTCCGAGGTGTACGACGCGCTCTCGGCGGACGTCTTCCACGCGGCCCTGCGGGTCACCCAGGACCACGGCCTGGCCGAGGACGTGGCCCAGGAGGTGTTCGCGTGGCTGTGGCGCGCGGCCGCGCAGTTCGACGGGACGCAGGGGTCGGTGCGGACCTGGGTGCACACGGTCGCGCGGCGTCGCGCCATCGACTGCGTCCGGCGCGAGGACACCTGGCGGCGGCGCGGGCAGCTCGAGGCCCCGGGCCCGCACGACCACGTGATCGACGCGGTGCTCGCCGCCCAGAGCCACGACCACCTGCGGGAGGTGATGACCGTCCTCACGGCGCGCCAGCAGGAGGCGATCACCCTGGCCTACTTCGGGGACCGCTCCTACGGGCAGGTCGCCGACCAGCTCGACGTGAGCCTCTCGGCCCTCAAGGCGCGGATCCGCGCCGGTCTGGCACGCATGCGTCACCAGCTGCTCGTCGACGGGGAGGGACCGGTCGGCGGGTCAGCCCGGGGTCACTGAGCGGCGCGCGAGACGTCCTCGTCGAGGACGACGGCCCAGGCCATCTGCTCCTCGAGCGTGGACACCGGGCTCGCCTGCTCCGGAGCGTGGTCCGGCCGTGTGATCGTCCTCATGGCTCATCTGTGTCCCACGGCGGCCCCGGGAATCGCCTCCCGCCTGAAAATTTTCGGAGAACCGGCGGGTCCGACCCCTGACGAGCCGCGGCCGGACGCCCTACCGTGAGGCTCCGACGAGACGGGGGTGGTCGCGTGAGCGTGACCGACGGTGAGGAGCAGCTGCGGCTGTCCGACGTGGGCAAGCTCGCCCGGGGGGTACGACGCCGGGTGGTCGGGGCGGCCCGCGCCGACGACCGGCCCACGTTCCCCCAGCTGCTCGCGGCCCACCTGGAGGTGCCGCTCGACGACCTCGAGGTCGTCGAGGAGTCCTGGCCGCCGTACGAGCTGGTCAACGTGCAGACCGGGCTGGACGCCTGGCTGGGGCCGGGGACCGCACCCACCGGCTGGTCGGGATGGCCAACCACCAGCACCGGCAGTTCGGTCTGGGCGACCTGCTCCGAAGGACCCGTACGGCCACGGCCCGGTCCCGGGCAACGTCTCGTGGAGCAGCCTCGCCGTGCGGACCGGACGGTGAGGTGAAGCCGGCCGTGCGCGCCGGGCGTCTACTTCGTGGTCGACGGGGACGCCCGGCTCGCGGTGCTGGTGCTGGCCGCCGACCCGGACAGCGGGCGCGGTCGGCTGCAGGTCCACGTGGTCGCGGACCGGCCGGGCGTCGCGGCGGCCGCCGCCGCGGAGGTGCGCCGGCTCGCACTGGTGCACAACGTGTTCCGCGGTCAGGTGATCTCGTTCGGGCACGAGATGTTCGGGGACGCGCGGGGCGCTGCTCCGGTTCCACCGGCGGCCGCGGCATGACCGGCACCGACGTGATCCTGCCGCCGGAGACGCTGGCCGCGATCCGCCGTCAGGTCGTCGGCGTCGCCGAGCACCGCGAGCGGCTGCTGGCGGCCCGCCAGCACCTCAAGCGGGGGCTGCTGCTGTACGGGCCGCCCGGGGTCGGCAAGACGCACACTCGTCCGCTACCTCGATCAGCCAGCTCGCGGACGTCACGGTCGTGGAGCTCACCGGCGACTCCCTGCAGCTGATCGGCGCGGCCTGCTCGGTGGCCCGGGCGCTGCAGCCGGCGATGATCGTGGTCGAGGACGTCGACCTGATCGCCGAGGACCGGGGCATGTACCCCGGCCAGCACCCGCTGCTGTTCCAGCTGCTCAACGAGATGGACGGGCTGGCCGAGGACGCCGACGTGGTCTTCCTGCTCACCACGAACCGCGCCGACCTGCTCGAGCCGGCGCTGGCCGCGCGCCCCGGCCGGGTCGACCAGGCGGTGGCGCTCGAGCTCCCGGACGCCGCCGCGCCGCCGGCAGCTGTTCGAGCTCTACCGCGGCGACCTCGACGTCGACGTCAGCCGGCTCGACGAGGTGGTCGACCGGACCGACGGCGTCACCGCCTCCTTCCTCAAGGAGCTGCTGCGGCGGGCGGCGCTGGTCGTCGGCGACCTCGACGGCCGACGGCGAGCTCGCGGGTCAGCGCCGACCACCTCGACGCCGCCCTGGACGAGCTGCTGGACACCCGCAACGCGATGACGCGGGTGCTGCTCGGCGGCAGCGAGGGGTAGCGCCCACCGACCCGTGCTCACCGACCGGGACGCGGCGTCGCCGTCGGCGGGCATCCGGGGAGGGCATCTGGGTGTGTCTCAAAGTGAGACACGGAGTTCACCCCCGGACGCCCGGCCCCGTTCCTACAGTCGGCAACGACGCGTGATGCCAGTCACCCGGAACGGAGACGACCGCAGATGTACACCAAGGACGGCGAGAAGCTACTTCATCGTCGACGCGCACATCGCGCTGTGGGACGCGCGGCCCGAGAACCAGCGCAACATCCACGGCAAGCAGTTCATCGACTGCTTCTACGACTACCACCGCAACCTCAGCCCCGAGTCCGAGGTGTGGCCCTACGAGGACTACCTCTACCAGGGCGGCGAGCGGCTCATGAAGGACCTCTTCACCGACGGGTACGTCGACCACGCGATCTTCCAGCCGGCCTACCTCGGGGAGTTCTACCACCGCGGGTTCGGCCAGACCGAGGAGGCGTCGGCGCTGGCCAAGGCGCACCCGGACAAGCTGACCTACAACCACAACTTCGACCCGCGCAACGGCGAGGCAGGGCCTCGAGCAGCTGCACGCCGACGCCGAGCGGTTCGGGCTGACAGGGCGTCAAGCTCTACACCGCCGAGTGGCACGGGGACTCCCGCGGCTAGAAGCTCGACGACCCGTGGGCGCTGCCGCTACTTCGAGGCCTGCCGCGAGCTCGGCATCACGCAACATCCACGTGCACAAGGGCCCGACGATCCGGCCGCTGGACCGGGACGCGTTCGACGTCGCCGACATCGACCACGTCGCCATCGGACTTCACCGACCTGAACTTCATCGTCGAGCACTGCGGGCTGCCGCGGCTGGAGGACTTCTGCTGGATCGCGACCCAGGAGCCCAACGTGCACGCGCGGTCTGGCCGTCGCGATGCCGTTCATCCACACCCGCCCGCGGTACTTCGCGCAGATCCTCGGCGAGCTGCTCTACTGGATCGGCGAGGACCGGATCCAGTTCTCCAGCGACTACGCGATCTGGACCCCGCGCTGGCTGATCGAGAAGTTCGTCGACTTCCAGATCCCCGAGGACATCACGGAGTACGCCCCGGTGACGACGGCGCAGAAGAAGAAGATCCTCGGCCTGAACGCGGCGAAGATGTACGACCTCGACGGTGCCCGCGGAGCTCCGGCTGCCCGACGCCGACGAGCCCGCGACCGGGCCCCGCGGCGCCGACGAGGCCGCTCGGCGGTCTGAGATGACCGCTCGCACCCGAGCGGTCCCGCACCGACGGCACCGACGAGCGCGACGTACGACGGGCGCTGGACGGCGTCGTCGACCCCGAGCTCGACGAGCCGATCACCGACCTCGGCTTCGTCCGCTCGGTCGCGGTGGCCGACGACGGCGGCGTCGAGGTGCACCTGCGGCTGCCCACGTCGTTCTGCTCGCCGAACTTCGCCTACCTGATGGCCTCCGACGCCAAGGACGCGCTCACCGCGCTGCCCGGGGTCACCGTGGCGGTCGTCGAGCTCGACGACCACCACGACTCCGACGCTGATCAACGCCGGGCTGGCCGCGGACGCGGGCTACCGTCGGCACCTTCGGGCACGAGGCCGAGAGCGACCTGGAGGAGCTGCGGGCGACGTTCCGGCGCAAGGCCCACACGGCGGCGATGGAGCGGTCCCTGACCGGCGCTGCTGCGCGCCGACCCGGACCTGACGGAGACCGCGCTCGGCACGCGTGACGCTGGCCGACCTGCCGGCCGGCGACCGGTCCACCGCGGCGCTGCTGCGGCGCCGGGGCGGCGCTCGGGCTGCCGGACGACCCGCCGGCGCTGGTGCTGGTCGACGCAGGACGGGCACGGGTACGCCGCCCGACGAGGTGCCGCTGCGGCTGCGCCGGGCCCGGTCGACCCGGATCTCCATCGACGGCAACGCGCACTTCTGCCGGGGGCTGCTCGCAGACCCGCTACCCGGGCTCGGAGGCCGACCAGGTCGCGCGCCCCGACGGCGCCGAGCAGCGCCGGACCCACGTTCATCCCGCTGTCCCGACCTCGAGGAGCACCGCCGATGACCACGATGCGCGCCGTCCAGGTGGTCGGCTACCACCAGAACCTGCGAGATGACCGAGGTGCCGGTGCCCGAGGCCGACCGGGCCCGTTGGACGTGGTCGTGCGGATCGGCGGCGCCGGGGTGTGCCGCACCGACCTGCACATCCTCGAGGGGCAGTGGGCGGAGAAGTCCGGGGTGGCGCTGCCCTACACGATCGGCCACGAGAACGCCGGCTGGGTGCACGCGGTCGGCAGCGGCGTCACCAACGTCGCCGAGGGCGACAAGGTGATCGTGCACCCGCTGATCACCTGCGGGCTGTGCCGCGCCTGCCGCTCCGGCGACGACGTGCACTGCGAGACGAGCCAGTTCCCGGGCATCGACACCAACGGCGGGTACGCCGAGTACCTCCGGACCTCGGCCCGCAGCGTGGTCCGCATCGACGACTCCCTGGAGCCCGCCGACGTGGCGGCGCTCGCGGACGCCGGCCTCACGGCGTACCACGCGGCGGCCAAGGCGGCCCGCCGGCTCGGCCCGCGCGACCGGTGCGTGGTCATCGGCGCCGGCGGCCTCGGGCACATCGGCATCCAGGTGCTCAAGGCGCTGACGTCCGCGCCGAGCTGATCGTCGTCGACCGCAACCCGGACGCGGTGAAGCTGGCCCGCGACGATCGGCGCCGACCACGGCGTGGTCGCCGACGGCACGCCAGGTCGAGCAGGTGCTCGAGCTGACCGGCGGCGAACGGCGCCGAGGTGGTCATCGACTTCGTCGGCGAGGGCGGCGCGACGGCCGAGGGCGTCGCGGATGCTGCGCCAGGCCGGCGACTACCACGTCGTCGGGTACGGCGAGAACATCGACGTCCCGACGATCGACATCATCTCCGCCGAGATCAACTTCATCGGCAACCTGGTCGGCACCTACAACGACCTGTGCGACCTGATGGTGCTGGCCGCCGCGGGGCCAGGTCACGCTGCACACCGCGAAGTACCCGCTGGACGACTTCCAGACCGCGATCGACGACCTGGACGCCGGCCGGGTCCGGGGGCGGGCGATCCTGCAGCCCTGAGCGGGGCGCGGATCCCCTTGAAACCGACATTTCGCGCTGGTTTTCGCCGAGACTTGCCGCATGGGGGACCCACGGCGACGAGCAACGACGGGCACGCACGCCTTCAGCGCTCGGGATGCTCGGGGTGCTCTGGGCGCTGCTCGCCTGCTTCGTGGCCGGGCTGGCCGGGCACGGCGACTCGTTCGAGCCGCTGGTGGACGGCTGGCTCGGCAGCCTGACCACGGTGCTGCCGGCGCTGGCGCTGCTGGCCGCGGGCCAGCGTGGTCGGGGCCCCCGGCGGGCCGAGGTGCGGCTGCTGGGTCTCGGCGCGCTCGCCTGGAGCCTGGGGGGCGTGTACTTCGTCGGTGCGACACCGCCCAGGGCTACCACCTGAGCCGTCCGCTGCCCGCCGCGCCGATGACCGCCTGGCTGCACGGCAGGCCGCCGCACGCGCAGCGGTCCCCGACCTGCACGACAGGCCGGAGACCGATGGCCTCGCGCGGGCTGAGCGCTACTTGACCTCGGAGCGCATCACCAGGACGAGCCCGGCGGTGAGCGGGGCCAGCAGCCAGATCGTGCCGGCCACCGCGAGGTGCGCCCACTGGTCGCCGGTCATCGACGCCGTTGAACAGCGCGCCCTGCGCGAAGCTGAAGTCCACCCAGGGCTGCAGGTCGCGGAACCAGCCCTGCGTGGCCGCGAGCAGGCCGGTCAGCGGGGGCAGCACCAGGGAGTAGACGAAGTACCCCACGATCGCGCCCGAGGAGTTGCGGACCAGCACGCCGAGCATGAAGCCGATGAGCAGGCCCAGGACGTTGCCGAGCACGATGTAGGCCAGGTCGGTGAGGCGACGCGTCCCAGACCCGCGGCGTGCCGGTGACCGCCGTACCCAGCAGGTTGCCCAGGGCGCCGACCGCGAACGCGACGAGCATGGAGACCACCCCGACCGAGACGGCGCAGACCAGCTTCGCGCCGATCACCCGGCCGCGGTGCGGGACCAGGGTGAAGGTGGTCAGGCCGCTGCGCTGGCTCCACTCGCTGGTGACCGAGAGGATCGCGATCATCGGCAGGATCACGGCCATCGGGAAGCCGATCGCGGTGGCGAAGGTGGAGTAGGTCAGCTCGCGAGTCCGGGGCGAACGCGATCACCGCGCCGGTCGCGAGCAGCGAGGCGATCACGATGCTGGCCATCAGCCAGAAGCCGGAGCGGGTGTCGAACATCTTGCGGAGCTCGACGGAGACCACGCGGGTCATCGGGACGGCCCGGGGGACCGCCCGGGTCTGCGGGACGTTCTCGACTGCCAGGGCGCTCATGCCGCTGCTCCTTCTCGTTGGGTGTCCGCGGTGAGCTCGAGGAACATCTCCTCGAGCCCGGCGCCGTCGGCGTTGCGCAGCTCGGTGAGCGCCACGCCGCCGGCCAGGGCGACCTCGCCGACCCGGTCGGGCGCGGCCTCCGTGCGCAGCGACCCGTCACCGGCCGCGGTGGCGACGATCCCGGAGCCGGCGAGCACCCGCCCGAGCCGGTCGAGGTCGGTGGAGCGGACCAGGGTGCCCGCGGTGTGCAGCAGCTCGGCCTTGGTGCCCTGGGCGACGATCCGGCCGTTGCCGATCACGACGATGTCGTCGGCGACGACCTCGATCTCGTGCAGCAGGTGCGAGGAGAGCAGGACGGTCCCGCCCCGGTTCGCGAAGTCGCGCAGCAGGTCGCGCATCCAGCGGATGCCGCCGGGGTCGAGCCCGTTGGCGGGCTCGTCGAGGATCAGCACACCGGGGTCGCCGATCAGGGCGGTCCCGATGCCGAGCCGCTGCCGCATGCCGAGGGAGTAGTTGCGGACCCGGCGCTCGCGACTCGCTGCGGGTCAGCCCGACCAGGTCCAGCATCTCCTCGACCCGACGGCCCGGGAGGCCCATCGTGCGCTGGGCGATGGTCGAGGATCTCGCGGCCGGTGCGGCCCGGCGTGCTGGGCCGAGGCGTCGAGCAGGACGCCGACCTCGACGCCCGGGTTGGGCAGGTCGGAGAACCGCTGCCCGTTGACGGTGGCGGAGCCGGAGGTGGGCGGGGTCAGGGCGACCATGATCCGGAGCGTGGTGGACTTGCCGGCGCCGTTGGGACCGAGGAAGCCGGTGACGCGACCGGTCCTGGCCGTGAAGGAGATGTCGTCGACGGCGGTGGTGGCGCCGTACTTCTTGGTGAGGTTCTCGACCTTGATCATGACGAGAAGCCTCGCCCGGCGAGGGACCCCGGCACATCAGGGAAGCCGCTGAACCGACCCTCAGACGGACCCCGGGGTCGGTCTCAGGGTCGGGGTCGTCGAGCGGGTACAGAGCCGCCGTGGCCGATGCCGCCGTTGTCCGGTGCCGTGCTGGTGGTAGCCGGACTCGAGGACGGCGGTGCTGAAGTAGTTCTCGCCGTAGGGCAGGTAGGCGGCACCGGCCTCCCAGTACGGCGCCATCGTCGACCCGACCCGGATCAGCCGGACCGGCGGCGACTCCCCGCGCGCCACCCGGGCGGCGTCCTGCGCGCAGGCCGGGACGGTCCGGGTGCCGCGGACCGCCGAGGTCCACACGACGTCGCGGACCGAGGGGCCGTGCTGGGGGTTGAAGAAGCACGGCACCCGCAGCTCGGGCAGCGGGCGGCCCTCGAGCCGGGCGTGGACGCAGGCCAGCGCGTAGCGCCCGGTCGACAGGGTGTCCACCACCGTGCTGACCTCGTCGGCGCTGCGCAGCCGCGGCACGGCGCGCTTCGCGGACTCGTAGGCGTCCAGCGCGCTCTGGTAGTCCAGCCGGGTCGCTTCGTCCATCGCGTCGACGGGCGACTCGAGCCGCTGCAGCTGCTCCCCGAGCAGCGTGGTGTCCTCGTCGGCCATCGCCTGCGCGGCCAGCAGCTCCTCGACGTCCGTCGCGCCGGCCCCGGCGCCGTACGGAGCGACGCCGGAGGCCGAGCAGCGCCGCCCGTGCCGGCGCTCGCCGCGAGCAGTGCGCCGATCACCCACTCCATGGCCGTCCCCCTTGCTCGCCGGGTGCACTCTGGCACGCGCGAGAGCGACAAGTATCCGGTACGACGGTCCCGCGGACCCGCAGCCACGGACCGAGACCGATAGGATCGTGCGGGGCGACGAGGCCGGGACGAGTCCGGATGGCCCCTGCGAGACGAGAGGTGTCAGATGGACCTGAAGGTGGACAGCACGAACGACGGCCAGGTGCTGACCCTCGTGGGTCGCGGAGAGATCGACTACGCGACGCTGGACGTCCTCGAGGACGAGCTCGACAAGGCGACGGGCTCCGACGCGGAGACCGTCGTCGTGGACATGCGGCGAGGTCACCTACATCGACTCGGCCGGGCTCGGCGTGCTCGTCAAGGCGCACCGGCGGATGACCTCGGAGGGCCGTGCCCTGGTGCTGCGGGTGACCAGCCCCGACATCATCAAGCTGTTCGAGATCACCGGGCTCGCGCACCTGTTCGCGGTCGAGATGCCCTACGACGCGGACGGCCCGGAGGGCGCCGGCGACCCGTCCTGACCCGGTCGGCGCGGTCCGGCCACGTGTGCGGAGGGGCTCGCCCGGGTACGACGGGTGATGGCCACCAACACGCGGACCGTCAAGACCACCCCCGACCAGGTGTGGGAGGTGCTGGCCGACGGCTGGCTCTACCCGCTGTGGGTGGTGGGTGCCACCCGGATCCGGGACGTGGAGCAGGGCTGGCCGGCGGTCGGCACGAAGATCCACCACTCCGTGGGCGTCTGGCCGGCGCTGATCGACGACAACACCGAGGTGCTCGGCTGCGAGCCGGGCCGCTCGCTGCGGCTGCGGGCCCGGGGCTGGCCGCTCGGCGAGGCCGAGGTGGAGATCCGGCTGACCGCCCAGGGCGCGGACACGCTCGTGGAGCTGTTCGAGGACGCGGTCTCCGGTCCCGGCCGGTTCGTCCCCGAGCCCCTCAAGGGCGCGTCGATCAAGGTGCGCAACGTCGAGACCCTGCGGCGGCTCGCCCTGCTGGCCGAGGGACGCACGCCCCGGTGAGCCACGACGCGATCGTCGTCGGCGCCGGCCCCAACGGGCTGGTGGCGGCCAACCACCTGCTCGACAAGGGGTGGTCGGTGCTGGTGCTGGAGGCGGAGCCCGAGGTCGGCGGCGCGGTGCGCAGCGCCGAGGACGTCGAGCCCGGCTTCGTGCACGACACGTTCAGCGCGTTCTACCCCCTGGCCGCCGCGTCGCCCTCGATCCGGTCCTTCGACCTCGAGCGGCACGGCCTGCGCTGGCGCCACGCCCCCGCGGTGCTGGGCCACCCGACGCCGGACGGCGGCTGGGCCCTGCTGCACCGGGACCGGGACGTCACCGCCGGTCTCGTCGACCGGGACCACCCCGGCGACGGCGCGGCCTGGCTGGAGCTGTGCGCGCAGTGGGACCGGATCGGCGAGCACCTCGTGCACGCGCTGGTCAGCCCGTTCCCGCCGGTGCGCTCGGGCCTCGCGACGCTGGCCCGGCTGCGCTCGGTCGGCGGCCTGGACTTCGTCAAGACGCTGCTCACCCCGGCGGCCGACCTGGGCGCCGGGCAGTTCGGCGGCACCGCGGCGCGGCTGCTGCTGGCCGGCAACGCCGGGCACGCCGACATCCCGCTGGACTCGCCCGGCTCCGGTCTGCTGGGCCTGCTGATGACGATGCTCGGCCAGACCGTGGGCTTCCCGGTGCCGGAGGGCGGCGCCGGCGAGCTGAGCCGCGCCCTGGCCCGGCGCATCGAGCGCCTCGGCGGCGAGATCCGCTGCTCGACCCGGGTCACCCGGGTCGAGGTGGTCTCCGGCCGGGCCACCGGCGTGCGGACCGAGCACGGCGAGCGGCACGGCGCGACCCGGGCCGTGGTCGCCGACGTCGCCGCGACGCACCTGTACGGCCCCCTCCTCGGCGACGACCTGCCCCGGCGTACGGCGGTCGCGATGCGCCGCTTCCAGCTCGACCCGTCGACGGTCAAGGTCGACTGGGCGCTGAGCGGCCCGGTGCCCTGGGCGGCCACCCCGGAGCACGCGCCCGGCACCCTGCACGTCGCGGACTCGGTGGAGCAGATGACCGAGGCCTACGGCCAGGTCGCGGCGCACGCCGTGCCCGCGACGCCGTTCCTGCTGGCGGGGCAGATGACCACCACCGACCCGACCCGCTCACCGGCCGGGACCGAGTCGATGTGGGCCTACACGCACGTCCCGCAGCAGGTCACCCGCGACGCCGGCGAGGAGGGCATCCGCGGCGACTGGGGGCACGACGACCTGGAACGGTTCGCGGACCGGATGCAGGCCCGGATCGAGCGGCTGGCCCCCGGCTTCGGGTCCCGGGTGGTCCGGCGCCGGATCCTCGGGCCGCACGAGCTCGAGGCCCGCAACGCCAACCTGGTGGGCGGGTCGATCAACGGCGGCACGTCCCAGCTGCACCAGGAGCTGGTCTTCCGGCCGGTGCCGGGCCTGGGACGTGCGGAGACGCCGATCAAGGGGCTCTACCTGGGCTCGGCCTCGGCGCACCCCGGGGGCGGCGTGCACGGGGCGCCGGGGATGAACGCCGCGCGGGCCGCGGTCGCGCACGCCCGGATCGGCCGGCTGCACCCGCGCGGGCTGCTCTCCCGCGGTGACCGGTGACCACACGACGAGACGTTTCGCAGTGACTTTGCCCAACCCTGTTTGACGATTCCCTTCGGGGTACCGGTCGGTTCCACGACTCGAGGAGCGGACCATGAAGGCAGTCACCTGGCACGGACGGCGCGACGTACGCGTGGAGGAGGTCCCGGACCCGATCCTCAAGGAGCCCAACGACGCGATCGTCCGGATCACGTCGAGCGGACTGTGCGGCTCGGACCTGCACCTCTACGAGACGCTCGGCCCGTTCATGGGCCAGGGCGACGTGCTCGGCCACGAGCCGATGGGCATCGTCGAGGAGGTCGGCAAGGACCTGACCGACCTCCGGGTGGGCGACCGGGTCGTGCTGCCCTTCCAGATCTGCTGCGGCTCGTGCTGGATGTGCGACCGCGGGCTGTACACCCAGTGCGAGACCACCCAGGTGCGGGACCAGGGCATGGGGGCCGCGCTGTTCGGCTTCAGCAAGCTGTACGGCGAGGTGCCCGGCGCCCAGGCGGAGCTGCTGCGCGTCCCGCAGGCCCAGTTCATGCCGATCAAGGTCCCCGAGGGCCCCGCCGACGAGCGCTTCCTGTTCCTCTCCGACGTGCTGCCGACGGCCTGGCAGTCGGTGGTCTACGCCGACGTCCCCGACGGCGGCACCCTGCTCGTGCTCGGCCTCGGCCCGATCGGCGAGATGGCCACCCGCATCGCGCTGCACCAGGGGATCCGGGTGATCGCGGTGGACCTGGTGCCCGAGCGGCTGGCCCGGGCGCGGAGCCGCGGCGCCGAGGTGATCGACCTGGACGCCGTCGACGACGTCGCCGAGGAGGTCCGGTCCCGCACCCAGGGCCGCGGCGCCGACTCGGTCATCGACGCGGTCGGCATGGAGGCCCACGGGTCGCCGGTCGCCGAGGTGGGGCAGCGGATCTTCAACGCGCTGCCCCAGAAGCTCACCGCGCCGATCATGCGCCGGGTCGGCCTGGACCGGATGACGGCGCTCTACCACCGCGATCGACGCGGTGCGCCGCGGCGGCACCGTCTCGGTCATCGGCGTGTACGGCGGCCAGAGCGACCCGATGCCGGTGATGACGATGTTCGACAAGCAGATCCAGCTGCGGATGGGCCAGGCCAACGTGAAGCGCTGGGTCGACGACATCATGCCCCTGCTCGTGGACGACGCCGACCCGCTCGGGACCGAGCAGTTCGTGACCCACACCGTGCCGCTGAGCGAGGCGCCCGCGGCGTACGACAGCTTCCAGAAGAAGACCGACGGCACGATCAAGGTCGTCTTCAAGCCCTGACCCTCACGCGGTCGGGTCGGCCGCCTGCCACTGCCACTCGCGGATCTCGGGCATGTCCTCGCCGTGCGCACGGACGTGGATCCGGTGCTCGATGAGCTTGTTCTTCAGGGCTTCCCGGGCGGACCCGGAGGTGGCCTGCAGCCGGTCGACCCGGTCGATCACGTCCATCGCCAGGTTGAACCGGTCGATCTGGTTCATCACGGCCATGTCGAACGGCGTGGTCGTGGTGCCCTCCTCCTTGTAGCCGCGGACGTGGAGGTTGTGGTGGTTGGTGCGCTTGTAGGTCAGCCGGTGGATCAGCCAGGGGTAGCCGTGGTAGGCGAAGATGACCGGCTTGTCCTTGGTGAACAGCGAGTCGAAGTCCGCGTCCGAGAGCCCGTGCGGGTGCTCCTTCTCGCTCTCCAGGCGCATCAGGTCCACGACGTTGACGAACCGGATCCGCAGGTCCGGGAAGAAGCCGCGCAGCAGCGAGACGGCGGCGAGCGCCTCCATCGTGGGCACGTCCCCGGCGCAGCCGATCACCACGTCCGGCTCCTCGCCGTGGTCGGTGCCGGCCCAGTCCCAGATGCCGATGCCCTTGGTGGCGTGCACGACGGCCTGCTCCATCGTGAGGTACTGCAGGGCCGGCTGCTTGCCGGCGACGATCACGTTGACGTACTGCCGGCTGCGCAGGCAGTGGTCGGCCACCGACAGCAGCGTGTTCGCGTCGGCGGGCAGGTAGACCCGGATGACGCCGGCCTTCTTGTTCACCACGTGGTCGATGAAGCCCGGGTCCTGGTGGGAGAACCCGTTGTGGTCCTGGCGCCACACGTGCGAGGTCAGCAGGTAGTTGAGGGAGGCGACCGGACGGCGCCAGGGGATGCCGTTGGTGACCTTGAGCCACTTGGCGTGCTGGTTGAACATCGAGTCGACGACGTGGATGAACGCCTCGTAGCAGGAGAAGAACCCGTGCCGGCCGGTGAGCAGGTAGCCCTCCAGCCAGCCCTCGACGGTGTGCTCGGAGAGGATCTCCATGATCCGTCCGTCGACGGCGAGGTGGTCGTCGTACGGCAGGGTCTCGGCGTTCCAGGTGCGGTCGGTGACCTCGAGGACGTCCTGCAGCCGGTTGGAGCTGTTCTCGTCGGGCGAGAACAGCCGGAAGTTCGTCATGTTCTGCGCCATCACGTCGCGCAGGAAGGTGCCCAGCACGCGGGTGGACTCCACCGCGCCGGTGCCGGGCGCGTCCACCTCGACGGCGTAGTCGCGGAAGTCCGGCATCCGCAGGTCGCGCAGCAGCAGCCCGCCGTTCGCGTGCGGGTTGGCGCTCATCCGGCGCTCACCGGCCGGGTGCAGGTCCGCGACGTCCGGGACCGGTGCGCCGTCCGCGCCGAAGAGCTCCTCGGGCTTGTAGCTGCGCATCCAGCCGTCCAGGACCGCCCGGTGCGCGTCGTTGCCGCGGGCGTCCGCGAACGGCACCTGGTGGGACCGCCAGCTCCCCTCCATCCGCCTGCCGTCGACCTCCTTGGGTCCGGTCCAGCCCTTCGGGGAGCGCAGCACGATCATCGGCCAGGGCCGGCGGGCGGCGGCTTCTTCCGGCTGCCGCGGGCCTCCTGCTGGATGTCGCGGATCTCGTCGAGGCAGTGGTCGAGGGTGGCGGCGAACGCCTGGTGCATCTCGGCCGGGTCGGAGCCTGAGACGACGTACGGCGCGTGGCCGTAGCCGCGCATCAGGGACAGCAGCTCGCTCTCGGGGATCCGGGCGAGCACCGTCGGGTTGGCGATCTTGTAGCCGTTGAGGTGCAGGATCGGCAGCACCGCCCCGTCGCGGCGCGGGTCGAGGAACTTGTTCGAGTGCCAGCTCGTCGCCAGCGGACCGGTCTCCGCCTCGCCGTCGCCGACGACGGCCGCGACCACCAGGTCCGGGTTGTCGAACGCGGCGCCGTACGCGTGGGAGAGGGCGTAGCCGAGCTCGCCGCCCTCGTGGATCGACCCGGGGGTCTCGGGCGCCACGTGGCTGGGGATGCCGCCGGGGAAGGAGAACTGGTGGAACAGCTTGCGCATGCCCTCGGCGTCCCGCGTGATGTCGGGGTAGACCTCGGAGTAGGTGCCCTCCAGCCACGCGGACGCGACCAGGCCGGGACCGCCGTGCCCGGGCCCGATGACGTAGATCGCGTCCAGGTCGCGGGCCATGATCGCCCGGTTCAGGTGGGCGTAGAGGAAGTTCAGGCCCGGGGTGGTGCCCCAGTGCCCGAGGAGCCGCGGCTTCACGTGCTCGGGCGCGAGCGGCTCGCGCAGCAGCGGGTTGTCCATCAGGTAGATCTGGCCGACCGACAGGTAGTTCGCGGCCCGCCACCAGGCGTCGATGCGCCGGAGCTCGGTCCTCCCGAGCGGGCGTCCCGAGATCGTGCTGGTGGTGCGGTCGGACCTGCTCATGGGGTCTCCTCTGGGCTGTCGGGCCGGGCGCCCGGCAACGCTCGCCCCATCGTGGCGGCCCGGGCGCCGTCCGGGAAGGGCTGAAGTCCCGCCCGGTCCGGGACCAACGGACCTGTCGCCCGGCCGGGGGACCGGTCCACGCTGGACCCATGAAGCCGACCGGGCCCCGGACGCGGCGGACCCTCGACCGGGTCTGGACCCTCGCGACGGGGACGCTGATCGCCGCCGGGCTGATCGCCGCGCTGCACCAGCCCGGCGTGCTGGCGTCCGTCGCGCTGTTCCTCTCCGCCTCGACCATGGGCATGCTGGTCACGATCGCGTTCGAGCCGGAGGAGCTGCCCGGCGCCCAGCTGCTGCGCCGGATGTTCCTCGGCGGCCTGGTCGGAGGTGGCCTGCTGGTCGCCCTGGTCGGGCTGTCGGTGACGTTCGGCCCGGTGGCCGCGTGGCCCGTGGGTCTGGCGCTGGTCACCTGCCCGGACCTGCGCCGGTGGGTCCGGGTCCTGCTCGGCCGCGACACCACCCCCGAGCCCGCCCCCACGCCGCCGCCCGCCCGTCGTACGGCGCGCAAGCCGGCGGTCGCGGACCCGCCACCCGCCCCGCTCCCGGCGGAGGAGGCGGAGTCCTTCGTGGTCCCGGACGTGATGGGCGACGACGACCTCTGCCGCGCCTGGTGCAGCAGCTTCGTGGCCCTGCAGCGCGCGGAGTCCGAGGAGGCCCGGATGCGGGTCGTCGGGATGCGCGCGATCTACCTCGACGAGCTCGAGCGCCGGCACCCCGAGGCGTTCCAGGTCTGGATGGCGGCCGGCGCACGGGCCTCGCAGGACCCGCGGCGGTTCCTCGGCCGGGGGCCGAACGCTCACGGTCAGGTGTGAGGGACGGCAGCCGGGACCGGCTCGAGGCGCACGAGCACGTCGTCGTCGGCCAGCCGGGCGCGCGGCCACCGCCGGGCGTAGACCGCCCGGCCCTCGGCGTAGCCCGGCCCGCCGCGGGGGACCACCTGGGCGGTGAACCCGGTCCAGCGCCCTGCGCGCAGCACCTGCACGCAGGGCCGGTCCGCGAGGTTGCGCCACCACGTCTTCGCGGCGGTGTGCCCGACGGCCACCCAGAGCACGCCGGCCTGCTCGGCGTACATCACCGGCAGCTCGACCAGCCGGCCGCTGCGGCGCCCGGTCACCCGCAGGCCCACCAGGGCCCGGCCGGCCCGGCGCGGGGACCGGCGCAGCAGGGCGAGCACCGCCCGGTTGTGCACCGGCGGACCGGTGAGCGACGGTGCGAACCAGCCGAGGCAGGCGCCCAGCAGCGCGCCGGCGAGGGCCCCGGTCAGCGCGGCCCAGGGGAGCACCGCGCCGGGCGCCCAGGCGGCGGACGGGGTGCCGGCGCCGACCATGACCACGGCCATCGCGACGGTCCAGCCGACCAGGTTCGCGGCCACCCAGGCGGAGCGTCGCGCCCCGCGGGGGAGCGCCGCCGCCTGGGCCGCGCCGAGCAGCCCGCCGGTCAGCACGCCCACGCCGGCGCCGGCCGCGAGCAGGAACGCCGGGCCGGGGCCGGCCGACGGCCCGGTGCCGGCCGAGAGCAGCCCCGGCGCCGAGCCGGCGGCCCACGCGACACCCGCGACGAGCACCGTGACGAGCACGAACCGCCCCGCCCGCAGGGCCGGCAGCCGCCGCCGCAGCAGCGTCGCCTCCGCGGTCCCGAGCGCCAGCGCCTCGGTGCACCCGGCGGCGACCACCGCCGTCCAGGCGACCGCGGTGGCCGCGGTGCCGCCCGCGACCAGCAGGTGGTCGGCGCCACGGGCGGCGGCCGCAGCCGCCGTCATCCCGACCGCCTCGGCCGCGGCGCACCGCAGCACCCAGGCGCGTACGTCGCTCACGGCACGGCGTGCGCCGCGAGGTCGACCACCCGGTCCATCGAGTCCAGGGCGACGGCGTCGTGGGTCACCCAGACGACCGAGCGGCCCTCGGTGGCGCGGAGCACGTCGCGCGCGACGTCCCGGGCCGTCGACGCGTCGAGGTGGGCGGTGGGCTCGTCGAGCACCAGCACCGGGTGGTCGGCCAGCAGGGCCCGGGCCAGCCCGAGGCGGGCGCGCTCCCCGCCGGAGACGTCGGCGTGCCCGTCGCCGACCATCGTGTGCAGGCCCTGGGGCAGCGCGTCGAGCCACGGGCCCAGGGACACCTGGCGGAGCACCCGGTCGACCTCGTCGTCGGCGCAGCCCGGGCGGGCCAGCCGGACGTTCTCGGCCACCGAGGACGAGAACACGTGCGGGTCGTCGTCGACGAGCCCGACCAGGCGGTGCACGTCGTCGAGGTCCAGCTCGCGCAGGTCGGTGCCGCCGAGCCGGGCCGCGCCCTGCCGCGGGTCGAGGAACCGCACCAGGGTGGCGGCCAGCGTGGACTTGCCGCAGCCGGAGGGGCCGACGACGCCGACCCGGGTGCCCGCCGGACGTCGAGGTCGAGCCCGGAGAAGACCGGCGCGCCCCAGCCCCCGGAGAGCCGGTGCGTGACCAGACCCTGGGGAGCCGGGGCGGCCGGGACAGGGGAGGCGGGACCCGTCACCGCCGGGGAGGTCTGCGGCCAGCGCCGCGAGCCGGTCCGTCGCCGCGCGGGTGCGCACCGAGGTGGCGGCCGCGTCCGGCGCGACCAGCAGCACGTCGAGGAGCGCGAGGGGCAGCAGCACCAGGGCCACGGCGGTCGCCGCCGGCAGCCGTCCCGCCGCGACCTCCGGGGCGGCGGCGGCAGCCAGCGCGGCGACGGTCAGGCCGGCCGCGACCAGGACGGCCGACCGGCCGAGCGCGACCCGGTGCGCGGACCGGCGTACGGCGGAGGCGAGGGCGTGCCGAGGGCGTCGACCCGGCGCACCGCCTCGGGGCCCGCCTGCCAGAGCACCAGGTCACGCGCGCCCTGCACGACCGCGACCACCTCGGTGGACAGCGCGGCCCGGTCCCGGACCAGCGCGTGCTCGGCCCGGCCGACCGTGCGGCGGACCAGCACCGCGACGAGCAGGGTCACCGCCAGCAGGGCGGCGACCAGCGGGCCGGTGACCGGGAACAGCACGCCAGCCCAGCACGGCCGCGACCGCGCCCACCCCGACCAGCGACAGCAGCGGCGAGCGCACCCGCAGCCGGTCGTCGAGCAGGGCGTCCACGTCGTCGACCACGCCGGCGAGCAGGTCGCCGCGGCGCCGGCCGAGCGCGCCGGGCGTCAGCGGGCACGAGCGTGTCGTAGACCTCGACCCGGCGCTCGGCGAGCATCCGCAGCGCGCTGTCGTGGCCGACCAGGCGCTCGGCGTAGCGCAGCAGCGGTCGGCCGATGCCGAACGCGCGCACGGCCACGATCGCCACCATCAGGAACAGCAGCGGCGGGTGCTCGGACGCCCGGGTGATCAGCCAGCCGGACGTCACGGTGAGCGCCACGCCGCAGCAGGAGGCGAGCACGCCGAGCAGCACCGACCAGCGCCACCGCCCCGCCCCCGAGGTCCCGCCTGCCGGCCGGGCAGCCGGCCGCTCGTCCGGCACGGGGCGCGCCGGGACCGGGACGGGGACTGCCGGGGCGGCGGCGGGGGCGGCGACCTCGCGGGTGGCGGCGGGCTGCAGCCGCAGCACCCGGTCGGCCGCCTCCACCAGGCGCGGCGCGTGCGTGACGGCCACGACGGTGGAGGTCTGTGCGAGCCAGGTCAAGGTGTCCACCACCACCTGCTCGGCGGCGGGGTCGAGGTGCGCGGACGGCTCGTCGACGAGGACCAGCGGCCGCCGCGCGAGGACCGCCCGGGCCAGCGCCAGCCGGGCGCGCTGGCCGCCGGAGAACCGGGCACCGTCCTCGCCGGCGGCGGCGTCCAGGCCGCCGGGCAGGCCGGCCACCAGGCCGTCGAGGTCGACGCGGGCCAGCGCCGCCCAGAGGTCGGCGTCGGTGGCGTCCGGCCGGGCCACCACGAGCAGGTCGCGGACCGTGCGGCCCTCGAGCCACGGGCGCTGCGGCACCCAGGCGACCTGGCGACGGGCCGCGTCGGTGCCACGGCCGGTCTCCGGGGCGAGCTCGCCGGCGAGCACGGCGAGCAGCGTGGACTTGCCGCAGCCGGACGGACCGGTGACGGCGACCAGGCCGCGGGCCGGCAGGACGGTCTCGCCGGGCAGGTCCAGCGCCGGGGTGCGACGGCCGGGACGCACGACGCGCAGGTCGTGCAGGGTGAGCCCGGCCCAGGGGGCCGGCTCCTCGCCGGCGTCGGCCGTGGCCGGCGGGACGGAGGGGACGGCGTCGAACAGGTCCTGCGCCTCGGTGAGCGTGGCGGTGCCCTCGGCGGCGGCGTGGAACTCCGCGCCGACCCGGCGCAGCGGCCAGTACGCCTCGGGGGCCAGCAGCAGCACCACGAGCGCCGTACCCAGGTCCAGGGAGCCGCCGGCCAGCCGCACGCCGACGGTGACCGCGACCAGCGCGACCGACAGCGTGGCGACCAGCTCGAGCACCGCCGAGGACGCGAACGCGAGGCGCAGGGTGGCCAGCGTGGCCCGGCGGTGCTCGTCGGTGACCCGGCGGATGGTGGCGGACTGGGCGCGGGCCCGACGGTGCACCACGAGCGTGGGCAGCCCGCGCACGACGTCCACGAAGTGCCCGGCGAGGCTGCCGAGGCTCTGCCACTGCTGCTCGGCGCGGTCGCGGGTGGCCAGCCCGACCAGCGCCGCGAACAGCGGCACCAGCGGCAGCGTGGCCACGACGATCGCCGCCGACAGCAGGTCCTGGGAGCCGATCGCCACCAGGGTCAGCGGGGGCAGCACGAGGGCGACGACCAGCGCCGGCAGGTAGCGGGTCAGGTAGGGGTCGACGGCGCTCACGCCGCGGGTCACCAGCAGGGCCAGCTCGCCCCCGCGCTGCTGCGAGAGCCGGTCGGCGGGCAGGTCCAGCACGGCCCGCACCAGCCGGCGCCGCAGGTGCGAGCCGACCGTGGACGACGCCCGCGCCGCGCACCGGTCGGCGACGTACGACGCCAGCGAGCGGGCCGCGACGACGAGCACCGTCAGCGCCGCGGCGAGCGGCACCCGGTCGACCTGGCCGCGCGCCACGACCACCAGGAGGTGGGCGACGGCGAACGCCTGGGCGACCAGCAGGGCGCCGCCGACCACCTGGGCGGCGACGACCCCGGTCAGCGAGGGGGAGGCCGGCCTCAGCAGCGGCAGCAGCCGCGGGTCCAGCGGTCTCATCCGACGGGCACCGGGATGTGGTGCGTGGCGATCCGCTGCCGGAAGACCCAGTAGGTCCAGCCCTGGTAGAGCAGCACGAGCGGCGTGAACACCACCGCGACCCACGTCATCACGGTCAGCGTGTAGTCGGTCGCCGACGCGTTGGTGGTGGTCAGGGACCAGGCGGGGTTCGTCGAGGACGGCATCACGTCGGGGAAGAGCGCCGCGAACAGCCCCGCCACGGCGAGGGCGATCGTGAGCATCGTCGCGACGAACGCCCAGCCCTCCCGGCCGCGGCGCGCCGCGAGCAGGCCGGCGACCAGCGCCCCGGCGGCGACCAGGAACAGCACCGCCGAGGCGACGCCGCCGGTGATCGCCTGGGTCCAGGCCAGGAAGGCGACGGCGGCCACGGCGGCCGCGGCGCCCAGGCGCACGGACAGCTCCCCGGCCCGGTGCCGGATCTCGCCGTCCGTCTTCAGGGACAGGAAGTTCGCGCCGTGGGTGAGGAACAGCAGGGTCGTGGTCACGCCGCCGAGCAGCGCGTAGGGGTTCAGCAGCGTGAACAGGTTCCCGGTGAACTCCTTGCCCGCGTCGATGGGCACGCCGCGCACGATGTTCGCGAACGCCACGCCCCACAGCAGCGCGGGCACGAACGAGCCGACCACCAGCAGCACGTCCCAGCGCCGCCGCCAGTCGTCGTCGTCGCGCTTGGAGCGGTACTCGAACCCCAGGTTGCGCACGATCAGGGCGAGCAGGATCAGCAGCAGGGGCAGGTAGAACCCGCTGAACAGCGTGGCGTACCACTCCGGGAACGCCGCGAACGTCGCGCCGCCGGCGACCAGCACCCACACCTCGTTGCCGTCCCAGACCGGGCCGACGGTGTTGATCATCACCCGGCGCTCGGTGTCGTTGCGCGCCAGCACCGGCAGCAGCATGCCGACCCCGAAGTCGAAGCCCTCCAGGCAGAAGTAGCCGATCCACAGCACGGCGATCAGGCCGAACCAGACGGTGGTCAGTTCCATCGCGTTCTCCTCGTTCTCGGTCCGGTCGGGTCAGTAGGCGTAGGCGAGCGGCCGGTCGCGCGGGTCGCCCTCGTCGGTCGGCGCGACCGGTGCGGGGTCCGCCCCGGCGCGCACGATCTTCAGCGTCAGGCCGATCTCGACGACCGCCAGGACGCCGTACAGCAGGGTGAGGGTGACCAGCGAGGTGAGCACCTCGCCGGCGCCGACGCCGGGCGACACCGAGCTCGCGGTGGTCATCAGCCCGAAGACCGACCACGGCTGGCGGCCCATCTCGGTGAACAGCCAGCCGAACGAGTTCGCGCCGAGCGGCAGCAGGGGCAGGGCGATCGCCACCCACGCCCAGCCGCGGGCGACCGGCACCCGCCGCGCCGCGTCCGCCACAGCACGAGGGCGGCGAGCGCGGCGGCGACGAGGCCGAGCCCGATCATCAGCCGGAAGCTCCAGTAGGTCACCGGGATCACCGGCGTGTAGCCGCCCGGCCGAGTAGTAGGCCGTGCCCGGGTCGGCGCCGTAGGTCTGCGCGTACTGCGCGCGCAGCTCGTCGATGCCCTCGACCCGGCCGTCCCAGGTGCCGGTGGCGAGGAAGGACAGCACGCCGGGCAGCTTCACCGACCACTTCTCCTGGCTGCCGTCGAGCGAGCCGATGGTGAGGATCGAGAACGCGGCGGGCTTCTCGGAGTGGTAGAGCGCCTCGGCCGCCGCCATCTTCATCGGCTGGACCTCGGTCATCACCTTGCCGGACACGTCCCCGGAGACCGCGACGCCGAGGCCGGCGACGAGCAGCACCACCGACGAGAGCCGGATCGCCTTGCGGTACATCGCGCGGTCCTCGACCGGCGTCGTACGGCGGACCGTCAGCCACAGCGAGACGCCGAGCATGAACGCCGCACCGGTGAGGTAGGCCGCGAGCACGGTGTGCGGGAAGGTCACGAGCTGGACCTTGTTGAACAGCACGGCGGCGAAGTCGTTGAGCTCGGCGCGTCCGGTGCGGGGGTTGTAGGAGTAGCCGACCGGGTGCTGCATCCAGGAGTTCGCGGCGAGGATGAAGTAGGCCGAGAGCAGCGTGCCGACGTGCACCACCCAGATGCAGCCCGCGTGGACCGCGCGCGGCAGCCGGTCCCAGCCGAAGATCCACAGGCCGAGGAACGTGGACTCGAGGAAGAACGCGAGCAGGCCCTCGATCGCGAGCGGGGCGCCGAAGATGTCGCCGACGAAGCGCGAGTAGTCGCTCCAGTTCATCCCGAACTGGAACTCCTGCACGATGCCGGTCGCGACGCCGAGCGCGAAGTTGACCAGGAAGAGCTTGCCGAAGAACTTCGTCAGCCGCAGCCAGTGCTCGTGCTCGCGGCGCACCCACAGGGTCTCGCAGACCGCGACGAGCGCCGAGAGCCCGATCGTGATCGGCACGAACAGGAAGTGGTAGACGGTGATGATGCCGAACTGCCAGCGTGCGAGGTCGAGAGCGTCCACGGCCCTGCCTTCCGGTTCGTCGAAGTGATCCCCCCCGATCCTGGGAGCGCGTGCACCGGACTGGACAGGGACCAACGGCCCTGGCGCGGTCGCCGGAGGTCCTGAGGGCAGGGGCTCGTCCTGCGCGCCCGGCGCGTCCCCACGTTCGTCCCGGGCCGCCGGGACCTTGTGCCCTTCCAGGTCGCTCGGCGCCCGCACCAACCTGGAGGCAACCACACAGACGGGACAGCACGATGACCGTTCACGAGCGCCTTCCGATCCTGGTCGCAGTCGGCGACTCCGACACCCACGACGCCGCGCTCCGGTTCGCCGCCGAGCAGGCTCTGCGCGAGCACCGCCCGCTCCGCCTGGTGCACGTGCTGCCGTCGTCGACCGGCGGCATGTTCCCCGAGCAGATGCTGGTGAGCTTCGAGGCGGCCACGCTGGTCGCCCAGGAGCTGCTCACCGGTCAGGTCGAGCGCGCCGAGGAGCTCGTGCACGGTCAGGTCAGGGTCGAGAAGACGCTGCGCCGCGGGCCGGTCGTCGATCAGCTGCTCGAGCTGTCCCTCACCGCGGACCTGGTCGTGCTCCAGCACCGCCAGCTGGCCCCGCTGCGCCGGGTGTTCACGGGCTCGGTCTGCGCCGGGATGGCCGGCCGGGCCGCCGTACCGGTGGTGTCGGTGCCCGAGCTCTGGTCCCCCTCCGAGCGCCCCCCGCAGGTGCTGGTGGGCCTGGACGGGGTCGGCGAGCACCGGGCTCTGCTCGCGCACGCGTTCGGCGAGGCCGACCGCCGCAACGCGACCGTGCGGGTGCTGCACTCCTGGTTCGTGCCGACGATGTACGACAACGTGATCGTCGACCGGGTCGCCCAGGACGAGTGGGAGGCGTCCGCGCGCCGGATCGTCGACGTCGAGCTGCAGCCCTACCGCCGGGCCCATCCCAGCGTCGACGTGCGGATCGACGTGGTGCACAAGCGCCCGGCCGACGCCCTCGTCGAGGCCTCCGAGCACAGCACCCTGCTGGTCGTCGGTCGTCGCGGGGCCGCGCACGGGCTGACCCACCTGGGGTCGGTGACGCGTGCGGTGATCCGCGAGTCCCACTGCCCGGTCACCGTCGTGGCACCGGCCGACGTGGGCATCTCCGGCCGCGACGAGGTGGCCGTCGAGGAGCCGGTGATGTCGTCATGAACCCCGTGCCGCCCACCGCGACCGAGGTCGACGAGATCCTCGAGGTCGCGTGCCGCGCGCCCAGCGTGCACAACACCCAGCCCTGGTCCTGGCGGGTCGCGGGCGGTCAGGTCGACCTGTTCGCCGACTTCCGCCGCCAGCTGGTCTACGCCGACCCGACCCGTCGCGACCTGATGCTCAGCTGCGGGGCGGCCCTGCACCACCTGCAGGTGGCCGCGGCCGGCCTGGGCTGGGCGACCCGGGTGCGGCGGCTGCCCGACCCCGGCGACGAGCGGCACGTCGCGAGCGTGCTGCTGCGGCCGGCCCGCGGCTCGACCGACTCCGCCGACCTGCTGCGCGCGATCGGGGAGCGACGTACCGACCGGCGCCGGCTGTCGTCGTGGCCGGTGCCCGCCGAGCGTCTCAACAGCCTGTCGTCGACGGGCAGCGTGTGGGGCGCCCAGGTGCTCCCGGTCTCCGGTGAGCTGGCCCGCGAACGCCTGCACCGGCTCACCGAGCGCGCCGACGCGGTGCAGCGCGGCAACCAGCGGTACGTCGCGGAGCTGGCCGCCTGGACCGGCACGTCGGGTGCCGAGGGGGTGCCCGTCGCCAACGTGCCCTCCCGGGTCGGCGCGGAGACGGCCGACCCGGTGAACCGCCGCTTCCCGGGTGGCGCGCTGGCCGACCCGGAGATCGACCCGGGCTACGCGCAGGACGGGATGCTGCTGGTCTGCACGTCCTCCGACGACCCGATCTCCCGGGTCCGGGCGGGGGAGGCGCTCAGCGCGGTCTGGCTGCACGCGACCCGCGAGAACCTGTCGGTGCTGCCGCTGAGCCAGGCCGTCGAGGTCGACGAGACCCGGCGCGAGCTGCAGGTCGACGTCCTCGGGGACCTGGCGTTCCCGCAGATCCTGCTCCGCGTCGGCTGGCTGCCGACCACCCGCAGCGACCTGGCGCCGACCCCGCGCCGTCCTCTCGACGAGGTGCGGTTCCGGTCCTAGCGGCTCAGCGTCCCGCGACGGTGCAGACGCAGGCCCGGTTGCCCTCCGGGTCGGCGAGCACCACGAACGAGGGCGCCTCGGAGTCGTCCACCACGCGACCGCCGGCCGCGACCGCGGCGGCGATCCGCTCGTCGGCCACGTCGTACGGCACCCACACGTCGAGGTGGAACCGCTGGCGCGGCGTCTCGTGGGCGTCGGTGTCCTGGAACCACAGCAGCGGCACCTGGCCGACGGGGTCGACGACGTCGTCGCCGTGGTGCGCGTCGGTGCTGCCGGTGAGCAGCGCGGCCCAGAAGGGACCCGCCCCGGCGACGTCGGCGGTGTCGAGCGCGAGCTCGACCTCGGCCAGGCCGGCGGGCTCCGCGGGGACCCCGAGGTCGCGGGCGATCTCGCTGACCCGGCGGGCCAGGTCGACGTCGCGGGAGGTGATCGCGCCGACGTCGTGGCTGAGCAGCCGCAGGTCGACCCGGGGGTAGGTCAAGGTGACGTCGGGATGGTGGCCCGCGCTCTCGGCCGCCTCGGCGACGGCGGTGACGAACGCGAGACCGGTCACGAAGTCGCCGGTGCGGAAGCGTGCGAACAGGGCCTGGGAGAGCCTGCGCCAGTCGGTGAGGCCGGCGTCGAGGATCTGCTGGTTGGTGAGCGTCTCCATGGCCGCCAGTATGGTCCCGGGCACCCCCACCCGTCAGGACCCGACGTCAGGACGGCTGGGTGACGCGCACGCCGCTGACCCCGGGGACGGTGGCCGCCAGGGTCTCCGCGAGCGCCCGCGCCCGGTCTCCCACCGGGCCGTCCACGGTCACCAGGCCGTCCTGCACCTCGACCGTCCAGTCCATCCCGACGGCGCGGTACAGCTCGTCGATCTCCCGCTCGAGCCGCTCGTCGGCCCGGGCCAGCACGTGCACCACGTCGCGGCGGCTGAGCATGCCCAGCACGTGCTGCCCGTCGTCCACCACCGGGACGCTCTTGACCGAGGTGCTGGTCATCAGGTCGACGGCCTCGGCGACGTCGACCTGCGGGCCCACGGTCACGGGGTGGTGGTTCATCACCTCCTCCACGGTCCCGGGCCGGGACGGCTGCGGGGGCTCGTGGCTGATGTCCAGGTGGCCGCGCGGGTCACCGGCCACCGCGTCGCGGACCAGGTCGGCCTCGCTGACCACGCCGACGATCCGGCCGTCCGGCCGCACGACCGGCATCGCGGTGATCGCGTGCTCGTCGAGACGGCGCAGGGCCTCCCGCGTCGACGTCTGCGGGTGCACGGTGATCGGCCACTGGGTCATGACCTCACGGACCAGCATGGCTGACTCCTCTCGGTGGTACGTCGACGAGGTTGGTGTGCAGCTCGTCGTACGACGACGGGGTGGGCGGCAACGGGCGCCTCGGGCACGACCAGCACGGGGCAGGCGGCCGAGCGCAGGCACTCCTCGCGCACCGAGGGGAACGACCGCTCCTCGCCCCAGGGGCGCTCCGTCGCGCCGAGCACCAGCAGGGCGGCGCCCTCGCCGGCCCGGACCAGCACGTCGGCGGGCTGCCCCTCGACGATGACGGCGGTGACCGGGGGCAGCACGCCCACCACGCGCGCGGCCCGGGCCGCGACCGCGGACTGGGCGCGCAGGGCCCGCCGCCGGGCGGCCCGCGAGAGCACGAAGCCGCCGTCGCGGTGACCGGGGTCCCGCCACGACCAGGCGGTCACGACCTCGACGACGAGCCCGCGGGACCGGGCGTCGAGCAGCCCGGCGACGAGCGCGCAGACGCTGGCGGCGGAGCCGTCGACCCCCACGACCACGGTGCCGGACCGGTCGGAACTCATGACGGCCTCCTCTGGCTCTGCCACCAGCCTGGTCGCCCGCCGCCCGGCCCGGAAGGGACCTTCGCCACGACTACGGACGACCGAAGGCCCTCGGCGCCGGTGCCCGTCCCGGCCACGCTGGAGGGGCACCGGGCACCGGCCCGTGCGAGGAGGACGACCATGCAGCGGCAGGGACACGCGGCCCGGGTGGTCGTGGGCGTCGACGGGTCGGAGCGGAACCTCGCGGCGGTCGACTGGGCGGCCCAGGAGGCGCGGGACCGCGGCCTGGCCCTGCTGCTGGTCGGCGTCGCCAGCCCGGGGTCGTCCTCGGCGGGCGTCTGGCCGGGCGACGCGACCCTGCAGTACGCCGAGGCGGAGACCGCGGCGATCCTGGGCCGGGCCGCCGGCCGGGTGACGCGGGCCGACGGCCCGGCCACCGACACCCTGGTCCGGATCGGCGAGCCGGCGCACGAGCTGCGCGAGGTCTCCCGGCCCGACGACCTGGTGGTGGTCGGCCGCCGGGGCATCGGCCTGGTCGAGCAGCTGGTCCTCGGCAGCACCTCCCTGGACCTCGCCGGCAGCTCGATCGGGCCGCTGGTGGTCGTCCCGGACGGCTGGTCCGCGCGGGAGCCGGGACCGGACGCCGGCGGGTCGCCGGTGGTCGCCGGGATCGACGGAACGGTCCGCGACGAGGCCGTCCTGGAGCACGCGTTCGAGCGCGCCGCCCGGGAAGGTGCCAGGCTGGTGGTCGTGGCGGCCGCGCAGCTGCCCGGCTTCTACGCCTGGGAGTCCGGGGAGCTGGACCGCTGGGCCAAGGAAGCAGAGGACCGGCTGACCGAGGAGATGGTCCCGTGGGCACGACGGTTCCCCGACGTGGCGCTGGAGTGCCGGGCGCCGGTGCGCGGTGCCGCGGTGGCGATCCTGGGTGCCGCCCGGAACGCCCGGATCGTCGTGCTGGGCCGGTACGCCGGCCGCGCACCACGTCGCGAGCCTGTCCGGGCTGTCGACCAGCCGCAAGGTGCTGCACCACGCGAGGTGCCCGGTGGCCGTCGTCCCGGTCCAGGTCGGCGACCCCGAGGAGCTCACCTTCGACGACACCGACGCCCCGCAGTTCTGAGCGTCCGACCCGGGGGAGCGCCGTGCCCGAGCTGATCCGGCTGACCGACGCCGAGTGCCGCTGGCTGCTGGCCGCCAACGTGGTGGGCCGGGTCGGCTTCGACGCGGGCGCCGGCCCGCGGATCCACCCGGTGAACTACGCGATGGACGGCGACGCGGTGGTGCTGCGCACGGCCGAGGGCTCCGAGCTCGTCGGTCTCGCGGACCGGGCCCGGCGACCGGAGGGGCGACGGGGGCCTGCTGGTCGCCTTCGAGGTGGACCACGTCGACTACGACCGGCACCAGGGGTGGAGCGTGCTGGCCGTCGGCCGGCTGAGCCGGGTCGTCGACGCCGGCGACCTGGATCGCATCGCCCGCGCAGTGGTCCCCGCGGCCGTGGGAGGACGGGGACCGGGAGGCGGTGCTGCGCGTCACCGTCGAGGAGCTGACCGGGCGGCGGCTCGGTGACGACTGGCCCGGCACGGCCGGGTCGCCGGTGAACCGCACCCTGTAGGTGCGCTCAGCCCGGGAACAGCCGGCGACCGGTGACCGAGGTGCCGGGCACGTGGACGAACAGCGACCGGGTGCCCTCGGCCCACGGCACGGGACGCTCGTCGCGGGGCAGGGTGTGCGCGTCGTCGACGAACGCGGCGGTGCCGCGCACCAGCACGCTCCACCCGGACTCGGTGAAGTCGTCGATCTCGTCGACCTCGAAGCACGCGGGCCTGCCGTTCAGGTTCTGCGCGATCGAGTTGTGCGGGGAGGTGCGGAACAGCACCCCGCCGTCGTACGGCACGTAGTTCACCGGCAGCACCAGCGGCCCGTCGGCGGTGCAGAACCCGACGCGGCCGACGGACCGGCGCGGTGAGCAGCTCGAGGCACTCAGTGCGGTCGAGCTCGGTGATCCGGCCGTGCACCCAGCCTGGGGAGGTGGTCATCGTCGGTCTCCTAGATCGTCGGTCCCCACGCGTCGCTCGAGGAGCGCGCGGCGGAGGAGCTCGAGGTGGTGGGCGGACAGCGGGACGACGGCGACCGGCGTCTCGGCACGGTGCAGCACGGCGCGCGCCGTCGACCCGAGCCGGAGCCCGCGGTGCCGGGAGGCGGGGGTGTGCCGCCCGACGACGGCGAGCTGGGCGACCCGGCTCGCGTCGAGGACGGCGTCGCAGGCCCGCTCGGCCACCGTGGTCGCGACGACCTCGACGTCGTCGTACTCCTTCCGCCACGGGGCGAGGTGCTCCTCGAGCGCCACGGTGACCCGGCTGCGGAAGTCGGCGATGTCGGTGGGGGACCAGCCGTAGAGCGCCGGGATCTCCCAGGCGTGCACGACCACGACCGGGACCCGCAGGCCGCGGGCCCGCTCGAACGCGAACCGCAGCACCGCGGTGTCGCTGTCGTCGCCGAGGGTGGTGCCGACCACCACGGGGGCCGAGGAGTGGCTCGACGGCGTCCAGTCGTCGGGCACCACCACGACCGGCACCGGTGAGCGGCCGGCCAGCGCGATCGACGTGCTGCCGAGCAGCGCGCGGCCCCAGCGTGTGGAGGCCGCGGCGACCGACGACCAGCATCCGGGTGTCCTCGCCGGCCGCGTCGAGCAGCACGGCGGTGGGGGAGCCCGCGGTGACCTTGGGCGGCAGCGTCGCGACGTCGGCGCCGAGCCGGGCGGTGAGCCGGGTCATCGACTCGCGCGTGGTGGCCTCGGTGTCCCCGCCCACGTAGACCTGGGCGCTCCCCGGAGCGGGACCAGCCAGGGTCGGGCACGCCGTGACCACCTGCAGCAGCGCGTGCGCGGCGGGCCGCCTCGCCGCTCGCCCACAGCACCGCACCGGTGCTCTGGTCGGCGTGCTCCAGGCCGACGGCGATCCGCGGGCGGCTGGCGGGGTCGTGGTCCCGGGCGGCTGCGGGCTGGTCTGGGTGGTCATGGTGGGCTCCTTCGCTCTCCGGACCTCCATCGTGCGAGCCGGTCGGTCCGCCCACCAGGGAGGACGGTCCGTGCGCACGGGACCAAGGTCCCGTCACCGCGCTGACTAGGATGCCGACCGGGGACCGGACGAGGGAGCGCGATGGGTTCGCCGAGCGACGAGGGGCCTCCGGCCAGTCGCCGAGCCCGTCGTCGGTGCTGCCGCCGCTGTCGGGTGCCGGGCTCGACGACCTGCTGCGCGAGCGCTGTCCGCGTCGACGGGGTCGTCCGGGACCAGCGGCGGCTGCGGCTGCTGCTCGACGCGGTCGTGGGCATCGCCGCCGACCTGTCCCTGGACAGCGTGCTGGCCCGGATCGTGCAGGTCGCCAGCGAGCTCGCCGACGCGAGGTACGCCGCGCTCGGGGTGCTCGGGGGCGGTTCGGAGCAGCCGCTGCGCGCGTTCATCCACCACGGCATGAGCGAGGAGCAGCGGCGAGCTGATCGGCGACCTGCCCTCGGGGCACGGCCTGCTCGGCCTGATCATCGACCGTCCCGAGCCGCTGCGGCTGCACGACATCGCCGAGCACCCCGCGTCGTACGGCTTCCCGGAGCACCACCCGGAGATGCGCTCGTTCCTGGGCGTCCCGGTGCGGATCGGCGACCGGGTGTTCGGCAACCTCTACCTCACCGAGAAGGCCGGGGGCGGCGACTTCACCGAGCAGGACGAGGCGGTCGTCGTGGCGCTGGCCGCGGCCGCCGGCGTGGTGATCGAGAACGCCCTGCTCTACGAGGAGGCCGCCCGGCGCGAGCAGTGGCTGGAGGCCACCGCCGAGATCGCCGGCTCGCTGGTCGGCGGGGTCAGCCGCGTCGACGCCCTGCAGACCGTCGCCGACCGGGCCCGGCAGATCGCGTCCGCCGACCTGGCCACCGTCGTGGTGCGGGCCGAGGGCGACCACCTCCAGGTCGAGGTGGTGTCCGGCGGCGGCCACCCCCGGCCCGGCGGTGCGAGGCGCCGCTGAGCGTGCACTCCACGCTGGCCGGCACCGTGATCGCGACCGGCGAGACGGTCGTCGTCGACGACGCCCTGACCGACGACCGGGTCGCGCACGACCCGGTGCCCGACCACTGGCCGGCGGCGCTCGGCCCGATGGTGCTGGTGCCGCTGCGCACGCCCGGACGGCATCGAGGGCGTGCTCACCCTCGGCCTGGACCCGCGACCGGGTGACCGCCTTCCGCGGCCTCGACGTGCAGATGCCCGAGCGGTTCGCCGCCCAGGCCGCCCTGGCCCTGCAGGTCGACCGGGGCCGGGAGGACCGCGAGAAGCTCGCCGTCTTCGAGGACCGGGACCGGATCGGCCGCGACCTGCACGACCTGGTGATCCAGCGGCTGTTCGCGATCGGTCTCGGCCTGGAGAACACCGCCCGGATGGCCGAGCAGCCGGACGTCGCCGACCGGGTCGCCTCGGCCGTCGACGACATCGACGAGACCATCAAGGACATCCGGCGCTCGATCTTCGCGCTCAGCGTCGCCGCCGACTCCGCCGACGTGCGGGCGATGGTCGGCGAGCTGGTCGAGCGGGCCGCCAAGGTGCTGGGGTTCGCGCCGACGCTGCGGTTCGAGGGCCCGGTGAACAGCGCGGTCTCGTCCCGGACGGCGCCGCACCTGGCCGCGGTGCTGGGGGAGGCCCTCACCAACGTCGCCCGGCACGCGGAGGCGACCCGGGTCTGGGTGCACCTCGCGGCCGGCCGGCAGGTGGTGCTGACCGTCGGGGACGACGGGCGCGGCATCGCCCCGGACGTGACGCAGAGCGGCCTGCGGAACATCCGCGAGCGCGCCGAGGACCTCGAGGGCACCTGCACCGATCGAGTCGGCCCCCGGCGAGGGGACCGTCATCACCTGGACGGTCCCGCCCGGCTGAGGACCAAGGTCCCTCACGGCGGGCCGGAAAGACCTGCTGCCCGTGCGGGCACAGGTCTACCGTGAGGGCCATGACTGCCGACTCCTCCCCGACCAGCGCCGAGCCGAGCGCCGCAGAGCCGATCCGGGTGTTCCTGCTCGACGACCACGAGATCGTCCGGCGGGGTCTCAAGGAGCTGCTCGAGAGCGAGGGCGACATCGTCGTGGTCGGCGAGTCGGGTCTCGCCCAGGAGGCGACCCGGCGGATCCCGGCGCTGCGCCCGCACGTCGCGGTGCTCGACGGCCGGCTCCCCGACGGGTCGGGCATCGACGTCTGCCGGGAGATCCGGTCGAAGAACCCCGAGATCGCCGCGCTGATCCTGACCTCCTACGACGACGACGACGCGCTGTTCTCCGCGATCATGGCCGGCGCCGCGGGCTACGTCCTCAAGCAGGTGCGGGGCAACGACCTCGTCGAGACCGTACGTCGCGTCGCGGCCGGCCAGTCCACGCTCGACCCGGGCGTCACCCAGCAGGTGCTGGACCGGCTGCGCCGCGGGCCCGAGGAGGACCCGGCCCTGGCCCCGCTGACCACGCAGGAGCGCCGGATCCTCGAGCTGATCGGCGAGGGCATGACCAACCGGCAGATCGGCGAGGCGATGTTCCTGGCCGAGAAGACCGTGAAGAACTACGTGTCGGCGCTGCTGTCCAAGCTCGGTCTGGAGCGACGTACCCAGGCGGCGGTGTTCGCCGCCAAGCACCTCGGGCACTGACAAAGGTCCCCTCATGTCCTGACTTCCTCCCCTCCCCGGTGCCCCGGCGGACCGACAGGCTGGAGCTGTCAGACAACAGGGCTTCCGGCCCAGAGGAGGGCACCATGAGCAGCATCCGTCAGCACCGGGACCGCCAGGACGAGGGCAACACCCGTCTCCCGGACCCGAACTTCGTGCACCCCGAGCTGGTGGCACCGGAGACCGGTGCGCAGCGGGTGGGTCGCTACGCCCTGGCAGCCGCGAGGCTCAGCCTGGGCTGGGTGTTCCTGTGGGCCTTCCTCGACAAGGCGTTCGGCTTCGGCCACGAGACCGCCCACGCGGACGCGTGGATCCGCGGCGGCAGCCCGACCAAGGGCTTCCTCGCCTTCGGCGCGGCCGGCCCGTTCAAGGGCTTCTACCACTCGATCGCGGGTGCCGCCTGGGCCGACTGGCTGTTCATGGCCGCCCTGCTCGGCATCGGGCTCGCGCTCCTGCTGGGGATCGCGATGCGCATCGCGGCCGGCAGCGGCGCGCTGCTGCTGGTGATGATGTGGACCGCCGTCCTGCCTCCGGCGAACAACCTGTTCATGGACGACCACCTGATCTACGCGATGGTGCTCGTCGCCCTGGCGGCGCTGGGGGTCGGAGCCACCCTGGGGCTGGGCCGCAGGTGGGAGCAGCTGCCGATCGTGCAGAAGCACCACTGGCTCCAGTAGCCGGAGCTGCACCGGAGGGCCGGGTCGTGAGACCCGGCCCTTGTGCTGCGCCCGCAGGGTCCTTGGTCCTGTCCGGTCGTGGCCACGGACCCTGCCGTACGGCGCCGGGCGCCGCGAGGCTGGAGGCATGAACACCACCATGAAGCAGGGGGCCGTCGTCGTCGGAGTGGACGGGTCGGCCGGCAGCGGCGCCGCCCTCGAGTGGGCCGTGGGCTACGCGCAGCAGCGCCGCCGGCCGCTGCTGATCGTCAACGGGGCCGGTGACCCCCGCAAGAGCAGCTCGTTCGTCGGCGTCGACGACGCGCGGCAGGAGCTGCGCATGGAGGCGCGACGCGTCACCGACCAGGCGCTCGGTGTGGCCCACCGGATGGCGCCGGACCTCGACGTCGAGGTGACCGCACCGCTGCACGACGCCCGCCAGGCACTGCTCGACCTCGCGGAGAAGGCCTCGATCCTGGTCGTCGGCACCCGGGGGCTCGGCCCGGTCAAGGCCCTGCTGCTCGGGTCGGTGAGCACCGCGCTCGCCGCGCACGCCGACTGCCCGGTCGCGGTGGTCCGGCCCGCCGAGCGCGACCAGGACGGCCGGTCCGCGGTCGTCGTCGGCGCGGACGGCACCGAGGCCTCGACCGCCGCCCTCGAGCTGGCCTTCGAGCTGGCCTCCACCGAGCGCCGGCGGCTGGTCGTGGTGCACAGCTGGTCGACCAACGACACGTTCGTCGACCTCGCGTCGTACCAGCAGCGGGTCGACGCCATCGAGGAGCACACCCGGATGCTGGCCGAGTCGCTGGCGGGCTACCAGGAGAAGTACCCCGACGTCAGCCGTCGAGAGCATGCTGCCCGACGGCAGCCCGCTCGACGCCCTGGTGGAGCTGTCGGAGACCGCCGCCGTCGTGGTCGTCGGGTCCCGCGGCCGCACCGGGCTGCACGCCCTGGGCGGGTCCGTGAGCCGCGCCGTGGTCGAGCACGCCCACTGCACGGTGGTCGTCGCGAGGCCGTGAGGAACCCGTCCCGAGGAAGGAGACCGACATGAGGGCACTGGTCGTCTACGAGTCGATGTTCGGCAACACCGAGCGCGTGGCGCAGGCCGTCGCCGACGAGCTGGCCCGGTCGATGGAGGTGGACCTCCGCGAGGTCTCGCAGGCGCCCGCCGCGATCCACGACCTGGCCGACATGGTCGACCTGATCGTGGTCGGCGGTCCCACGCACGCCTTCTCGCTGAGCCGTCCCAGCACGCGGGAGGGGGCCATCGGGCGCGGCGCCACCCAGGGCTCGGCCGAGGTCGGCGTGCGCGAGTGGCTCGAGGCGCTGCCCTGCGGGCCGCACTCGGAGAGCCTCGCGACCTTCGACACCCGCGTCTCCAAGGTCCGGCACCTGCCGGGCTCCGCGGCGCGCAAGGCCGAGCGGATCACCCGGTCGCACGGCTACCCCCGGGCGCTGTCGCGGGAGAGCTTCTACGTCGAGGACGTCAGCGGCCCGCTGCTCCCCGGTGAGCTGGACCGGGCCCGGGAGTGGGCGGCGGACCTGGCCCTGCGGGTGACCGACCTGGCCCACGGCCGGCGGCAGTCCCAGGGGACCTGACCTACGACCCCGGCACGGACGGCGCCGGCAGCACGTGCGCCACGACGCAGTACGGCTCGCCCTCCGCGGTGTGCACGCTCGCGGCGTACACCTCGACGGGGAGCGTGCCGCCGTCGGCGTGCACGTAGCGCTTGACCACCCGGTGCTGGCTGACCAGGCCGGTGCGGACCTCGGCGAGGTTCAGGGCGTCGTTGCGGAGGTCGTCGGGGTGCGTGATGTCCGCGACGTTCATCCGGAGCAGCTCGGAGACCGAGCGGCCGAGCAGCTCGGCGAGCGCCGGGTTGACCCGCAGCAGCCGGCCGTCGTAGTCGCTGAGCGCGATGCCGATCGGGGCGCCGCTGAACGCGCTGCGGAACAGCTCCTCGCTGTCGGCGAGCGCCTTCTCGCGGTCCACGGTCGAGGTCACGTCGGAGAGCACGCAGAGGATCTCGCGCACGTCCCCGGACGCGTCGTGCATCGGCTGCACGATGCCGCGCAGCCAGCGGGAGGTGCCGTCCTTGTGGCGCGACGCGCAGGGTCGCCGGTCCCTCGTCGTGGCCGTCGCCGAGGAGCTCGCCGAGCGGGCGGCCGACCACCTCGGACGGCATCCGGCCGAGCATCCGCCGGCAGGACGCGGACACGTAGGTGACGCGACGGTCCCGGTCGGTGACCACCACCAGGTCCTCGCTGCCGGAGAGCGCCACCGGGGCCGGGGTGGACGACGCCAGGAGCGGCGAGTCGCCCGCGGCCTGCGGCGACCCCGACGCGGGGGCCGGGACCGGCCGGCCGAAGAGCCAGCCCTGGGCGGTGTCGCAGCCCATGGACACCAGCTGCTGGGCCTGGTCGAGCTCCTCGATGCCCTCGGCGCAGACCCGCAGCCCGAGCGTGTGCGCGGCGTCGATCACCAGCTGCACCAGCACGGCGTCCTGCGCCTCGGTGGCGACCCGGCGGATCAGCGAGCGGTCGATCTTGACGGTCTGGAGCGGCAGGTTGCGCAGCAGCGTGAGCGAGGAGTGGCCGGTGCCGAAGTCGTCGAGGGCGAACTGGACGCCGAGGTCGCAGACCCGCCGCAGCACGGCGGCCGCGTCGGCGACGTCGGTGACGATCGCGGTCTCGGTCACCTCCAGGCAGAGCCGCTCCGGGGCGAGCCCGCTGTCGCCGAGCGCGATCTTCACGTCGTCGACGAACATCGGGTCGCGCAGCTGGACGGGGGAGACGTTGACCGAGACGACCAGGTCCTCCGACCACGCGGCCGCCTGCCGGCAGGCGCGTTCCAGCACCCAGCGGCCGAGATCCACGATCAGCCCGGTGGACTCCGCGAGCGGGATGAACTCGTCCGGCGGTACGGCGCCGAGCTCGGCGTCCTGCCAGCGGGCGAGCGCCTCGACGCCGACCATCGACCCGTTCGAGAGGTCGACGACTGGCTGGTAGTGCAGGCACAAGCCACCGGTGAGGATCGCCTCACGCAGCCGTGCCTCCATGGCACCCGGGTCCACGACGTTCTCCTGTCCAGGCCTCCGGTGCGCCGGAAGGGGGGTTCGGCGTCGGAGAGCGCTGACTCTCAGGGCACCAGCATGGCCCACTTCGGGACGCCGTACCTGCGATATGGCCGGTTTGGTGGGGCCGGGTTCAGGAGGCGAGCGCGTGCTCCGGCTCGCGGCCGACGGACCGGGTGGACGCGCGGCCGGTGCGCACCGCCGCCGGGGCGCCGCACCAGCAGGTCAGCAGCACGGTGATGCCGTGCTCGTCGTTGATCATCCCGGTGATCTGCGAAGCGAAGAGCAGCTGCCTCTTCCCGCACGTGGGGCAGTGGTGGTCGAACATCAGGGCTCCTCCTCCGGATCGGGTCGTGGACGGGTCCTCACGACCTGTCCCTGCACCAGCGTAGGCAGCGTCAAGATCTAGCGGTAGCCTCGCTTTCCTGGCTCTACTCAAGGGAAAACCTATGGCTACGATCCATCAGCTGCGCTGCTTCATGGCGACCTACGAGCTGGGCTCGCTGACCGCGGCCGCGGACGAGCTCGGCTACGCGCAGCCGTCGGTGTCCGAGCAGGTCCGGCTGCTGGAGCGGGGCATGGGGGTGTCGCTGTTCCGGCGGGTCGGCCGCGGGGTCGTCCCGACCGAGGCGGCCGAGGCGCTGCGCCCGCACGCGGGGCGGACGCTGGCCTCGGTGGAGGCCGGCCGGCAGGCGGTCTCCGAGGTCGCCGGCCTGATCACCGGCACGGTGCGGTTCGGCACCTTCGGCACCGCCCGGCTCTACTTCGGGGCCCAGCTGGTGGCCGACCTGCTGGCCCGGCACCCCGGCGTGCGCGTCGAGCTGGTCGGCCAGAACTCGGTGGCCGTGCAGGAGGACCTGCACCGGGGCCGGCTCGAGGCGGCGCTGATCTCGATCCCGGTCGCCACCGAGCGGATGACGGTCACCCCGGTCGCCCGCGACGAGCTGGTCTTCGTGAGCAGCGACCCGGACAAGCTGCGAAGCCGGTGGGCGTCGCCGCGCTGGCGCGGGCCTCCCTGGTGATGGCCGAGACCAGCTACCGCGAGACGGACTCGGCCCGCCGGCTGCTGCGCGAGGCGCTGCAGCGCTCCGGGCACACGCTGCACACCAAGATCGAGGTCGAGGACGTCGAGACCGCCGATGGAGGTGGTCGGTCTGGGCCTGGCCGACTCGGTGCTGCCGCGCGGTGCCGTCGAGCAGCTCGCGCCGCGGCTGGCGCCCGGGGTCGGCTGGGTCTCCCTGCGCCCGCGGGCCTACGAGACGATGGCGGTGGTGCACCGGCAGGACGCCGAGCTGTCCGCGGCCGCCCGGCTGGTCATCGAGCTGGCCACCGCGCGGGTGCAGGCCGTCTGCGAGCCGGTGCACGCGAGCGCGGCGCGCCGCACGGACCAGCACGTCCGGTCCGCTCCGGTGTGGTGACATGTCCCCGTGCCCGACCTGGACCGCACCCGCCTGCCGCTCGACGTCCTGCGCGACCCGGTGCGGGCGGTCCGGCCGCCGTCCGGGGCGCCCAACGTGCTGGTCGTGGTCGTCGACGACATGGGCTTCGGGGCGTCCAGCGCGTACGGCGGCCCGTGCCGGATGCCCACCGCGGACCGGCTGTCCGAGACCGGGCTGCGCTACAGCCGGTTCCACGTCACCTCGCTGTGCTCGCCGACCCGCCAGGCGCTGATGACCGGCCGCAACCACCACTCGGTGGGCATGGGCGTCACCTCCGAGATGGCCACCTCCGAGCCCGGCTACACCGGCTACCGGCCGGCGAGCGCGGCGACGCTGGCCCAGGTGCTCGGCGGCAACGGCTGGAGCACCGCGGCGTTCGGCAAGTGGCACCAGACGCCGCCGGTGGAGGTCAACGCGTCGGGCCCGTTCACCCGCTGGCCGACCGGTGAGGGCTTCGACGCGTTCTACGGCTTCATGGGCGCCGAGATGAACCACTGGTACCCCCAGCTCTACGACGGCACCACCCCCGTCGAGCCGGACCGGCTGCCCGAGGACGGCTACCACCTCACCGAGGACCTGGTGGACCACGCCGTCGACTGGGTCACCGCGCAGCACGAGCTGACCCCGGACAAGCCCTTCCTCTGCTACCTCGCGCTCGGCGCGACGCACGCGCCCTTCCACGTGGCGCCGGAGTGGATCGAGCGGTACGCCGGCGCGTTCGACGACGGCTGGGACGTGCAGCGCGAGCGGACCCTGGCCCGGCAGCAGCAGCTCGGGCTGGTGCCGGAGGGCGCCGAGCTCGCCCCCTGGGCCGAGGGGGTGCCGCACTGGGACGAGCTCGACCCCGCCGCGCGCCGCGTCGCCGCGCGGTTCATGGAGACCTACGCCGGGTTCGCCGAGCACGCCGACCACCACGTCGGGCGGCTCGTCGACCGGCTCCAGCACCTCGGCGTCCTCGACGACACCCTGGTGCTCTACCTGCTCGGCGACAACGGCGCCTCGGGTGAGGGCGGCCCCGAGGGGACGATCCGCGAGCACCTCGTCGGGCACGGCTTCGCCGACGACGTGCAGGCGATGGACGCGGTCCGCGACCGGATCGGCGACGCGTCGACCTACGGCATCTACCCCGTCGGCTGGGCGCTGGCGATGAACACCCCCTACCAGTGGACCAAGCAGGTCGCCTCGCACTTCGGCGGCACCCGCGACGGGCTGGTCGTGCACTGGCCCGCCGGCATCGAGGCGTACGGCGAGGTGCGGCACCAGTTCCACCACGTGATCGACGTGCTGCCCACCGTGCTCGACGCCTGCGGGGTGCCGGCGCCCGCGACGGTCGACGGCGTCCCGCAGCAGCCGGTCGAGGGCACGTCGATGCGGTACTCCTTCGACGACGCGACGGCGGCGGACCGCCGTACGACGCAGTACTTCGAGATGGTCGGGAACCGCGGGATCTACCACGACGGCTGGACGGCGGTGACCCGGCACGGCACGCCGTGGCTGATGGTCGGGGCGCAGCGGTCGTTCGACGCCGACGTGTGGGAGCTCTACGACACCCGCACCGACTGGACCCAGGCCCACGACCTCGCCGCGGAGCACCCGCGAGCTGCTCGCCGAGCTGCAGGGCGTGTTCGCCGCGGAGGCGGAGAGGCACCAGGTGTTCCCCCTCGACGACCGGGTCACCGAGCGGGAGAACCCGGCCGTGGCGGGCCGGGCCGACCTCCACCACGGCCGCACCTCGCTGCGCTTCGGCCCGCGGGCCGGCCGGCTGACCGAGGAGGCCGCGCCGAACGTCAAGAACCGCTCGCACACCGTGGCGGTCCGGGTCGCCCTCGACGGACCGGCCGAGGGCGGTCCTGGTCGCCCAGGGCGGCCGCTTCGGCGGCTGGTCGCTCTACTGCCACGCCGGGCGGCTCTGCTACGCCTACAACCTCTACGGCCGCACGCTGACCACGGTGCGGGCCGACCGGGTGCTGGAGCCCGGGGAGCACGAGCTGCTCCTCGACGTGGCGTACGACGGGGGGCCGCCCGGCGACGGCGCGGAGGTCACGCTGGTCGTCGACGGGGTGCCGGTCGGACGCGGGCACGTGCCGGCCACCACGGCCTACTACTTCAGCTTCGACGAGACCTTCAACGTCGGCGTGGACCGGGGGACACCGGTGACCGACGACTACCCGCCGGTGCGCAACGCCTTCACCGGCACGCTGCACGGCGTCCGGGTCGACCTCGCCCCCCAGGTCCCGCTCGACGCCGCCGGACGGCAGCGGGTCGCCACCGCCCCGCTCGACTGACCCCTCAGGCCGCGTCGTCCAGCCGGAAGCCGACCTGCTCCAGGACGTGCTCGACCCGCCGTCGCTCGGCGTCGAGCTCGACGCCCGGGGGCAGCACGCCGAGCAGGTGCTCCACCGACAGGGAGGCGCACGCCTCCGCGAGCACCAGGTCGTAGGCGCGGCGGCGGCCCTCGAACTTCGCGAAGGACACGCCGCCCTGCTGGTCGTGCCGGAAGCCCAGCCCGAGCCGCTGCGCGTCGCGGGCGATCAGCTCGATCGGTCGCCGGGGGCGGACCGGGGCCACGGGCCGCGGCCGCAGCCGGCCGAGCCGACCGGCCAGACGGCGCCGCAGCGCTCGCAACCGCTGCGGACCCAGCACGGAGGCCGTGACGACCGCCGCCAGCAGCGCCACGCCACCGAGGGGTTGCGCGTCCATGCCTCGATGGTAGGTCGGCGCTCACCCTGCGCAACAGGCTCCGCGGCTGCGATCATCGGCGGATGACGCCGTCCGACCCGCAGCTCCACCGGCCGTCGCGGACGCGGCGTGGCGGTGGGTCCTCGACCAGGTGCGCTGGGACGACGACGGGCCCTGGGTGCCGGTGTCGGCGACCGACCCGCCGGCCGCGGACCGGCGTGGGACCGCGACGGCCTGCACAGCGGCCTCGGCGGCCTGGCCCCGGTGCTCGCCGAGGTCCGGCTGGACCGGCCCTGGACCTCCGAGGAGCAGCGCCTGCGCGGACGGCATCGCCACGCGGGTCCGGGCGGGCGTCCCGGACCAGGTGGACTGCACCTTCTTCGACGGCCTGGTCAGCGGGCTGGGCGTGCTCGTCGCGCTGGGCGCCCGGGTGCCGACGAGGTGGTGGCCCGGCTGGGGGAGCTGGCCACGCCGGACGGCTGGCCGCAGACCGCGGTGGGCCCGCCGCGCTTCTCGCCCGACGCCCGGGTCAACGACCTGACCCTCGGCACGGCGGGCGTCCTGCTCGGCGCGCTGTGGGCCCGCCGGCACGGCGTCGCCGGCGCACACGCGCTGGCCGAGCACGCGGCCGCCGTACTGCTGGCCGAAGGGGAACCGCTGCCGACCGGCACCGCCTGGCAGATGGTCCCGGCGCGGTTCCGCAGCGGGCCGAGGCGGCGCGCAGATGCCGAACCTGTCGCACGGCCCGGCCGGCGTGGCCACCGCACTCGCACTGGCGGGGCCGAGCTGGACCGCCCGGACCTGGTTGCCGCCGCTGCCGGCGGCGCGGAGCACCTGGTCTCGCTGGGCGACGTCGACGAGCACGGCTTCGTCGTGCCGCGCTACCTGCCGCGCGACTTCAACGACCAGGACGAGATCACCCACTCCTGGTGCCACGGCGGGGCGGGCACGTCCCTGCTGTTCGTCGCCCTCGAGCACGCCGGGGCCGGTGCGGTCGCCGGGGAACCGCCCGGGGCTTGGCACCGCCGCTGCCTGCACAGCGTGCGCACCTCGGGTCTCCCCGCGCGGCTGCACCCGGGCTTCTGGGACAACGACGGTCGCTGCTGCGGGACCGCCGGGGTGGGCGATGTCTTCCTGGACGCGTGGCGGCGCGGGGGAGACGAGCGGGACCGGACGTTCGCCCGGCACCTGGCCGACACCCTCGTCGACCGCGCCCTGCTCGACGGGCCACACGCGTACTGGCGGTTCCTCGAGCACCACGCCGAGGACCCGCTGCTGCCGCCCGGGGTGGGCTGGATGCAGGGCGCCGCCGGCATCGCGGGCTACCTCTTCCGCGCCGCCCGCGTCCTCGAGGGCGGCCGGGCCGCGCCGGTCGTCTCGCGGATGGACAGCTGGTGGGCGGACGGCGGGACCGCCTGAGCCGGACGCTCAGCTAGGCTCGGAGCACGCCACCGGGAGGGAACCCCACCATGAGCACCGCACTCGTCCGTCCGCGCCGCCGCGTCATCGCCGGGGTCTGCGCCGGGAATCGCCGCGCGCTTCGGCTGGTCGCCCAACCTCGTCCGGCTGCTGTTCCTGCTCAGCTGCATCCTGCCGGGGCCGCAGTTCCTGGTCTACATCGTGCTCTGGGTGATGATCCCGTCCGAGTAGCGGTGGCGGCCGGCACCGGCGGCGGGCAGAGTGGCGGTCATGAGCTACCAGCTGACCGTCATCTACCACCACCCCGAGGACCCGGCCGCGTTCGACGCGCACTACGCGTCGACGCACGCCCCCCTCGCCTCCAAGATCCCCGGCCTGCGCAGCTACACCTCGCAGAAGCCCGGCCAGGGCCCCGAGGGCGACCCGGCGGAGTACCTCGTCGCGATGCTCGTCTTCGACGACGAGGCCGCCTTCGGTGCCGGCATGGGCAGCGAGCAGGGCCGGGCGGCCGGCGGCGACATCGCCAACTTCGCCACCGGCGGCGTCACCATGCTGGCCGGCGAGGTCACGACCTACGTCTAGCTAGTCGCGGTTCTTGGTGCGGGGCTTCGTGCGCTCCTTCGGGGCGCCGGAGCTCCGCACCGGTGCGCTGCCGTCGAGGGTGATCTCGATCAGCTTGCCGCTGATCCGGGTCCGGTCGAGCAGCGAGAGGGTCTGCGGCGTGAGGTTCGCCGGCAGCTCGACGATCGAGTGGTCGCCGCGGATGTCGATGTGCCCGAAGTCCGAGCGCTGGAGGCCGCCCTCGTTGGCGATCGCGCCGACGATCTGCCGGGGCTCGACCTTGTGGCGCTTGCCCACCGCGATGCGGTACGTCGTCATCGGCACGTCCGAGCGGGGACGGCGCGGGCCCTTCGGGGACTCGCGGCGCGGCGGCCGGTCGTCCTGGTCGCGCCGGCGGCCCTTCTCGTGGTCCCAGCCGCTGGACTTCTCGCGCTTGCCCTCGAACACCTTGGGCGGCGTCTCCGGCTCCGGCTCCATCAGCAGCGGCTGGTCGTCCTGCATCAGCACGGCGAGCGCCGCCGCGATGTCGGTGGCCGGCACGTCGTGCTCGTTCTCGTAGTCGGTGATCAGGTCGCGGTAGAACCCGACCTGGTCGGAGTTCAGCGCCTCGGTGATCGAGTCGCGGAACTTCGCGACCCGGGTCTCGTTGACGTCCTCGACCGTGGGCAGCCGCATCGGCGTCAGCGGCTGCCGGGTGGCCCGCTCGATGGACTTGAGCAGGTGCCGCTCGCGCGGGGTGATGAACGAGATCGCGTCGCCGGTGCGGCCCGCGCGGCCGGTGCGGCCGATCCGGTGCACGTAGGACTCGGTGTCGGTGGGGATGTCGAAGTTCACGACGTGCGAGATGCGCTCGACGTCGAGGCCGCGGGCGGCGACGTCGGTGGCCACCAGGATGTCGAGCTTGGCCTCGCGCAGCTGGTTGATGGTGCGCTCGCGCTGGGCCTGCACGATGTCGCCGTTGATCGCGGCGGCGGAGAACCCGCGGGCCCGCAGCCGCTCGGCGAGCTGCTCGGTGACCTGCTTGGTGCGGACGAACACGATCATGCCCTCGAAGTTCTCGACCTCGAGGATCCGGGTGAGGGCGTCGACCTTCTGCGGGTAGCTGACCATCAGGTAGCGCTGGTTGGTGTTCGCCGACGTCGTGGTCTTGTTCTTGACGGTGATCTCGGCGGCGTCGGTGAGGTACTTCTTGGAGATCCGCCGGATCTGCGGCGGCATCGTCGCGGAGAACAGCGCGACGTGCTTGTCGTCGGGGGTGTCGGACAGGATCTTCTCGACGTCCTCGGCGAAGCCCATCTTGAGCATCTCGTCGGCCTCGTCGAGCACCAGGAAGCGCAGCTCGGACAGGTCGAGGGTGCCCTTCTCCAGGTGGTCCATGATCCGGCCCGGGGTGCCGACCACCACGTGCACGCCGCGGCGCAGGGCGGACAGCTGGACGCCGTACCCCTGGCCGCCGTAGATCGGCAGCACGTGCAGGCCGGGGAGGTGGGCGGCGTACCGCTCGAAGGCCTCGGAGACCTGCAGCGCGAGCTCGCGGGTGGGCGCGAGGACCAGCGCCTGCGGGGTCTTCTGCTTGAGGTCGATCCTGGACAGGATCGGGACCGCGAAGGCGGCGGTCTTGCCGGTGCCGGTCTGCGCCAGTCCGACGACGTGGCGTCCCGCGAGCAGGGCCGGGATGGTCGCGGCCTGGATCGGGGACGGCGACTCGTAGCCGACGTCGGAGAGCGCGCGCAGCACCCGCTTGTCGATCCCGAGCTCCGCGAAGGTGACGCCGGGCTCGGTCTGGTCGTTCTCGTCCTGCGGGGGCATCCCGCAAGCGTAGTGCCGCGCAGATGTGCCCGGAACCTCGGTGGAGCGTGCGGGCCCGGCCCACGGCGCGGACTGCGACCCAGGTCACGCGTGGAAGGGTGGAGCGCATGTCCTTCTCCCACCTGTCCCACCTCGAGTGCTCGAGGACCGGAGCCCGCTACGAGGCCGACCAGGTCCAGGGCGTCAGCGCCGTGGGGGCGCCGCTGCTCGCGCGCTACGACCTCGACGCGGTCCGCGCGAGCGTCACGCCGGCGGAGATCGCGGCGCGGCCGCACGACCTGTGGCGCTACCACGAGGTGCTGCCGGTCCGGGACCCCGCGCACGTCACGACCCTCGGCGAGGGCATGACGCCGCTGCTCCCGCTCCCGTCGTACGGCGCCCACATCGGCGTGCCCGGGCCTGCTGATGAAGGACGAGGGGCTGGTGCCCACCGGCAGCTTCAAGGCCCGCGGCGCGGCCGTCGGCGTGTCCCGGGCCCGCGAGCTCGGCGTGCAGGCGGTCGCGATGCCCACGAACGGCAACGCCGGGGCCGCCTGGTCGGTCTACGCCGCCCGCGCCGGGCTGGGCTCGCTGATCGTGATGCCGGTCGACGCCCCGGAGATCACCCGGCGCGAGTGCGTCGTGTCCGGTGCCGAGCTCTACCTCGTCGACGGCCTGATCAACCACGCCGGCGCCCTGGTCAAGGCCGCGGTCGCCGAGCGGCCCGGGACCCAGGAGGTCTCGACGCTCAAGGAGCCCTACCGCATCGAGGGCAAGAAGACGATGGGCTACGAGATCGCCGAGCAGCTCGGCTGGCGCGTGCCCGGACGTGATCCTCTACCCGGCCGGGGGAGGCGTCGGCCTGATCGGGATCCACAAGGCGATGCTGGAGATGCGCGAGCTCGGCTGGATCGGGGACAAGCTGCCGCGGCTGGTCGCGGTGCAGGCCGACGGGTGCAAGCCGATCGTCGACGCGTTCGACGCCGGCCTGGACGAGAGCACCCTGGTCGAGGGCACGCACACGCTGGCGTTCGGCATCAACGTGCCCAAGGCGCTCGGCGACTTCCTGGTCCTCCAGGCCGTCCGGGAGTCCGGGGGCACCGCGGTGGCCGTGACCGACGAGGAGATCCTCGCCGAGCTCGGCGAGCTGGCCACCCGGGAGGGCGCGTGGGTCTGCCCCGAGGGCGCGGCCTGCTTCGTCGCCGCGCGGCAGCTGCGCGAGCGCGGCTGGATCGCCGAGGGGGAGGAGGTCGTCGTGCTGAACACCGGCACCGGCCTGAAGTACCCCGACACCGTGAGCGTCGACGTCCCCACCCTGGCCCGGGACGGGGCCGTCCCCGCCCGCTGAGAACGCCCCGTTCCGTGGAACTCCGTCCGGCGTGGCGCTCTGATCATATAAAGTCTAGTGACTTACTTTGATTAGACGGACACGGTGGGAGGAGGAGACATGGGAGCAGCACTCGCGACCGACGTGCACCAGCACCTCTGGCCCGAGCAGCTCGTCGACCGGTTGCGCGCACGCAGCCGGGCGCCGTACCTGCGGGGCTGGACGCTGCACACGCGCGGCGAGCCGGCGTACGACGTCGACCCGGCGCACCACGACATCGGCGCGGCGCATCGAGGCGGACCAGGAGGACGGGGTCGGTCGGGCCTGTGTCTCCCTGTCCGCCCCGCTCGGCATCGAGAACCTGGTCCGGCCCGAGGCCGGCGGCCTGATCGCGGCCTGGCACGAGGGCGCGCGCGCCCTGCCCGGGCACTTCCGGGCCTGGGCGTCCGTGCCGATGGTCGACCCGGACCTCGACGAGCTGGCCGGCCTGCTGCGCGACGGCGTTCGTCGGCGTCCAGGTGCCCGCCACCGACCTGCTCTCGCCGGCGGCGTGGGAGCGCGCCGGCGCGGTGCTCCGGGTCGCCGAGGCAGCGGGCAAGCCGGTCTTCGTGCACCCCGGCCCCGAGGTCGGTCGCCCGCTCGCCGGGACGCTCCCGGAGTGGTGGGCGCCGGTCGTCGGCGTACGCCACCCAGATGCAGGCGGCCTGGTGGGGCTGGCAGGCCGTCGGCGGCCGCGCCCTGTTCCCGGCGCTGCGGGTGCTGTTCGGCGCCGGGGCCGGTCTCGCGCCGGTGCACCAGGAGCGGCACCTCGCCCGGGGCGGTGAGTCGTCGACGATCGACCCGGAGGTGTACGTCGACACCTCGTCGTACGGACCCCAGGCGATCGACGCGCTGGTCCGGGTCCTGGGCATCGACGTGCTCGCGCTCGGCAGCGACCGTCCCTACGCGCGGCCGATCGACCGGATCCTCGGCGACGCGGCCACCCACGCCATCCGGGTCGCGAACCCGCGACGGCTCCTCGACGGACCGGAGATCAGCCAGCACCAGGAGAGAGTGGAGGGACGGACATGGCCCCGAGCCAGCTGAGCGAGGTAGGCGTCGCCGCGGACCGCGCGGTCGACTACGCGCCCGAGGCGGGACGGGTCACCCTGTCCAACCTCCCGGGCCGTGACCTCGACCCCGACGAGCTGCGCGACCTGGTCGCGACGATCGCCTCCGACCCGGACTCGTGGGCGCACCACGTCGGGTTCGACGACCAGGAGCGGGTCTACGCCTCGCTGCACCGGGACGCGCACGTCGACGTGTGGCTGCTGTGCTGGACCCCCGAGAACGACACCGGCTGGCACGACCACGACATCTCCTCCGGTGCGGTCGCGGTCGTCGCGGGCGAGCTCGTCGAGAACAACCTGACGGTGGCCACCGGCGGCGTCGAGACCCGGATCGGTGCGGGCAAGGCGTACTCCTTCGGGCCGGAGCACATCCACCGGCTCAACGGCGCCGAGGCCGGCTCGGTCTCGGTGCACGCCTACTCGCCGCCGCTGTGGCGGATGGGCCAGTACGCCGTCAGCGACGCCGGCGTCCTGCGCCGGGTGTCGGTGTCCTACGCCGACGAGCTCCGCCCCCTCGCCTGACCCGGGCCGCAGTGATGGTCGACCCGGGCCGTAGTGACGGTTGACCCGGGCCGTAGTGATGGTTGACCCGGGCCTCGCGCAAGGTTGACCCGGGGTTGGGTACAGTCGACCCGGGCCTGGCACCTGGCTGGCCGGCCGAAGGCCCGGTTCGACGTGACGGGAGGCCCGGTTCGACGTGACGGGAGGCCCGGGTCAACGTGGCGGGGGTGGAGGCGGGGGACGTGCTCGGGGACAGGTCGTCGAGGGTGCGGGCGCCGGGGACGCCGGACCCGCGCAGCCAGAGCACGCAGAGCGAGCCGCCGACGGCCGCGAACCACAGCGTGGGGCGCAGCCCGACGAGGGTGGCGAGCAGGCCGCCGGTGAGCGCACCGAGCGGGCGGATGCCGTAGTTGACCGCGGAGAACGCCCCGGAGACCCGGCTGCGCAGGTGGTCCGGGATCACCGTCGCCATCACCGAGTTCAGGTTCACGTCGTAGAGCATCACGCCCAGGCCCGAGAAGAACTCCGAGACCACCAGCAGCCCGACCCGGGACCACAGCGGGCCGGAGGCGAGCGCCAGGATCGCGATCGACGCCGGGAACAGCACCCCGCCGATGATCGCGGTGCGGCCCACCCCGATCCGGCCGGAGAGCACCGGGGCGGCGATCGCGCCGAGGAGCGCGCCGAGGGCGCCGATGCCGAGGCCGAGGCCGATCAGCCCGGCGGACAGGTCCAGGGTCCGGCTGGCGAAGACCACGACCAGCGCGCCGGAGGCGAACGTGAAGTAGTTGGCCGTGGTCGCGCAGCCGAGGATGCCGCGCAGCACCCGGTCGTGCAGCACGAAGGACAGGCCGGAGCGGGCGTCCTGCCACAGCGTCGCGGGCGTCGCGCCCTCCTCCGCGGCGGGACCGGGCTCGGGCGTCCGGGTGATGTTGATCCGGCCGATCAGCAGCGCCGACCAGAGGAACGACACGGCGTCGGCGAGCAGCGCGACGGGCGCGGACAGCGCCTGCACCAGGGCGCCGCCCAGGGCCGGGCCGGCGACGAAGGACGCCGAGCGGCTGGCGCTCAGCTTGCTGTTCGCGTCGAGGTAGTCGGCCCGGTCGACGAGCAGGATGAAGAAGGACGGGTACGTCGTGTTGAACAGCACCGACGCCGCGCCGGTGAGCAGCGCGACGACGTACAGCTGGACCAGCGTGACGCCGTCGAAGGCGAACGCGAGCGGCACGGTGAGCAGGAGCGCCGCCCGGAGCAGGTCGGCGACGACCAGGAGCCGCTTCTTGTGCGGCTGACGGTCGATCCACGCGCCCACGAACACCGACGCCAGGTTGGGCAGCCACACCAGCGCGGTGAGCACGGACACCTGGCCCGGCGTCGCGTCCAGCACGAGGACGGCGATCAGCGGGAACGCGAGCTCCGAGACCCGGTCCCCGAGCTGGGACACGGTGTCGGCGAAGAAGAACGACCGGAACGCCCGGTCACGCAGCAGCGACCGCCGGCCGGCGGTCGTCGATTCGGTGCTCACGATGTTTCCCCCTGGTGCATCACGTGGCGAGCAGCATAGGGCGACCGGGGCCGCCTTGTCTCAGGTGTCGGCAGTGTCGTGGTCGGGCGAGGTCGACGTCCGCGTCGTGGCGGACCCGGGCCGCCGCGTCCGCCCGCACGGCCGTCGCGTCCCGGCGGGCGGCGTCCAGGTCGGCGCGGGCCCGTTCCTCGGCCCGCCGGCGGCGCAGCGCGGCCTCCTGCTCCGCGTCGGCGCGGATGCGGCCGGCCCGCTCGTCGTCGTCGGCGAGCAGGGCCAGGACCGGGGCGAGCTCCGCGGCGACCTCGGCCGCCCGGTCGGCGGGCACGCCGGGCGCGGCGGGCGCCCCGGGTGCCCCGGCGAGCCGGAAGCGCTGGAGCAGGTCCCGGGGCCGGGCCATCGGCTCAGGCCTCCGGCGGCGCGGCCGCCACGCGGTCGGCGGGCTGCGCCCAGACGTCTGCCACGGCGGCCCTCCTCACCTGGTCCTGCTCCACACGGTGCCCGCGGGGGTGGGGCGGTGCCAGGGTCGTTCGGCCCTTCCCGAGGGCGGGCGGACCTTCGGCCCTGGGAGGACCCGGGTGCTCGGGACAGCCTGGAGGCAGCGCCTCCGCCGGGGGTGCCGTCCCCGGGAGGTGCCCCCGTGACCCGCTTCCTGAACCGCGCGGACGCCGGCCGCCGGCTGGCCTCGCACCTGACCCATCTCGTCCGGGACCACCCGCTGGTGCTCGCCGTGCCCCGGGGCGGGGTGCCGGTCGCGGCCGAGGTGGCCGCGGAGCTCGGCCTGCCCCTCGACGTGCTGGTGGTGCGCAAGCTCGGCGTGCCCGGCCAGCCCCGAGCTCGCCATGGGCGCGGTGGGCGAGGAGGGCGTCCGGGTGCTCGACGACGCCGTGCTCCGCGCCACCGGCGTCGACCCCCGCGAGCTGGCCGAGGTGGAGCGTCGGGAGCGCGCCGAGGTCGACGGCCCGGGCCCGCCGCTTCCGGGGGATCGGTGCCGCGACGTCGCTGCGTGGCCGGGTGGTGGTGGTCGTCGACGACGGCATCGCCACCGGGTCGACGATGCGGGCCGCCTGCGCCGTGGCCCGCGCCCGGGGCGCCCGCCGGGTGGTGGTCGCGGTCCCGGTGGCCGCGGCCGAGCGCGCTCGCCCAGGTGGGGGAGGAGGCCGACGAGGTGGTCTGTCTCGCGTCGCCGGAGCCGTTCGTCAGCGTCAGCCGGTGGTACGCCGCGTTCGACCAGGTCGCCGACGAGGACGTGGTGCTGATGCTCGCGGCCGACCGCGTCCGGCCACGGCCCGGCGTGCCCGGACCCTGACCGCTCAGCTGCCGCGCAGGCCCGGGAAGTCCTCGTCGCGCCACTCGCGCGTGCCCGCCTCGAACTGCGCCGACCCGGCGGCCAGGTCGTTCTCCCGGCCGCGCAGCTCGACGCGGCGGATCTTGCCGGAGATCGTCTTGGGCAGCTCGAAGAACTCGAGGCGGCGGACCCGGAGGTACGGCGCGCAGGTGCTCGCGCGCGTACTTCAGGATCTCGTAGGCCGTCTCCTCGGTCGGCTCGTAGCCGGGGGCCAGGGCGACGTACGCCTTGGGCACCGCGAGCCGCACCGGGTCGGGCGCGGGTACGACGGCCGCCTCGGCCACCGCCGGGATGCTCGATGAGCACCGACTCGAGCTCGAAGGGGCTGATCTTGTAGTCGCTGGCCTTGAACACGTCGTCGGTGCGGCCGACGTAGGTGATGTAGCCGTCCTCGTCCCGGCTCGCGACGTCGCCGGTGTGGTAGAAACCGCCGGCCATCGCCTCGGCGTTGCGCTCGTCGTCCCCCTGGTAGCCGGTCATCAGCGACAGCGGGCGCCCCGGACGACCGGCCAGGTCCAGGCAGAGCTCGCCCTCGCCGACGCCCTCGACCAGCTCGCCGGTCAGCGGGTCGACGAGCACCACCGGCAGGCCGGGCAGCGGCTTGCCCATCGAGCCCGGCTTCACCGCCGTGCCCGGGGTGTTGCCGACCTGCGCGCTGGTCTCGGTCTGGCCGTAGCCGTCGCGGATCGTCAGCCCCCACTGGGCTCTTGACCTGCTCGATGACCTCGGGGTTCAGCGGCTCGCCCGCGCCGATCACCTCGCGCAGCGTCCCCGGCCCGCCGGACAGGTCGGAGGTGATCAGCATCCGCCACACGGTCGGCGGCGCGCAGAACGACGTCACCTCCCGCTCGCGCAGCTGGCCGAGCAGCGCGGCCGCGTCGAAGCGCTTGTAGTTGTAGAGGAAGATCGTCGCCTCCGCGATCCACGGCGCGAAGAAGCACGACCACGCGTGCTTGGCCCAGCCGGGGGAGGAGATGTTCAGGTGCACGTCACCGGGGCGCAGGCCGAGCCAGTACATCGTCGCGAGGTGGCCCACGGGGTAGGACACCTGCGTGTGCTCGACGAGCTTCGGCTTGGACGTCGTGCCGGAGGTGAAGTAGAGCAGCAGCCGGTCCGACGGGCGCGGTCCCCGGGTGCGGGCTCGGCGGTACGGCGGCGGCGTACGCGTCGTGCAGCTGCTCGGTCGTGAGCACGGTGTAGTCGCCGGGCACGGAGTCGAACTTGGTGGCGTCGACCGGGTTGCAGACCACGAAGCGCGCGCCGCCGCGCTCGATCCGGTCGGCGAGGTCGGCGGGCCCGACGGCGGTGGTGGTCGGCATGATCACGGCGCCGAGCTTCATCACCGCGAGCATCGTCTCCCAGAGCTCGACCTGGTTGCCGAGCATCACGATCACGGCGTCGCCGCGGCGCACGCCGTGCCCGGCCAGCCAGGCGGCGACCTGGTCGGAGGCGACGGCCATCTCGTCGAAGGAGCGCTCGGTGGAGCTGCCGTCCTCCTCCACGATCACCAGGGCCGGCTTGTCGTTGCCGCGGGCGACGGCGTCGAACCAGTCGACGGCCCAGTTGAAGGTGTCCCCGACGTCGGGCCAGGTGAACTCGGCGTGCGCCCGGTCGGGGTCCTCGCGCAGGTCGAGCAGCAGGTCACGGGCGGCGCGGTAGCTCTCGGTCACGTTCACGGCTCAGACTCTGGCACCGGTCAGGCGTGGACGCCACCACCGTTCGGGGAGGTCGCGCCGGCGTAGCGCTGCACGAAGGTCCGCAGCATCTTGGGCGGCTCGAAGACCCGGCCGGCCCGGGCCATCGCCTTGACCGACTCGGCCTGGTCGGGCTCGAAGTAGCCGGCGTGCTTGTAGACGTCGATGCGGGTGCAGAGCCCGTGGATGTCGAGCTCGGGGTGGAACTGGGTGGCGTAGACGTTCCGCCCGACCCGGAAGGCCTGCACCGGGCAGCCCGGCGACGAGGCGAGGTGCACGGCGCCCGGCGGCAGGTCGCGGATCGCCTCCTTGTGCCCGACGAACGCCTCGAACGTGTCCGGCAGGTCGGCGAGCAGCCCGTCGGCGCGTCCCGCGGCGGTCAGCGTGACCGGCACCCGGCCGATCGGCTCGCTGTACGTCGCGTCGACCGTGCCGCCCTGGTGGGTGCCCACCACGCCGATGCCGTAGCAGGCGCCGAGGAACGGGAAGTCGCGGGCGACGACGGCGTCGAGCAGCGCGGCGCAGCTCGTCCTCGACCCGGTGCTGCACCGGCGACTTGGTGGCGGTCGGGTCGCTGGAGTTGAACGGCCCGCCGCCGAGGAAGATGCCCGACCAGTCGTCGAGGTCGACCGGCCCGAGCGGCCGGCGCTCCAGGCGCACCCGGTGCAGGGTCGACTCGTCCAGACCCGTGAAGCCGAGGAAGGCGTCGTACTCGTTGTCGGCCGCTGCGTCCTCGTCGCGCGTGCCCAGCAGCAGGAAGGGCTTCACACCCCAGACCCTAGCGGCGCGTCCCCGCGAAGTACGCACCGATCAGGTCGCCGAGCAGGGCGCCGCCGGTCACGTCGCTGGGCGTGTGGCCGGCCATGTAGACCCGGGAGTAGTCGACCTGCGCCTGCATGGCGCGGTACTCCGCGGCCCGGTGCGGGTCGAGCGCGGACAGGTACGTCGTGGCCGCGGCGCCCGCGGCTGCGTGCCTCGAGGGGTAGGAGCAGGGGCAGACCTGGCCCGGGGACACGACGTGGTCGGTGCGCAGCGAGGGGTGCAGGACGTACGGCGCCGACTGCTGGTACCGCGTGCCGAGGGCGTCCGCGACGGTCTTGGAGAGCTTGAGCAGGTCCTTGACGGCCTGCTTCTCCGCGTCACCGGTGGCCGGCGGCAGCACCTCGGCCTGGTCGTGGGCGTAGAGCTTCCAGACGTCCTTCTTGCCGTGCGTCTCCAGCCACGTCGAGGCGCGTACGCCGGCCGGGGTGCGGGTCGCGGCGAGCGCGGAGACGTCGGCGACCTCGGCGGTCCGCTGGCGGTCGCCGACGGCGGCCCGGGCAGCGTCCGCTCCAGCCAGGCGGTGAAGGCGGCGTCGTGCGCGGCGTGGTCGTGGGTGCTCCACCACTGCCGCATCAGCGCGTGCGCCCGCGCCTCCTGCGCGGTCACCCGCGTCTCGAGCGGCGCGACCGTCGCGTCGGGGAACAGCCGGGGCGGCGGGTCCGCGGCGATCAGGTCCTTGGCCGAGGGGCTCGCGAGCGCGCCGAGGACGAGCGGGCCGACGGTGCCGGCCAGGACCGCGAGGACGGCGACGACGAGGACCGCGAGGTAGCGGCGGGGGAGGCGGGTGCTCATGCGGAGGCTCTTTCCAGGTGCAGCTCGCGGCCGTGCAGGGCGCGGACGTCGTTGTCGTGGAGGTCGTCGCGCATCAGGGACGCGGCGGCGACGTACTTGCTGAAGGAGCGGGGCCGGGCGCCGAGCCCGGTGAGGAGCCGGTCGGCGCGGCCGGGGCGCAGGCCGCCCTTGGTCTCGACGAGCACGTAGCCGTGGTCGAGCCAGACCCGCTCGCCGTCGAGCGTGCACTGCACGCGCCAGTCGAGGGTCACCCGGCTCATCTCCTCGGTGGTGTCGGCCAGCGTCGTACGGCGGTAGCCGACCTCCATGGTGGGCCGCAGGGTGAGCACGTCGGCGGTCATGGCGTGGCGCGGCCAGGGTGGCGCCGACGAACGCGGCACCGGCCTCGTCGAGCAGGCCGTAGGCGTCGACGTCGGAGTCGCTGACGGTCTTGGCGGTGACGCCCCGGCCGTCGCGGGCCTTGACCTCGACGCGGCACAGGCCGTCCTCGACGTAGAGCCGGCTGCGGGCCTTCCACCGGCGCCGCCGCTGCTGCACGTGCGCGCGGCAGGAGGCCAGGTCCTCGGTGTCGAAGTACGTCGACCGGTAGGTCGTGAACGTGCGGCCCGCGATGGCTCAGCGTCCGGTAGGCGCCGGGGAGCCGGTCGACGAGCGCCTGCGCGGTGCGCGACGTCGACGAGGTACTTGCGGTCGACCCGGGTCAGGTTGGGCGCCTCGACGAGCACCTCGGCCAGCGAGACGGTGCCGCGGGCGGAGACGTCGAGGGGCAGCGCGTCAGCGAACACCGGCGGCCTCCGCGACGGCGTCCTCGTCGAGGGTCTCGGCGTCCGGCCACGCGTACGGCGCCTCGGGGACGACGTACCGCACGGCCACCCGGGTCGTCTCGCGGACCAGGTCGACGTCCTCGACGACCACGCTGAGCGCCTCGACGGACACCCGGCGTCGTACCTCCTCGCAGCGCCGCGTCGAGGTCGGTGACGGCGGTGTCGAGGGTGACCCGCATCAGCCGGGTCGCCGGGGTGCGGGACCGGGTCTCGTCGACCACCCACAGGGAGACCAGCAGCAGCGCGTCGAGCAGCACGACCACCAGCAGGTCGCGGTCCGGCAGTCCGTTGACCAGCGCCAGCACGAGGGCCACGAACGTGTAGGCGACGTCCTTGAGGGTGAACGCCGCGCTGCGCAGCCGCACCAGCGAGAGCAGGCCGAACAGCCCGAAGCCGATGCCGGTCGGGAAGTGCCCCGAGCCGATCGAGGTCACCGCCGCGAACAGGCCGATGTTCAGCGCGGTGAAGACCAGCGCCATCTCGGGGGCGGCGAGCCGGCGGCGGTAGAGCCAGCCCACGAGCAGCAGCATCGACAGGACGTCGAGACCGAGCCGTGCGACGGTGCCGAGCAGGTCGGTCAGGTGCATGCAGGAGCCTTTCGGTGAACGGTGCTCCCTCACGGTAGGAACCGAACATGACGGCAGCATGAAGGCGCCGGGCGCCGTCCGCCCCTACGCTGGCGGGGTGCATGTGGTGGTCGTCGACGACGAGCGACGGATGGTCGAGCTGGTCACCAGCTACCTCGAGGAGCTCGGCATCCGCACCACCGGCTGCCACGACGGCCACGAGGCCCTGGTCGCCGCCCGCGGCGAGGACGTCGACGTGATGGTGCTCGACCTGATGCTCCCCGGGGTCAGCGGGCTCGACGTCTGCCGCCGGCTCCGCCGCGAGGGCAACGACGTGCCGATCCTGATGCTCACCGCCCGCGGCGCGGTGCCCGAGCGGGTCGCCGGCCTCGAGGCGGGCGCCGACGACTACCTGGTCAAGCCGTTCGCGCTCGAGGAGCTGGTCGCCCGGCTGCGGGCGATCGGGCGGCGCCGCGAGCAGCCCGAGCACCGGCTGACGGCCGGCGACGTCGTCCTCGACCCGCTGGAGCAGCGCGTCCGGGTCGCCGACGTCGAGGTGCCGCTGTCGCGCCGGGAGTTCGCGATGCTCCAGGTGCTGATGGAGAACGCCGGCCGGGTCGTCTCGCGGCAGCGGCTGTTCGACGAGGTCTGGGACGGCGAGGTGGACATCCGCAGCAACTCCATCGACGTGCACATGTCCCGGCTGCGGGCCCGGCTCGAGGGCTCGGAGTCGGTGCGGGTGACGACGCTGCGCGGCGTGGGCTACCGGCTCGGAGACCGTCCCGCGATGAGCCTGTGGCAGCGGCTGGTCGGCGACCGGCCGATCGTGACCCGGCTCGTGGTCGCGGTCGCGGCGGCGATGGCGGTGGTGCTCGTGCTGGCCGCCGCCTTCGTCTACTGGCGGGTGTCCTTCGCGCTCGACCGGCAGCTCGACCAGGACCTGGACGCCTACCAGCAGGTGGTCGAGCGGGTCGCTCCGGACCGGGCAGCGGCCGCCCGGCGACACCCCCGGCGAGACCTTCCAGGTGTACGACGGGCAGGGCCGCGTCGTGGCCGGCAACCGGCGGCTGGCCCCGCTGCTGGACGCCGACGACGTGGCCGCGGCCCGCCGGGGACCGACCCGGTTCGACGTCGGCCGGTTCCTGCCGCCCGACCGACCGGGCCTACCGGGTGCTGGCCGCGACGGTCCCCACCCCGCAGGGCAGCCGCGTCGTCGCGGCCGCGATCAGCCGGCGCAAGCACGACGAGGCGCTGCGGGAGCTGCTGCTCCAGCTCGCGATCGCCGACCTGATGGCGCTGGTCGCCGCGTCCTTCGTCGGCTACCGGACGGCCCGCGCGGCCCTCGACCCCGTGGAGCGCTACCGCCGCGCCGCCGCAGGACGTCGGGCAGGACGACACCGGGCGGCGGCTGCCCGTCGCCGCCGGCCGCGACGACGAGCTGTCCCGGCTCGGGCACACCTTCAACGACCTGCTCGACCGGATCGAGGCGAGCTGCCGCGCGGGAGCGGCAGTTCCTGGCCGACGCCTCCCACGAGCTGCGCACGCCCCTGTCGCTGATGCGCACCGAGCTCGAGTGGGTCGCGCACCGGCCCCGGTCCGCGGCCGAGACGGCCACCGTGCTGGCCTCGATGACCGGCCAGGTGAACCGGCTCGTCGACCTCGCCAACGCCCTGCTCGACCTCGAGGAGCTGCGCGGCGAGGGCCCCATCCCGCGCGAGGAGGTGGTGCGTCGCCGAGCTCGTGCACGACGCCGTGCTGGCCGCCGTACCGTCGGGGGAGGGGGTGGCGGTCGACGCCGACGTGGCCGCCGTACGCGTGAACCGGCGGTGGCTCGAGCTCGCCGTCGGCAACCTGGTCGGCAACGCCGCTCCGGCACGGCGCGGGCACCGTCCACGTCGAGGCCGCACGTGGCCGACGGCCTGCTGCGGGTCGCGGTCCGCGACGAGGGGCCGGGCTTCCCCGCGGACTTCGCCGCCGCACGCCTTCGACCGGTTCAGCCGGGCCGAGCAGAGCCGTTCCACCCCCGGCTCGGGGCTGGGCCTCGCGCTGGTCCGCGCCGTCGCCGCAGGCGCACGGCGGCCGGGCGTACGTCGACCACGCCGACCGTGCGTGCGTCCGGCTGGAGCTCCCGGCGGCCTAGCCGTCCTGGCCGGCCGCCCAGCGCAGCGCCGCCTCGACGTGCAGCCGGGTGGTGGGGAACACCGGCACGTCGACGTCGTCCGGGCCGACCAGCAGCTCGATCTCGGTGCAGCCGAGCACCACGCCCTCGCGCGCCGGCCGCGACCAGCCGGTCGATCACCGCGAGGTAGGCGGCCTTCGACCCGGGCCGGACCTCGCCCACGCACAGCTCCTCGTAGATCACCCGGTGCACCAGCGCCCGGTCCTCGTCGCCGGGCACGAGCACCTCGAGCCCGTGCGAGGCCAGCCGTCCGCGGTAGAACTCCTGCTCCATGGTGAACGCCGTCCCCAGCAGGCCCACGGTCGTCAGCCCCGCCCGTCGTACGGCGTCCGCGGTGGCGTCGCCGAGGTGCAGGAGCGGGACCGTCGTCGCGGCCTCGACGGCGTCGGCCACCTTGTGCATGGTGTTGGTGCACAGCAGCAGCAGCTCGGCGCCGCCCGCCGCCAGCGACCGGGCCGCCTCCGCCAGCCGCTCGCCGGCCTCCTCCCAGCGACCCGCGACCTGCATCGCCTCGATCTCGGAGAAGTCCACCGAGTGCAGCAGGCACTCCGCGGACGCCAGCCCGCCGCGCCGCTCCCGGGTCAGCACGTTCAGCAGCCGGTAGTACTCCGCGCTGCTCTCCCAGCTCATGCCGCCGATCAGTCCGATGCGCCTCACCCCCTCACCCTGCCACCCGCCGGAGTCTGGACCACGGGTTTCCGTCCAGGACGCTGCGGGCACACGGCTCCCCATGGCTGAGCAGGCGGAGAAGAAGGACGGGTCGTTCGCGACCGTGCTCCTGGCAGGCGGGGCGAACCTCGCGATCGCGGTCGCGAAGCTCGTGGCGGGAGCCCTGACCGGCTCGTCGGCGATGCTGGCGGAGGGGGCGCACTCGGTCGCGGACACGGTGAACCAGCTGTTCCTGCTGACCGCGCTCTCGCGCAGCAAGAAGCCGGCCGACACCCGGCACCCGTTCGGCTACGGCATGGAGCGCTACTTCTGGTCGCTGCTCGCGGCCGTCGGGATCTTCGTCCTCGGTGCCGGGTTCTCGGTCTACGAGGGCATCCACTCGCTGCTCAACCCGGAGCCGGTCGAGGCGCTGCTCGTCGCGTACGTCGTGCTGGGCGTCTCCTTCCTGTTCGAGGGCGTCTCGTGGCTCAAGGCGCTGGTCCAGCTGCGCAGGGAGGCGGGGGAGCGGCAGGTCGGGCTGTTCCGGCACGTGTTCACCACCCCGGACCCCACCGCGAAGACGGTCGCGTTCGAGGACACCGCCGCGCTGATCGGCATCCTGCTGGCCGCCGGTGGCATCACCGCCCACGAGCTGACCGGCTCGGGGGTCTGGGACGGCATCGCCTCGATCGCGATCGGCGTGCTGCTGGTCGGCGTCGCGGTCTCCCTGGGGTCGGCGAGCAAGCGCAACCTGATCGGCGAGGCGCTGCCGGAGGCCAAGCGCGAGGGCCTGACCCAGGTCATCAACGACTCGCTCGGCGTCGACGTGGTCGTGGAGCTGCTGACCATGCGCCTGGGGCCGGACGACGTGCTGGTCGCGGCCCGGGTCGACGTCGACGACGCCGCCACCGGGGGTGACGTCGAGCGGGTCGCCGACGACGTCGAGCGGCGCATCCGGGAGGCCTACCCGGAGGTCCGGCACGTCTTCCTCGACCCCACCACCGCCACCCGGGACGGGGCCCCCGCGCCCAGCGCCTGAGCGTTCCCGGGAACCAGAGTCCGCAGTATGTGCATGATCACACCTCTGGGTGGGTATCCGCCTCCGCAGGACGCCAGCGTGGCGCCACGAGGAGGATCGCATGGCCAGCGGAGTGGAGACAGGGCGGATCACCACGAACATCCCCGCCCGGATGGACCGGCTGCCCTGGGCGCGGTGGCACTGGGTGATCGTGCTCGGTCTGGGCACCGTGTGGATCCTCGACGGCATCGAGGTGACGATCGTCGGATCGCTGTCCGACGCCCTGAAGCCGGAGGGCACCGGCCTCGGGCTGAGCAGCTCCGACATCGGGCTGGCCGGCGCGGTGTACGTCGCCGGCGCCTGCCTCGGCGCGCTGTTCTTCGGCCAGCTCACCGACCGGTTCGGCCGCAAGAAGCTGTTCATGCTGACCCTCGGCGTCTACCTCGTCGGCACGGTGCTGACCGCCTTCTCGATGAACCCGATGTGGTACTTCGTGTGCCGCGCGATCACCGGTGCCGGCATCGGCGGTGAGTACGCCGCGATCAACTCCGCCATCGACGAGCTGATCCCCGCGAAGTACCGCGGCCGCATCGACATCGCGATCAACGGCTCGTTCTGGGTCGGCGCCGGCGTCGGCGCGCTGCTCACCATCCCGCTGACCGACGAGACCGTGATCGACCCCGAGATCGGCTGGCGCGCGGCGTTCGCGCTCGGGGCCGTGCTGGCCCTCGGCGTGCTGCTGGTGCGCCGCAACGTGCCGGAGAGCCCCCGCTGGCTGTTCATCCACGGCCGGGAGGAGGAGGCCGAGCGGATCGTCACCGACATCGAGCACACGGTCGAGTCCGAGTCGGGCAAGAAGCTCTCCACGGTCTCGGACACGCTGACCATCCGGCAGCGCAAGACGATCCCGCTGACCACCATCGCCAAGACCGTCTTCACGCTCTACCCGAAGCGCACGGTGCTCTGCCTGGCGCTGTTCATCGGCCAGGCGTTCCTCTACAACGCGTTCTTCTTCACCTACGGCGACAGCCTGTCCACGTTCCTCGACGTCGACCAGACCGGCTACTACATCGCGGCGTTCGCGGCCAGCAACTTCGTCGGCGCCCTGCTGCTCGGCTCGCTGTTCGACACCGTGGGCCGGGTCAGGATGATCGCCGGCACCTACATCCTGTCCGGGCTGCTGCTCGCGGTCGCCGGCTTCATGCTCGGTGACCTCACCGCCCTGACGCTGACCATCTTCGGCATGGTGATCTTCTTCTTCGCCTCCGCCGGTGCCAGTGCGGCCTACCTCACCGCCAGCGAGGTGTTCCCGATGGAGACCCGCGCGCTGTGCATCGCGTTCTTCTACGCCATCGGCACGGCGGTCGGCGGCATCTCCGGCCCGCTGTACTTCGGCAAGCTCATCGACAACGCCTCGGCCGCCAAGGACATCACCGCGCATCGCCCCGGGCTACTTCGTCGGCGCCGCGCTGATGGTCGCCGGCGGCATCGTCGCGATCTTCCTCGGCGTGCACGCCGAGGGGCAGACCCTGGAGAACGTCGCCAAGCCGCTCACCGCCGAGGACGACGACGACGCGTCCGGCGGCAGCGGGCACGAGCAGCCCACCCACCAGCCCGCCTGACCCCCGGCACCCACGCAAGCAGCACGCCAGAGAGGACCGCGCCATGCCGATGCCCCCGCCCAAGCCCACCACCGAGGGCCGCCGCGACCGTCAGACCTTCCACGAGATGGGTCAGCTGGTGCGGGCCCTGGAGGCCAACGGCCCCTCCACGCCCGAGGAGCTCGCCACCCACGTCGGTGCGACCTACTGGGAGGAGCAGCGCTTCCAGCGCGCGATCGACCTGGCGGTCACCGACGGCCTGGTCTCCCGCGAGGGCGACGGCACCCTTCACCCGGTCTGACGGACGCGGACGACGCTGCGCGCGAGCGCCGCGACGTACCCGAGTGCCAGCACGGCCAGGCCGGCCACCGCGACCGACGGACAGGCTGTCCCACGGGCGCTGCCCGAACGCGGCCACGGCCAGTCCCGCCATCCCCGCGACGACCAGGCCGGCCATCGTCGCGACGAGCCGGAGCCGGGTCCGCTCCGGCACGCCGGCCCGCGCCAGCATCAGCGCGGGCAGGGTCAGCAGCACCATGCCGTGCACGCCGACGGCGTGCAGCAGCACCAGGTCGCCGCCGTCGGTGTGCGGACGCAGCAGGAGGTACTCCCGGCCGACCGTCGCCGCGGTGGGCCCGAGGTAGCCCGCCTGCGGCTCGGTGAACCCGGCCGCGAACGCGCCCTGGAAGACGCCGCTCATGTTGGAGATCATCACGAACCCGACCAGGCAGCCCACGAGCAGCACGCCCACGCCGGCGCGGACACCCAGCAGCACGCTCGGCGGGGCGGTGGAGCCGCGGGTCCCGGTGAGCAGGACGACGAGCCCGGCCAGCAGCACGAAGGCCAGCCCTCCGGCGCCGGCCCGCATCAGCACCGCGTCGAACGGGGTCGTGAAGTTGTAGTGGCTCGGGACCCCGCGCCAGGCCTGGACCGCCATGATCGTGGTCTCCCCGATCCCGAAGGCGAGCACCGCTGCGACCACGAGGCGTCGGCGGACCCGTCCGAGCCGGAGCCAGGGCAGGGTCAGCCCGACCGACCAGCACAGCAACCAGCTGGTCTCGGCGAACGTCGCCGGCTTGCGCAGCGAGACCGGCCCGGTCACCGCGCCGCCGGTGGCGACCAGGGCGACCACGTGCACGACCATCGTCGCGAGCAGCACCCACCCGGCCCACCACAGCACCCGGTTCACGACGCCCGCTCCGTCCGCACGAGTACGACGGTCAGGGCCGCCGTCACGCCCAGGAGCACGGCCGACGAGGTCGTGGCGACCGCGAACCCGTGCACCAGCGCGTCGTCCGACGGACCGTGGCTCGCCGACGTAGGCGGAGGTGGCGGCCACCGCGATGCTGTTGAGGACGGCCGTGCCGAGCGAGCCACCCATCTGCATCGCGGTGGTCGCGGTGGCCGCAGCCACGCCGGCCAGGCGCGGCTCGACGCCGTGCGTGGCGACGCTGATCGCCGGCGTGAACACCAGCCCCATCCCCAGGCCGACGAGCACCTCGGCCGGCAGCATCACGGTGAGGTAGCCGCTGGTCGGCTCCGAGCGTGGCCAGCAGGGCCAGACCCGGCCGCGGCGGTGAGCAGTCCCGGCGCCACCAGCCAGCGCGGGGCGACGACCGGCAGCAGCCGGCTGCCGAGGCCGTAGGCGCTCAGCGAGACCGCGGCCGGACAGCGGCAGGAACGCCAGCCCGGCCTGCACCGGCGACCAGCCGAGCACGACCTGGAAGTGGTAGGTCAGCATCAGGAACATCCCGAACGACCCGACCACGCGCGACCGCGACCGCGAGGTAGGCACCGGCCCGGGACCGGTCGGCGAGCAGCGCGAGCGGGAGGAGCGGGGCCGCGAGCGCCCGCTGGCGCACCAGGAACGCCGCGAGGAGCAGCGCGCCGGCAGAGCACCGGTGCGAGCACGACTGACCGAGGCCCAGCCGTGCGCGGCCGCCCGGGCGCAGCCCAGCGACGAGACCGGCGAGCCCGGCCGTGACGAGCAGGCCGGAGGCCAGCGTCCACCCGGGCGGACGGGTGGCCGGCGTCGCGCGGGCAGCACGGCCCGGCCGGCGAGCCCCGCGGCCAGCGCGACGACGACGTTGACGAACAGGCACGCACCGCCAGCCGGCGTACTCCGTGAGCACCCCGCCGAGCAGCAGGCCCGACGGCGGCTCCGCTGGACGCGACGGCACCGTAGACGCCGAAGGCCTTGGCCGCGCTCGCGGCCCTCGGTGAAGGTGACCGCGACGAGGGAGAGGGCGGTCGGGGTGAGCAGGGCGGCGAACGCGCCCTGGAGCGCCCGGCCGGCCACGAGGACGCCGAAGGACGGCGCCCCACCGGCGAGGGCGGAGGCCAGGGCGAAGCCGGCCAGGCCGGTGAGGAAGGCGCGCCGCCGCCCGACCCGGTCCGCGACGCGCCCGCCCACCAGCAGCAGCCCGGCCAGCGTGCAGGTGTAGGCGGTCACGACCCAGGCGCGGTCCGCCGCGCCGAAGCCGAGGTCGGCCTGGGCGGTCGGCAGGGCGATGTTCACGATGGTGGCGTCGAGCGCCACCATCAGCTGGGCGACCGCGATCACGACCAGGGCGGTCCAGCGGCGGTCGACGGACGACGAGGTGCCTGCCGGGCGCTCGGTGGCTGGTCATGGCGTCTCCCGATGTGCGGAGGAAATCTCTCCGTTTCAACGTGGCACACCGGGGGAGCCGGCGCAAGAGGAAATGGAGGATCTGTCTCCGGTTTCCGGCTAGGCTGTCCGCATGGACGTGCCCCGACGCGCCGACGCCCGCCGCAACCTCGAGCAGCTGCTCGCCGCGGCCCGCGAGGTCTTCGTCGAGCGCGGGCGCCGGCGCCCCGCTCGACGAGGTGGCCCGCCGGGCCGGCGTCGGCATCGCCACCCTCTACCGGCGGTTCCCGGACCGGCAGGCGCTGCTGCGCGGCCGTCGTGCTCGACGCCCTGGACCAGTCCCGGGCGTGCGCCGAGGAGGCCGCGGCGGGTGCCGAGGACGGGCTCACCGGGCTGGCCAGGTACATGCACGACGTGCTGGACCTCCGGGTCTCGGCGGTCATGCCGCTGGTGCTGGACCGTCTCGACCTCGACGACCCCGAGCTCGGTCCGGCGCGGGAGGCGTCCGCCACGGCGGTCGAACGTCTGGTCGACGCGGCCCACGAGGACGGCACGCTGCCGCGCGAGATCACGTTCGGTGACGTCGGCACCCTGCTGGTGCGGCTCTCCCGGCCGCTGCCCGGTCCGATGCCCACCGACCTCAACGACGAGCTGGCCCACCGGCACCTCGACCTCGTGCTCGCCGGCCTGCGGGCCGCCCCGGGCGTGCTCTCCGGCAAGGGGGTCTCCCGCCAGGAGCTCGCGACGCTGCGTGAGCGGGCGGGTCAGCGCCGAAGATCAGGTAGGCGCCGACCAGGGCCGGCAGCAGCCCGGGCAGCAGCCACAGCGAGACCGGCCGGTGCCGGTGGATCAGCAGCGCCGCCTCGAACGCGATCAGCCCGAACAGCGCCGAGATCACCAGCAGGCCGATCTGCGAGACCACCTTGTCGGAGAAGTACGCCGCGACCACCACCCCGGCCGCGAGGTGCAGGATCGTCGTGGTGATCAGCACCGACATGACCCACTTCTGGACCGAGCCGATGCTCATCGAGTCGCGCCGCTGCTGCGGGCGCGGCTGCCCCGGGGTCATCAGGTGCTTGCGGACCGCGGGCGGGCCGGACTGGCCGGTGGACATGTGCCCAGCGTAGGCGCCCGCCGGGCCCGGGGCCGCCGTACGGCGCCGGGCGGACGTAGCGTGGGACACATGCCGGACGCCGACCCGCGGGACGAGCCGCTCGGGGAGCCGCCACCGGGCCGCAAGAGGGCCTACTTCTGGCTGATGGGCACCTGCGTGGTGCTGATCGTGCTGGCCTGGAACGTGGTGCGGTTCTGGTCGACACCGGCAGCGGTCGCGATGAGCGTGGTGGCCGCGCTGATCCCGCCGGTCGCGGTGATCATCGCCAACTGGGGCCGCGGCGGGTGAGTCAGGAGCCGGCGGAGATCTTCTCGATCAGCGCCGTGGTGGAGATCGCCGGCGTGCGGGTGAGGTAGTGCACCTCGCAGATGTCCTCGAACTCGTCGAACTTCCCGGCCCAGTCGTCACCCATCACGAGGATGTCGGCCCGGTGCTCGAGGATGTAGTCGCGCTTGAGCTCGAGGCTCTCCTCCACGAACACCGCGTCGACCGGCTTGAGGGCGGCGACGATCTCGAGGCGCTCCGCCTGGGAGAAGACCGGCGAGCGGCCCTTCTTGCGCTCGTTGAGCGCGTCCGCGGAGACGCCGACGACGAGCCGGTCGCCGAGGGCGGCGGCGCGCTCGATGACGCGGAGGTGCCCGACGTGGAAGACGTCGAAGGTCCCGAAGGTGATGACGGTCTTGCTCATGACCGAATCCTGTCATGTCACCGCTGTCCGGACGGCTCAGGTGGACGGCGGGCTCGGATAGAGTGTCGCGGGTGACGTTCTCTACCGGTACAGCCAGCCCGGCGGTGCTCACCGCCCGCAACGCGGTGCTGGCCACCTTCTTCCTCAACGGGTTCGCCTTCGCCACCTGGGCCTCGCGGATCCCGTCGGTCCGGCACGCCCTCGACCTCGGCCCCGCCCAGCTCGGGCTGCTGCTGCTCGCCGCGTCGGTCGGCGCCGTCCTGGCGCTGCCCTCGTCCGGTGGGTCCGTCCAGCGGTTCGGCGCGCGCCGGGTGGTGATGGTGGCCGCCGGGGTCGAGGCCGTCGGCCTGCTCCTGGTCGCCGTCGGCGCCGGGGTGCTGGAGACGGTGCCGCTGACCGCTGTCGGCCTGTTCCTGGTCGGGTTCGGCACCGGCACCTGGGACGTGGCGATGAACGTGGAGGGCGCCGAGGTCGAGCGGCTGCTGGGGCGCTCGATCATGCCGCGCTTCCACGCCTCGTTCAGCCTCGGCACGGTGGCCGGGGCCGGGGTCGGCGCGCTCGTCACGTTCGCCGGCCTGGGCATCTTCTGGCACGTCGGCGTGGTCGCCGTCCTGGTGCTGTTCCTCGGCGGCGTCTCCGTGCGCGGCTTCCTCGCCGTCGAGCCGCACGCCGACGACGCACCGCCGAGCCACGCGCTCAAGGCGTGGACCGAGCCGCGCACGCTCCTGATCGGCGTGATGGTGCTCGCGATGGCGCTCACCGAGGGCGTCGCCAACGACTGGCTGGGCGTCGCGATGGTGGACGGGTACGGCGCACCCGCCTGGCTCGGTGCCGCCGCGTTCGCGCTGTTCGTCGCGGCGATGACCACCGGACGCGTGTTCGGCACGGTCCTGCTCGACAGGTTCGGGCGGCTGCCGGTGCTCTGGGGGAGCATGGGCGTGGCCGGCGTCGGGGTGCTGCTCGTGGTGCTCGGCCAGGTGCCGGTGCTCGTCGTGCTGGGGATCGTGCTGTGGGGCATCGGCGCCTCGCTCGGCTTCCCGGTGGGCATGAGCGCCGCGGCCGACGACCCGGCCAAGGCCGCCGCGCGGGTCAGCGTGGTCTCCACGATCGGCTACACCGCGTTCCTCGGCGGCCCGCCGCTGCTCGGCTTCCTGGGCAGCCACTTCGGGGTGCTCGAGGCGCTGCTCGTCGTCTCGCTGATCCTGGTGCCCTCGGCGTTCGCGGTGCCCGCCGCCCGCAAGCAGGAAGTGCCCGCACCCGCCCTGTAGGTTCGGCCCCGATGAGCGCCGACATCCTCACCGCCAACCCCGAGCTCGACGAGCAGCGCCGCCGCGCGCTGCGCCGGATGCGGACGCTCGCGGTCTCGCTGCTGCTGTTCGCGGCCGTGGTCTACCTCGCCACCCAGGGCCGCGTCGGCTTCTGGGGGTTCGTGAACGCCGGCGCCGAGGCGTCCATGGTGGGCGCGATCGCCGACTGGTTCGCGGTGACCGCGCTGTTCAAGCACCCGCTGGGCCTGCCGATCCCGCACACCGCGCTGATCCCGCGCCGCAAGGACGAGCTCGGCCGCAGCCTCGAGGAGTTCGTGGGGGAGAACTTCCTGCAGGAGACGATCATCCGCGAGCGCCTGGACGCCGCCCGGCTGAGCAGCCGCGCCGGCGCCTGGCTGTCCGACGAGGCCAACGCGCGGCGGGTCGTCGACGAGGCGGCCGCCGTGCTGCACATCGGGCTGTCCCGGATCCGCGACGAGGACATGGTCTCCCTGGTCGAGGAGGCGCTGCTGCCGCGGTTCCTGGCCGAGCCGGTCAGCCCGGTGGCGGGCAGCCTGCTGGAGGAGATCGTCCGCGACCGCGCGCACCACGGGCTGGTCGACCTGGCCCTGGAGGAGGCGCACCGCTGGCTGACCCAGAACGAGCAGGTGTTCGTCGAGATCGTGCTCGAGCGGGCGCCCTGGTGGTCCCCGTCGGCGGTCAACGACCGGGTCACCCACCGCCTGCACCTCGAGGTGGTCTCCTGGGTCGACGACATCCGCCGCGACCCCTACCACCACGCCCGCGGCGCCCTGGACGCGGCGCTCGAGCAGCTCGCCCACGACCTGCTGCACGACCCGGCCACCCAGGAGCGGATGGAGCGCCTGAAGGACCGGGTGCTCAGCCACCCGCAGCTGCTGGTCACCGCGACGTCGCTGTGGAACGCCTTCCGCCGCGCCCTGATGGAGGCCCTCGACGACGTCGACGGGCCGCTGCGCCGGCGCGCGGTCGACGAGCTGCGGAGCTTCGGCGACCGGCTCACCCACGACGACGCGCTGCGGGCCCGGGCGACCGCTACGCCGCCGACCTGGTGGTCTTCGCCGTCGGGAGGTACGGCGACGAGCTGACCGCCGTGATCACCCACACGGTGAACCGCTGGGACGGCAAGGAGGCGGCCCGCAAGATCGAGCTGCACGTCGGCCGCGACCTGCAGTTCATCCGGATCAACGGCACGATCGTCGGCGGCCTGGTCGGGGTGCTGATCCACACCGTCAGCGTGCTGCTGTGACCGGATCTCCGAGCCGGGCGAGCGGTGGGCGAGGATGGGGCCGTGAGTGCACCCCGAGACGTCCCCATCCGCGAGGACTCGATCCGGCTGGGCCAGTTCCTCAAGCTGGCCGACCTCATCGACAACGGCGCCGAGGTCAAGCCCCTGATGATCCAGGGCGAGGTCGCCGTCAACGGCGAGGTGGAGACCCGGCGCGGCCGTCAGCTCGCGAAGGGCGACGTGGTCACCCTCGGCGGCGAGGCCGTCCGGGTCTCCTGACCTCAGCGGGGGATCAGCGGACGTCGACGAGGTCGACGACGAAGATCAGCGTCTCGCCGGGCTTGATCACGCCACCGGCGCCCCGGTCGCCGTAGCCCAGGTGCGGCGGGATGACGAGCCGGCGGCGGCCGCCGACCTTCATGCCCGTGACGCCCTGGTCCCAGCCGGAGATGACCTGGCCGACACCGAGGCGGAACGCCAGCGGCTCGCCCCGGTTGTACGACGCGTCGAACTCCTCGCCGGTGGAGTGCGCGACCCCGACGTAGTGCACGTGCACGGTCTTGCCGGCGACCGCCTCGGCGCCGTCGCCCGGGGCCAGCTCGGTGACCTCCAGCTCGGTCGGCGGGGGGCCGTCGGGGAAGTCGATCTCGGGCTTCTCGTGCGTCACGGGGGTTCCTCTCGAGACGGGGGCGGATGTGCGGCCCCACGTTACGGGAGGCTCAGGTCTGGCTGCTGTGCACGTAGGAGTCGAGCTGGTCGCGCTCGAACTGCAGCTCGCTCATCCGGCTGCTTCACCACGTCGCCGATGCTCATGATCCCGAGCAGCCGGCCGTCGGCGACGACCGGGACGTGCCGGAAGCGCCGCTCGGTCATCACCTGCATCAGCTCGTTGACGGTGGCGTCGGTGCCGCAGGTGTGCACGGGCGAGGACATGATCGAGGAGACCGGGGCGTCGAGCACCGACTCGTCCGCGTGCAGCCGGCGCACCACGTCGCGCTCGGAGACGATGCCCGTCGACGGTCGCGCCGTCGTCGCTCACCACGAGGGCGCCGATGTTGTGCTCGGCGAGCAGGCCGACCAGGTCGCGGACGGTGGCGTCGGGCCTGACCGTCACGACGTCGTGGGTGGGCTTGCTTGCGAGGACCTCTTTGATGCGCATCGGTCGACCTCCCGGGCGTTGCTGGCACGAGCTCGCGGTCGGAGCAGGTGGCTCAGGGTAGTCACATCGGACCCGGTCGGCTAGGGCCTCAGGTCCCGGCTGCGAGGATGTCCGGGTGCGACGCGAGCTGCCGGCCTGGATCTGCCCGGCCCTGATGGGCTGGCTGACCGTCGTGCTCTGGCTGGACCGCTCGGGCGGGGGAGGCGGCCTGTGGCAGCAGCGGGGCCTGGGCGTGCTCACCTGGGGCGTGCTGCTGCTGGCGCTGGCCCGGGTCAGCCCGACCGTGCGGGCCCAGACGGCGGTCGTCGTCGTGTTCGCGACCGTGGTGGAGTACGTCTTCAGCCCGACGCTCGAGGTCTACACCTACCGCTTCCACAACGTGCCGGCCTTCGTGCCGCCGGGGCACGGCCTGGTCTACCTCTCGGCGTACGCCCTGGGCCACGCCGCGTTCGTCGAGCGGCACCGGCGTGCGGCGGTCGCGGCCGTGCTCGCGCTCGGCGGCGCCTGGGCGGCGTACGGCGTCCTGGTGGCCGAGCGGACCGACGTGCTCGGCGCGTTCTGGTACGCCTGCCTGGTGCTGTTCATGTTCCTCGGGCCGTCGCAGCCGGTCTACGTCGGGGCGTTCGTGGCGGTGAGCTGGCTGGAGATCGCCGGCACGCACCTGGGCACCTGGGCGTGGGGCACCCACGACCCGACCGGCTGGGTGACGATCGGCAACCCGCCCTCGGGGGCCGCGGGCGGCTACGGCTGGTTCGACCTCGCCGGCCTGCTCGCCGCGCCGCTCGTGCTGCGGCTGTGGGGCCGGGTCAGTCCTGGTCGTCGGGGTCGGCCGGAGGCGCTGACCGGCGGGCGCCGACGTGCGCTGAGGTCGTGCAGCGACCCGTGCCGGCGCGGGGCGACGTCGGGGTCGTGCTCGTCGTCGGGCAGCGAGCCCAGGAACGCCAGCGCCTGGTCGTGCAGCCGGCCGTTGCTGGCCAGCGCGTTGCCGCCGTGCGGGCCGGGCGTGCCGTCCAGGGAGGTGAAGGTGCCGCCGGCCTCCCGGACGATCACGTCGAGCGCGGCCATGTCGTAGAGCTCCAGCTCGGGCTCGGCGGCCAGGTCGACGGCGCCCTCCGCGAGCAGCATGTAGGACCAGAAGTCGCCGTACGCCCGGGTCCGCCAGCAGCGGCGCGACAGCGCGAGGAACGCGTCGAGCCGGTCCCGCTCGTCCCAGCCGGAGAACGACGAGTAGGACAGGGACGCGTCGTCGAGGCGGGAGACGTCCGAGACGTGGCACTCCGAGGCCTTGAGCAGCGAGCGGCCGGTCCAGGCGCCGCCGTCCTTGGACGCCCACCAGCGGCGCTGCAGCATCGGGGCGGAGACGCAGCCCACGACCACCTCGTCGTCGACCATCAGCGCGATCAGGGTCGCCCACACGGGCACGCCGCGGACGTAGTTCTTGGTGCCGTCGATCGGGTCGACGACCCAGCGCCGCTGGCTGTGCCCGGTCGAGCCGGTCTCCTCGCCGAGGACGGCGTCGCGCGGCCGGGCCCGGGACAGGGTCCGCCGGATGCCCTCCTCGACCGACTTGTCGGCGTCCGTGACCGGGGTGAGGTCGGGCTTGGTCACCACGTGCAGGTCCAGCGCCTTGTACCGGTTCGTGGACAGCGAGTCGGCGTCGTCCGCGAGGACGTGGGCGAGGCGCAGGTCGTCGGTGAAGGAGGTGGGCATGGGCCACAGGCTATGCCCCGCGGAGCCGGGCGCGGCCAGGCGTGCCGGGGGTACCAGCACCAGGGCTAGTAGTCGGAGCTCTCGCGGCTCGACAGCAGCCGCCGGAAGGAGTCCACCCGGGCGGCCTCCGTGCGGCCCTCGGCGACGGCCTCGTCCAGCCCGCACTCCGGGGCGCCCTCCCCGTGCGTGCAGCCCCGCGGGCAGGGGCCGGTGAGCTCGGCCAGGTCGGGGAACGCGTCGATCAGCGTGGCCGGCTCGACGTGCGCGAGCCCGAAGGACCGGATGCCGGGGGTGTCCACGATCCAGCCGCCGTCCGGCAGCGCGAGCATCAGCACGGACGTGGAGGTCTGCCGGCCCCGCCCGGTCACCGCGTTGACGTGCCCGATCGCCCGGTCGCTGCCGGGCACCAGGGCGTTGACCAGCGTGGACTTGCCGACGCCGCTGTGCCCGACCAGCACGCTGACCCGGCCGTGCAGCCGCTCGCGCACCTCGGTGAGGTCGTCCCCGCGCTCGGTCACGACGTAGGGCACGCCGAGCGGCCGGTAGACCGAGAGCAGCGTCTCGGGGTCGGCCAGGTCGGCCTTGGTCATGCAGAGCAGGGGGGTGAGCCCCGCGTCGTACGCCGCGACCAGGGCCCGGTCGATCAGCCGCGGGCGCGGCTCGGGGTCGGCGAGCGCGGCGACGATCACCAGCTGCTCGGCGTTGGCCACGATCACCCGCTCGACCGGGTCGTCGTCGTCCGCGGTGCGGCGCAGCACGGTACGTCGCTCGTCGACCGACACGATCCGGGCCAGCGAGCCGTCGTCGCCCGGACACGTCGCCGACCAGCCGGACCTCGTCCCCGACGACCACGCCCTTGCGGCCGAGCGGCCGGGACTTCATCGCGGTGACGAGGTGGTCGTCGACCAGCGTGGTGTAGCGGCCGCGGTCGACGGTCACCACCCGGCCGGCGACGGCGTCGTCGTAGGCGGGGCGGTCCTTGGTGCGGGGACGCGTGCGGCGGCGGGGACGGTCGTAGGACTCGATGTCGTTCTCGTCGAACCGCGGCATCGTCAGCGGCTCGAGCCCAGGAACGCCGACCAGGCGCCGGGGAAGTCGGGGAACGTCTTGGAGGTGGTGCCGATGTCCTCGACGCTCGACGCCGTCCACCGCGAGCCCGAGGATGACGCCGGCCTGCGCCATCCGGTGGTCGGCGTAGGTGCGGAACGCGCCGCCGTTGAGCGCCGTGGGCCGGATCGTGAGGCCGTCCTCGGTCTCGGTCACGTGGCCGCCCATCGAGTTGAACTCGGTGGCCAGCGCGGTGAGCCGGTCGGTCTCGTGCCCGCGGATGTGCGCGATCCCGCGCAGGTGCGAGGGGGAGTCGGCCATCAGGCAGAGCGCAGCGACGGCGGGGGTCAGCTCGCCGACGTCGTGCAGGTCGTAGTCGAGCCCGTGCAGGGTGCCCGTGCCGGTCACGGTCAGGCCCTCGTCGGTGAGCTCGGTGCTGCCGCCCATCAGCGTGATGATCTCGCGCAGCGCGTCCCCGGCCTGGGTGGTGGTCCGCGGCCAGTCCAGGACGGTCACCTGCCGCCGGTGACCAGGCCCGCGGCCAGGAACGGGGCGGCGTTCGACAGGTCCGGCTCCACCTGTACGTCGACCGCGCGGATCGCCGACGGGCAGGACCCGCCAGCGGTTGACGTCGGAGTCGTCGACGTCGACGCCGCGCAGCCGCAGCTGCTCGACGGTCATGTCGATGTGCGGGAGCGACGGGACCGGCTTGCCCTCGTGGCGGACGTCGACGCCCTCGTCGTACCGGGCGCCGGCGAGCAGCAGCGCGGAGATGAACTGGCTCGAGGCGGAGGCGTCGATGGTGACCCGGCCACCGCGGACGCTGCCGGTGCCGACGACGGTGAACGGCAGCGCGCCGCGGTCCTCGTCCTCGACCACGACGCCGAGCCCGCGCAGGCCCTGCAGGATCTCGTGCATCGGGCGGAGCCGGGCGTGCGGGTCGCCGTCGAAGACCACCGGGCCGTCGGCCAGCGCGGCGACCGGCGGCACGAAGCGCATCACCGTGCCGGCCAGGCCGCAGTCGATCGTCTCGCGTCCGCGCAGCCGCCCGGGCGTGACCTTCCAGTCCGCACCGGTGGTGTCGACGCCGACGCCGAGCTCGGTGAGGGCGGCGGCCATCAGCCGGGTGTCGCGCGAGCGCAGCGCCTGCCGGACGACGCTGGGGCCGTCCGACAGCGCGGCGAGCACGAGGGCCCGGTTGGTGATCGACTTCGAGCCGGGCAGCCGGACGGTGGCGCGCACCGGTCCGGTGGGGTGCGGGGCAGGCCAGAGTGTGCGGTGCTCGTTCATCGCGTCCGAGCGTAGCGGCCCGGGGGTCGGGTCAGGAGGTCACGCTCTTGCGGGCGAGCCGCGCCTGCGCCTTGGCCTCGCGCCGCAGGTGCTTGGCCTCGCGCTTCGCGGTGCCGACGGCGTGCTGCGCGCGCCAGGCGACGCCGGGCCGGCCCTCGGTGTCGACGCCGGCCAGCACGAGGCCGCCGAGCATCGAGACGTTCTTGAAGAAGTGCGTCATCTGCTGGGCGCGGGCGGCCTTGTCCTTCTGCTCCCAGAAGCGGTGGCCGGCCAGCGTCGTGGGCACCACGGTGCCGGCGAGCGCCAGGGCGGACAGCCGCGGCGCGCGACCGGTGGCGAGCCCGAGGCCCGCGAGGATGTGCACGCCGGCGTTCAGCCGGACCAGCGTCTTGTCGTCCGAGGGCACCGGCAGCTGCGGGGCGACCTTGCCCGCGAGGTCGCGGATCTCGTCGTTGACGGGCTTGGAGGCCTCGGCGAGCGCGGCGGTGTTCTGCAGGGCGCTGATGCCGCCGTAGATGAAGGTGGAGGCGAGCATCGGACGCGCGACGAGTCGGATCAGAGTCATGGTCACCTTCATACCCCAATCTCGACCCGTCACGCGTCCGGGTCCGGACCGCTAGGGCGACAGCCGGTGCAGGTCCCGCGGGAACAGCGTGACCTCGCGCACGTTGGCGGCACCGGTCAGCCGCGACACCCACCGCTCGAGCCCGATGGCGAAGCCTCCGTGCGGCGGGACGCCGTACCGGAAGGCGTCGACGTAGGAGGCGTACGCCGCCGGGTCGTGCCCGCGCGCGGCCAGCGTCTCGACGTAGTCGGCGTGCCGGTGCAGCCGCTGCGCCCCGCTGACCAGCTCGACCCCGCGGAAGATCAGGTCGAACGAGCGCGACCAGTGCGGGTCCTCGGGGTCGGGATGGCTGTAGAACGCCCGGCTCGCGGTCGGGTAGCCCTCGACGACGACCAGGTCGCTGCCGTGCTCGCGCAGCGCCCAGGCGCCGACCGCCCGCTCGTGGGCCGGGGCCAGGTCGGGCTCGTCGGCGGGGGCGCCGGCGATCTCGAGGGCCTCCCGGAAGTGCAGCACCGGCAGCTCCTCGGGCACCACGGGTACGTCGGTCCCGAGCAGCTGGACGGCCTCGGACGCGTGCTCGTGCACCGCCGCCACCATCCCGGCGATGACGTCGCGCAGCACCGCCACGACGTCGCGGTGGTCGCGGACGAACCCGAGCTCGACGTCGAGCGAGACGTACTCCGCGAGGTGCCGCACCGTGTCGTGCGGCTCGGCGCGGAACACCGGCCCGACCTCGTAGACCCGCTCGAACACCCCGACGAGCACCTGCTTGTAGAGCTGCGGCGACTGCGCGAGGTAGGCCGGCCGGCCGAAGTAGTCGACCTCGAACACGTTCGCGCCGCTCTCGGTGGCCGAGGCGACCAGCTTGGGGCTGTGCACCTCGGTGAAGTCGGCGGCGTCGAGGGTGTCCCGGAAGCCCCGCAGGCTGGCCGCCGCGAGCTGCCAGCGGGCCTGCCGCACCGGGTGCCGCAGGCTGACCCCGGCGTGGTCGAGCTGGGTCGGCAGCCCGGCGGTCAGCGTCGGCCGCCAGAGCTCCACCGGCGGGCGTGTCGGCGGGGTCGGTCAGCGCCTCGAACGCGGGGTCGACCACCTCGACGCCGCCCGGCGCCGACGCGTTGGCCGCCACGGTGCCGGTGACCGAGACGACGGTCTCCTCGCCGTACCCCGCGACCGCGGCCAGCGTGACGGGGTCCTTGACCACGACCTGCGCCAGCCCGGACCGGTCGCGGAGCACCACGAACGTGACGCTGGACAGCGTCCGGCGGCGGTGCACCCAGCCCTGGACCGTGACGGTCGAGCCCGGCTCGTGGCCGGAGAGCTCTCGTGCGAGTGTGCGTCTGCATCTGCTTCACCTCCTGAAGGAACCCCAGGAGGTGTGGGCGACGGGGGAGCTCGCTGTGCCACCACACCTTCGTCGCGACCGGACCGGACGCGACCTCGTTGGTCGTGCTCTGCTCGGGAGTGTCTTCGTCGCCGCGACGGACCCCGCCCTCTCAGCAGTGCCTTCTCAGGCCGGGCGGTTCTCTGTGCTCCGTCGGTCGGCGACTACTCGTCTCCGTCCACGCATTGCCGCAGATCCTACGGCGACGCTCGCCCGGTGTGCCACCCGGTTGTCGGAGCGTCAGTCGGTGATCGTCGTGCTGGCGGTGCGGGTCGGGTCGCCGACCACGCCGGCCGTCAGCGTGCCGTGCTGCTGGTTCTGCGCGCCCGGGAGCTTGGCCCGGAACGTCACCGTGAACGCACCCGCCGAGCCCGGCGCGCAGGTCAGGGTGTGGTTCGAGTCGGAGATCACGCACCCGGCGGCACTCACGAACTCCGCGGGGTTGGTGAGTCCGAAGGTGACGGTCGCGCCCTGCGGCACGCCGGTCACGGTGGCGTCGACCGTCCACTCGCCACCGACGCGGTCCGAGGCCGTCGCCGAGCTGAACGCGAACGGCGTGCCGGCGTAGGTGTACGTCGACCCGCGGCTGTTGTCGGCGGTGTCGTAGTCGGTGTACGCCGCGGGCAGGTCGGCGCGGATCTCGAAGGCGGCGGGGCTCAGGTCCTTCTGGGCCGAGTGCACCGTGAACGTCACCACGGTGCCGGAGACCGACGTGCCGGTCAGCGTGAGGTCGCCGGGGGCCTGCGGCATCGTGAACGCGATGCTGCCGGTGAACCCGTCACGGTCGAGCGTGGCGGTGAACTGCTGGTCGCCGTTCTGGTTCGCCGTGGGGGACGACGGCCGTGAGCGGGCCCAGCGCGACGTCGTACGGCGCGAGGTTCACCGACCCGGCGTTGTCCGAGCCGTCCGTCTCGACGTACCCGGTGGCCGCGGCGGTGATGGTCGCGGTGCCGGCGCCCTGGCGGGTGAGCGTGAAGCCGGGGGTGGTGTCCGAGGCGGGGCGGGTCACGGTGCTCGTCGTGGTGCCGCCCTCGACGAACTGCGCGCCGGTGACGGTGTAGGTGACGTCCTGGACCAGCGACGCCGCGGGACCGGTCACCGACAGGGCGCCCGACAGGGCGTACGTGTCGCCGGCGTCGGGTCGCACCGTCGCCGGGCCGAGCCCGGTGAGGGCCACGTCGACGTCCGTCGCAGGCGGCACCACGGCGACCGCCTGGAGCGTCGTGGTGGCGGCGTTGTTCGTGAGGTCCGTGTCGTCGTGGCCGTCGATCTTCGCGACGGTGACCGTGACGGGGTTGTCCACGCTGCTGTCGGCGGCGTCGACGTCGAGCACCACGGTGCCCGCGGCGGGTGCGGGGCACAGCAGGGTCTGGCCGAGCGGCGTGCAGCCGGTCGAGGTGAAGGTCGCCGAGGCTCCGGAGAGCGTGTAGGTCAGCGTGCCCGCGTAGCCGGCCGGCAGGCCGGTCACGTGGCCGGTGACGGTGTAGCCGCCGTCGGGGTCGGCCGGGACCGGACCGTCGAGGGTCAGGCCGAGGTCCGCGGTCGGCGGCACCACGACGGGCTGCGCGGCGAGCGTGGTCGACGCGGTGTTGTTGCCGGTCGCCGGGTCGCGGTAGCCGGTGACCGGGGCGACCCGGATCCGGACGGGGGTGTCCACGGCCGGGTCGGTCGGCACGACGGTGAGACCGACGAGACCGTCGGCGGGCTGCCGGCAGGTCACCACGCCGGCGTCGAGCAGCGCAGCCGTCGGTGGTGGTGCCGGCGAGGGTGGCCGCTCCGTCCACGAGGGACAGCCGGACCGGGCCGGCGTACCCGGACGGCAGGCCCGCGAGCTGCGCGGCGACCGAGGAGCCGCCGGGCGCGAACGGCGCACCGGCCGGCAGGGTCATCCGGACGTCGGCGGTCCTGGACGTGTAGGGCTTGAGGGTTCCGGTGCCGCCGGCCACCTCGAACCCGTCCGGCACGTCGACCGCGATGTCGATGTCGGTGTCGAGCTGGGCGTCCGGGATGCAGGAACGGCAGCTCGGCGGAGTACGTCGACGCCGCCAGCGCCGCGGTGCCCGGCGTGCGCGCGCCCGCGCCGGACACGGTGCTGCAGGTCGCGGCGTCGCCGTCCGGGGAGACCGCGCAGTCCGGGGACGGCCCGAAGGTCACGCCGCCGGGGTTGCTGGTCAGCCGCACCGTCATGGTCGGCGGCAGGGGCGAGCCGGTGGCCCGGACGTGCACGCCGTCCTCGTCGACGGTGGTGCCGCTCAGGTCGACCGACGACGGTGCGGTGACGTCGGTGCCGGTGCCGGTGCCGGTGTCCGTGGCGGGCTCGTGCGGTCGCGTCGGTGGCGCCGGGCAGGGCCGGGACCCCGGTGCCGAGGTCCGTGACGGGTGCCGCCGGGTGCCTGCGGGGTCGTGGTCGACGGCACGACCGGGGCCGTGGTCGGCGCCGCTGGCCTCGGTGGCCCCGGTGGCTGACGGCTGCGTGACGTCGCCGGCGACCTCGGCGGCGCGCTCGTCGCCGGCGCCGCGGGCGTCGTGACGGACGCCGGGGGATCGGCGACGACGTCCTGGGGTGCCGCCCCTCCGCCGCCGAGGGTCACCGCGGCGACCGCGGCAGCGGTGGCGACACCCGCCGCCACACCGGCGGCCGCGACGGCCCCGGAGTTGGCGGCGACGAGGTCCTTGGCCCGCGACAGCAGGCCGAGCAGCACCGGCCGCGCCGGCCCCGCTGCTGGCGAGGTAGCCGGTCGCGGCGGCGCCGAGGAGCAGCGGCCCGATGATGGCGGCCAGGTTCGAGTTGACCTCGTTGAGCTCGAGGTACATCGCGGTGCACCGGCGGCACCCGTCGAGGTGCTGCTGCACCTTGCCGCTGTCCCGCTTGGACAGGCCCGGACCGGATGAACGCGCCGAGGTGCTCGTTGACCCACCGGCAGTCGGTGTCGGTCAGGTCCGCGATGTGCATGGTCAAGAAGGCCTGGCGGAGCCCCTCGCGGGCGCGGTAGGCCAGCGCGGACACCGAGTTGGCGCTCATCCCGAGCAGCGGGGCGATGTCGGCGGGCTTCTGGCCCTCGACCTCGAGGTGCCACAGCACGAGCTGCCAGCGCTCGGGCAGCGAGGCGAACGCCTTCGCGGCCGCGCCGCTCTCGAAGCCGGCGACCGCGGTGTCCTGGAACGGCACGCCCGGGTCGAACGGCGTCAGGTCGTCGGTGGTGTGCAGCCGCTGCCCGGCGCGCACCCGGTCGACGTGCAGCCGGCGGACGGCGGTCAGCAGGTAGGCGCGGAAGGCGACGTCCGGGCCGCCACCGCCCTGCAGCACGACGAGCACCTTGGCGAACGCCTCGGAGACCAGGTCGTCGGAGTCGGGGCCGCGGACCAGCTGGCGGGCCAGCCGGTGGGCGGCGGCCTGGTGCCGGCTGAACAGGTCGCCGTAGGCAGCGACGTCCCCCCCACGCACGCGCGAGATCAGCTCGGCGTCGCTGGGCGTGTCTACGTCGCTCAGGAGATCGGTCATGGCCACTCGGTGAAGGGACGGGCCTGGCACGCCGTCATGACGCGAAACGGGCGGGTCGCTCCACGCGACACGGTAGTCGCCGGGCGCCGATTCCGGGACGCAACGCCGGAAATAGCCCAATTCGGACGAGCCGGCTCCGCCGGTCCGGCCGGAAAAGTCCGCCGAACCGGCGTCATGGTGCCGCCCGGGTCGCCGTCTCCTTCCTGCACGACCGTGGTGGTGCTGCCGTGGGGGCAGCCGGGACGGACGACGTGAAGGAGGCGGTCGCGTGCCGATCTTCCCGACGTTGGTGTTCCGCCGCAGTCCCGTCGACCCGGCCCCGGTGGGACCGGACCTGCCCGACGACGTCCGGCACGCGCTGCCGATGCGTTTCGAGGCGGTGGGGGAGTCCCTGGTGTCCGGCGCGGACGTCACCGCGGCGTGCAGCGTGGTGGGACGTGACGTGGCCCGCGACGGTGCCGCCCTGGGAGAGGCACTGTCCGGGCTGCGCACGACCTACGAGCTGGTGCTCGGCGAGCCCCCGGCCTTCGACGCGGCCGAGGCGCTGTCGGTGGCCTGGAGCGACGCCACCCTGGAGTACCTCCACGACCTGTCGTGCGAGGACCCGCTCACCGGGCTGGCCAGCCTGGCCCACGTGCGCACCCGCCTCGACGAGATCTACCGCGAGGCCGAGCTCACCGACGTCGGGGTCGCCGGCAGCCACGCGCTGGTCATCGTCGAGCTGTGCTTCCGGGAGCCCACGGGCGGCCCGGGCCACCACTTCACGCGGGCGCTGCGCCTGGTGCAGGTGACCGAGGCGGTCCGCGCCGTCTACTCCGGCGGGCAGACGATCGGCCGGCTCGGCCTGGACCGGGCCGTGGCCCTGGTGCCGCGGACCGTCGACCTGGGCACGTCGGTGGCGCTGCTGCGGGAGTTCCTCGACGACCTGGACCTCGGCGAGGTCGACGTACGCGTCTGGATCGAGGGCCTGCCCCGGTCGGCGGCCTCCGCCACGCTGCTCCTGGACGACCTGGCCCGCTAGCCTGGCCCCATGTGTGGCCGCTACGCGTCGAGCCGGAAGCCGGAGGACCTCGTCGAGGAGTTCGAGATCGACAAGGTCGAGGTCGCCGAGACCCTCGTCCCGGACTACAACGTCGCGCCCACCAAGCAGGTGTACGCCGTGGTCCAGCGCCCGCAGTCGTCGGAGGACAAGACCGGGCCCTCCGAGCGCCAGCTGCGCACCCTGAAGTGGGGCCTGGTGCCGTTCTGGGCCAAGGACCCCTCGATCGGCAACAAGATGATCAACGCGCGCATGGAGACCGTCCACGAGAAGCCGGCCTTCCGGCGCGCGTTCGCGTCCCGTCGCTGCCTGCTCCCCGCCGACGGCTACTACGAGTGGTACGCCACCGAGCAGAAGACCAAGGCCGGGCAAGCCCGTGAAGCAGCCGTTCTTCATCCACCCCGCCGACGGCGGCGTGCTGGCGATGGCCGGGCTCTACGAGATCTGGCGCGACCCCACCCGCGACGACGACGACCCCGCGCGGTTCAGCTGGACCTGCACGGTGCTGACCACCACCGCCGAGGACGCGGTCGGCCACATCCACGACCGGATGCCGCTGCTGGTGGAGCCCGAGCGGTACGCCGCCTGGCTCGACCCGTCCGTCTCCGCCGTCGACGAGCTCACCCGGCTGCTGGTGCCCGCCGCACCCGGCCGGCTCGAGGCCTACCCGGTCAGCACCCTGGTGAACAACGTGCGCAACAACGGGCCCGAGCTGCTCGACGCGCTGGAGACCGAGCCGTCCGCATGACCGACGTCTCGGTCGTGGCCACCCCGCACGGCGACGCCCGGCTGCACCGCGACCGGTCGCGGCACCCGATCGCCACGCTGCTGCTCGGTCACGGCGCCGGCGGGGGCGTGGAGTCCGCCGACCTCGCGGCGCTCGCCGCCAGCCCTGCCCCGCAACGGCATCTCCGTGGTCCGCGTCGAGCAGCCCTGGCGGGTCGCCGGCAAGAAGGTCGCGCCCCGCCCCGCGGTGCTCGACGAGTGCTTCGTCGCGGCCGCCGACAAGCTGCGGGTGCGCACCCCGCTGGTCGTCGGCGGGCGCTCGGCCGGGGCCCGCTCCGCGGCGCGCACGGCCCGCGAGCTCGGCGCCTCGGGGTACGTCGCCCTGGCGTTCCCGCTGCACCCGCCCGGCCGGCCGGAGCGGTCGCGGCTCGACGAGCTGCAGGCCGTGCAGGTCCCGACGCTGGTCGTCCAGGGGGAGCGCGACGCCTTCGGCCGGCCCGAGGAGTTCCCGCCGGACCGGGAGCTGACCGTCGTGCCGGGCGCCGACCACGGCTTCAAGGTGCCCCGGCGGGGACCGGTGACCGACGAGGAGGCGATGGCGATCATCGTCGAGGCGGTGCTCGAGTTCGTGGTCCGCGACGTGGTCGGCGTCGCTGGGAATCAGATCCCGCGATGACGCGTTGGGCCAGGTGATCCACCCACCAGACCACCACACTCGCGAAGGGAGCGGGATGTCCGAGCAGCACCTGCGACGTGCGACCACCCAGCGTGGACCCTCGACCTGTCCCGGGGGACCGCGCGTCGAGCGGACGGCCGTCGTACCCCACCCTGCCGGTAGGCTGGGAGGCAATGACTGACATCCCCGCACCGGACCTCGCTCCCGAGGTCGACGTCGCCACCGAGACCGAGGCCGAACGGTCCCTGCGCTTCGAGGCCGACGCCATGCAGTACCTCGACCAGCTCTACTCGGCCGCGATGCGGATGACCCGCAACCCGGCCGACGCCGAGGACCTGGTCCAGGAGACGTTCGCCAAGGCCTTCGCGGCGTTCCACCAGTTCAAGCCCGGCACGAACCTGAAGGCCTGGCTGTACCGGATCCTCACCAACACCTTCATCAACACGTACCGCAAGAAGCAGCGCGAGCCCCAGCAGTCGATGGCCGAGGACGTCGAGGACTGGCAGCTGGCCCGCGCCGAGTCGCACTCCTCGACCGGTCTGAAGTCGGCGGAGGCGGAGGCGCTCGACCACCTCCCCGACAGCGACGTCAAGGACGCCCTCCAGCAGCTCCCGGAGGACTTCCGGCTCGCGGTCTACCTCGCGGACGTCGAGGGTTTCCCGTACAAGGAGATCGCGGAGATCATGGACACCCCGATCGGAACCGTCATGTCCCGGCTGCACCGCGGCCGGCGCCAGCTGCGCGAGAAGCTGTCGGACTACGCCCAGAACCGCGGCCTGTCCGCGGCGGGCACGGCGCCGAAGGGAGACGCGTCATGAGCTGCGGCAGCCCCCACGACAAGGACTGCTCCGAGGTTCTCGAGCGGGTCTTCTTCTTCATCGACAACGAGCTCCCGACCGCGGACTTCTCCGAGATCCAGCGTGCACCTCGAGGAGTGCGGGCCCTGCCTGCAGAAGTACGACCTCGAGCGCACCGTGAAGGCGCTGGTCCAGCGGTCCTGCTCCGAGCACGCGCCCGAGACGCTGCGCGACAAGGTGCTGCTGCGGATCCGTCAGGTCCAGGTGGAGATCCACGACGACGTCCGGGCCGACCGAGCAGCCCCGGACGCACGAAGACCCCGTCGCCTTCTCGGCTCCGGGGTCTTCTGCTGTGCGCATGCTGCGCAAGAAGCGCCTGGGTCAGGCGTTGGGGCGCTTACCGTGGTTCGCGGCCTTCTTCTTGCGGGCGCGGCGCTTGCGGCCGGTCTTACCCATGGTGTCCTCCTCAACGCTGATCAGTCAGCGGCCCCAGCCATGACGGCCAGGGCTCGGACCATTCTCGCATCCGTCCGTGGACTGAGGCGAATCGGGCAGGATGGCAGGATGCAGACGCCGATGACGACCGGAGACAGCGCGACGCTGGAGTTCACGGTCACCGAGGACGACACGGCCCTCTCCCTGGGGTCGGGCAGCCTCGAGGTGCTGGCCACGCCGCGGCTGCTCGCCTGGTGCGAGGCGGCCACCTGCTCGGCCGTGGAGGGCGCCCTCGCCGACGAGCAGACCAGCGTCGGGACCCGCGTCCAGCTCGAGCACGTCGGCGCCAGCGCGGTCGGGCGCCTCGGTCCGGGTGACCGCGAGCGTGGTGTACGTCGACGGGCGGCTGCTGCGCTTCGAGGTGGTCGCCGAGCAGGAGCCCGACGGCAAGGTCGTCGCGCACGGCGAGGTGACCCGGGTCGTCGTGGACCGGGAGCGGTTCCTGGCCCGGCTGCCTAGGCCGTGAGCGGCAGCGAGGCGCGCACGCTCCACTGGTAGTGCCGGTCGCGGCGGGTGACCGCGGCGAGCGTCAGCCGGGGGACCGAGACGGTCAGCGTCTCGTCGGCCAGCGCCGCCAGCGGTGCCAGCACCGAGGCGGCGTCGCAGGGCTGGTTGGTGTAGGCCAGGCTCACGTGTGCCCAGAAGGGGATCGGCTCGTAGTCCGGGTCGCGGGCCAGCACGGCGGTCGGTCGCCGTGCGCAGCCGGCCGCACAGCTCGTCGAGGTCGGCGGTCGACGTGGCCGCGAGGACGACCGCGTCCTCCATGGTGGTCACCGGGCCGAGGCGGATCGGGCCGGAGCCGCCAGTCCGCGAGCGACGGCGCGCACCGACTCGACCACCCGGTCCACGTCCTCGGGACCGACCGCGTCCACGAAGCCCACCTCGTCGAGGGTGAGGTGCAGCCAGGGGACGGGGATCAGGTCGACGGTCTCCAGCGGCCGCAGCCGCTCGTGCGAGCGGAGCGCGAGGTCGGCGAGCTCCGGCTGGTCCTCGAAGGTGAGGTACCACATCAGGCAGGGCCGCTCGGCCTGCCAGTCGGGACGCCAGCCCCAGTGGTCGACCAGGCTGGTCGCCACCGGCCGTGCGGTCTGCTCCACCACCAGAGACTCCCAGCGACAGGGTGCCGGTCCGCACCGCGCCGTCTGCGCCGGTGCCTCGAGCACCGAAAACGGTACTGAGCCGGCGGCTCCGGTGTCTGCGACACGCTCACAGGGCGAGCCGGAACGCCAGCAGGTCGACGCCCGGGTACGGCGACCAGTCGCGCTCCGGGAGCCGGCGGAACCCGAGCCGCTCGTAGATGCGGTGCGCGCCGCGCCTGCGCCCCGAGGCTGCACAGCAGCACCGCGGTGTAGCCGAGCTCCCGGGACCGCTCGAGGCAGACGCCGACGAGCGCCTCGCCGACGCCGCGCCGCCGGAACCCCGGGCGCGACCGCGAGCATCCGGAACTCGCCCTCGCCCGGCTCGGGCGACCTCGCTCCACGGCGACCCCTCCGGGCAGAACGTCACGGTCCCGGCCAGCTCGCCGCCGACCTCGGCGACGTACAGCTCGGCCTCGCGGGAGCGGGTGACCGGCGTCCCGCAGGTGGTCGGCGTAGGGGTCGTCCTCGACCAGCAGCCCGTCGGCGGCGTACGCCGCGACGGTCAGCTCGCCGACCGCGGGGAGCTCGTCGGCGTGCGCGGGGCGCACGGTGACCGTCACGCGTCCTCACACCCCGAAGGTGGCGCGCGGGTAGGCCGCGTCCACGTCGGTGATGACGTTGACGAGGTAGGGCTTCCCGGACGCGAACGCACGGTCCAGCGCCGGGCCGATCTGGGCCGGGTCGGTGACCGTCTCGCCGCCGCCGCCCGAGCGCCGTGACGACCTGGTCGTAGCGGGTCTGCGGGGCCAGGTCGGCCGCGACGTCGTAGCCGTAGAGCATCTGCATCGGGCCCTTCTCCAGGCCCCACGCGGAGTTGTTGCCGCAGACCATCACGACCGGCAGGTCGTGGCGGACCAGGGTGTCCACGTCCATCAGCGACATCCCGGCGGCGCCGTCGCCGAGCAGCAGCACGACCTGCGCGGAGGGCCGGGCGATCCGGGCGGCGATCGCCGACCCGAGGCCGGCACCGAGGCAGCCGTAGGGACCGGGGTCGAGCCAGCCGCCGGGACGCTTCGGGCTCGACGAACTTGCCGGCGAACGACACGAAGTCGCCGCCGTCGCCGATGACCACCGAGTCGTCGGCCAGGCGGGGCACCAGCTCGCCGTAGATGCGGGCGGGGTGGATCGGGTCGGCCTCGGACCGCAGCAGCGCGGCGTCACGCTCCACCGCGGCGGCGACGCCGGCCTGCAGGTCGGCGACCCAGGCGGACCAGTCCGGCCGGTGCGGCTGCGCCTCGAGCGCCGCCTGCACGCCGTCGATGACCGCGGTCAGGTCGCCGGACGCGGAGGCCGCCAGGTCGGCGTGCCCGGAGACCTGGCCGGGGGAGTCGGCGAGGTGCACGACCTGGGCCGGGGGCGCGCCGTCCTTGCCGCCGAAGACGCCGTAGCCGAGCCGGAAGTCGAGCGGGGTCCCGACCACCACGACCAGGTCGCGGTGCCGAGGGCGGTGCCGCGGGCCTTGGTGACCAGCAGCGGGTGACCGCCGGGGACCACGCCGCGGCCCATGCCGTTGGTGACGACCGGGACGCCGGTCTGCTCCACGAACCGCAGCGCGGCCTCCTCGGCCCCGTCGGCCCAGACGTCGGTGCCCAGCACCAGCAGCGGGCGCGGACGCCTCGGCGAGCAGCCTGCCGACCCGGGCCAGCGCGTCCGGGTCGGCCTCGAGCCGCTGCCGCGGGCCGACGGCGGGGCGCTCGACGGTCGGCCTTGTCGAAGAACTGGTCCATCGGTACGTCGAGGAAGGTCGGCCCCCGGTGCGAGGAGCCGGCCAGCGTGAACGCCTCGTCGACGGCGCCGGCGATCTCGCCGACCCGCTGCACGGTGCGCGCGGACTTGGTGACCGGCGCGAGCAGCGGCGGGTGGTCGAGCTCCTGCAGGCTGCCCATGCCCCAGCGGTTCTCCGGCGCCCGGCCGCCGACGACGACCAGCGGCGAACCGCTGAACTGTGCCTGGGTCACGGCGCTGACGCCGTTGGTGACACCGGGCCCGGCCGTGAGCACGGCCAGGCCCGGCACCCGGGTCAGCTTGCCGACGGCCTCGGCGGCGAACACGGCGGTCTGCTCGTGCCGCACGTCGAGGATCCGCATCGGCGGCTCGGCGTTGACCGCTCCGTCGTACATCGGGAAGACGTGGGCGCCGGACAGCGTGAACATCGTGTCCACGCCGTGCGCGGCCGCGACGGCGACGGCGTGGTCGCCGCCGTGGCCCTGGAGGGAGGTGACGTCGGTCATACCCGGAGGTTACCGGGTGGTAGGCGTGGTGCCCGGCTCGCCTTCCAGCACGTCCTCGACCCCCCGGTCGCCGGCGTCCGCGTGGTAGTCGGCCGGCGACGTCTCGTCGGTGCCCTCGGCGAGCTTCATCGCCCGGAACACGAACGTCAGCAGCACGGCCACGATCACGTTGATCACGAACGCGGTCAGCGCGATGTAGCCCTTGGTGTCGGTGAACGGGACCAGCTGCAGCGGGCCGCCGAAGTGCGACCCGGGCTTGCCGACCGCCGGGACCATGTAGGCCGTCCAGGTGCCGTAGACCATGCCGACCGCCCAGCCGGCGAGCAGCGCGTTGCGGTGGAACCAGCGGGTGTAGAGCGAGAAGACCAGCGTCGGCATCGTCTGCAGGATCCACACGCCGCCGAGCAGCTGGAAGTTGATCGCCTCCTGGGTGCCGAGGCCGAGCACGAACGATCAGCGCGCCGAACTTCACGACCAGGGAGATCAGCTTGCTCTGCTGGGCCTCCTGCTTGGGCGTGGCCGCCGGGTTGATGAACGCCTTGTAGATGTTGCGGGTCCACAGGTTCGCCGCCGCGATCGACATGATCGCGGCGGGCACGAGGGCGCCGATGGCGATGGCGGCGAACGCGATGCCGGCGAACCAGCTCGGGAACTGCGACTCGAACAGCGCCGGCACCGACTGCTGCGGGTTGTCGACCTTGATGCCGGCGGCGATGGCGGCGAAGCCGAGCAGCGCGAGCAGGCCGAGCAGGAAGGAGTACGCCGGCAGCAGCGCGGCGTTGCGCCGGATCACCGAGCGGTTCTTCGAGGCGAGCACGCCGGTCAGCGAGTGCGGGTACATGAACAGCGCCAGCGCCGAGCCGAGGGCCAGCGACGCGTAGGCCCAGTGCGCGGCCGGCGGCGGCATGATGCCCTTGGCCTGCGCCGTGCCCGCGGCGATCGCGTCGGCGTTCTCGGTGTTGAAGGCCGTGAACGAGTCCTTGGCCGAGGCGAAGATGTTGTCCCAGCCGCCGAGCTGGGTGGGCAGGTAGAACACCGCCACGATGATCACGACGTAGATCAGGCCGTCCTTGACGAACGCGATCAGCGCCGGCGCGCGCAGCCCCGAGGCGTAGGTGTACGCCGCCAGCACCGCGAACGCGATCAGCAGGGGAGCGTCCTTCTCGAGCCAGGAGGAGTTCGCGTCGCCGCCGATCCCCATGATCTCGAGCACCACCTGGATGCCGACCAGCTGCAGCGCGATGTAGGGCATCGTCGCGAGCAGGCCGGTGACCGCCACCGCGAGGGCCAGCGGCTTGGAGTCGAACCGTCCGCGCACGAAGTCGGCGGGGGTGACGTAGCCGTGCCGGTGCGAGACCGACCAGAACCGCGGCAGGAAGATGAAGATGATCGGGTAGAGCACGATCGTGTAGGGCACCGCGAAGAACCCGACCACGGACCCGGCGTACAGCGTCGCCGGCACCGCGATGAACGTGTAGGCGGTGTAGATGTCGCCGCCGATCAGGAACCACGAGATGAACGTGCCGAAGCCGCGGCCGCCCAGGCCCCACTCGTCGAGGCTGTCCATCGAGTCCGCGCGCCGCCAGCGGGAGGCCAGGAAGCCCATCACGGTGACCAGCAGGAAGAAGAACAGGAAGATGGCCAGCTCGACGCCGTTGACGTCCTTCATCGGTCACCCTCCGGGGACTCGGGCTCGGCGGGGAGGCCGAAGGTCGGGCGGTCCTGGGCGGTCGCGGACAGCGAGAGCCGGAACGCGATGAAGGTGAGCACCGAGACGACCGGGATCAGCGCGAACTGGAACCAGTAGAAGAACGGGAAGCCCCACAGCGTGGGCGTCTCGCGGTCGTAGAGACCGACCAGCAGCGGGACGACGATGCCGACCCCGAGGAGCAGCGCGACCACCACCCAGGTGCCGGTGGCGCGACGGCGCGGGGGAGACCCGGACCCGTCGGACGCAGGGTTCTGTTGCGACATGTGCGTTCCACCTCCGAGTGAGCAGACAACCGCAGTGACCGTAGCCACATCGGGGCGAATGGGTAGTGGCAGCGCCGACGAGACCCGGATTCGGGGCCGGTGGAGTGGCTACTGCAGGTAGGCGTGGTTCGCCGTGCGCAGGTGCCCGATGAGCACCAGCAGGAGGTCGGCCCGGCAGGCAGGGGGCCGCGGGGCGAGCGCCAGCTGCAGGTGCAGCGCCCGCAGGTAGGACTGCACGTTGCCGGTCACCAGGAACGGGTCGTCGATCACCCTCGGGGGTCGGGGTGGACAGGTCCGCCAGGCGGGCCACCCACGGCTCCAGCACCTCCATGCCGACCAGGTCGCGGCGCAGGATGCACAGGGTCGCGGCCGCGAACCGGTCGTCCTCCCCGTGCACCAGCCGGGACCGGGTCGGCTCGAGGAGCCGGTCGGCGATCACGTCGAGCAGCACGGTCAGCTCCAGACGGCCCATCACCGGTGCCTGGGCGAGGGCGCCGAGCGCGTCGGCGCCGTGCGCCAGGGCGTGCGCCCACCCCTTGCCGAGGACGAACCCGCGGAGGTCCCGCTCGCGCACCAGCCAGCCCGCGACCCGGTCGCCCCAGCGCAGCAGCGTGTCGTCGGGCAGGCCGTCCCGATGGTCGTGGCGAGGGTGGTGGCCCGCTCCAGGACGACGGCGAGCACCAGGGCCGAGAAGCTGCGGCGGAAGACCGTGTCGGTGCCGTCCTCGCCGATGCCCACCGCGAGGCCGGCGGTCATGCCGTCGCCGAGGCCCTCCAGCAGGTCGTCGTACACGCCGCCGGAGACCCAGGTGGCGAGGGTGGGGAAGGCGATCGCGTCACGCTGGTAGGGGTCCGCGGAGCCGAGCATCGTGGTCAGCTCGGCGGTCAGGTCGGCCAGCGGGAGGTCGGTCGGGAGCTTGTGGCCGTCGGCCACGACCCGGTCCCAGAACGCCGCTTCCATGCGGGGCATCCTCTCACTGCCGTCCACCGCCGGCGGGAGCGGGCCGAGCCGGGTGCGCGGCCCTCCTATGCTGACCTGCGTGCCGTCGCTGACCGAGCTCGTCCGGGCCCACACCGACCTCGACGCCGAGGACGTGGCGTGGCTCCAGCTGCTGCTCGCGGACTGGCAGATCATCGCCGACCTCTCGTTCGCGGACCTGGTGCTCTGGCTGCCCGACCGGGAGCGCACCGGCTACTGGGCGGCCGCCCAGATGCGCCCGACGACCGGGCCCACGGCGTACGTCGACGACCTGGTCGGGGCCTTCGTGCCGAAGGGCCGCCGTCCGCTGATCGACTCCGCCCACGAGCACGAGCGGGTGGCCCGCGAGGGCGACCCGGAGTGGCGCGACGACATCCCGGTGCGGGTGGAGGCGATCCCGGTCCGCCGGGGGAGCAGGATCCTGGGGATCATCGCCCGCAACACCAACCTGCTCGGCGTGCGCACGCCGAGCCGGCTGGAGCTGGCCTACCTGCAGACCGCCACCGACCTGGCCCAGATGATCGCCGGCGGGCACTTCCCGTTCCCCGGCCAGCGCTCGGACCACGCGGACTCCCCGCGGGTGGGGGACGGCTTCGTGCGGATCGACGCGGCCGGCCGGGTCACCTACGCCAGCCCCAACGCGCTGTCGGTCTACCGCCGGCTGGGGCTCTCGGCGGACCTCACCGGGCTCGACCTCGCCGAGACCACCCGCGCGCTGGTGCCGCCGGGTCGGCGGCCGGACGAGGAGACGCTCAGCGCGGTGCTCGGCGGTACGGCGCCCCGCGACACCGAGACCGGCACCGACGACACGACCCTGATCCTGCGGGCGATCCCGCTGCGCCCGACCGGTGAGCACCTCGGCGCGCTGGTGCTGCTGCGCGACGTCACCGACCTGCGGCGGCGCGACCGGGAGCTGGTCACCAAGGACGCGACCATCCGCGAGATCCACCACCGGGTGAAGAACAACCTGCAGACCGTCGCGGCGCTGCTGCGGCTCCAGGCCCGCCGGATCGAGTCGCCGGAGGGGCGCGAGGCCCTCGAGGAGGCGGTGCGCCGGGTCGGCTCGATCGCGATCGTGCACGAGACGCTCAGCCAGGCCTTCGACGAGTTCGTCGACTTCGACGACGTCGCCGACCGGCTGCGGGTGATGGTCTGCGAGGTCAGCTCGCGCGGGGCGACGGTGTCCTCACGGCGCGAGGGCAGGTTCGGGACGCTGACCGCCGAGGTCGCGACCCCGCTGGCGATGGTGCTCACCGAGGTGCTCCAGAACGCCGTCGAGCACGGGTTCGGGGAGGGGGAGGGCGCGATCACCGTCGCCGCGGAGCGCCGGCCGGGCCGGCTGCGGGTGACGGTGGTCGACGACGGTCGGGGGCTGCCGGCCGGGTTCGACCTCGAAGGGTCGACCAGTCTCGGGCTCTCGATCGTGCGGACCCTCGTCGAGTCCGAGCTCGACGGGGTCCTGGAGATGGGGCCGGGGCCGCACGGCGGCACCCGGGTGATGATCGACGTCCCGGTCGAGCGGGACGTCGACCGGGCGGCTCTAGGCGGTGCGGACCTTGGCGCGGGCGTTGCGACGCTTCAGCGCGCGGCGCTCGTCCTCGCTCATCCCGCCCCAGACACCGTGGTCCTGCCCGGCCTCGAGGGCCCATGCGAGGCACTGTTCGCGCACGTCGCAGCGACGGCACACCTGCTTGGCTTCCTCGATCTGGAGGATGGCCGGACCGGTGTTGCCGATCGGGAAGAACAGCTCCGGGTCCTCTTCGAGGCACGCAGAGCGGTGGCGCCAATCCATGGCGGACGACTCCTTCAGTCGGGGGGTGGCGGCGGGAGGCCGACCATTGGTCGTTCGGTGTCAGCGTCCCCTGTTGTGAACGCTTTCACGAGCAGTGGCCCGCTCCACCCGGTGGGGCTGAGAGGGTGGGAGATCACCATCGTGACAGGTCCATACGCCTGATGACCGATGACAAGCCTCGCAAGAGTTGGGTGCTCGATCAACCCTTCGTGATCGTCACGTTGGTCACAGCCGATGACAGTAACGGACCTGATACCCGTTTCCCAGCCTCATCTAGGCCGCGCGGACGGGTTTTTCCTCCGGTTGTGTGAACTGCCCCGCCACGGGTAACGGCTCGGGCCGGGCGGCGGGTGGGAGGTAGCGGGACGGTGCGTAGCATGCACGACCGTGACCACCCCCGCGCAGCCCTCGCCGCCGAGCCCCGACCGGCACCGCGTGCCCACCCCGCTCGTCGTCGCGTGCGCGCTGGTGGCGCTCGAGGCGGTCTCCCTGGTGGTCTTCGGCGTGGTCGAGCTGCGGTCCCTGGAGAGCGGCAAGCTCACCATGGGCCTGACCACCTCCCTGTTCTTCGCGGTGTACGGCGTCGGGCTGGCGGTCTTCGCCTGGCTGCTCTACCGGCTGCAGTCCTGGACCCGGGCACCGGTCGTGCTCGCCCAGCTGATCCAGCTCGGCGTGGCCTGGAGCTTCCGGTCCGGGGGGACCGCCTTCGTCTCGGTGCTGCTGACCGTGGCCGCGGTGGTCGTGCTGGTCGGGGTGTTCCACCCGGCGTCGCTGCGGGCGGTCGAGGAGGCCGACGGCGCCTAGGAGCGCCGGTCCCGGCGCGTCAGTCGCGGGGCAGCGACTCGGCCTCGAGCGAGTCGCGCAGCCGCGCGAGGGTGCGCGCCAGCAGCCGCGAGACGTGCATCTGGGAGATGCCGATCTCCGCGGCGATCTGCGACTGCGTCATCCCGCGGAAGAACCGCAGGGTCAAGATGTGCTTCTCGCGGGGGTCCAGCGCCTCGAGCAGCGGCTTGATGGTCTCGCGGTTCTCGACGTGCTCGAGGGCCTCGTCGTCGCCGCCGATCACGTCGATCATCGACAGCGCGCTGTCGTCGCCGGAGTCGGGCGCGTCCAGCGAGAGCGTGGAGTAGGCGTTCGAGGACTCCAGGCCCTCGAGGATCTCCTCGTCCGAGACGCCGATGCGCACCGCCAGCTCGGAGATGGTGGGGGAGCGGCCGTGCTGCTGGGTGAGGTCGGCGGTCGCGGTGGTGATCGACAGCCGGAGCTCCTGGAGCCGGCGCGGCACCCGGATCGCCCAGCCGCGGTCCCGGAAGTGCCGCTTGATCTCGCCGACGATCGTGGGCGTGGCGTACGTCGAGAACTCCACGCCGCGCTCGGTGTCGAACCGGTCGATCGCCTTGATCAGGCCGATCGTGCCGACCTGGAGCAGGTCGTCGAACGGCTCGCCGCGGTTCAGGAACCGGCGCGCGAAGTGCTCGACCAGCGGCAGGTGCAGGTGCACCAGCTGGTCGCGGTAGTGGCTCCGCTCGGCCTCGCTGGCGCCGTCCTCGCGCAGGCAGGCGAACAGCTCGGCGCTCCTGGCCCGCATCTGGGTCAGGTCGCCGTGGTGCTGTCGAGAGCCCCCGATCACGCCCCTACTCCGCGTCGGTGGTTCCGCGCGCGAGCGTGACGGTGAGCCGGTCGCCGTCGACGTCCGCCGCGACCTCGTTGGTCAGCGCGGCGAGCACGGTCCAGGCGAACCCGTCCCGGTTGGGCGGGCGCGGGGAGTCGCACAGCGCGGTCACGGCCACCGTGAGCCGGGTGGGCTCGAGGTCGAACGTGCAGGTCAGGTCGGAGTTCTCGCGCGCCTGCGGGAGGACCATGGCGCACGCCTCGTCCACGGCGATGCGGAGGTCCTCGATGTCGTCGAGGGTGAAGTCGAGACGGGCCGCGAGGCCGGCGGTGGCGGTGCGGAGCACGGCCAGGTAGGCGCTGTCGGCCGGGATGCGGAGCTCCACGTCCGGGTGTTTCTGTCCCACGGAGTTGTTACCCCTTCGTCGCTCTAGCGCGAAGGAAGGCCGGACGCGCCTGCGCCCGACCCTCCTCCTGCGTCGTTCGTTGCTGTCTTCGGCGGAGACAGGGTGAAGTCTGTCAGGACTTCTTGGTCTCCCAGAAGATTTCCGCAATCTCGTCGATCTTGGCCAGCAGGTCGTCGGCCACCTTGGCGTCGAGCGAGCCCTTCGCGCCGGTCGCGCCGGCCAGCTTGGTGGCCTCGTTCACGAGCTGGTGCAGCTGGGGGTACTTCTCGAAGTGCGGGGGCTTGAAGTAGTCGGTCCACAGCACCCAGAGGTGGTGCTTGACCAGCTCGGCGCGCTGCTCCTTGATCAGGATGGCGCGGGTGCGGAAGTCGGGGTCGTCGTTGTCGTCGACCTTGGCGATGATGCCCTTGATCGACTCGGCCTCGATGCGTGCCTGGGCCGGGTCGTAGACGCCGCAGGGCAGATCGCAGTGGGCCTGGACTTCGAGGGTCGGAGCGAAGATTCGCGCGAACATGCGGGTCCTTTCGTTACTGAGATGATGACGCCGACAGCGACACTACTCCGGCGCCACGACGGGCGTCCCGGAGGGCCGACAGGCGGCGTACGAGAGGGATCGAGGTACCCATGCACCCGTCCCGCATGCGCCGCGAGCTCGCGTCCTGGGGCCTCGCGGTCGTCCGTGGCCGGTCGATGCGGCCCACCCTGCACGACGGTGACCGGCTGCTCGTGCGGCACGGCGCGGCGCCGCGGGCCGGTGACCTGGTCGTCGTACGGCTGCCGGACGGGGTGGTGGCCGTCAAGCGCGCCACGACGCGGCGGGACGGCGGCTGGTGGGTGGAGCGGGACAACCCGGCCGAGGGCGTCGACTCCTGGCAGGTCGGGGCGATCCCCGAGGCCGACGTGCTGGCCGTGGTCCGGCTGCGCGTGTGGCCGGCGCGCCGGTCCCGCTGAGCGCCGCGCCGGCCGCCCGGCGCGAGCCGGTGTGCACTGGGTCACACCCGTCTCGCGGACCGCACCACCCGAGACAGCGGGGCCGCCCGCGTGGTTGCCTTGCCTCGATGTCACAGACTCCGGAGCCCACTGACCCCGCCGCCGCCCGCGCGGCCGACCCGGTCTTCGCCCTGCACCGGGGCGGCAAGATGGAGATCGCCTCGACCGTCGCGCTCGACGGCCGGGACGACCTCTCGATGGCCTACACCCCGGGCGTCGCCCGCGTGTGCGAGGCGATCGCCGCCGAGCCGGACCTCGTCGACGACTACACCTGGGTGTCGAACACCGTCGCGGTCGTCACCGACGGCACCGCCGTGCTCGGGCTGGGGGACATCGGCCCCGCCGCGGCGATGCCGGTGATGGAGGGCAAGGCGGTCCTGTTCAAGCAGTTCGGCGGCGTGGACGCCGTACCCATCTGCCTGGCCACCCAGGACGTCGACGAGATCGTCGAGACCGTCGTCCGGCTCGCGCCGAGCTTCGGCGGGATCAACCTCGAGGACATCTCGGCGCCGCGCTGCTTCGAGATCGAGCAGCGGCTCAACGACCTGCTGGACATCCCGGTCTTCCACGACGACCAGCACGGTACGGCGGTCGTGGCGCTCGCCGCGCTCGAGGGCGCGCTGCGGATCACCGGGCGCGACATCACCACCGCGCGGATCGTGATCTCCGGTGCCGGGGCCGCCGGCGTCGCGGTGGCCCGGATCCTGCTCGCCGCCGGGGTCACCGACCTCGCGGTGACCGACCGCCGGGGCGTGCTGCACTCCGCCCGCGGCGACCTGACCCCGGTCAAGCAGGCCCTGGCCGTCGACACCGCCGACCGGACCGGTCGCACCGGCCTGCTCGCCGACGCGCTCGACGGGGCGGACGTCTACATCGGCGTCTCCGGTGGCACCGTCCCGGAGGAGGTCGTCGCCCGGATGGCCCCCGACGCGGTGATCTTCGGGCTGGCCAACCCCACGCCCGAGGTGCACCCCGACGTGGCGAACCGGCACGCCCGCGTGGTCGCGACCGGCCGCTCGGACTTCCCGAACCAGATCAACAACGTGCTCGCGTTCCCGGGGATCTTCCGCGGCGCGTTCGACGTCCGGGCGACCGCGATCACCGAGGGCATGAAGCTCGCCGCCGCCAACGCGCTGGCCGCGCTGGTCGGCGACGACCTCGCCGTGGACTACATCGTCCCGTCCCCGTTCGACCCGCGCGTCGGCCCGGCCGTCTCCGCCGCGGTGGCCGCCGCCGCCCGCGCCGACGGCGTCGCCCGCCGGCTGAGCTCCCGCCGGCCGGAACCGGCGCCTCCGGTGTGACCTGCGCCATGGGGACCGCTGGCGGGCGTCGCTAGGGTCGGGGTCATGTTCGCCGTCTACGCAGAGTCCTTCTCCTCCGACGAGCCGCTGTCCGCGCTGACGGTCGGGGAACGCCCCGACCCGGTCGCCCCGGACGGCTGGACGACCATCGACGTCAAGGCCGCCTCGCTCAACCACCACGACCTCTGGTCGCTGCGCGGGCGTCGGCCTGAAGCAGGACGCGCTCCCGATGATCCTCGGCTGCGACGCCGCGGGTCTCGACGAGGACGGCAACGAGGTCGTCGTGCACGCCGTGGTCAGCGACCCGTCGTGGACCGGGGACGAGACCCTCGACCCGAAGCGGTCGCTGCTCAGCGAGCGCTACCAGGGCACGTTCGCCGACAAGGTCGTGGTGCCCCGCCGCAACGTGGTGCCCAAGCCCGCCTCGCTCAGCTTCGAGGAGGCCGCCTGCCTGCCCACGGCGTGGCTGACGGCCTACCGGATGCTCTACACCCAGGGCGGTCTCAAGCCCGGCGACAGCGTGCTGGTCCAGGGCGCCGGCGGCGGTGTCGCCACGGCGCTGATCGCGCTCGGCCGCGCCGGTGGCCTGCGGGTCTACGCCACCAGCCGCGACGAGGCCAAGCGCCAGCGCGCGCTCGACCTGGGGGCGCACGAGGTGTTCGAGAGCAACGCCCGGCTGCCCCGGCGGGTCGACGCGGTCATGGAGACCGTCGGCAAGGCGACCTGGTCGCACTCGGTGAAGGCGCTGCGCCCCGGCGGGACGCTCGTCATCTCCGGCACGACCAGCGGCCCGGACGTGGACAACGCCGAGCTGACCCGGGTGTTCTTCCTGCAGCTGCGGGTGATCGGCTCGACGATGGGCACGCGCTCGGAGCTCGCGTCGCTGACCGAGCTGCTCGACGTGAGCGGCGTACGCCCGGTGATCGACCAGGTGCTGCCGATGGAGCAGGCCGCCGACGGGTTCGCCGCGATGGCCGGCGGCGACCTCTTCGGCAAGGTGGTCTTCACCCGCTGACCGCCGTACGCCGTCCCGGCCGCCGCCCCACCTGTGGAAACCCCTCCGACAACGGTGACGAAACGTGACCCAGGGGTCACTGACAAGCATCCGATGTCGGAGTCAGAGGACGTGGCGCAGGTAGCGCATCGGGGCGTCGAGGTAGCGGCGCCAGTGCGCGACCAGCTCCAGCTCGTCGTACGTCGCCTCGCGCAGGCCCCACGGGCCGACCTCGAGGATCCGGGCGCCGGGGAGGGCCGCGAGCAGCGGTGAGTGGGTCGCGACAGAGGATCTGCGCGCCGCCGGCCGCGAGCTCGTGGAGGGTGCCCACCAGGGCGATCTGCGCCGAGAACGACAGCGCCGCCTCGGGCTCGTCGAGGCAGTACAGCCCGGGGGAGTCGAACCGGGAGCCGAGCACGGCCAGGAACGACTCGCCGTGGCTCATCTCGTGGAACCGCGGCTCAGCCGGCCGGGCCGCCGGCGCCGTCCGCGAGGTAGCTGTAGAAGCCGTGCATGGTCTCGGCGCGCAGGAAGAAGCCCCACCGGCTCGCGCCCGCCCCGCGCTCCAGGCGGATCCACTCCGACAGGTCGGACTCGGTGCGCCGCGTCGCGTGCCGCGCCTGGACCGAGCCCGCCCTCCGGGGACAGCCCGAACGCCATCGCGACCGCCTCGACGATCGTCGACTTGCCGCTGCCGTTCTCCCCGACCAGCAGCGTCACGCCAGCGGGCAGGTCCCAGCCCTCACGCAGCAGCTGCTCGACGGCCGGCACGGTCGCCGGCCACGCGTCGTACGACGCAGGCGCGCGGTCCGACGCGGTGATGCGTCGGACCGGGCGCTGGTCGATCACTCGTCGTCGGGGTCGTCGAGCCGGGCCAGCCAGGTCGCCAGCCGCTCGACCGGGATCTCGAACTCCGGGAAGGTGTCCACGAACTCCTGCATGCGGTCAGCCAGCCAGGCGAGGGTGACCTCCTCGTCGCCGCGGCGCTTCTCGAGCTCCTCGAGCCCTCGGTCGGTGAAGTACACGGCTCAGCTGAACGCCTGCTGCAGGAGCGCCTTCTGCTCCTCGATGTGCCGCGAGTGCTGGCCCACCGAGGGGGAGGAGGACTCCGGACGGGACACCCGGTAGAACGGGATGCCGCCGAGCTCCGGCGTGAGGTTCAGCGCCATGTGCGGCCACGGGCCCATGTTGGCGGGCTCGTCCTGCACCCAGCGGACCTCCTTGAGGTTCGGGTACTTCGCGAGCTCGGCCTTGAGCTCCTCGACGGGGCGCGGGTAGAGCTGCTCGACGCGGACGATCGCCGTGTGCGGGGTGTCGCCCTCCTGCTTCTTGCGCTCCACCATCAGGTCCCAGGTGATCCGGCCGCTGCAGAGCAGCACCTTCTCGACCTTGCTCGCGTCGACCTGGTCGTCGCCGATCACCGGGCGGAACGTGCCCTCGGTGAAGTCCCTCGGCTGCGACGCGGCCTCCTTGCGCTTGAGCATCGACTTGGGGGTGAACACGATCAGCGGACGGTGCTCCTCACCCAGCGAGTGCTTGCGCAGCAGGTGGAAGTAGCTGGCCGGCGTGGACGGCTGGGCCACCACGAACGCCTCGTCGGCGCCCATCGCGAGGAACCGCTCGATCCGGGCCGAGGAGTGGTCCGGGCCCTGGCCCTCGTAGCCGTGCGGCAGCAGCAGCACGACGCCGGACTGCTGGCGCCACTTGGTGTGGCTGGAGGTGATGAACTCGTCGATGACGGTCTGCGCGCCGTTGACGAAGTCGCCGAACTGCGCCTCCCACAGCACCAGCGCGTCGGGACGGGCCACCGAGTAGCCGTACTCGAACCCGAGGACGGCGTACTCCGAGAGCAGCGAGTCGTAGACGTAGAACTGGGCCTGCTCCTCGGTGAGGTTGGCCAGCGGCGTCCACTCGTCGGCGTTCTTCCGGTCGATGATCGTCGCGAACCGGGACACGAACGTGCCGCGGCGCGAGTCCTGGCCGGAGAGCCGGACCGGACGGCCGTCCATCAGCAGCGAGCCGAACGCCAGGATCTCGCCGGTGCCCCAGTCGATGGGGCCCTCGTTGATCGCGGCGGCGCGGCGCTGCAGCTGGGGGAGCACCTTGGGGTGCACGGTGAAGCCCTCGGGCGCGTTCACGTGCGCGTCGGAGATCCGCTTGAGGGTCTCCATCGGGATCGCCGTGCTCTCCTCGAAGCCGTGCTTCTCGGGGTAGTCGGGCACCGTGGTCCACTCGGTGGGGCCCTTGCTGGCCTCCCGCACCTCGGTGAACACCCGCTCGAGCTGCTGCTGGTAGTCCCGCAGCACCTGCTCGGCCTCCTCGACCGTGATGTCGCCACGGCCGATCAGGGACTCGGTGTAGAGCTTGCGCACCGAGCGCTTCTGCTCGATGAGGTCGTACATCAGCGGCTGCGTGTACGACGGGTCGTCGCCCTCGTTGTGACCGCGACGGCGGTAGCAGACCAGGTCGATGACGACGTCCTTCTTGAACGCCTGGCGGTACTCGAACGCGAGCCGCGCGACCCGGATGCAGGCCTCGGGGTCGTCGCCGTTCACGTGGAAGATCGGCGCCTGGACCATCCGGGCCACGTCGGTGCAGTAGAGCGAGGACCGCGACGAGGCCGGCGAGGTGGTGAAGCCGACCTGGTTGTTGACCACGACGTGGATGGTGCCGCCGGTGCGGTAGCCGCGCAGCTGGGACAGGTTCAGCGTCTCGGCGACCACGCCCTGGCCGGCGAACGCCGCGTCGCCGTGGACGAGCAGCGGGAGCACCGGGAACGCGGCGCCCTTGTTCAGCACGTCCTGCTTGGCGCGGGCGATGCCCTCCAGGACCGGGTCGACGGCCTCGAGGTGGGACGGGTTGGCCGCCACCGACACCTTGACCTGCGCCCCGCTGCCCGCGGAGAACTCGCCCTCGGCGCCGAGGTGGTACTTCACGTCGCCGGAGCCCTGCACGGTGCGGGGGTCGATGTTGCCCTCGAACTCGCGGAAGATCTGGCTGTACTTCTTGCCGACGATGTTCGCGAGCACGTTGAGCCGGCCGCGGTGCGCCATGCCGATCGCGACCTCGTCGAGACCGCCCTCGGCCGCCGCCTCGCAGATCTCGTCGATCAGCGGGATGGTCGTCTCGCCGCCCTCGAGGCTGAAGCGCTTCTGGCCGACGAACTTGGTCTGCAGGAAGGTCTCGAACGCCTCGGCCTGGTTGAGCTTGAGCAGGATCCGCAGCTGCTCCTCGCGGGGCGGCTTCACGTGCGGCTGCTCGACGCGCTGCTGGATCCAGCGGCGCTGCTCGGGGTCCTGGATGTGCATGTACTCGATGCCGACGGTGCGGCAGTAGGAGTCGCGCAGGATGCCGAGGATGTTGCGGAGCTTCATGAAGCGCCGGCCCTCGCCGCCGAACGAGCCGGTGGCGAACTCCCGGTCGAGGTCCCACAGCGTCAGGCCGTGGCTCTCCACCTCGAGGTCGGGGTGGCTGCGCTGCTGGTACTCCAGCGGGTCGGTGTCGGCCATGATGTGGCCGCGCACGCGGTAGGCGTGGATCAGCTCGAGGATCCGGGCCTGCTTGGAGATCTCGTCGTCGTGGCTGGCCGAGATGTCGCGCGACCAGCGGATCGGCTCGTAGGGGATCCGCAGCGCCCGGAAGATCTCGTCGTAGAAGTCGTCCTCGCCGAGCAGCAGGGCGTGCACGCGCTTGAGGAACTCGCCGCTCTGCGCGCCCTGGATGACCCGGTGGTCGTAGGTCGAGGTCAGCGTCATGACCTTGCTGACCGCGTTGCGGCTCAGCGTCTCGTCGGACGCGCCCTGGTACTCCGGGGGGAAGTCCATCGAGCCGACGCCGATGATCGCGCCCTGGCCCTTCATCAGCCGCGGCACGGAGTGGTTGGTGCCGATCGTGCCCGGGTTGGTCAGGCTGATCGTGGTGCCCTGGAAGTCGGTGACCGCGAGCTTGTTGTTGCGCGCCTTGCGGACGATGTCCTCGTAGGCCGTCCAGAAGGCGGCGAAGTCCATCGACTCGGCGGCCTTGATCGAGGGCACCAGGAGCTGACGGGTCCCGTCGGGCTTCGGCAGGTCGATCGCCAGGCCGAGGTTGATGTGCGCGGGCGTGATCAGGTTGGGCTTGCCGTCGACGACGTCGAAGCCGACGTTCATCTCCGGCATCGTGCGCAGCGCCTTGACCAGCGCGTAGCCGATCAGGTGCGTGAACGACACCTTGCCGCCGCGGGCGCGGGAGAGGTGGTTGTTGATCACGATGCGGTTGTCCCAGAGCAGCTTCACCGGGACCGAGCGGACGCTGGTGGCGGTCGGGACCGTCAGGCTGGCGTCCATGTTCTGCACGGTGCGGGCGGGGGCGCCGCGCAGCACGGTGAAGGTGGGCTCGTCGGAGGCCTTGGCCTCGGCGGGCTTCTCCGGCTCCTTGGGCACCGGGCTGGTGCTCGCGGGCTGGGCCGGGCGGGCGTCCGCGCGGGGGGCTTCTCCGGGGACGGCTTCGCGATGGCGGCGGCCTTCTCGGCGGCGGCGCGGGCGGGGGCCGGCGCGCTCGCCGGAGCCGTGGCCGGAGCCTTCGCCGGCGGCTTCGCGGGGGCAGCCGGCTCTCGCGGCGGTCCCGTTGCCGTTGGGTGCGTGGTGCTTGAAGAAGTCCCACCACACCTTGTCGACGCTGTTCGGGTCGCGCTGGTAGCGCTCGAACATCTCGTCCACCAGCCACTCGTTCGCGCCGAACGCGGCTAGGGGGTCGACGGCGGACTCGCTGTCGACGGGGGATGCGCCTTTCGAAGACTCGGCCACGGCCTGGATCGCCTCTTCCGATGAATTTCTGTGATGAATCTCTAGGGTGGGAACGGCTACCAGGCTAGACCGTGACGCCAACCCGGCGCAGCCCGGGATCGCCGCTGGCGGCCAGGTGTTGCCAGGGTCACGTCGCGACCGACTCCCCGTCCCCGTCCAGGAAGAGGCGACCCGTGTGAAACCGCCCCTCCGCACGTCCCTCGCCCGCTCCGGACTGGTGCTGCTGACCTCCGCCGCCCTGCTGACCGCCGCGGCCGGCTGCACCGACGAGGACGCCCCGTCGGCGGCCCCGTCGGCGGCCCCGTCGAGCACGCCCGCGCCGACCGCGACCCCGACCCCGGTGCCGGACTCGGTGCCGCTGAAGGTGGTCGTCACCCGGGTGTCCGGGAGGCTGCCCGCCGCCAGCCGTCCGGCCCTCGAGGCCAACGTCGGGCGCACCGTCTCGGCGTACGTCGACGCGGCGTTCCTGGGCGGCGACTACCCGCGCTCGGACTTCTCCGGCTCGTTCGGGGCGTTCACGCCGGGGGCGGCCAAGGACGCGCGGCGCGACCAGGACCTGCTCACCAACGCGGCGTTCGGGCCGTCGACCGCCTCGGTGCGGGCGACCCGCCGCACGGCGTACCTCTCGGTGCTGGCGCCCTACAAGGTGGCCGCCGGCGTCACCGCGAAGGTCGACCTCGTGTTCCTCGTCGACCGCGGCGACCAGCCCGCCCAGCGGGTCCGGCTCGCCGGCCGGCTGCTGCTGACCCGTGCCGCCGAGGACGGGCAGTGGGCCGTCTTCGGCTACGACCTGCACCGTTCCGTGACCCCGAGGAGTGCCTCGTGAGGGCCGTCCGTCGTTCCGTCGTGCTCGGTCTCGTGCTGGCCGTGGCCGCGCTGGTGATGCCACCGTCGACCGTCCGCACCGCGGACACCTCGCTGGTCCAGGTGCGCACCGCCCAGGCCGTCGACCACCCGCGCTCGGTGGTCTGGATCCTCTGCCTCGGCTCGGACGCCCGCCCCGGTGAGCGGCTGGTCGGCACCCGGGCGGACGCGATCCAGCTCGTCGGGCTCAACCTGGACACCGGCGCCGGCACCATGATCGGCGTCCCGCGCGACTCCTACGTCGACATCCGCGGGCACGGGCGCAACAAGATCAACGCGTCCATGACGTACGGCGGCCCGCAGCTGATGGCCGACTCGGTCGCCCGGCTTGTCGGCGTACGCCCCGACTACGTGTTCACCACCGGCTTCCTCGGGTTCCGCGGGATGGTCCGCGCGATCGACGGCGTCACCGTGCGACTCGAGGTTCGCGTTCTCCGACCCGGTCCGGCCGCAGGGCTACCACGTGGGCCTGAACAACCTGAACCCGTTCCAGGCGCTGATCTTCGGCCGGGTCCGGCACCCGCTGCCGCGCGGCGACTTCGACCGGTCCGCCAACCAGCAGGAGCTGCTGCGCAGCATCCTGCGCAAGGTGCGGGTGCACCAGTCGGAGCCCGGGTTCATGGAGCGCGGGCTGCTCGCCTCGGTGAAGTTCATGGACACCGACCTGTCGCCGGCCGAGCTCTACCGGCTCGCGCAGGCCGTCACGGCGATCCGGCCGGGCCGGCTGCACGGGCTGCGTGGTCAGCGGGCCGACCGGGCGACGCGGGCGGGGCCAGCGTGGTGTTCCCGGACGTGGCCCAGGCCCGGCGGCTGGGGGACGACGCCCGCAAGGACGGCACCCTGGACCGCGGATGTTGAGCAGGTGGCGTGGTGCCCCCGGTAGGATTCGAACCTACGCCACCGCCTCCGGAGGGCGGTGCTCTATCCCCTGAGCTACGGGGGCTCATGGTGCGGGACGAGCGTACATGACGTGGGAGGACCCGTGATGGGGGGCAAGGTCTCGACGCCGTGTCGGCGCTGCCCGGGTGCTCGTCGTCGACGACTCCGCCGCCATCCGGACGCTGATCGTGGTCAACCTCCGGCTCGAGGGGTACGACGTCCGCGAGGCCGCCGACGGGGTGCAGGCCCTCGAGATGGTGGGGGAGTGGCGGCCCGACGTGATCACCCTCGACGTGGTGATGCCGCGGCTGGACGGCTTCGGGACGCTGCAGCGGCTGCGGGCCGACCCGGGCACCGCGGACATCCCGGTCGTGCTGGTCACCGCCCGCGCGCAGTCCGTCGACCGGGAGCGGGGCGAGGAGCTGGGTGTCGACGCCTACGTCACCAAGCCGTTCGAGCCCGCCGACCTCGTCGACGTGCGTCGCCGCCCTGGCCCGCACCGGCCGGTAGCCCGCGCCGCCGATACCCTGGGGCGGTGAATCCCGAACAGCTGTCCGCCGCGATCGTCCATGCCCTCGAGGCCCTCGTCCAGGACGGCTCCCTGAGCCTGCCCGACGGCGTGCCCGCCACGGTGGTCGTCGAGCGCCCGCGCAACCGGGAGCACGGTGACTACGCCACGAACGTCGCGCTGCAGCTGGCCAAGAAGGCCGGCGTCCCGCCGCGCGACCTCGCGACCCTGCTCGCGGCGCAGCTGGCCGAGGCCGACGGCGTCGCCGAGCGCCGAGATCGCCGGGCCGGGCTTCCTGAACATCCGGGTCGAGGCCGGCGCGCAGGGTGCGGTCGCCGCGCAGGTCGTCGAGGCGGGTGCGTCGTACGGCACCACCCAGACGCTGGCCGGCACCCGGTTCAACGTCGAGTTCATCTCGGCGAACCCGACCGGCCCGATCCACCTGGGGCACACCCGCTGGGCCGTGGTGGGCGACGCCATCGCCCGGGTGCTGGAGGCCGCCGGCGCCGAGGTCGCCCGCGAGTTCTACATCAACGACCGCGGCAACCAGATGGACAAGTTCGGGGCGTCGCTGGAGGCGGTCGCGCTGGGCCGGCCGGTGCCCGAGGACGGCTACCTCGGCGACTACGTCCACGACCTCGTCGCGCCGGGTGGTGGAGGAGAACCCGCACATCCTCGACCTGCCCGAGGGCGAGCGGATGGTGGCGTTCCGGGAGGCGGGCTACAAGATCCAGCTCGCCGAGCAGCAGGAGCAGCTCGGTGGCTTCCGGACCAACTTCGACGTCTGGTTCTCCGAGCGGAGCCTGCACGACGGGGACAAGGTCGCCAAGAGCCTGGACAAGCTCCGCGGCCAGGGCCACCTGTACGACGCCGACGGCGCGCTCTGGATGCGGACCACCGACTTCGGCGACGACAAGGACCGGGTGCTCGTCCGGTCCAACGGCGAGCTGACCTACTTCGCCTCGGACGCCGCCTACTACGTCGACAAGCGCGAGCGGGGCTTCGACGTGTGCCTGTACCTGCTCGGCGCCGACCACCACGGGTACGTCGGCCGGCTGAAGGCCATGGCCGCGTGCACCGGGGACGACCCCGAGCGAGACGCTCGAGGTGCTGATCGGCCAGCTGGTCAAGATCCTGCGCGGCGGCGAGGAGATCCGGCTCAGCAAGCGGGCCGGCACGATCGTCACCCTCCAGGAGCTCGTCGAGATGATCGGCGTGGACTCGCTGCGCTACACGCTCTCGCGCTACCCGGCGGACTCCCCGCTGACCCTCGACGTCGAGGAGATCACCCGGCAGGCCTCCGACAACCCGGTGTTCTACGTGCAGTACGCCCACGCCCGGCTGTCCGCGGTGCTCCGCAACGGCGCGGACCTCGGGCTGACCCCGCCCCGGGGCGACGCGTTCGACCCCGCGCTGCTCGCGCACGAGAAGGAGGGCGAGCTGCTGCGTGCGCTGGCCGAGTTCCCGCGCGTCATCGCCACCGCCGCGGAGCTCCGCGAGCCGCACCGGGTGGCCCGCTACCTGGAGGACACCGCGTCGAAGTTCCACCGGTTCTACGACGCCTGCCGGGTGCTGCCCATGGGCGAGGAGGAGCCGGCGCCGATCCACGCCGCCCGGCTGCTGCTCGTCGAGGCGACCCGGACGGTGTTCGCCAACGGCCTGCGGCTGCTCGGGGTCTCCGCGCCGGAGCGGATGTAATGGCTCGCGCGCACGAGGCCGGCTGGGCGCACGGCGACGGGTTCTCCCGCGGGCCGGCCTGGCTGCGTCCCCCCGAGGACGTCAACGACCTGGTCCCGCTGCTGTGGTCCTCGACGGCCCGCAAGACCGACGACGGCGCCCTCGAGGTCGGCGGCGTCGACCTGCGCGACCTGGTCGCCGAGCACGGCTCGCCGGCCTACGTCCTGGACGAGGCGGACTTCCGGTCGCGCGCCCGGGCGTTCCGCGAGGCGTTCGCCGGCTACGACGTCTACTACGCCGGCAAGGCGTTCCTGTGCACGACGGTCGCGCGCTGGGTCGCGGAGGAGGGGCTGAGCCTCGACGTGTGCTCGGCCGGCGAGCTGACCGTCGCGCTGCGGGCCGGGTTCGACCCGGCCCGGATCGGCTACCACGGCAACAACAAGACCACCGCGGGAGCTGCGCCGCGCGGTGACGGCCGGCGTCGGCCGCGTCGTCGTCGACTCGTTCCACGAGATCGAGCGGCTGGCCGCGGTGACGCAGGAGCTGGGCGCGACGGCCCGGGTGCTGGTCCGGGTGACCGCCGGCGTCGAGGCGCACACCCACGAGTACATCGCCACCGCGCACGAGGACCAGAAGTTCGGCTTCTCGATCACCTCGGGCGACGCGCTGGACGCCGTACGACGGGTGGAGGAGGCGCCGGGCCTCGAGCTGCGCGGGCTGCACTCGCACATCGGGTCGCAGATCTTCGACACCTCCGGGTTCGAGGTCGCGGCACGACGGGTGCTGTCGCTGCACGCCCAGGTGTCCGCCGAGCTCGGCGTGACGATGCCGGAGATGGACCTCGGCGGCGGCTTCGGCATCGCCTACACCACCCAGGACGACCCGTCCGACCCCGCGCAGCTGGCGACCGAGCTGACCAAGATCGTCGAGCACGAGGCCCGGGCGCTCGGCGTCGAGGTGCCCGCGCTCTCGATCGAGCCGGGCCGGGCGATCGTCGGGCCGGCGATGTGCACCGTCTACGAGGTCGGCACCGTCAAGGAGGTCGGCCTCGACGCCGGCGCCCGGCGGACCTACGTCTCGGTCGACGGCGGGATGAGCGACAACATCCGCACCGCGCTGTACGACGCCGACTACTCCTGCACGCTCGCGTCGCGCCGCTCGGAGGCCGCCCCGGTGCTGGGCCGCGTCGTGGGCAAGCACTGCGAGGCCGGCGACATCGTGGTCAAGGACGAGTTCGTGCCCGGCGACCTCGTGCCGGGGGACCTCCTGGCCGTGCCGGGGACCGGCGCCTACTGCCGCTCGATGGCCAGCAACTACAACCACGCGCTGCGTCCGCCGGTGCTGGCGGTCCGCGACGGAGCGGTCACGATCGCCGTCCGTCGTGAGACGGAGGACGATCTGCTGCGCACGGACGTGGGAGCCTGATCCCGTGAACACGAGCTCGAGGAAACCGCTGAGGCTCGCCCTGCTCGGGTGCGGGTCGGTCGGCAGCCAGGTCGTGCGCCTGCTGCGCGAGCAGGCCGACGACCTGACCGCGCGGATCGGTGCGCCGATCGAGCTGGTCGGGGTCGCCGTACGCCGGCCGGACCTGCAGCGCGACGCCGAGGTGCCGCGCGAGCTGCTCACCACCGACGCCGTGGGCCTGGTGTCGCGCGGCGACCTGGACCTGGTCGTCGAGGTGATCGGCGGCATCGAGCCGGCCCGCTCGCTGATCCTGACCGCGCTGGAGAACGGCGCGTCGGTGGTCACCGCGAACAAGGCGCTGCTCGCCGAGGACGGCAGCACGCTGTTCGCCGCGGCCGAGAAGGCCCACCGCGACCTGTACTACGAGGCCGCCGTCGCCGGTGCGATCCCGATCATCCGGCCGCTGCGCGAGTCGCTGGCCGGCGACCGGGTCCGCCGGGTGCTGGGCATCGTGAACGGCACCACCAACTTCATCCTCGACAAGATGGACACCCTCGGCAGCGGGTTCGCCGAGGTGCTCGAGGAGGCCCAGGCGCTCGGGTACGCCGAGGCGGACCCGACCGCCGACGTCGAGGGGTACGACGCCGCCGCCAAGGCCGCGATCCTCGCCAGCCTCGCGTTCCACACCCGGGTGACCGCCGCCGACGTCTACCGCGAGGGCATCTCGGAGGTCAGCGCCTCCGACGTCGCCTCGGCCCGGGACATGGACAGCGTCGTGAAGCTGCTCGCGATCTGCGAGCTGCGCGACGGCCCCAACGGACCGGCCGTCTCCGCGCGCGTGCACCCGGCGATGATCCCGAGGTCGCACCCGCTGGCCAGCGTCCGCGGCGCCTACAACGCGGTGTTCGTCGAGAGCGAGGCCGCGGGCCAGCTGATGTTCTACGGCCCCGGCGCCGGCGGCTCGCCGACCGCGAGCGCGGTGCTCGGCGACCTGGTGACGGTCGCCCGCAACCGGCTCGACGACGTGCGCGGCCCGGGGGAGTCGGCCTACGCCCAGTGCGAGGTGCTGCCGATGGGCGAGACCCTGACCCGCTACCACGTGGCGCTCGACGTCGACGACCGCACCGGTGTGCTGGCCGCCGTCGCGCAGGCCTTCGCCGAGCACGGCGTCTCGATCCAGACCGTCCGCCAGGAGGGCCACGGCAACGACGCCCAGCTCGTCGTCGTGTCGCACCAGCGCGACCGACGCGGCGCTGTCGGCGACCGTGGAGGACCTGCGGGCCCGGGACTTCGTGCACGACGTGTCCTCGGTGATGCGGGTGGAGGGGGACTCCTGATGAGCACCACCGAGTCCGGGGTGGTGACCGGCGCCCACCAGTGGCGCGGCGTCATCGAGGAGTACCGCTCCTGGCTGGACATCCCGGACAGCACCCCGACGATCACCCTGCGCGAGGGCGGCACGCCGCTCGTCGACAGCCGCTGGCTCTCCGAGCTGACCGGCGCCCAGGTGTGGCTCAAGGTCGAGGGCGACAACCCCACCGGCTCCTTCAAGGACCGCGGCATGACCGTCGCGCTGTCCGTCGCGGTCGGCCAGGGCGCCGAGGCGGTCGTGTGCGCCTCGACGGGCAACACCTCCGCGTCGATGGCGGCGTACGCCGCGCGGGCCCGGATCAAGCCGCTGGTGCTGGTGCCGCAGGGCAAGATCGCCGCCGGCAAGCTGGCGCAGGCGATCGTGCACGGCGCGCAGGTGATCATGGTGCGCGGCAACTTCGACGACTGCCTGCGGCTGTCGCGCGGGCTCGCCGCCGACTACCCGGTCGCGCTGGTCAACTCGGTGAACCCGATGCGCCTGGAGGGGCAGAAGACCGCCGCCTTCGAGATCGTCGACTTCCTCGGTGACGCCCCGGACGTGCACGTGCTGCCGGTGGGCAACGCCGGCAACATCTCGGCGTACTGGAAGGGCTACACCGAGTACGCCCGCGCGGGCCGCAGCACGCGGTGCCCGCGGATGCTCGGCTGGCAGGCCGCCGGCGCCGCCCCGCTGGTCTCGGGTGCACCGGTCAGCGACCCGGAGACGGTCGCCTCCGCCATCCGGATCGGCAACCCCGCCTCGTGGCACCTCGCCGTGGCGGCGGCCTCCGAGTCCGGCGGCCGGTTCCGCTCGGTCACCGACGAGCAGATCCTCACCGCCCAGCGCGCGCTCGCCGCCAACGACGGCGTGTTCGTCGAGCCGGCCTCCGCCGCCGGGGTGGCCGGCCTGCTCAGCGAGGTCGCCGAGGGCACGTCGTACGCCGGCCGGCAGGTCGTCGTGACGGTGACCGGCCACGGCCTCAAGGACATCGACACCGCGCTGTCCACGTTCACCGACCTGGTCGACACCGTGGTCGACGCCGACGTCGACGCGGCCGCCGAGGCGGCGGGACTGCGTTGACCACGCTCGTGACCGGACCGGTGACGGTCTCCGTGCCGGCGACGAGCGCGAACCTCGGTCCCGGCTTCGACGCGCTCGGTCTGGCGCTCGACCACCGCGACCGGGTGACCGCCGAGGTCGTCGACGAGCCGGGCGTCCGCATCTCCGTGTCCGGCGATGGGGGAGGGCAGCGTCCCGCTCGACGAGCGGCACCTGGTCTACCGCTCGATGCTCGCCGCGTTCGGGCACATGGGCTGTGAGGTGCCGGGCCTCCGGCTGCACTGCGAGAACGTCGTGCCCCACGCCCGCGGTCTCGGCTCCTCGTCGGCGGCCATCGTCGCCGGCGTCTGCCTCGCCCGCGGCCTGGTCGGTGGCGGCTCGCTGCTGATGGACGACGACGCGGTCTTCGCCCTCGCCGCCGACCTCGAGGGGCACCCGGACAACGTGGCCCCTGCGCTGTACGGCGGCTTCACGGTCGCCTGGCGCGAGGGCGACCGGTTCCGGGCCACCACGCTCGCGGTCGACCCGCGCGTCCAGGTCGTCGCGCTGGTGCCGCCGGTCGGCGTCGAGACCTCGGTGGCCCGGGGGCTGCTGCCGGCGACGGTGTCGCACGGCGACGCCGCCGCCAACGCGGGACGCGCCGCCCTGCTGGTCGCGGCCCTGGGGCGCCAGCCCGAGCTGCTGCTCGCCGCGACCGAGGACCGGCTGCACCAGGACTACCGGGAGCCGGCCATGCCGGACTCGCTGCGGCTGGTCCGTGCGCTGCGCGCCGACGGCCTCGCCGCGGTCGTCTCGGGTGCCGGCCCGACCGTGCTGGTGCTCACCGACAGCAGCCAGCAGCGGGCGGTCGCCGGCCGCGCCCCCGAGGGCTGGACCGCGCTGACCGTGCCCATCGACGCGTACGGCGCCCGCGTCGACCTGCCCGGGTAGCCGTCGGCGGGGCCCGGTCGACGGGGTGTCGCAAACGCGGTCACCGGGCGATCTCGAGGTGCTAGGCTGCCGGTGCGCCGGTGACCGTAGGTGCGTAACGACGCGCCGACCAGCGACTCACGCGGCCGCGCATTTCTCTCCCGCCTCCTCCGTCCTGCCTCGTCCCTCGGTGCATCGCACCGGGGAGGGGACACCAGGTCGAGGAGCGGAACCACATTGAACGAGGCCGCCGGCACACGCCGGATCGGTCCGAACGTGGGAAGGACCTCACGTGAGCGAAACGACCACGACCCCTGCAGCCACCGAGTCCGAGTCCGGCGGCTCCAAGCGCCGTGCCGGCGGTCTGTCCGGCATGCTGCTGCCCGAGCTCAAGCAGATGGCGGGCGGACTGGGCATCAAGGGTGTCGGTGCCCTGCGCAAGAGCCAGCTGATCGACGCCATCAAGGCCGCCCAGGCCGGTGGCGGTTCCGGCGGCGGGCCACGGGTGCGCAGTCCGGCGCCGCTGCGGAGACCCAGCGCTCCCGCGGCGCCGGCCCCGAAGCAGGAGGCCCCGAAGCAGGAGGCCCCGAAGCAGGAGGCCCCGAAGCAGGAGGCCCCGAAGCAGGAGGCCCCGAAGCAGGAGGCCCCGAAGCAGGAGGCCCCGAAGCAGCGAGGCCACCGAGCAGCAGGCCCGCAGCCGAGCGGCCCGCCCGCGGCGAGCGCCCGGCCCGCGGCGAGCGCCCGGCCGAGGAGCGCGTCCGAGGACCGCAACCGCAGGCACCGCGGCCCGGACGAACGAGCGCGGCAACGAGCGGACGAACGAGCGGCGGCGCGGACACCGGCCGCAGACCGCGGCCAGCAGGCGGCCAGCAGAACCAGGGCGGCCAGCAGAACCAGGGCGGCCAGCAGAACCAGGGCGGCCAGCAGAACCAGGGCGGCCAGCAGAACCAGGGCGGCCAGCAGAACCAGGGCAACCGGAACGACGAGCGGGACGAGGAGGGCGGCCGCCGCAACCGGCGTCGCCGCGGCCGCGACCGCGCCGACCGCAACGACAACCGGAGCAACGACGGCCGCTCCGACAACCGGAGCGACGGGCGCAACGACGGGCGCAACGACAGCCGCAGCGACGACCGCAGCGACCGGAGCAGCCGCGGCAGCCGCAACGAGCCCGACACCACGGTCCTCGAGGACGACGTCCTGGTGCCGGCCGCCGGCATCCTCGACGTCCTGGACAACTACGCGTTCGTCCGGACCAGCGGGTACCTCCCCGGCTCCGACGACGTCTACGTCTCCCTGTCGATGGTCCGCCGCCTCGGCCTGCGCCGCGGCGACGCGATCACCGGCCAGGTGCGCCAGCCCCGCGAGGGCGAGCGCAAGGAGAAGTTCAACCCGATGGTGCGCATCGACACCATCAACGGCGCCGACCCGGAGGCCGCCAAGGGCCGGGTCGAGTTCCAGAAGCTCACCCCGCTCTACGCCTCCGAGCGGCTGCGCCTGGAGACCGACTCGACCAACCTGATCGGCCGCGTCATCGACATCGCCGCCCCGATCGGCAAGGGCCAGCGCGGCCTGATCGTGTCGCCCTCCAAGGCCGGCAAGACGATGATCATGCAGTCCATCGCGAACTCGATCACCACGAACAACCCCGAGTGCCACCTGATGGTCGTGCTGGTCGACGAGCGTCCCGAGGAGGTCACCGACTTCGAGCGCTCGGTCAAGGGCGAGGTCATCTCCTCGACGTTCGACCGCCCGGCCAGCGACCACACCGCGGTCGCCGAGCTGGCCATCGAGCGGGCCAAGCGCCTCGTCGAGCTCGGCCACGACGTGGTCGTGCTGCTCGACGGCATCACCCGGCTGGGCCGCGCGTACAACCTGGCCGCCCCGGCCAGCGGCCGGATCCTGTCCGGCGGCGTCGACTCCGCGGCGCTCTACCCGCCGAAGCGGTTCTTCGGCGCCGCCCGCAACATCGAGGACGGCGGCTCGCTGACGATCCTGGCCACCGCCCTGATCGAGAGCGGCTCGAAGATGGACGAGGTGATCTTCGAGGAGTTCAAGGGCACCGGCAACATGGAGATCCGGCTGCGCCGCGACTTCGCGGACAAGCGGATCTTCCCGGCGATCGACGCCGTGCAGTCCGGCACCCGCCGCGAGGAGCTCCTGATGAGCAAGGAGGAGCTGTCGATCGTCTGGAAGCTCCGCCGGGTGCTCTCCGGGCCTCGACAGCCAGCAGGCCCTCGAGCTGCTGCTCGAGCGGCTCAAGAAGTCCTCGAGCAACTACGAGTTCCTGACCCAGGTCCAGAAGACGACGCCGACCGTGGGCGGTCGCGGCGACAAGGACTGAGCGGGAAGAAAACGGCCCACCCCGCGGTTGAGAAGGCTGCAGGGAGCCGATTGGCGCAGTGCCCAGGGCTCCCTGGCACACTGGATGGCTGGTTCCGGTTCACGTTCCCCGTGAGGGGACGACCCGGCGACCGAACCCCTCGAGAGGAAAACCATGAAGAAGAACACGCACCCGGAGTACACCGAGACCTCGGTGACCTGCACCTGCGGCAACACGTTCACCACCCGCAGCACCGTCAGCAGCGGCACGATCCGCTCCGACGTGTGCTCGCAGTGCCACCCGTTCTACACCGGCAAGCAGAAGATCCTCGACACCGGCGGCCGCGTCGCCCGGTTCGAGAAGCGCTACGCCGCCAAGACGGCGGACGCGAAGAAGTAGCTTCAGCCGAGCGCCGGCCCCCGCAGCAGCGGAGGCCGGCGCTCTGTCTGTGTCCGGACCCATCTGCGGGAGGCGAGCATGTTCGAGGCGGTCGAAGGCCTGGTGACCGAGCACGGTGAGCTCGAGCACCGGCTCGCGGACCCGAGCATCCACGCGGACCAGGGTCTGGCCAAGCGGCTCAACCAGCGGTACGCCGAGCTCTCGGCGATCGTGCGGGCGTACGACGAGTGGCTGCGGCTCGGCGACGACATCGGGGCCGCCCGCGAGCTCGCCCACGAGGACGAGTCGTTCGCGGAGGAGGCCGAGGTGCTCGCCGAGCGCCGGGTCGTCGCCGAGGAGCGGCTGCGCCACCTGCTGGTGCCCCGCGACGCCGCGGACTCCAAGGACGCGCTGCTGGAGATCAAGTCCGGCGAGGGCGGCGAGGAGTCGGCGCTGTTCGCCGGCGACCTGCTGCGGATGTACACCCGCTACGCCGAGCGGCGCGGCTGGAAGACCGAGCAGCTCGACGCCAACGAGTCCGACCTCGGCGGCTACAAGTCCGTCACCGTCGCGGTGAAGGCCAAGGGCACCCCCGAGCCGGGGGAGGCGCCCTACGCGCTGCTGAAGTTCGAGGGCGGCGTGCACCGCGTGCAGCGCGTCCCGGTCACCGAGAGCCAGGGCCGCGTGCACACCTCCGCGGCCGGCGTCCTGGTGATGCCGGAGGCCGAGCAGGTCGACGTCACCATCGAGGAGAAGGACCTCCGGATCGACGTGTTCCGCTCCTCGGGCCCCGGTGGCCAGTCGGTGAACACCACCGACTCCGCGGTGCGGATCACCCACCTGCCGACCGGGATCGTGGTCAGCTGCCAGAACGAGAAGAGCCAGCTGCAGAACCGCGAGCAGGCGCTGCGCATCCTGCGCGCCCGGCTGCTCCAGGCCGCCCAGGACACCGCCGACGCCGAGGCGTCCGACGCCCGGCGGTCGCAGGTCCGCACGGTCGACCGCTCCGAGCGGATCCGCACCTACAACTTCCCCGAGAACCGGATCTCCGACCACCGCACCGGCTACAAGTCCTACAACCTCGACGCGGTCCTCGACGGCGACCTCGAGGCGGTCATCACCTCCTGCGTCGAGGCCGACCTCGCGACCCGGCTCGACGCGATCGAGTCCCAGACCTCGTGACCCGCGAGCTGGTCCGGCAGGCCGCCCTGCGGCTGGCCGACGCCGGGGTCGCGAGCCCGGACTTCGACGCCGCCGAGCTGCTCGCGCACGTGCTGGGAACCACCCGCTCGCGCCTCGCGCTGGTCGACGCCGTGACCCCCGAGCAGGCCGCGGCGTACGACGCCCTGGTGACCCGCCGTGCCGCCCGTGAGCCGCTCCAGCACCTCACCGGGTCGGCCGCGTTCCGCTACGTCGAGCTCGCGGTGGGGCCGGGGGTGTTCGTGCCCCGGCCGGAGACCGAGCTGCTCGCCGGCTGGGCCGTCGAGCAGGCCGCGGCCGTCGTCGCCGCGGGCCGGGTGCCGGTCGTGGTCGACCTCTGCACGGGCTCCGGGGCGATCGCGCTCGCGGTCGCGACCGAGGTGCCCACGGCCGAGGTGCACGCCGTCGAGCTCGGCGACCCCGCGGTCGAGTGGGCGGCCCGCAACCTCGCCGGCACCGGGGTCGACCTGCGGCACGGCGACATGGCCGACGCGTTCCCCGACCTCGACGGCACGGTCGACGTCGTGGTCTGCAACCCGCCCTACATCCCGCTGGAGGCCTACGAGTCGGTCGCCCCCGAGGCCCGCGACCACGACCCCGAGCTGGCGCTGTTCTCCGGCGAGGACGGCCTCGTCGCGATGCGGGTGGTGGAGCGGGTCGCGGCCCGCCTGCTGGTGCCCTCCGGCGTGGCCGGCGCCGAGCACGCCGACGTGCAGGGCAGCTCCGCGCCGGCGGTCTTCGTGGCGACGGGTCGCTGGTCCGACGTACGCGACCACGCGGACCTGGCAGGTCGCTCCCGCTTCGTGACCGCGCGACTGGCACGATGACGGGGTGCCAGACGTGACCGACGAGCAGCCCACCGCGCAGCGGTTCTCCACCGCGGACGAGACCGAGCGGGAGGCGGGCATCGCCAACGCCGCCCTGGCCGTGCAGCGCGGGCAGCTCGTGGTGCTGCCGACCGACACGGTCTACGGGATCGGCGCCGACGCCTTCGACCCCGAGTCGGTGCGCCGGCTGCTCGCGGCCAAGGGCCGGGGCCGGGAGATGCCGCCGCCGGTGCTGGTCTCCGCGCCGACGACCCTCGACGCGCTCGCGGTCGGCGTCCCGTCGTACGCCCGGGCGCTGATCACCGAGCTGTGGCCCGGACCGCTCACGCTGGTCTGCCGGCAGCAGCCCTCGCTGCAGTGGGACCTCGGCGACACCCGGGGGACCGTCGCGGTCCGGATGCCCGACCACGAGGTCGCCCTGGAGCTGCTCGCCCGCACCGGCCCGCTCGCCGTCAGCAGCGCCAACCGCACCGGCCGCCCGGCGGCCACCGACGCCGACCAGGCCGAGGAGATGCTCGGCTCGTCGGTCGCGGTGATCCTCGACGGCGGACCCACCCCCGGGGCCCTGCCCTCCACCATCGTCGACGTCACCGGGCCCGCCGGCCGGGTGCTGCGGCTCGGTGCGGTCTCGCTCGAGCGGCTCAACGAGATCGTGGCGCCGCTCGGCGTCGAGATCTCCGACGAGGGCTAGGCCCCGTGCGCGAGTACCTCACCGTCTTCCTCGTCGCCGCGGTGGTGACCTACCTGCTCGGCGTGGTGGCGCGGGAGATCGCGCTGCGGACCGGCGCGGTCGCCCGGGTCCGCGACCGGGACGTGCACGCCGTCCCGATCCCGTACTTCGGCGGGGTGGCGATGCTCGGCGGACTGGCGGCGGCGTACCTCGTCGCGCACCGGCTGCCGTTCCTCTCGCTCAGCGACAAGCAGGTCTTCCACGACGCGACGTTCGTGCTGATCGGCGGCGCGATGATCTGCCTGCTCGGGGTGCTCGACGACCTGTTCGAGCTCGACGCGCTGACCAAGCTCGGCGGCCAGGTGCTGGCGGCCGGCTTCCTGGTGATCAACCAGGTGCAGTTCTTCGCCATCCAGCTCCCGGGCCGCGGGCAGTTCAGCCTGGACAGCACCCAGGCCGCGCTGATCAGCGTGGTGGTGGTGGTCGCGACCGTGAACGCGGTGAACTTCGTCGACGGTCTCGACGGCCTGGCCGCGGGCGTGGTCGGGATCGGCGCGGTGGCGTTCTTCGCCTTCGCCTACAAGCTCGCGGACGCCAACGACGAGACCCTCGCGATCAGCGCCGCCCTGCTGTGCGCGGCGCTCGGCGGGGCGTGCGCGGGGTTCCTGCCGCACAACTTCTTCCCGGCCCGGATCTTCATGGGCGACTCCGGCTCGATGCTGATCGGCCTGGTGCTGGCCGGGTCGGCGCTGAGCCTGACCGGCCAGTTCGCCACCGTGGACATGACCCAGGGGGCCGGCGGGTCGCAGGCCAGCCTGCTGCCCACGCTGCTGCCGATCATCCTGCCGATCTCGATCCTGGTCGTGCCGTTCGCCGACCTGGTGCTGGCGGTGATCCGGAGGACCCGGGCCGGCCGGTCGCCGTTCTCCCCGGACAAGGAGCACCTGCACCACCGGATGCTGGAGATCGGCCACTCGCACCGCCGCGCGGTGCTGATCATGTGGCTGTGGGCCGGGCTGATCGCGTTCGGGGGAGTGCTGGCCAGCCTCTACGCGAGCCGGCTGACGACGGCGGTGCTGGCGGTCTGGGTGGTGCTGACCGTGGTGCTGACGTTCGTCCTGCCGCGCGTGCAGCGTCCGCGCGCGACCGGCTGAGTTGACGGGCGATATCGCCTGGGCGAGGGTGGGACGAGACGTTCTCGATTTTCGGGTTCCCCGGACCTTGTGCTAGTTTTCACAAGCGCTCAGCAAACGCTCAGGAACACCCGCTGCACGCCGCCCCCGCCCCGCCACAGATCGGCCGCCGACATGACGACCGCACGCGTGACCTCCGGGTCCACCGCCAGGCCTGACCGCCCGGCGACCGTGGGCGGACAGGTGCGCGCGGCCCTTCTCGTCGACCGCCCTGCTGGGCCTGGTCGGGACCGGCCTCGGAGCGCTGCTCGGCGGCTCGCCGGCCGCCCTGGGCGCGGCCGTCGGCTTCGCGATGGTGCTGGTCTTCTTCGGCACCGGCGCCGTCGTCGTCAACGCGGTCGCCACCGTCAGCCCGTCCGCCTCGATGCTGGTCGCGCTGCTGACCTACACCCTCCAGGTCGTGCTCGTGGGCGTCGTCTTCGCGGCCCTGGACCGCAGCGGGGCGCTCGACGGCACGGTCGACCGGACCTGGGCGGGTGGCGCCGTCGTGGTCGCGACGCTGGTTTGGTTGGTGTCTCACATCATCTCGGCGACCCGGTCGCGGCTGCCTCTGTACGACCTCCCCGAGCGGCCCGTCGGACGGTCCGGAGGCGAGTGCGCGATGACACTCCTTCACTGCTATTGTCCGGTGCGCGATGACTCAGCAGCATCCGCAGAAACCTCCACCCCGAGGCGGGGATCCCTGGCACGCGTACGGATACATCGTCTCCGGAGTGTTCCTGTACGGCTTCCTGGGCTGGCTGGCCGACCGCTGGCTGGGCACCTCGTTCCTGGTCGCGATCGGGATCCTGGTGGGCGCCGGGTTCGGCATCTACATGACCATTGCTCGGTTCGACGCTCTGCCTCGAAGGCAGAAAGAAGAGAAGTAGGGGTACCACGGTGAGCCTGGCAGGAAGTGTCGTGATCTCGACCGAGGAGTTCGTCCCCCCGGGGCCGGGCGACTTCGAGCTGCCCGACGTCTTCACGATCGCGGGGGTGGGCGTCACCAAGCCCATGCTCCAGCTCGTGCTGGCGGGTCGGTGCTGGTGTTCGGGTTCCTCTACCTGGCCTCGCGCAAGCGGGCGATGGTCCCCGGCAAGCTGCAGTTCGCCGGCGAGAGCGCCTACGGCTTCGTCCGCAACTCGGTGGCCCGCGACATCATCGGCAGCCACGACTTCATGCGCTTCGTGCCCTACCTGGTCACGGTGTTCTTCTTCATCCTGCTCAACAACTTGTTCGGCTCGATCCCGTTCATCCAGTTCCCGACGTTCTCGCGCTCGGGCATGGTCTACGGGCTCGCCGCACTGTCGTGGATCGTCTACAACTGCGGTGGGCATCCAGAAGCACGGCTTCCTGGGCTACCTCAAGCTGCAGTGCGTCCCCGGCGGCATCACGGGCCCGATCCTGGTCCTGCTCGTCCCGCTGGAGTTCATGTCGAACCTGATCGTGCGGCCGGTCACGCTGGCCCTGCGACTGTTCGCCAACATGTTCGCCGGCCACATCCTGATCCTGCTGTTCGCGCTCGGCGGCGAGTACCTCCTGGTGCACGGCGCGACGTCCTGGTCAAGCCGGTCGGCCTCCTGGCCTGGCTGCTGTTCATCGCGATCAGCTTCCTCGAGCTGCTGGTCCAGTTCCTGCAGGCCTACGTCTTCGTCCTGCTGAACGCCATGTACATCTCGGGCGCTCTCGCAGACGAGCACTGAGACCCGTTCGTCCCCTGACAACACCTCAAGAGAAACAACCGAAAGGAACCATCGTGACCGGCTCCTCAACATGATCGGCTACGGCCTCGCTGCCATCGGCCCCGGTGTCGGCATCGGCCTGATCTTCGCCGCCTACATCAACGGTGTGGCGCGTCAGCCCGAGGCGCAGAGCCGCCTGCAGTCGATCGCCATCCTGGGCTTCGCGCTCGCCGAGGCGCTCGCCATCATCGGTATCGCGCTCGCGTTCGTCCTCTGATGACCCGCCACACGTCACTGACGAAGGACCAAGCTGATGAATCCGATCATCCTCGCGGCAGAGGAGGGACCGAACCCCCTCGCGCCGCACCTCGTGGAGATCATCCTTTCGCTGGTCGTCTTCGGTCTGCTGTTCCTCGCGGTCAAGAAGTGGGTCGTCCCGAGCTTCGAGAAGACCTTCGCCGACCGGACCGCCGCCATCGAGGGCGGTCTGAAGGCAGCCGAGACCAAGCAGGCCGAGGCCGACGCCAAGCTCGCCGAGCTCGAGAAGCAGCTCGGTGACGCCCGGCACGAGGCGGCGCGCATCCGCGAGGAGGCGCGTGAGCAGGGTGCGGCGATCGTCGCCGAGATGCGGGAGCAGGCGCAGACCGAGGCGTCGCGCATCGTCGAGCACGCGCACACCCAGATCGAGGCCGAGCGCCAGCAGGCGGTCACCTCGCTCCGTGCGGAGGTCGGTTCGCTGGCCACGTCGCTCGCCGGTCGCATCGTCGGGGAGTCGCTGGACGACGAGGCTCGCCAGAGCCGGGTCGTCGAGCGCTTCCTCGCCGACCTCGAGAGCCCAGCCGGCGGCCAGCGGGAACGGGGCACGCTGATGCAGGGCGCCTCCTCCGACTCGCTCCACGCGCTGACCGAGGCCCTGGCCACGGCGGTCGAGGGCGGCGACGGACGCGTCGAAGGTCGGCGACGACCTGTTCGGGGTCGCCGACGTCCTCCGGCGGGAGCCCGGCCTGCGCCGGGTCGCGACCGACGTGTCCGTCGCTGCCGGAGGCCAAGGGCGAGCTGCTGCGCGGCATCTTCGCGGACGCAGATCGACCCCGCGTCGGCGGACCTGGTGGCCCCGGCCGCCGGTCGCCGCTGGGCCGCCTCCCGCGACCTCGCCGACGCCCTCGAGCACCTCGGGCGTCGTCGCGGTCGTGCGGGGCGCGGAGCAGACGGGCAAGGCCGACGAGCTCGAGAACGAGCTGTTCGCCTTCGAGCGGATGGTGTCGGGGAGCCCCGAGCTCCGCGACGCGCTCTCGGACCCGGCCCGCAGCACCGACGACAAGCGCCGGCTGCTCAAGGACCTGCTCGACGGCAAGGCCACCTCGGCCACCGTCCGGCTGGCCGAGCAGGCCGTCGCCGGCACGCACCGCACCGTGGCGGTCGCGCTCGAGAGCTACCAGAAGGTGGCCGCCGAGCACCGCAACCGTCTGGTCGCCACCGTCCGGGTGGCCCGCGACCTCGCGGAGCACGACGCACAGCGCCTCCAGGACGCCCTGGCCCGTCAGTACGCCCGCCCGGTGCACCTCAACGTCGTCGTCGACCCCGACGTGATCGGCGGGATGCGGGTGGCGATCGGTGACGACGTCATCGACGGCACCGTCGCCAGCCGCCTCGACGACGCCCGACGACAGCTCGCCGGCTGACCGGCGCTCCCCAGACAAACAGCACGAGAGACCTAAGAGAGCAGGGATGACGAAATGACGGAGCTTTCGATCCGTCCGGAGGAGATCCGGGACGCACTTCAGCGGTTCGTGTCGGACTACAAGCCCGACACCGCCAGCCGCGAAGAGGTCGGCACGGTCGCGGAGGCCGGCGACGGCATCGCCCGCGTGTCCGGCCTGCCCTCGGCGATGGCCAACGAGCTCCTCGAGTTCGAGGACGGCACGCTCGGCATCGCCCTGAACCTCGACACCCGCGAGATCGGTGTCGTCATCCTCGGCGAGTTCAGCGGCATCGAGGAGGGCCAGACCGTCCGTCGTACCGGCGAGATCCTCTCGGTGCCGGTCGGCGACGGGTACCTCGGCCGCGTGGTCGACCCGCTCGGCCAGCCGATCGACGGCCTCGGCGAGGTCAGCACCGACGGCCGGCGCGCCCTCGAGCTCCAGGCTCCCGGCGTGATGGCCCGCAAGTCGGTCCACGAGCCGCTCGCCACCGGCATCAAGGCGATCGACGCGCTGACCCCGATCGGCCGCGGCCAGCGTCAGCTGATCATCGGCGACCGTGCGACCGGCAAGTCCACGATCGCGATCGACACGATCATCAACCAGAAGCAGAACTGGGAGACCGGCGACCCGGACAAGCAGGTCCGCTGCATCTACGTCGCCATCGGCCAGAAGGGCTCGACCATCGCCGCCGTGCGTGGCGCCCTCGAGGAGGCCGGCGCGCTGGAGTACACCACCATCGTGGCGTCCCCGGCGTCCGACTCGGCCGGCTTCAAGTACCTCGCGCCGTACACCGGCTCGGCCATCGGCCAGCACTGGATGTACGACGGCAAGCACGTGCTGATCGTCTTCGACGACCTGACCAAGCAGGCCGAGGCCTACCGCGCCGTGTCGCTGCTGCTGCGCCGCCCGCCGGGCCGCGAGGCCTACCCGGGTGACGTGTTCTACCTGCACAGCCGGCTGCTCGAGCGCTGCGCGAAGCTGTCCGACGAGCTCGGCGCCGGCTCGATGACCGGTCTCCCGATCGTGGAGACCAAGGCCAACGACGTGTCGGCCTTCATCCCGACCAACGTCATCTCGATCACCGACGGCCAGATCTTCCTGCAGTCCGACCTGTTCGCCGCCAACCAGCGCCCGGCGATCGACGTCGGTGTGTCGGTGTCCCGCGTCGGTGGTGCGGCGATGACCAAGGCCATGAAGAAGGTCACCGGCTCGCTCAAGGTCGACCTCGCGCAGTTCCGCGCGATGGAGGCGTTCGCGATGTTCGCCTCGGACCTCGACGCCGCGTCGCGCCAGCAGCTCGACCGTGGTCAGCGCCTGATGGCCCTGCTGCGCCAGCCGCAGTACTCGCCCTACCCGGTCGAGGAGATGGCCGCGTCGCTGTGGACCGGCACGACCGGCCGCCTCGACAAGGTGCCCACCGACGACGTGCTGCGCTTCGAGGCCGAGTTCCTCGACTACCTGCGCCGCTCGCACGAGGGCATCCTCTCGGGCATCCGCGAGTCGCGGGACTTCACCGACGACACCGCCTCGGCGATGGAGGACGCCTACAACTCCTTCCTCGACCAGTTCGAGACCTCTGATGGCGAGTCCATCAAGGCCGGCAAGGAAGAGCACGAGGCCCTCGAGGACGAGGACGTCGAGCAGGAGCAGATCGTCAAGCAGAAGCGGGGCTGACCGATGGCCCTCTCGCTGCGTGAGTACCGCGCACGGATCAAGTCGACCGAGTCGATGAAGAAGATCACGCGCGCCATGGAGCTCATCGCTGCGTCCCGCATCATCAAGGCGCAGCAACGGGCCCAGGCCGCCGCGCCGTACGCCCGTGAGCTCACGCGTGCGGTGTCCGCGGTCGCGACGTTCTCGAACGTCGAGCACGCGCTGACCACCGAGCCGGAGGACCCGAAGCGGGCCGCCGTGCTCATCGTGACCAGCGACCGTGGACTGGCCGGTGCCTACTCCTCGTCCGTCCTCAAGGAGTCCGAGCGCCTCGCGCAGAAGCTCCGCGAGGAGGGCAAGGAGGTCGAGACCTACGTCACCGGACGCAAGGGCGTCGGCTACCTCACCTTCCGCCAGCGGTCGATCGTGCAGAGCTGGACGGGTTTCTCCGACCAGCCGACGTACGACGTCGCCCGGGAGATCGGCGAGGCGCTGATCACCGCGTTCCTCGCCGGTGAGGACCACCCCGAGATCGAGCTGCCCGAGGGCGCCCGGGACGTCGACGAGGTCCACGTGGTCTACACGCGGTTCAGGTCGATGCTGGTCCAGGAGCCCACGGCCATCCGGCTGCTGCCGCTCGAGGTCGTGGAGGGCACCGACGAGCCCGAGGAGGGTGACGTGCTGCCGCTCTACGAGTTCGAGCCGTCGGCGTCCGAGGTGCTCGACTCGTTGCTGCCGCGCTACGTCCAGAGCCGGATCTACTTCGCCCTGCTGCAGGCGGCCGCCTCCGAGCTGGCCGCGCGGCAGCGGGCGATGAAGTCCGCGACGGACAACGCCGACGAGCTCATCAAGAAGTACACCCGCACGGCCAACCAGGCCCGACAGGCCGGGATCACCCAGGAAATCAGCGAGATCGTCGGTGGCGTCAACGCGCTGGCCGACGCGAATGCCGGGAGTGAGTGAGAGAGATGACTGCCACGACTGAAGAACGAGGAACCGAGCAGGCCGAGGGCGGCGTAGGTCGCATCGCCCGCGTGACCGGGCCGGTCGTCGACGTCGAGTTCCCCGCGGACTCGATCCCCGAGATGTACAACATGCTCAAGACCGAGCTGGAGCTCGAGGGCGAGAAGCGGACGCTGACCCTGGAGGTCGCGCTGCACATCGGCGACGGCATGGTCCGGGCGATCTCGATGCAGCCGACCGACGGACTGGTCCGCGGCGCGCAGGTCCGGGACACCGGTGGTCCGATCACCGTTCCCGTCGGCGACGCCACGCTGGGCCACGTGTTCAACACCCTCGGTGACTGCCTCAACCTCGAGGAGGGCGAGCGGCTCGAGGTCAAGGAGCGGTGGGGCATCCACCGCAAGGCGCCCGCCTTCGACCAGCTCGAGTCGAAGACCGAGATGTTCGAGACCGGCATCAAGGTCATCGACCTGCTGACGCCGTACGTCCAGGGCGGCAAGATCGGCCTGTTCGGTGGCGCCGGTGTCGGCAAGACCGTGCTGATCCAGGAGATGATCGCCCGCGTCGCCAAGGACCACGGCGGCGTGTCGGTGTTCGCCGGCGTCGGCGAGCGCACCCGTGAGGGCAACGACCTGATCGCGGAGATGGACGAGGCCGGCGTCATCGGCCAGACCGCCCTGGTGTTCGGCCAGATGGACGAGCCGCCGGGCACCCGCCTGCGCGTCGCGCTCTCGGCGCTGACGATGGCGGAGTACTTCCGCGACGTCCAGGGCCAGGACGTGCTGCTGTTCATCGACAACATCTTCCGGTTCACCCAGGCCGGTTCCGAGGTGTCCACGCTGCTCGGCCGCATGCCGTCCGCCGTGGGCTACCAGCCGAACCTCGCCGACGAGATGGGCGTGCTCCAGGAGCGGATCACCTCGACGCGCGGTCACTCGATCACCTCGATGCAGGCGATCTACGTGCCCGCCGACGACTACACCGACCCGGCGCCGGCCACCACGTTCGCGCACCTCGACGCGACGACGGAGCTGTCGCGCGAGATCGCGTCGCTCGGCATCTACCCGGCCGTGGACCCGCTGACCTCGACGTCACGGATCCTGGACGCGCAGTACATCGGCGAGGACCACTACAAGACCGCGGTGCGGATCAAGCAGATCCTCCAGCGCAACAAGGAGCTGCAGGACATCATCGCGATCCTGGGTGTCGACGAGCTGTCCGAGGAGGACAAGGTCATCGTCTCCCGGGCCCGTCGCATCCAGCGGTTCCTGTCGCAGAACACCTACGTCGCCAAGCAGTTCACCGGCATCGAGGGCTCGACCGTCCCGATCGGGGACACCATCGAGGCGTTCACGAAGATCGCCGACGGCGACTACGACCACGTCGCCGAGCAGGCCTTCTTCATGTGCGGTGGCCTGGACGACGTCGAGAAGAAGTGGGCCGAGATCCAGAAGAGCCTCTGAGTCCCTCGGAGCTCTTCCTGGTTCCACCGGGTCCGCCCCGCACCGCGGGGCGGACCCACCCCCCAAGTCAGAGCACGAAGATTGAGGAGTCCGCGTGAGTGACACCCTGATGCAGGTTGAGCTGGTCGCCGCCGACCGGCTGGTCTGGTCGGGCGAGGCCAAGATGGTGATCGCCCGCACCACCGAGGGTGACGTCGGCATCCTGCCCAACCACGCGCCGATGCTGTCCACGATGGTGCACGGCATCGTCGACGTGACGACCTCCGAGAACGAGACCTGGATCGCCGCGGTCGACGCCGGCTTCCTGTCGGTGGCCAACAACCGGATCTCGATCCTGGCCGAGCACGCCGAGATGTCCCACGACATCGACCTGGAGAAGGCCCGCACCGACCTGGACCGCTGCCGCAACGAGGGCGCCGGGGACGACGAGGCCGTCGAGAAGGCCGAGGAGGCCTGGGCCGAGGCCCGGGTCCGGGCGGCCGAGCGCGCGTCCTGACCCAGCCGTCCCGATTCCCCGTGTGCATGGAAATGAGGCGATAGATGCCGTTGTGGGAGTGGCTGGTGGACTCCGTCGGGGTCCTGCTGTTCCTGCTGCTGCTCTACGGCCTCTGCCTGGTCGTCCGCCGCCGGTGGATCTCGCGCAACGGTGGCACGTTCGAGTTCAGCGTCCGCGTCCGGTCCGGTAGGGCCGGGCGCGGCTGGATTCTGGGCGTCGGGCGCTACTCCGGCGGCCTGCTCGAGTGGTTCCGGATCTTCTCGCTCGCGCCCCGGCCGCGCTACTCCTACCAGCGCGCGGAGCTCGAGTACGTCGGGCGCCGCGACCCCGTGGGCGTCGAGTCCTACTCGCTCTACTCCGGTCACATCATCGTGACCTGCAGGACCCCGTCCGGCCCGCTCGAGGTGGCGATGAGCCCCGACGCGCTGACCGGGTTCCTGGCCTGGCTCGAGGCCGCCCCGCCCGGCCAGCGCCGCCGCTGACCCGCCTCGCGGCCGCTGTGGCACCGTCCGACCGGTGACTCTCGCCGAGCGACGAGGCGGTGCCGCTCGCGGACGACCGGGCGGCTGAGAGCTTCCTGTCCTCCGGCACGGCGGGGCGAGGCTGTGGACGGTCGCTCGCGACGTACCCGGCCGCGCGGCAGAGTGCGCGGGATGCAGGTGACCGAGGTGCTCGCGCGGAGCGGCGGCGTGGCCGACACCCGGATGCTCGTGGCCTTCACCTCCCGTCGACGGGTGGCCGCTGCGCTCGGGCGCGGCGAGATCGTCCGGGACGCGCGCGGCCGCTACGCCCTCCCGTCCGCGGACCAGGCACGCCGCGAGGCGCACCGACTGTCCGGCGTCATCACCGGTGCCAGCGCGGCCGCGGCGCACGGCTGGGAGCTCAAGACCCAGCCGGTCGCTGCCCACCGTCACCGTGCCGGCGAAGCGCAAGGTGGCCGCGGTCCGTCGCGTGGGCGTCGACCTGCGCTGGCGGGACATCGACCCGCACGACGTGTGGGACGGCGTCCTGCGTCCCGCGCAGACGGTCGTCGACTGCGCACGGACGCTGCCGTTCGACGAGGCGCTCGCGGTCGCGGACTCGGCCCTGCGGCACGGCGCGGTCACCTCGTCCGAGCTGCGGCGGCTGGCCGCGCAGGTGCGGACGACCGGACGCAGCCAGTCGCTGCGGGTCGCCCGGGAGGCGTCCGGCCTGGCCGCGAACCCGTTCGAGTCGGTGCTGCGGGCGATCGCCCTCGACGTACCCGGTCTCGACCTGCGGCCCCAGGTCGTGATCGCCGAGGCGGGCTGGGTCGGCCGTCCGGACCTCGTCGACACGGAGCGGCGCCTGGTGGTGGAGGCCGAGTCGTTCGAGTTCCACGGTCGTCGCGCGGCCCTGCGCCGCGACTGCGAGCGCTACACCGCCCTGACGCTGCTCGGGTGGACCGTCCTGCGCTTCGCCTGGGAGCACGTCATGTTCGAGCCGGCGTACGTCGCGGGGTGCCTGCGGCTCGCGGCGTCCGGTCGGCGGCGTGCGGACGGACAGGTGACTCTGCCGGTCGTGGGCCCGCGTGGCGGGCTGAGGGGGAGAGCTACCTGTCGGTCGGTGCGCTCAGCGCTCGCCGCCGGGCTTCCAGAGCACGTCGCCGGTCGCCCGGTTGGCGTGCCGGGCCAGGATGAACAGCAGGTCCGAGAGCCGGTTGAGGTACTTGATCGCCAGCACGTTCATCGTGTCGGCGTGCTGCTCGTAGGCCGCCCAGGCCGACCGCTCCGCCCGCCGTACGACGGTCCGGGCGACGTGCAGGTGCGCCGCGCCCGGCGTGCCGCCGTTGAGGATGAAGGACCGCAGCTTGGGCAGGTCCTCGTTGTACTGGTCGCACCAGGCCTCGAGCCGGTCGACGTACGCCTGCTCGATGCGCAGCGGCGGCCACTCGGGGTTCTCCACGACGGGCGTGCAGAAGTCGGCGCCCACGTCGAAGAGGTCGTTCTGCACCGTGGTGAGCAGCGTGACCACGTCGTCCTCGAGGCCGCCGGTGGTCAGCGCGACGCCGAGGTGCGCGTTCGCCTCGTCGACGTCGGCGTAGGCCATGCAGCCGCAGGTCGTTCTTGGTCGTCGTGCTCATGTCGCCGAGCTTGGTCTCGCCGGCGTCGCCGGTGCGGGTGTAGATGCGGGTGAGGTTGACCATGCCCACACCCTAGGCGCGGCTGGTGACGCCCACTAGCATCAGCCTGATGCAAGGATTCCAGGTCCGGTCCGAGGGGCCGCTCTCGCACCCGTTGCGCGGCACGGCGTACGTCGGCGGCGCGAAGAACAGCGCCCTGAAGCTGATGGCGGCCGCGCTGCTGGCCGAGGGCCGCACCCGGGTCACCAACGTCCCGGACATCCTCGACGTGCACGTGATGGCCCGGCTGCTCGAGGAGCTCGGCTGCACGGTCGCGGTCGAGCACCCCGGCCGGGTGGTCGACGCGAACCCCAGCGGGACGGTCACCATCGACGTGCCCGACGAGCTCGAGCACGTCGCGCCGTACGACCTGGTCCGCCGGCTGCGTGCCTCGATCAGCGTGCTCGGCCCGCTGGTCGCCCGCTGCGGCCGGGCCCGGGTCGCGCTGCCGGGCGGCGACAACATCGGCTCGCGCGGCCTGGACATGCACATGACCGGGCTGACCGAGCTCGGGCGCGGAGGTCCGCATCGAGCACGGCTTCGTGGTCGCCGAGGTCGCCGGCCGGCTGACCGGCGCCAACCTGTGGCTGGACTTCCCGAGCGTCGGCGCCACCGAGAACCTGCTGATGGCCTCCGTGCTCGCCGACGGTACGACGGTCATCGACAACGTCGCCCGCGAGCCGGAGATCATCGACCTGTGCGAGATGCTCGTCGAGATGGGCGCCATGATCGAGGGCGTCTCCACCTCGACGCTCACCGTGCACGGCGTCTCCCGGCTGCGGCCCGTCGAGCACGCCACCGTCTCGGACCGGATCGTGGCCGGCACCTGGGCCTTCGCCGCGGCCATCGCCGGGGGAGAGCTCACCGTGCACGGCGGCCAGGCCCGGCACCTCGACATCGTCCTGGACAAGCTGGTCTCGGCCGGCGCGATGGTCAGCGAGCTCGAGACCGGGTTCCACGTGCACGTGGACGACCGGCTGGAGGCGTTCGACGTGGTGACCCTGCCCTACCCGGGCTTCCCGACCGACCTGCAGCCGTTCGCGATGGCCCTGGCGGCGGTCAGCGACGGCACCGCGATGATCACCGAGAACGTCTTCGAGGCGCGCTTCATGTTCGCCCAGGAGCTCGCCCGCCTCGGCGCCGAGCTGCGCACCGACGGTCACCACGCCGTGGTGCGCGGCAAGCCGGTGCTGTCCGGGGCCCCGGTGGTGGCGCACGACATCCGGGCCGGGGCGGCGCTGGTGCTCGCGGGCATGGCCGCCCAGGGCACCACGACGGTCGCGGAGTCCCAGCACATCGACCGCGGCTACCCCTACTTCGTGGAGATGCTGTCCGGTCTCGGCGCGGACGTCAGCCGGGTCGACGTACCCGACCTGCGGGCGTGACCTGCGACACACCCGTCGCTCCGGCGAGGCAACCTTTCGGCCTGCTGCTGCGTCATAGTGGGTGCGAGGGTCGGCCACGGGGGGTCGGCCCGCTGCGGAGGGAGCGACGGGTGCTCGTCACCACCGAAGGTCCGACGATGCGGCTCGGCGGCCGGTTCGACGGCCGCTCGACCAGCGAGGTCCGCGACGTGCTCGTCGCCCAGATGAGCGCCCACCGCGACGTCGTCGTGGACATGACCGAGGTGGAGTCCGTCGACGCGACCGCGCTGCGGCTGCTCGCCGCGGCCAGCGCCCGGATGGAGCGCGAGGGCCGCACGCTCACCCTCCGCGGGTGCTCGCCGGCCCTGCGCCGGGTCATCGCGTTCACCCGGCTGCGCCGCTGGATCAGCGTGGAACGGGCGGCTGCCCCGGTGGCCTAGGGCGCGAGTGGAGTAGTTCACACCCGGTTACCGAGCGGTCACATCCGCCGTACTCTCAGGCCATGAACGACACGCCGGGACCCGTCGCGCAGGACCAGCCGAGCCCGAAGGACCGTCCGTGGGTGATGCGGACCTACGCCGGCCACAGCTCGGCCACCGACTCCAACGCGCTCTACCGCAAGAACCTCTCGAAGGGGCAGACCGGCCTCTCGGTCGCCTTCGACCTGCCGACCCAGACCGGCTACGACCCGGACCACCCGCTGGCCCGCGGCGAGGTCGGCAAGGTCGGCGTCCCGGTCCCGCACCTCGGCGAGATGCGCCGGCTGTTCACCGACATCCCGCTGGACACGATGAACACCTCGATGACGATCAACGCCACCGCGATGTGGCTGCTCGCGCTCTACCAGGTGGTGGCCGAGGAGCAGGCGCTCGAGGCCGGCGCCACCGAGGAGCAGTTCACCGACGTGCACGGGCGGCTCGCCGGCACCACCCAGAACGACATCATCAAGGAGTACCTCTCCCGCGGCACCTACGTCTTCCCGCCCGAGCACTCCCTGCGGCTGACCGGTGACCTGATCTCCTACACCGTCAACCACATCCCGAAGTGGAACCCGATCAACATCTGCAGCTACCACCTGCAGGAGGCCGGCGCGACCCCGACGCAGGAGCTCGCCTACGCCCTGTGCACCGCGATCGCGGTGCTCGACACCGTCCGCGACTCCGGGCAGGTGGCGCCCGAGGACTTCCCCGCGGTCGTCGGCCGGATCTCGTTCTTCGTCAACGCCGGCGTGCGGTTCGTCGAGGAGATGTGCAAGATGCGCGCCTTCGTGCGGCTGTGGGACGAGATCACCCGCGAGCGGTACGGCGTCGAGGACGAGAAGATGCGCCGCTTCCGGTACGGCGTCCAGGTGAACAGCCTGGGCCTGACCGAGGCGCAGCCCGAGAACAACGTGCAGCGGATCGTGCTGGAGATGCTCGGCGTGACGCTGTCCAAGGACGCCCGCGCCCGCGCCGTACAGCTGCCGGCGTGGAACGAGGCGCTCGGCCTGCCCCGGCCCGTGGGACCAGCAGTGGTCGCTGCGGCTGCAGCAGGTGCTGGCCTTCGAGTCCGACCTGCTGGAGTACGACGACCTGTTCGAGGGGTCGAAGGTCGTGGAGGCCAAGGTCGAGGCGCTGGTCACCGGCGCCCGCGCCGAGATGGACCGGGTGCAGGCCATGGGCGGCGCGGTCGCGGCCGTGGAGTCCGGCTACATGAAGCAGGCGCTGGTCTCCTCGCACGCCGCCCGCCGGGGCCGCATCGAGTCCGGGGAGGACCAGGTCGTCGGGGTGAACTGCTACCAGACCACCGAGCCCTCGCCGCTGACCGCCGACCTCGACACCGCGATCCAGGCCGCCGACCCCGAGGCCGAGCGGTCCGCGCTCGAGGGCCTGCGGCAGTGGCGCGAGCAGCGCGACGCGGACGCCGTCGAGGCGTCGCTGGCCGGGCTGGTCGAGGCGGCCAAGTCGGGCACGAACCTGATGGAGGCGACCCTCGTCGCGGCCCGGGCCGGTGCGACGACGGGGGAGTGGGCCGGTGCGCTGCGCGAGGTGTTCGGCGAGTTCCGGGCGCCCACCGGCGTGTCGGGAGCGGTCGGGGTGGCCGACGCCGGCGCCGACCTGACGAAGGTGCGCGAGGACGTCCGTCGTACCGGGGAGGAGCTCGGCAGCCGGCTCCGGCTGCTGGTCGGCAAGCCCGGCCTGGACGGCCACTCCAACGGCGCCGAGCAGGTCGCGGTGCGGGCCCGGGACGCCGGCTTCGAGGTGGTCTACCAGGGCATCCGGCTGACCCCCGAGCAGATCGTGGCCGCGGCGGTGGCCGAGGACGTGCACTGCGTCGGCCTCTCGATCCTGTCCGGGTCGCACATGGAGCTGGTGCCGGCGGTCCTGGACGGCATGCGCGAGCAGGGCATCGAGGACGTGCCGGTCGTGGTGGGCGGGATCGTGCCGTCGGCGGACGCGGTGCGGCTCAAGGCGATGGGCGTGGCGGCGGTGTTCACCCCCAAGGACTTCGGCCTCACCGAGATCATGGCGGGCATCCTGGCCGAGATCCGCCGGGCGAACTCGCTGGCCTGACATACCGCCTGGGGCGTGCTGGGTACGGGCAGGGGGACCCATCCCTCGCCACCCCCCGGAGAACCCCATGTCGACCGACGCCATCGTCCTGCTCAAGGCCGACCACAAGGAGATCCGCAAGGTCTTCTCGGACTTCGAGAAGGCCGGCGAGAACGCGCACGCGGCCAAGGGCAAGCTCGTGAACAAGATGATCGAGCTGCTCACGGTGCACACCTACCTCGAGAACGAGGTGATGTACCCCCGCGTGCGGGCGCTGCTGCCGGACCTCGAGGACGACGTGCTGGAGTCCTACGAGGAGCACCACGTCGCCGACCTGCTGGTCGTCGAGCTGGCCGCCCTGAAGCCGACCGCCGAGCGGTTCACCGCCAAGACCACCGTGCTCATCGAGAACGTCCGGCACCACATGGACGAGGAGGAGCAGGACTGGTTCCCGAAGGTCCGCGCGGGGCTCGGCCGGGCCACCCTGCAGCAGATCGGGGCGGAGATGGTCGAGGCGAGGAAGAAGGCGCCGCGCAAGCCGTCGCAGCCCAGCGCCCTGAAGAAGACGATCGACGCCGTCATCGCCTAAGGTCTCGTTCCGTGTACCGACCTCCGGTCAGCCCCGACGCGGACGAGCCCACCGGTGCGTGACTCGGCTCGCAAACGGGGTCAGAATGCTTCGCGTGGGGACGAGCGGCTCGGGCCCGTCCGCGCACCGTCATCGGTCTGGGGAGCTTGAGCAGGTGGGTCTGACGTCCAGCGTCACCGGGCACGGCTCGTTCGAGGCGCGGCTGCCGCCGCAGCCCGCGAGCGTCGCCGAGGCGCGCTCGCTGATGCGCGGGCTGCTCGCGCGAGACCGGCCGCGACGACCTCGCCGAGACCGCGGTGCTGCTGGTCAGCGAGGTGGTCACCAACGCGCTGCTGCACGCCGGCACCGACATCGAGCTCGCCGCCGTGCTGGGCGAGGACGGGCTGCGGGTGGAGGTCGGCGACGGCAGCCCGCACCTGCCGTCCCGGCGCCGGTACGCCGCGACCGCCGGCACCGGGCGCGGGCTGCTGATGCTCGAGTCGATGGTCGACGACTGGGGCGTGACCCGGCGCCCGGCCGGCAAGGTCGTGTGGTTCCGGATCTCGGGCCCCGACCTGGACCTCGAGGACCCCGTCGAGCTGCGCGGCGACCATGCCGGGCGCTCGGACGGCCGGCGCGACAACGTGGCGGTGGAGCTGCGGAACATGCCGCTGCTGCTGCACGCCGCCTGGCAGGAGCACGCCGAGGCGCTGCTGCGCGAGTACCTCCTGGCCAGCCTCGACGACGAGGGGGCCGACGACCCGATCCAGATGCACGCCGACGCCACCGACGCGATCGCCGTGCTCGAGGAGCACATCCCGCGCACCGACGTGGCGATGGTCGCCGACGCGCTGATGGCCGACGCCCTCGAGCCGCACGTGTCCGCCCCGCTGATCCGGGTGCCGGTGCCCCGCGCCTCGGTGTCGCACTTCGCCACCCTCGACCGGGCGATCGAGGCGGCGCTGGACCTGTCCCGCGAGGGACTGGTGCTGACCCCGCCGACCCAGCCCGAGGTGCAGGCCTTCCGCAAGTGGATCTGCCGGCAGGTGCTCAGCCAGGCCTCCGGGGCGCGGCCCGAGCCGTGGCGCGTGCCCGCCGACTCCGTCGGTGCGATGGACCTCCCGGAGGGCTGGGACCCGGCCGTCGTCACCGAGGCGGCGCACGGTCTGATCGCCGCCGACGCGACCAGCCGGATCCTGGCGGTCAGCGCCGAGGCCGCCGCGATCCTCGGGTACGACGACCCCGTCGAGCTGGTCGGGAAGCGGATCGTCTCGATCGTGCCCGAGCGCTACCGGCAGGCCCACGTCGCGGGCTTCACGATGTACCTCCTCGTCGGCCGCAAGCCGCTGCTGGACCGTCGCGTGCAGGTCCCCGCGCTGCGCCGGGACGGCAGCGAGGTCGAGGTCGAGCTGACGGTCCGCTCGCCCGCGATCGGCACCGGCCAGTCGGTGCTGCTGGCCGACATCCGTCGCACGCCGCGTTGACCCGCCTGGCTATCGTCGGGTCGGGGGCCAGTCGGGGGCCGTGGTGACCGGGAGGTGGCAGTGCTCAGGCGAACGCCGTTGCTCGTCCTGGCCGCCGCCGCGCCGCCCTGCTGACCGGGTGCGACGACCAGCCCGCCCCTCGTCCCGCTGCCGCCCCGAGCAGCCAGGTCACGCCCGCGCTCGGCGGACGGGCCGCCGCGGCGCACCGGCCCCCGGACCGGCCGATGAACCGGCTCGAGCGGCCGGTGCACGCGCGGCTGGCGGCCCAGGTCGCCGGCCAGGGCCTCACGCTGACCTACCTGGACTGCCCACGCTGGGACGGCGGCGTGCCCAGCCGGATGACCTGCACGGCGTACGTCGACGGGGTGCTCGCCCGGGTCGCGGTGCACCTCAAGGCCGCGGTGCAGGGCAAGGCGGTCAGCTTCGACGCGCGCCTCCTCGACGGCGTGATCGCGACCCGCAACCTCGAGGCCACGCTGCGCAGGCAGGGCTGGCAGCGGGCCGACTGCGGTGACGCGCCGGCGTACCCCGCCACCGTGGGCAGCCGGATCGTCTGCCGCGTGACCCGCCCCGGCGGGGACCGCTACGTCCAGGCGCACCGTCACCGACCGCTCCGGAGCCGTGATGATCGCCGACTACCGGGCCCGTTCCTAGGGCAGACTCTCCCCATGGCCAGGGTCATCGTCGTCGGTGCGGGTGTGGTGGGGCTGTCGTGCGCGGTCCGGCTGCTGGAGGCCGGCCACCGGGTCGACGTGGTCGCCCGGGACCTGCCGCTGGAGACGACGTCGGCGGTCGCGGCGGCCCTGTGGTACCCCTACCGCGCGTTCCCGCACGAGCGGGTCGCCGGCTGGTCCGAGGTCACCTACCGCGCGCTCGACGAGCTGTCCGGCGTCGACGGCACCGGCGTCCGGATGCTCCCCGGCACCGAGCTGCACCACACGCCGGCAGGCCGACCCGTGGTGGCGTGACGCCGTGCCGGAGCTGACCCGGGTGACCGCGTCTGGAGCCGCCGTACGCCGACGGCTGGTCGCTTCGTGTCCCCGGTCGTCGAGATGCCGGTCTACCTGACCTGGCTGGCGTCGCGGGTCGAGGCGCTGGGCGGCACGCTGACCCGGATGGCGCTCACCGCGCTGCCGGACCACGCCGAGGTGGTCGTCAACGCGACCGGCCTCGGTGCCCGGCGGATGGCCGACGACCCGTCCCTGCTCCCGGTGCGCGGCCAGGTCGTGTACGTCGACCAGGTCGGCCTGGACCGGTGGTGGCTGTCCTCGGGGGCCGACGGCGGACCCGTCTACGTCGTGCCGCGGTCACGGGACATCGTGGTCGGCGGCACGGACGACGAGGGGGAGTGGGACCGGCGCCCGGACCCCGACGTGGCGAAGCGGATCCTCGCCCGGGCCGTCGAGGTGGTGCCCGCGCTCCGGCGGGCCCGGGTGCTGGGCCACCGGGTGGGTCTGCGGCCCGCGCGCCCCGCCGTACGCCTGGAGGTCGAGGTCGCCGACGGCCGGCGGGTCGTGCACTGCTACGGCCACGGCGGCGCGGGCGTGACGCTGTCGTGGGGGTGCGCGGACGAGGTCGCGGCGCTGGTCGGCGCCTAGGACCGGCGTACGTCGACCACGGCGGCGAGGTCCACCGGCCCGTAGACGTGCGGGTAGGGCTGGTCGGCGCCGGCGAGCTGCTCGCTGCGCCAGGGGGAGGTGAGCAGGTCGGTCTCGATCTCCAGCACCACCAGGTCGTCGAGGTCGGCGAACCAGAACGCGCGGACGCCCTCGACCTGGTGCGCCTCGGAGCAGTGGACGAACCCCTCCTGCTCGAGGGTCCGGCCGCGCGTCGAGGTCGTGTAGGCGCCCGCCTCCTGGGCCGCCGCCCAGACCTCGGGGGTGGTCAGGTGGAAGACCCGCATCAGAACAGCCGCTCGGTGGGGTCGTCCATGCCGCGCAGCGCGTCGTAGTCCACCACCGCGCAGGCGATGCCGCGGTCGGTGGCCAGCACCCGGGCCTGGGGCTTGATCTCCTGGGCCGCGAAGATGCCCCGCACCGGGCGCAGCTGCGGGTCGCGGTTGAGCAGCTCGAGGTAGCGGGTCAGCTGCTCGACGCCGTCGATCTCGCCGCGCCGCTTGATCTCGACCGCCACGGACCGGCCCTCGGCGTCGCGGCACATCAGGTCCACGGGGCCGATCGCGGTGGGGAACTCGCGGCGGACCAGGGTCAGGCCCTCGGCGAGCGTCGCGGGGTGCTCGGCGAGCAGCTCCTGGAGGTGCTTCTCCACGCCGTCCTTCTGCAGGCCCGGGTCGATCGCCGAGGTCGTGGGCGCTGTCGTGCAGCACCTCCTCGAGCAGGATCCGCAGCGTGTCGCCGTCCTTGCCGGTGACCAGCCACTCGGGCACGCCCTCGTCGCTGGGCCCTCGGCGACCTTGCAGGGCGGGGACATCCAGTTCAGCGGCTTGTAGGAGCCGCCGTCGGAGTGCACCAGGACCGAGCCGTCGTTCTTGCGCATGATCACGCGCGTGGCCATCGGCAGGTGGGCGGTCAGCCGTCCCGCGTAGTCGACCTGGCAGCGCGCAACGACGAGTCTCACGAGGCGGCAATCTACCTGGCCGCGGGTGTCCTTCCTCACGGCGGTGGTCGCGCGCGGCGTGCCATGATGCGGCCATGACGAGCAGCACACGTGACTTCAGCTCCATCGGCGTGATCGGCCTGGGCACCATGGGGGCCGGCATCGCCGAGGTCTTCGCCCGCAACGGCTACCAGGTGGTCGGCGTCGAGCAGACCGAGGAGAGCCTCGACCGGGGCCGCGCGCACGTCGAGCACTCCACCGGCCGCGCGGTGAAGCGCGGCAAGCTCAGCGAGGAGGCGCAGGCCGAGCTCGTCGGGCGGATCAGCTTCACCACCGACATGGCCGACGTGAAGGACTGCGGGCTGGTCGTGGAGGCCGTGGTCGAGCAGCTGCACGTCAAGCAGCAGATCTTCCGCGCGCTCGACGAGATCGTCAGCGTCGACGCCGTGCTGGCGACCAACACCTCGTCGCTGTCGGTCACCGAGATCGGCACCGCCACCTCGCACCCGGGCCGGGTCATCGGCGTGCACTTCTTCAACCCGGCACCGGTGCAGAACCTCGTCGAGATCATCCGCACCGTGGTCACCGAGCCGCAGGTCCTCGAGGACGCCGCCGAGCTGGCCCGCTCGCTGCAGAAGACCCCGGTGGTGGTCGGCGACAAGGCCGGGTTCATCGCCAACGCGCTGCTGTTCGGCTACCTCAACCACGCGGCCTCGATGTTCGAGGGCCACTACGCCACCCGCGAGGACCTGGACGCCGCGATGCGGTACGGCTGCGGCTACCCGATGGGCCCGCTGGCGCTGCTGGACCTGATCGGCCTCGACACGGCGTACGAGATCCTGGACACGATGTACAAGCAGGGCCGCGACCGGCTGCACGCGCCGGCCCCGATCCTCAAGCAGATGGTCACCGCCGGCCTGCTCGGCCGGAAGTCGGGCCGCGGCTTCTACACCTACGAGGCCGCCGACAGCCCGGTCGTCGTGGACGACGCGCTGACCCCGTCGGCCGACGACCAGCCCCGGCTCCGCCACGACATCCGCCGGGTCGGGGTCGTCGGCACCGGCACGATGGCCACCGGCATCGTCGAGGTCTTCGCCAAGGCCGGCTTCCCGGTCACCTACGTCGGGCGCGCCCAGGACCGCGTCGACGCGGTCCGCGCGACGATCGAGAGGTCCCTGGACAAGGCCATCCAGCGCGGCAAGCTCGAGGAGTCCGCCCGCGAGGAGGTGCTCGGCCGGCTGACCGGGACGACCTCGCTCGACGACCTCGCGGACGCCGACATCGTCGTGGAGGCGATCGCCGAGGACGTCAAGATCAAGACGGTGCTGTTCGAGAACCTCGACGAGATCTGCAAGCCGGGGGCGATCCTGGCCACCACGACGTCCTCGCTGCCGGTGATCTCGCTGGCCTCGGTCACCGGCCGGGCGCGCGACGTGGTCGGCATGCACTTCTTCAACCCCGCGCCGATCATGAAGCTCGTCGAGGTGGTCAGCACGGTCGCGACCGGTGACGACGTCGCGGAGACCACCCGCGCGCTGTGCGCGGCGGTCGGCAAGGTCGCCGTCTCCTGCGGCGACCGGGCGGGGTTCATCGTCAACGCGCTGCTGTTCCCCTACCTCAACGACGCGGTGAAGATGCTCGAGGCGCACTACGCCACCGCCGACGACATCGACACCGCCATGAAGTTCGGCTGCGCGCTGCCGATGGGTCCCTTCGAGCTGCTCGACGTGGTCGGCAACGACGTCTCGCTGGCGATCCAGCGCGAGCTGTACCTCGAGTTCCGCGAGCCCGGCTTCGCCCCGGCGCCGCTGCTGGAGCACCTGGTCACGGCCGGCTACCTCGGCCGCAAGACCCAGCGCGGCTTCCGCGACTACACCGTCCGCTGACGCCTCAGGGACACTGGTGCCATGAGGACCAGCCGCCTGGAGGCGTTCAGCGACGGCGTGCTCGCCATCATCATCACGATCATGGTGCTGGAGCTGCACGTCCCCGAGGAGCCGACCTTCGCAGCGCTCGGGGACTCCGCGACCGGGTTCCTGACCTACGCGCTGAGCTTCGTGTACGTCGGGATCTACTGGAACAACCACCACCACATGTTCCAGGTCGTCGAGCAGATCAGCGGCAGCGTGCTGTGGGCGAACCTGCACCTGCTGTTCTGGCTGTCGCTGCTGCCGTTCTCGACGGCCTGGATGGACGAGTCCGGCTTCGCCCAGGTCCCGACCGTCACCTACGGCGTCAACCTGCTGCTCGCGGCGCTGGCCTACTACACGCTGCAGCTCGCGATCTTCAACGGCGGCAGCGGGGACCGGCTGCGGACGGCGCTGGGCCGCGACCTGAAGGGCAAGCTGTCGCCGCTGATGTACATCTCCGGGATCCTGCTCAGCTTCGTCACGCCGTGGCTGGCGGTCGCGGTGTTCGTGCTCGCCGCGCTGGTCTGGCTGGTGCCGGACCGGCGGGTCGAGCGCTTCCTCGCCTCCGAGCACGAGGTGGCCCGGTGAGCGCCGACCGGGTCGAGACCTGGCAGGGCGAGGAGTACGTCGTCCGGCGGCTCACCGGCTCGGCGTCCACCAAGCCCTACCGCTGCCCGGGCTGCCACCAGGTGATCCGGCCGGCCACCCCGCACACGGTGTCCTGGCCGGTGCTGCCCTCGACGTTCTCCTCGACCGCCACCGGTCTCGACGAGCGACGGCACTGGCACACGGCCTGCTGGGCGGCGCGCGACGCCCGTCGGTGAGAATGGGCGGCATGGCTGCCATCCGCGCGAACTCGGTCCTGCCCGCCCGACGGGAGGCGGTCACCCTGCACACCGCCGACGGCCTCGAGCTGGTCGGCGAGCTCTCGCTGCCGCTGGACCGCGACCCGGTCGCGACCCTGGTCTGCCTGCACCCGCTGCCCACGCACGGCGGCATGATGGACAGCCACGTGATCCGCAAGGCGGCGTTCCGGCTGCCGGCGCTGGCCGGGGTGGCGGTGCTGCGGTTCAACACCCGGGGCACCTCGAGCGTGCAGGGCACCAGCCAGGGCAGCTTCGACGACGGGGACGCGGAGCGGTTCGACGTCGCCGCCGCCATCGAGTACGCCGAGTTCCACGACCTGCCGGACCTCTGGATCCTGGGCTGGTCGTTCGGCACGGACCTGGCGCTGATGCACGGCCTGGACCCGGCCGTGCACGGCGCGATCCTGCTCTCGCCGCCGCTGCGCTACTCCGGCCCCGAGCACCTCGCCGCGTGGGCGGCGTCCGGCACGCCGGTGACCGCGCTGGTGCCCGAGCACGACGACTACCTGCAGCCCGCCGAGGCCCGGGAGCGGTTCGCCGCCGTGCCGCAGGCGGAGGTCCTCGGCATCGACGGCGCCAAGCACCTGTGGGTCGGTGACGCCGAGACCGTCCTGGACCTGGTCGTCGAGCGGGTCGCTCCCGGGGTCGACGTACCGCTGCCGACGGAGTGGGACGGGCCGATGGAGACCGCGGACACCAGCGCGTACGCCGACCGGACGACCGCGGTCTTCAAGGACGTGCCGCGCTAGCGGGCTTCCTGGCGGGGCATGAACACTTCCTTGACCAGCAGCGTGATCGCCGCGGCCGTGGGGATCGCCAGCAGCGCCCCGATGACGCCCAGCAGGCCGGCCCCGACCAGGGCGGCGATCACGATGATCGAGCCCGGCAGGTTCACCGAGCGCGACATCACCCGCGGGTAGATCACGTAGTTCTCGAACTGCTGGTAGACGACGTAGAAGATCAGGCAGTAGAGCCCGATGTGCGGGTCGGTCGCGAAGCCGATCAGCGTGACGATCACCGCGCCGAGCGTGGCGCCGATCATCGGGATCACGTCGAGCAGCGCCACCACGGCGGCCAGCGCGACGGCGTACTCGCTGAGACCGACCACGAACAGGAAGACCATCGAGGAGATGCCGGCCGCCATCGCGACCACGAAGGCCCCCGAGACGTAGGACCCGACGTTGTCGATGATCCGGTCACCGAGCTCGGCGACCCGCTCGCGCTTGCTGGCCGGCGCGAACCGGTAGGCCGAGCGCTTCACCTTGGGCAGCGTGGCCAGCAGGTAGAGCGTCAGCACGATCACGATGAACGTGTTCGCCACGAACGACAGCAGCTTGAGCCCGACGCCGACGACGCCGCCGAACAGCGCCGACCCGACGTTGCCGCCGGACAGCGCCTTCTGGGCCTTGTCGAGCAGGTCGTACTGGCGGTCCAGGCGCCGGATGGTGCCGTTGTGCTGCGAGCTCGTCGAACCACCCGGGGGCGTTCTTGACGATCGTGGAGACCTGGTCGGTGATGACCGGGGCCAGGGCGAAGAAGAACAGCGCCACGGCGAGGAGCACGCCGGTGATCACCACCAGCACCGACCAGCTGCGGGCCAGGCCGCGCCGGCCGAGCCACTCGACGACCGGGTTGAGCCCGGCCGCGAGGAACCCGGCGACCACGATCAGGATCAGCGTGGAGCCGACCGAGAGCACGACGCCGCCCAGCCACCAGGCCAGGAAGGCCCCGACGGCGAGGAAGAAGCCGAGCTTGAAGGGGTGCTGCAGGGAGACGTCGCTGCCGCGGGCGGCCCGGGTCGTCGTCGTGCGCCTGACGGGTGACCCGTCCCGCCCGAGAGGTCAGGCAGGCTCACGTGGTGCGCTGCTGGGCTCGTCGCCGAACCCGGTGATCACGTCACGCAGCGCACCGAGCTGGCCGACGATCGCGTCGCGGCGCTTCTGGTAGCGGTCGACCTCGGCCTTGAGCACCGCGAGCTCGCGCTCGGCCTCGGCCTGGCCGGCCGCGGTGAACGTGGCGGCCTGGGTCTGGGCGGACGACACGATCTGCTCGGCCTCGCGGCGGGCGTGGCTGAGCAGCCGGTCGGCCTCGTCGTGGGCCTGCTTGCGGTGGCTGGCGGCCGCGTTGACGGCCTCCCGGCCGCGGGCCTCGGCGGCGTTGGCGCGCGCCTCGGCCTCCTCGACGAGCTTCTGGGTCTCGGCGGTGGCCGTGGTGTGGTGCTCGGCCGCCTCGCGGGTCAGCCGCTCCTTCTCCACCGCGAGCGTGCGGCGGGCCTCCTGGACCTCGCGGTCGGCGGCGGCGCGGGCCTGCTCGGCGTCACGCTTGGCGCTGGTGCGCATCGCGTTGGTCTCCTGCTGGGCGGCGAGCCGCAGCTGCTCGCTCTCGCGCCGGGCGGAGCCGAGCAGGTCGTCGGCCTCGGCCTTCGACATCGTGCGCTCCTGCTCGACGTCGGCCATCGCGCGGGCGCGGGTCTCGTCGAGCTCCTTGAGCTGGACCATCCGCATGTCCTCGGCGTCACGGGCCGCCTCGGCGCGCAGCACGTCGGCGTCCTTGGCGGACTGGCGCTTGATCTCGTCGGCCTGGGCGCGGGCCTGGACCAGCACGTCGTCGGACTGCTCCTCGGCGAGGCGCAGCATCTCGCTGGCCCGGCCGCCGAGCCCGGCGTAGGTCGGGTTCTCGTTCTCGGAGACCTGCTCCCGCAGGGCGGCGAGCTCCTGCTCGAGCGCGGTCAGCTTGGACTTGGTCTCCTGCAGGCTGGCGCTGAGGCCGGCCTTCTCGCCGGCCAGGGTGCTGATCTGCCGGTCGACGGCGGCGGTGTCGTAGCCACCGCGCCGGACCACCGGGAAGGTCGGGCGGGCCGGCGTGCTCTCGGGCCGGGCCGGCGTGGCCGGCCGGGTGCGGCCGCCGCGGGGGCGAGCGGCGGGCGTGGTGCTGGTGGGGGTCTTCTGCTGCTTCACCGCAGGAATCACCTGGGTCGCCTCGTTGTCCCCGGAGTCCCCGTTGTCCTCCGGGTCGTCGAAGATGGACAGGCCGGGTCGGTCGCTCATCGTTCCTCCGTCGTTCGCTCGCTCTGCGTCGGTCCAGTCTCCCGGACGTTCCAACCTATACACGGAAGGCACCCCGGACGGGATGCCTTCGGTGTGCGGAAATTCGCGGGCGGACGCGGCTAGACCCCTCGGAACCGGTTGATCTCCTCGAGGTGCCGGGCGCGCTTCTCCGGGTCGCGGACGCCGAGCCCCTCCTCGGGGGCCAGGCAGAGCACGCCGACCTTGCCCTGGTGCAGGTTCTGGTGCACGTCGTACGCCGCCTGGCCGACGTCCTCCATCGCGTAGGCGCGCGACAGCGTGGGGTGGATCCGGCCCTGCGCGACCAGCCGGTTCGCCTCCCACGCCTCGCGGTAGTTCGCGAAGTGCGAGCCGACGATGCGCTTGAGGTTCATCCACAGGTAGCGGTTGTCGTACTCGTGCATGTAGCCGCTCGTCGAGGCGCAGGTCACGATCGTGCCGCCCTTGCGCGCGGCGAACACCGAGGCCCCGAAGGTCTCGCGGCCCGGGTGCTCGAAGACGATGTCGACGTCCTCGCCGCCGGTCAGCTCGCGGATCCGCTTGCCGAAGCGCTTCCACTCCTGGGGGTCCTGGGTGTGCTCGTCCTTCCAGAACCGGAAGTCCTCGGCCTTGCGGTCGATGATCAGCTCGGCGCCCATCTTGCGGCAGATGTCGGCCTTGTCGGCGCTGGAGACCACGCAGACCGGGGTCGCGCCGCCGTTCAGCGCGAACTGGGTCGCGTAGCCGCCCAGGCCGCCGCTGGCGCCCCAGATCAGCACGTTGTCGCCCTGCTTCATGCCGGCGCCGTTGCGGCTGACCAGCTGCCGGTAGGCGGTGGAGTTCACCAGCCCGGGGCTGGCCGCCTCCTCCCAGGTCAGGTGCGCCGGCTTGGGCATCAGCTGGTTGGACTTCACCAGGGCGATCTCGGCCAGGCCGCCGAAGTTCGTCTCGAAGCCCCAGATCCGCTGCTCGGGGTCGAGCATCGTGTCGTTGTGGCCCTCGTAGCTCTCCAGCTCGACCGAGAGGCAGTGCGCGACGACCTCGCGGCCGGGCTTCCAGGTGTGCACGCCGGGTCCGGTCGCCAGCACGACGCCGGCGAGGTCCGAGCCGACCACGTGGTAGGGCAGGTCGTGCTTCTTGGCCAGGGGAGAGGTGCGGCCGTAGCGCTCCAGGAAGCCGAACGTGGACATCGGCTCGAAGATCGAGGTCCACACGGTGTTGTAGTTGATGGCGCTGGCCATCACCGCGACGTAGGCCTCGCCGGGGCCGAGCTCCGGCAGGGCGACGTCCTCGACGTGGAGGGAGAGCCGCGGGTCCTTGTCGCGGGTGGCGACCCCGTCGAACATCTCCGTCTCGTCCTTGTGGACGGTCACGGCCCGGTAGTGGTCCGGGACCTCGAGAGCGGCGTACGCCTCGGCGGACGTCTCGCCGGCGAGGATGGCATCGAGGATCTGCTTCATGGTGAGCTCCTGCGTCTGTGCCGGTCGGGTCGCCAGAATCTACCGAGCGGTAACCACCGGTGTCAGCCAGGTGTGACCTATCTGTCTCGGCTTCCCGCCGAAGGCCGTGACCAGCTGGTGCTCCGCCGCGGCGAGGTAGTCGTCGAGCCGGTGGGCCGCCTCGGAGCGGCGACCGGCCTCGACCAGGTCGGTGATCGCGGCGTTCTCGGCGAGGTAGGGCTGGTGGAAGTCGCCGGGCTGGTTCATCTGGTGGAAGAACAGCCGCATCTCGGCCAGCAGCAGGTCCATCTGGGCGTCCAGCCGCGCGCTCCCGGCGAGCGCGACGACGGCGCGGTGGAAGTGCTGGTTGGCGCTGGCCACGCCGGTCCAGTCGCTGCGCGCGGCGGCGGCCGTGCCCTCCTCGACCGCGCTGCGCAGCCGGGCCACCTGGGCGTCGTCCGGGGTCTCGGCGGTGAGCAGCGCGGCGGGCTCGATGAGCCGGCGCACCCGGTAGACGTCGGCCACGTCGTCCGCGTCGGGCGTGGTGACCACGACCCCGCGGTTCGGCTCCCGGACCAGGATCCGCTCGGCGACCAGCTGGCTGAGCGCCTCGCGCAGGGTGTTGCGCGAGACCCCGATGGCCTGGGCCAGGCGCTCCTCGGGCAGCCGGGTCCCCGAGCGGAGGAGTCCCTCCACGACCTGCTCGCGCAGCACCCGGGCGGCGCGGTCGGCCGAGGTGCTCATCACCGCACGGTGCCCGCGGCGCTGGTCGGCCAGGGACGTGAGGACGGCGTCGAGAGTCATGGACCGGAGTCTAGCCACGCCTCGTTGTTGGATCAGGGGATTGCAAAATTGTTGAACAATGCCTACTGTCGAATCGAATTGCTGTGATCTGGCCCACGCCGACCGCGCTGAACCGTTCTCGAGGAGACCACATGACCGCTCCGACCCCGCCGCCCCGCTCCGAGCCGCGGACCCGCGAGGAGTCCAAGCTCGCGCGCTCCGCCCTGCTCGGCGCCGTCTTCCTGATGGCCACCAGCGCCATCGGCCCGGGCTTCATCACCCAGACCGCGACCTTCACCGTCCAGCTCGGCGCCGCGTTCGCCTGCGCGATCGTGCTCTCGGTGGTCGTGGACATCGCCGTGCAGCTCAACGTCTGGCGGGTGATCGGGGTCTCCGGCCTGCGCGCCCACGAGCTCGGCAACCGGGTGCTCCCCGGCGTCGGCTACCTGCTCGCCGGGCTCGTCGTGCTCGGCGGCCTGGTGTTCAACGTCGGCAACATCGCCGGCAGCGGCCTGGGCGCCGAGGCGATGTTCGGGCTCGACCCCCGGATCGGCGGAGCGCTGTCCGCGCTGCTCGCCATCGGGATCTTCGTGAGCAAGAAGGCCGGCCTGGCCCTGGACCGCGCGGTGATCGGCCTCGGGCTGCTGATGATCCTGGCCACCCTGGTCATCGCGATCACCTCCGGCCCGCCGGTCGGCGAGGCGCTCGTGAACGTCGTACGGCCGGAGCGAGTTCGGCTTCCTGGCGGTCACCACCATCATCGGCGGCACCGTCGGCGGCTACATCACCTACGCGGGCGCCCACCGGATGCTGGACTCGGGTCGCACCGGTCCCGAGCACGTCGGCGAGATCACCCGCAGCTCGGTCGTCAGCATCCTGGTCACCGGCCTGATGCGCGCGCTGCTCTTCCTGGCCATCCTCGGCGTCGTCGTGGGCGGGGCCAAGATCGCCTCCGACGACCCGGCCGGCAGCGCGTTCCAGGCGGCTGCCGGCGAGGTCGGCCTGCGCGTCTACGGCCTCGTGCTCTGGGCGGCGGCGCTGACCTCGGTGATCGGCGCGGCGTACACCTCGGTGTCGTTCCTGACCACGTCGCGCACCCCCGAGCGCACCCGCAACATGCTCACCGTCGCGTTCATCGCGATCACCGCGGCGATCTACGTGCTCATCGAGCAGACGCCGGTGACGCTGCTGGTGTTCGCCGGCACGTTCAACGGGCTGATCCTGCCGATCGGCCTGGGCGTGCTGCTGTGGGTCGCCTGGCGCCGCCGCGACCTGATGAACGGCTACCGCTACCCGGCGTGGCTGCTCGGCATCGGCGTGCTGGCCTGGCTGCTGACGCTCTACCTCGGCTACAACGCCGTCCAGATGCTGGGGGACCTGTGACCCGGATCGACCTGAACAGCGACGTGGGGGAGTCCTACGGGCGCTGGGAGCTCGGTGACGACGCCGCGGTCCTGGGCGTGGTCACCAGCGCCAACGTGGCGTGCGGCTACCACGCCGGCGACGCCACCACGCTGCGGCGGACCTGCGTGCTCGCCGCCGAGCAGGGCGTGGTCGTCGGCGCCCAGGTCGGCTACAACGACCTCGCCGGCTTCGGCCGGAGGTTCATCGACATGGACCCCGTCGAGCTGGTCGACGACATCCTCTACCAGATCGGCGCGCTCGAGGCGCTGGCCCGGGCGGCCGGGGTCAGCCGTGCGCTACGTCAAGCCGCACGGGGCGCTCTACAACGCGGTCGTGCGAGCACGAGAGCCAGGCCCGGGCCGTGGTGGACGCGGTCCGCGCCTACGACCCCGCCCTGCCCCTCGTGGGACTGCCCGGCTCGGTGCTGCTGGCCACCGCCGAGCGGGCCGGGCTCCGCACGATCCGCGAGGCGTTCGCCGACCGGGCCTACACCCCGCAGGGCACGCTCGTCCCGCGCCGGGAGGCCGGGGCCGTGCTGCAGCGACCCCGCCGAGGTCGCCCGCCGGGTCGTGCAGATGGTGGTGGACGGGCACGTGGACGCCGTCGACGGCAGCCGGGTCACGGTGCACGCCGAGTCGGTCTGCGTGCACGGCGACTCCCCGGGAGCGGTGGCGATGGCGCAGCGGATCCGCGCCGACCTGGCCGCCGCCGGGCGTGGAGCTGGGGGCGTTCGTGTGACGGCGCCGACCGTGCTGGCCTACGGCGACCGCGCGCTCCTCGTCGAGCTCGGCGGCACCGAGCGGGTCGTCGCCTGGGTGGACGCCCTGCGACGGGTCGAGGTGCCCGGCGTCGCCGACCTGGTGCCCGCCGCCGAGACCGTGCTGGTCGTCGCGCAGGAGGGCGTGGACGTCCGGGTGCTGCGCGCCGCGCTGGCCGCGGTCGTGCCCGAGGAGGCCGGCGCGCTGCCGGCCGGCGGTGACGTCGTGGAGATCCCGGTCAGCTACGACGGCCCCGACCTGGCCGACGTCGCCCGGCTCACCGGCCTCAGCGAGAGCGAGGTGGTCGCGGCGCACAGCGGCGCGCTCTGGCGGGTCGCCTTCGGCGGGTTCGCCCCGGGCTTCGCCTACCTCGTCGGCGACGACGACCGGCTGCACGTCCCGCGCCGCGACAGCGCCCGCACCGCGGTGCCCGCCGGGGCGGTCGCCCTGGCCGGCGACTACAGCGGGGTCTACCCGCGCGAGTCGCCCGGCGGCTGGCAGCTGATCGGTACGACGGACCTGCAGATGTGGGACCTCGACCGCGACCCGCCCGCCCTGCTGCGCCCGGGGGCCGCCGTGCGGTTCGTGCAGGCGGCCGGCTCGTGAGCGGGCGGCTCCGCGTGCTGCGGTCCGGACCGCTCTGCCTGGTCGAGGACCTCGGCCGGAGCGGCGTCTCGGGCATCGGCGTCGGCCGCTCCGGTGCCGCCGACCGGGCCGCCCTGCGCCTGGCGAACCGGGCGCTGGCCAACCCCGAGGACGCCGCCGCCCTGGAGGTGACCCTCGGCGGCCTCGAGGTCGAGGTCGTCGCCGGACCGGTCTGGCTCTGCGTCACCGGCGCCCCCGCCCCGGTCAGCATCGACGGGCGCGAGGTCGGCCCCTTCACCGTCGTCGCGGCGGCCGCGGGGTCCGTCGTACGCCTGGGGATGCCGCCGACCGGGCTGCGGTCCTACGTCGCGGTGCGCGGCGGGGTGGACGTGCCCGCGGTCCTCGGGTCGCGCAGCCACGACGTGATGGCCGGGCTCGGCCCCGCTCCGCTGGTGGCCGGCGTCGAGCTCGGGATCGGGGTGCCGCCGCGCAGCCAGCCGCACGTGGACCACCTGCCGCCCGGCCCCGTCCACCGAGGAGGTGCTGCTCGGGGTGGTCCGGGGGCCGCGGGACGCGTGGGTGGCGGACGCCGACGCGCTGGTCGCGACGTCGTGGACCGCCTCCGAGCGCAGCAACCGGGTCGGCATGCGGCTGTCCGGCGGCCGCATCGAGCACGTCGACGCCGACCGGCAGCTGCCCAGCGAGGGGGTCTACCGCGGCGGGATCCAGGTCCCGCCGAGCGGCGAGCCGGTGCTGTTCCTCGCCGACCACCCGGTCACCGGCGGCTACCCCGTGATCGCCGTCGTCGTGGACGCCGACGTCGACCGGGCCGCGCAGGTGCGCCCCGGACAGTGCGTCCGGTTCTCCTGGGTGGATGGCGCCGTGAACGTCGCCGACGTCCCGCCCGCCGAGGCCCGGGCCCGCTTCCGGGACGGCCTGGTGACCCCCACCGCCGGCTGGTCGCGCGGCTGGACCCAGGCGAACCTGCTCGCGGTCCCGCGGGACCTGGCCTACGACTTCCTGCTGTTCGCCCAGCGGAACCCGAAGCCCTGCCCGGTGCTCGACGTGATCGACGCCGGCGAGGTGGGCGGCCCGCTGCTCGCCGGGGACATCCGCACCGACGTCCCGGCCTACCGCGTGTACGTCGACGGCGAGCTGGTCGAGGAGACCCCGGACGCCCGGCCGTTCTGGCGCGAGGACCTGGTGTCCTTCCTCATCGGCTGCAGCTTCACGTTCGAGGGGGCGCTGCTCGACGCGGGCGTCCCGGTGCGGCACATCGAGCAGGGCGTGAACGTGCCGATGTTCACCACGTCGCGGCGCTGCCGGCCGGCCGGGACGCTGGCCGGCCCGCTGGTCGTCTCGATGCGGCCGGTCCCGGCCGGCCAGGTCGCGGACGCGGTGCGGGTGACCTCGCGCGTTCCCCGCGGTGCACGGCGCCCCGGTGCACGTCGGGGACCCGGCGGCGCTCGGCATCGCCGACCTGGGCCGCCCGGACTTCGGCGACCCGGTCGACGTGCTGCCCGGCGAGGTGCCGGTGTTCTGGGCCTGCGGGGTGACCCCGCAGGCGGTGGTGCAGGAGTCCCGGCCGCCGCTGGCCATCACCCACGCACCCGGCCACATGCTGGTGACCGACGCGCGCGACAGCGACTACCTGGTGCCGTGACGGCTCGACCAGCTCGACCAGCACGCCGCCGGCGTCCTTGGGGTGCACGAAGTTGATCCGGCTGTCCGCCGTACCCCGGCGCGGCTCGTCGTAGAGCAGACGGAGGCCGCGCTCGCGCAGCACCGCCGAGACCTGCTCGACGTCGGTGACCCGGTAGGCCAGCTGCTGCAGGCCGGGACCGGACCGGTCGAGGAACTTCGCGATCGTGGAGGTCTCGTCGATCGGCGCGAGCAGCTGGATGCGCTGGTCGGAGTCGCCGACCGCGAGCATCGCCTCCCGGACGCCCTGGTCCTCGTTGGTCTCCTGGTGGGTGACCCGCATGCCGAAGGCGGAGGCGTAGAACGCGATCGCCTCGTCGAGGTCGGGCACCGCGATGCCGACGTGGTCGATGCACACGAACAGGTGCTCGGGGATCTGGACGCTCATGGGGCCATCGTGCGCGACCCACGAGCGACCCGCGAGGGACTGTGACCTGTTCCTCACGCGGTGGGGCGGCACCGGCCCTCCCCTCGGGCCGCCCGGCTGGGTAGGGTCCGAGACGAGAAGACTCTTTTCCAGCAGGAGGCGTCCCCATGTCATCCACCCCCGTCGGATCCGTGATCGTTGCCGGTGCCCGCACCCCGATCGGTCGTCTGTTGGGCGGCCTGAAGGACCAGTCCGCCGCCGACCTCGGCGGGGTCGCCATCAAGGGCGCCCTGGAGAAGGCCGGCGTCCGCGGCGACCAGGTCGACTACGTGATCATGGGCCAGGTCATCCAGGCCGGCGCCGGGCAGATCACCGCCCGCAACGCGGCGTACAAGGGCGGCATCCCGCTCGACGTCCCCTCGATCACCATCAACAAGGTCTGCCTGTCGGGCATCAACGCGATCGCGATGGCCGACCAGCTGATCCGCGCCGGCGAGCACGAGATCGTCGTCGCCGGCGGCATGGAGTCGATGACCCAGGCGCCGCACCTGCTGCCGAAGTCGCGCGAGGGCTTCAAGTACGGCGACGTGACGCTCGTCGACTCGATGGCGTACGACGCGCTCTACGACCAGCTCACCGACCAGCCGATGGGCGGCCTCACCGAGAGCTGCAACGCCGCCGGCGCCCGGCTGACCCGTGAGGAGCAGGACGCGTTCTCCGCGCGGTCGCACCAGCGGGCCGCCGAGGCCTGGAAGAACGGCGTGTTCGACGACGAGGTCGTGCCGGTCGAGATCCCGCAGCGCAAGGGCGACCCGGTCGTCGTGTCCCAGGACGAGGGCATCCGCGGCGACACCACCACCGAGTCGCTGGGCCGGCTGCGCCCGGCCTTCGACAAGGACGGCACGATCACCGCCGGCTCGGCGTCGCAGATCTCCGACGGCGCCTGCGCGGTCGTGGTGATGAGCAAGGCCAAGGCCGAGGAGCTCGGGCTGACCTGGCTCGCCGAGATCGGCGCCTCCGGCCAGGTCGCCGGCCCCGACTCGACGCTGCAGATGCAGCCGGCCAACGCGATCGCCAAGGCCTGCGCCAAGGAGGGCATCGAGGTCTCGGCGACCTCGACCTGGTCGAGATCAACGAGGCCTTCGCCGCGGTGGGCATCGTCTCCGCCCGCGAGCTGGGCCTCGTCCGAGGACAAGGTCAACGTCAACGGCGGCGCCATCGCGCTCGGCCACCCGGTCGGCATGTCCGGCGCCCGGATCGCGCTGCACCTCGCCCTGGAGCTCAAGCGCCGCGGCGGCGGCACCGGTGCGGCGGCCCTGTGCGGCGGCGGTGGCCAGGGCGACGCGCTGATCCTGCACGTCCCGGCGTGAGCGTGGGTGTCGGCGGCCGGCGTTCCCAGGCGTCGGTCCCCGACCTCGTCGAGCGGGCCCGGGCGGGCGAGGCCCGCGCGGTGGCCCGGCTGATCTCCCTGGTCGAGGACGAGTCGCCGCTGCTGCGCGAGGTGATGGCCGGCCTCGCGCCGTACACCGGGAACGCGCAGATCGTCGGCATCACCGGCCCGCCCGGGGTCGGCAAGTCGACCTCGACGAACGCCCTCGTGGCGGCGCTGCGCGCGACCGGCAAGCGGGTCGGCGTGCTGGCCGTCGACCCGTCCTCGCCGTTCTCCGGCGGCGCGCTGCTCGGCGACCGGGTGCGCATGCAGGACCACGCCCTCGACAAGGAGGTCTACATCCGGTCGATGGCCTCGCGGGGCCACCTCGGCGGGCTGGCCTGGACCACCCCGCAGGCGCTGCGGGTCCTGGACGCCGCGGGCTGCGACATCGTGCTGATCGAGACCGTCGGCGTCGGGCAGAGCGAGGTCGAGATCGCCGGGCTCGCCGACACCACCCTGGTGCTGACCGCCCCGGGGATGGGCGACGGCATCCAGGCCGCGAAGGCCGGCATCCTGGAGATCGGTGACGTGTTCGTGGTGAACAAGGCCGACCGGGACGGCGCCGACCAGGTGCGCCGCGACCTGCGCAACATGATCGCGCTCGCCGAGCGGGGCGAGGACGCGTGGCGGCCGCCGATCGTGCAGACGGTCGCGCAGACCGGCCAGGGCGTCGACGAGGTCGTCGAGAAGATCGAGGCGCACCGCGCCTGGATGGAGTCGACCGGCGAGCTCGACCGGCGCCGGGTACGACGGGCCCGCGACGAGATCGAGGCCATCGCGGTCACCGCGCTGCGCCGCCGGTGGGGCAACGTGCACGAGCGCACCGAGCTCGACGCGCTGGCCGAGAAGGTCGTGGCGGGCGCGTCGGACCCCTACGCCGCCGCCGACTCGCTGCTCGCCACCTACACCGACTGACTCACGGCTCCCGGGTGTGGTCCGGGTGCCCGTGCGTGCGCCGGTCCTCCTTCATCCCCGCCTCGAACAGGTGCCGGCGCCCTCCGGTGAGCGCGTCGCGCGCCTCCCGCTCGAACGCCCGGAACGTGGACCAGTAGCCGTCGTCGTACTCCTCGACGACCTGGAAGGTCCAGCGTCCCTCGATCACGTTGCGCCCGACCAGCTCGTGCTCGATCCGCCCGGCCAGCTCGTCGTGGCCGGCCTCGCGCAGCAGGTCGCAGGCCTCGCCGAGCTGGAGGTCCCCGCTGCCGGTCAGCTGGTGGAAGGAGTACAGGTGCCCGCGGGCCCGCTCGACGGTCTCGAGGGCCTCGGTCAGCTTGCCGACCGCCTCGACGGTCCGGTCGTCCACGTCGTCGCTCATGGCGCCTCGTACCCCGGGACCGGTCGGGCCAACCGGGGTGCCGACCGCGCGCCTCCGCCCACTGGCGCCCGGACTTTGCTACGAATGACCCGTCCCTGCGTGCACTGCCGTGCGCCCGGGGGCCGACCACCACGCACGGGGCCACAGATCGGACGGAGCACAGGATGAAGAAGCTGCTGGGCGGCGTCGTCATCGCGTTCGCGCTGTTCTACCTGCTCACCCAGCCGCAGGCCGCGGCCGAGGTCGTCAAGGGCGCCGGCGGTGTCGTGGAGGACGCCTTCAACGCCGTCATCGCCTTCATCAGCGCGCTGTTCGACTAGGCGTCCCGCGGTGCTGGCGTGGCTGCGCAGCGTCCGTGACGCCCGGGTCCGGCGCCGGCTGCTGCGCGACGTGGACGTCCACGAGGACATCGTCGACGAGGTGCACCACCACCGGGTGGTCTACACCGTGCCGGCGATCGAGGTGGTCGCGGCCGCGGCGGTGTTCTACCTGTTCCTGGTCTCCTCGGTCCAGGTCGGCTGGCTGCTGCTCGCGGTGGTCGCCGCGCTGCTCGGCCACGCGGCCTGGCGGTCGCTGCTGCGGTTCATGGACGTCTTCGTGGTCACCAACATGCGGGTGTTCCGGGTGACCGGGGTGCTCTCCAGCAAGCACGCCACCACGCCGCTGTCCCGGATCCTCGACATCACCGTCGACCAGCCGTTCCTCGGGCTGCTGCTCGGCTACGGCCACTTCACCTTCGAGTCCGCGGCCCAGGAGCAGGGCCTGCGCGACATCCGGTACGTCGCCAAGCCCCTCGAGCGCGACCTGGTGATCCAGCGACACGTGCAGGCGTCCGGGCTCCGCGGCCCCCGGCCCGACCACAAGGCGGTAAGGTCCGGCGTCGTGGACGCGGGGGAGCTGTGGACGGACGGGGTCGGCGTGACCGGCCCGCACGGGCCGCTGCTGGCCGAGGTGTCGCTGCGCGCCCGGCCGGGCCGGATGCTCGCCGTCACCGGGTCGAGCGGGTCGGGCAAGACCACCCTGCTCTCCGTCCTCGGCGGCCTGCTGCGTCCCGACTCCGGCGCCGTGGCGTACGGCGGCCAGGAGGTCGGCACCCGGGACGGTGAGCCGCGCCGCGGCACCGCGCTCGTCCTGCAGACCTACGGCCTGGTGCCCAGCCTGACCGCGGAGGAGAACGTCGCGGTGGCCCTGCGGGCGCGCGCCGTCGCACCCGAGGACGCGAACACCCGGGCGCGCGCGGCCCTGGACCGGGTCGGCGTCGGCGACCTCGCCGAGCGGCTGGTCACCGAGCTCTCCGGCGGGCAGCTGCAGCGGGTGGCCGTGGCCCGGGCCCTGGCGGTGCAGCCGGACGTGCTGCTCGCCGACGAGCCGACCAGCGAGCTCGACGAGGTCAACCGCGACCTCGTCGTCGCCGAGCTCCGGGCGGAGGCCGACCGCGGCGCCGTCGTGGTGGTCGCCACCCACGACCCGGAGGTCGCCGACCGGTGCGACGACGAGCTGCACCTCGTGGACGGCCGGGCCGCCGGCCGGCCGGTCCGGACGGTCCCCACCGCCGAGGACGGGCCCGAGCACGTGCACGACCTGTTCCGGAGGCCGCAGTGAGCGGCGTGGCGCGTGCCGCTGCGTCAACGTCGTGCAGATCTACACCACCGCCGGCGGGCACGACGTCGTCGCGCTGCGCGGGGTCGACCTCGACATCCGGCCGGGGGAGGAGGTCGCCCTGCTGGGCCCGTCGGGCTCCGGCAAGTCCACGCTGCTCAGCCTGTTCGGCGGCGTGCTGCGACCCTCGGCCGGCAAGGTGCTGGTCGACGGGCGGGACATCTCCCGGATCCGCGAGGCCGAGCTCGGCCGGCTCCGCTCCGGCACGGTCGCCTCGCTGCTCCAGGGCGCCGGCCGCAACCTGCTGCCCTACGCCAGCCCGGAGGAGAACGTCGAGTTCGCCCGCCGGGCGCTCGGCCCGGCGGCACGGCGCCGGCTGCCGAGCGCCGCCGAGCTGCTCGACCGGCTCGGCCTGGGCAGCCTCGGCGGCCGCCCGCTGGCCGCGATGTCCGGGGGCGAGCGGCAGCGGGTGGCCTTCGCCTCGGCGATCTCCTCGGGTGCCGGGCTGCTGCTCGCCGACGAGCCGACGTCGCAGCTGAGCCACGACGACCGCGACGCGATGATCGAGCTGGTGCACGTCGTCAACCGGGAGTTCGGCACGACCGTCGTCCTGGTCACCCACGACCCCGAGGTCGCCGCCCGGATGCCGCGCAGCATCACCATCCGCAACGGCCGGATCGGCTCCGAGGGCCGGCACGGCTTCGACTTCGGGGTGGTCGACGAGGACGGCGCCGTGCACATCCCCGACGACCTCGCGCGGCGGTTCCCCGCGGGCACCCTGGTGCAGTTCGAGGAGACCGTGGACGGCGTGGTGCTCCGGCCGCTCGACGAGCAGGGCGAGCGCGGATGAGGATGCTGCTGGCCGGGCTGTGGACCCGGCGCGGGATGAACGCCACCAGCCTGGTCGTCTGCGTCATCGCGGTCGTCGCGGCGGTGCTCGGTCCGATGTACGCCCGCGAGTCGGCCGAGCACCTGCTCGACACCCGGCTCGACGAGCGGGCGCCGTACACCCTGGGGCTGACGTACTCCGTCCCGGCGCAGGACGGCACCGAGGTGCCGCGCGACGACCCGGCGGCCTTCCGGGCGCCGGCGGTCGACGACCTGGTGGCGGAGGCCTCCGCGCCGTTCCGCGCGCCCGCCGTCGGCCGCTTCTGGTCGGCCGGGACCGCCTGGGCGCTGGACGCAGGAGGCCAGTTCGACCGCGGCGCCCAGCGGTACGTCGCCCCGGCCTACTGGCGCGCGGGCATGTGCACGCTCGCCGAGGTGCGGGGCCGGTGCCCCACGGCCGCCGGCGAGGCCCTGATGCAGGCGACGATGGCCCGCACGCTCGGCCTGGCCGCCGGGGACACGTTCGACGTGACCTACTCCGACACCTACCTGCGCCGGGGCGCGGGCGCGCCCGGCGGGGTCGAGGCGCAGCGGCCGCGGACCGTCTCCTACCGGATCGTGGGCACCTACCGGGTCGCCGACCCGGAGTCGCCGGCCTGGTTCGACCTGTCCCGGTTCACCGGGCTCGACGACCTGGTCGTGCCGCCGCAGCGCGGCAGCGGCGCCGCCCCCACGGCCCCCGCCCTGCTGGTCGCGCCGGCCTCGATGACCTCCCAGACGTTCCGGGCCGGGCTGGACCGGCCCCTCGACACCGGAGCCGTGGACCTGGGCACGATGGACGCCACCGAGCAGGCCGCCCGGGACTTCAAGGGCGCCGCGATCGACGCCGCCGCCGGCTCGCAGACCGACCTGCTGGCCGATCTCGACGTGGCCTCGGTGTTCGACCAGGTGCGGGCCGAGCGCACCGCGCTGTCCCGGGTGATGGTCGCCGCGCTGGCACCGCTCGTGCTGCTGACGCTGCTGCTGCTGTTCGCGCTGGTCTCGACCGCCGCGCAGGCCCGCCGCCCGCACGTCGCGCTGGCCAAGCTGCGCGGCCAGAGCGGCGGCCAGGTGCTGCGGTTCGCGCTCTCCGAGCCGTTCCTGGTGGTCGCGGCCGCGGTCCCGGTCGGCGTGGGGGTCGCGGTCGCTGCGGCGCACCTCGCGGCCCGCGGGTGGCTGCACCCCGGCATCCCGGTGGCGCTCGACACCGTCACCTGGGTCGCCCTCGTGCTGGTGGTGCTGGCCTCGCTCGCGGCGTCCACGGCGGCCGCGCTGACGGTGATCCGCGAGCCGCTCGCCTCCTCGCTCGGCTGCCTCGGTGCGGGCCCGCCCGGCCTCCCGGTCCTCGCTGGTGCTGCGCAGCGCCGTGGTCGCGGTGGCCCTGGCCGCGGTCGGCAACCTGCTCACCTCCGGCGACCAGTCCAGCCAGCTGCTCGCGCTGCTCACCCCGATGTTCGTGGCGCTCGCGGTCGCGGTCGGGGGAGCGGCCCTGCTGCGCGTGCTGGCCCGGTCCTGGGTCCGTCGTACGGCGGCGGCCGGAGGCACCGCGGCCTACCTCGCGTCGCGCCGCCTCGGCCGGCGTCCGGACGTGGCGAACCTGATGGTCCCGCTGCTGCTCGCGGCCGCGGTGCTGACCTTCGCCGCCTCGACCGCGACGACGTCGGACGCCTGGCGGGTGGCCCGCGCCGAGGCCGAGGTGGGCGCCGCCCGCACCTTCGTCACCTCCGCGACCCCGGGCCGGCTGCTGCGGGTCACCCACGAGGTCGACCCGGACGGGCGCTACCTGGCGGCCGCGGCCACCAACACGGTCGGCGACGACCTGAGCCGCAGCGTGTTCGTGGACACCTCCCGGCTGGGGCGCGTGGTCGTCCTGGGACGACGACTGGTCCGACCGGTCGCTCGCCGCCCTGCAGCGGCGAGCTCGCGCCCGACCGGCCGGCCGCGTGACGTTCTCCGGCAGGGACCTGCTGGTCGACCTCGGCGACGTGTCGCTGCGCTCCCGCACCGGCGTCCGGTCGAGCCTGCGGATCCAGTACGTCGACGGGCGCGGCGAGCAGCGGGACCTGACCGTCGGCGAGCTCCGCAACGGCCCGCGCCAGGTGCTGGAGGTCCCGCTGGAGGGCTGCGCGACGGAGTGCGTCCTCGAGCAGCTCTACGTCACCGGCAGCAACGTCTCGGTCAGCGACGTCCAGGGCGAGCTGACGATCCGGTCGGTCGAGGTCGACCACCGCCTCGCGCGCTGGCACCTGGACCCCGGCTCCTGGCGGCCGGCGCGGCCGTTCCCGGTCTCGCTGGTGGACCCGCCGGTCGTGCTCGGCGCCGGCGCGCGGCGCGGGCTGCGGCTCGAGCTCTACCTCGGCCGGCTGCCGGCCGGGCAGCGGGGCGCAGGGCGCGCAGGTCAGCGGCTTCGCCCGGATCACCCCGGCCGCCACGCCCGACGTGGTGCCGGCGCTGGTCACCACGGGCGACGCGCACCACGACCGCGGCGCAGCGCGGCTCCGGGATCGCGCTGGCCTACCCGGCCTCGACGGTCGCCGGCGTCTCGCTGAACGGCCAGCAGGTGCCGATGCGGGTCGTCGACCGGGTCAGCACGCTCCCGCTCGTCGGCACCGAGGGGTCGCTGTCGGACCTGCGGACCGCGCTCGTGGAGTTCGAGCCGCCGGCCGGCGCGGTGGTCACCACCCAGCTGCTCGTCGCCGCGGGCACGCCCGCCGCGGTGCTCGACCGGGTCCGCGCGGCCGGCGTCCCGCTCACCGACCCGCGCAGCCTCGCGGCCACCCTCCACGACCTGCGCACCGACGCGTTCAGCCTGGGCCTGCGGCTGTTCCTGGTGGTCGGCGCCGCCACCTTGCTGATCGCGGTCTTCGGGGTCTTCGCCTCGGCGGTGCTGCAGTCCCGCTGGCGGTCCTACGAGGTCGCCGCGCTGCGGGTGGTCGGCGTCTCCCAGCGGGTGCTGGTGCGCGCCTCCGTGCTGGAGTACGTCGTCCTGCTCGGCGTGGCGGTGCTGCTCGGCGTGCTCTCGGCGTACCTCTCGCTGCTGCTCGTGCTGCCGTCGATCTCGCTGGGCACCGCCGGCGCGCACGAGCCCGCGCCGGTCTACGCGACGCCCTGGGCCGTCGTCGTCGGGGTCGCGGGCGGCGCTGTTCGTGCTGGCCACGCTGATCGCCCTGCTGGTGTCGCGGCGGACCGCCCGGCAGGGCCGTCCGAGCACGCTGCGCTGGGCCGAGCAGGGCTGAGCCGGCACTAGGGTGCGGGCATGAGCCGCAAGAAGCTGGCGTTCGACCCGATCGACGAGGCTGCTCGCCAGTGGGGGCTGCGCTGGGAGGCCGTCGACCAGATGCACGCCGTCACGTCGCTGATGCGCGTGCAGCAGCTGGTGCTCGCGCAGCTCGACGAGATCCTGCGCCCGCACGGCCTGTCGTTCGCGCGCTACGAGGCGCTGGTGCTGCTGACGTTCTCGCGGGCCGGGTCGCTGCCCCTGGGCAAGATGGGCGAGCGGCTCCAGGTGCACCCCACCTCCGTGACCTCGATCGTCGACCGGCTCGAGGCGGCCGGGCACGTCGTACGCCGCCGGCACCCGCAGGACGGCCGGGCGGTGCTGGCGGAGATCACCGACGCGGGACGGGCGGTCGTCGAGGCGGCCACCGCCGACCTGGTCAGCGCGCAGTTCGCCCTGGCCGACGTGCCGGCCGGCGACCTGCGGCAGCTCTCGGCCCTGCTGCGGCCGGTGCGCGAGGCGGCCGGCGACTTCTAGTCCGGCTCGACCAACTTAGTTGGACGTCCTACTATCTAGGGGAGTCCACTTCTGGGAGGTCCCATGTCCGACACCACCGCTTCTGCCCGTGAGCGCTGGGAGCAGCGCTACGCGAAGTCGCGGGTCCGGGAGGCGGACTTCACGACCGTCTCCGGGCTCGAGGTCGAGCCCGCCTACGGACCGGCCGACGGGTCGGGGGAGTGGCCCGGGGAGTTCCCGTTCACCCGCGGCCTCTACGCCACCGGCTACCGCGGCCGCACCTGGACGATCCGCCAGTTCGCCGGCTTCGGCAACGCCCAGCAGACCAACGAGCGCTACAAGATGATCCTGAACCGCGGCGGCGGCGGGCTCTCGGTCGCGTTCGACATGCCCACGCTGATGGGCCGCGACTCCGACGACCCCAAGGCGCTCGGCGAGGTCGGCCACTGCGGCGTCGCGATCGACACCGCCGCGGACATGGACATCCTGTTCGGCGGCATCCCGCTCGCGGACGTCACCACGTCGATGACGATCAGCGGCCCCGCCGTACCCGTCTTCTGCATGATGCTGGTCTCCGCCGAGCGGCAGGGCATCGACACCGGCGCGCTGAACGGCACCCTGCAGACCGACATCTTCAAGGAGTACATCGCCCAGAAGGAGTGGCTGTTCGGCCCCGAGCCGCACCTGCGCCTGATCGGCGACCTGATGGAGTACTGCGCCGAGAAGATCCCGGCCTACAAGCCGCTCTCGGTGTCCGGCTACCACATCCGCGAGGCCGGCTCGACGGCCGCGCAGGAGCTGGCGTTCACGCTCGCCGACGGGTTCGGGTACGTCGAGCTCGGGCTGTCGCGCGGCATGGACGTCGACGACTTCGCGCCGGGCCTGTCGTTCTTCTTCGACAGCCACGTCGACTTCTTCGAGGAGATCGCGAAGTTCCGCGCGGCCCGCCGGATCTGGGCGACCTGGATGCGCGACGTCTACGGCGCCAAGACCGACAAGGCGCAGTGGCTGCGCTTCCACACCCAGACGGCCGGCGTCTCGCTGACCGCCCAGCAGCCCTACAACAACGTCGTACGGACCGGCATCGAGGCGCTCGCCGCGGTGCTCGGCGGCACGAACTCGCTGCACACCAACGCCCTCGACGAGACCCTCGCGCTGCCGTCGGAGCAGGCCGCCGAGATCGCCCTGCGCACCCAGCAGGTGATCATGGAGGAGACCGGCGTCGTCAACGTCGCGGACCCGCTCGGCGGCTCCTGGTACGTCGAGGCGCTGACCGACAAGATCGAGGCCGAGGCCTACGAGATCTTCGACAAGATCCTCTCGATGGGCGGCTCGACCACCTCGGCGTCCGACCACGCGACGCTCGCCGAGCAGGTCCGGGAGAGCGCCACCCACCAGGCCCGCACCGCCAGCGCCTGGCCGATGACCAAGGGCATCCTGCGCGGCATCGAGGACGGCTGGTTCATGTCGGAGATCGGCCGAGGCGGCGTTCGCCTACCAGGTCGCCCTCGAGAAGGGCGAGAAGAAGATCGTCGGCGTCAACTGCCACAAGGAGTCGGTCACCCACGACCTCGAGATCCTCCGGGTCTCCCACGAGGTCGAGATCGACCAGGTCCGCGAGCTGGCGGCCCGCAAGGGCGAGCGCGACCAGGCCGTCATCGACGCCGCGATCGCGAAGATGCTGGAGGTCTCGCGCACCGAGGAGAACATGATCCCGGCGATGCTCGAGGCCTGCCGCGTCGAGGCGACGCTCGGCGAGATCTGCGACGCACTGCGTGCGGAGTGGGGCGAGTACCGCGAGCCGGCCCGCTTCTAGCAAGATAGGTGCCATGACACAGCAGCCGTTCTCGCGTCCCGGTGCCGTCGACCTCTCCGCGCTGAAGCGTCCCGCGCAGCCGCCGGCCGGTGCGCCGGCGCCGGCGGGACGTCCCGCGGCCGGCGGCACCGCCGGGTCCTACGCCGTCGACCTCGACGAGCAGAACATCCAGGCCCAGCTCGAGTCGTCGATGACCGCCCCGGTGATGCTCGCGGTCTACTCCGCGGCGCAGGCGCCCGAGAGCGTCCAGATGGTGCGCGACCTCGAGGTGCTCGCCGACGAGTTCGAGGGCCGGTTCCTGCTCGGCAAGGTGGACGTCGACACCTCGCCCCAGCTCGCGCAGGCGCTGCAGGTCCCGTCGGTCCCGCTGGTCGCGCTCGTCGTGCAGGGCCGGATGATGCCGCTGCTCCAGGACGCGCCGCCGCTCGAGGAGCTCCGCGCGCTGATCACCCAGGTGCTCGAGCAGATGGCCACCCAGGGCGTCACCGGCCGGCACCAGCCGCAGTCCGCCCCGGTCGACCCGGCCGCCGCCGAGGACGAGGAGTACGTCGACCCGCGCTACCTCCCGGCCCAGGACGCGCTCGCCGCCGGTGACATCGACGGCGCCGTCGCGGAGTACCAGAAGCTCGTCGACGCCAACCCCGCCGACACCGAGGCCGCCGGTGGCCTGTCGATGGCCAAGGTGCTCCAGCGCACCCAGGACGTCGACCCCGCCGCCGCCCGTGCCGCGGCCGCCGAGCGCCGCGACGACGTCGACGCCCAGACGCTGGTCGCCGACCTCGACATGCTCGGTGGTCACGTCGAGGACGCCTTCCTGCGGCTGATCGACCTGGTCCGTCGTACCTCCGGGGACGAGCGCGACCAGGCCCGCCAGCACCTGCTCGGGCTGTTCGCCGCCGTCGGCAACGACGACCCGCGCGTGCTGAAGGGCCGCCAGGGACTCGCGTCCGCGCTGTTCTGACGCTCCTGCGCGAGGGCGTGCTGGGTCGACCTCCGATGGGCTAGATTCGCGACCTACTGACAGGCGCTCCCACGTGACGAGGTGTTCCGATGACCGGCCGTGACCCTGCCACGACGCTCCAGGACTGCCACCGGATCCTGATCCTCGGTCGGACCGGTTCGGGCAAGACGACCCTCGCGCGCGAGCTGGCCGGCCTGGTCGACGTACCCCACGTGGAGCTGGACTCGCTGTACTTCGGGCCGAGCTTCAGCACCGCGCCGCTGCCCGTCCTGCGCGAGCGGACCAGTGCGGCGATCGCGGGGGAGCGGTGGGTGACCGACGGCAACAAGAAGGCCGTGCGGGACCTGGTCTGGCCGCGCGCCGACACGGTCGTCTGGCTCGACTACCCGGTGGCCGTGTCGCTGTGGCGGCTCGGCAAGCGGGCGGTGTGGCGGACCTCGAAGATCAAGGCGGAGGCGTCGGCGCTTCGTCCTCGTCGTCCTCGTCGTCCGCGGGTCCGCCCCGTCGGTGCCCCGGCAGATGCTCTCCGCGGCGAAGGGCGTGCTCACCGCGCTGAGGTCGCACCGGGGCCAGCGGCGCGAGTACCCGCTCCTGTTCGCCCGGCCGGAGAACCGGCACCTCGCGGTCGTCCGGCTGCGGTCGCCCCGCGCGACCCGTCGCTGGCTCGCCCGCGTCGCTTCCTGACGAGCCCGCCCGCGGCCGGTCGAGCGTCGAGACATCCGCCAGCCGGTCGCTCGAGAGCCCACTCGCCCAGACCTCGCGCGGTTGGTCGAGCCTGTCGAGACCACTCCGCCCGGTTGGTCGAGCCTGTCGAGACCACTGACCCGGCCGGTCGAGCCTGTCGAGACCACTCGCCCGGCGGTCGAGCTGTCGAGACCCGTCCCGGCTGGTCGAGCCTGTCGAGACCACTCCGCCCGCCGGTCGAGCCGTCGAGACCACTGCCCCGACGTCGATCCGTGCCCACCGACCTCGATCCTCGAGAATTTCTTGTCCACATTCCGTCGCGGGACCTGATCGAGCCGATTCTGTCGGTGCTGCCTGGGAGAGTTTCCTCATGCAGGCAACGGCAATCCCCGCGGAGAGTGTCCTCGACACTCTCGATGCGGTGTCGCGCCTGCACGCGGTCCGCGCGGACGCGGAGGCGGCCCTGTTCGAGCTGGCGGCGGCGTTCGCCGACCAGCACGCGGGCGACTCGCTGCCGGTCAGCCGCCGGGTCCTGCCGGGGATGGAACGCGCGGTCCAGGTCGGAGGTGCCGGCACCCCACGGATCGCGGAGTTCGCCTACGCCGAGCTGGGCGCGCGGATGCAGATGGGCCCCTGGTCCGCCAAGCGGTACGTCGCGGACGCGCTCGACGTGCGGCACCGGTTGCCGTTGGTCTGGGCCCGGGTCGTGGCCCGTGAGGCCCGGATCGGGAACGCCCGACTGGTCGCGACCCGGACCCGGCACCTCTCCGTCGAGGCCGCCGCGGTGGTGGACGCGGCGATGGCGCCGTTCGTGGACGGGTCGCTGCCGTGGGGCCGGTTCGAGGCCCGGCTGGCCGGGAAGGATCGTCGCGGCCGACCCCGAGGCGGCGGCGGCGCGGGAGGCCGAGCGAGCCGCGGAACAGTTCGCGAAGCGGACCCGGTCCAGCGAGCACGGCACGGCCGGCTTCTACGTGCGCTCCACCGTCGGGGTGATCGCCCGGGTCGAGGCGACCGTCGCGTTCCTGGCCGACGCCTTGACGGCGTTCGGCGACCGCGACGCCGAGGACGTTCGACGGGTCAAGGCACTGGTGCTGATGGCCAACCCGGTGAAAGCGGTCGAGCTGCTGGCCGCGTTCGCGGCGCTGCGGGCCCGCTGCGTCGACGTCGAGCTGCCGGATCCGGCGGACCCGCCCGATGTCCCGGGGAGTGGTCTCGACGGGCTCGACCAGCCGGTGCGACGGCTTGGGAGTGGTCTCGACGGGCTCGACCAGCCGGTGGGCAACGGCTTTGCGAGTGGTCTCGACGGGCTCGACCAGCCGGTGGCCGGCGAGGTGGACGGGGCGCTCGGTCGGATGGATGCGTTCGCGCGGCGGGTGGGGTTCGAGCCGCGGCGGCTGCCGCCGTGGCTCACCGCTCGCAGCGACGACGGACCGGGCCGCCGGCGACCCGCCGGTGCCAAGGTTCGGGTTCGACTGGTCGCAGCTGCTGCCTCCTTTGACGATGTACCTGCACCTCTCCGTCGACGACCTCGCTGCCGGACGGGACGGGGTGGTCCGGTGGGAGGGCGAGGGACCGGTCACGCACGCCTTCGTGCACGAGCACCTGAGACCCCTGCACTCCTACGACCTGCGTCCGGTCATCGACCTGGCCCACCAGGCACCGGTCGACGCCTACGAGATCCCCGACCGGCTCCGTGAGGCCGTGCGCCTGCGCACCCCGGCCGACGGGTTCCCCTACTCGTCCAACACCAGCCGGCGCGTCGACGCCGACCACACCCAGCCCTGGACGCCGGGCGGTCCCGGTGCCACCCGGCCGGGGAACCTCGCGCCGCTGGGCCGTTTCGGGCACCGGGTCAAGACCCACGGGAAGTGGGTGCTGCGCCAGCCCTTCGACGGGATCCTGCTCTGGCGGGACCCGCACGGGCAGGTCTACCTCGTCGACCACACCGGCACCCGGCAGGTCACCGAGCCGGGTCATCCCGCAGGCAGCGTCGCCGGCGTACGACCCGGAGGTCGAGGTCTACCCCACCGACACCGTCATCCAGGTCGACTTCGGGCACGCCGGCTGAGCGAGCACCCACCGCCGGGTGCCGGCCGGGGTCAGGACCGCCCGGACTCGGTGTACGCCGTGCCGCCACCGTCGAGGGTGCGCAGGGCAGCCTCGATCCGACGGGCGGTGAAGTCGGCGCACTGCGCACGGATCTCCTCGAGCGTGCAGAACTGCGCGGACCGGATCTCGCGGGGCTGGTAGACCGCGTCGTCGAGGACCGAGGCGTCGGCCACGCCCGCCGTCGAACACGAGGCAGAGCGCGTCGTCCCAGCCTCCCCACGGCGGCAGCCAGTCGGTCAGCAGGAGGGGACCGGCCTTGACCTGGAGACCGAGCTCCTCCTCGACCTCGCGGGAGACCGCCTCCTGCGGGCGACTCCGACACCTCGACGACGCCGCCGGGCAGGTCCCAGTCGTTCTTGTAGGTCAGCCGGCACAGCAGCACCCGGCCGTCGGGGTCGCGCACCAGCATCTGGGCGATCGCCCGCTTGCGGGGGAGGAAGGAGTTCAGCAGGGCCCGGAACCCGGTGGGCTCGGTGCTCGGCGGGTCGGTCGCGAGCCGGGCCAGCACCACGACGGCGGTGGAGTCGGCACGGTCGGCCATCCCGGGGGCGACCCGCTTGACGCCCTCGCGACGCAGGCCGGCCCGGGTCGCGACGCGCAGCGACCTCTCGTTGCGCGGGTCGACCTCGGCCTCGACGCGCTGCAGCCCGAGGGCGTCGACGGCGTAGTCGACGAGCAGCCGCACGGCGCGGGTCGCGAAGCCCTGGCCGCGCGCGCCGGCGTACAGCGCCCAGGACAGCGCACCGACGCCGTCGGCGACCCGGCGGACCTCGACGCTGCCGACCACCGCACCGTCGTGCTCGACGACGAAGCCCACCCGCGAGCGCCCGGCGTCGTACGCCGCCCGCCAGTCCTCGACGGACTGGCGGTGCCGCTCGTGGGTCACCGCGCCGACCGGCCAGCCGAACCAGCGCGCGATCTCCTCGTCGTGGCCCGCGACCGCCGGCGCGACGTCCTCGTCGCGCCAGGGTCGGAGCACCACGACACCGTCGGTCAGCGTCGGCTGCGGCCCGTGGTCACTCATCCGGTCCAGCCTACGGTCAGGACGGTCGCAGCCAGAGCGTGGCGAGCGGCGGCAGGGTGACCGACGCGGACGCGGGCTGGCCGTGGTGCTCGCCCTGGTCGGCCTTGACCACCCCGAGGTTGCCGACGCCGGACCCGGCGTAGGCGCCCGCGTCGGTGTTCAGCAGCTCGGTCCACGTCGCCGCCGACGGGGAGCCCGAGCCGGTAGTCGTGATGGGGTACGGCGGAGAAGTTCGCGACGCACACCAGCGGACCGTCGGCCGGGTCCTTGGGGAACCGGATGAAGCTCAGCACGTTGTTGCTGGAGTCGTTGGCGTCGATCCAGGAGAACCCGGCGCCCTCGGTGTCCAGCGACCAGAGCGCGGAGCTGTCCTTGTAGATCTGGTTCATGTCGCGGACCAGGGAGTGCACGCCGCGGTGGTCGGCGTTGTCGAGCAGCCACCAGTCGAGCTCGCGGCTCTCGGCCCACTCCGACTCCTGGCCGAACTCGCTGCCCATGAACAGCAGCTGCTTGCCCGGGTGCGCCCACATGTAGGCGAGGTAGGTGCGCAGGTTCGCGAGCTGCTGCCACCGGTCGCCCGGCATCTTGCGCAGCAGCGAGCCCTTGCCGTGCACGACCTCGTCGTGGCTGATCGGCAGCACGTAGTTCTCGGAGTAGGCGTAGACCAGGGAGAACGTCAGCTGGCCGTGGTGGTACTGCCGGTGGATCGGGTCGTTCTGCACGTAGCCGAGGCTGTCGTGCATCCAGCCCATGTTCCACTTGAAGCCGAAGCCGAGCCCGCCGAGGTGCGTGGCGCGGGTGACGCCCGGCCAGGACGTCGACTCCTCGGCGATCGTGATGGCGCCGGGGACCCGCTTGTAGGCGGTGGCGTTCATCTCCTGCAGGAACGCGACCGCCTCGAGGTTCTCGCGGCCGCCGTACACGTTGGGGGTCCACTGGCCGGGCTCGCGGGAGTAGTCGAGGTAGAGCATCGAGGCGACGCCGTCGACGCGCAGGCCGTCCGCGTGGAACTCCTCGAGCCAGTACAGCGCGTTGGCGACCAGGAAGTTGCGGACCTCCTTGCGGCCGAAGTTGAAGATGTGGGAGCCCCACTCCTTGTGCCAGCCGCGCTGCGGGTTCGGGTCCTCGTAGAGCGGGGTGCCGTCGAAGCGGGCCAGCGCCCACTCGTCGGTGGCGAAGTGGCCGGGCACCCAGTCGAGGATGACGCCGATGCCGGCCTGGTGCAGCCGGTCGATCAGCAGCCGCAGCCCGTCGGGGTCGCCGAAGCGGGAGTCCGCGGCGAAGTAGGAGGTGACGTGGTAGCCCCACGAGCCGCCGAACGGGTGCTGCATCACCGGCATCAGCTCGACGTGGGTGAACCCGGTCTCCTGGAGGTAGGGGACCAGCTCGTCGGCGAGCTCGGCGTAGGACCTGCCGCGCCGCCACGAGGCCAGGTGCACCTCGTAGGTCGACATCGGCTTCTCGTGCGCGCCGCCCTCGGTGCGCGCGGTCATCCACGCGTCGTCGCCCCAGGTGTAGGACGAGTCGAACACCACCGAGGAGGTGGCCGGCGGGACCTCGGCGTGGAACGCCATCGGGTCGGCCTTCTCGCGCCACTGCGTCGTCGGCGCCGAGCACCACGAACTTGTAGTGCGAGCCGGAGCCCACGCCGGGGACGAACAGCTCCCACACGCCGGAGATGCCGAGCTGGCGCATCGGGTGCTCGCGGCCGTCCCAGCTGTTGAAGTCGCCCTTGAGGCGGACGCCCTTCGCGTGCGGCGCCCACACCGCGAACGAGGTGCCGGTGACCGGGCCCGTCGGGGCGTCGTAGGTGCGCACGTGCGAGCCGAGCACGTCCCACAGCTGCTCGTGGCGGCCCTCGTTGATCAGGTGCAGGTCGACCTCGCCGAGCGTGGGGAGGTAGCGGTAGGCGTCGTCGGTGGTCTGCGCGACGCCGCCGGCGTAGGTGACCTCGAGCCGGTAGTCCGGGACCTCCGGTACGTCGACCACGCCGGCCCAGATCCCCTCGTACTCGTGGGTCAGGGGCGTCCGGGAGCTGCCGTGCACGACGACGACGGAGTCGGCCAGCGGCCGGAACGCGCGGATCGTCACCGCCCCGTCGTGCGGGTGCGCACCGAGGACGTCGTGGGGGTTGCCGTGGCGACCGTCGACCACCTGGTCGAGGATCGCGCGGTCGAGGGGGAGGACCGTGCTCATGCGTCGTTCGCCTCCTGGGTCTGGGTGATCCTGGCGATGGCCCCGAGAGGGATGGGGAGCCAGGTGGGGCGGTTGCGCGCTTCGTAGACCGCCTCGTAGACGGCCTTGTCGGCGATGTACGCCCGCAGGATCAGGTCCTGCTCGGGGGACAGCCGGCCGTCGGAGGTGCGTCCGCTGTTCTCGACGTACCCGCGCAGGAAGGCGTCGGTGTTGCGGTCGGCCCACTCCGTGGCGCGGAACGCGATCTGGTTGGCCTCCGCGCTGTCGGCCTGGACGTCGGCCTCCACGGCGTGCGCCGCGTAGTCGAAGGACCGGAGCATGCCGGCGACGTCGCGCCACACCAGGTCGGGACGGACCCGCTCGGCGAGCGGCTTGGCCGGCTCGCCCTCGAAGTCCACGATCTTCCAGCCCTTGACGGTGCGCAGCGTCTGCCCGAGGTGGAAGTCGCCGTGCACGCGCTGGGCGGTGGCGGACTGCCCGGACGTGCCGAGGGTCGCGACGCCGCGAAGGTACGTCGCAGCGCGTCGGCGTGCTCGCCGAGCTCCGGGACGATCGCCAGCGCCACCTCGAGGCGGGTCAGCATCGCGTCGGAGAGCGCGGTCAGGTCGTCGGCGCCCCACGTCTCGGTGGGGAACTGCTCGGCCAGCACGTCGTGGACCTGCGCGGTGGCCAGCCCGAGCCGGGCGGCCTCGGCCGCGAAGTCGCCGCCGACCTCGTCGGCGTGCAGGTCGGCCTCGGCGAACAGGTCGCGCACGCTGGCCAGCGCGAGGTCCCAGCCGTCGCTCGCGGTCCGCAGGAACTGCTGGAGCATCGCGAGCTGGACCGGGTCGGCGTCGGGGTCGGCGTCGGGGCTCGGTCAGCTCGAGCCAGCCGTAGAGGGCGGCGACGTGGTCGCTGCCCTGCTCGGTGAGGGCGCGGTGGATGACGATGTCGGGGTTGCGGCCGGTGTTGACCTTGCGGAACACCTTCATCAGCGAGTCCTCGCCGAAGGCGACCGAGGAGTTGCTCTGCTCGCCGGAGAACAGCGTCGAGTGCGTCTCCAGGTCCAGGTCGTGCCCGGGCAGCCGGTGGAACGTCAGCTCGCCGTGCACGCGACTCGCCGCCGCCGGCGGCCGCGTCGAAGGCCCGCAGGTAGAGCGCGGTCGCCTCCCGGTCGTGCACGGCGTCGTAGACCACGACGCGGCCGAGGTCGGGGTCGGTCCAGGTGCCGACGAGCGCGTGCTCGATGCGGTCCTGCTCCTCGTCGTAGTAGGCCAGCGGGACCTGGTAGGTCTCGCGCTCGTGCGGCTCGGCCCCGCCGTACTCCACGTCGACGAGCTCGATGCCGACGACCGGGAACGTGCCGGCCTCACCGAGGCTGCCGACGCGGGTGGCGCCGAGCACGGTCAGCTCGCGGCCCTTGCCGGCGAACCAGCGGGCGGTCGCGAGGTAGTCGGCGACGGCGGTCAGGGCATCCGGTGTCACGCGCGCTCCATCTCCGTCGGGGGTGCTGTCACGTTGGGCACCTCACGGTGGGGGAGCCGGAACCAGTAGAAGCCGTAGGCACCCAGCGTCAGGAGGTAGGGCAGCTCGCCGATCTCGGGGAACCGGACCCCGCCGAGCAGCTCGATGGGGGCCACCCCCTCGAAGCGGCGCAGGTCCAGCTCGACCGGCTGCGGGAAGCGCGAGAGGTTGTTGACGCACAGCACGGTGTCGGTGCTGCCGTCCTCGCCGACGTACTCCCGCACGTAGCTCAGCACGCTCGGGTTGGAGCCGCCGAGGTCGGTGAACGTGCCCAGGCCGAAGGCCGGGTGCTTCTTGCGCGTGTGGATCATCCGACGCGTCCAGTGCAGCAACGACGACGCGTTCTCGAGCTCGGTCTCCACATTGACGCGTTGGTACCCGAAGACCGGGTCCTGAATCGGGGGCAGGTGCAGCCGGCCCGGGGTCGCGACCGAGAAGCCGGCGTTGCGGTCCGGCGTCCACTGCATCGGGGTGCGCACGCCGTCGCGGTCGCCGAGCCAGATGTTGTCGCCCATCCCGATCTCGTCGCCGTAGTAGAGCACCGGCGATCCGGGCAGCGAGAGCAGCAGCGCGGTGAACAGCTCCATCGTGTTGACGTCGTTGTCCAGCAGCGGGGCCAGCCGGCGACGGATGCCGATGTTGGCCTTCATCCGCGGGTCCTTGGCGTACTCGCCCCACATGTAGTCGCGGTCCTCGTCGGCGACCATCTCGAGCGTGAGCTCGTCGTGGTTGCGCAGGAAGATGCCCCACTGGCAGCCCGACGGGATCGCCGGGGTCTGCTCGAGGATCTCCGAGATCGGGAAGCGCGACTCGCGGCGGACCGCCATGAAGATGCGCGGCATCACCGGGAAGTGGAAGCACATGTGGCACTCGTCGCCACCGGACTCGAAGTCGCCGAAGTAGTCCACGACGTCGCTGGGCCACTGGTTGGCCTCGGCCAGCAGGATCTTGCCGGGGTACTTCTCGTCGACGAAGATGCGCACCTTCTTGAGGAAGTCGTGCGTCTCCTTGAGGTTCTCGCCGTTGGTGCCCTCGCGCTCGTAGAGGTAGGGCACCGCGTCGAGCCGGAAGCCGTCCAGGCCCATGTCGAACCAGAACGACACCGCGTCCAGGATCGCGTCGTGGACCTTCGGGTTGTCGAAGTTCAGGTCCGGCTGGTGGGAGAAGAACCGGTGCCAGAAGTACTGCTGGCGGACCGGGTCCCAGGTCCAGTTCGACGGCTCGGTGTCCACGAAGATGATCCGGGCGTCGTCGTACTTCTCGTCGGTGTCGGACCAGACGTAGAAGTCGCCGTAGGGCCCCTCGGGGTCCTCGCGGCTGGCCTGGAACCACGGGTGCGCGTCCGAGGTGTGGTTCATGACGAAGTCGATGATCACCCGGATGCCGCGCGCGTGCGCGGCGTCGAGGAAGGTGTGGAAGTCCTCGACGGTGCCGATCTCGGGAAGGATGTTGGTGTAGTCCGCGACGTCGTACCCGCCGTCGCGCAGCGGCGAGGAGAAGAACGGCGGGATCCAGAGGCAGTCCACGCCGAGCCACTCGAGGTAGTCGAGCTTCTCGATCAGGCCCTGGAAGTCGCCGACCCCGTCGCCGTTGCTGTCCTTGAACGAGCGGACCAGCACCTCGTAGAAGACCGCCGTCTTGAACCAGTCGGGCTGGTTCTCGGGCAGGCCGCTCGGCTCGGTTGCGTTCTGCTGGGTCACTGGTGGGGCCTCCGGACGGTCAGGACGTGGGCGGGTTCGACGTAGGGATCGAGCCGGACGTAGTTGCGTTCCCCCCAGGTCCAGGACTCTCCGGTGATCTCGTCGTGCACGACGAACTGGTCGTGCCAGTCCATCCCGAGAGCCGGCATGTTCAGGTGCACCGTGGTCTCGCGGGTGCCGTGCGGGTCGACGTTGACCACGACGATGACGGTGTCGTCGCCGGCGGTCTTGCTGAACACCACGGTGGAGTCGTCGTCGGCCGAGTGCACGGTCAGGTCGCGCAGCTGCTGGAGGGCCGGGTGCGCACGGCGGATCTCGTTGAGCCGGGTGAGGTAGGGCTTGAGCGTGTGCCCCGTGACGTCGGCGGCGTCCCAGTCGCGGATCCGGATCTGGAACTTCTCCGAGTCGAGGTACTCCTCCTTGCCGGGCTGCAGCGCGACGTGCTCGAACAGCTCGAAGCCGGCGTAGACACCCCAGCTCGGTGCGCCGGTCGCGGCGAGGACGGCGCGGATCTTGAACGCCGCGGGACCGCCGTACTGCAGGAAGAAGGGCAGGATGTCGGGGGTGTTCACCCAGAAGCTCGGGCGGAGCACGTGGCTGGTGTCGTGGGAGACCTCCTGGAGGTACTCCTCGATCTCCCACTTCGCGTTGCGCCAGGTGAAGTAGCAGTAGGACTGGTGGAAGCCCACCGTGCCGAGCGCCGTCATCATCGCGGGCTTGGTGAACGCCTCGGCCAGGAACAGCACGTCGGGGTCGGTCGCGCGGACCTGGCCCATCAGCCACTCCCAGAACTGCACGGGCTTGGTGTGCGGGTTGTCCACGCGGAACACCCGGACGCCGTGCGACATCCACAGCCGGACGATGCGCAGCACCTCGGCGTAGATGCCCTCGGGGTCGTTGTCGAAGTTGACCGGGTAGATGTCCTGGTACTTCTTCGGCGGGTTCTCGGCGTAGGCGATGCTGCCGTCGGCGCGGGTGGTGAACCACTCGGGGTGCTTGCTGACCCACGGGTGGTCCGGGGCCGCCTGGAGCGCGAGGTCGAGCGCGACCTCGAGGCCGACCTCGTGGGCCCGGGCGACGAACGCGTCGAGGTCCTCGAACGTGCCGAGCTCGGGGTGGATCGCGTCGTGGCCGCCCTCGGCCGAGCCGATCGCCCACGGCGAGCCCGGGTCGTCGGGTCCGGGGGTCAGCGTGTTGTTCGCGCCCTTGCGGTTCAGCCGGCCGATCGGGTGGATCGGGGGCAGGTAGATGATGTCGAAGCCCATCTCGGCGACCGCGTCGAGCCGCCGGGCGGCGGTGCGCAGGGTGCCGGGGACGGTCTTGCCGGTCGTCTCGTCGACGTAGGCGCCCTCGGAGCGCGGGAAGAACTCGTACCAGGCGCTGAACAGCGCCCGCTCCCGGTCGGCGAAGAACGGGTAGGGGCCCTCGCTCGTGACCAGGTCGCGCAGCGGCGTCTCGGCGAGCAGCTCGTCGATCGCGGGGGAGACCGCCGCGGCGTACCGGACGGGATCGGGGCGGGTCGTGTCGGTGACCGCCTTGATCGCGTCGGCGACCGTACGGCGGCCGGGGGAGCGCTTCGGCAGCGCCTTCGCCAGCCGCTCCAGCAGCAGCACGCCCTCGGTGAACATCAGGTCGACGTCGATGCCCGCGGGGATCTTGATCTCGGAGTTGTGCCGCCAGGTGGCGACCGGGTCGCTCCAGGACTCGACGGCGAACGTCCAGGCGCCCATCTCGTCGGGCGTGAACGAGCCGTGCCACAGGTCCGGCTTCTCGGCGTCCCGGTGCATCCGCACCGCGGGGCGGCGCGTGCCCGCCGGGTCGGTGACGACGAGATCGGCGTTCAGCTCGTCGTGACCCTCCCGGAAGATGAGGGCGCTGACGGGGAGCGGCTCGCCCACGGCAGCCTTCACCGGGTAGCGGCCGCCTTCGACGACGGGGGTCACGTCCATGACGGGGATTCGTCCGACCATGGCCCGAACATACCGTGCATGTCACCGGCCGAAACCCACGTCGCGCCGCCCACGAGTCAGACGAAGATTGGATCGTTCAAGTCGATCTGCATTAGGGTGCTCCGCGTGAGAGCTATCCGTCGGTTCACCGTCCGTCCCGTCCTGCCCGAGCCGCTCCACGCGCTCGGCGAGCTCGCAGGCAACCTGCGCTGGTCCTGGCACCCCGAGACCCAGGATCTCTTCGCGTCCGTCGACGCCTCGGCGTGGGAGGCCTCGGGTCACGACCCGGTCCGTTTCCTCGGCGCCGTGCCGCTGGCCCGTCTGGACCAGCTGGCCGGCGACGCGGACTTCCTCCGGCAGCTCGCGGCGGCCCGTGCCGACCTCGAGCAGTACATGACCGGTGAGCGGTGGTACCAGCGCAGCGCGTCGAGCGAGACGCCGCTGCCGGCCTCCATCGGCTACTTCTCCCCGGAGTTCGGCATCACCGCGGTGCTGCCGCAGTACTCCGGCGGTCTCGGCATCCTGGCCGGCGACCACCTCAAGACCGCGAGCGACCTCGGCGTCCCGATCATCGGCGTCGGCCTGCTCTACCGGCACGGCTACTTCCGCCAGTCGCTGTCCCGCGACGGCTGGCAGCAGGAGACCTACCCGGTCCTCGACCCCGACGGCCTCCCGCTGTCGCTGCTGCGCGAGGAGGACGGCTCGGTCGCGAAGATCGAGATCGGCCTGCCCTCGGAGGAGTCGCTGACCGCCCGCATCTGGGTCGCCCAGGTCGGCCGCGTCCCGCTGCTGCTGCTCGACTCCGACGTGGAGGAGAACAGCGAGGTCATCCGCACCGTCACCGACCGCCTGTACGGCGGCAACACCGAGCACCGCCTGCGCCAGGAGATGCTGCTCGGCATCGGCGGCGTGCGCGCGATCCGTGCGTTCTCCCGGCTCACCGGCGCCACCGCCCCCGAGGTCTTCCACACCAACGAGGGCCACGCCGGCTTCCTCGGCCTCGAGCGGATCCGCGAGCTCACCGAGGACACCGGCCTGTCCTTCGAGGCGGCCCTCGAGGTCTCCCGCGCCGGCACGGTGTTCACCACGCACACCCCGGTCCCGGCCGGCATCGACCGCTTCCCGCTCGACCTCGTCGCGCAGTACTTCGGCGGCGACAACGCCTGCGACGGCGTCCCGGTCGACCGGATCCTGTCCCTCGGCGCCGAGCAGTACGACGGCGGCGACCCGGCCATGTTCAACATGGCGGTGATGGGCTTCCGGCTCTCGCAGCGCGCCAACGGCGTCTCGCAGCTGCACGGCGTCGTCAGCCGCGGCATGTTCGGTGGCCTCTGGCCGCAGTTCGACGCCGACGAGCGGCCGATCACCTCGATCACCAACGGCGTGCACGCCCCGACCTGGGTCGCCCGCGAGATCTTCGACCTGGCCCGCACCCACGGCGTGCGGCCCGGCCCGGACCCCGACGCCGACGACCCGCACCTGGTCTTCGACGTCGTGGACAAGGTCCCCGGCAAGGAGATCTGGGACACCAAGCGGATCCTGCGCCAGCGGCTCGTCGACGACGCCCGCGCCCGGATGCGGAAGTCCTGGAAGCAGCGCGGCGCCGCACCGGCCGAGGTCAAGTGGATCGACTCGGCGCTCGACGCCGAACGTCCTCACCATCGGGTTCGCCCGGCGCGTGCCGTCGTACAAGCGGCTCACGCTGATGCTGCGCGACCCCGACCGCCTCAAGCGCCTGCTGCTGCACCCCGAGCGTCCGGTGCAGCTGGTCATCGCCGGCAAGTCGCACCCGGCCGACGAGGGCGGCAAGAAGCTGATCCAGGAGATGGTGCGCTTCGCCGACGACCCCGAGGTCCGGCACCGCATCGTGTTCCTGCCGAACTACGACATCGCGATGGCCCAGCCGCTCTACCCCGGCTGCGACGTCTGGCTGAACAACCCGCTGCGTCCCTACGAGGCCTGCGGCACGTCCGGCATGAAGGCGGCGCTGAACGGCGGCCTGAACCTCTCCATCCTCGACGGGTGGTGGGACGAGTGGTACGACGGCAACAACGGCTGGTCGATCCCGTCCGCCGACGGCGTCGACGACCCGGACCACCGCGACGACATCGAGGCCACGGCGCTCTACGACCTGATCGAGAACGAGGTCGCGCCGCGGTTCTACGACGAGGACGAGGAGGGTACGCCGGTCCGCTGGATCGAGATGGTCCGGCACACGCTCAAGTCGCTCGGCCCCAAGGTGCTCGCCGACCGGATGGTCCGCGACTACGTCATGAAGCTCTACAGCCCGTCGGCGCAGAGCTCCCGGACGCTGAACGGCGACTACGCCGGCGCGCAGCAGCTCGCGGACTGGAAGCACCAGGTCCGCGCCGGCTGGTCCGGCGTGGGCATCGACCACGTCGAGAGCAGCGGCATCTCCGACGCCCCGGAGATCGGCGACAAGCTCGAGGTGCGCGCGTTCGTGTCGCTCGGCTCGCTCTCGCCGGACGACGTCGACGTCCAGGTGATCCACGGCCGGATCCGGCACGAGGACGACCTGGTCGACACGACCGTCACGTCGCTGGCGCTGGGGGAGACCTACGAGGCCGGCCGGCACCGCTTCGAGGGCACCGTCTCGCTGGCGACCTCCGGCCCCTTCGGCTACACCGTGCGGGTGCTCCCGAAGAACGAGCACCTCGCCTCGGCCGCCGAGCTGGGCTGCGTCACCCTGCCGCAGCACTGACCGCCTGGGGACGACCCCCCGACCCCGTGGGGTCGGGGGGTCGTTCACACCTCGCGCAGGACGATCAGCGAGCGGGGCTCGATGTCGAGGACCTCGCCGGCCGAGAGCACCTCGCCGAGCGGGTGGCCGGAGTCCGTGCTCAGCACCACCTCGCCCGAGGCCACCCACTGGTTGGCGGGCAGCTTGGCCTTGCCCGGCTCGGAGTGGGCGTGGAACCACATCAGGAACGACGAGTCGTGCAGCTCCTCGCCGCGCGGCCCGGGCGACGCGCAACGGCTGGCCGGACACGAACATGCCCAGCGTGTGCAGCCGCTCGTCGTACCAGTCGGCCTCGGTCATCTCCCGGCCCTCGGGGTGCACCCAGGCGAGGTCCTTCGGGCCGCCGCGGCCGGGTCGGCCGGCCCTCCAGGAAGTGCCGCTGCCGCAGCGCCGGGTGCTCGCGCCGCAGCCGGAGCGCGGTCTTGGCCACGTCGTAGAGGTCGAGCCACGCGTCGTCGGGCCGCCAGTCCAGCCAGGACGTCTCGTTGTCCTGGCCGTAGGCGTTGTTGTTGCCGCCGCTGGGTGCGGCCCCGCTCGTCGCCGGCGGTGATCATCGGGACGCCCGCCGACAGCAGCAGCGTGGCCAGCAGGTTCGCGGCCTGCTTGCGGCGCAGCGCGGTGACGACCGCGGTCGTCGGTCGTCTCTCCTTCGACCCCGCAGTTCCAGGACCGGTTGTTGTCCGTGCCGTCGCGGTTGTGCTCGCCGTTGGCCTCGTTGTGCTTGTGGTCGTAGGACACCAGGTCGCGCAGCGTGAAGCCGTCGTGCGCGGTCACGAAGTTGACCGAGGCGTACGGCGAGCGGCCGTCGTCGGCGTACAGGTCGGAGGAGCCGGACAGCCGGGAGGCCACGTCGCGGATGCCGCCGGAGCGCAGCCGCCAGAAGTCGCGCAGGGTGTCGCGGTACTTGTCGTTCCACTCGCACCACGGCGGCGGGAACCGGCCGACCTGGTAGCCGTCCATGCTCGCGTCCCACGGCTCGGCGATCAGCTTCACGTGCCGCAGCACGGGGTCCTGCCCGATCGTGGTGATGAAGTGCCCGCCGAGGTCGACGCGGTGGCCGGTGCGGGTCAGCGCGGGCGTCAGGTCGAACCGGAACCCGTCGACGTGCATCTCGGTGACCCAGTAGCGCAGCGAGTCCAGGATCAGCCGCAGCGCCGGCGGGTACGCCGCGTCGAGCGTGTTGCCGCAGCCGGTGACGTCGAAGTACGTGCCGCCGTCGTTCACCCAGTCGACGTGCTTGTAGTAGCCGATGTCGTCGAGGCCGCGGAAGCTGAGCATCGGGCCGAGCGGGCTGCCCTCGGCCGTGTGGTTGTAGACGACGTCGAGGATCACCTCGAGCCCGGCCTGGTGCAGCGCCTTGACCATCGCCTTGAACTCGCGGACCTGCTCGCCGTGGTCCCCGGCCGGAGCTGTAGGCGTTGTGCGGGGCGAAGTAGCCGATCGAGTTGTAGCCCCAGTAGTTCGTCAGCCCCGACTCGGCGAGGTCCGGCTCCGAGACGAACTGCTGCACCGGCAGCAGCTCGACCGTGGTGACCCCGAGGTCCTTGAGGTAGTGCACGGCGGCGTTCGTGGTCAGCCCGGCGTAGGTCCCGCGGATCTCCTCGGGCACCTCCTCGTGCAGCGCGGTGAACCCCTTGACGTGCATCTCGTAGACGATCGTGTCGGTCCACCGGTGCCGCGGCCGGACCTCGTCGTCGTCGCCCCAGTCGAAGTCGTCGTGGACGACGACCGAGCGCGGGACGTACGGCGCGGAGTCGACGTCGCTGCGGGGCCCGCGCTGCGCGGCGCGGACGTCGTCGAGGTCGCGGGAGTCCGGCCGGGGGTAGCCGTAGATCGGGCCGTCGGGCACCACCGTGCCGCTGATCGCGCGGGCGTAGGGGTCGAGCAGCAGCTTGGCCGGGTTGAACATCCGGCCGCGGGTCGGCTCCCACGGGCCGTCGGCGCGGAAGCCGTAGCGCTGGCCCGGCGCGAGGCCGGGCAGCGCGCCGTGCCAGATGCCCAGCGTCTTCTCGGTCAGCCGCCAGCGGGTCTCCACCTCCGCGCCGTCGACCTCGTCGAACAGGCAGAGCGCGACCGAGGTGGCCTCGGGGGCGAACACCGCGAAGTTGGTGCTCTCCTCGTCCCACGTCGCGCCCAGGGGCTGGTGGCTCCCGGGCCACGCGGACTTCGTCACCCCGACATTGTGCCGGACGACCTGGCTAGGCTCGGCGCCGACAGTGACAGCGACGTGAGGGAGATGGCGATGGGCGAGTTCGTACGGCTCGAGGTCGAGGACGGCGTGGGCACGATCCGGATCGACCGACCGAAGATGAACGCGCTCAACGTCCAGGTCCAGGAGGAGATCCGCGCGTGCGCCGCCGAGGCGGCCGAGCGGGACGACGTACGCGCCGTGATCGTGTACGGCGGCGAGCGGGTGTTCGCGGCCGGGGCCGACATCAAGGAGATGGCGGAGATGTCCTACACCGACATGGTCGCCCGCTCCGGCGGCCTGCAGTCGGCGTTCACCGCGGTCGCGAAGATCCCCAAGCCGGTCGTCGCCGCGGTGACCGGCTACGCGCTCGGCGGCGGCTGCGAGCTGGCGATGTGCGCCGACGTCCGGATCGCGGGGGAGGGCGCCACGCTCGGCCAGCCGGAGATCCTGCTCGGCATCATCCCCGGCGCCGGCGGCACCCAGCGGCTGGCCCGGCTGGTCGGCCCGGCCAAGGCCAAGGACATCATCTTCACCGGCCGGTTCGTGCAGGCCGACGAGGCGCTGCGCATCGGCCTGGTCGACCAGGTCGTCGCCGACGACCAGGTCTACGCCGCCGCGCAGACCTGGGCGCGGCAGTTCTCGGCGGCCGCGTCGTTCGCGCTGCGGGCGGCCAAGGAGTCGGTGGACCGGGGCCTCGAGACCGACCTGGAGACCGGCCTGGAGATCGAGCGGGTCCAGTTCGCGGCGCTGTTCGCCACCGAGGACCGCACCACCGGCATGCGCTCGTTCGTCGACAACGGCCCCGGCAAGGCGGAGTTCCAGGGGCGCTGAGGGTCGGCTAGGGTGCGTCCAACTCATCCCAAGGAGACCGCGTGACCGACACCGAGAAGCCCGTCGAGAAGACCGAGGACGCCCCGGTGGCGAGGAAGAGGAAGGACCGGCAGGTCGGCAAGAAGGTGGTCGCCGGCACCAACGCGATCCGCTCGCGGATCGCGTCGGTCGTCTGGCTCGTCGCGGTGGTGTGCGCCCTGTTCCTCGCCGTCGGCGCGCTGCTGGTCGCGCTCAAGATGAACCAGGACAACGCGATCGTCGCCTTCGTCCTCGACGTGGCCGCGCAAGCTCGACTTCGGCACGTTCAAGGACTTCACCGGCAAGGGCGCCGCCACCAAGGAGGCGCTGACCAACTGGGGCATCGCCGCGGTGATCTACCTCGTCATCGGCAAGGTGCTGGACCGGATCATCCGCCCCTGACCGGGGTGCCGGAGCCGGGCCGGGCCGTGTGACTGACCCCACCCCGGACCCGGTTTCCAGCGTTGCTACGCGCGGGTAACCTCAGGACCAACCGACTCACCAGGAGGGGCCCTGCGGGGCCATGACGCCATGAACATTGTCGTATGCGTGAAGTACGTTCCGGACGCCACTGCCGACCGGCACTTCGAGGATGACAACACCGTCGACCGCGTCGGCGTGGACGGCCTGCTCTCCGAGCTCGACGAGTACGCCGTCGAGCAGGCCCTGCAGATCAAGGAGAAGCAGGGCGACGACACGACCGTGACCGTGCTGACCGTCGGGCCCGACCAGGCCACCGACGCGATCCGCAAGGCCCTGCAGATGGGCGCGGACAAGGGCGTGCACGTGCTCGACGACGCGATCGCCGGCTCCGACGCGCTGGCCACGTCGCTGGTGCTCGCCGAGGCGGTCAAGAAGACCGAGCACGACCTGGTCGTCTGCGGGATGGCCTCGACCGACGGCTCGATGGGCGTGGTCCCGGCGATGCTCGCCGAGCGGCTCGGCGTCCCGGCCGTCACCCTCGGCTCGGAGGTCACCGTCTCCACCGATGGCGGGGCGGGCACCGTGACGATCCGCCGCGACGGCGACACCGCCACCGAGACCATCGAGGGCACGCTGCCCCTGGTGCTGTCGGTGACCGACCAGTCCGGCGAGGCGCGCTACCCGTCCTTCAAGGGCATCATGGCCGCGAAGAAGAAGCCGCTCGAGACCTGGTCGCTGGCCGACCTCGGCGTCGACGCCGGCGCTGGTCGGCCTGTCGGCCGCCTGGAGCACCGTCGAGGGCACCGAGGCCCGCCCGCCGCGCACGGCCGGCGAGGTCGTCACCGACGAGGACGGATCGGGCGCCACCGCGCTGGTCGAGTTCCTCGCGTCGAAGAAGTTCATCTGAGAGGGCTGATCAGCAATGAGTGAAGTTCTGGTTCTCGTCGACCACGTCGACGGCAAGGTCACCAAGCCGACCACCGAGCTGCTGACGATCGCCCGCCGCCTGGGCGAGCCGTCCGCGGTGCTGATCGGCGGCGACGCCGGCACCGCGGCGGAGACGCTGACGAAGTTCGGCGCCGAGAAGATCTACGTCGTCGACGACGCCGACGTCAAGGACTACCTGGTCGCGCCGAAGGCCGAGGTCCTCGCCCAGCTGGTCGAGAAGACCTCGCCGGCCGCGGTGCTGATCCCGTCCGGCGGCGAGGGCAAGGAGATCGCCGGCCGCCTGGCGGTCAAGATCGACTCCGGCCTGATCACCGACGCGGTCGACGTGCAGGCACGGGCCCGGTGACCACGCAGTCCGTGTTCGCCGGCAACTTCACCGTCCAGGCGAAGGTCACCAAGGGCGTCCCGGTCATCACCGTCAAGCCCAACTCCGCGACCCCGGAGGCCGTCGACGGCGCCGGCACGCAGGAGCCGTTCGCGGCGACGATCAGCGACGCCGCCAAGGGCGCGCGGATCACCAAGTCCGAGCCCCGCAAGGCGTCCGGCCGTCCCGAGCTGACCGAGGCCGCGATCGTGGTCTCCGGCGGACGTGGCACCGGCGGCAACTTCGAGCCGGTCGAGGGCTTCGCCGACTCGATCGGTGCCGCGGTCGGCGCCTCGCGCGCCGCCGTCGACTCCGGCTGGATGCCGCACGCGTTCCAGGTCGGCCAGACCGGCAAGACGGTCTCGCCGCAGCTGTACGTCGCGAACGGCATCTCCGGCGCCATCCAGCACCGGGCCGGCATGCAGACCTCCAAGACCATCGTCGCGGTCAACAAGGACGAGGAGGCGCCGATCTTCGAGCTCGTCGACTTCGGCGTCGTGGGGGACCTGCACGCGGTGCTGCCGAAGGCCACCGAGCAGATCACCCAGCGCAAGGGCTGACGGTCCAGCCCGCTAGGCAGCCGAGCGGTGCGCCAGCGCCACGGCCTCGAGCTGGGAGCCGACACCGAGCTTGGTGAGCACGCCGCGCACCTGGCTCCGGACGGTCGCCTCCGCGACGTAGCAGGTGGCGGCGATCGTCGCGACGTTCTCGCCGCGGCGCCAGGGCACCGCAGCACGTGCGCTCGCGGTCGGTGAGCCGGCGCGAAGCGCGGGAGCGCGTCCTGCCGGTGCCGGGCGTCCCGCAGCAGCGGACCGCTCGCGCACGTCGTCGATCACCCGCTCGCCCCGGGCGGCGGCGCGAGGCGGCCGCGAGCAGCACCTCGATCGGCTCGGTCTTGGCGAGCACGCCGACGGCGCCGGCCTCCAGCGCCGCGGCGAGCCGCACCGGGTCGGTGGACGCGGTCACCAGCAGCACCCGGCAGCCCGCGGCGGACCAGCGGGGCGACCAGCGCGGCGCCGTCGCCGACACCGGGCCCCAGGTCGAGGTCGAGCAGGACCACGTCCGGCCGCTCGGCCAGGACCCGGCGACCAGCGAGACCGGGTCCGTCAGGGTCGCGACCGTGCAGTCGACGCCCTCCTGGCGCAGCGAGATCGCGATGCTCTGGGCGAGCAGCCGGTGGTCGTCGACGACGACGGCGCTGAGCGCACGCAGGGTCGGGGTGCTCACGCGTGGCCGAGCGCTGGAGCCGCGGGTCGGGGCACGAGCCGCGCCGCTCGACGGCGGGCAGCCGCACCACGAAGGTCGCGCCGCCCACCCGGCTGGCGCAGCTCGACGTCGCCGCCGTGCTGGCGCATGCAGGGTCCGCGCGACGTAGAGCCCCAGCCCCGAGCCCGGGCTGCTCGGCGCCGCGGACGCCGCGGTCGAAGACCGTGCGCGGCCTCGGCCGCGGTCAGCCCCGGGCCCCGGTCGGAGACCACGATCTCCACCTGTCCGCGGGCCCGCCACCAGCTGCACGGTGACCGGGCTGCCCGGCGCGTGCACCTCGGCGTTGACCAGCAGGTTCTGGAGCACGGTGGCGAGGTCGCCGGGCCGGCCGCGCACGACGCCGGCGGTGCCCGCGCAGCCGCACGCTGGCCGGTGGCGCGCCGGGTGCGGACCACGTCGCGGACCACGCGCGGCCGACCTCGAAGTCCACGACCTCCTCGTGGTCCGCCCCGTCGACCAGGTGCGCGAGGTGGCCGACCTCGTCGAGCGGCGGCGTCGCGGAGCTGCCGGGCACGGTGAGCTCGTCGAGCTGCCCGTCGTACGGCGCGAGGGTGTGCAGGGCGGCCCGGAGGCCGGCCAGCGGCGTTGCGCAGGTCGTGGGTGAGCTCCTCGCGCCAGGCGTCGTGCCCGGACGCGACGGCGTTGGCGGCGGCCAGGGCGGCGGAGAGGTCGACGGCGCGTCGGTGGGCGGCCGTCGGCGGCGTCGAAGAGGTCCTGCAGCGCGACGTACGCGGCGGTCAGGGTGGCGAGCGGCCGCGGAGAGCAGGGCAGCGGCCGACCAGCCAGGCGCCGCCGAACGCCGTGGCCGAGCAGCCGCATCAGCTCGACGCACGGCCATCGCGGCGAGCAGGGGAGCGGCCCGGCCGGCCCAGCGCTGCGAGGCGTCGCGGAGGAAGGCGACCAGTCGCGATACCGGGCCCAGGCGCAGGCCATCGCGCGTCGAGGGCGAGGTGCGCGCAGCCGGGCCCGCCTCGAGGAGACCCGGGAGACAGCACGCCCAGCCGGTGACGAGGAGCGCGAAGGCCCCGGCGGTGACCCCGGCGCCGCGGGCCAGCAGCACCCGCGGGTGCAGCGACAGGGAGTCGTCGTCGCCCCGGGTCAGGGCCAGCGCGACCAGCCCGACGCAGCACGCCGTGCCCACCGCCCGGGTCAGCACCGGCACGAGCGAGGTGCGCGTCCCGCTCGTCCAGGGCGTTGGCGAGGTGCCACAGCGGCAGCGTGACGCCGCCGAGCACGACGAGCGAGGCGCCCATGTAGGCGCTGCGGGCCTCCGACGGTCATCCACCAGCGGGCGAGCCGCAGGCCGCCGGCGGTGAGGAACAGGGTGGCCGGCCAGCACGCCGCGCGACGGCGTCGGTGACCCCGCGGCGAGAGGCCGACCGCCGACCCTGCCGGCCAGGGGCGGCGACGGCCGACCAGCGAGCGACGAACGCGACCGAAGACCGTCGGCGAGCACGGCATCGACGATCCGCGGGCCGCCGGGAGCAAGGCACCGCGTCCAACCGGTCCGGGGGTGCGCGGAGGAGGAGCGGCCCGGTGGGCAGCCGGGACAGTCTCCGTGGCAGTCACCGCCCGGCCTGCCGGCACCAGGCTGTCCGCGCCAGGAGGCGGGCGGTCATCTCCGCACTGAGTGACCGGCAGGCTCAGGCACTCTGGGTCACGCTGTCCCAGCGCGGCACGATCGCCTCGCGTGCGCTGGTCCTCGGCCGCCGGCAGGACCAGCACGAACGTCGTGCCGCCGATCCGGTTCCGCAGCTCCAGGCCACCGCCGTTGCGGGCCATCAGCGCCCGGGCCCCGTGCAGGCCGCCGCGCCACCGCCCGGGACGGCGTCGACCGCCGACATGCCCGGGCCGCGGTCGGTCACCGAGATCTCGATGCGCGCGTCGATCGCGACGACGTGCACGGTGACCGGGCTGTGCGGCGCGTAGGTCGCCGCGTTGACGAGAGCAGCTCCGCGACGGCCGCGGCCAGGTCGCCGGGACGGGCGTGGGCCACGCCGACGCCGCCGCGGACCCGGACCTCCTGGCCGGCCTCGACGAACGGGCGCACGGCGGCGGCGACCACCTCGGTGACGTCGAAGTCGGTGACCGGCTCGGTGCCGTGCTCGTCGGCGCCGGGGTGCGGGCAGCCGGACAGCTGCCGGGTGCGGTGGTCGACGGATCGCCAGCGAGCCGGGTGGAGTCCAGCAGGTCGACGTACGCGCTGTGGGCGGTGATCATCGCGACCGAGGCGAGCAGGGCGGAGGACGGCAGGGACCAGGTGCCGGGGCGCAGCTGGTCCAGGGCGTTGCAGCAGCTCGACCAGCCCGAGCGAGGCGTACAGCGGGGCGACCCGGCCGGCCCAGGGCTGGACGGCGTCGCGGGCGGAGGCGGCCAGGCCGATGGCCAGCCAGGTGCCGGCCAGCGCCACCTCGACCACCACGCCGAAGAGCACCGGTCCGGAGATCCGGTCCGGGGTGACGGCAGACGAGGACGGCCAGGCCGCCGAGACCGACGAGCGCGGTGACGGCGGAGGCCAGCAGCGTGCGCGCCCCGCTGGTCGGGCGGCCCTCGTCGGTGACGGTCATCGCGCGCAGCGCGAGGGCGAGGCAGGCGGCCGTGCCGAGCGCCCGGGCGGAGAGCGCGAGGCCGGGCGGCACGTCGTGGCCCAGCACCTGGCCGACGAGGTTGCCCAGGGGCAGCGTGATCAGGCACGAGCGCGACCATCGCGGCCGCGAGCAGGCCGCTGTGCGGGTCGGTGGTGACCCGCCAGCGGGCCAGCCGCAGCACGGCGGCGGCGAGGAAGAGGGCGGCGGCACCGAGCGCGAACGCGTCGCGGGCCAGGGCGTCGGGGGAGAGGTCCTCCAGGTTGAGCAGGGCGACCAGGGAGACCAGCGCGGTGCCGACCGAGATGGCCAGCGCGCAGGGCGCCAGCACGCTGCCCACCCGGGGGGTCTCGACCTCCCGGGGCTCGTGGTCTGAACGTCTCCCCGCCATAGCAGCAGTCTGCGGTGCCGGACCGGTCAGCGACGACCCCCGTTGGGCTCGTGTGCGCTCGTCGAACAGGTCGGCTGAATAGCCCGTTCGGGCCATCCCTGCCTAGAGCGCGAGCGTGTCCCCGGACCAGCGGCGCCGCAGCCAGCGGTCGTGGCTGGCCACCACGACGGTGCCCGAGGAGTGCTGCAGGGACTCCTCGAGCTCGTCGGCCAGGGCCAGCGAGATGTGGTTGGTGGGCTCGTCGAGCAGCAGCAGGTCGGGCTTGCGGGCGACCAGGATCGCCAGCCCGAGCCGGCGCTGCTGGCCGGTGCTGAGCACCCCGACCGGCCGGGCGAGCTCCCGCGGGTGCAGCAGGCCGAGCTCGTGCAGCGGGACGGGCGAGCCGGTGGCCGCGTCGTACGCCTCGGCGGCGCTGCGCTCGGGGCGCCCGAAGACCACGTCCTGCGGCAGGTGCCCGACCAGCCGGCGCGGACACCGCCACCTCGCCGGAGGTCGGCTCGAGCTCGCGCGGCGACGACCTTGAGCAGCGTCGACTTCCCGGACCCGTTGGCGCCGGTGACCAGCAGCCGCCCGCCCGCCGGTACGTCGACCCGGGGCACGTCGAGCCGGCCGGCCACCCGCAGGTCGCGGACCGAGACGACCGTGCCGTTCGAGCGACGCCGCGCGAGCACGCCGTGGAAGCCGAACGGCGCCGGCGGCTCGGGGATCGGGTCGCGCTCGAGCACGTCGATGCGCCGCTCGGCGTCGCGGACCCGCCGGCTGACCGTGCGGGCGACGTTCTGCCCCTTGAAGTGGTGGATGAACTTGTCGCCGTCGCGCGGCGGGCGGCCGTGCGCCACCTGCCGGGCGGTGGTCGCGGCCGACTCGCGCAGCGCGGCGAGCTCGTCCTGCTGGGCCTCGAACGCGGTCTGCCAGCGCCGCCGCGCGGCGCGCTTGGCGGCCAGGTAGGCGGTGTACCCGCCGGTGAACCGGTTGCCGCCCTCGCCGTCGACGCCGAGGTGGGACGGGTCGAGGTCGACCACGGCGCCGCAGACCGCGTCGAGGAACGCCCGGTCGTGGCTGGCGACCACGGCGACCCCGGGCAGCGAGACCAGGAACTCCTCGAGCAGCGCGGTGGCCTGGTCGTCGAGGTGGTTGGTGGGCTCGTCGAGCAGCACGCAGCCGGGCCGCCGGGTGACCAGCGCGGCCAGCGCGAGGCGGCTGCGCTGCCCGCCGGACATGGTGCGCCACCGGCCGGCGCCGGTCGAGCGTCGCCGAGGCCGAGCCGCGCGGCGGCCTCCTCGGCGCGCCGGTCGGCGTCCCAGGCCTCGTGCAGGGTGGCCCAGGTCAGCGTCGCGTCGTACTCCTCGGCGGCGCCGGGGTCGTCGAGCAGCGGGGCGAGCTCCTCGAGCCGGGCGACCGCCTCGTGCAGCGGGGCGAGGGCGGCGTCGAGCACGTCGCCGATGGTCGCGCCGTCGGGGAAGTCCGGCTCCTGGGCGAGGTAGCCGAGGTCGTCGGGGCGCTCGACCGACCCGGCGTCCGGCTCCTCGACGCCGGCGAGCAGGCGCAGCAGCGTCGACTTGCCGGCGCCGTTCTCGCCGACCACGCCGAGGGGCTCGCCGGGCTGCGGCGAGCGAGGTCGACGCCGTCGAGGACGACCCGGTCGCCGTAGGTGCGCGGCAGGTCGCGGGCGACGAGCGCGGAGACGGATGAAAGAGGGAGCATGGAGGACACCGTTCGGGAGTGCGAGCAGAGCGGCGGTGTCAGTTCTTCATGGTGGGACCAGTGTGCCGTCCCGCGGAGCGTCCCGCCAAACCGGACCGTGGTCAGTCCGCGCGCCACCCGGTCCGATGGGCCAGTGCCACGGCCTCGAGCTGCGACGTCACCCCGAGCTTGGTCAGCACCCCACGGACCTGGCTGCGCACCGTCGCTTCCGAGACGAACCACGCGGAGGCGAACGCCGCGACCCCCACGCCGTCGCACAGAGCCCGCAGCACCTGCGCCTCGCGCTCCGTGAGTCGCGCGAACGGCGCCCGCTCCATCGCCCGGCGGGACCGGTGCGCGCGCAGGTCCGCAAGCATCCGATGCCGCCGGGTGGGATCCATCTCGCGCTCGCCCCGGGCCACTGCGACAGCGGCCTCCAGGAGGTGCTCGAAGGCGACGCTCTTGGAGATGACGTCCGACGCACCGGCCTCGACCGCCCGTGCGACCAGCTCCCGGTCCGCCGAGGCACTCACGACCAGCACACGGCAACCGGCCTCCACGAACGGCTGCACGAGGTCGACCCCACTCCCGATGGTGCTTCCCAGCTCGAGGTCGAGGAGCACGAGGTCCGGCGTCGAGCGAACTGCCTGCTGGACGAGACTGTCCCGGTCCACCAGGTCGGCGACGACGCAGGCGACGCCTTCGAGGTCCAGAGCGAGTGCGAGGCTCTGGGCCAGCAGCTGGTGGTCGTCGACCAACAGGGCCCGCAGGACGGGGCGCTCCTCAGCGAGCGTCATGCGGACTCCCTCAGGGGGGCCGGGGACCTCTGCACCGGGAGACGAGGCACGGCGTGCTCGGACGACGGAAGGCTGAGGGCGAAGGTGGCTCCACCCTGTCGCGCGAGGAGCTCGAGGTCACCACCCTGGTTGCGCATCGCCTGCCGCGCGAGGTGGAGCCCCAGTCCGGAGCCCTGGCTCGAGGACCCGCGCGTCCCCCGCTCGAAGACCCACGCCACTTCGTCCGCGGTGAGCCCGGGTCCGCTGTCGCAGACGACGATCTCCACGGCGGCCGGACCGCGGCTGACGTGCACGACGACCGGGCTGCCCGGAGCGTGCACCTCGGCGTTGACCAGGAGGTTCTGCAAGGCGGTGGCCAGGTCGGCGGGTCTGCCGTGGGCGTGCACGTCGCCGCCGCCCCAGACCTGGATCGTGGTGCCTCGGGCCCGACGTGTCTCGACGACCATGGCCACGACCTCAGCCACGTCGAAGTCCCGGGTCGACTCCTCCTTCGTCGCCACGATCAGGTGCTCGAGGTGACGCAGCTCGGCGATCGCGGCCGTGCGTAGCCGACTGGCCGTGGAGTCGTCGAGCCGTCCGTCGTACCGCTCGAGCGTCTGCAGTGCTCCCCGGAGGCCGGCCAACGCGTTGCACGCGTCGTGCGTCATCTCCTCGCGCCACGCCTCGTGCCCCGTGGCCAGGGCATCGGCCCGCTGGAGTGCCTCGGCCAGCATCTCCACGTGGCAGCGCTCGGTGCTCATCGCCTGGTCGAGGTCGAGCATGGCCGAGTGAGCGGACAGGGAGGCCGCGCAGACGCACAGGGCGAGGGCGGCGAACGTCCAGACCCCCCACGCCGACGCGTCGAACGAACGCAGCAGCTCGGCCAGTCCCAGAGCAGCGAGAAGCGGGGCCAGGCGGCCTGCCCACGCCAGCTCTTCCGCACGGCGAGCTGCGAGCAGGCCCAGGCCGAACCAGCCGCTGGCGAGCAGCGCCGCGATCAGGACGTACGCCGCATCGGTGCCCGCGAGCAGCTCTGGCGCAGCGACCTGCGCCGCGGTGAGCCCGGCAAACGCCCCCAGGACCACGCAGGCGGCCCGGACGAGGACGCGCAACGGGTGCACGCCGGTGGACCCGGTGGTGTGGGTCAGGGCGCGCAGCACCAGGCTCATGCACACCGCAGACGCCGTGCCACGGATGAGCGGGCCGAGCAGCGAGGCGACCTCGGGTTGGCTCAGCGCGCGGCCGAGACCGGTCAGCGGGTAGCAGAGCCCGCCGAGGACGACGAGAGCACACCCCATCTGGCCGCTCCGTGCCTCACGCAGGACACGCCACCGGGCCAGCCGCAGGCCCCCGGACGTCAGGAAGAGCGCGGCCGCCCCGGAGCGGGCGATGCTCGTCATGCGGGCGACAGCCCCGTCGGCCGTCGAGCCGACGTCCAGGGTGAGCAGGACGACCGCGAGAACCGTGCTCAGCAGTCCGGCCGCTACCACCACGTGCGTGACGGGCCTGGCGCCTGCATGATGACGTCGACGTGTGATGAGTGCCCCCTGCGATGTGCCCATCGGCCCCCCGGCCGCTATACCCATCTTGTGTCAGATATGACCGACATGGGAGACCCAATGGGGCGAATCCGACTAGTCGGATCGGACTAGTCCGCCGCGCGGACGAGCCGTTCAGGGGGTGGGCGCGGGCGGAGCGGGGGCGGCGTCGGGAGTGGTCACCTCAGGAGCGGTCGCACCGGGCTCGGGCACCTCGGGCTCGGGCACCTCGGCTTCGGCCGCGGGCAGGCGTCTCGGAGGCCGACGGGGCGGCGGGGGAGTGGTGGCCGGCGGTGCCTGCGGCGTCCCGGTCGGGCCGGCGAGCACGGCGGCCTTCTTCGGCGCCGTCGGGACGAGGATCTGCTCGCAGCTGACGAAGGTGTCTGTGCCGTTCTCGCCCTCGCAGACGTCCCATCCACGGCCCCCGTCGAGGATGTCCTTGCCGTTGCCACCCGTGAGGTGGTCGTCCCCGGGGCCGCCGACCAGGCAGTCTGCCTGGTTGCCTCCCGCCAGGGCGTCGTTGCCGTCGTAGCGCCATGAGGACCTGCGGGTGGTTCCCTCCCGGAGCGTTGCTGCTTCCCAGCAGGTCGTCCCCGAGGGTGCCGTAGCGGGTGGTCGACATCTTGCGCGTGCAGCGCCTCGGTGCAGATCTCGGGCGGGTCGGGAGCCCAGACCCCCGCGCGAGGCGGAACCCGTCACGGAGCGGCGAAGTCCGAGAATGTCGCGTACGTCGTCCCGGTGCCAGCGAAGGACGATGCCCAGGGCAGAAGGCGGCACACGGCACCCAGAACGGCCGCCGCCGCGCGCCTAGCGGCTCGCACGACCGGTCCCGTGGCCCGGGCCAACGCTGACCGGCGCGCCGAGCAGGGCGCTGGATCCCTGCACTGGCCGGCTGTCCCGCCAGCAGGGTCGGTGGACTCGAGCACGTGGAGTCGAGAGGGCTCGAAGGGACTTGCAGGAGCTCGACCGTCGCAACCGAACCCCGGGTGGCGGGCGCGATCAGCAACCGGAAGGTCCTCGGCATCCTGGTCGACCAGGGTCGCTCCCCAGTGCCGGGCCGCCTGGTCCGGGGTGAGTGCACACTGCTGCGCGATGTGATCGGTGCTGAGCGTGCCCACGATGAGCGTGCGGTCGAGGGTCACGTTGTCGTGCGTGCGCCGGTGCGGTCTGGCCCGCCTCGTCCGGCGTCTTGCGCGCCCTGCGCTCCCGCACGGCGCCGGAGAGCTGCGAGATCGCGTACCCACCGCAGCACCAGCATCGCCACCAGAGCGATGCCGCCCCTTCCGTGCAGACCGTCCCGGACGGCTCCCAGGTAGGGGACGTGGAACCAGACCTGACCCCGGACCGCGCTCGGCCGGCACCGGCTCGATGTCCGCGCCCCGGTTGGCGTCACCCTTGAACGTGAAGGACGCGTGGGAGTCGTGGAGGTGTCGATCCTGATGATGCGGTGGGTGATGTAGTCGGGCTCGCCAGGCTTCGGCTGGTAGGTCGCGATGTCGCCGACCTTCAGCGTGCCGGGGTCGACGGGGCGGACGAGCACCACGGAGCCGACCGGGATCTCCGGGGTCATGCTTCCGGTGAGCACCGTGAGCGCGGTCCCGTGGGTGGCCCTGGGCAGCACGACCACGACGGCCAGGGCCCCCACGACGAGCAACGCGAAAGCGAGCAGGACCAGCCGGGTACCCCAGCGGAGCAGCCGATGTGCCGATGCTCGCTCCGCCGTGTCCCGTGCCATGCCCTGCTCGCTTCCGTCTAGTCCGAGCGTCAGAGCTGGACCAGGTCGAACCTGAGGTCGAACCGGTGGTCGAACTCACGCCGTCGCTCTGGACCTGGTTGCCGGTGTCGCCGGGAAGGTACTGCTCGATCCGGACGCAGTAGCCCTGGCCACCGTCGAGAACGCCGATCTCCTTCGAGACGTCTTCCGTGCTCTTCAACGGGGTCGAGTGCCAGATGCTGGTGGTCCCGGAGTCACCGGCTCCGGGGAAGCTGGTGCAGACGCCGGGCGTGCCAGGACGCCAGGCGTACATGTCGGTGCCCAGGAGCGGCGAGACCTCGCCGCCGAGAGTGCCGTCCCCGTCGTTGCTCGCGCTGCAGGTGCCGTCGACGGCCTGCTCCGAGTTGGCGCTCCCGCAGCCGTTCTCGAAGTCGCGGATGTTCTCGACCTTGACGGAGAGCTTTGCGTGCGGCACGGACGCGGAGTCGCTGCTGGCGACCCAGACGTTCTGGACGAAGCTGTGTCCAGGGTTGAAGTGCCCGAAGTTGAGCGGCGTGGCCGCTGATCCGTTCTGGTTGTTCAGGTTGAGCTTCAGGATCCCCGCCTGGACGGAGTTGTCCGCGATCGTGCCGAAGTCGCTGAAGGCCGCGAAGGTCGAGCCGCCGGCCGCGAGAGCGAGACAGGCGACGCCGGCGAGGCTGCCCTTGACGAGCTTGCTGTTCATGCTGATCCCCTTTGATGAAACGGGCGGCCTGTGCCGCACCTGGTGTGGCCGAGGCCCCCCTCGACACTGAGAAGACCTTCGCTGTCCCAGGCGCGCACGGACATCCCCAAAGTTGATGAAACGGGGTTACACGGTCCTCGGACCTGCCGACGCCGGTAGGCAGCGGATCTTCAGCAATCTTGACGATGCAGCCGGCCCGAACCGGCGTCAGAGTTGAGCGCGACCACCCGCCGATCCGAGGAGCCATGGTGTCGAGCAGAGCACGCCCGTCCCGTCTGGCAGCACTGACGCTGCTGGTGATCACGGTGGGCATGGCACCCGCGGCGAGCGCCGAGGGGGGTCAGCTGCTCATCGACGTACCCGGCGATGGGAAGGGATTCGTGCACGACACGGACTCCCCGCTCCTCCGGATCACCGAGCTGGCTCCGGGCTACGCGACGTCGGGCACGCTCGCGCTGCGCAACGACTCGTCCGGGCGGGCCGATCTGACCCTTCGAGCACTCGACGTGGACGAGAGCGAGAACGGGTGCGTCCGGCCGGAGCAGAACGACGGCGACGTGACCTGCACGGGTGACGGTGGCGAGCTGGCGGACTGGCTCGAGGTCGAGGTCGGTGAGGTCACCCCCGCCGGGACCAGATCGCTCTGGCAGGGCTCCCTCACCGAGCTCGGTGGACCGGGCGCCGGGGTCGCGCTCGAGAGCCTCGGGGCCGGAGAGGTGCTGCCTCTGCGCGTGACCGTGACCATGCGGCGCGAGGCGGGCAACGACACCATGACCGACGGCGTGGGCTTCGGGTTGCGGTGGAACGCCGAAGGAGACACGGGCGACGCGCACGCGGACATCCTCGGGGTGGCGGCATTCGCGCCCGCGGGCGGGTCGCAAGGCTCGTCGACCGGGCTGCCGCTGGTCGGCACGGCGATCCCTGCCTGGCTGGCCCTCGCCGACCTCGTGGTTCTTCTGTGCGGCGGCGGCGTCGTGGTCTTCGCCGTGCGCCGTGGCCGCGCCGCCGCCGCCGCCGTGAGCCGCAGGACGGGTCAGCGGCCCCGGCGGGCCGAGGAGAACGACGCCGCGGTGTGCGTGCCGCTGCTGGCCGCGGCCGGACGAGACCCGCCGGAGCGTCGGCCACCGCTGGGCTTGGCGGGCTGGCGACGGCCGCCGCCGCCACCGGTGCTGCTCTTCGGGGCGCCACCGCCGCCGTTGCCACCGCGACGACGGCCACCGCCGCCGTTGCCGCCACGGCTGCCGCCACCGCCGCCGCTCGGGCGGGCCGGCTCGGCCTTGGGCCGGTCGGCCTCGGCGACGTAGGTCCGCTCGCCGGGCGCGATCTGGGTGAGCAGCGCGTCCCCGAGCTGGGTGCGGGTGACGGTCGGCTTGATGCCGGCCTTGCGGGTGAGGTCGCGTACGTCGCTCACCTGCGCGTCCAGCATCAGCGTGACGACGGTGCCCTCGGCGCCGGCGCGGGCCGTGCGGCCCGAGCGGTGCAGGTAGGCCTTGTGCTCGACCGGCGGGTCGGCGTGCACGACCAGGCTGACGTCGTCGACGTGGATGCCGCGGGCCGCGATGTCGGTGGCGACGAGCACCCGGGCGGTGCCGGTGCCGAACTCGGTGAGGTTGCGGGTCCGGGCGTTCTGCGACAGGTTGCCGTGCAGCTCCACGGCCGGGACGCCGCGCGCGTTCAGCTGGCGGGTCAGCGCCTTGGCGCCGTGCTTGGTGCGGGTGAACACGATCTTCTTGCCCGGCGCCGCGGTCAGGTCGGCCAGGACGGGCACGCGGCCCTCCTTGCTGACGTGCAGGACGTGGTGGGTCATGTTGCCGACCGGCGACTGGGCCGAGTCGACGCTGTGCGTGACCGGGTCGTGCAGGAAGCGCTTGACCAGGACGTCGACGCCGGCGTCCAGCGTGGCCGAGAACAGCAGGCGCTGGCTGTGGCTCGGCGTCTTGTCGAGGAGCCGGCGCACGACCGGCAGGAACCCGAGGTCGGCCATGTGGTCGGCCTCGTCGAGGACGGTGATCTCGATCGAGCCGAGGTCGCAGTGCCCGGACTGGACGTGGTCGGCGAGCCGGCCGGGGCAGGCGATGACGATGTCGACGCCGTTGCGCAGGCCCTGGATCTGCGGGTTGGGGCGGACCCCGCCGAAGATCGTGATCGTGCGCAGGTTCAGCGCCTTGGCGAGCGGGGCCATCGCGGCCTCGATCTGGCTGGCCAGCTCACGGGTCGGGGCGAGCACCAGGGCGCGGGGGCGGCCCGGCTGACGCTTGCCACGGCCCTCGGCCAGCCGCGCGAGCAGCGGGAGCACGAAGGCGTAGGTCTTGCCGGAGCCGGTGCGGCCGCGGCCGAGGACGTCGCGGCCCTTCAGCGAGTCGGGCAGCGTGGCCGTCTGGATCGGGAACGGCGCGGTGATCCCGGCCTCGGTGAGGACCGACACGAGCGCGGCGGGGACACCGAGGTCGGAGAAGGACAGGGGCGTGCTGGGGCGGGTGTCCGCCATGTGGGGTACTCCAGAGAAGCTAGAAGGGTCGTCCTGCCCGGCGCGACTCGGATCCCGTTCTCGGGTGCCCGGTCGCGGCGCTCGGTGGATGACGCGTGCCTGGCCCGAGGCAGAACTGATGGGGCCAGCGGGACCAACAGTACCGGTCCAGGACACAGCGGCACGAATCGAACACTCCCCGCGAGGTGTGACGTCGGCGACCCGCGAGCGCCTAGCGTGGGCCGCATGAAGCTGCGGTGGCTGCTGCTCGGCCTGCTCGTGACGGTCCTCCTGGTCCCCGCCGGACTGCTGACGACCGCCCGGCTGCTCGACCTGCCGGGCGGCCCCTGGGTGCGGCTCGTCTCCTTCACGCCGTACGCCGTGGTGCTGTACGCCGCGGCGCTCGTCCTCCTGCTGCCGGCCTGGTGGCGGGGCAGGCGGTTCTGGCGGGGTACGGCGAAGGCGCTGGTCGTGGCCTCGCTGCTGGGCCTGCTGCTGCACGCGTTCTGGGCCAGCGGGCCGTACCTCGGGACGCCGGCCGCCGAGGCCGCCGGCACGCACCGGCTGCACGTGATGACCACGAACCTGCGGATCGGGCAGGCGAACACCGCCCGGGTGGTGGAGGTGGCCCTCGCAGCACAGGTCGACGTGCTGGTCCTGGAGGAGGTCACCCCCCAGGCGCTGTCCGGGCTCGAGGCCGCCGGTCTGGGGCAGGCGTTCCGGCACCGCGTGGGCCGGCCGGCCGACGGGCCGGCGGGCACCATGGTGTTCACGCGCTACCGGGTCTCGCACGTCCAGCGGCTGCGCACCGAGCTCGCCGGCTACGGGCTCGACCTGGCCACCCCGGCCGGCCGCGTGCACCTGATCGCGGTGCACCCGCGGCCGCCGGTCGGGGACGTGTCCGGCTGGCGGATGGACCACGGCGTCGTCCGGCACGCGGCGCGCGCCACCTCCGAGCGGACCCTGGTCGTCGGCGACCTCAACGCGACCATGGACCACGTGCCGATGCGGGCGCTGGTCGGCGGCGGCTTCGAGGACGCCGCCACCCAGGCCGACTCGCGCTGGCAGCCGACCTGGCCGGCCGCGGGCGTGGTGTCCCGGCTGGGAGTCACGGTGCCCGTCGATGGTGCCGATCGACCACGTGCTGGTCAGCTCCGGGCTGCGTGCCCTGAGCACGGAGTCGGTCACCGTCGAGGGCACCGACCACCGCGCGCTCCTCGCGGTCGTCGCCGCGTGACGCGCGAGGAGGCGCTGGCCTGGCGCCCGGACGCCGAGGACGAGGCCTTCTGCGCCCTGTACGGCGACTGGGACCCGCTCACGCCGGCCGAGCTGCGCGACCTGATGGCCGGCTACCCGGAGCCCTGGTGGGTGGTCGGCGGCTGGTCGGTCGAGGCGTTCACGGGAGTCCCGCGGTTCCACGAGGACATCGACCTGGTCGTCTACACCGAGCACGTCCCGCAGCTGCGCGAGCAGCTCGGCGGGGTGTTCCACCTGTGGAGCAACGACGGCGGGACCTTCCGGGTGATCGACGACCGGACGCCGGCGCCGCTCGACCCGCTCAGCCAGATCTGGATGCGGGAGGACGCCCGCTCGCCGTGGCGGGTCGACTGCATCCTGAACGGCTCGGTCGACGGCCGCTGGCAGTCCAAGCGCGACGCGTCCTTCGTGGCCGACCTGGAGGAGGTGACCTGGGTGGCCGACGACGGCGTCCGCTACCTGCGCCCCGAGGTGTCGCTGCTGTTCAAGGCCAAGCAGCACCGCCTCAAGGACCGCATCGACCTCGACGGCGTGTGGCCGCTGCTCGACGACGGCCGCCGGGCCTGGCTGCGCGAGTCGCTGCGCCGGCTGCACCCGGACCACCCCTGGCAGGCCCGGCTCGACGCCTGAGGTGAGGGGTGCCGCGGCACGCCGTACGCTGGTGGGTGCGATGACCGAAGACACCGTCTACCTCGACCACGCCGCCTCGACGCCGATGTACCCCGAGGCCGTCGCGGCGATGACCGAGCAGCTCACCCGGATCGGCAACCCGTCCTCGCTGCACGCGTCGGGCCGGGCCGCGCGCCGGGTCGTCGAGGAGTCCCGCGAGACCATCGCGCGGGCGCTGGGCTGCCGCCCGGGCGAGGTCGTGTTCACCTCCGGCGGCACCGAGTCGGACAACCTGGCGCTCAAGGGCCTGCTCTGGGCGCGCCGGGCCGAGGACCCCCGCCGCACCCGGATCCTGGCCTCCTCCGTCGAGCACCACGCGGTCCTCGACCCCCTGCACTGGCTCGCCGAGCACGAGGGCGCCGAGGTCGAGCTGCTGCCGGTCGACGCCCTCGGACGCCTCGACGTCGCCGCGCTGCGCGACTCCCTCGAGCGCGACCCGGCAGAGCGTGGCCCTGGTGTCGCTGATGTGGGCGAACAACGAGGTCGGCACGGTCCAGCCGGTCGCCGACGCCGTCGCCCTCGCGCACGCCCACGACGTGCCGGTGCACACCGACGCCGTCCAGGCCGTGGGCCAGGTGCCGGTGGACTTCGCGGCCTCCGGCGTGGACGCGCTGACGCTGACCGCGCACAAGGTCGGCGGGCCGTACGGCGTCGGCGCGCTCGTCGTACGCCGCGACCTGGACGTGACCCCGCAGCTGCACGGCGGCGGCCAGGAGCGCGACATCCGCTCCGGCACGATCGACACCCCCGCCATCGCGGGCTTCGCGCGCGCCGTCGAGCTCGCCGTCGCCCGGCAGGCCGAGCACGCCGTGCGGGTCAGCGCGCTGCGCGACGAGCTGGTCGCCCGGCTGCAGGAGCAGGTGCCGGACGCCCAGCTCAACGGCGACCCCGACACCGGGCTCGACCACCGGCTGCCCGGCAACGCGCACCTGACGTTCCCCGGCTGCGAGGGCGACTCGCTGCTGATGCTGCTCGACGCGCGCGGCATCGCCTGCTCGACGGGCTCGGCCTGCTCGGCCGGGGTGCCCCAGCCGTCCCACGTCCTGCTCGCGATGGGCCGCGACGCCGAGCAGGCCCGCAGCTCGCTGCGCTTCTCGCTGGGCCACACCAGCACCGAGGCCGACGTCGACGCGCTCGTCGGGGCGATCGCGCCGGTCGTCGAGCGGGCCCGCGCCGCGGGTGTCGCGGCCGGCTTCGGGACCTCGAAGAAGGCCGGCTGACCGTGCGCGTACTCGCTGCGATGAGCGGCGGCGTGGACTCCGCGGTGGCCGCTGCCCGGGCCGCCGACGCCGGCCACGACGTCACCGGGATCCACCTCGCCCTGTCCCGCAACCCGCAGTCCTACCGGACCGGGGCGCGGGGCTGCTGCACGATCGAGGACTCCAACGACGCCCGCCGCGCGGCCGACGTGATCGGGATCCCGTTCTACGTCTGGGACCTGAGCGACCGGTTCCACGAGGACGTCGTCGAGGACTTCCTGGCGGAGTACTCCTCGGGACGCACGCCGAACCCCTGCCTGCGCTGCAACGAGAAGATCAAGTTCGCCGCCGTGCTCGACCGGGCCCTGGCGCTCGGCTTCGACGCCGTCGCGACCGGCCACTACGCCCGGCTCGACACCGGCGACGACGGGCTGATCGAGATGCACCGCGCCGTCGACCTGGGCAAGGACCAGTCCTACGTGCTCGGGGTGCTCGACCCAGGAGCAGCTCGCGCACTCGCTGTTCCCGCTCGGCGACTCCCCGAAGGCCGAGGTCCGGGCCGAGGCGGAGCGCCGCGGCCTGCAGGTCGCCCAGAAGCCGGACAGCCACGACATCTGCTTCATCTCCGACGGCGACACCGCCGGCTGGCTGCGCGAGAAGCTCGGCCCGGACACCCTGACGTCGGGGGAGATCGTCGACCACGCGAGCGGCGAGGTGCTCGGCCGCCACGACGGCGCGTTCGGGTTCACCATCGGCCAGCGCAAGGGCCTGCGGATCGGCCGGCCCGCCGACGACGGCCGGCCGCGCTACGTCCTGGACATCGAGCCGGTCTCCGGCACGGTGACCGTCGGCCCCCGCGAGGAGCTCACCGTCGACCACATCGAGGGCATCCGGCCGCGCTGGTGCGGCAGCGTCCCCGCCGCGCCGCTGCACGGCACCGTCCAGCTGCGCGCGCACGGCGACGAGCACCGTGCCGTGGTCACGGTGTCGCCGACGGCGACGAGGTCGTCGTCGAGCTGCTCGACCCGGCCCAGGGCATCGCGCCCGGCCAGGCCGCGGTGGTGTACGACGGCACCCGCGTCGTCGGCTCCTGCACGATCTCCTCGGCCTCCCGGACGCGGGCCGACGCATGACCGCGCGCCACCGGCGTCGGGTCGATGCCCGGCACGGACGCGACGGACTACGACCTGGCCGTGAAGGTGGTGCTCGACGAGCTGCCCGACCTGCCGCACGTGCCGGAGCTGCCCGGCCGCGGCGCGCACGCCGACCTGACCGGCCGCACGCTGGCCCTGGTCGCCGAGCTCGGCGCCGACCTGCAGCCCGCCGGGTGGCGGCTGACGGACGCCGCCGGCATCGACCACCGGCGGGCCCGGTCGCTGCTGGCCCAGGACCTCGACGTCGTCGAGGAGCACAGCCAGGGCTACACCGGCACGCTTCAAGATCCAGGTCGCCGGCCCGTGGACGCTGGCCGCCACCGTCGAGCGGCCGCGCGGCGACCGGGTGCTGGCCGACCACGGCGCCCGCCGCGAGCTGGCCGAGGCGCTCGCCGAGGGGCTGCGCGACCACGTCGCCGACGTGCGGCGCCGGATCCCGGGCGCCGACCTGCTGGTGCAGGTCGACGAGCCCGCGCTGCCGGCGGTGATGGCCGGCCGGATCCCGACCGCGTCGGGCTTCCACCGGCACCGCTCGGTCGACCCGCCGCGGGCCAGCCCGCCGCTGGAGTGGGTGTTCGCCGCCGTGACCGAGTCCGGCGCCACCCCGGTCGCGCACTGCTGCGCGGCCGACGTGCCGATCTCGCTGCTCACCGGCGCCGGCGCCGCCGGCGTCTCGGTGGACCTCGACGTGCTGCCCACCTCGGCGTACGACGACCTGGCGGTCCTGCTCGAGCAGGGCCGGCCGGTGCACCTCGGGGTGGTCCCGACCACCGCGCCGGCGCGACCGCTGTCCGACGGCACCGTGACCGAGCGGGTGCTGCGGCTGCTGGACATGCTCGGCCTCGACCCGGAGTCCGCCTCGTCCCTGGTGGTCACCCCGGCCTGCGGCCTGGCCGGCGCGGACCCGCAGTGGGCGCGCCGGGCGCTGCACCTCTGCCGGCAGGTCGCCGGCAGACGCCTCGGCCAGTGAGCGGGCTGCGAGCGGTCGAGGCGGCTCAGTGGACCGCGACGCCCTCGGGCACCTCGTCGGTGGCCAGGTCCTCGTGCTTGGCGTTGAGGAAGACCAGCGCGATCAGGGTGCCGAGCCAGATCATCCCGGCGCCGGTGAGGAACGCGTGGGTCGCGCCCTCGGTGAACGCCACCTGGCCGATCAGCGTCTGCATCTGCTGCGCCTGCTCGGGGTCGGCGGCGCCGCCGGCCGCGGACTGGGCCGCCGCCGAGAGCGAGGCGACCTTGTCGGAGGTGAAGTGCACGGCCACCGTGGACAGGGTGGCCAGGCCGAGCGCGCCGCCGACCTGCTGCATGGTGTTCAGCACGCCGGAGCCGATGCCCGAGTCGCGGGCCCCGACGCCGTGCACGGCGGTCAGGGTGATCGGCACGAACGTCAGGCCCATGCCGAGCGACATCATGATGATGAACGGCAGGATGTCGGTGGCGTAGTGCGCGTCGACCGACAGGGTCGCCAGCGAGTCGTCGTAGGGCAGCCGGGAGAACCCGAACAGCGCGGCGCCGGCCATCGCCGTGCCGAGGCCGGCGAGCCAGCGCGGGTCGACCTTCTCGATCAGCTTGGAGGAGACCGTGGCCGCGACGATGATGCCGGCGCTGAACGGCAGGAACGCGACGCCGGTCTTCAGCGGCGAGAAGCCCATGACGTTCTGCACGAACTGCGAGAGGAAGTAGAACATCGCGAACATCGCCGCGGGCACCAGCATCATCACCACGAAGCTCGTGGCGCGGGTGCGGTTGGCGAGGATCCGGAACGGCAGCAGCGGGTGCTTGACGCTGCCGCTCGATGACCACGAACGCGGCGAGCAGCAGCACGCCGGCGGCGAGCGAGGCCAGGGTCCAGGCGTCGCCCCAGCCGTAGCGGGGGTCGCCGGCGCGGGTCAGGCCGTAGACGATGCCGACCAGGCCGAGCGTGCCGGACAGCGCGCCGGGCAGGTCGAGCTCGCCGGGGTGCGACTCGCTCTCGGCGAGCAGCCGCGGGGCGGCGAACGCGGCGGCGAGGCCGATCGGCACGTTGATCAGGAAGGTCAGGCGCCAGCCGTCGACGACGTGGCCGAAGAAGGTCGGCTCGAGGCCGGTCAGCCAGCCGCCGAGCACCAGGCCGACGGCGGCACCCGCGCCGGACATCGCGGCGTAGACGGAGAACGCGCGGTTGCGCTGCGGGCCGGCCGGGAACGTCGTGGTGATCAGCGCGAGGGCGGCGGGGGAGGCGATCGCCGCGCCGAGGCCCTGGAGGCCCCGGGCGCCGAGGAGCAGGCCCTCGTTGGTGGCCAGGCCGCCGAGCAGCGAGGCGACGGCGAAGACCACGACGCCGACCATGAGCATCCGGCGGCGGCCGTAGAGGTCGCCGAGCCGGCCGCCGAGCAGCAGCAGGCCGCCGAAGGCCAGGGAGTAGCCGGTGACGATCCAGGAGAGGTTCGCCTGGGAGATGTCGAGGTCGTGCTTGATGAACGGGAGGGCGATGTTGGCGATGGTCGCGTCGAGCACGACCATCAGCTGGGCCACCGAGATGAGCACGAGGGCCCATCCCAGGTGGCGGTGGCCGTGGCCCGAGGCCGGCTCGGCCTCGGGGGCGGTTGCGGTGGTCATGCGGTTCCTTCGTGGGTGCGGGGTGCGGGGGAGGGGCGGGTCGCGGCGGGCAGGATGATCTCGTCCACGACCCGGGCCACGGTCTTCTCGTCGGCGGGGAGCCCCAGCACGAAGCTGCGGTGCAGGACGATCCCCGCGAGCGCGGGGGCCAGCAGGTCGAGGTCCAGGTCCGCGGTGATCTCGCCGCGGTCCCGGGCGCGCTCGAACACGGCGCGGGTGGTCTCGAGCTTGGGGCCGAGGACGCGGGTGCGGAACTCCTCGGCGAAGTCGGGGTCGCGGTGCATCGCGGTGATGACGCCGGCCATCACCTGGGCCGAGCGCTGGTCGGTGAGCCCGCCGTGGCTGCAGGACATCTGCACCAGGTCGTCGCGCAGGTTCCCGGTGTCCGGGTCGGGGGTCTGGAGGGCCTCCTTGGACTGCAGGATCGCGTCGACGACCAACGAGGGCTTGTCGGTCCAGCGCCGGTAGAGCGTGGCCTTGCTGGCCTTCGCCTGGGTGGCGACGGCGTCCATGGTCATCCGGTCGTAGCCGACCTCGGCGAGCAGGTGCAGGGCGGCGTCGAGGATCTCCGACTCGCGCTCGCCCTCGACCCGCGGGCGGGTGCCGCCGGTCTTCCTGGGCTGCGTCATCGGGGTCCCCGTCGCCTGGCTGTTTACATGGATGAAACGAAACGGTTTCGTTTCATCAGGGAACGATAGACCTGCATGCGTGCTGCACGCAAATGGATTCCGGAGGGGCCCGGCCCCCGCGGCTGGGTGGGCTGTCGGTGGCGCACGGCAAGATAGGCGTATGCCGCAGCCCGCCATCCCGTCGCCGGAGGCCCGCGACGAGCACCGCGCCCTGTCCGAGCAGATCGAGGACGCCCGGTGGCGCTACTACGTGCTCGACGACCCGACGCTGTCCGACCACGACTTCGACGTGCGGATGCGCCGTCTGGAGGAGCTCGAGGAGGAGTTCCCCGAGCTGCGCACCCCGGACTCGCCGACGCAGAAGGTCGGCGGCGCGGTCTCCACGGAGTTCACCGCCGTGGACCACCTCGAGCCGATGATGAGCCTGGACAACGCCTTCTCCTACGACGAGCTGGAGAGCTGGCGCGCGCGGCTGGCCCGCGACGGCGTCACGGACCCGGCGATGCTGTGCGAGCTCAAGGTCGACGGCCTGGCGATCAACCTGCTCTACGAGGGCGGCCGGCTGGTCCGGGGAGTCACCCGCGGCGACGGCCGGACGGGTGAGGACGTCACCCCCAACGTCCGGACGATCGGCAACGTGCCGCACCGGCTGACCGGCACGGCCGACTACCCGGTGCCCGCCCGGGTCGAGGTGCGCGGCGAGGTGTTCCTCCCCGTGCAGGCCTTCGAGCGGCTCAACGAGTCGATGCGGGACGCCGGCCGGCCCGTGTTCGCCAACCCCCGCAACGCCGCGGCCGGCTCGCTGCGCCAGAAGGACCCGCGGGTCACCGCCACCCGGGCCCTGGCGATGGTCTGCCACGGGCTCGGGCTGCGCGAGGGGTTCACCCCGACGACGCAGTCGCAGTCCTACGCCGCGCTGAAGGCCTGGGGGCTGCCGACCAGCGACCGCGCGAAGGTGCTGCCGGACCTGAGGCTCCGTCGAGGAGTTCATCGAGCACTACGGCGAGCACCGCCACGACGTGGAGCACGAGATCGACGGCGTGGTCATCAAGGTCGACGACGTCAACCTGCAGCGCCGCCTCGGCTCCACCAGCCGGGCGCCCCGCTGGGCGATCGCCTACAAGTACCCGCCCGAGGAGGTCAACGCCAAGCTGCTGGCCATCGAGGTGAACACCGGCCGCACCGGCCGGGTCACGCCGTTCGGGGTGATGGAGCCGACCCGGGTGGCCGGCTCCACCGTCGAGCGGGCCACCCTGCACAACGGCCACGAGGTCCAGCGCAAGGACGTCCGCCCGGGCGACACGGTGATCCTGCGCAAGGCCGGGCGACGTGATCCCCGAGATCGTCGGCCCGGTGCTGGCGCTGCGCCCCGAGGGGCTCGAGCCCTGGGTGATGCCGACCGTCTGCCCGTCCTGCGGCACCGAGCTGGTGCAGCAGAAGGAGGGCGACAAGGACCTGCGCTGCCCCAACCACCGCAAGTGCCCCGCCCAGCTGCTCGACCGGGTGTTCCACGTCGCCGGCCGGGGCGCCTTCGACATCGAGGGGCTCGGCTCCGAGGCGGCCTTCGCGCTGCTCGGCGCCGGCGTCATCGAGGACGAGGGCGACGTGTTCTTCCTCGACGAGGCCAAGCTGCTCCGCGCGCCGCTGTTCACCCGCGCCCCCAAGAAGGGCGAGGGCGACGACCCGGTGCTGTCGGCCAACGGGCGGCGGCTGCTGGAGAACCTCGACGACGCCAAGCAGCCGCCCGCTGTGGCGGGTGCTCGTCGGGCTGTCCATCCGGCACGTCGGGCCGACCGCGGCGCGTGCCCTGGCCACCGAGTTCGGGTCGATGCAGGCCATCGAGGACGCCGACCACGCCGCGCTCGCGGACGCCGAGGGCGTCGGGCCGACGATCGCGGACGCCGTCGTCGAGTGGTTCGCGGTCGACTGGCACCGGGAGATCGTGCGCAAGTGGCGGGAGGCCGGCGTGACGATGGCCGACGAGCGCGACGAGTCCGCGCCGCGCACGCTCGCCGGGATGAGCATCGTGGTGACCGGCTCGCTGGTCGACTTCAGCCGCGACCAGGCCAAGGAGGCGATCCTGGTCCGGGGCGGCAAGGCGGCCGGCTCGGTGTCGAAGAAGACCGACTTCGTCGTCGTGGGCGAGTCACCCGGGTCGAAGCACGACAAGGCCGTGCAGCTCAAGGTGCCGGTGCTCGACGAGGACGGCTTCCGGGTGCTGCTGTCCGACGGCCCGGACGAGGCCCGGGCCGTCGCGCAGGTCGGGGAGACGCGGGGATCAGGTCCTCGACTGACGGGGCAGCTTGGCCTCCGGCGTCCAGCCGGTCGGCGGGACGTTGTGGTTGGACCGGAACAGGTTGCCCGGGTCCCACACGTCCTTGAGCCCGACGAGGCGCTGGTACTTCTCCTCGCCGAAGCCGGACTTCACGTCCGCGATCGACGTACCGGGCTCGAAGTTGAGGTAGGTGCCGCCCGTGGTCGCGGTGGCCACGGCCGCGGAGAACTCCTGGACCCAGGCCATCTCGTGCTCGGTCTCGGCCGCCGTCGCCCAGCAGGCGATCGGGTGCGCCATGTAGGCGGAGTCCCGGTGTCCGGCCGCCGTCGCGTCCTCGGCCACCCGGGAGACCGCGCCGCCGTGCCGGAACAGGATGCCCTGGGTCATCGGCGAGCCGATGTGGCGCCCGGCCTGCAGGAACGGCTCGATGATCGCCGTCGTCGAGCGACCGCCAGGTGCAGGCCGCGGTGGTAGTTCAGCCAGCCCTTCGGGGCGAAGCCGTCGAGCATCGCCTGGAACGCCGTGTAGGGCATCGGCTGCACCAGGTCCATGCCGTGCGCCGTGAGGTCGCGCAGCGGGCGGACGAACGACTCGCCGTCACCGGGCTCGCCGACCCAGAGCGCGATGATCCCGAGCATCGGCGTGCCGACCAGCTCCGGCGGGACGAACGGCTCCGGCGGCGCGAGCACGGTCGCCACCGCGGTGACCAGCTGCTCGGGGGCCTGCTCGACGTACTCCCGGTAGCCGGCGACGACGTCCGCGGCCCGGTCGTCGTTGGGCACGATCAGCATGCCGGCCGAGCATCGCCGGCGGCACGGGATGGGTGCGCAGCTCGTAGGCCGTGACGACGCCGAAGTTGGCGCCGGCGCCGCGCAGCCCCCAGAGCAGGTCGCTGTTCTCGTCCTCGGTGGCCCGCACCAGCCGGCCGTCCGCGGTGACCACGTCGGCGGCGACCAGGTTGTCGCAGGTCAGGCCGTGCACCGGGGACAGCCAGCCGTAGCCGCCGCCGAGGCAGAAGCCGCCCACCCCGGTGGTGGTGACCCGGCCGCCGGGCGTGGCCCGTCCGGACAGCGCGACGTCGCGGTCGTACTCGCCCCACAGCGCGCCGCCCTGCGGCGACGGCGGTGCCCCGCTCGGGGTCGGAGTGCACGCCCTTCATCGCGGAGAGGTCGACCAGCACCCCGCCGTCGACCAGGGACGTGCCGGCGACGCCGTGGCCGCCGCAGCGCACCGAGAGGGGGAGGCCCGGTCTCGCGGGCGTAGGTGACGGCGTCGATCACGTCGGCGGCGCCGTGCGGACGCACGATCAGCACCGGCCTGCCGGTCGATGCTGCCGTTGTAGATCGCGCGGGCCGTGTCGTAGTCGCGGTCCCCGGGCCGGATGGTGCTGCCCTGGAACGAGGCGTCGAGCGTGAGCTCGGTCGTGCTGGTGTCGGACATCGCAGGACTCCTGACGACGGGTTCCCCCGGCCCTTCGAGCCAACGCCGGTGCCCCGGGTCACGGTCAATGGGTCAGACGGGCCCGTCCGTCCGGGTCAGCGGCGCGGTGCGACGGCCGTCGAGCAGCCGGGTGGCGGCGGGCAGGTCGTGCAGCGCCTCCCGCAGCGCGTCGCGCAGCGCCGCGACCGGTGCCGGCGGGGGCGTCGCGGTTCCGCAGCACGCATCTCGCCCCAGGCCAGGGCGTCGGTCGACGACGCGGGGGTCGTCGCTGACCAGCGCGCCCGCCACGCTGCCGACGAGGTGCGGCAGCTGGTCGTCGAGCACCCGTCGCCAGCCGTCCTCGTGGGCCCGTCGTGCGAGCCGGCACCGAGGGAGCGCAGCGCCAGCCGGGACACGTCGTCGGCGAGGGACTCCCGGTCGGCGAACACGACGAAGGCCTCCTCGGCGCCGGCGTGGGTCAGCGGCGGGGCCGGGGGTACGGCGGTCGGCAGCCCGGCCAGCACCGCGGCCACGTCGGACGCGCCGGTGGCGAAGGCCGTCGCGCCGAGCACCCGGGCCCGGTGGCCGCCGGCGTCGAACGCGGAGCCGCCCACCACGACCGGGGTGCCGGTCTCGCGCACCGCCTCGATCTCGCGGCGGGTGAGCGGCAGGAACGACGAGAGCGCGCAGCTGAGCAGCACCGCGCTCGGACCGGTGTCGTGGATGTGCCGGACCAGGCCCTGGGCGGAGGAGTTCGCGCCGAGGTAGCTGACCGCGAAGCCGCTCGCGCGCAGCTGCTCGGTGACCATCAGGGCGGGCAGCGCGTGCCACTCCTGCTCCACGCACGACACCACCACCGAGGGGGCGTCCGCCGGGGCCTGCGCCTGTCCCTCCCGCTCGACGGCCAGGGTGGTGAGCACCGCCTCGCTGATCGCGGTGGCCGCGTGCTCCTGCGCGACGCTCCAGCTGTCGGAGACCCACAGCTCGCCCACCCGGGACTGCGCCGGGGCGATCAGCCGCAGGATCAGCGCGAGCAGGTCGTGCCCGTCGGACCGCAGCGTGCGCGCCTGCCGCATCGCGCCGGAGCGGTCGCCCCGCTTCAGCGAGGAGAGGTACTCCTCGACCTCCTGGGCCCAGGCGACGTCGGTGGTCACCGCCGGCCGCTCGACTGCACGGCGAGGATCGCGATGTCGTCGTGCGCCCGGTCGCGCAGGTGCGCGGACAGCGCGACGGCGACGCTCTCGACCTGGGCGGTCACGTGGCAGGCGCCGGTCGCGCGCAGCACCTCGCGCATCCTGTCGTCGCCGAAGCGGGCGCGGTGGCCCGGGGCCTCGGCGACCCCGTCGGTGTAGAACACGCAGGTCTCGCCCTCGGCGAGCTCGATGCCGACCGACCGGTAGGTCGTGTCCGGCGAGCAGCCCGAGCACGGTGCCGGACACCGGGACCTGCTCGACCGACCCGTCCCGTCGTACGACGAGGGGCTCGGGGTGGCCGGCGGAGGCGATGTCGAGGTGCAGCACGTCGCCGACCTGGCGCCCGTGCGCGCACACGGCGGTCACGAACGTCTCGTCGGAGTCGGACACCAGCGTGCGGTTGGCCAGGTCGAGGATCCGGCGCGGGTCGCGGTCGACGAGCGAGGCGGTGCGCACGGCCTGGCGCACCTTGCCGGTGAGCACCGCGGCCTCGACGCCCTTGCCGCAGACGTCGCCGACCACGACGGTCCAGCCGTCGTCGTCGCCGTGCACGTCGTAGAAGTCGCCGCCCAGGGCCTCCTGCTCGTAGGCCACCCGGTAGTAGGTGCCGAACGTGGCACCGGCGAGGTCGGGCAGGCTCGGCGGCACCAGCTCGCGGGAGAGCACGGTGGCGACGCGGCGCGACTCGGCCAGGGCCCGGGTGGTGTCCAGGGTGACCGCGACCCGGTGGGCGAAGTCCTCGAGGAAGGTGACGGCCTGCTCGTCGAAGCCGGCGCCGCAGCGCTGGGCGATCGTCAGCGCGCCGTACGTCGTCCCGCGGGCCGACATCGGCGATGGTCAGCAGGTCCATCGGCCGGATCGTCGTCAGCGACCCGCGCAGCGCCTCGGAGGGGACCGCGGAGGCCAGCGTGGCGCTGTCGGCGTCGCCGCCGTCGGGGACCATCACGAGGTCGGTGGCGCCGGTGAACAGCGCCCGGCCGAGGCTGGAGGACTCGGCGATCTCGCCGGACGGGCAGCCGGCCGGTGAGCAGCCGGCCGTCGGGGCCCCGGGAGCGGAACCGGAGCTGGCGACGGTCGACCAGGGTGATCTGCGCCCAGTCGACGACCGGCCCGACCAGCATCTCCAGGACCAGGTCGACGGCCCGGTCGGTGTGCAGCGCCCCGGACAGCCCGCGGGCCACCCGGGCGAGGTAGGCCGCCCGCTCGGAGGCCTGCTGGAGCTGGTCCTGGACATGGGCGCCCGCGGTGGGGGCCAGGAGGCCCGAACCCGTGCCGCGGGCTGCCGTCGCTCACCATGTGTCCTCCCGAGTCCTTGAAAACTCTACCTGTTCTCGCGCCCCGGCAGCGCCGTCCGCGCTGGACGCGGGGAGAAGTCGACCGCGGGCCGTTCCCTAGGATGAGCGGCATGCCTGACATCAGCCGCGACGAGGTCTCGCACCTCGCCGATCTGGCGCGAATCGACCTGTCCGCCGAGGAGCTCGACCACCTCGCCCCCCAGCTGGCCGTGATCCTGGAGTCCATCGCCTCGATCTCGGAGGTGGCCGCCGACGACGTCCCGCCGACGTCGCACGCGCTGCCGCTGACGAACGTCTTCCGCGAGGACGTCGCCCGGCCCGGGCTGACCGCCGCGCAGGCGCTCTCCGGCGCCCCCGAGGTCGACCAGCAGCGGTTCAGCGTGCCGCGGATCCTGGGGGAGGAGGCGATGAGCGACCTGACCCGCCGCACCGCCGCCGAGCTGGCCGACGCGCTCGCCGCCGGCGAGACCAGCTCGGTCGAGCTGACCCAGGCGCACCTGGACCGGATCGCCGCCGTCGACGGGGCCGTGCACGCGTTCCTGCACGTCGACCCCGAGGGCGCGCTCGCCGCGGCCCGCGCCGCCGACGAGCGCCGTGCCTCCGGCTCGGTCGCCTCCGCGCTGGACGGCGTCCCGATCGCGGTCAAGGACGTGCTGGCCACCGAGGGCCTGCCCACGACCTGCGGCTCGAAGATCCTCGAGGGCTGGCTGCCGCCGTACGACGCGACCGTGGTCGCGCGGCTGCGCGCCGCCGGGCCTGCCGATCCTCGGCAAGACCAACATGGACGAGTTCGCGATGGGCTCCTCCACCGAGCACTCCGCCTACGGACCCACGCACAACCCGTGGGACCTCGACCGGATCCCCGGCGGCTCGGGCGGCGGCTCGGCCGCCGCGGTGGCCGCCTTCGAGGCGCCGCTCGCGCTCGGCACCGACACCGGCGGCTCGATCCGTCAGCCCGGTGCGGTCACCGGCACGGTCGGGGTGAAGCCGACCTACGGCGGCGTCTCGCGCTACGGCCTCGTCGCGCTGGCCAACTCCCTGGACCAGGCCGGTCCGGTCACCCGCACGGTCCTCGACGCGGCGCTGCTGCACGAGGTCATCGGCGGCCACGACCCGATGGACTCCACGTCCATCGACCGGCCGCTCCCCAAGGTCGTCGAGGCCGCCCGCCAGGGCGCCACCGGCGACATGCAGGGCGTGCGGGTCGGCGTGATCAAGGAGCTGACGCGGCGAGGGCTACCAGGCCGGCGTCCAGCAGCGGTTCGACGAGGCCGTGCAGCTGCTCGTCGACGCCGGTGCCGAGGTCGTCGAGGTGTCCTGCCCGTCGTTCGTGCACGCGCTGGCCACCTACTACCTGATCCTGCCGGCCGAGGCGTCCTCGAACCTCGCGAAGTTCGACGCGATGCGCTACGGCCTGCGGGTGCTGCCCGAGGGCGTGGACTCCCCGAGCGCCGAGGACGTGATGCGCGCGACGCGTGACCGCGGCTTCGGCGACGAGGTCAAGCGCCGGATCATCCTCGGCACCTACGCCCTGTCCAGCGGCTACTACGACGCCTACTACGGGCAGGCCCAGAAGGTCCGCACGCTGATCAGCCGGGACTTCGAGGCCGCCTTCGGGTCCGCCGACGTGCTGCTCTCCCCGACGGCGCCGACGACGGCGTTCAAGCTCGGCGAGAAGCTCGACGACCCGGTCGCGATGTACCTCAACGACCTCGCCACCATCCCGGCGAACCTCGCCGGCGTCCCGGGCATCTCGGTGCCGAGCGGCCTCGCCGACGAGGACGGCCTGCCGGCCGGCGTCCAGGTGCTCGCCCCGGCGATGGCCGACGACCGGGTCTACCGGGTCGGTGCGGCCCTGGAGACCCTGCTGCAGGCGACGTGGGGCGGCCCGCTGCTCGACCGCGCCCCGACCCTCGAGGAAGTGTCCGCATGAGCACGACGACGCACCGACGCGGTGCTCTCCTTCGAGGACGCGCTGGAGAAGTTCGACCCGACGATGGGTCTCGAGGTGCACGTCGAGCTGAACACCGCCTCGAAGATGTTCTGCTCGTGCCCCACGGAGTTCGGCGCCGAGCCCAACACCCAGGTCTGCCCGACCTGCCTGGGCCTGCCCGGCGCGATGCCGGTGGTGAACCGCACGGCGGTCGAGTCCGCGATGCGGATCGGCCTGGCGCTGAACTGCTCGATCGCGGAGTGGTGCCGGTTCGCGCGGAAGAACTACTTCTACCCGGACATGCCGAAGAACTTCCAGACCTCGCAGTACGACGAGCCGATCGCGTTCGACGGCTGGATGGACGTCGACGTCGAAGGCGAGGTCGTCCGCGTCGAGATCGAGCGCGCGCACATGGAGGAGGACACCGGCAAGTCGCTGCACGTCGGCGGCGCCACCGGCCGCATCCACGGCGCCGACCACTCGCTGGTCGACTACAACCGGGCCGGCATCCCGCTGATCGAGATCGTCACCAAGACGATCCCGGGCACCCGCGAGCAGGCCCCGCTGGTCGCCAAGGCGTACGTCGCCCAGCTGCGCGACGTGCTGCTCGGCCTCGGCGTGTCCGACGTACGCATGGAGCAGGGGTCGCTGCGCTGCGACGTCAACCTGTCCCTGGCCCCGAAGGGCTCCGGGCAGCTCGGCACCCGCACGGAGACCAAGAACGTCAACTCGCTGCGCTCGGTCGAGCGGGCCGTCCGCTACGAGATCGGCAGGCACGCCGCGGTGCTGACCTCGGGCGCGTCGATCCTGCAGGAGACCCGGCACTGGCACGAGGACACCGGCATCACGACCTCGGGCCGCGAGAAGTCCGACGCCGAGGACTACCGCTACTTCCCCGAGCCCGACCTGGTGCCCGTCGCGCCGTCGCGGGAGTGGGTCGAGGAGCTGCGCGCCGCGCTGCCCGAGCCGCCGCGCGAGCGGCGCGCCCGGCTCCAGCAGGACTGGGGCTTCAGCGACCTGGAGATGCGCGACACCGTCGGCGCCGGCGCGCTCGGGCTGGTCGAGGAGACCATCGCCGCGGGGGCGCCGCCCCGGCCACCGCGCGCAAGTGGTGGCTCTCCGAGCTGGCCCGCCGCGCCAACGAGCAGGGCGTCGACCTGGCCGACCTGCCGGTGACGCCGGCGGACGTCGCCCGCGTCCAGGCGCTGGTCGACGAGGGCAAGATCAACGACAAGCTGGCCCGCCAGGTGCTCGACGGCGTGCTCGCCGGCGAGGGCACGCCCGACGAGGTCGTGGAGTCCCGCGGGCTCGCCGTGGTCTCCGACGAGGGCGAGCTGTCCGCGGCGGTCGACCGGGCCATCGAGGCGAACCCCGACGTGGCGGACAAGATCCGCGACGGCAAGGTCGCGGCCGCGGGCGCGCTGATCGGCGCGGTCATGAAGGAGATGCGCGGCCAGGCCGACGCCGGCCGGGTCCGCGAGCTGATCCTCGCCAAGCTCAGCGCATGAGGCCGAGCGGGGCGTAGCCGAGCCCGGGGAAGACGCCCGCGAGCGAGCGGTCGGGGAAGCGGCGGGCGATGACCTCGGCCAGCACGTTGCGGTAGTCGGTGGTGACCCGGAGGTCGTCGTCGACCTGCGTGCCGGTGCCCAGGCCGGGCCAGGTGCCGTAGTAGCGCCCGCCCTTCACGCCCGCCCCGGCGAGCAGCATCATGTTGCCCCAGCCGTGGTCGAGGCCGCGGTTGCCGTTCTCCCTGACCCGGCGGCCGAACTCGCTGATCGTCACGACGGTGACCCGGTCGCGCAGCGGGCCGAGGTCGCGCAGGAAGGCCGACAGCACCCGGGCCAGCGCGCCGGTCATGCTCTGCATGCCGCCCCACTCGGTGGTGCCGTAGTCCGAGTGCATGTCCCACGAGCCGAAGTCGATCGCGACGGCGCTGGTGCCGAGGTCCGCCTTGATCAGCTGGGCGGTGTCCTGCAGGGCGTCGGCGAGGTCGCGGTCCGGCCAGGTCGTCGGGTAGGTCACGCCGGCGGCCGGCACGTAGTCCGCCGCGGCGGTCGGGGCGAGCAGGTCGACGGTGCGGGTGGCCGAGGCGTAGGCGCCGGCCAGCGCGGGCGTGCTCGCCCCCGCCCACATCCGGTCGAGCTCGGTGCGGCGGCGCTGCCCCCAGACGTCGGCGTCGGCGCCGACCAGGGAGATGTCGGACAGCCGTCCCGCGGCGAGGGTGGGCGCGGCGCCGTACAGCTCCGTGGGCACCACCGAGGTGCCGAGCTGGACGGCCTCGGACGGGTCGTCGGTGCCGTCCTGGCCGATCATCCGGTTGATCCAGCCCCGGCGCACCGACGAGCCGGGGTCGGCGTCCTCGATCTCCTCCATCGCCGAGAAGTGCGACCGGTTCGGCACCGGCAGCCCGACCGCGTGCACGGCGGCGAGCTCGCCGGCGTCCCAGAGCCAGGTCAGCGGCGCCATCTGCGGGTGCAGCCCGAACATCGCGTCCGTGGCGACCAGGCTGGCCTTGGGCAGCGCGATCGTCGGGCGGGCCGTGTAGTACGCCGGGTCGCCGTGCGGGACGACCAGGCCGAGGCCGTCGATGCCGCCGCGCAGCGAGAGCACCACCAGCACGTTGCCGCCGGGCGCCGCCCCGAACGCGGTCTGCCGGAAGGCGTCCCCGAACGTCGTGGTCGCGACGGCGGCGGTGCTCGCGGCGGCCAGGCCGGCGAGGAAGCCGCGGCGGGACAGCCCGGCGGCCTGCTCGTACTCCCGGCAGCACGCCTGCGGGGTCGGTCGGGTCGGTCGCGTCATGGTGTCCTCATCGCCTCATGTGGTCGGGGGAGTCGAGCAGGACGCCCATCACCCGCACGTGCATCCAGCCGACCACCTGGTGGCCGGCGCTGATCACGGTGCTCGCCGGGTAGCCGGTCACGCCGACGACGGCCGCGACCGTGCGGGCGTCGGCGTGCTTGCCGAGCACCGAGGTGGACAGGTGGTCGACGTACTCGTCGAGCCGGAGGCTGGCCCGGGGGAGCCAGGCGGCGCCGCTCTTGCGGTAGACGACGTCCTTGGTCGGCCACCAGCCGGCCGCGAGGTTCCAGTGCATCCGGAAGGAGTTCAGCATCCGGGTGGCCGAGGCCCACGCGGCGTCGCCGAGCGGCAGCCCGTCGGGGCGCGGCCACTGGTAGAGCAGGGTGGTCTCGGGCAGCCAGATGCACGCCCGGGCGAACGACTGGCCGTCGGTGGGCGCCTGCACCTGCACGCCGAGCACCCGGCAGGTGGCCACGAAGTCCTCGACCGGGTTGCGCACCAGGGTGCCGCGGCCGGCCAGGAAGTCGGGGTGGGCCACCAGCGCGCGCAGGGTGGTCCTGATGTCCGTGCCGGAGTCGCTGAACGCCTTGGCCACGGCGGCGACCAGCGCCGCCGAGGGCTCGTCGGCGACGAAGTGCCGGCAGAGCTTGGTGGCGATCCGGGTGGCCGTGGCCGGGTGGTGGGCGAGGTAGCGCAGGTAGCGCACGGTCAGGGCCGACCCGTCGGCGGCGGCGTTGGCGTCGGCGAAGCCGAGCACCTGCACGGCTCCGGTGGTGTGCCGGCTGCTGGTGTAGGACGGCGTCCCAGGTCTTCCAGGCGTCGACGGTGTAGCCCGAGAGCAGCTTGGCGGAGTCCTTCACCATCTGCTCGGTGTAGCCGGCGCCCCGGCCGACGGTGTGCAGCTCGAGCAGCTCCCGGCCCTGGTTCTCGTTGGGCGCGTTCTTCACCGACGTCCAGTTGTCGAGGTAGAGCAGCATCGACGGGTGCAGCGAGCAGGCGACGAGGAGGTCCTCGAAGGTCCCCAGCGCGTGGGTGCGGATGGTGTCGTCGTAGGACTTGCGGTAGATCCAGGCGCTGTCGTGGTTGGCGTTGACGTGCAGGTGGTTGGACCAGAAGCCGACCATGTTCTCGAACACCTGCCGGGTCGAGTAGACCTGCCGCAGCATCGAGTAGCCCGCGAAGTCGGCGGCGTACTGCCAGCCGCCCTTGGTGCCGGCCTGGTTGGTCGCCCACTTGGCGCGTGGCCGGGTCGTCCATGTCCGGGAAGTAGCCGGGCAGCGCCCGCGCGGCGTCCGACTCCGGCACCGAGGCCGGGGTCGAGCTGGCGCGGCGAGCCAGCCCGCGGGGCCTCCGGCCGCGGCCAGCTGCGCGAGGGACGCGGGCGAGAAGCCGCAGCCCAGCCGGTTCAGGTAGTGCAGCTCCGCCTCGCCCGCGGCGACCGTCGGCGCCATGGTCGGCGGCGGCGCCGCCGGGGTGACGGCGACGGCTGGTGTGGGGGTCGTCGGCACCGGTGCCGCGGGCCGGGGCGCGTGGGGGTCGGCTTCGGGGGGACGGGCTTCCTGGCCTTCGCGCGGGCTCTCGGCCTTGGCCAGCCGGCTCGTGCGCGGCCTTCGCGCGGGCCCTTGCCGGCGCCGGCGCCGGCGGGGCCGGGCGGCGGCCTCGGCCTCCTCGAGGCCGAGCAGCTGCGAGGACACGGTGCCGCCGACGACGGAGAGCAGGACGCCGGCCGCCCCGCTGAGCAGGCGGCGGCGGGTGGGCGTGGGCGTGGACACATGGTCACCATCGGGACCTGGGGGCCGGGTCTGAAGGAAAGTGTCCGAAACGTCACGATCGTCGCGTGGTCAGCCCGGGTCGACCACGAGGATCCGGTCGTCCTGCGGGCCCGGCGTCGCCGCGCCCGTCCCGGTTGCTGGTGGTCACCCACAGGTTGCCGTCGGGCGCGACGACGACGGTGCGCAGCCGGCCGTAGTCGCCGACGAACCAGTCCCGGGGCCGGCCCGTGCCGTCCGCGGTCGACCGGCACCTGCCAGAGCCGGCCGCCCCGCAGGGCGCCGGCCCACAGCGACCCGTCGAGGTAGGCCAGCCCGGACGGGGACGCCTCGTAGGTGCGCCACTGCACGAAGGGGTTGCGGTACGCGCCTGGTCGCCGCGGCCCTCCACGAGCGGCCAGCCGTAGTTGCGGCCCTCGTCGATGCGGTTCAGCTCGTCCCAGGTGTCCTGGCCGAACTCGGTGGCCCACAGCCGCCCGCGCCGTCGAAGGCGAGGCCCTGCACGTTGCGGTGGCCCATCGTCCACACCGGGGACCCGGGCACCGGGTTGCCCGGGGCGGCCTTGCCGTCCGGGGTGATCCGCAGGATCTTGCCGCCGAGCGAGTCGCGGTCCTGGGCGAGCTGCTCGTCGCCGGTCTCGCCGGTGGAGACGAACAGGTTGCCGTCCGGCGGCGAACAGCAGCCGCCCGCCGTCGTGGATGAAGCCGTTCGGGATGCCGGTGAGCACCGGCTTGCGGCGCGCCGAGCCGGCGCCCGTCGTACGTCATGGTCACGACGCGGTTGTCCTCGGCGGTGCTGAGGTAGGCGTAGACCAGCGCGTCCTCGTCGTACGACGGGGAGGCGGCCAGCCCGAGCAGGCCGGCCTCGCCCGCGGGGCTGCACGCCGTCGACCTGGCCGACCGGCGCGCACCTGCCCGTCCTCGACGGCGACCACGCGGGTGGTGTCGCGCTCGCCGACCAGGGCGCTGCCGTCGGGGAGGAACGTCACGCCCCACGGCGCCGCGAGCCCGGTCGCGACGGTGCCGACGACGCGCGGCCGCCCGGGTCCCGGAGCTGCTCGGCCGGGCTGCTCGGGCTGACGGCCGCCGTCTGCGTGGTGGGCTGCGGCGCTCGGGCGGGGTGCCGAGGCCGGTCGGGGTCGCCCTCGGTGACGAGCAGGCGGCGGTGAGACCGAGGGCACGGCGACCAGCAGGGCGGGCGCGGCGAGGCTTCACCGCCGAGCCTACGGTCAGGCTCCCAGCCCGGTCACGAGCGACGAGCAGCGGTGCGTGCACCTCGGCGGGGCGCTCCATCTGCAGGAAGTGCGACCCCCGCATCTCGACGTACGTCGCCCCGGGGATCCGCTCCGCGGCGGTGCGCATGTCGTCGGCCGAGGCGAGGATGTCGTAGCTGCCCGGCCACGAACACCGCCGGGCACCCGGATCCGGCTCAGCGACACCCGGTCGTGGCGGGCGGCGGCGCGGGCGAGGTGCATGTACCACTGCACCGGCGTGGTCAGGAACTCCCGGACCGCCCGCTCGACGACGGTGAGGTCCGCGGTCGGGCATCATGAACCCGCTGTGCCGCAGCAGGTTCGCGGCGCGCGGCCCGACCGGCAGCCGGGAGGTCACCGGGGTCAGCGCCCAGCCGGTGCGGGCCAGCGTGGTGGCCACGCCGATGCTCAGCGGCCGGCGCGCCCAGCGAGGGATCTGCAGGGGCGCGCCCATCGAGGCGAACGTGCCGCCGGGCACGCCCGCGACGGCGAACAGGGCGGTGACCCGCTCGGGGTGCAGCACGGCGAGCTCGAAGGCGGTGTTCACCCCGATCGACCAGCCGATCACCGGGCAGGCGTCGACCTCCGCGTCGTCGAGCACCGCGAGCGCGTCCTCGACGAACGCGTCGACGTCGACCCGGTCCCGGTCGGCGGGCCGCTCGGAGCCGCCGACGCCGCGGTGGTTCCAGGAGATCACCCGCACGCCGCAGTCCGAGCGCAGCAGCGCCGGCCAGGCGTAGGGGCTGGTGCCCAGCCCGTTGCACAGCAGCACGGTCGGGCCGTCGGCGTCGTTGGTCCAGGCGCGCAGCCGGGTGCCGTCCGCGCTGACGACGTCGTAGAAACGGAGCGACTCGTGACCTCCCGGGACGGGCAGGGACACGACGCGCGGAGTGGCCGACATGCACACAGTGTGCCCGAGCCGCGACAGGTCAGGCGGAGCGGCGTCGCCACCCGCTGGCCGGGCACGGCCACCGGGCCTGCGACGGGCGGCGTGCTCGGCGAGGAACTCCTCCACGTCGAGCAGCTCCCGGCGGCGCTGCGTGAGCGCCGTGCTCGCCACCAGGGCGTTGCGCCGGGCCTGCTGCTGGCTGGTCACGTGCCAGGTGGCGCATCCGCGGCCGGCCGTCGACGAGACCGCCACGGGGTGCGCTGGAGCTGCTGGAGTCGTCATGGTCCGACGCTAGGCCCGCGGTGCTTCTGGGCCGTCAACGTCGTGTGACGTTCAGGTGAACGCGACCGGGATCTAGGGTCGGGGGATGACCGACGACCGACCGCTGGTGTGGATCCCCTTCGACGTGCAGGACCTCGGAGGTGCGCCCGACGGGCTGCGCTACGAGACCGTGCGGCCGGAGGGCGACGACGTGCCCGCGTCGGTCGGCGAGGTGCGAGTTCTACGTGCCGCCGTACGACCTCGGCGCGGAGCAGGGCGAGCTGTTCGGCCCGGATGCCGCGCCTGAAGGTCGTCCAGACGCTGACCGCCGGCGTCGACCACGTCCGCGGCCAGGTCCCCGAGGGCGTGCTGCTGTGCAACGGCCGCGGGATCCACAACGCCTCGACCGCCGAGCTCGCGCTGACCCTGACCCTCGCCTCGCTGCGCGGCATCCCCGGGTTCGTCGGGGACCAGAAGGACCAGACCGTGGAACCAGGGCTGGCGTCCGTCGCTGGCCGACTCGACCGTGCTGATCGTCGGGTACGGCGACATCGGGCGCGACATCGAGCGCCGGCTGCGAGCCCTTCGAGGTCGACGTGCTGCGGGTGGCCCGCACCGCCCGCGACGGCGTGCACACCCTCGCCGAGCTGCCCGACCTGCTCCCGCAGCGCCGACGTGGTGATCCTGATCGTGCCGGGCACCAGCGAGACGCGGGGGCTGGTGGACGCCGCGTTCCTGGGCCGGATGAAGCAGGGCGCGCTGCTGGTCAACGTCGCCCGCGGGCCGGTCGTGGTCACCGACGACCTGGTCGCCGCGCTGCGAGTCCGGGCACGTGCACGCCGCCCTCGACGTCACCGACCCCGAGCCGCTGCCGGCCGGCCACCCGCTCTGGTCCGCGCCGCACGTGCTGATCACCCCGCACGTCGGCGGCGCGACGCCGGCGATGTGGCCCCGCGCCCACCGCCTCGTGCGACGCCAGCTCGAGCGCTTCGCCGCGGGCGAGCCCGTCGAGAACGTGATGTCGGGGGAGTACTGAGCGATGAGTTCCTGTCGGTGACCGGGTCTACCTTGTGAGCAGTCAGCAACCCTGACGACGAGGCGAGGAGCGGCGGATGGCACGGACCGTGCTGATGATCGGCACACGCAAGGGACTCTGGATCGCGAGCAGCGACGGCGACGACCGGCGGACTGGCAGGTGGCAGGGCCCCGACGAGCTGCGCAGCGAGGTGCACGCCGTCGCGCTCGACACCGCGAACACCGCCGGCCGCGACCGGCCCCGGCTGTTCATGGCCAGCAAGCACTGGCACTGGGGGCCGCAGGTGCTGCACAGCGACGACCTCGGCGCGACCTGGGAGAAGGGCGCCGACGGCGCGATCAAGTTCCCGGAGGACACCGGCCGGACCCTGGAGTCGGTGTGGGCGATCGCGCCCTCGCCGTGCGACCCGGACGTGGTGTGGGCCGGCACCGAGCCGTCCGCGCTGTTCAGGTCCACCGACGGCGGCGACAGCTTCACGATGGTGCGCGCGCTGTGGGACCACCCGCACCGCGAGCAGTGGGGCGCCGGCTTCGGCGGCCAGGCCATCCACACCGTGCTGCCGCACCCCACCGACCCGCAGCAGGTGACCGTCGCGATGTCGACCGGCGGCGTCTACCGCACCTTCGACGGCGGCGACTCCTGGGCGCCGGCCAACCAGGGCATCCGGGCGATCTTCCTGCCGGAGGACGCCCAGTTCCCCGAGTTCGGGCAGTGCGTGCACAAGGTCGCCCGGGACCCGGAGAACCCGGACCGGCTCTACCTCCAGAACCACGGCGGGGTCTACCGCAGCGACGACGGCGCGGACTCGTGGACGTCGATCGCCGACGGCCTGCCCAGCGACTTCGGGTTCCCGGTGGTCGCCCACCCGCGCAAGCCCGGCACCGTGTGGGTGTTCCCGCTCGAGGGCGCCGACGGCCGCTTCCCGGTGGACGGGGTGTGCAGCGTCTGGCGCTCCCGTGACTCCGGCGACACGTGGGAGGCGCTGCGCTCCGGGCTGCCCGACGCGTTCTTCACCGGCGTCATGCGCGACGCCATGTGCGTCGACGACGCCGACGCGCACCGGCGTCTACTTCGGCAGCCGCGACGGCACGGTGTTCGGCAGCGACGACGAGGGGGACACCTGGACGCCGGTCGCCGAGCACCTGCCCGACGTGCTCTGCGTGCGCGCGGCCGTCGTCTGACCGGGAGGGGTGAGACGGGGCCGTGGGCCGCCGTACGCCCCGGCGTAGCATCCGGACCATGCCCGACGACTCCACCATCGACATCAAGCCCCGCAGCCGCGACGTCACCGACGGACTGGAGAAGGCCGCGGCGCGCGGCATGCTCCGTGCCGTCGGGATGGGCGACGACGACTGGGAGAAGCCCCAGATCGGCGTCGCCTCGTCGTGGAACGAGATCACCCCGTGCAACCTGTCGCTCGACCGGCTCGCGAAGGCCGTGAAGAACGGCGTGCACGCCGCCGGCGGCTACCCGCTCGAGTTCGGCACGATCTCGGTGTCCGACGGCATCTCGATGGGCCACGAGGGCATGCACTTCTCGCTGGTCTCCCGCGAGGTCATCGCCGACAGCGTCGAGACCGTGATGATGGCCGAGCGGCTCGACGGCTCGGTGCTGCTGGCCGGCTGCGACAAGTCGCTGCCCGGCATGATGATGGCCGCCGCGCGCCTCGACCTCGCCTCGGTCTTCCTGTACGCCGGGTCGATCATGCCCGGCCAGGTCGACGGCAAGGACGTCACGATCATCGACGCCTTCGAGGCCGTCGGCGCCTGCCTCGCCGGCAAGATCAGCCGCGCCGAGGTCGACCGCATCGAGCGGGCGATCTGTCCGGGTGAGGGCGCCTGCGGCGGGATGTACACCGCCAACACGATGGCCGCCGTCGGCGAGGCCCTGGGCATGTCGCTGCCCGGCTCGGCCGCGCCGCCCGCGGTGGACCGTCGCCGCGACGGGTTCGCGCACCGCTCCGGCGAGGCCGTCGTCGCGATGCTGCAGGAAGGGCATCACCGCCCGCCAGATCATGACGATGGAGGCGTTCGAGAACGCCATCGCCGTGGTCATGGCGCTCGGCGGCTCGACCAACGCCGTCCTGCACCTGCTGGCGATCGCCCGCGAGGCCGAGGTGGACCTGACCCTCGACGACTTCACCCGGATCGGCGACAAGGTGCCGCACCTCGGCGACCTGAAGCCGTTCGGCCGCTACGTGATGAACGACGTCGACAAGATCGGCGGCATCCCGGTGGTCATGAAGGCGCTGCTCGACGCCGGCCTGATGCACGGCGACTGCCTCACCGTGACCGGCAGGACCATGGCGGAGAACCTCGCCGACATCGCGCCGCCCGACGTGGACGGCAACATCATCCGCGAGCTGGCCAAGCCGATCCACGCGACCGGCGGCATCACGATCCTCAAGGGCTCGCTGGCCCCCGAGGGTGCGGTGGTGAAGTCGGCCGGCTTCGACGAGTCGGTGTTCGAGGGCACCGCGCGGGTCTTCGACGGCGAGCGGGCGGCGATGGACGCCCTCGAGGCCGGGCGCATCGTGGCCGGCGACGTCGTGGTGATCCGCTACGAAGGCCCCAAGGGCGGTCCCGGGATGCGCGAGATGCTCGCGATCACCGGGGCGATCAAGGGCGCCGGTCTCGGCAAGGACGTGCTGCTGATGACCGACGGCCGCTTCTCCGGAGGCACGACGGGCCTGTGCGTCGGGCACGTCGCCCCGGAGGCCGTCGACGGCGGACCGATCGCGTTCGTGCGGGACGGGGACAAGATCACCCTCGACGTCGCGAACAAGGTGCTCGACGTCGCGGTCGACGCCGAGGAGCTCGCGGCCCGCCGGGACGGCTGGACGCCCAAGGAGCCGAAGTACACCCGCGGCGTGCTCGGGAAGTACGCCAAGGTCGTGCAGTCCGCCGCGCACGGCGCCGTCTGCGGCTGAGCGCCGACCGCTACTCCTCGATGGTCCAGGCGCCGACCTCGGTGTAGTCGCTGTCGTGGACCGCGTGGGAGACGCCTGGCTTCAGCGCCACCTGCTTCACGGCGCCCGCCCAGTAGCGCAGGATCCGGGCCAGCTCGTCGGGCTCCCTGCCCTCGGTCATCGCGGAGAGGTCGACCTCCAACATGAATCTCATGAGGACACTCTCCCTGACGTCCGCGCCGAATGCTGGGACGGCGTTCCCACATTCCGAGACGCCTGGCACACTGGCTTGACGAGGAATGCGGCACCGGAGACGGTTGCCTCATGCGTTTCGACATTCTTGTACGCACCCGACGCGGTTGCTGAGGACCGGTTCACCGAACCCCTCCCACGCACACGCGTCGCCCCCTCGTCTGCCCACCGGGCCGAGGGGTTTTTTGTTGGGTACGACGGTCGGCAGGACCAGAGGAAGGCGATCATGAGCGAGCAGGGCACCGGGACTCCCGTCACAGGTGCGCAGAGCCTGATCAAGTCGTTGGAGTGCGCGGGCGCGGAGAACGTCTTCGGCATCCCGGGCGGCGCGATCCTGCCGGCGTACGACCCGCTCTTCGACTCCGAGAAGATCCGGCACATCCTCGTCCGGCACGAGCAGGGCGCCGGGCACGCGGCCCAGGGGTACGCCGCGGCGACCGGCAAGGTCGGCGTCTGCATGGCGACCAGCGGGCCCGGTGCGACCAACCTGGTCACGCCGATCGCCGACGCCTACATGGACTCGGTGCCGATGGTCGCGGTGACCGGCCAGGTGGCCAGCTCCTCGATCGGGACGGACGCCTTCCAGGAGGCGGACATCCGCGGCATCACGATGCCGATCACCAAGCACAACTTCCTGGTCACCGATCCCGCCGAGATCCCGCGCACCGTCGCCGAGGCGTTCTACATCGCCTCGACCGGCCGCCCCGGCCCGGTGCTCGTCGACGTCGCCAAGGACGCGATGCAGGCGATGACCACGTTCCGGTGGCCGACCGACCTGCACCTGCCCGGCTACCGCCCGGTGACCCGCCCGCACGCCAAGCAGATCCGCGAGGCCGCCAAGCTCATCCTCGAGGCGCGCCGCCCCGTGCTGTACGTCGGCGGCGGTGTCATCCGGGCCCGCGCCTCCCAGGAGCTCCGGGTCCTCGCGGAGATGACCGGGATGCCCGTCGTGACCACGTTGATGGCCCGCGGCGCGTTCCCCGACAGCCACGCGCAGCACCTCGGCATGCCCGGCATGCACGGCACCGTGTCGGCCGTCGCCGGTCTCCAGCGCAGCGACCTGATCATCAGCCTGGGCGCCCGCTTCGACGACCGGGTCACCGGCAACCTGGACTCCTTCGCGCCGCACGCGCGGGTCATCCACGCCGACATCGACCCGGCCGAGATCGGCAAGAACCGGCACGTGGACGTCCCGATCGTGGGCGACGCCCGTGAGGTGATCGCCGACCTGGTCGTCGCGCTGCAGGCCGAGGCCGACGCCGGCCACCAGGGCGACTACGAGGCCTGGGTCGCGTTCCTCGCGGGCGTGAAGAAGAAGTACCCCCTCGGCTACGACATCCCCTCGGACGGGTCGCTGTCGCCGCAGTACGTCATCGAGCGGCTCGGCAAGATCGCCGGGCCCGAGGCGATCTACGCCTCCGGCGTCGGCCAGCACCAGATGTGGGCCGCGCAGTTCATCGGCTACGAGAACCCGGGCACCTGGATCAACTCCGGCGGCCTCGGCACCATGGGCTTCTCGGTCCCGGCCGCGATGGGCGCCAAGGTCGGCCGTCCCGAGGCGACGGTCTGGTCCATCGACGGCGACGGCTGCTTCCAGATGACCAACCAGGAGCTGGCGACCTGCGCGATCGAGGGCATCCCGATCAAGGTCGCGATCATCAACAACGAGTCGCTCGGCATGGTGCGGCAGTGGCAGACGCTCTTCTACAACGAGCGCTACAGCAACACCGAACCTGCAGCGCGACAAGACGCGGCGGATCCCGGACTTCGTGAAGCTCGCCGACGCCTACGGGTGCGTCGGGCTGTCCTGCGACTCCCCGGACGACGTGGACGCCACGATCGACAAGGCGATGCAGATCGACGACGTCCCGGTGGTCGTGGACTTCCGCGTGCACCGTGACGCGATGGTGTGGCCGATGGTCGCCGCCGGCACCAGCAACGACGACATCAAGTTCGCCCGCGACCTCGCACCCGACTTCGAGCACGACGACCTGGAAGGCGGCGAGCACTGATGAGCCGGCACACACTGAGCGTCCTGGTGGAGAACAAGCCCGGCGTGCTGGCCCGGATCGCCGGCCTGTTCAGCCGGCGCGGGTTCAACATCGACTCCCTCGCCGTGGGCCCGACCGAGCACCCCGAGGTGTCCCGGATGACCATCGCGGTCAACGTGGAGGACTCGCCCCTCGAGCAGGTCACCAAGCAGCTGAACAAGCTCGTCGAGGTGATCAAGATCGTGGAGCTCGACGCCGCCGCCTCGGTGTCGCGCGAGCTCCTGCTGGTCAAGGTCAAGGCCGACGCGAGCATGCGCGGCCAGGTCCTCGAGATCGTCCAGCTGTTCCGGGCGAAGGTCGTCGACGTGGCGACCGACGCGATCACCGTCCAGGTGGTCGGCAACCGCGACAAGCTCGAGGACTTCCTGCGGATCGTGGAGCCCTTCGGGGTCCGCGAGCTCGTGCAGTCCGGGATGGTCGCCATCGGCCGCGGCGGACGCTCGATCAGCGAGCGCAACCTGCGCCCGGTGTCCGTGCCCGATCCCTCCGGTGGCCGGCTGAGCGCCGGAGCACCCCCTCAGCAGCTTCACCGCAGCACCCCCTGAAGAAGAAACCGACGAAGGAGAGCCAGACCGTGGCTGAGATGTTCTACGACGACGACGCCGACCTGTCCGTGATCCAGGGCCGCAACGTGGCCGTGCTGGGGTACGGCAGCCAGGGCCACGCGCACGCGCTGTCGCTGCGCGACTCCGGCGTGGACGTCCGCGTCGGCCTGCCCGAGGGCTCCAAGAGCCGCGCCAAGGCCGAGGCCGAGGGCCTGCGCGTCCTGTCCCCGGGCGAGGCGTGCGAGGAGGCCGACCTGATCATGATCCTCGCGCCCGACCACATCCAGCGGAAGCTGTACGCCGAGCACGTCGAGCCCAACCTCGTCGACGGCGACGCGCTGTTCTTCGGGCACGGCTTCAACATCCGCTTCGGCTACATCAAGCCGCCGGCCGGTGTGGACGTCGCGATGGTCGCCCCGAAGGGCCCGGGCCACCTGGTCCGCCGCGAGTACATCTCCGGACGGGGCGTGCCCGGTGCTCGTCGCCGTCGAGAACGACGCGAGCGGCAAGGCGTGGGAGCTCGCGCTGGCCTACGCGAAGGGCATCGGCGGCCTGCGGGCCGGCGGCATCAAGACCACCTTCACCGAGGAGACCGAGACCGACCTGTTCGGCGAGCAGGCCGTGCTCTGCGGCGGCATGTCCGAGCTGGTGATGAAGGGCTTCGAGGTGCTCACCGAGGCCGGCTACCAGCCGGAGGTCGCCTACTTCGAGTGCCTGCACGAGCTCAAGCTGATCGTCGACCTGATGTACGAGGGCGGCATCGCCAAGCAGCGCTGGTCGGTCTCCGACACCGCGGAGTACGGCGACTACGTCTCCGGCCCGCGGATCATCGACGACTCGGTCAAGGGCCGCATGCAGGACGTCCTCGCCGACATCAAGAGCGGCGCGTTCGCCCAGCGGTTCATCGACGACCAGGACGCCGGTGCCCCCGAGTTCAAGGAGCTCCGCGCCAAGGGCGAGGCGCACCCGATCGAGGAGACCGGTCGCGACCTGCGCAAGCTGATGGCCTGGGTCAAGGACGACGACACGGACTACACCGAGGGCACCGCCACCCGCTGACGTGCTCGAACCCCGGCAGTGGCTCGGCTGGGTGGCGTCCGCCGCGGTCGTCGCGGTGGCCGTCGCCACGGCCGGCTGGGGCAACGAGACGTCGGTGCGCCGCCACCGGCCCACCCGTCCGTGCCGCCGATCTCGTGTCGCGGTGCGGCCCGTGGCGCTGGTGGCGCGCGCGGACCTGACCCCGGCGGACCTCCCGTCGGGGTACCACGAGGTGCGGGCCCGCTCGGGCAACGACCTCGACCCGGGGGACCGGCTGCACCTGTGCGGGGCGGCTGTCCCGCCCGCCACCGGCCGGATCGCCGGTCACCGCCGGGCCTTCCTCGGACCTGACCGGCGGCGGGTGCGCACCGAGGTCGCGGTCTACGCCGACGGTGGCGCGGCGCGGGCCCTGGACGCCCTGCGCGCGCTGGCGCCGCGCTGCTCGCAGCCGGTCCCGCCGGGCTCGGTGGAGCTGCCCTCGGTCCTCGCCCTGCACGTCGCCTCGTCCGCACCGCGGCCGACCCCGAGCGCGGAGGTGTGGTGCTGAGGAGCGGCGACGCGTTGGCCGTGCTGGAGGTCGACGGGGCCGACCCGGCGCACCATCGAGCTGGCCCGGCTCGTGGCCGCCCGGCTCGACCGGCGCAGCCGGCACCGGCCCGGGTCCTCCTCCGGGCGCTCGCGTCGGTGGCGCTGCGCCCCGCGACCTGCCGTCCGGCTTCGTCGTGCAGGCGGACCTCTACGGCCGCGAGCTCGACGGAACCCCGCCCGGGACGCCTGCGGCCGGGCTCGTGGGCGACGCGCACCGGCGTGCGGCCCGGAGCTGGTGCTCACCGGGGCCGGCCGACGGGTCACCGGCGAGGTGGCGTCCTACGAGGACGGGGGAGCGGCCGCGGTGCTCCGCCAGCTGCGGGGCCGTCGCCGCCTGCCCCCGCGGCCCCGCGCCGCACCGGCTGCGCGGCATCCAGTCCCTCGACCGGCGCTACTCGGTGGCTGCGACGGACGCGGCCGGACGTCCTGACGTGCTCCTCACGGTGACCGACCGGGCGGGTCACGGGCGACGTACCGAGGTCGTCCACCAGCGACGCGGCGACGTGCTCAGCGTGCTCACCGTCGACCCGGTGGAGGGCCGCGACGACCCCCTCGTGCGGCAGACCGCGGCGCTTCTCGGTGCGCGTCTCGACCGGCAGGTGGGCGCGTCGATCGGGTAGAGTCCAGGGACGGGCACAACGTCGTGCACGGCATCCCCCTCGACCGGTTTCATCGAGGGGTCGAGGCCACCACCGAGCGACCGATCCGAATCCGAGGACTGCCCTGTGAGCAAGCCCGTCGTACTCATCGCCGAAGAGCTCAGCCCCGCCACCGTCGAGGCGCTGGGCCCGGACTTCGAGATCCGCACCTGCAACGGCGCGGACCGGGCCGAGCTGCTGCCGGCCATCGTCGACGCGGACGCGATCCTGATCCGCAGCGCGACCAAGGTCGACGCCGAGGCGCTCGCCGCGGCCACCCGGCTCAAGGTCATCGCGCGCGCCGGGGTCGGCCTGGACAACGTCGACGTCCGGGCCGCCACGCAGAGCGGCGTGATGGTCGTCAACGCGCCCACCTCCAACATCGTCTCCGCCGCCGAGCTGGCCGTCGCCCTGATGCTCGCGGCGGCCCGGCACGTCGCGCCGGCCAGCGCCGCGCTCAAGGACGGCGAGTGGAAGCGCAGCAAGTTCACCGGCATCGAGCTCTACGAGAAGACCGTCGGCATCGTCGGCCTGGGCCGGATCGGCGTGCTGGTCGCGCAGCGGCTCTCGGCCTTCGGCATGAAGGTGATCGCCTACGACCCCTACGTGCAGGCCGGCCGGGCCGCCCAGATGGGGGTGCGCCTGGTGTCGCTGGAGGAGCTCCTCGAGCAGTCCGACTTCATGTCGGTGCACCTGCCCAAGACCCCGGAGACGCTCGGCCTGATCGGCGACGACGAGCTGGCCCGGGTCAAGCCGAGCCTGGTCCTGGTGAACGCGGCCCGCGGCGGCATCGTCGACGAGCACGCGCTGTACGTCGCGATCAAGGAGGGCCGCGTCGCGGCGGCCGGTCTCGACGTCTTCGCCAGCGAGCCGTGCACCGACAGCCCGCTGTTCGAGTTCGAGAACGTCGTGGCGACCCCGCACCTCGGGGCGTCGACCGACGAGGCGCAGGAGAAGGCCGGCATCGCGGTGGCGAAGTCGGTGCGGCTCGCGCTGTCCGGCGAGCTCGTGCCCGACGCGGTCAACGTGCAGGGCGGCGTGATCGCCGAGGACGTCCGGCCCGGCATCCCGCTCACCGAGAAGCTCGGCCGGATCTTCACCGCGCTCGCCGGTGAGGTCGCCCAGCAGCTCGACGTCGAGGTGCGCGGCGAGATCACCCAGTACGACGTCAAGGTGCTCGAGCTCGCCGCCCTCAAGGGCGTGTTCTCCGACGTGGTCGAGGAGTCGGTGTCCTACGTCAACGCGCCGGTGCTCGCCGCCGAGCGCGGGGTCGCGGTCCGGCTGGTCACCGACGGCGAGAGCCCGGACCACCGCAACCTGATCACCCTGCGGGGCACGCTGGCCGACGGCTCGCAGGTCTCGGTCTCCGGCACGCTGATCGGCATCTCCCAGCGGGAGCGGCTCGTCGAGGTGCAGGGCTACGACGTCGACATCGAGCCCACCGACCACCTCGCGTTCTTCCGCTACACCGACCGGCCCGGCATGGTCGGCACCGTCGGCGGTGATCCTCGGCGCGGCGCAGGTCAACATCGGCGGCATGCAGGTGGCCCGGGACACCAAGGGCGGGGAGGCCCTCGTCGCGCTCTCGGTCGACTCGGCCATCCCGGCCTCGGTGCTCGAGGAGATCTCGCAGGCGATGGACGCCGGCTTCGTGCGCGCGGTCGACCTCTCCGAGTGACCTGACCGCCCCGATCGACCAGCGTCGACCGGTCGCGACGGTTGCTCCGGTGCTCGGCTAGTGATGCAGCCAGAGGCCGAGCTCGGCGTCGACGAGCAGCTCGCGGGCTTCTGCCTCGTGCTCGTCCGGCACCAGGATCCTGATCTGGATCGCGGTGATCGAGCCCTCGAGCACACTCATGTTGCGGTCCGTCACCTGGTACGGGATGCCGGCGCCGCCGAGCAGGCCCTCGATGGCGGAGAGGACCCCGAGGTCGTTGGTCCGGACGAGCTCTGCCATGTCAGGCACCTCCGGTGGCAGCGACGAGTGAGGCGACCAGGCTACCGACGAACCCGTCACGTCCGTCGGTGGAACTGGACTGTCCGGTGGGTAGGTGGGTGGTGTCGTAGCGGGGTGAGTGGGCCTTGCCGTGGTGGAAGGCGCAGAGCAGCCGGCCGTTGGTCGACGCTGGTGGGTCCGCCTTGGGACCAGGGTTGGTCGTGGTGGGCGTGGCACCAGGCGGCGGGTCGGTCGCAGCCCTGGGTGGTGCAGCCCCGGTCCCGGATGGTCAGGGCGGTGCGTTGGGCTTCGGTGTGCAGCCGGGTCCGCCGCCCGAGGTCCAGGACCACCGACGGGGAGCCCAGGGCGCGGCGCCAGACCGCGGGGATCAGTCCCGGACTCGCAGGCCAGCTGCCGGGCGAGGCCGGCGGAGATCGGCTGGCCGGTGTCCAGGACCGCGGTGCCGAGCCCGGTGAGCAGCCGGTCGTAGTCGAGCAGCACGACCACGGTGGCCGACATCCCGCCGGTCAGCGGGAGCCGGTCGGCCGGGAGGCGTTCGAGGAGCCGGCAGAACGCCTCGCCGAGCTGCTCGGGCCGCGACCGCTCGGGCCGGTCGCTGGTCTGGGCTGGCGGCTGGCGTGGAGCGCTGCTGGTGGGGGTTGGTGAAGGCGTGCAGCATCTTGGTCAGCATCGCGGCGTGCAGGGCGGGGATCTTGAACCGGCCGGTGTGCGAGCCGTCCGGGTTCGCGGACAGCTGCAGATACGTTGAGCGCGCGGCGGCGGTTTCCTCGGCTTCGAGGCGGCGGCCCTCGGCGAGGTCGGCGGCCTCGGGGTCGATGACCTCGAACACCCGCCGCCCCAGGACCTTGAGCGCCTGGTGGTCGAACTCGCCGGCCGCGTGCACCAGGTGCCGCTCGGCCCGGTCCCGGTCGAGCGCCGCCGACCGGTGTCGGGCAGCGCGGGGACCGAGCGGACGATCACCGTCGCCTGGGCGGCGTCGACCAGCCCGGCCGCCAGCGCGTCCCGGGTGGCCGGGTACCCGGTGTCCAGCGCCAGGGCGAGCTTGACCTCGGCGTGCGCGGCGCCGCGGGTCTGCCGGGTCTGGTGGGCGCAGCCAGGCCCGGTGGAGGTGGCGCCGGACTCGGCGGCGATGTCGTTGCGGTCCGCGGCGGCCAGCACCCGCAGCCGCAGCCCGGCCAACCGGGCCTCGGCCCGGGCCAGGTCGACCAGCACGGTGCGCTGCTCGGCGGGGGTCATCGACCAGGCCGGCGCGTCGGTGAGTCCGTCGAGGACCTGGTGCACCCGGCTGGAGAACCGGGCGATGGGATGCGCCTGGCTCTCGGTCCGGATGGTCGTCGACATACCTGAACGCTAGGGAGAATCAGCGACCCGGTTCCGAACAGACTTCCGCACCCGTGCACAACCCGCACCCCTGCGTCAGCTGGTGGACGAAACCCGGCCCGGCAAGCGACACGAACCTCCGGCGAACGAACCAGCCCACCAGCGCCCGCCGACCCGGCGACTCTGGCGGCGCGACGGGTGCCGACCCGGCGCCTTTGGCGGCGCGACGGGTGCCGACCCGGCGACTTTGGCGACACGGACCGGGGCGACTCGGGGGCGTGTGGCGACCCGGTGGCGGTGGCGGCGCGGTCCTCGCTGAACGGACGTTGCCCAGGATGCGGCGCCTACCGGCCCACGACCGCCGGGGCCTTCCTGACCGCAGCTGCCGACGGCGGCGACGCGGGACCACGACGCCAGACCCGCCGGGTCAGCACGCATCGGGCCGCCAGAGTCGCCGGGTCGGCACGCATTCCGCCGCCAGAGTCGCCGGGTCGGCACGCATCCGCCGCCACTCTCGCCGGGTCGGCACGCATCTCGCCGCCACACTCGCCGGGTCGGCACGCATTCCGCCGCCACTCTCGCCGGGTCGGCGGGTATCTGGGCCGCCTGCGAGGATGGGGCCATGAGTCGCCGCGCCCCTGTCCCGCTGGCCGCGCTGACCCCGTGGGGGCAGCTGCGCGCCGGCCGCCGCCCGCGCCGGCTGGTCCAGCTGGTCGCGGGGCTGACGCTGTACGGCGTCTCGGTCGCGATGATGGTGCGCGGCGGCCTGGGCCTGCCCCCGTGGGACGTGCTGACCGTCGGGCTGGTCAAGCACCTGCCGATGAGCTTCGGCCAGGTGGTGATCGCCACCTCGTTCGTGGTGCTGCTGCTCTGGCTGCCGCTGCGCCAGCTGCCCGGGCTCGGCACCCTGCTCAACGCGGTGCTGATCGGGCTGGTCGCGGACGCCACGCTGGCCCGGCTGGCCGCGCCGGACCCGTGGGCCGCCCGGGGCGGCGCTGCTGGTCGGCGGGATCCTGCTCAACGGCGTGGCCGGGGCGATGTACATCGGCTCCCAGTTCGGGCCGGGTCCGCGCGACGGGCTGATGACCGGGCTGGTACGACGCACCGGCCGGTCGGTCCGGCTGGTGCGCACCGTCCTGGAGGTCACCGTGCTGGGCACCGGCTGGCTGCTCGGCGGCACCGCCGGCGTCGGCACCGTGCTCTACGCGCTCGGCATCGGCCCGCTGGTGCACACGCTGCTGCCGCGGCTGACCGTGGCGCTGCCGGACCCGGGGACCGCCTCCGGGGACCCTCAGCGCTTGGTGGCGATGAGCACGGACGCGTCGGGCGCGACCATGATCTCCACGGTGGTGAACCGCTCGTCGGTGAGCCAGTTCTCCCGCAGCACGTCGACCCGCCCCTCGTAGACCGGCGGCCAGGACGAGCACGGCGTGAAGTCGTCGAGGACCACCACGCCACCGGCCTCGACGAGGTCGACGATCGCGTCGGGGCCGCCGTCCTTGGGCTCGCGGGCGTCGAGGAACAGCAGCGAGAACGGGCCCTTGTCGCGCAGCGTCGACCAGTCGGCCGAGAGCACCTCGACCTTGTCGTCGTCGACGAAGATCTTCGCGGCGGCGCCGGCCAGCTTGGGGTCCAGCTCGGCGGTCAGGATGTGGCTCTCGTCGCGGATCCCGCTGCGCAGCCAGGCGGTGCCCACGCCGGTGCCGGTCCCGAACTCCGCGAGCGTGCCGGTGCGGGTGGCGGCGAGGGTGGCCAGCAGGCGGCCGGTCTCGTTGCGGCAGAACGACACGTAGCCGCTCTTGCGCGAGACGTCGAAGGCGCGCCGTACGACGTCCGGGAGGTCGGGAGGGGCGCTCATGCGGCGAGTGTGTCAGACGCCGGGCGGACCGTCCGAACCGCGAGACCTCATCTCACATGATGGAAAGGCGGCGAGATCGGCGGCGTCGCCCGGGGTCCCCGGGTTAGCCTCGACCCATCATGCGGACGTTCTTCGTACTTATCGATCGCCGCGGCGAGGCCTCTCAGTAAGGCCACCTCGTCGCGGTGGTTGGCAGTGCGCTCACTGTCCTGGTCTTACGACGAACCTCCGCAGCGAGTGAAGCAGCAGCACCCCTTCCGCTTCCGAGATCCGCTCCCGTCGACACGCGTGACCCGCGTCCGGGACCCGGTCTCCACCGCTGGCCGCGGAGCCGGTGCGCCCACCGACGTACACCTGTCGGCGCGCACCCGTTGACCGGCACCGACCACGCGAGACCTTCGACGGAGATGATTGCGATGTACGACATGTACCCCGAGTGGGGCCCCTCCCGGCACCGCGACGACCAGGACGACGCGCTGCAGAGCGTGCAGGTCGGACTCGACCTGCGAGACAACGGCGGCCAGCGGCCGGACGACAACTAGAGTCCGCCGGGTGCCCACAGCCCATGCAGACGGTCCAGCTCGCGGTCATCCCCGGTGACGGGATCGGCCCGGAGGTCACCGCCGAGGCCCTGAAGGTCCTCGAGCAGGTGGCCGCCGGCCGGGGGGACGGCGTGAAGTTCGAGTCCACCCGCTACGACCTCGGCGCCGAGCGGTACCTCGCCACCGGCGAGGTGCTGCCGGACGCCGTGCTCGCCGAGATCCGGCAGCACGACGCGATCCTGCTCGGCGCGGTCGGCGGCCGGCCGGGGGACAAGAGCCTCCCGCCGGGGATCCTCGAGCGCGGGCTGCTGCTCCGGCTGCGCTTCGAGCTCGACCACTACGTGAACCTGCGGCCGTCCCGGATCTACCCGGGGGCCGTCTCGCCCCTGGCCGACCCGGGCGAGGTCGACTTCGTGGTGGTCCGGGAGGGCACCGAGGGGCCCTACACCGGCAACGGCGGCGCCCTGCGGGTCGGCACCCCGCACGAGATCGCCACCGAGGTCAGCGTCAACACCGCGTTCGGGGTGGAGCGCGTCGTGCGCGACGCGTTCGCCCGGGCGCAGAAGCGGCCCCGCCAGCAAGCTCACCCTGGTGCACAAGACCAACGTGCTCGTGCACGCCGGCGGCATCTGGTCGCGGATCGTCGACCAGGTCGCCGCCGAGTTCCCCGACGTCGCCGTGGACTACCTGCACGTCGACGCCGCGATGATCTTCCTGGTCACCGACCCGTCGCGGTTCGACGTGATCGTCACCGACAACCTGTTCGGCGACATCATCACCGACCTGGCCGCGGCGATCACCGGCGGCATCGGGCTGGCCGCCAGCGGCAACGTCAACCCGGACCGCACCGCGCCGAGCATGTTCGAGCCGGTGCACGGCTCCGCCCCCGACATCGCCGGGCAGCAGAAGGCCGACCCGACCGCGGCGATCCTGTCCGCGGCGCTGCTCCTGGAGCACCTCGGGCTCGACGACGCGGCCCGCGCCGTCGAGGAGGCCGTGGTGGCCGACCTCGCCGCGCGTGCGCCCGGCGCCACGCGGCGTACCTCCGAGATCGGCGACGCGATCGCCGGCCGAGTAGCCGGCTGACCCCCAGCCAGCCCACTCGACCCCCGGAGGTTTCGGTACCGTGCACCCCATGGACAGCTCGCTGCAGATCGAGGTCACCCCGACCACCAGCCCGGTCTCGCCGGAGCGGCTGGCGGAGATCCTCGCCAAGCCCGGCTTCGGCCTGCACTTCACCGACCACATGTTCGTGGTCGAGTGGACCCCCGAGAAGGGCTGGCACGACGCCCGCGTCACGCCGTACGCCCCGCTCTCGCTCGACCCGGCGACCGCCGTCCTGCACTACGCGCAGGAGATCTTCGAGGGCATGAAGGCCTACCGCCACGAGGACGGCTCGGTCTGGACCTTCCGTCCCGAGGAGAACGCCGCCCGGATGGTGCGGTCCGCCGCAGCGGCTCGCGCTGCCCGAGCTCCCGGTCGAGGACTTCGTCGCCTCGGTCGACGCGCTGGTGCGCGCCGACGAGCGCTGGGTGCCCGAGCCGGCGGGGGAGAAGAGCCTCTACGTCCGGCCGTTCATGTTCGCCTCCGAGGTCTTCCTCGGCGTCCGGCCCTCCCAGCACGTCACCTACCTGGTGATCGCCTCGCCCGCGGGCGCCTACTTCGCCAAGGGGCTCCAGCCGGTCTCGATCTGGCTCAGCGAGGACTACACCCGGGCCGGCCGCGGCGGGATGGGCGCGGCCAAGACCGGCGGCAACTACGCCAGCTCGCTGGTCGCCCAGCAGGAGGCCATCGCCGAGGGCTGCGACCAGGTGGCGTTCCTCGACGCGGCCGAGGGGAAGTACGTCGAGGAGCTCGGCGGCATGAACCTCTACTTCGTCCAGGACGACGGCACGATCGTCACCCCCGCGACCTCCGGCACGATCCTCGAGGGCATCACCCGCAGCTCGATCATCGAGCTCTGCGGCAAGCTCGGCCACCGGGTCGTGGAGCGGCCGTTCACGGTCGACGAGTGGCGCGACGGCGTCGCGTCCGGCGCGATCACCGAGGTGTTCGCCTGCGGCACCGCCGCGGTCGTCACCCCGGTCGGCACGCTCAAGTGGCGGGGCGGCTCGGTCGGCGAGGGGGACACGACCGGTCCGGTGACCCAGCAGGTGCGCACCGCGCTGGTCGACATCCAGTACGGCCGCGCCGAGGACACCTTCGGCTGGATGCACCGCGTCGTCTGAGTTCCCGGCCCGCTCGGTTACCGTGGTGCGGTGCTGAACCAGCAACCGCTGACCCCCGCACCGGGGGCGGTCCGTGTGGGGGACTACCGCCTGCTCGCCAAGATCGGTGAGGGCGGGATGGGCGTCGTGCACCTCGCCCAGGCCGGCGACGGCTCTCGCGTCGCGCTCAAGGTGCTGCGCCCGCACATCATCGGCGACGACGAGGCGCGCGAGCGGCTGGCCCGCGAGGTGGCCTCGCTGCGCCGGGTGACCAGCCCGCGGATCGCCGAGGTCATCGACGCCGACCCGTGGGGCGAGACGCCCTACGTGGCGACCCGCTACGTGCCCGGGCTCTCCCTGCACGAGCACGTCCGCCAGGAGGGGCCGGTCCGCGGCGACGACCTGCGGCACTTCGCGGCCGGTCTCGCCGAGGCGGTCATCGCCGTCCACCAGGTCGGCGTGCTGCACCGCGACATCAAGCCCTCCAACGTGCTGCTCGAGGGCCGCTCGCCGGTGCTGATCGACTTCGGGCTGGCCCGGCTCGCGGAGGACCCGCGGCTCACCCACACCGGGTGGCTGCTCGGCACCCCCGGCTACCTCGCGCCGGAGATCCTCTACGGCGACGACGCCACGACCGCCTCCGACGTGCACTCCTGGGCCGCGACCGTGGTGTTCGCCGCGATCGGCCGCCCGCCCTTCGGCACCGGTCCGCATGGCGATCATGGACCGGGTCCGGCGTGGCGAGCACGACCTGTCCGAGTGCCGCCGCATGCTCCCGCTGGTGCGGGCTGCCTGGCCCCCGACCCCGCCGACCGCCCCGGTACGGCGGAGATCCTCGCGTCCTGCGGGCGCCGGTGCGCGACGACCTCACGCTGCCCTACGTGCTGGCGCCGCACGAGCGGCCCGCCTCGCCGACCACGCCCCTGACGACGGTCGAGCCGGCTCCGCGCACCCGCCCGTTGACCGGGCCGTCGGTGCTGCAGCCCGCCCGGGCGCCGTACATGCAGCCGCCGGCGCCGCAGCAGCCCACCCTCGACCGGCGGCCGGCCCGGCCCGGCGGGCTGCCGCGGCTGCAGCGCGGGTCCTGCTGCTCGGGCTGTTCGCCGTCGCGACGCTCGGCTTCGCGCGGCGCCGTACCTCGCCCTGGCGGTCGCCTGCGTCGCCGCGCTCGCCGTGCGCACCGTCTCCTGGACGACCGAGTCCGCGCGGCAGCGCCAGCACCTGCGCGGGCGCCGCCGTGGTTCGACCCTGACGCTGGTGTCCGCGCCGTGGTACCTCGTGGTCGCCACCGGCGGCACGATCGTGCTGCTGCTCTGGTCGGCGCTGGTCGCCTTCGTGGTGGGCTTCGCCTACCTGATGTTCCGCGGCCCGCTGGTGCCCGGCCTGCTGGTGATGGGGGCCGTCTTCGCCGTCTCGCTGTGGTGGGGCCCCGGCTCCCGGCGGGTGCGGCGGCCGACCCGGCGCGTGGTGCTCACCGCCACCCGGCGGGCCTGGACCGGCTGGTTCGCGGTCGCGCTGGTCGTCGCCGCCGCGGGGCTGTGCGGCTGGTTGCTGGCGAGCGGCGGGGTGGTGTGGGACCCGCAGCCCGGACCGCCCTGGCGCTCCGGGACGATGCTCGGCGCCTGGCCCGCTGGTTGTGACCCGGTTCGGCGGTTGTCCGGACCGAGGGATGCAGCGTACCTCTACCGTGAGCGACGTGCCACTGCGTCTGCGCCTCATCGGGCTGTTCTCGGCGCTGGTCCTGATCGTGGCCGGCGCCGCCGTGGCCGTCACCTCCTCCCTGCGGCACGTGCAGCACAACCGCGACGTCGTCAGCGGCCGGCTCCAGCCCGCGAGCGTGGACAGCCGTGCGCTGCTGGTCGCCCTCGTCGACCAGGAGACCGGTCAGCGTGGCTACCTCCTCACCGGGGACGAGGCGTTCCTGGAGCCCTACCGGGACGGCGCCCGGGACCTCACCGGCCGGCTGGCCGCCCTGCGGGCCGACTTCGCCGGCGACCCCGGCATGACCGCCGCGATCGACGAGGTCGCCGAGGCGTCCGCGACCTGGCAGCGGGTCGGCGCCCGGCCGGAGATCGCCGCCCGCCGGGCCGGTGACGTCGCCGCCGCGCAGGAGCTGGTCGCCAGCGGGCGCGGCAAGGCGGCCTTCGACGAGGTCCGGGCCCGGGTGGCCGCCCTGCAGGCGCTCATCGACCGCCGGACCGGGGCCGCGCAGCGCACCGAGCCGAGGACCTGCTGACGCTGCGGAACGCGATCATCAGCAGCCGGGTCCTGGTGATCGTGGTCCTGCTGGGCAGCGCCCTGCTGCTGCGCCGGTGGATCCTGCTGCCCGTGCTCCGGCTGCGGGCCCGGATGCGCGCGGTGGCCGGCGGCCGCATCGAGGAGGAGGTCCTGATCGACGGGCCGCCCGAGGTCGCGGCGATCGGTCGGGACGCCGAGAGCATGCGCCGCCGGATCGTGGCCGAGCTGGAGTCCGCCCGCGCCGCCACGGAGGCGCTCACCCAGCACAGCCCCGTCGTCAGCCTGCTGCGCAGCGAGCTGGCCGCGCACCCGCCCGCCGACCCCTGCGGCCTGGCGGTCGCCGGACTGGTGCTCTCGGCCGAGGGCGTGCTGGCCGGCGACTGGTGGGAGACGGTCCGACGCCCCGACGGCAGCACCGCCCTGGTGCTGGCCGACGTCTCCGGGCACGGCGCCGAGGCCGGGGTGGTGGCGTTCGGCTTCAAGCAGCGGATCACCGCGCTGCTGGACACCGACCTCGACCTCGCGTCGGTGCTCCGGATCGCGGCCGCGCGCCCCGACGCGGACGACGAACGGTTCCTGTCCTGCCTGGTGGTCGTGGTCGACCCCGACGGGCAGCGGCTGTCGTGGGTGAACGCCGGCCACCCCCCGGGGCTCATCGTCGACCGGCACCACCGGGCCACCCGCTTCGAGCTCGGTCCCACCGGCCCGCTGATCAGCGCCGTCACCAGCGGCTGGACGGTCGGCCGCACGCTGTTCGGCCCCGACGACCTGCTCCTCGCCTGCACCGACGGGGTGCTCGAGGCCCGCGACGCGGACGGGCGGGAGCTCGGGGTGGACGGTCTGCTCGCGGTGCTGCGCCACCTGGAGCCGTGGACGCGAGGTGGCGGTGGCCGAGTGCCGGGAGGCGGTGCGCCGGCACGCGGTCGACGTACGCCGCGACGACGTGACCTGCGTGGCGCTGGCCCTGCAGGCCTGACCGGAATCCGAGACCGGGTTCCACGCCTCGGACTTCGGTGGCACAGTGGGGGACATGCAGCAGAGCCCGGTGATTATCAGCTAGCGCGCCGCGACACCCCGGCGCGCTGACCTCTCGTCTCCACGGGGGGTCTTTTTGTTGCCCGACCAGCCCCGACCCGAGGACGATCCCGATGAGCACCACCCCTGAGGCGTTCCACGTCTACGACACGACGCTGCGCGACGGCGCGCAGCAGGAGGGCCTGAACCTCTCGGTCGCCGACAAGCTGTCGATCGCGCGGCAGCTCGACGGGCTCGGGGTCGGCTACATCGAGGGCGGCTGGCCGGGGTCGAACCCCAAGGACACCGAGTTCTTCCGCCGGGCCGCCGACGAGCTCGACCTGCAGCACGCCACGCTGGCCGCCTTCGGCGCCACCCGGCGGGCGGGCGTCGCCGCGGCCGACGACCCGCTGGTCGCCGCGCTGCGCGACAGCGGCGCCTCGGTGGTCACGCTGGTGGCGAAGTCCCACGACCGGCACGTCGAGCTCGCGCTGCGGACCACGCTGGAGGAGAACCTCGCGATGGTCCGCGACACCGTGTCCCACCTGCGCACCGAGGGGCAGCGGGTCTTCCTCGACGCCGAGCACTTCTTCGACGGCTACCGCGCCAACCGCGCCTACGCCCTCGAGGTGCTGCGCACGGCGTACGACGCGGGCGCCGAGGTGGTCGCGCTGTGCGACACCAACGGCGGGATGCTGCCGAGCTGGGTCGGCGACGTGGTGGACGACGTGCTCTCCACCGGGGTGCGGGTCGGCATCCACTGCCACAACGACACCGGCTGCGCGGTCGCGAACACGCTGGCCGCCGTGGACGCCGGCGCCACCCACGTGCAGGGCACCCTGAACGGCTACGGCGAGCGCACCGGCAACGCCGACCTCGTCTCGGTGGTCGCCAACCTCGAGCTCAAGCTCGGCCGGCCGGTGCTGCCCGAGGGCCGGCTGCGCGACGCGACCCGGATCGCGCACGCGGTCGCCGAGGTCACGAACTTCCCGCCCGCCTCGCGCCAGCCGTACGTCGGCACCAGCGCGTTCGCGCACAAGGCCGGGCTGCACGCCAGCGCGATCAAGGTCGACCCGAACCTCTACCAGCACATGGAGCCCGAGCTCGTCGGCAACGACATGAGGCTGCTGATCTCCGACATGGCCGGCCGCGCCAGCATCGAGCTGAAGGGCGCCGAGCTCGGCTTCGACCTGGCCTCGATGGACCAGGGCCGCGAGCTGATCACCCGGATCACCACGCGGGTCAAGGACCTGGAGTCGCGGGGCTACACCTTCGAGGCGGCCGACGCGTCCTTCGAGCTGCTGCTCGTCGAGGAGGTCGAGGGTGCCCGCCCGTCGTACTTCGAGGTGGAGTCGTGGCGGGTGATCACCGACTCCAAGCCGGGGGAGGAGGCGGTCTCCGAGGCGACCATCAAGCTGCTCGCCGGCGGGGCCCGGATCATCACCACCGGCGAGGGCAACGGCCCGGTCAACGCCCTCGACCAGTCGCTGCGCGAGGCGATCGGCCAGGCCTACCCGGAGGTCGCGAAGTTCGAGCTGATCGACTACAAGGTCCGGATCCTGGACCAGGGGCACGGCACCGACGCGGTCACCCGGGTGCTCATCGAGACCACCGACGGCGTCTCGAGCTGGGTCACCGTCGGCGTCGGCCACAACGTCATCGAGGCGTCCTGGGGCGCCCTGGTGGACGCGGTCACCTACGGCCTGCGCCGCAACGGCGCCTAGCCCAGCCGGAGGTACGGCGCCGGGTCGACCGCCGCGGACAGCCCGCCGGCCGCCCGGCGCACCTCGAAGTGCAGGTGGCAGCCGTCGGGGGCTCCCTGGTCGTTCGCGCGGGCGACCAGCTGTCCGCGGCGCACGACGTCGCCCGGGTCGACGTACACCCGACGCACGTGTCCGACCAGCACGTCGACGCCGCTGCGGGCGCGGATCCGGAACGCGTAGGGCCCGTACGCCGCACCGGGCGCACCGGACGACGCCGGGTCCACGACCCGGCCGCGCACGTGGCTGAACAGCCGCGTGCCGCACGGCATCGCCACGTCGATGCCGTGGTGGAAGCCCTGCTGCCCCGGGCAGCGCCGGTCGTGCGCGTAGTAGGGCGCCCGCGTGCAGCCGTAGCCGATCATCACGCGGTGCTCGCCCGCGAACCACGGGCTGGTGTGCAGCCGGTGGTCGCTGGACCAGAACCGCCAGCGCGGGTCGGCGGTGGCCGACGCGTCGGCGCCCGGGACCGTGGCGAGCAGGAGACCGAGCACCAGCAGGAGGATCCGCACGGCCCCACGATAGGGCGCGCGAGTCCTCCTGCCTGGCTCGACGACTCAGTCGGTCTCGGGCGCCGGGATCGCGCCGCCCGGCACCTGGCCGGGGAGGTACACCTTCGGGTCACCCGGGTAGGGCGTCCTCCAGCTGTGGGTCTGGTACCAGGTGTAGCGGTTCATCAGCTCCGGGTGGGCGTAGTCGGCCCTGGCCTGGCGACCGGTGAAGTGCTGCTTCTGGGCCCAGGTGCCCCACGCCTGCGCGACCGGGGCATCCGCTGCGGCCACGGTGGGAGCCGGGGGCGCACCGGCCGGGGTGTCCGGACCGCAGACGGGCGTGGGGTTGACGTTCTCGGTCAGCGGGACCTGGTTCGGCACCGCGGTGAACGGTGTGGTGTCCGCCTTGGACTGGAACGCGTCGAACATCGGGGTCGCCGCGGCGACCTTCTGGTTCAGCGGCTCCGCGCCCAGGATCTGCTCGATCGTGCGGACCATCGAGATCTGCGAGTAGTACGTCGAGATCGTCTTGCCGTGCGCCGCCCACGGGCTGATCACCTGGATGGGCGCCCGGTGGCCGTCGACGTGGTCGACGCCGGCCTGGCTGTCGTCCTCGACGACGAAGATCGCCGAGTCCTTCCAGTACCTGCTGTGCGAGATCTCGTCGACGACCTTGCCCACGGCCAGGTCGCCGTCGGCGACCGCGGCACGAGGAGTCGACGGACCGCCGGTGTGGTCGCTGGAGAGCCACAGCATCTGGAAGCTCGCCGGACCGTTCTGCTCGAAGTCCTGCTTCCAGATCTGGTGGCGGTAGACGTCCGGGATCGACAGGTCGAACGGCGGGGAGAGCGGGTCGGTGATCGCGTTCAGCGACGGGATCACCGACCCGTAGTTGCCCTTCAGCTCCGGGGTGGTGAGCTGGGCGGGGTCGCCGCCACCCTCCACGCTCTGCACCGCGCAGTAGTACTGCTGCCAGGACCCCGACGGCTTGCCCTCGGTGTACTCGAACTCGCCGTAGTTGCGGGCCTTCTGCCCCGCCGCCTGGATCGCGGTCCAGAGGAAGCCGGAGCGCTGGTGGCCCAGGACGTCCTCCTCGGTGTCGTAGGAGCGGGTGTACTCGCCGGCGCTCGACTCGGTGTACTCCGGGTCGTCGCCCTGCATCAGCCAGTTGTGGCCCTCCGCCGAGTTGGTGCCGACGTCGTAGGTGTTGTCGTAGAGGCCGAACTGGCGGGCCAGGGCGTGCTGGTTCGGGGTCACCTGCTGGCCGAACTGCGCCAGGGTGGCGTCCCCGTTGCCCTCGGGCATGTCGCCGTAGACCTGGTCGTAGGTGCGGTTCTCCTTGACCACGAGGAAGACGTGCTTGATGGTCGACGGGTCGCCGATCCGCCGGGGCACGGGCACCGCGGGGACGGCCCGGCCGCCGCTCGCGTGCTTCACGTCGGTGTCGGCGTCACCCCAGCCGTTCTGGGCGAACACCCGCGGCGTGTACGTCTCGCGGATGTCGCCGTCGCCGGGCAGCGTGAACCGGGTCAGCGACGCGGTCGTCCCGTGCGTCCCGTACGCCGTCGCCGGGGTGGTGCCGTAGCCCTGGTTCGAGGTGATCTTCGGCCCCCGGGCGTCGATGCCCCTCCGGTTGGCGACCACGGTCTTCCCGCCGACGTCGAAGACGTCCTCGGGGTAGTAGTCGGTCGGGACGAGTCCCACGTAGCTGACCGGGTCGAGCGCGCCCTTGCCCAGCTTGTAGACGGCGACCGCGTTCGCGCGGCCGAGGGTGACCAGCAGGCGGCCGTCGTGCACCGTGATGCCGGTGGGTTCGTAGCCGATCGCCGAGCCACGCCACGGCTGGGTGGTGACCGTCTGGACCACCTGGTTCCTGGTCGTGTCCACCACCGAGACGGTGTCGTCGTTGGTGTTGGCGACGTAGAGCACGGAACCCCGGGCGTACATCGAGGTGGGGTGCAGGCCGACCTTGACCGTGCCGACGTCACTGCCCGGTGCGGCCGGGTCGATGACGCTGAGCGTGCCGGTCGTGGAGGTGCCGCGGGTGGGGTCGGCGGGGACCGCGGTGCCGTAGGAGTCCTGGGTGGAGTCGCTGCCCGTGGCGCGACGGCCGCCCTCGTTGCTGACGTAGAGCCGGCTCCCGACGAGCTTCACCTGGCGGGGAGCGATGCCCACGTCCCACGTGCGCGTGACCAGGCCCGTGGCGGGGTCGATCGCGGCGACCGCGTTCTGGCCGTTCAGCGCGGCGTACAGCGTCGTGCCGTCGGGGGAGAACGTCATGCCGCCGGTCAACGCCTTCTTGTCCCCGACGGTCGGGAGCACGATCTTGGTGGGGGTCGTCGGGGTGCCGTCCGGACCGACCACGAACCGGGTGATGCCGGTGGCGTTGGGCATGAACAGGAACGCGCCGTCCGGCGAGTACACCGGGCCCTCCTGGCCGACGGTGTTGTCGGTGAGCCGCAGGTCGACCCCCGCGGCGGTGCCGGCGCGCCAGACGAGCTGGTAGGTCGACAGGTCGAAGACCTGCAGCGACACCGACCGGTCGTTGGACGTGGCCACCAGGAAGCGACCGTCCGGGCTGACGGTGCTGCCCATGAACTTGCCGTACGGCGTCATCAGCCGGTCGCCGAGCGGCTCGAGGACCTGGTCGGAGGAGATCTGCAGCCCGCTGGCGTACTCCTGGCCGACCTGGTTGTTCCCGAAGATCGTGGTGGTGCCGTAGGCGGCGCCGCTGCCGACGACGGCCAGGGCCGCGGTGCCGGCGAGGACGAGCCTCAGCCTGGGTTGTCCGAGGAGCCCGGAGCGGACGCCCGCGACGCGCTTGCGCTGGTGCACGACGTGCATGGTGGGTGGTTCCCTTCTCAGAAGACGGTCGAGATCAGAGCAGGTCGACGTAGCCGTCGAACTGCCACAGGGGGTTGGGTGCGTCGCCGGACGGCGTGTGCACCGAGAAGATGCCGTTCACCTCCTTCGGTCCGTCTCCGTCCGCGACGTAGCGCCCTTCCGCGGTCACGTCGAGCTGGTAGATCGCGGAGCCCACGGCGGTCGAGCCGGGCAGCCGCCAGGACACGACGCACCGCCAGTCGTTGCCGGGGCCCCGGTCGGCGACCCGGCTCCCGCCCTTGTCGCAGGCGGCGCTGGTGTGCAGCTCGGCCTCGGTCACCGGAGGCCGGTGCAGCTGCTCGGTCTGCAGCCGGTAGAGGTGGGCGTAGGCGGTCGACAGCGGAGGCCTCGAGCCTCGTGCCGGTCGATACCCGACCCTGGGACGGCGTTCGCGGCGGCGACGGCGAGGGCGGTGACGCAGACGAGGGCGGCCAGCGGGAGCGCCGCCGTGGCCAGGGCTCGTCGGCCGACGCCGTCGTAGGCGGGTCGGTGAAGTCGCGGCGGACGAACAGCAGGTAGGCCAGACCGGTCGCGACCACCGCCCAGACGAGGCTGACGGCGATCCCGACCAGGAGCGGGCCGGTCTGTGCGGGCTCGGTGAACAGGCCGCGCCAGGCCAGGAAGGCGTTGCTCGGCAGCGAGAGGCGTACGGCGACCGGCACCGGCAGCAGCAGCACCAGGTTCATCGCCAGCGCGAGCAGGGCGGGCACCAGCAGCCCCATCGGCGAGCGACCCAGCACGACCGAGCCGAGCAGGCCGACGGCGGCGAACGCGAGCGTGGGGGCCAGCACGCACAGCCAGGCGACCAGCACGACCCGGGCCGCCTCGCCGGGCGCGAGGGTGTGGCCGTCGAGGCCGACGAGCGGGTGGCTCCCGAGGCGGCGAGTCCGCCGGCGATGCCCGAGGCGCACAGCGCGGTGACCATGAGCACGATGACCGTGAGGCTCGCGAGCGCCTTGGCCAGGAAGATCCTGCGGGGCGACCTGACCGCGACGAGGAGGTGCCGCCAGGTGCCGAGCCGGTCCTCCGGCGGCGAAGACGTCACCGGCGACCAGCGAGGTCAGCAGCGGCAGCCCCCAGCTGCACGCGAAGGCGAGCACGACCAGGGACCCGGCCCAGCCGGTGGCGTGCATCCAGCGACCGAAGACCGTGTCCGACGGGAGGGACGACTGCGAGCTGACGACCGCGACGAAGCAGCCGGGTGCCACCAGGCAGGCCAGCAGCACGATGCCGGATCCGCCACTGGGTGAGCAGCTTGGTCAGCTCGAACCCGTAGCACGGGCAGCAGCGGCGCGTGCCGGGCCGGGCGGTGCATGCCGCACGGGCGATCACGTCGGCTTCGTCGCTGGCATCGGTGAGCGCGAGGAACGCGGCCTCGAGCGGCGTGACGACCGGAGCCAGCTCGCGCACGGCGACGCCGGCGACGACGAGTCGGGCCACCAGCGCGTCGAGCGAGGACACCGGACCGCTCAGGACGAGCACGTCGGCGTGGGGCCGACTGCTCCCGGCGCCGTGCAGCGCGGACACCGGGCGTCCCGGCGGCGATGCCCGGGCCCGCTCGGTGTCGGTGGTCCGGAGGCGGTACTCCAGCGCAGGGCTCTCCGCAGCGAGCTTCTCGACCGGGCCCGAGAACACGACGCGCCCGGTGACGAGGATCGTCACGTCGGCGCACAGGGAGGCCAGTCGTCCATGTGGTGGCTGGAGAGGACCACCGCGACGCCGTCGTCCGTCAGCGCGTCGATGACGCGATGGACGTGGCGCTTGCCTGCGGGGTCGAGGCCGTTGGCGGGCTCGTCGAGGACGAGCAGCCGCGGTCGGGTCAGCAGCGCCGCGGCCAGGCCCAGCCGCTGACGCATCCCCAGCGAGTAGCCGCGCACCCGGACGTCGGCGACCTCGACCAGCCCGGCCTGCTCGAGGGCGTCGGCGACGCGCTGGGGGCGTCCGGACCGGATGCCGCGCAGGGCGGCGAGCGCGGTCAGGTTCTGCCGGGCGGTCAGCGACGGGTAGAGGCCGGGGCCGTCGACGAAGCCGGCCACGCCGTCGGCGACGGCGAGGGACCGTCCCACGGGGCGGCCGAGGATCTCCAGGGAGCCCGCATCCGCGGTCGCGACGCCGAGCAGGAGGCCGAGGAGCGTGGTCTTGCCGGCGCCGTTGGGGCCGACGAGGCCGTGGACCTGCCCCGGTTCCACCTCGAGGTCGACACCGTCCAGAGCAACGATGTCGCCGTAGTACTTGCTGATCCCGTGCGCCCGAGCGGCCGGGGTCCGTGGCATGTGAGTTCCTTCCGGTGGACGGAGACGAGGCTAGGAAGGCCGTCCGGCCGTGAGAGGTCCGCGAGACGAACAGCCGGCGAATCGCTTGCATGCTGCAGGGGTCGCGGCTTCCCGCACCTCTCGGTCCCGGCGGTAGGTTCGGGCCCATGGCCGAGCTGCACGACCTGACCGCCCTCGAGCAGGGTTCCGCGATCCGGGCGGGGGAGGTGTCCTCGGCCGAGCTGGTCGAGCACTACCTCGCCCGGATCGAGCGGCTCTCCGACACCGTCGGCGCGTTCGTGACCGTGACGGCGGACTCCGCGCGGGCCTGGACCCCGCGCGGTGACGGGCCGCTCGTCGGCGTCCCGACCGCGGTCAAGGACCTGAACACCACCGCCGGCGTGGTGACGGAGCTCGGCTCCGCCACGATGAAGGGCTACGTCCCCGACGTCTCCGACGAGGTGGTGCTCCGCCTCGAGCGCGCCGGCCTGGTCAGCCTCGGCAAGACCAGCACCCCGGAGTTCGGCTCGCCCTGCTACACCGAGCCCGACAACGCCCCGCCGTCCCGGACCCCGTGGGACCTCGACCGGATGGCCGGCGGCTCGAGCGGTGGCGCCGCGGCCGCCGTCGCCGCCGGCCTGGTCCCGGTCGCCCAGGGCTCCGACGGCGGCGGGTCGATCCGGATCCCGGCGAGCTGCTGCGGGCTGTTCGGCCTCAAGCCGTCGCGGGGCCGGGTCAGCGGCAGCCCGATGTACGGCGACCCCGTCGGCCTGGGCACCGCCGGACCGCTGGCCCGCACCGTGCGGGACGCCGCCGCGCTGCTCGACGTGCTCGCCGGTCCCGCGGTCGGCGACCCGTACTGGGCCCCGCCGCCGCCGACGTCGTTCCTCGCCGCGTGCGACGTCGAGCCCGGCCGGCTGCGGATCGCCCGGTTCCTCACCCCGGTGATCGCCGACGCCCCGCTGCACCCGGCGGTCGTCGACGCCTACGAGTCCGCGACCCGGCTGCTCGTCTCGCTCGGGCACGACGTGGAGGAGATCGACGTACCGGTGCCGCCGGAGGCGGTCGCGACGTTCGAGACCTGCTGGGCCGTCCTCACGGCGCTCTCGGTCGCCCCGCCCGGGACCGAGCACCTGCTCCGCCCGTTGACGGCGTGGCTCCAGGAGCGCGGCCGGGCGGTGTCCGGCCCGGAGTTCGGCCTCGCCGTGGGGGAGGCGCGGCGGATCGCGTCGCGGGCGGTCCGGACCCTCGCGCCGTACGACGCCGTGCTGACCCCGACGCTCGCGCAGCCGCCGTTGCGGATCGGGGAGATCCGCGACGACGCGGACCCGGCGCGCGACTTCGAGAACCAGAAGGCCTTCACGCCCTGGACGTCGGCGTGGAACCTCACCGGCATGCCCGCCGTCTCGCTGCCGCTGCACGTGAGCGACACCGGGCTGCCGGTCGGTGTGATGCTGGCCGGCCGCCCCGCCGAGGAGCACGTGCTGCTCGGGCTCTCCGCGCAGCTCGAGGCCGCCGCGCCCTGGGCCGACCGCAGGCCCCCGTGCTGGTGAGCCGGGACTGGGCCGCCGACCTCGCGCCGCTCGGCCTCACCCCGCTGGGGGAGATCGGGTCGGGCATGGAGGGCACCGTCGTCCGGCTCGAGGGCGACCTGGTGGCCAAGGTCTGGCACGCCGCGGGACCCGACGAGCTCGCCGTGCGGCAGCGGTTCTACGCCGACGTCGCCTCGGCCCTGCCGCTGCGCACCACCCGGATGCTCGACGTCGTCCGGGTCGGCGACCGGTGGGCGAGCATCGAGCCGCTGCTGCACGGCACGCCCCTGGCCGGCCCGCTGGACGACGCCGGTGCCGACGCGGTCGCGGACGTGCTCGGGTCCCTGGCGTCGGTCGCGCCGACGCCCGCCATGACCAGGCTGCCCGCGCTGCCGCGGGAGGCCGCGCTCGACGTGTCCGCCGGGTTCGAGGAGGGCCTGGCCCGGTTGGTCGAGCACCGGGCGGACGACGTGCTCGCCGCCGCGGTCCCGGGCCTCTCCGTCGAGGCGATCACCGCCGCGCTGCGCGGCCTCCCGCCCGCACCGCCGGCTCTCGTGCACGGCGACCTGATCCCCGCCAACGTGCTGGTGGACGAGGCGGGCCGTCCCTCGGCCGTGATCGACTTCGGGTTCCTCACGACCGCCGGCGACCCGGCGTTCGACGCGGCGGTGACCGCGAGCATCTTCGACATGTACGGCCCCGCTGCCCGCGCGACCGAGGCCCGGCTCGACGCCCGGCTCGACGTGGACCCGGAGCGCGCGGGCGTGCACCGTGCGGCGTACGCCGTGGTCACCGCGACCTGCTTCAGCCCCACCGGCGAGGACGGTCACTTCCGCTGGTGCGTCGCGATGCTCGGTCGCGACGACGTGCTGGCGGCCGTCGCTGGTCGCGCCTAGGGTCGGGAGGATGAGCGAGCTGACGCCCTACCTCTGCGTGCGCGACGCCCGCGGCGCGATCGACTGGTACGTCGCCCGGCTCGGCGCCGAGGTCACGTTCGACCCGATCGTCATGCCCGACGGCCGGATCGGTCACGTCGAGCTCTCCGTCGACGGAGCGGTCTGGATGATGTCCGACGAGCACCCCGAGATCCACGTCGAGGCGCCCGTCGAGGGTCGCGGCGCCGCCGTGACGCTGCACCTGACCGTCGCGGACGTCGACACGCTGGCGCGGCGGATGACCGACGGGGGAGCGGTGCTCGACCGCGGCCCCGCCGACAACCCGCCCGTCGGTCGCGTCGCCGTGCTGCGCGACCCTTTCGGCCACCGCTGGTTCCTCAACCAGCCGGCCTGAGGAGACGCCGTGCCGCTGCGGACGAGGAACACCTGGTGGGGCGTGGTGCTCGACGCGCCCGACGGCCGGGCCCTCGCGGAGTTCTACGCCCGGCTGCTGGGCTGGCGGATCTTCCCGGAGGTCGACGACGGCGACGGTGCGGCCGTCGCGCCGTCGGAGGACGGCGGCTACAACATCGCCTGCCAGACCGAGCCGCTCTACGTCCGACCCGTGTGGCCCGCCGCCGCGGGCGAGCCGCAGATGATGGCGCACCTCGACGTCCAGGTCGACGAGCTCGTGGACTCGGTCGCGTTCGCCGTCGAGTGCGGTGCGGAGGTCGCGTCGTACCAGCCGCAGGCGGACGTGCGCGTCCTGCTCGACCCGGCCGGCCACCCGTTCTGCCTCTACGTCGACGAGGGCGAGTGAGCTTGCGCCCGTGCGAGGGAGGAGGGTGACGTGTCCTCAGGGAGCGTCGACGACCCGCAGCGCCAGGGTCGGGCAGGTGCGGGCCGCCTCCCGGGCCAGCCCGAGCAGCTCGCGCGGCACCTCGCCCTCGACGACCGGGTAGCCCCACTCGTCGAGCGAGATCAGCTCGGGCAGCACCTCGAAGCACAGCCCCCGTCCCTGGCAGGCGGGCCAGTCCACGCGCAGCCGCTTGGTCATCGACCGTTCCTCAGGCCGGGCAGCGCCTCGGCGCGCCGGTAGGTGCAGTCGCCGGCCGCGTGCGCCTCGAGCTCGTCGCCGAACAGCGCCAGCATCGAGCGCACCATCCGGGCCGTGCCGTCGGGGTGGGCGCAGGCGCCGCGTCCGGTGACCAGCCGGACGAGGTCGCCGACCCGCGCGGAGACGTCCACGCCGTCGTCCAGCGCCCGCACCCCCTCGGTGAGGGCCGGCAGCCCGTTGCGGCACGGTCCGCACCGGCCGGCGGACTGCCCGGCGAGGTAGGCCGTGACGGCCGCCGTCCGGTGCACCGGGCAGTCGCCCGCGGCCAGGGGCAGCACGACGCCGGCGCCCAGGGTGAGACCGGCGGCCGCCATCCCGGTCCGGGACAGCGCGAGGTCCCGCAGCGCGCCCGGGGCCGCCCAGGTGCCGTGGTAGCCGCCGACCAGCACCGGCCGGGCGAGGACCTGCTCGTCGAGCAGGTCGCGCCAGGCCGTGCCGTGCGTGGCCTCCACCACGACCGGGCGGCCGCCCTCGCCGCCGATCGTGAGCAGCCGGGTGCCGGGCTCGTCGGCGGTCCCCGACGAGCGGTACGACGCGGCGCCGGCGCCCAGCAGCAGCGCGACGTGCGCGAACGTCTCGGCGTTGGACAGCAGCGTCGGCCGGCCCCTGTAGCCCGCCCGGGCCTCGGGCGCCCACGCCGTCACGGGCAGGTTCGGACGCCCGGACAGCAGCTCGATCACCGCGCGGCCCTGCCCGGCGACGAACCCGGGGTCGGTGGTGTGCAGCCGCCACCGGAGCCGTTCGTCGCTCGCCTCACGCTCGGCGACCGCCCGGCGCAGCGCGGCGGCCACGCCGGGCCGGTCGCCGGGCAGCACCACGTGGACGCTGCGGGTGCCCAGGGCCCGGGCGGAGACGGCGGCACCGTCGAGCACCAGGTGCGGACGGGTCAGGGCCAGCGCCGCGTCCTTGAAGCTCGCCGGCTCGCCCTCGCTGACGTTGACCACGACCTCGCGGCGACGGCCCGACTCGGCGGTGGTGCGCAGCTTCGTCGCGAACGGGAAGCCGGCGCCGCCGCGGCCCCGGACGTCGGCGCCCGCCAGGTCCTCGACGAGCTCGCGCAGCGACGGTCGGGGCACCGGCCCGCAGCGGTGCCGGTGCGGCGCGAGCGACGGGTCGGCCCCCGGGTCGCGCAGCAGGAACGGTCCGGGCCGGACGTCCACGAGCGGGCCGCCCGGACCCCCGGAGGGCCGGACCCGCCGCACCGGGCTCATCGGTGGCCGCCGGTGACGAGCAGGCCGTTCGCGGTCGCCGTACGACGGCGGCGGACCGAGCGGCGGCGGAGCCCGGCCAGCCGGACCAGGACGGCGAGGGCCACGGCCGCGACGCAGGCCAGTCCCGTGACCCGCGCCCAGGCCTGGTCGGCGTCGGTGCCGATGCCGAGGCCGTGCAGCACCGAGACCGCCCAGCAGGCGTAGGCCGACAGGTGCAGGACCCGCCAGGTGCGGTGCGACAGGCGTGCCCGCAGCAGGCTGGAGAGCACGACCACGGCGACCAGGTCCAGGGCCACCGTGCCGAGCCCGAGCCACAGGGGCTGGTACGTCGCACCCACCGGCACGAAGGCCTGCCACCACCGGATGTCGACGTACTCGTCGACCACGGCCGTCGCGACGTGCAGGACCAGCAGCAGGGTCGACACGACAGCCAGGTTGCGGTGGACGGACTGGGTCAGGAACCGCGGCACCCGGGACCCGGCGTCGCCGCGGGTGGCCAGGACGCCGAGCACCGTGGTCAGCGTGAGCAGCACCAGCAGGACGACGCCGGTCCCGCGGTTGGCGTACCAGAGGAACGGTCCGTGCAGCATCAGGTTCTCCCTGCGTCGGTCGAGGGGGTGGTGGCGGGCGTCGGCCAGGAGCCGGTGCGGGTCACCGAGCCGTCCCGGCCGACCAGCCGGGCGCTGACGCCGTGGTCGTCGAGCCAGGGGACCGCAGCCGCACCCAGCACCAGGGCGGCGGTGGTCGCGACGTTGGCCGCGACGCAGGTGGGTCCGGTGGCGCTCACGGTGCGCCAGTGCTCGTCGGTCGGCCGACCGGTGCGCGGGTCGACGAGGTGGTGCCACTCGCCGCCGTCGCGGGTGCGCCAGCGCCGGGCCAGCGTGCTGGAGGTGGCCAGCCCGCCGCCCCCGATCGCCACCACCTCGGCGGCGCCGGGGTCGTCGTCCGGGCGCTCGGTGACCCGCACCGTCCAGGCCGGCGCCGTCCCGTCGCCCGGCCCGTCGATCCGGACGTCGCCGCCGAGGCTGACCAGGACGTGCCCGCCGAGGGCCTCGACGACGGCGGCCGCGACCAGGTCGGCGGCCCACGCCTTCGCGGTGGCGCCGAGGTCGAGGGCGCACCCCGCGGGGACGCGGAGCGCCCCGTCCGGGTCGGTGCGGATCTCGCGCCACCGGCCGGTGGTGGGCTCGGGCGTCCGGCCGGCGAACGTGGGACGGCGCTGCTGCACGACCCGCAGGTCGGCGTCGTACCCGATCCGGACCAGGGTGCGGCCCAGGCAGGGGTCGACGAGGCCGCCGGTCGTGGCAGCTGCTTCGACCGCGACCCGGACCGCGCTGACCAGCAGCGGGTCGACGTCGGTCCACCGCCCCGGACGGGCGTTGGCCCGGGTGAGGTCCGAGGGGCGGAAGCGGCTGCAGGTGCGGTCCACCGCGGCGAGCACGTCCTCGGCCACGCGACGGGCTTCGTCGAGGCGCCGCCCGTCCCCGGTGGCGAGGTGCACGTAGGTGCCGAGCGCCGCCCAGCGCGCGGCCGGGGCGGCCGGTGCGGTGGTCACGGGGGTGGGCACGGCGGCGGGTGCGGGGCGGGGCACGGGACTCAGGAGCCGCTGCTCGGGGCGGGCGCCGGTGCCGGGGCGGGCGCCGGTTGCGGGGCCGGGGCGGGCACGACCCGCGGCGGGGACGGGACCCGGGTCACCGAGCCGCTCCCCGACGGGCCGGACGAGGACACCGGGGAGGAGTACGACGGGGTGCTCAGCGGGGCACCCGCGCCGGCTGCGGCCACGCCCGGGGCGCTGGCCCGGTGCACCACCACGGTGTGCACGACGGTGCGCCGGGGCCGGTCCTTCACGACGGTGACGACCCGGCTCCACGGGATCCTCTGGGCGGCGCGGCCGGCGGCGGCCCGGGCCGAGGCGGTCCGGAAGGCGTCGGCCTCCTCGCGGGCCTGGGCGTCCAGCGCGGAGCGGTGCGCCACGACACCGGTCACCGCGCCGGTCGCGGCCACGGTGCCGAACGTCGCGGCGCCGGTGAGCAGCGCCAGCAGGTTCTTCGAGCGGTCCCGGGAACGGGCTGTGTAGCGCATCGGCGTCCTCCACGAGGGGGTGTGGTGCGCCGAGTGTGGACGAGCGTCCGAAAAGGCGGCCTCATGCCCGTGTTAAGAGCACGTCAGGAATCCCGCGTCCTTAGGAAAGGCTTGACGTTCCCACGACGCGGCCATAGGGCGGCGCGCCCGAGACTGCCGGGGACGCACCGCGAACCACCGGCCGGCGTCCACGCGACCACGCACCACCGAACGGGAGTCCTCATGCGAGTGTCCAGCACGATCGTCGGCCTGGTCGGCGCGGTGGCCGGCGTCGCCACCGCGGTCACCGGCTACCACCACATGGCCGCCCTCGACGCGGACCGGCCCTCCTCGACGACCGCCCTCCCGGCGGTCGGGCGACCGCTCCCGGCCCCCCCGACCCGGATCCGGGTCCGGCTGGCCGGCTGCCGACCCCCCGCCCGGCTCGTGCACGGTGCCTGTCTGACGACGCTGACCCGCACCCGGGTCGTCCACGACCCGGCGCCCGCTCGGCCGGCCGGCCCCCCGGCCGCCGCTCCCGTGCCCGCCGCGGCACCCGTCGCGGCGCAGCCTTCGTCGGCCGCCCGGGACCAGGGCGTCAGCAGCCCGGCTCCGACGGCCGAGCCGCGTCACGAGGACGACCACGGCGACGACCACGGCGGCGACCGGGACGACCGGGACGCCCGCGGGGACGACTGAGCCGTGCGCGGGCTACCCGGGCGAGGGGACGAGGGGCATCCGGATCTCCACCACGGTGCCCCGTGCGTCCCGGGCCGGATGCTGGTCCGGCCGCCGAACCCGTCCACGGTGCGGCGCACGATCTGCAGCCCGAGGCCGGTGAACCCCTCCCGGTCGGCGGGGCGGTGCGCGCGGTCGGGGATGCCCGGCCCCCGGTCCTCGACGACCAGCCGCACCGCGTCGTCGACCGGCTCGAGGGTGATCGCGAAGGCGGAGCCCTCGGGGGTGTGCGCGAAGACGTTGTCCACCACGATGTCGAGCAGGTCGCGCAGGTCCCCGGGGTCGACCGCCACCCGGGGGACGGCGGGGGAGAGGTGCACGGTGACCGCACGGTCCTGGTCGTCGGCCAGCGCCGACCAGAACGCCACCCGGTCCCGGACCACCTCGCCGGGGTCGCAGGACGTCGCCATGTCGTGCCGCAGCGGCTGCCGGGCCTCCTTGACGATCGCGTCGATGGTGCGCTGCAGATGACCGATGTGCGCCTGCAGCCGATCGGCGATCTCGCCCTGCTGCACTGCCTCGGCGTCGAGCCGCAGGGCGGTCACCGGGGTGCGGAGCCGGTGGGACAGGTCGGCCACTGCCGCGCGTTCCGCGGCGAGGAGCTCGGTGATCCGCTCGGCCAGCCGGTTCAGCGCGACCCCGAGCTCCCGGGTCTCCGGCGGCCCGTCCGGCACGGCGCGGGCGGTCAGCTCGCCCGCCGCGCAGCCGGTGCGCCACGTCCGCCAGCGCCGTCACCGGGGTGCTCACCCGGCGGCCCAGCCGGTCCGCGATCACGATCGCGACCAGCAGCAGCAGCGCGCCGAGCAGCGCGATCCCGATCCAGGCCCGGACCACGCCGTGGTGCAGGACCTCGGCGGAGACCGTCGTGCGCACGACGTCGGTGCCGGCGCCGTGCACCACCGGGACCAGGATCTCGGCGCCGGACGCGTCGGTGCGCGTGAAGGCGTTGCCGTCCTGCGCACGGCGCACCGACGGGTCCCGGGCCAGGCCGGGAGCGTCCGCGCCCAGGACCGTCCCGTCCGCGGTCAGCACGCTGGTCCGTGCCGGGCCCCGTTCGTCGACCGCCGTGACCAGCTCACCGAGGCGCGGGTCGTCCTGGAGGCTGGACACCAGGATCGCCACGTTGCGCGCCTCCTGGTTGGCGGCGGCCATCCCACGGTCCTCGGCCATCGTGCGCACCAGCAGGCACAGCGGGATCACGAACGCCAGGACGACCGCTGATGTCGTCGCCGCGACCAGCCACGCCACCCGGCGTCGCATCAGGACGCGCCGTCGGCGTGCGGGTCCACCAGGCGCACGCCGACCCCGCGGACCGTGTGCAGGTAGCGCGGCTCGGCCGCGGACTCGCCGAGCTTGCGGCGCAGCCAGGACAGGTGCACGTCGACGGTGCGCTCGCCGCCGCCGAACGCCTGCTGCCACACCTCGGAGAGCAGCTGCCGCTTGGACATCACCTGGCCGGCGTGCGAGGCCAGTGCGAGCAGCAGGTCGAACTCCTTGCGCGACAGGTCGACCGGCTCTCCGGCGAGCCGGACGCTGCGGGCCCGCGGGTCCAGCTCGAGCTCGCCCACGACGAGGGTCGCGTCCGGGGTGGCCGCGGTCCCGCGTCGCAGCACCGCCCGCATCCGGGCCGCGAGCTGGTCGAGGCCGAACGGCTTGACCACGTAGTCGTCCGCGCCGGCGTCGAGCGCCCGTACGACGATCGCGTCGTCGTCCTGCGCGGTGATCACGATGACCGGGGTGTCGCCGAGGCCGCGCAGCATCGCCAGCACCTGCAGGCCGTCGAGGTCGGGGAGCCCGAGGTCGAGGAGCACCACGTCCGGCTCCGCCTTGGCCGCGACCTCGAGCGCGGCGAGCCCGGACTCGGCGGTGGTCACGACGTACCCGCGGTCGCGCAGGCCGCGCGACAAGGCCATCCGGATCCCCGGGTCGTCCTCGACGACCAGGATGCTCGTCATGGCGGCACGGTACGCCTGCCGGGCTGGCCCGCGGAACGAACCGGTGGGAGAGTGCGCAGATGACCAGACGGTCGCTCGTCCTCGGGGTGCTCGCCTGGGTCGTCGTGGTGATCTCGGCGTCCGCCGTCACCTGGGCCGTGATCGACGCGGCCGGCCAGCAGGTGCTGTCCGCCTCCGACGTGCCCCCGCAGGCCGCGGTGCCGGACCCGTCGACCGCGCCGACCCCACCCACCGCGCCCAGCGCGAGCCCGTCCCGGTCCGCGACACGCGCGCCGTCGGTCAGGACCCCGTCACCGGCCCCGTCGAGCGACCCGACCCGGACCGTACCGGCCCCCGCCCCGACACCGTCGGCGACCCGGGGCCCCGCATCGCCACAGTCCTCCCCGACCCGGCAGACCCGACCGCCGGCGACGCAGCAGCGCACCTGGGAAGGCCCGACGGGGTCGGTCGCGGTGAGGTGCGCGGGCAGCAGCGCCTCGCTCCAGTCGGCCAGCCCCAGCGACGGCTACCGCGTCGAGGTCGGGTCCCGCGGGCCCGGCGAGGTGGAGGTGGAGTTCAGGGGCGACGAGCGGAAGGTCAAGGTCCGGGCGGGGTGCGTCGCGGGGACGCCGCGGTTCTCCACCGAGAACGAGACCGAGCACTCCGACGACTGACCGGGTCAGGCCGCCAGCAGGCGCTCGCACTCCGCCACGAGCCGCTGCCGCAGGGGAGCCCCGCGCTCGGCGAAGGCGCGCTGCGCGGCGGCGTACTCCGCCTTGCCCGCGCCGTCTCGACGCGCACCGGGGAGTAGCCCAGGTCCGGTCAGGTCGTACGGCGAGGCGCGCATGTCGAGCACCCGGATGTCGCGGGCGAGCTCGAAGCAGTCGGCGACCAGGTCCGAGCAGACCAGCGGCGAGAGCCGGTAGGCGTGCTTGTACAGGTCCATCCCGGCGTGCAGGCAGCCCGGCTGCTCGAACTCCGGCCGGTCGTCGCTCGCCGGCTGCAGGGTGTTGCGCGGCCGGGCGTCGTCGGTGAAGAACCGGAAGGCGTCGAAGTGCGTGCAGGAGATCCGGTGCGACTCGACCACCTCGTCGGTCCCGCCGCCGCCGAGCCGCAACGGCCAGGACGCGTGCCGCACGTCGTCCTGGGGGAGCCGGTAGACCATCGCCCACTCGTGCATCCCGAAGCAGCCGAGCTGGGCGGGCCGGGCGGCCGTGGCGCGCAGCAGCCGGTGCAGCGTGGTCAGCAGCACCCGCTGCGAGGCCAGGTGCTCGCGGGTGACCGCCGCGACGCCCGCCTCGACGCCGTACCCCTTCAGCCCCGCGTACGACGCCCCGTCGGCCAGCCCGGTCCCGAAGCCCGGGTGCCAGCGCCGCAGCGCCGCGGGACGCTGCGCGTAGTAGCCGAACAGGAAGTCCTCGACCGGGTGCGCGACCCCGGCCGCGCGGCGCGCGAGGTGCGGCTGGACCCACGCGTCGACCCGGGTCTCGTGCGCGGCGCGACGGGCCGACCAGGTCGGGCGCGTCGAGCACCACGTCGCAGGCGGAGGGCAGGGTGTGCACAGGGACCAGGGTAGGCACCGGCGCACCGCGCCCGCGCCGGTAGGCTCAGCGGGTGCGTATCGCAAGGTTCACCACCGGTGACGAGCCCCAGTACGGCGTGGTCACGGGGGACGTCGACGAGCTTCGGCATCCCCTCCGACGACGCGAAGATCGTCGCCCTCGCCGGCGACCCGTTGTACGTCGGCGTCCAGCTGACCGACACCGAGCTCGACCTGGCCGCGGTGCGGCTGCTCGCGCCGGTGATCCCGCGCAGCAAGGTGGTCGGGATCGGCAAGAACTACGCCGCGCACGCCGCCGAGATGGGCGGTGACGTCCCCGCCGAGCCGCTGATGTTCCTCAAGCCGAACACCTCGGTGGTCGGCCCCGGCGACCCGGTGTTCTACCCCCGCCAGTCCTCGGAGGTGCACTACGAGGGCGAGCTCGCGGTCGTGATCGGCCGGATCTGCCGCGACGTCGCCCCCGAGCGGGTGCGCGAGGTGATCTTCGGCTACACCGTCGCCAACGACGTGACCGCGCGCGACCTGCAGCGCGGGGACGTGCAGTTCACCCGGGCCAAGGGCTTCGACTCGTTCTGCCCGCTCGGCCCGTGGATCGAGACCGAGCTCGACACCTCCGACCTCCGGGTCACCACGCACCTCAACGGCGACCTCGTCCAGGACGGGTCCACCCAGGACATGGTCTTCGACGTCGCCGCGCTGGTGTCCTACGTCTCCTCGGTGATGACGCTGCTCCCCGGCGACGTGATCCTCACCGGCACCCCCGAGGGTGTCGGACCCATGAACGTCGGCGACGAGGTCGAGGTCACCGTCGCCGGCATCGGCTCCCTGACCAACAAGGTGGTTTCTCGTGACTGATCGCCGTGCTGGGCGACCTCGCCCCCGAAGCGGTGCGCGTGCGCTTCCCCCCGTCGCCGACCGGCTTCCTGCACGTCGGGAACGCCCGCTCGGCCCTGTTCAACTGGGCGTTCGCCCGGCACTTCGGCGGCACCCTCGTGCTGCGGATCGAGGACACCGACCTCGCCCGCAACACCGAGGAGGGCTACGCCTCCGTGCTGGACTCGCTGCGCTGGCTGGGCATCGACTGGGACGAGGGACCGGAGGTCGGCGGCCCGGTCGGCCCCTACAAGCAGTCCGAGCGCTTCGACCTCTACCGCGACATCGCCACCCGCCTGCACGAGGCCGGGTCGGCCTACGACTGCTTCTGCACCAACGAGGAGGTGGAGGCCCGCCGCAAGGCGTCCGGCTCCAAGGTGCAGGGGTACGACGGCTTCTGCCGCGACCTCACCGCCGAGCAGCGCGCCGCCTTCGAGGCCGACGGCCGCTCGTCGGTGCTCCGGCTGCGGATGCCGTCCGGCCCGATCACCTTCGACGACCTGGTCCGCGGCGAGGTCACGTTCCAGCCCGAGAACGTGCCGGACTTCGCGCTGGTGCGCGCCAACGGCGACCCGCTCTACACGCTGGTCAACCCGGCCGACGACGCGCTGATGGGCATCACCCACGTGCTGCGCGGCGAGGACCTGCTGTCCAGCACCCCGCGCCAGCTCGCGCTCTACGAGGCGCTCGAGGCGATCGGCATCGGCACCGGCGCCCCGCGCTTCGGGCACCTGCCGATCGTGATGGGCGAGGGCAACAAGCGGCTCTCCAAGCGCGACCGGGGCTCGGGCCTGCTCGACTACGTCGAGGGCGGCTACCTCCCCGAGGGCGTGCTCAACTACCTGGCGCTGCTCGGCTGGGGGATCGCCGCCGACCGGGACGTGTTCACGATGACCGAGATGGCCGAGGCCTTCGACATCCGCCGGGTCAACCCCAACCCGGCCCGCTTCGACCTCAAGAAGCTCGACGCCATCAACGCCGCGCACATGCGGCTGCTGTCGCTCGAGGACATGACGGCCCGCCTGACGCCGTACCTCCAGCGCGGGCGGCGTGCTGGCCGACCCGGTGACGCCGGAGCAGGCCGACCTGCTCGGTCGCGCGATGCCGCTGGTGCACGAGCGGATGAACAACCTCACCGAGGGCGTCGCGATGCTCGGGCTTCCTGTTCGTCGACGAGGCGTCCTTCACGCGCGACCCGGCCGACGCGGAGAAGCTGCTCGACGAGACCGGCCGCGGGGTGGTCAAGGCCGCCCACGACGCGCTGGCCGGCCTCGACACCTGGGACACCGCCTCGATCGAGGAGGCCCTGCGGGCGGCGCTCGTCGAGGGCCTCGGTCTGAAGCCGAAGAACGCGTTCGGGCCGGTGCGGGTTGCGATCACCGGCCGGCGGGTATCACCTCCGCTGTTCGAGTCGCTGGAACTTCTCGGGCGGGACCGTTCGTTGGCCCGGTTGGCGGACGCGCAGCAGTCCTAGCAGTTCTCGGCGTCCGGGAGGAACGGGTGAGCAGATGACGGTGCAGCAACCGGAGCGGCCGGTGCGGTACCCGTCGTTCCCGCACGCCGAGCCCACGCCGTACCACGCGATGCTGCGGACCTGGACCTACGCGCCGTGGAAGCCGGTCGTCGGGCATGCTGCTGGCGGGGTTCGCCTTCGTCGTGGGGGCGGCGCTGGTGTTCTTCGCGGTGATCGCGGTGGCGGACGCGTTCCAGCCCGGCAGCTACGTCGACAACGTGCTGGCCTCCTCGACGCTGGAGAAGGTCGGACCGGCCGAGCTGCTCGGGCTCAACCTCGGCATCGCCTCGCTCACCCTGGTGACCTGGTTCATCATGCGGGTGGTGCACGGCATGCGTCCGCGCTGGCTGGCCTCCGTCGTGCCGCGGATGCGGTGGAGGTTCTTCGCGTTCTGCCTCGGGCTTCGCGGTGGTCGCCGTCGTCGCGCAGGTCCTCGTCGGCGCGTTGCTCCCGTCGAGCGCGGGGGAGATCAGCGGGTCCCTGACGGCGCTCACCCGGACCACGGTGCTCAGCGGCGTCGTCATCCTGCTCACCACCCCGCTGCAGGCGATCGGTGAGGAGTACCTCTTCCGCGGCTACCTGCTGCAGGCGGTCGGCTCGCTGTTCGGGAGCCGCTGGATCGCGATCGTGGCGACGGCCACGATGTTCGCGCTCGCGCACGGTGCCCAGAACTTCCCGCTGTTCTTCGACCGCTTCGCGTTCGGGCTGATCGCGGCCTGGCTGGTCACCGTCACCGGCGGGCTCGAGGCGGGCATCGCGCTGCACATCGTGAACAACTTCTTCGCGCTCGGCCTGGCCCTCGCCTTCGGTGACATCAGCAAGACGCTGAACGTCTCCTCGGCGAGCTGGTGGAACATCGTGCTCACCGTCACGCAGTCCGCGGTGTACGCCGGTCTGGTCTACGCCACGGCCCGCCGGATGGGTCTCCAGACCCACACGGCACCCCCGTCGAGGGAGCCCGGGACGGCCCCGTCGGCGGACCTCGCGACCGCGTGACGTGAGGGTTCTCACGCCCCGTCGGGTCAGCCTTCGCCCGTTTTGGTGGGGGAGTCGCCGACGTGTATTCTCATCCGGGCTTCGCAAGGAGCGCACATCCCATGGGGTATGGGGTAATTGGCAGCCCGACTGGTTCTGGTCCAGTTAGTCTAGGTTCGAGTCCTAGTACCCCAGCTAGCACCACCAGCAGCACCCAGCAGCACCCGATTGGACTGCGATCTCCGGCCTTGGCTAGAGTCGCGGTCGCCTCGCCCCCGTTGTGTAGTGGCCTAGCACGCCGCCCTCTCAAGGCGGTAGCGCCGGTTCGAATCCGGTCGGGGGTACGCACGAGTCGAGGGTCGGTCCCCACCAGGGGACCGGCCCTCTTCCGCGTTCCGGAGGGCCGCACGGTCGTGTCCGAATCCCGCTAGCACGAGCGCCCCCGGTGGGGCAGGATCGTCGGCATGGACATCGAGGACACCGAGGCCTGCTACCGGGCGGTGAAGAGCCGGGACCGGCGCTTCGACGGGGTCTTCTACACCGGGGTCACCTCGACCGGCATCTACTGCCGGCCGTCCTGCCCGGCGATCACGCCGGCCCGCCGCAACGTCACCTTCCACCGGACCGCCGCCGCCGCGCAGGCCGCCGGCTTCCGGGCCTGCAAGCGCTGCCTGCCCGACGCGACGCCCGGCTCCCCGGACTGGGACGTCGCGGCCGACGCGGCCGGCCGGGCGATGCGGCTGATCGCCGACGGTGTGGTCGAGCGCGACGGCGTGGACGGCCTCGCCGCCCGGGTGGGCTACACCCCGCGGCACCTCCAGCGGCTGCTCACCACCGAGCTCGGCGCCGGTCCGCTGGCCCTGGCCCGGGCCCGGCGTGCGCAGAACGCCCGGATCCTGATCGAGACCACGGCGATGCCGTTCGCCGACGTCGCGTTCGCGGCCGGCTTCGCGAGCATCCGGCAGTTCAACGACACGGTGCGCGAGGTGTACGCCGGCACGCCCACCGAGCTGCGCGGACGCTCCCGTCAGGCCGTGACGACACCGGGCCGCATCGACCTGCGGCTGCCGGTGCGGGCGCCGTACGCCGGGAGCGAGGTGCTGCGGTTCCTCGCGGCCCACCTGGTGCCGGGGGTCGAGGCGAGCGGCCCGGACTGGTACGCCCGCACGCTGACGCTGCCGCACGGCGACGGCCACGTGCGGCTGGTCTTCCCGCCGGACGACCACCGACACCGAGGCGGCCGCCACCGCCTTCGTGCGCTGCGAGCTCGCCGTGCACGACCTGCGCGACGTCGGGGCCGCCGTGGAGCGGTGCCGGCGGCTGCTCGACGCGGACTGCGACCCGGTCGCGGTGGGCGACGGGCTCTCCGACGACCCGCGGATGGCGGCGCTCGTGCGGCTGCGTCCGGGGCTGCGGGTGCCGGGCAGCGTGGACGGCGACGAGATCGCCGTCCGGGCCGTGATCGGCCAGCAGATCTCCCTGGCCGGGGCGATCTCGCTCGGCGCCAAGCTGGTCGCGCGCTACGGCGCGGACGCGGCCGGCGGATCGACGTACGACGGACCGGGACGGCTGTTCCCGACCGCCGAGGCGCTGGCCGGCGCGAACCCCGACGAGCTGCCGATGCCGCGGGCACGGGGACGGGCCCTGGTCGGCCTGTGCCGGGCGCTGGCCGACGGCGAGGTGCCCCTGGACCGCAGTGCCGACCGGGCCGACGTGCGGGCCCGGCTGCTGGCGCTGCCCGGGATCGGGCCCTGGACCGCCGACTACGTCGCGATGCGCGCGCTCGGCGACCCCGACGTCTTCCTGCCCACCGACATCGGCGTGCGACGCGCGCTGACCGCCCGGGGCGACGACCCCACGCTGGCCGCCCGGGCAGCCGAGAGATGGCGCCCCTGGCGCTCCTACGGGCTGATGCACCTGTGGTCGACCCTCGACCTCAGGCCGGCCCGCAGCACCACCCCCGACACCGTGAAGGAGAACTGACATGTGGACCTCGGTCGAGTCGCCCGTCGGGCCGCTGCGGGTGATCGCGCACCGCGACGCCGTGACGGCCATCGAGTTCGAAGGACCGCGCGAGACCGGGCTGTCCGCCCGCTCGTCGGTCGGCCGGGCCGCCGCCCGGTCGCTGGGGCAGCCGGTGGGGGACCGCGACGACACGGACCCCCTGCTCGCGGAGGTGCGCCGCCAGCTCGACGCCTACTTCGCCAAGGAGCTCAAGGTGTTCGACGTGCCGGTGCGTCCGCAGGGCACGCCGTTCCAGCTCACCGTGTGGGACCAGCTCGACGACGATCGCGTGGGGCCGGACCGCGACGTACGGCGAGATCGCCGGCCGGCTCGGGATGACCGGGCACGGGTCGCGGGCGGTCGGGATGGCCAACGGGCGCAACCCGATCCCGATCGTGATCCCGTGCCACCGCGTGGTCGGCGCCGACGGCACGCTGACCGGGTACGCCGGTGGGGTCGAGCGCAAGCAGACGCTGCTCGACCTGGAGACCGACGCGCTGTTCTGAGCGCGGCCGGCGTCCTACTCGGCGGCGCGGCGCAGCGACTCCGACAGCCGCTCGGCGGCCGCGAGCACCGCGGGGGCGTGCATCCGGCCGGGCTGGCGGGAGAGCCGCTCGAGCGGACCGGAGACCGACACCGCGGCGATGATCTTGCCGGAGGGGGAGCGGATCGGTGCGGACACCGAGGCCACCCCCTGCTCGCGCTCGCCGACGGACTGGGCCCACCCGCGGCGGCGGATGCCGGCCAGCGCGGTGGCGGAGAAGGCGGCGTTCTGCAGCCCGCGGTGCATCCGCTCCGGGTCCTCCCAGGCGAGCAGGATCTGCGCCGCGGAACCGGCCCGCATGGTCAGCTGCGAGCCGACCGGGATCGTGTCGCGCAGGCCCGAGGGACGTTCCGCGGCGGCGACGCAGACGCGGTAGTCGCCCTGGCGGCGCCACATCTGCGCGGACTCGCCGGTGATGTCGCGCAGCCGGGCGAGCACCGGGCCGGCGGCGGCGAGCAGGCGGTCCTCGCCGGCGGCCGCGGAGAGCTCGGCCAGCCGGGGGCCGAGCACGAACCGGCCCTGCATGTCACGGGCGACCAGACGGTGGTGCTCGAGGGCGACCGCCAGGCGGTGGGCGGTCGGTCGGGCCAGCCCGGTGCCGGCGACGAGACCGGCGAGGGTGGCCGGTCCGGCCTCGAGCGCGGAGAGAACGAGAGCGGCTTTGTCGAGGACGCCGACTCCGCTAGAGTTGTCCATACTCTGATAATGCCGTCTCACAATATGGATTGCAAGTCGAGTCGGGCAACCGCGCAGGTCCAGTCTGGGACCGAGCCGCAGGGCCCACCACACGTCGTCGAACACGAAGCCGAGGAGAGGTCATGGGCAGGACCCTTGCCGAGAAAGTCTGGGACGAGCACGTCGTCCGGAGCGCGCCGGGGGAGCCCGACCTTCTCTACATCGACCTCCACCTGATCCACGAGGTCACCTCCCCGCAGGCCTTCGACGGCCTGCGGCTGGCCGGCCGTCCGGTCCGCCGGCCCGACCTGACCCTGGCCACCGAGGACCACAACGTGCCCACGGTCGACTGGGACAAGCCGATCGCCGACCCGGTGTCGCGCACCCAGGTCGACACGCTGCGCCACAACGCCGAGGAGTTCGGGGTCCGGCTGCACTCGCTCGGCGACGTCGAGCAGGGCATCGTGCACATCATCGGCCCGCAGCTGGGGCTCACCCAGCCGGGCATGACGATCGTGTGCGGGGACTCGCACACCTCGACGCACGGCGCCTTCGGCTCCATCGCGTTCGGCATCGGCACCAGCGAGGTCGAGCACGTGCTCGCCACCCAGACGCTGATGCAGGCCCGGCCCAGGACGATGGCCGTCACCGTGAACGGCTCGCTGCCCGCGGGCGTCACCGCCAAGGACCTGGTGCTCACGCTGATCGCGCACACCGGCACCGGCGGCGGTCAGGGCTACATCGTGGAGTACCGCGGACCGGCCATCGAGGAGCTCTCGATGGAGGCCCGGATGACGATCTGCAACATGTCCATCGAGTGGGGCGCCAAGGCCGGCCTGATCGCCCCCGACCAGACCACCTTCGACTACGTGCACGGCCGTCCCGAGGCGCCGAAGGGCGAGGACTGGGACGCCGCCGTCGAGCACTGGCGCTCGCTGGTCACCGACGACGACGCGACGTTCGACCGGGAGATCGTGCTCGACGCCTCGGTGATGACGCCGTTCGTCACCTGGGGCACCAACCCCGGCCAGGGCGTCCAGCTCGGCGCCACCGTGCCGAGCCCGGCGGACTTCGAGGACGAGGGCGACCAGATCGCCGCCGAGAAGGCCTTGGAGTACATGGGCCTGGAGGCCGGCACCCCGATGCGCGAGGTGAAGGTCGACACGGTGTTCGTCGGCTCCTGCACCAACGGCCGCATCGAGGACCTGCGGGCCGCCGCCGAGGTGATCAAGGGCCGGCACGTCGCGGCGGACACCCGGCTGCTCGTGGTGCCCGGGTCGTTCCGGGTCCGGCTGCAGGCCGAGGAGGAGGGCCTCGACGTGGTCTTCAAGGAGGCCGGCGGCGAGTGGCGCGGGGCCGGGTGCTCGATGTGCCTGGGCATGAACCCCGACCAGCTCGAGCCCGGTGAGCGCAGTGCCTCCACGTCGAACCGCAACTTCGAGGGACGGCAGGGCAAGGGCGGTCGCACGCACCTCGTCTCGCCCCTGGTGGCCGCCGCGACCGCGGTGACCGGGACGCTCGCCTCGCCCTCCGACCTGCCCCCGCTCGCCTGACCACGAAGGACTCGACGTCATGGAGAAGTTCACCCGGCACGCCGGCACCGGCCTGCCCCTGCGGCGCAGCAACGTCGACACCGACCAGATCATCCCGGCGGTCTACCTCAAGCGGGTCACCCGCACCGGCTTCGAGGACGGGCTGTTCGCGGCCTGGCGCAAGGACCCGCAGTTCGTCATCAACCGGCCGGAGTACGACGGCGCGAGCGTGCTCGTCGCCGGGCCGGACTTCGGCACCGGGTCGTCGCGCGAGCACGCCGTGTGGGCGTTGATGGACTACGGCTTCAAGGCCGTGATCTCCAGCCGTTTCGCCGACATCTTCCGCGGCAACTCCGGCAAGGCCGGCCTCGTCGCGGCCCAGGTGACCCAGGACGTCGTCGAGCAGCTGTGGAAGCTGATCGAGACCGAGCCGAGCACCGAGATCGTCGTGGACCTGCAGGAGCGCAGCATCCAGGCCGGTGCGCTGACGGCGCCGTTCGACATCGACGACTACACCCGCTGGCGGCTGCTCGAGGGCCTCGACGACGTCGGCATCACGCTGTCGCACGCCGACGACATCGCGACGTACGAGTCGACCCGGCCGTCCTGGAAGCCCGTCACTCTCTAGGTTTTCGGCCCTCGGGCGCGCCTTCTTGCAGAGTTTTCCCAAAGATGCAAGGGAAAACCGCGTGTAGAGATTGTGAGGACGGCGACTTTTCCCTAGCGTGCCAAGCAGTAGTCGGGCAACTGCTCGACCCTGGACAGGTTCACGGAAGGGAAGCTTGTGAACAAGAGTCAGTTGATCGACACCCTCGCTGCGCGCTTCGAGGGCAACCGCAAGCAGGCTGCTCACGCGCTCGAGTCGGTTCTCGACACCATCACCCGCGAGGTCGCGAAGGGCGAGAAGGTCGCCATCACGGGCTTCGGCTCCTTCGAGAAGCGCGTCCGTGACGCCCGCTGGGTGCGCAACCCGCGGACCGGCGAGCGCATCAAGGCCAAGAAGACCGCCATCCCCAAGTTCAGTGCGGGTGCGGACCTCAAGGCCGTGGTCTCCGGCGCGAAGAAGCTCCCCAAGCTGACCGTCGCTGCGGCCACCACCGGCGCACGGGCCGCCACCAGCACCGCCAAGAAGGCCGCCCCGGCCACCAAGGCCGCGGCCAGGAAGGCGCCCGCCACCAAGACCACGGCCAAGAAGGCCCCGGCCACCAAGGCCGCCGCGAAGAAGGCCCCGGCCACCAAGGTCGCGGCCAAGAAGGCCCCCGCCACCAAGACGGCGACCAAGGCACCGGCCAAGAAGACCGCCACCAAGACGGTCGCCAAGAAGGCCCCGGCCACCAAGGCGCCGGCGAAGAAGACCGCCACCAAGACGGTCGCCAAGAAGGCCCCCGCCACCAAGACGGCGACCAAGGCACCGGCCAAGAAGACCGCCACCAAGACGGTCGCCAAGAAGGCCCCGGCCACCAAGACGGCCACCAAGGCACCGGCGAAGAAGACCGCCACCAAGACGGTCGCCAAGAAGGCCCCGGCCACGAAGGCGCCGGCGAAGAAGACCACCGCCAAGAAGGCTCCCGCCAAGAAGACCACGGCGAAGAAGGCCTGACCGCTCCACCACACCTCGACGAAGGGCCTGCCGGTGCGGCAGGCCCTTCGTCGTGTCTCAGGACAGGGTGAGGATCTGCAGGCCGACCACCCGCAGCGAGCCACCGGTGCCGGTGGTCTCCAGACGCACCCGCTGCCCGGACCGGAGCAGCCGCAGCCGGCTGCCGTCCAGGGCCGAGGCGGGGAAGGCGAGCTCGACGCCGTCGTCGAGCAGCACCCGTCCGCTGTGCGTGTCCGCGTCGTAGGCGGAGACCGTGCCCTGCATGGCTCCGACCCTAGAGTCCGAGCACCGTGGTGACCAGCGACGTGCTCCGGCCGACGCCGAGCCGCAGCGCCTCGACCAGGTCGTCGCGGTCGTCCACGTCCCGCCGCAGCGTCGGTACGTCGACCCCGTCGACCTCGTGCGCGCCCGCGTCGAGGTGGCGCTGCCGCGACGCGGGACCGAACGCCGGGCGGAACAGGTCGAGGCTCGGCGCCACCACGGCCGT
>CAWERI010000023.1:0-79861 GCA_963811515.1 uncultured Actinomycetota bacterium
CACCGCACCGGCGGCAAGTACGCGATGTTCCCCGGCCCGAACGGCTTGCGCGACGGCGAGAACTCGGTGGCCTGGGACCGCTCGGTCTGGGAGGCCGTCGAGACCCGCACCTTCTCGATCCCCTACTTCCACGGCAACCGGCGGGCGATGCCGCTGGTCAAGCTGCGCAACCGGGAGACCGGGATGACCGCCTGGTTCGCGAACGTGCACAACCCGGCGTCCACCGCTCGGGCACCGGGGCTCGGCCAAGTGGCGCGCGAAGGCGATCGCCCAGGAGGCCCGGCTGGCCAGCCGGCTGCACGACAGGGGCCTGCCGGTGTTCCTGACCGGCGACATGAACGAGCGGGAGCAGGCGTTCTGCCCGCTCACCTCGCGCGCGCCGCTCCAGGCCGCCCGCGGCGGCAGCCACGCCGGCGGCGCCTGCCGGGCCGGCAACCCGCGCTACGTGGACTGGGCGTTCGGCAGCCCGCAGGAGCTCACGTTCAGCGGGTACGTCGAGGACCGCGGCCCGCTGAACAAGCGGACCAGCGACCACCCGATGATCGTCACCCAGGCCGACCATCGACGGCGCCACCTACGCCCGCGCCCTCCAGCCCTCACCCACTCCCGCCAACCTGGCGTCGTCTGGTTGCGTAAAACGTGCCGACCCGGCGCGTCTGGTTGCGTAAAGCGTGCCGACCCGGCGCGTCTGGGTTGCGTTAGTCCTGCCGACCCGGCGCTGTCTGGTGTGGTACCCGGCCCGAGATCCAGGCCTCGCCGGGTCTAGGCGTTTCGGGCCGCAAGAGTCGCCGGGGTCGGGCGTTGCGGGGCGCCAGAGTCGCCGGGTCGGCGGGGTAGTCGTCAGACCCGGGCGCGGCTCGCCCTGGTGCGGAGGCCCAGTACGACGGCGAGCGGCCAGAGCGCCTCGGCGCCCGCGACCACGCGCTCGCTGAGACCGAGCAGGTCGCCGTCGTCGAGCTCGATCGTGAGCCAACCGAGCAGCGCGAGGAGCCCGGCCGTCGCCCACCGGCCGCCGGCCCGTGTCGGCAGGCCCGAGAGCGCGGGCCACAAGGCGAGCGCCGCGAAGCTGGCCGTGGCAGCGGGGAAGTGGCCCGCCGAGGGTTGTGGGAACGCCGCGACCAGGGCGGCGGTCACCCCGCCGATCGCCAGCACGGCCCGTCCCGCGGGCGCAGCCTCCTCGAGCCCGGCCGCGGTCGCGACGTGTGCGCCGCCGAGGACCAGCGAGGGCCGAGGTCATCAACCAGCGGTCGTCGGCACCCTGCGCGGCCAGGGCGCTGATCGTGTCGCGCACTGGTCGAACCCACCTCGCTGTCGTGACGCGGCGAGCGTCCATCCGCCGATCAAGGCCGTCGGAGCAACCGTGGCGGAGGCGAGCACCCATCTGCGCATCCGGCGAGTATGCCGGGTCCGTCGTACGACGCCCGGCTCGAGGTGAACCAAGGCCCGGGTCGAAGGTGAACGGGGGCCCGGGTCGGCGACCGGAACTCGGGCGGGTGCCACGGGGTCGGACCCGGGCCACCGGGGCCGGGGCTGAGCTGGTCCTGGGTCAGAAGGTGGCGATGTCGATCACGAAGCGGTAGCGCACGTCGCTGTTCACGACGCGGTCGTAGGCGCCGTTGACGTCGTCGACGCCGATCGTCTCGATCTCGGCGCCCATGCCGTGCTCGGCGCAGAAGTCGAGCATCTCCTGGGTCTCGCGGATGCCGCCGATCTTCGAGCCGGCCATCCGGCGGCGCATCGCGGCCAGCGAGAACGCCTGGAAGCTGTCGGGCTCTCCGGGATGCCGACGTTGACCATCGTGCCGTCGAGCCGGAGCAGGGACAGGTAGTCGTCGACCGGCAGGTTCGCCGAGACCGTGTTCACGATCAGGTCGAAGCGTGCTCGCCAGCTCCTCGAAGGTCTTCGCGTCGCTGGTCGCGTAGTAGTGGTCGGCGCCGAGCCGCTGGCCGTCCTCCTGCTTGGTGAGCGACTGGCTGAGCACGGTGACCTCGGCGCCCAGGGCGTGCGCGATCTTGACGCCCATGTGGCCGAGGCCGCCCATGCCGACGATCGCGACCTTCGGCCCGGGCCGGCGCCCCAGTGCTTCAGCGGGGAGTAGGGCGTGATGCCCGCGCACAGCAGCGGCGCCGCCTCGTCGAGGCCGATGCCCTCGGGGATGCCGAGCACGTAGTTCTCGTCCACCACGATGGACTTGCTGTAGCCGCCGAAGGTCGGCTCGCCGTCGTACCCCGTGCCGTTGTACGTCGCCACCTCACCCTCGACGCAGTACTGCTCCTCGCCGGCCTTGCAGTTCGCGCACTCGCGGCAGGAGTCGACGAAGCAGCCGACGCCGACCCGGTCGCCGACGGCGTACTTCGTGACCTCGGTGCCGACCTCGCGGACCACGCCGGCGATCTCGTGGCCGGGCACCATCGGGAACAGGGCGCTGCCCCACTCCTCGCGGGCCTGGTGGATGTCGCTGTGGCAGATGCCGGCGTAGGCGATGTCGATCACCACGTCGTGCGGGCGCGGGTCGCGGCGCTCGATGGTGCCCCGCTCGAACGGCTTGCTCGCGCCGGCGGTCACCAGGGCGTCAACGGTCTGCGTCATACGGGATGTCTCCTCGGGGGTGCGGGGGTCGTACCGGTCGAACCAGGCACAACGTCGGCAGCGTGCCGGACATTCCTAGGGGTGCCCGACGAGCTCCGGTTCGATGAGCGTGACGACCCGCACAGGGCGGTCGTCGAGCGTGAGGTGCCGGAACCGCCAGGCGGCCAGCAGCGCGAGCACGTAGAAGACGAACGTGCCCGACGCCATCGTCAGCACGGTCTGGCTGCCGAGCAGGCCGGTCAGCGGCGTGGTCAGCGCGCCGACGAAGAACGGCACGCCGCCCCCGAGCGCGGCGGCCGTGCCGGCGGAGCGGCGCCCGCGGCCTGCACGACCGCGGTGCTGGCCGGGAGGAACAGGCCGAGGCCGCCGAGCATCACCGCGAGGGGCGCCCACACCAGGGGCAGCGGCGGGGCGTGGTCCGGGGCGAGCAGGCAGACCAGGAACAGCACGGTGCCGGCGGAGGTGGCCACCCCGAGCGCGACCCGGCGCAGCAGGGCCGCGCCGGTGCGGACCACGAGCAGCCGGAAGGCGACGCTGGCCGAGACCATCACCAGGGCGTTGGTCGCGAACAGCACGGTGTACTGCGCCGGGCTGATCCCGAGCTGGGTCTGCAGCACGATCGACGAGCCACCGATGTAGACGAAGAACCCGGCCACCACCAGGCACTGCACGAGGACCGGTGCGACGAACACCCGGTCACCCAGCAGGTCGCGCATCCGCAGGCCGACGTCGCGGAGCCCGGTGGCCTGGCGCCGCTCGACGGGCAGCGTCTCCGGGATGCCGACGAACGCCGTCGTGGTCATCAGCACGCCGAGCCCGGACAGGAACAGGAAGATCGTCCGCCAGTCGCCGACCGCCAGCAGCCCGCTGCCGATCGCCGGTGCGACGACCGGTCCGATCAGCGAGAAGGACGCGAGGGTGCCGTACATCGCGGCGGCCCGCGGACCGGCGTACCGGTCGCTGACCACGGCACGCCCCACCGCGACGCCGACACCCGCGACGAGGCCCTGCACGCCCCGTTCGGCCACCAGCGTCCAGCCCGTCGGGGCGAACGCGCAGAGCAGCGACACCAGCGTGAAGGTGGTGGCGCCGCCGAGGATCATGCCGCGCCGCCCCCGGCCGTCGCTGACCGGTCCGGCGAGCAGCTGGCCGACGGCCATGCCGGCGATGAAGAAGGTCATCGTCAGCTGCACCACGGTCGAGCTGGTGCCGAGGCTCGCGCGCACCTGGGGGAGCGAGGCGAGGTAGGTGTCGGTGGCGAGCGGGCCGACGCCGGTCACGAGGACGAGCGCCAGGACCCAGGGCCGCCCGGTGCGGAGGAGGAGGGGCATCGGCACGACTGTGCCGGTGGAGAAGCGTCCTCCTCCAGCCGGCCGTCCCGGCGGTCAGCCCGGCATCGTGCTGAGCTGGTCGACGAGCAGGGCCGCGACCCTGCGCTGCTCGAGCGTGGGGCGGGCGATGTCGCCGGCGGCGGTCAGCAGGAAGTGGCCGACGGTGACCGAGCCCTGCGTGACGAGCAGGGCGGTCTCGATGTCGGTCGGCAGGCCGTCGCGGTCCACGTCGACCGGGTGCCCGGCCCGGGTGACCTGGCCCGTGTGGTCGAGGACCGGCGTGCGCGGGTCCCGGACGGTGCCGGCGACGTACCTGACCTGGGCCACTCCGAGGATCTCCCGGAGCTGCCGGGCCACCTGCCCGGTGAGCGCCTGGGGCGTGTCGTTGGCCATCCGGACGGTCTCGGCGGTGCCGAGGACGCCGTCCAGGTAGCCCGACCGTCGCGCGGCCCGCGCCTGCTGGCGGTGCCCCCACAGCGCCACCTCCGACACGGCGGCGCCGATCAGCACCAGCAGGACCGTCGCCACCAGGTCGTTGCGGTCGTCGATGGTGAGCTGCCCGTAGGGCTTGGTCAGGAGGAGGTCGAAGCACAGCCCGCTGGACAGCGCAGCGACCGTCCCGGCCACCCTGACGCCGGTGCTGGCGGCCGCCACGACGGTCAGCACCAGGAGCAGGACCGCGGTGGTGGCGGTCACCTCCTGCCGGAACGCGGAGAGGACGGCACAGACGACCAGCGGCAGGAGCGCCGCCGCCGTGATCACGGCCGGCCGGTGACGGGCCAGGGTGATGCCTGGGTCCATCCGCCTATTGAAGCGCACTCCGGGGGTCCGGTGACGCCTGTGGTCCAGTGGCCACTGACGACTGGAGTCCCGCGCATGTCCGACGTGCTGTTCGTGTCCTCACCCTCGCGTTCTTCGCGGTGGCCGGCCGGTGCTGAAGGGGGTCGAACGCCTGAGCGTACCGATTCGTCGGGCTCGTCGTGTCCGTCCTTCTCGTCGGCTACCTCGTGGTGGCCCTGTTGTTCCCGGAGCGTTTCTGAGATGTCCGAGACCACCCCGGCCTGCTGCAGGTCGCCTGCTGCTCGCCGCAGTGGCGTCTGCTACCGCCCGCTGGGGCGGCTCAGCGTCTACTCCAGCGAGCAACACCCGCGTCGAGCGCGCATTACCCCGTGGGGATGGACCCGTCCCCGACCAGCGCTGGGGGGTGTACGCCCGAGCCTGCTGGCTTCTCGGCGGTCAGCGTGCTCTTCACTCACCTGCTCCAGCGGATCCAGTCCCACCTCCCGCTGAGCCTGGGCTTCCCGGGCGTCGAGCCCGCGCAGGCCTTCAACACCGCCGCGTCGTTCGCGACCAACACGAACTGGCAGTCCTACTCGGGCGAGCGACGATGGGGACCCCGGCGGCAGATGGCCGGATCGCCGTGCAGAACTTCGCGTCCGCAGCGGTGGGGATGGCCGTGGCCGTCGCACTGGTGCGCGGGTTCCAGCGGTCGCGCAGCGACCGGATCGGCAACTTCTGGGTCGACCTGGTGCGGGGCTATCTGCGGATCCCGCTGCCGCTGGCGGCCAAATCGGGACGGTGCGTCGCTAGCAGTCTTGCCGAACGGCCGAGCAGATCGACGAGAAGGCAGGTCCGCCGAGATGCTCACTTGGGTTGGTGCTGCATCCCGGAGATCTGCGAGACGTCGGCTATTCCATCGCGGGAAGCGGGGGATCCCGTCGTCCGCGCTCGGACACTCTCCGCGACGCGCGCCTGGGCCACCCGCTATGGGCCGAGACGGCTCCGGGTGGGCGGGACGCTCAACCGCTGATCCCGACGCCGATGACGAACGCGCCGACCAGGATCATGAGCGCGGCGCTGACCGCGCTGGAATGACTCGCGATCCACCCCTTTACCGCGACGAGGCGCGGCTCCATCCACCGCGGGAAGAGGATCGTCGCCACGATCGGGACCACCACCGTGACGGTGGCGACCGCCGTGTAGAGGACGGCGAGCACCAGGTTCTGCTCGAAAGGCAGATCGGATCGGCTGATCGCCAGGCCCGCGGCCGCGACGAGCAGCACCGCCTTGGGTCGGACGTTCAGCGCGAGCGCGATGCCGAACACCGGCACGATCCCGAACGAGCCGATGCTGTCCAACCAGTTCGTGCCACGGCTGTTGCCGGGGCGGTTCCGACGCGCCAGCGCGATCACGCCCAGCAGCACCATGACGATGCCGACCACTATCTCCAGCGTGCCGATGAGGGCGTCACGTTGGCGCTGACGTCCCGGAAGCGCCTGGCCGGCGACCGTCGCCAGTGTGACGGCAGCGAAGGTGCCGAGCACGGTGCCGGCCAGGAAGGCGAGCCCGCAGCGGCCGCGGCTGTCTGAGAGGAGGATGAAGATCGTGGCTGTGATGGGGACGCTGCTGAGCGCGGCCGCCAGGCCGAGCGGTATCAGCTGGAGCAGCGCTGACTCCATCGGTCTCCGTTCTCCGCTGAGACTGCAACTAGCCGTGCGGCCAGCAGGAGTACACCTGTCCCAGACTTCCGTCGTCCATCACACCATGTGCGCGGTCGACCGAACCTGGCCGACCCGATCGAGGTCACGCACCGAAGTGCGCTCAGTGCGCAGCCGGGGCAATGACGCCCGCTGACACCAGGCCGTCGAACACCAGCTGTACGCCGATCGCAGCGATGAGGAAGCCGAAGACCTTCTCCGTCACGAGCATGCGTCCCTCGTCGAGCCGTGCGCTCACCCGGTCGGCCCAGCGGAAGACCGCCACGTCGATCAGCAGGACCACAGCGAGAATGGCGATCGCGGCGGCAAGAACGCTGATCGAATCGGCTTCTGCCGAGATCGTCACCAGCCCGACGATTCCGACTGGATTGAGCAGGTAGGGAACTGCCAGCGGGAACTGGGCGAGCTGCATCGGGTCTCGGCCGGCCGTCATCTGGCCGTCTTCACTCTGCCCGCCGAGCACCATCCCGACCGCGAGGACGAACAGGATCAGGCCACCTGCGATCGACAACGACTCGACCGTGAAGTGAAGCAACGCCCGCAACAGCTCGCCGAGCACGACGAGTATCAGCGCCACCGTGGCGGCGGTGATCATCATGCGGCGCCGCACCCGCCGTTTGGTGGCCGCGTCAAGAGAAGCGGTGGTCTCCAGGAACGGGACGAGCGCTAGCTTCGGGCCGACGCCGATGAGGAGCACGAGGAAGGTGTCGACAACGCCTTGAGTCGTGATCGCCGACTGGTCCATCGGTCCAGTCTGGCGTTCCTCTGCGCCGTTGAGCCACGTCGAATTTTTGGGAGATTCCCTCCATCCGTCATGTAGCGACCGCAGTCTCGTGTCGCCGAGGCTCATTCAGGACGGCATTTCGCGACAGCGGTTGAGCGTGTCGTCTTGGCAAGACTCGTCTTCCACGGGTGACGCACGACGCGGCAAGGCGGTGGAACGTCGTGACACCGGCTGCCGTGGACGCTGCCGAACGGAGCGGGGCTGCAGAGACGGCCCCGGCGGGCGGTATCAGGGCAAAGTCGAGTGAAGGGTGCAGGCAAGTGGAATTCAGCTTTGGCCCGACGATGGTCTACCTGATCTTGGCGGTGCTCTTCCTGATCATTCTCGGAGGCGGCACTTACGTGGCATACCGGCGGAGCAAGGGAAGTTCGTCCGACCACACATGAGCCGCGGGAGCTGGCTGTCACGGTTGAGTCTGGGCCAGCCTGGCCGGATCCAAGAACTCGGGTACGCCGAGTTGACGAGCCGCCTCGAGCGCGGCGCGGCCCAAGACGTTGGTGTAGGTCGGGAAGGAGAGCGGAATTCTGACGAACTCATCCACTGGCATCGCCGCAGCCACGGCAACTGCCGCCACCTGAGCGATCTCCACCGCCCGCTCCCCGACGACGTGACAGCCGAGAATCCGGCGAGTTCCGCGATCGACGATGAGCTTGCAGAAACCGTCGGGACGACCGTCGATGATCGGCCGAGCGATCATCGCGAACGGCACGGTCGAGACCACAACTTCGTGGTCTTCGCGCGCCTTCGCCTCGGTCAACCCGACCTGGGCGTACTCGGGATCCGTGAAGCTGCCGATCGGATTCGCCGGAGCGCTGAGCGTGAAGCCCTCGTCCTCCACCGCGTTGGTAGCGGCCAGATAGCCGTCCTGCGCGGCGTTCGGCACCAGCATGAGGCGCCCGGTGATGTCGCCTGCGGCGAACACGTGCGGGACGCTGGTGCGCAGTTGCGCGTCGACCCGCACGTAGCCGCGTTCCGTGGTTTCCACGCCGGCGGCGGCCAGGTTGAGCCCAGCAGTGTCAGCGAGCCAGCCAATCGCGACAACGGCCATCGTTGCCTCGACACTTTCCGTCAAGGTGTCCTTCTCGAACACCATCCGGACACCTCCCGGCGTCGACTCGAAGCCACGTATGCGACCGAAGCCCTCCCGTACGTCGATGTCCGCGGCTCGGAACGCGGCCGCCATGGCACGCGAGACGTCCTCGTCCTCGGTGGCCAGGATGCGGGGTCCGGCCTCGAAGAGTGCGACGTGGGAGCCGAGCTCGCTGAAGACCGACGCCACCTGGACGCCGGTCGCACCAGCGCCGACCACCAGCAGTGACTCCGGCACGGTGGTCAGCGTCCAGGCGTCGCGATGTGAGCCGACGAGCTCGGCGCCGGGAACCGGCAAGGTCCGGTTGGTTCCGCCCGCGCACAGAATGACCTTGCTTGCCTCGAAGAGCAGGCCGTCGTCGGCCTCGATGGTGTGAGGAGCGACGAACCTGGCGGTGCCAGCTTGCTCACACAGCGTCACGCCGGCCTCCTGCAGCTCGGCGCGTCTGACGGCATGCCGGGCCACCTCGTCGACGACTTCGTTCACCCGCATCAGCAGCTGGCCGTAGTCCAAAGAACTCTCGCTTGGCCCTACGCCGTACCGGGACAAGTGCCGCGCCTCACGGCGGAGCCGGGCTGCCTGTGCCAGTACGCGTACCGGGACAGGGCCGTCACTGGCGGCCATCCCGCCCACCTGCTCGCGAGTGATCAGTGCTGTGTGGGCGCCCAGCTCCGCCGCCCGCAGCGCGGCAACGACGCCAGCAGGTCCACCGCCGATCACGACGATGTCGACGCGTTCCGGGACGGTCACGGCTCCGTCCGTCGCGACACCTGAGACGCACCGGGTGGCGTGGAGGGGGACAGCAAGGGAACCTCATCCTCGATGCAGGGACCTGTCTAGCAAGGTCAGTCTTCTCGGTCAGCGGACCCACACATCACCCCGGCGGGATGAGGCCGCAGTCCTCCACGGATCCGAACCTGATCCTGCGACGGCCGCCAACGGCGGCTGGCTCCCGTGAGTGAGCGCCTCGCCAGCGCGGATGGTGATCGGCACGTCCGCCCAGCGCCAGGAGTCCACCGTGGTCCGCACCGCGATGTAGGTCTCGGTCGTGGAGCCTGCTGCGACGCCCTCGACTTCGCCATAGCCCGCGTACTGGCCTTTCACGACATCGGTCGGGGACAGGGGCCGCATGGCAGCGATGACTCGAGACTTGTTGTCCAGCCAGGAGTCCGGGCCCGATCCGTCCGGGGTCGGCCAGCAGGCTGGCCAGCACTTGCAGCAAGTGGTTCTGCAGCACGTCGCGCGCTGCGCCCGTGCGGTCGTAGAAGCCCCCACGGTCGGCCACGTCGAACTCTTCCGCCATGGTGATCTGGATGCTTTCCACATGCTGACGGTTCAGCAGAGGCTCGAGCACGGCATTGGCGAAGCGAGTGACCAGCATGTTGTTCAGCGGCTCCAAGGCAAGCCAGTGGTCGACCCGATGGATGGCGTTCTCGGGAAAGACACGATGCATGGTCGCGTCGAGCTCGCGGGCGCTCGCCAGGTCACTCCCGAACGGCTTCTCCACCATGACGTGTGCGTCCTTGGACCGGCCAGCGGCGGCAATGCCTTCGGCGATGCGCCCGAACAACGGCGGGGGGACCCTCCAGGTCAGGCACACCCTGCAGCGGGTCAACGGGGAGCTGAGGTTCCAGCCGCCCAAGACGCGTCACTCACGCCGAACGATCCCGCTGCCGTCGCCCTGCCTGGAGGCGCTCAGGGCTCATCGGGTCGCCCAGGGGCGGGAGCGGCTGGCCACGGGATCTGGCTGGATCGACGATGACATGGTGTTCTCTACGACGATCGGGACGCCGATCGAGCCGGACAATCTCAGCCGCAGCTGGTACGTCGTCCGGAAGGTGCTCGGGGAGCCTCCCCCGCGGTTTCACGACATGAGGCACACCTGCGTGAGCCTGCTGCTGGCGGAGGGTGCACCGCCGCACGTGGTGCAGCAGATCGTCGGGCACAGCGCCATCGACGTCACGATGAACATCTACGCTCACGCCTCGCTCGAAGAGAAGCGGACGGCGCTGGGCCGGCTCGGGAAGCGCCTTGCGTGAGCCCGGCTGCGGTCAACTACTGCGGTCAACCGGCCGCGAACCACGAAGCCGCAGGCCAGAGCGTGACTCTGACCTGCGGCTTTGCTTGTGGGCAGGGGCGGGGTCGAACCGCCGACCTTCCACTTTTCAGGCGGACGCTCGTACCAACTGAGCTACCTGCCCAAGCGAGGCGAAACTCTACAACAGGCGTACGTCGATCCCGGAATCGGTTCAGCTCGCGGAAGCCACGTCGATCTCGGCCGCGGGGCCGAGGTCGCGCCGGTTCCAGCGCTGCAGGTAGGGCTCGAGGTCGTCGGGGGAGGCCGGCCGCGCGAACAGGTAGCCCTGGCCGAGCTGGCAGCCGAGCCCGCGCAGCGTGTCGGACTCCGCGGCCCGCTCGATGCCCTCGGCGACCACCAGGTAGCCGAGGCTCTCGCCGAGGGAGAGCACCGCCTGGGCCACCGAGAGGTTGTCGCCGCCGCGGTCGACGCCGTCGACGAACGGGGCGGCCAGCTTCAGGATGTCGATGGGCAGCTGGGTGAGGTAGGCCAGCGAGGAGAACCCGGTGCCGAAGTCGTCGATGGCGATCCGGCAGCCGCGGCGGCGCAGCTCGTGCAGCACCTCGACGTCGGCGGCGCTGCCGATCAGCGAGGACTCGGTGAGCTCGAGCACCAGCACGTGGTCCTGGCCCAGCGCCGCGACCGCCCGGGTGACGGCCTCGACGAACCCGGGGTCGCCGAGCTGCTGGCCGGAGACGTTGACGGCGATGTTCACCTGGATGCCGCGCTCGCGCCAGGCGCGGGCCTGGGCCGTGGCCTGGCGCAGGACGTAGCGGCCGAGCGGCCGGATCAGGCCGGTCTCCTCGGCGAGCTCGATGAACTCCGGGGTGGGCACCACGCTCCCGTCCCGGCGGGTCCAGCGCACCAGCGCCTCGATGCCGTCGACGCGGCCGCTGTTCAGGTCCACGACCGGCTGGTAGACCACGTGCAGCTCGTCGTTGTCGATCGCGGCCCGCAGCTCGGCCCGCAGGTCGAGCCGGTCCAGCCGGGTGCGGCGCATCGAGTCCTCGAACACCGCCAGCCGCGACTTGCCGCACTCCTTGGCGTGGTACATCGCGATGTCGGCGTTGCGGAGCAGGTCGTCCTTGTCCTCCGCGTCGCGGGAGTGCGCGATGCCGAGGCTGATGCCGAGGTCGAGGGTCGCACCGCCGGCGACGACCGGCTCGCGGGCCGCGGCCAGCAGCCGCTCGCCGAGCGTGAGCAGGCCGGCGTCGCTGGGGTCCGGGACGAGGACGGCGAACTCGTCCCCGCCGAGCCGGCCCACGACGTCGTCGGTGCGCAGGTGCTCCTCGATCCGCCGGGCCAGCGCGACGAGCGCGAGGTCGCCGACGGCGTGCCCGAGGGAGTCGTTGATGTTCTTGAAGTCGTCGAGGTCGATGAACATCACCGCGCAGGTGTGCCCCTCGCGGGCCAGCGCCTGGTCGAGCCGCTCCTGGAACAGCCGGCGGTTGGCGAGCCCGGTCAGCGGGTCGTACAGCGCGGTGTGCAGCAGCTCCTCGTGCAGCTGCTCGCGCTCGAACAGCGCCTCGGTCAGCCGGGCGCTCAGCGCCTGGGACGCCTCGGCGGTGTTGCGGGACTGGCGGACCATCTCCGCGGTCCGGGCCACGCCGGCCACGGCCAGCAGCGTGCTGCCGACCAGCACCGCCGGCATCGCCTGCTCGAGGGTGCCGGCGAGCAGCGCGAGCGCGGAGATCACGATCGGCACGGAGAACGCGCCGAAGCCGACCAGGAACACCCGCATCCAGGTGATCCGCAGGTGGTCGCCCTGCCGGGTCGGCGGCGAACTCGCGCATCGTCGGGTGCAGGGCCGCGGCGCCCAGGCAGGTCATCGGCAGCACCCAGAACGCGTCGCTGACGCTGCCCCACACGTAGCCGCCGCCGGTCGCGGTGGTGGCGTACCAGAAGTCGGTGATCACGCTGGAGGCCAGCGCCGCCGACACCATCACGAACGGGAACTGCCGGGAGATCGTGGAGGTGGTGATCCGGATCAGCGCCACGATCAGCAGGAGGTCGTAGATCGGCCAGACCACGCCGGTCACGACGGAGTGGAAGGACAGCGTGGTGGCCAGGGTCGGGTCGACCTCGTAGTACCAGAACAGCGTCGCGCCGGCGATCGCCATCGTGACGGCGTCGAGGATGCCCGCCCAGTCACGGTGCGGTCCGCGCCGCGGCAGGGCCAGCAGGCCGGCGACGACCAGCATCGTGTAGCCCACGAGGTACGTCGCGTCGATCAGCGCCACGGTGCGGGGGCTGACCGGGAGGGCGACGGTGAGCAGGCCGGCGAGCACGCTGGCCCCGAGCGCCCACGCGCACAGCGACCAGAACCGCCGGTTGAGCGGCTGGTTGCGGCGGATCCCGACCGCGATGGAGACGATCGCGGCGACCGACACGACCATCAGCGCGGCCCCGGTGTAGGCGGCGTCGCGGGCCACGGAGACGCTGACGGCCAGCAGCAGGCCGAGGGCGAGCAGCGTCCAGGCGGCGACCGGCCGGCGGGCAGGGGCCGCCGCCCGCTCCGCCTGGTGCGTGGGCGCGAGTGTCATGTGTCCGTTTCGTCGGAGTGGTCGTCTCCTAGGACTATCGACCCCCTGCCGTTCCGCATGAACCAGCCCACGGAATCCTCATGCCCGGACTAGACCACCTCGCAGGCCCGGCCGGCTGACCGGTGGTGGCCGGCGGAGCCCGCCGCGCACCTGAACTAGCCCGTTCGAGCCTTTCCCCGTGCCTGCGCCCGGCGCACGATCGAGGGATGGACAGCCTGCTCCTGGTCGACGACGAGGTCGGCTTCGCCCGGTCGCTCGCGGAGGGCCTGGCGGACCACGGGTTCGACGTCCGGCTCGCCCACGACGGCTTCGAGGGCTACCGGCAGGCCAAGGAGCCCGGCCTCGACGTGATCGTCCTCGACCTGATGCTGCCGCGGCTGTCCGGCGTGGAGGTCTGCCGCCGGCTGCGCTCCGAGGACGTCACGACGCCGATCCTGATGCTCACCGCGCGGGAGGCCGACGCGGACGAGGCCGACTCGTTGGACTCGGGGGCGGACGACTACCTGCGCAAGCCGTTCTCGTTCCAGGTGCTGGTCGCGCGGTGCCGGGCCCTGGTGCGGCGGGGCGGGCGGGAGGGCTGGGCCGAGCTGATCTACGGGGAGCTGGTGCTGGAGCCGGCGCGGCGCGAGGCCCGGCTGGGGCGGAGCGCCCCGGTCCACCTCAGCCGCCGGGAGGCCGCGCTGCTCGAGTACCTCATGCGGACCGGCGGCGAGGTCCGGTCCAAGCACGAGATCCTCGAGAGCGTCTGGGGCGACGTGGAGGACCCGGGGGCGAACCTGGTCGAGGTGTACGTCGGGTACCTGCGGCGCAAGCTCGACCAGCCCGGCCGGTCCAGCGTGGTCCGCACCCACCGGGGACAGGGCTACCGGCTGGAGGTCCCCTCGTGAGCGGGCGGGACCGCCCTCGACGCCAGATGTCGCTGCGCTCGCGCATGGTGCTGGTCGCGACGTCCCTCGTCGCCGTCGTGGTGGCCCTCACCGGACTGCTCGTCGGCGTCGCCATCCGCACCGAGCTCGTCCACAACGCCGACGACGTGGCCGAGGTGCGGGCGGAGCAGTTCGCGGACATGGCGAGAGCCGGGGTGCTGCCCGCGCACCTCAAGAAGGCGGACGAGTTCGAGGCCGCCGTACAGGTCGTCCGGGGGCACCGGGTGATCAGCTCCACGTCGAACGCCCGGGGCCTCGACTTCTTCGGGCTGCCGCCCGAGCCGGTGGACGACGACACGGTGGTCCCCGTCGACCACCTGCCGATCGACGACGACGGGCCCTTCCGGGTGACCGCGCTGGGCACCCGTACGCCGCAGGGGCACGCCACGGTGTACGTCGCCGTCGACGTGGAGGACATCGGCGAGTTCCTGGCGACGCTGGCCCGCAAGGGCGCCGTCGGGCTGACGGTCCTGCTCGCCGTCTTCGCGCTGGCACTCTGGCTCGTGCTCGGCCGGACGATGGGTTCGGTGGAGGCGATCCGGAGACGGGCGGAGCTGATCACCGGGCGGCGGCTGAACCAGCGCGTCCCGGAGCCGGCCACCCGCGACGAGATCTTCCGGCTCGCCCGGACCCTCAACGACATGCTCGACCGGTTGGAGGGCAGCGCCAAGCGGCAGGAGCGGTTCGTCGCCGACGCCGCGCACGAGCTCAGGACCCCGCTGACCACGCTGCGCACGCGGCTCGAGACAGCCATGCTGCGCAACGACCCCGACCCGGACCCGGCGTTGCTGCCCCAGCTGTGGAGCGAGGCGGTGCGGATGGGCTCACTGGTCGACCAGCTGCTCCTGCTGGCACGCAGCGACGCCGGGACGCTCCCCTTCCTCGACCATCCCGTGGACCTGGACGACGTGCTGCGCGACGTGCTGACGTCCACGCCGACCGGAGCGCTGACCGTCCGCACGAGACGCCTGGAACCCGTGCAGGTGCGGGGCAACGCGGCGCTGCTCGAGCAGGTCGTGCGCAACCTGGTGGAGAACGCGGTGCGCCACGCCATGAGCGGCGTGGACCTGTGGCTGACCTCGGACGGCACCACGGCGGTCGTCACCGTGGACGACGACGGGCCGGGGATCGCGCCCGCGGACCGTGCGGAGGTGTTCCACCGGTTCGTGCGGCTCGACGACTCCCGGGACCGCTCGCGAGGCGGCGTGGGGCTCGGCCTCGCCATCGTCGCCGAGATCGTCCGGATCCACTCCGGCTCGGTCGAGGTGGCGGAGTCGCCCGCCGGAGGGGCGAGGTTCACGGTCCGCCTCCCCGCGGGCCGGCGACGGGCCGAGGACGGCCCCTCGACCGAGCCGGTGGTGGCGGGCGGGATCAGCGGGCGACGTCTCCGCGGATGAGGCCCTCGGTTCCCGGAGGGCGGAACGAGTCACGGGCCGGTGGACGGATCCTGCGGTGAGGCGACCGTACCGCCGACCGGAGCCACCGGTCAGAGCCCAGACAGACCATCCCCGGGGCACCGACAGTCCGGGCGGACCATCCCATCAGGCCATGGGCGTCGGGGGGTCCCAGGGTGAAAGTTAAGAAGAGGGCGGAAAATTCACAGGCTGTCAGCCGGACGTTCATCCGTCGCGGAGCCAGTGTTCACACGTAATCCACTCGTTCGCCTGAGTCGGGGGGGCAACCCACATGACGCGAACAATTATCACAACGCCGTCAACTGCCAGGGGTCGTCACCCCGGGACGGGCGGTTAGCGATGCGCACCGATCCTGCTGCGCCCCGCCTGCTGATCTACTCCCAGGACGGGCTCGGTCTCGGTCACCTGCGGAGGACGACCCTGCTGGCGGGCGAGTTCCTGGCCGCCCGGCCGGAGGGCAGCGTGCTGACGATCTCCGACTCCCCGCTCGGGCAGTTCTTCACGGCTGCGGCGGGCCACGACTACCTCAAGCTGCCGTCGATCCGGAAGGTGCGGCCGGGCCACTGGGCGCCGGTCTCGCTGTCGGCGCCGTTCCAGGACGTGCTGGCGCTCCGCAAGGACACCATCCGCAGCGTCGCGTCGAGCTTCGAGCCGGACGTCGTGCTGGTGGACCACATGCCGCACGGGGCGATGGGCGAGCTCGTCCCGACCCTCCAGGCCCTGGCGGACACCCCGGCCAGGATGGTGCTCGGGCTGCGGGACATCCTCGACGCGCCGGCCACGATCCGGCGGCGCTGGCGGCTGGAGGGGGCGCTCGAGGCCGTCGAGAGCTACTTCGAGGACGTCCTGGTCTACGGCTCGAAGGACGTCTTCGACGTCGCGGCGCAGTACGCCTGGCCCGCCAGCATCCGGGGCCGGCTCCGCTACTGCGGCTACGTCTGCGCGCCCACCCCGGCTCCTCTGGCCGGACGGTGCGCCAGCGTCACCTGGCCGAGCAGGCGAACAGCCGGCTGCTGGTGGCGATGGCCGGAGGCGGTGCGGACGGGTTCGAGCTGTTCGAGGCGCTGCTGCGGGCCCTCCCGATGGTCGCGACCGAGCAGCCCTGCGTCCTCGTCCTCGTCACCGGCCCCTTCCTGCCCGAGGCCGAGCGGAAGCGTCTGGCGCAGCTCTCCGTCGGGCTGCCGGTCCGCATCCTCACCCAGGTGGACGACTCCCTGAGCTACCTGCGCGCGGCCGACCTGGTGATCGCGATGGCGGGCTACAACACGACCTCCGAGATCCTGAGCCTGGGAGCGCGCGCCCTGCTCGTGCCCCGGAAGGGCCCCAGCGCCGAGCAGCAGATGCGGGCGAGCCGCTTCGCGGAGCGCGGCTGGGTGGAGTGGCTTCCGCCCGCTTCGCTGTCGAGCGCGTCCCTCGCGACCGCGGTCCTCGACGCCCTGGACAAGCCGGTCGGCTGCGCGGGTCCGCCTCCGGACCTGCTCGGCCGCCAGCGGGCGGCGCGGCACCTGCTCGACGGCGGGATCCCGGCCGACGCGGACCTGCCCGCGACCGGGTCCGACGACCTCCGCGGCGTGACGCCGCAGCTGCTCGGCAAGGTCTGACCGTGGGTCTGGCCGCACGCACCCGGCCACCGGGCCCGGCTGCTCTCGAGCCGCTGCTGCGCGGAGGGCTCGGGCACGACCCGGTACGTCGCCTGTGCGCGGACCCGCTCGCGCACGGGGTGACCGAGCTGCTCGGCGAGTGCCTGCCGGACGCTTCGTCCTGGCGGCTGGAGCTGCTCCAGTCCAAGTTCAAGCCGGGTCGCAAGCTCACGGCGTACTACCGGCTCACGCCCGGGCAGTCGTCCGGCCCGCGGGGACCCGGGCGCCCCGGCCGGCACCTGGCGGTGACCTGGTTCATGGACCGCCAACCGGACCACTGGGTGGGCCCGGTGCCGGGGGCATCCCGAGCCGCCCTTCGTGCGGCTGGCCACCGCGGCCGAGGACGGCCGGATCGTGCTGCGCATCTGTCCCGACGACCCGGCGATGCCGCAGCTGCCCCGTCTGACCGACGCCCGGCACCTCGCCGCCCTCGTGGGTGAGCTGGACGGGCCCGGGGTCGCTGCCGGGCGGCTCTCGGTGGACACCCTCCGCTACCGACCGGGGCAGCGCCACGTCGAGCGGGTGCGGCTCGACGGGGAGCCGTGGCTGTACGTCAAGACGGACCGGGACACGCTCCGGCGCGCGCGCCGTCGACGTCGGCGACGTACCTGCGCGGCCTCGTCGCGCGAGGACGCGCCGCGGGCAGCGGTCGCGCTGCCCCTCGGGTACGTCGCCGAGGACGCCGCAGCCCTGTGGTGGAACGTCCCGGGGGTGCCGCTGTCGAGGTGGCTGACGACGCGGCTCGGCCGGGGCGGTCCAGGCGGTCGCCGAGGCCGGTCGGGTGCTCAAGCGTGCTGCACGCGAGCCCGACCGGCCCCGACTCGCTCCTCGACAAGGGTGGGCCGGAGGCCGTGCACACCGAGGCGCACGAGACGCTCCGGGCCGGCGAGCACGTGCGGGCGCTGCTCCCGGACGTCGGCCGGACCTACGACCAGGGCGTGGCGGACGTGGTCGAGGGACTGGACCGGATGCCCCAGGAGGCCGCGGTCGTCAGCCACGGTGACTTCAAGTCGGACAACCTCGTCGTGCACGACGACCGGCTCACGGTCCTCGACCTGGACCGCGCAGCGTGGGCGGACCCCGCGCGGGACCTCGGCAAGTTCCTGGCGGACCTGCGGTGGTGGTGCCCGGACCCGGCCGTCGCCGGACCGCTCACCGCATCGTTCCGGGCCGGCTACGGCGACTGCGAGGAGGCCCGTTGGGGGCGGGCACGGCTGTTCGCGGCGCTGTTCCGGCTGCGGATGACCGCGCGACGCCTCCCGGTGCACGACGTCGACTGGACCGAGCAGGTCCACGCCGGGGTCGGCGGGGCCGTCGGGAGCCTGCGTGCCGCGCGGGGTGCCTGATGGCCGGACCCGGGACGCTGGACGCCTGCGCCGCACTCCGCCTGGCCGGTCTCGACCCGGCGCTGCGGCTGCTGCCCCAGGCGCTGCCGCCGAGCTGGACCGCTGCGCCGTACACGCTGCACGACCTCCAGTGGGAGCCGGGCGCCCGGTGCCGACTCGTCGTCCGGATCGGGGACCCGGACCGTGGCCGGGCCGTTCGTGTCCGTCGACGTGCGGCCCGACGGCTGGTCGCGGCACGACTACCGCGACGACGCCGGGCTGCCGGGCCTGTCGCGCGCCGCGGACCCCGAGCACGTCCTGGCCCTGCTGGCGCCTGGCTCGACGGGCCGGCGCGCCGGTGCCGCGTCGAGGCGGTCCGCTACCGGCCGGGGTCGAGGTGCGTGCTCCGCTACCACGTCCAGACCGGACCGACCTGGACGAGCCTCTACGCCAAGGTCCTCGCCCCGGACCGCTTCGCCGAGGCGGCCCGGGTGCAGCGGGCCCTGACCAGTCCCGTCGACGACCGGCCGCTGCTGGTGCCGCGGCTCGTGTCGGTCTGGCCGGGGCTGCAGACGTTGGTGGGCGAGGCGGTCGGCGGACGCTCCGTCTCGTCGCTCCTCGCCGAACCCGGAACGACCGCCGGTGAGAGCTCCGCCTCGCGCACGACCTCGGCGCCCTGCTCGCCGCCTTCCACCGCCGGCGTGCCGCCACGGCCCGCCGGTGGTCGCCGTCCGCGCAGCTCGCCGCACCTGGCGTCGATGCTGCCGGCAGCCCGGATCTGCGACGCGGCGACGGCCGGTCGCGTGGCCGGGCTGCTGGACCTGCTGGACGCCCGCCTCCCCGCCGCCTCCCCCGAGGTGCTCGCGCACGGTGGGTTCCGGGCGGGACAGGTGGTCTTCGCCCCCGGCGGGCGGCTCGTGGTCCTCGACACCGACGGTGCCCGACGCGGTGACCCGTGCGCCGACCTGGGCACCGCCCTGGCCCACCTGCGCTGGCAGGCGGTCCGGCTGCCCGGTCGGCGGGCGACGCTCCTGCGAGCCGAGCAGGCCCTGCTCGCGGGGTACGGCGGCCGGGCCGGCGCCGCGGATCCCCGTGCGCTCGCGTGGTGGCACGCCGCCGGGCTGCTGCAGGTGGCGCTCCGGCGGTACCGGCGCCTGGAGGTGGACCAGTGGGAGCGGCTGCCCGAGCTCGTCGACGCGGCCTCGGACCTGCTGACCGACCGCCGCCCGGGCACGTCGACGCCCGCGGGGACCGACCCGCTCGACGTCCGGCAGATGACCCGGGTGCTCAGCGGGGCGGTGACCGGGCGCGGGGAGCCGCACGGCCCGTCGTGGTCGAGTCGGCCGCCGCGCTCGAGCCGGCGCACGGCGGGCGCAGCGTCGTCCGGTACGCCGTCCGCGGGCTCGACGGCGCCGCTCCGGTGTCGGTGGTCGGCAAGAGGTTCACCGAGCGCGGTCGCGCCCGACTGCTCTACGACCACCTGTGCCGGCTCGACGCGGGGCCGTTCGCGGACGGACGGCTCCGGGTCCCGGCCCCCGTCGCCCTGGTCCCTGCCCTGGGCCTGGTCGTCTACCGGCACTGCGAGGGGCTGCCGCTCCACCGGGTCCCGACGCCGGCGCGTCCGGGCCCGGTGCGCGACGGGCCGCCCGGTGGCTGGCCCGGCTGCACGCCTCCGACGTACGCCTCCCGCGGACCTTCTCCCTGGACGACGAGGAGCGGAGCACCCGGGAGTGGGCGACGCTCATCGGGGACCGGCACCCCCGGCTGGCCGGGCAGGCGGACGACCTCGCGCGCGACTGGGCCGCCGCGGCCCGGTCCGCCGACCGGTTGCCGGTCGCGCCGATCCACAAGGACTTCCACCCGGGACACGTGCTGGTCGGTGAGGACCTCTTCGTCATCGACCTCGACGAGGCCCGGTGCGGCGACCCGACCTTCGACGTCGCGCACTTCTGCTGCTACCTCGAGCTGCTGGGGCCCGGACCGGGCCGCCGAGGAGGCCTTCCTCGCGGAGTACGCCGCGGCGACCGGGTGGCGGGACCCCGGCAGCTACCACGCGTTCTCCGCCTACACGTGGCTCAAGATCGCGAAGCAGTACGCCGTCGGCAGCGGACCCCAGCAGCCGGTCCCGGCCGGGCGGCGCGACGAGGCAGTGGCGCGTGCGCTCGCCGAGGGGGCGCGATGCCTGAGCGGGTGATCTACGTCGTCCGGAGCTGGCCCCGGCTCTCGCAGACCTTCATCGTCAACGAGGTGCTGGCGCTGGAGCGCCGGGGGCTGGAGCTGGACGTGTTCAGCCTCGTCCGCTCCGGCGAGGTCGTGGTCCAGCCGCAGGTCGCGGACGTGCGCGCCACGGTGCGCTACCTCGACGACCTCGAGCACGGCGCTGCCGCCGTACGCCGGCAGCTGTCCTCGTTCGTCTCCGCGCCGCTGCGGTCCGTGCGCGCGCTGCTCGACTGCCTGCTGCACCCGCGGCTCGCGGCCGGGTACGGCGAGTGCTCGGCGCTGCGCTGCCTGCGCCACGCGATGACCGTCGCGGCCGTCGTCCGGGAGATGCGCGCGCACGGCGACGACCCGGTCCGCGTGCACGCCCACTTCGCGCACGACCCCGCCCTGGTCGGGATGCTCGTGGCCCGGCTCACGGGTCTGCCGTTCAGCTTCACCGCGCACGCCCGCGACCTGTTCGAGATCCCGCCGGAGAGCCTGGCGGCCCGGGCGCGGGAGGCGACGGCCGTGGTGACGTGCTGCGCGGTGAACGCCGCCTACATCGAGTCGGTGGTCCCCGGGGCCGGCCGGCCGCCGGTGCGGGTCATCCACCACGGCGTCGACCTGCGGCGGTTCGCGCCGGCGCCCCACCCGCACCCGCGCACCCCTCCGCTGGTCGTGTCGGTCGGGCGGCTGGTCGAGAAGAAGGGGTTCTCCGACCTGCTCCGGGCGCTCGACCGGGTCAAGCGGCGCGGGGTGCCGTTCCAGGTCCGCGTCTGCGGTGACGGGCCGCTGCACGGTGAGCTGGTCCGGCTGCGCGACGAGCTCGGCCTGCACGACGACGTCGAGCTGGCGGGCGCGGAGGACGGCGACGCCGTGGTCGCGGACCTGCACGAGGCGACCGCGTTCGCGCTGACGCCGCGCGAGCTGGCCGACGGCGACCGGGACGGGATCCCGAACGTGCTGGTCGAGGCGATGGCGTGCGGGCTGCCCGTGGTCACCACGACCGCCGGCGGCATCACCGAGCTCGTCGAGCACGACCTGAACGGCCTCGTGTGCGCGCCCGGTGACCTCGCCGGGATCGCCGACTCGCTGGCCCGGGTCCTGACCGAGGCGGGCACGCGCGCGAGGCTGGGCGCGGCCGCGCGGCGGACCGTGGAGCGGGGCTACGACACCGACGACGCCGCCCGGGCTCTCGAGGAGCTGCTGGCGAGCGGGACCCCGGCGGAGCGGGTGCGATGAGCACGGGCGTGCGTCGTACCCCTGCGCCGGTCGCGACCGGCGCGGCGGGGCGTGCCGAGCTCGCCCGGTTCGCCGACGCGCTGCGCCCGGCCGTGATGGGCCCCCGGCTCGCGCGTGCCCTCGACGGGCGGACGAGCACGTGCCACGTCCTGGACGCCAAGTACGAGCCCGGCGTCCGGGCGACCGTGCTCTACGAGTACGCCGCGGGCTGGGTGCGCGGCGACCTCGTCCCGGACGGCGAGGTCCCGACCGGACGTGCCGGCGCACCCGCCGCCGTGGTCGCGCCAGGGCTGCTGCTCAGCGTCTTCCCCGACGACCCGGACCTGCCGTCGCTGGCCCGGGTCATGGACCCGGCGTACCTGGGGCCGGCCCTGGCGGCGGCCCTCCCGGACACCCCGCACCGCGGCGTCCGGTGCCGCACGACGCCGATCCGCTACCGGCCGGGGAGGCGCGTCACCCTCCGCGTCGAGCTGCGTCGGCCGGGCCGGCGCCTTCGTCGCGAAGGTCTACCACGACCCCCGCAAGGCGGCTGCCGTCGTCGAGGAGGCGCCCGGCCTCGCGGACCACGCCGCCGGGTGCGCCACGCTCCGGATCCCCGCGACGGCCGCGCACCTGCCCGCGGACGGGCTGGTGGTCCAGGAGGCCGTGGCCGGCGTGCCCCTCGACGCGCTGCTGGGCCGGTCGCTCGCCACGTCCGGCGGGGCCGCCGCCGCGACGGAGGCGACGGTGCTCGCCGCGCGGGCCCTCGCCGAGCTGCACCAGATGCCCGCCGCCACCGCGCGGGTCCGGTCGGTCGACGCCGAGGTCGAGCGGTTCGCGCACCGGGGGGCGGGCGTCGCCGGCGTCGACCCCCGGACGGGCGACGCCTTCGTGCGGCTCGCGGAGCGGCTCCGGACCACCCAGCAGGACCTGCCCCGTGCCGTCCCGGGCACCGTGCACGCGGACTGCAAACCGAGCCAGATGCTGCTCGACCACCAGCAGGTGCTGCTGCTGGACCTGGACCACCTGGCGCTGTCGGACCAGGCTGTGGACGTGGGCACCTTCCTGGCCTCGCTCCGGCAGCTCCCGCTGCGGCGACCGGGCCGGGCCCGTCCCGCCCGGCACCGGTGCTCGCGACCCTGCGGAGCGCGTTCCTGGCGTCGTACCTCGAGACCCGGGGCGACCGCACCCTGCTCGCCCGGATCGCCTGGCAGGAAGCCGTCGCGTTGGAGCGCAAGGCCCTGCGTGCGTGGGCGAGGGCGCCCGGTTCGCCGGTGGCAGACGTCCTGGTGAGGGAGGCGGAGACATGCCTCGACGGCTTGACGGAGACGCCGTGAACCCCGCCGCGACGGCACCGGCGAGCGACCGTGCGGGCGACGTGCGGCGCACGCTGCGCATCTTCCGGCAGTTCACCGGCAGCCGGAAGCCCTACGTGGTGGGCTTCCTGCTGCTCTCGATCGAGGCCGGCACCGCGGTCGTCGAACCGTGGCCCATCGCCTACCTGGTCGACTTCCTGCAGGGGAACAAGCCTCCCCTCACCACGCCCGGTGCCTCCTCGGCGGTCCTCTCGGAGCGGATGACCACCATCCTCGTGCTCACGGCCGCGATCCTGCTGCTGGCCGCGGTGAACAGCGCCGCGGACTCGTTGACCGAGGTGAGCCTGGCTCGGGCCGGCCGGTCGCTGGGCTACCGCGTCCGGGTCGCGATGTACTCCCACCTGCAGAGGCTCCCGCTGGCGTACCACGACAAGCGGCGCACCGGAGACGTGCTGACCCGGGTGACCGGCGACGTCCTGGTGCTGGAGGACTTCGTGGTGAAGTCCGTCAGCAACATCGTGGGCAGCCTGATGGTGCTCGTCGGCAGCTTCGTCTTCCTGCTCTACCGGTCCTGGCAGGTGGCGATCGTCGCGATCGTCGTGATCCCCGTGCTCTCCGTGGTGTCGAACCACTACTCACGCCGGATCAAGGTCGCGGCGAAGACCCAGCGGACCCGGGAGGGCGAGCTCGCGTCCACGACGCAGGAGATGCTCACCTCGATCCGGCTGGTGCAGAGCTACGGGCGGGGCGTGGTCGACCTGGAGCGGTTCTCCGGCCAGACCGAGCAGAGCATGCAGGCCTCCCTGACGTCGGCGAACATCCAGGCGCGGTTCAGCTTCGCCATCGCGCTGCTGGAGGCGTTCTGCATCTCGGCAGTCATCTGGCTCGGTGTGTGGCTGGTCGACCGGGACGCGATCACCGTCGGCACGCTCGTGCTGTTCGTCCTGCTGCTGCAGAACATGTTCCGGCCGGCCCGCAAGATCGTCGGCGAGTGGTACAAGGTCGGCAAGGTCTTCGCGAGCGTCGACAGGATCGTGGACCTCCTCGACCGGGAGGTGGTCGTCCAGGACGCCGTGGACGCCGTGGTGGCCCCCCCGCTGACCGGCCGGCTCGCCTTCCGCCACGTCGGCTTCACCTACCCCGTCGAGCGCGAGGACGGGACCAGGAGCGCCGGTCGCGCCACGGTGCTGAGGGACGTCGACTTCGAGGTCTCGCCCGGTGAGGTGGTGGCGCTGGTCGGCCCCAGCGGTGCCGGCAAGAGCACCATCGCCGGCCTGGTGCCGAGGCTGTACGACACCGACGAGGGCGAGGTCCTCGTGGACGGGCGGTCGGTGCGGACCCTGACGCTGGCGTCCCTCCGGGCCCAGGTGAGCGTGGTCCTGCAGGACACCGTGCTGCTGACCGGGACCGTGGCCGAGAACATCGGCTACGGGATCGCCGACGCCCACGACCGGGACATCGAGGCGGCGGCCCGGTTGGCGAACGCCCACGACTTCATCATGGCGATGCCCGAGGGGTACGCCACGCAGCTGGGTGAGCGGGCGGCCACGCTGTCCGGGGGCCAGCGCCAGCGGCTGGCGATCGCCCGGGCCTTCATCCGCAAGGCGCCGATCCTGATCCTCGACGAGCCGACCACCGGCCTCGACCGCGAGTCGGCCGACGTGGTCGTGCGCGCGCTCCGCAGCCTCATGAGCGAGGCGACGACGATCGTCGTCTCGCACGACCCCGCGCTGATCCGGTGCGCCGACCGCGTCCTGCGGGTCTCCGACGGGACGATCGTCGAGGACCGGGCGACGCGACGCCGGTCGGCGGCGCCGTCCCTCCTGCCCGCCGCACGGACCGCCTCGCAGCCCCCGCGCGTCGCCGCGTCGACGACGGTCCCGCCGTCGCGCGTCGACGGTGCCGCCGACGCGCTGCTCCCTCCGCTCCTGGCCCGGCTTCCCGGCGTGGCCCGGGCGCTCGACGTCGACCTCGTCGCGGACCGGATCCGGCGCGACCTCCTGCGGGAGGGTGCCCGGATCGACCAGGTCACGGCGGAGAAGCACTGGATGGCCGCCGACGGCACCTTCGGGCTCCGGTACCTCGTGCGGTCGAGCGCCGGCGCCGACGGCGGTGCCGACGAGCTCCAGGTGAGCGGCCGCGTCCACCGGGACTCGGCCTCCGCGAGGGCCTCCCTGGTCGACCTCTCCGCGTCACGAGCGGGTCCGTGGCGACACCCGACCGCGGTGGTCGCGGGGGCGGGGCTCGCACTGACCGGGTTCCCCGTGGACGCGGGCCTGCCCACGCTGGCCCGGGCCATGGGGCCGGGCGCCTTGCGCGGGGTGGCACCGACCGGCCCCGGCGGCGCGGTGCCCTCCGTGGAGGTGGCCCACCGTCCACGGGAGGGCGCCTGCACGCTGAGGTACCGCTTCACCCCGGGACGCGGCCCGGCCCTCGGACGGCCCCGACGCACGCTCTACGGGAAGGTGTACCCGGACGACAGCGGGGAGCGGGTCGACGGGTTCCTGCGCACCCTGGGCCGGGACCGCGGCACCCGGTTGCCGTTGTCGGCGCGGTTCCCGACGTCGGTCGCCTACGACCGGGGCATGCACCTGCTGGTCACGGCCGAGCTGACGGGAGAGGCCGTCGTGCCGGGACTGCTGAAGGCGGCGCTGGCGCCGACCGCGGGCGCGCCCGTGGCGGCCGGCACCGCGCTCCAGGCCGCCGTCCGGGAGTCCGGCCACGCCCTCGCGTCGCTGCACTCGGCCGACGTCCCCCAGGCGCCCGTGCACCTTCCGCGGGACGAGCTGGCCTCGCTGCGCCGCGACCTCGAGCTGGTGGCCGGGGTCTGGCCGGACGTGGCCGCGCGGGTCGTCAGCGGCGACTGGGCGTCGAGGGAGGCGCCCGAGCCCGCGGACCTGGTCCTCTCCCACGGCGACTTCACGCCGTCGCAGGTGCTCCTGTGCCCGGGGCGCCCGCCGGGCGTGCTGGACCTCGACACGCTGTGCTGGGCCGATCCGGCGCAGGACCTCGGACGCTACCTCGCCCACGTCCTGCTGCTGGCGGCCAGGGCCGGGGACCCCACGCCGGGCGACACGCTCGAGCGCCTCGCCGAGGAGCTGGTGGGCGGGTACCTCGAGGCGTCCCGTGGCGGCGAGCCCGTCACCGACCCCGGACCGCATCACGTTCTTCATGACCACGTCGCTCGCCCGGGCGGCCCTGAACTCCTGCCGGCAGCTCAAGGGTCACCGCCTCCAGCTCGCCCTGTCCCTGCTCGACGACATCTAGGCAAGGAGCTCCGCCCGTGACCACCACCTTCGACGCGACCTCGGTCGCTGGATCCCTCGCGGCGTTCGGCGGAGCTGCCCGACTGGCTCGCCGCCGGGATGGACGCACCACGGCTCTGCGCGGCCCTGGAGCGCCAGGTGCCCGAGCTCCGCGACGGCCGCCTCCGGCTGCTCGCGTGCTCGCCCGACCGGCTGCGCGCCAAGGACGACGAGTGGCGGGCGCGGTACACGCTCCGGGTCGCGGAGCCCGGGGGTGAACCCCGTGACGTCGTCCTCGTCGGCAACCTGTGGCCCCCGGACCGGCGGCAGTCGCCGCCGGACGGCGCGGGCGGTGTCCCCTTCGGCGCGCCCGGTTGGCGGTGCGCGCTCCCCGATCCGAGGCTCGACCTGCAGGTGCAGACCTCGGACGACGCACTGCCCGCCCTGCCGCAGCTGGCGGACCCGACCCGAGGCGGCCCGGCTGCTCGAGCCGGTGCTCCGGGACGCGGGCTACCGGGACGCCACGATCGCCACCTGCGACCCGGTCGTCGTGCGCTACAAGCCCGGCAGCCGCTGCACCGTCGTGGCCGGACTGACCTACGCCGAGCCGTCGTCGGGTCCGGTGCCGCCCGACCGTGTCGTCCTCAAGACCCATCACGGCGACAAGGGCGAGTCCGCGTGGGAGGCGATGACGCGTCCTGTGGCAGCCCCCGCGTGCGTGGGCCTCTGCCGTGCGGCTGGCCGAACCCCTGGGCTACCTCGCGGACGAGCGCGTCCTGGTGCAGGGGCCGGTGCCCGGGGACCGGCTCCTCAAGGACCTGGCCCGGGAGGCGATCGCCGACGGCACGGGGGACCGGCTCGACGGGTTCCGGGCGCAGCTGGCCGCGACCGCCCGGGGGCTCGCCGCGGTGCACCGGTCCGGCGCGTCGTACGGAGCGGACGGACACGCTCGAGGACGAGCTGGAGAAGGTGCGCGAGGTGGTCGGCCGGCTGGCGACCAGCGTGCCCGAGCTGGCCGGGGCCGCGCAGCCGCTGGTCAGCCGCCTGACCGAGCTGGCCCGGGACACCGAGCCGGACCCGGTCGTCCCGTCGCACCACGACTTCCGGCCGGCGCAGGTGCTGCTCGACGGGGATCGCGTCGCGTTCGTCGACTTCGACGGGGCCTGCATGGCCGAGCCCGCGCTCGACGTCGGCCGGTTCCGTGCCAAGCTGCGGGACACCGGCATCTCCGCGCTCGGTCCCGACGGACCGCGCCCGTCCGCGGAGTGGGTCGAGGCGAACCTGCGGCTCGTCGACGGCCTCTGCGAGGAGTTCCTGGCGGACTACCGGAGATGGACACCGGTCTCGCGCGACCGCGTCCTGCTGTGGGAGACCTGCGACCTGCTCACCACCCTGCTGCACGCCTGGACCAAGGTGCGGGTGGCCCGCGTCGAGCAGCGGCTCACCCTGCTCGTGCACCAGGTCGGGAGCGGGGGCCTCCTGGACGGGCCGGCCGACGGGCACGCACCGCGGTCCTGAGGGCGCACGCCGGCGGCGTGGGAAGGTGGCGGCGTGCACCGCAACCTCTACGACCCGGTCCTCCGCATCGAGCGCACCCTGGGCCGGATCCGGGCCGCGACGTACGTCGACCGCCGGCCCGTCTCGGTCGAGGTGCAGCACCTCGCCGGCGAGCCCGAGCCGTTCGCGGACGTCGTACGCCGCCCGTTCGAGCCGTGCGAGGTCGGCCTGGCCTGGGGGCCGGCCTGGTCCACCAGCTGGTTCCACCTCACCGGCGACGTACCGGCGGCCCTGCGCGGCCGGACCGTCGAGCTGCACGTCGACCTCGGCTTCACCGCCGCGACGCCGGGCTTCCAGGCCGAGGGGCTGGCCTACGACGCGGACGGCCGGATCCTCAAGGGCATCGAGCCGCGGACGGCCTACGTCCCGGTGGCCGGCGGAGTGCGTCGACGTCTACGTCGAGGCCGCGGCCAACCCCACGGTCTTCGTCGCCGGCTTCCCGCGGACCCCGCTGGGCGACGTGCTGACCGCTCCCCGGGACCCGCTCTACCGGCTCGCCCAGGCCGAGCTGGTCGCCGTGGAGACCGAGGTGCGCGCGCTCGGTCACGACGTCGAGGTGCTGCTCGGCACGGTCACCTCGATGCTGGAGGGCGACCCGCGCCGGGCCCGGGTGCTCACCGCGCTCCAGGAGATGGCCGACCGGCTCGACGTGAACGACATCGCCGGGGGCGCCGGCGCCGCGCGCGGGCGGCTGGCCGGGGTGCTCTCCGCGCCCGCCAACGCCAGCGCGCCGCTCGTCTCGGCCGCCGGCCACGCGCACATCGACTCGGCCTGGCTGTGGCCGGTGCGCGAGACCGTCCGCAAGTGCGCCCGCACGTTCGCGAACGTCCTCGCCCTGGCCGAGGAGCACGACGACCTGCGGTTCGCCTGCTCCTCGGCGCAGCAGTACGCCTGGATGCAGCAGCACCACCCCGACCTGTTCGAGCGGATCCGGGCCGGTGTCGCGGCCGGCCACTTCGTGCCGGTCGGCGGCATGTGGGTCGAGTCCGACACCAACCTGCCGGGCGGCGAGGCGCTGGTCCGGCAGCTCGTGCACGGCACCCGGTTCTTCGCCGAGGAGCTCGGCGTCGAGACCGACGAGGTGTGGCTGCCCGACTCGTTCGGCTACACCGGCTCGCTCCCGCAGATCGCCCGGCTGGCCGGCAAGAGGTGGTTCCTCAGCCAGAAGATGTCGTGGAACCAGACCGACGACTTCCCGCACCACACGTTCTGGTGGGAGGGCATCGACGGCACCCGGGTCTTCACGCACTTCCCGCCCACCGACACCTACAACGCCGAGGTGACCCCGGCCGAGCTGGCCCGGGGGATGTCGGAGTTCCGCGAGGCCGGCCCGGCCTCCCGGTCCCTGCTGCTGTTCGGGTACGGCGACGGCGGCGGCGGACCCACCCGGGAGATGGTCGAGCGGGCGCACCGGTTCGCCGACCTCGAGGGCATGCCCCGGGTCCGGCTCGAGTCGCCGGCGGAGTTCTTCGCCGGCGCCCAGGAGGAGTACGCCGACGCGCCGGTGTGGTCCGGGGAGATGTACCTGGAGTACCACCGCGGCGTCTACACCTCGCAGATCGCGATGAAGCAGGGCAACCGCCGCACCGAGCACCTGCTCCGCGAGGCCGAGCTCTGGTCGACCCTGGCCACCCTGCGGACCGGGGCGGCCTACCCCTACGACGAGCTGGAGCGGCTCTGGCGCTCGACGCTGCTGCTGCAGTTCCACGACATCCTGCCGGGCAGCTCCATCGCCTGGGTGCACCGCGAGGCCCGCGAGACCTACGCGGAGCTGGCCGGCGCGCTCGAGACGGTCATCGGCACGGCGCTGCGCGCGCTGGCCGGCGAGGGGTCGGTGCCGGTGGCGTTCAACGCCTCGCCGTTCGCCGTCGACGGGGTGCCCGCGCTGGGCGGCGGACCGGTCGCGGCCGGTGCCGCGGCGGCCACGCTGACCGCCGGCGAGGCCGGCACGATCCTGCAGAACGAGCACCTCCGCGTCGAGGTGGACGCCCGCGGCCTGGTGGTCTCCGTGCTCGACCTGGCCGCCGGCCGCGAGGTGCTCACCTCTCCCGCGAACCTGCTCCAGCTGCACCCGGACACCCCCAACCGGTTCGACGCCTGGGACGTCGAGGCCTTCGCCACGCACCGGGTCACGTCCCTGCACGACGCGGTCTCCGTGGACACCCGGCTCCTCGACGACGGGACGGCCGAGCTGCACGTCGTACGCACCGACGGGCCGTCCACCTTCGACCAGTGGGTGCGGCTCGCGCCGGGCAGCCGGCGGGTCGACTTCGAGACCGCCGTGGACTGGCAGCACGACGAGACCATGCTGAAGGTGGCGTTCCCGCTCGACGTGCACGCCGACCGCTCCACCTCGGAGATCGGCTACGGCCACGTGCACCGCGCGACGCACACGAACACCGGCTGGGACGCGGCGCGCTTCGAGATCTGCGCGCACCGGTGGATCCACGTCGGCGAGCCGGGGTACGGCGTGGCGCTGGTCAACGCCGGCACCTACGGCCACGACGTCGCGCGCTCCCGCAGCGGCGAGCGCCGCGGCCCGAGCCCGACGACCGTGCGGCTCACCCTGGCCCGCAGCCCGCGCTTCCCCGACCCGGACACCGACCGCGGCCGGCACACGTTCCGCTACGGCCTGGTCGCCGGTGCGGACCTGCCGGCCGCCGTCGAGGAGGGCTACCGGTTCCACCTGCCGGCCCGGTCGGTCCCCGGCGCGGGACCGGTCGAGCCCGTGGTCCGGGTCGTCGCGGGGCACGCGGTGGTCGAGGCCGTGAAGCTGGCCGAGGACCGCAGCGGCGACGTGGTGGTGCGCGTCTACGAGCCGTACGGCGGTCGCAGCGACGTACTGCTGCGGGCCGGGTTCGACGTCGCGGACGTGCTGGTCACCGACCTGCACGAGCGCGACGACGAGGTGGCCTCGGAGCTCTGCCCGGTCGACGTACGCGACGACGGGGTGGCGCTGCGGCTCGGACCGTTCCAGATCGTCACCCTGCGCCTGGTCCCCGCCGACCTGTCAGACCCACGATCGGTCCCGGCCGACTGACCGCCTGACAGCTCGCCACCTGACCCGCGGTCAGGCGGTGACGACGACCTCGTCGTGGTCGAGACGGGGGAGGCGGTCGAACCACGCGTCCTCGGCGGGCCGGCCGATGTTGACCACCAGCAGCGACTTGAGGTTGCGGCCGGCGAAGAACTCCTCGTCGATGCCGGCGGCGTCGAAGCCACCCATCGGGCCGGCGGCGAGACCCGCCGCGCGGACGCCGAGCAGGAAGTAGCCGATCTGCAGCGTGGCGTTGAACTTCGCGGCCTGCTCGCGGGCGGCGTCGTCGGCGAACGCGTCGCGGGCGCCCGGGAAGTGCGGGAAGGTCCGGCCGAGGTGGTCGTGGAAGTCCGTGTCGGCGGCCAGCACGGCCACCAGCGGGGCACCGGCGGTCTTGTCGCGGTTGCCGTCGGCCATGTGCTTGAGCAGCCGCTCGCGGGGCTCGCCGTCGCGGACCAGCAGCACGCGCAGCGGCTGGGTGTTCATCGCGGTGGGCGCGTACTTCACCAGGTCGTAGATCGCGGCGACCTGCTCGTCGGTCACCGGCTCGTCGGTGAAGGCGTTCGCGGTGCGGGCCTCGCGGAAGAGCAGGTCCTGGGCCTCGGGGGACAGCGTCAAGGAAGTCATGCCCAGCAGAACCAATGATTGACGCTTCAACATTCCCGCGGAGGTGTGTGCTGGATCACCCTGCGGGATCCGGCGCAGTCAGTGCCGCACCGTGGTCTCGGAGCCGGCTCGGACCAGCGCCGGAACTCACGGGCGGCGGCCGGAACGCAGCTCGCCCCGGACGACTGATCGTCCGGGGCGAGCTGAGGTCTGGCGACCCCGACGGGACTCGAACCCGCGGCCTCCGCCGTGACAGGGCGGCGCGCTAACCAACTGCGCTACGGGGCCTTGCTGTGCTGCTGTTCCTTGCTGCTCATTGCTGGGCGGTGGAAAGGCTAACCCATCCCTGCCCGCGCCTCCGAATCGAGTCGCACCCCCAACGGGATTCGAACCCGTGCTACCGCCGTGAAAGGGCGGGGTCCTAGGCCGCTAGACGATGGGGGCAAGCCCCTCGAAGAGGCCGTCGGGCACGACTGCCGTCGGGGACCGGTACAGCATAGGGCTCGCTCCGCGGCGCCACAAAATTCGCCGCACCGGACACAATGGGACCGTGATCGACATGACCCGCGAGCGCTTCGAGGAGCTCGTGACCGGCGCCATGGACGACCGTGCCGGCCGAGCTGGCGGCGCTGGTCGACAACTGCGTGGTGCTCGTCGAGGACGACCCGCCGGCCGGCGACCCGGACCTGCTCGGGCTGTACGACGGCACGCCGCTGACCGAGCGCGGCCAGGGGTACACGATGGCGCTGCCGGACCGGATCACGATCTTCCGCACCCCGACGCTGGCGATGTGCGACAGCGAGGAGGAGGTCGTCGAGGAGGTCCGGATCACCGTCGTGCACGAGATCGCGCACCACTTCGGCATCGACGACGACCGGCTGCACGACCTCGGCTACGCCTGAGCCGCGCCGACCCAGAAGCCCACGGCACACAGCAGCCAGGGCCGGTACGACGGTCAGCAGCACGTTCAGCGCTCCCAGACGCGCGGCCCCGGTCGTGGGTCTGCACGGCGAAGGAGGAGAACGTCGTCAGCCCGCCGCAGAAGCCGGTGCCGAGCAGGGCGAGGGCGTCGCCGGTCAGCCGAGACCGGTGAACCAGCCGAGCAGCAGCGAGCCGGCCCAGTTGACCAGGATCGTGCCGCGGGGCAGGCGCGCCGTCGAGCAGGCTCCCCGCGACGTACCGCAGCGGCGCGCCGACGGCCGCCCCGAGCGCGACGAGCAGCCAGCTCACCGGTCGCCCTCCTCGCCTCGGAAGCGCGCCGCGGGCGACGACCGTGCTGAGCCGGTCCGCGAGCGCGACCGCGAGCAGGCCGGCCGCCAGGGTGCCGACGACGTAGGCGGAGGCCGTGCCGACGTGGCCGCGCCGCGACCAGGGCCCGGGCCTGCTCGGCGAACGTGGACAGCGTGGTGAACCCGCCCAGGACGCCCGGGCCGAGCAGCGGGGGCAGGGCGGGGTGCAGCCGGAGCACCGGGATCGCCGGCAGCGGCGCGAGGAGCGCGCAGCCCAGCACGTTGACCGCGAAGATCGTCCACGGGAAGCCGTCGGACGGGTCCGGGAAGGCGACGGTCAGGGCGTAGCGCAGCACCGCGCCGAGCGCACCGCCCACGGCGACGGCGCCCACCAGGGACGGTCGCAGGGGGTGCCCGGGGCTCATCGCGGAGGGACCTCGACCGTGAAGGAGCCGGGCCACGGCGTGGGCTGCCTCGCCCGTCGGCCTGGCGGGTGAACTCGCCGAGGTACCAGTTCCGCAGCGCCAGCTGCTGCGGGGCCGGCTCGAGGGTGAGCAGCCGCTGCTCGCGGCAGAAGACGTCGGCCTGCTCGAGCAGCGCGCGCAGCCGGCCCATCGTCGCGCCGGCGGTCACCGGGACGCGGTACTCCAGGTCCACCCGGTCCGTCGCCGGCCGCGATCGCCGCGTCGAGCCGGTCGATGCCGACGGCCTGCCGGCGCTCCTGCTCGACCTGCAGGGTCAGCTCGGACAGCTCGCTCGCGAACGGGTAGTCGCTGGCGTGGTTGAGCGCCAGCAGCCGCAGCTCGCGGCGCAGCTCGTCGTACCAGCCGCGGTAGTGGGCGAAGACCTGCACCGGCATCGACAGCAGGTGTACGTCGATCCGGTCGGCGGGCTCGCCGGCACCGGCCAGCCGCTGGTCGACCACGCCGCCCAGGTCGAAGACCTCGCCGGCCGGCGCCGGGCCCGACTCGGGGTCCTCGGTCCCGTCGGCCGGCTCGAACCAGACGATCTTGCCCTGCGGGGACACCTCGGCGCCCCAGCTCGTGGAGTACATCGCGACGATGCCCAGCCCGCGGCCGACCGTCGCGAGCAGCCGGTCGCGGTCGGTACATGTCGCGCATCCGCGGCGGGGTGCTCGAGGTGTCGTGGACCTCCACCCGCGGGTGCGCGACCGTGCCGCCGACGCGGACGACGATCGGCGGGTCGGCGTGCAGGATCGCGTTGGTGACCAGCTCGGAGATGCCGAGCTCGGCGGCGTCGGCCAGGTCCGGTCGGCCGATCGCGGCCAGCTCCTCGACCACCCAGGAGCGGGCCCGGCGGACCGACCGCGGCTCGGGGTCGAGGACGAGCTCGAGCCCGCTCACGCCTGCCTCCCGGCGGCCCGCTGGCCCCGCAGCGCGACGAGCCGGGTCACCACCATCGCGATGTAGAACACCCCGGCCACCTGCTCGATCATGACCACGCTGCGCGCGTGGCCGGAGATCGGGGTGATGTCGGAGAGGCCGGTGCTGGAGAGCGTGGTGAAGGAGAGGAAGAGCAGCTCCATCCAGGTCCGGGTGCCCTGCCCGTCGGGGTTGAAGCCGCCCGGGTCGAGGGCCTGGACGACGACGAACAGGTAGGCGAAGGCCCAGGCCAGCAGCGTGAACACCGCGGGGATGGCGAACAGCTCGTCGGTGGTGACCCGCTCGTCGTCGAGCATGTAGGCCAGCATGCTCAGCGCGGCGTAGAGGTAGAGCAGCATCTCGAAGACCGCGGACCACACGAACAGCTCGGGGTCACCGGTGACGGCCGACACGACCAGCAGCACCGCCGACGGTGCCGCGACCAGGAGGGCGACCCAGGTCAGGAACGGCGTGACCCGCAAGGTGAGCACCACCAGCGCGAGGACGAGCAGGCCGAACAGCGCGAACGCCGCCCGCCCGGCGTACGTCTCCTCCATGAACGGGTAGAGCACGACGCCGGCGAGCTGGACCACGAGCAGCACCAGGCACGGCGTACGTCGCAGGAAGTCGACCCACCTCGGCATGCCCTGCAGGCTATCGGGGGTCACCCGGGTCGCCCGGCTCGCGGGGCCGGTGGGACGGGCACGGAACAGCTCGAGCTCGGTGTCGTAGTAGCGGGAGGTGCGGCCCAGCGACGTCATCGCGAGCCGCCCGCAGACCTTCAGCGACGGGGCGTTGTCCGGGCGGACGACGGCGTGCACCTCGTCGAGGCCGCGGTCGAACGCCCAGCCGAGCGCGCCGCGGGCCGCCTCGGTGGCGTAGCCGTTGCCCCAGGCGTCGGGGTGGAAGTGCCAGCCGACCTCGAACTCGCCGGCGCCGTCGGGCAGCGGGACCAGCAGCACCGTGCCGACGACCCTGCCGTCCTCGCGGCGCTGGACCGCCCACCGGCCCTCCACCTCGCTGACCAGGTTGTGCTCGGCCCACCGGGTGATCCGGGCCTCCGCCTCGTCGAGGGTGAGCAGCGCCTGCGGCGTGGCGCCGAGCCAGCGGGCCACCTCCCAGCGGCGGTAGAGGTCGAAGAACGCCGGCCCGTCGGCCAGCGACCAGCTGCGCAGGACGAGCCGGTCGGTGCTGAAGCCGACGTCAGCGGTCATCAGCGGTCGAGGTGTCGGGCCCAGGCGAAGCAGAAGACCCCGTAGCACGCGAAGCCGATCGCGATGACGACCAGGATCGGGCCGCCGAACGGCTGCTGGAGCACCTTGTGCAGGGCCTGGTCGAGGCCCGCGGACTTCTGCGCGTCGTGGCTGAACGCGGCGTAGAGGAACAGCACGCCGATCACGGCGAGGGCGGCGCCCTTGGCGATGTAGCCGATCTTGCCGGCCAGGATGTAGGCCTTGCCGTCCTTGCCCGTCTTGCCCTCGATCTCGAGCTTGGAGCGGAACTTCTCCTTCCAGCCCCGGTAGACCAGGAACCCGGCGGTCACGAGCACCCCGACGCCGACCAGGCCGACCAGCACCGGTCCGGCGGGAAGCTGCATCACCTGGGCGGTCATGCCCTCGGTGCCGCCGCCGCTCGACGAGGCCCCGACGGCCGTCTTGAAGCAGCTGAAGGCGAGGTAGCCGTAGAGCACCACCTTGCCCGCGGAGATGGACCGCTTGAGGACCCGCTTGCCGCCGTCCTCGTCCGTGTGGCCCCAGATCGCCTCCAGCGCCTGCCAGGCGACCAGGGCCAGGAACCCGACGCCGGCGACGTAGAGGAAGAAGAGGCCGATGTCGTTCTGCGCGAGCTCCTGCAGGGCGCCCTTGTTCGACGCGCTGCCCCCGCCGCTGCCGATCACCAGCTGCAGCGTCAGCCAGGCGAGGACCAGGTGCACCACCCCGTAGGACACCAGTCCCACGCGGACCGCACGGTCCATCCACTCGCTGTTGTCTGCTCGACGTCCTGCCTGCTCCGCATGTGTGGATGCGTTCATGTTCGCCCTCCCGGCTTTCAGGGCTGGAACGTACCCGCTTTTGCCCCGGGTCACTCTTTGCCGGGCCGCTGGTGCGATCCACCCGTCCTCCGGGTAGAACGGACCCCGTGAGCACACCTCCTCTGGTCCTCGGTCCGCTGGTCCGGTACGTCGACGAGACGTCGACGTCGCTGTGGGTGCAGACCCGTGACGCGGTGCGGGTCACGGTCCGCACCGACGACCGTTCCTGGGACGCCCGCACCTTCCGCGTGCACGGCCACCACTACGCGCTCGTCGAGATCGACGACCTCGCGCCGGGCACCATCGCGCCGTACACCGTCGAGCTCGACGGGCAGCGGGTGTGGCCGCCGGCCGAGGGGGAGGAGGGCAGCGACTTCCCGCCGAGCGTGCTGACCACCCTCAAGCCGCACAAGCCGCTGCGGATGGCCTTCGGGTCGTGCCGCACCAGCGTCAGCCACGACGAGGCCGGCAACACCACGCACGGGGTGGACGCGCTGCGCAGCCTCGCCCTGAAGATGGCCACCGACCGGGACGCCCGCTGGCCGGACCTGGTGCTGTTCCTCGGCGACCAGGTCTACGCCGACGAGACCACCGAGGAGATGCAGCGGTTCATCGAGGCCCGCCGCGACATCGAGCAGCCGCCCGGCAAGGAGCTCAAGGACTACGAGGAGTACTCCCACCTCTACGAGCTGGCCTGGAGCGACCCGCTGAACCGGTGGCTGCTCTCCACGCTGCCGAGCTCGATGATCTTCGACGACCACGACGTCCGCGACGACTGGAACACCTCCTACGCCTGGAAGCAGGAGATCGAGAAGACCTCCTGGTGGCACGAGCGGATCGTGTCCGGGCTGGTGTCCTACTGGGTGCACCAGCACCTGGGGAACCTCTCGCCCGAGGAGCGCGCCGCCGACGACATCTGGCAGGAGGTGCTGCGGCACCAGGACGCCGGCGACGAGCTGGACCTGACCGAGCGGCTCCGCGACCTCGCCGAGCGGGTCGACCAGAAGCCGGAGACCTACCGCTGGAGCTACTCCCGCGAGATCTCCGGGAACCGGCTCGTGGTCATCGACTCGCGGGCCGCCCGGGTGCTCGAGCCCGACCGCCGCGACCTGCTCGACGACGACGAGCTGGCCTGGCTCGACGGGCAGATGCGCGGCGACGTGAAGCACCTGTTCATCGGTACGTCGCTGCCGTTCCTGCTGCCGCCCGGCCTGCACTACCTGGAGGCCTGGAGCGAGGCGGTCGGCAACGGGGCGTGGGGCAAGAGGTCCGCGGCGATGGGCGAGAAGCTCCGCCAGGCCGTCGACCTCGAGCACTGGGGCGCCTTCCAGAAGGCGTTCCAGAAGGTCGCGCAGATGGCCGTCGAGGTCGCGGACGGCAAGCGCGGCAAGGCCCCGGAGACCGTGACGTTCCTGTCCGGGGACGTGCACCACTCCTACCTCTCCGAGGTGCAGCGGGAGCACCGGCCCGGCAGCAGCCGGATCATCCAGGCGGTCTGCTCGCCGATCCGCAACCCGCTGCCGCGCAAGATGCGCTTCGCCACCGCGGTGCTGGCCTACGCCGTGGCCGGTCCGGTCGGCAAGGTCGTGGCCCGCTCCGCGAAGGTGCCGGACGCGCCGTTCTCGTGGAAGAACCTGGCGGGTCCGTGGTTCGACAACTCGATCGCGATCCTGGAGGACCGCGACGACGGCCTGGACGTGCGCTGGCACACCGGCACCGTCGTGGGCGGCGACCACCTGCACCCGCGCCTGGACACCGTCGCCGACGTCCTGGTCGAGCCCCGCTGACCGGCTCGACCGACCCCGTCGACCGACCCCGTGCGGGGTTCAGTCGGTGGGCAGGGCGAGGAGCAGGTTCTCCACGACCTCCATCAGCGCCGGGTGGATCCAGTACTGGCCGCGGGCGACGTCGTGCGCGGTCTGCCCGAAGCTCATCGCCTGCACCAGCGGCTGGACCAGGTTCGAGGCCTGCGCGCCCAGGAAGTGCGCGCCCAGGATCAGCCCGGTGTCCGGGTCGGCGACCAGCTTGGCGAACCCGGTGGTGTCCTCCATCGCCCAGCCGTAGGCCGTGTCGCCGTAGCGCTGCCGGGCCACGACGTGCCGCACGCCCCGCTCGACGGCCTGCCGCTCGGTGATCCCGACGCTGGCGACCTGCGGGTTGGAGAACACCGCGCTCGGCACCACGTCGTGCCGGGACTCCAGAGGTCGTCGGGGTGCAGCAGGTTGTGCTGCACCACCCGGGCCTCGAGGTTCGAGACGTGCTTGAGCTGGAAGTGGTTGGCGATGTCGCCGAGCGCCCAGATGCCCTCGACACCGGTGCGCTGGTGCCGGTCGACCACGACGACGCCGTCCTCGTCGACCTCGACGCCGGTGCGGTCCAGGTCCAGGCCGTCGGAGTTCGGCTCCCGCCCGGCCGCCACCAGGACGGTGTCCACCTCGACGGTGCTGCCGTCCGAGAGCTGGGCGCGCACCCCTCCGTCGTACGCCTCGACCTTGGTCACGTGCGTCTCCAGGCGCACGTCCCAGCGGGACCGGGCGACCTCGGTGAACGCCGCCGAGATGTCGTCGTCCTCGGCGCGCAGCAGCGCGGCCGACCGGTTCACGATCGTCACGCGGGTGCCGAACGAGCCGAACACGTGCGCGAACTCCGCGGCCACGAAGCCGCCGCCGATGATCAGCATCCGCGCGGGGAGCGTCTCGAGCCGCATCACCGTGTCGCTGGTGTGGAAGCCGACCTCGACCAGCCCCTCGATGTCGGGTACGACGGGCCGGGCGCCCGCCGCGATGACGACCTGGTCCGCCGTGATCGTCTCGCCCGTGCCGGTGTCGAGGGTGCGGACGTCGACGAAGCGGGCGTGCCCCTCGAAGAGGCGTGACGTTCTCGTTGGAGTCGGCCCGCCAGCTGCGGCCGCCGATCGAGATCGGGTCGATCCGGCCGAAGATCCGGTCGCGCACCTCGGGCCAGCGGACCCGGTCGAACCGGGTCTCGACGCCGAGCGCGCTGCCCTGCGCCGCGGAGAGGGCGACGTCGGCGGGGTAGACGAACATCTTGGTGGGGATGCAGCCGACGTTGAGGCAGGTGCCGCCGAACGTGCCCTTCTCGAGGAGGGCGACCCGGCGGTCCGCGAACCGCTCGTCGACGATCGAGTTGCCCGAGCCGGTGCCGATGATGGCGAGGTCGTAGTGGGTGCTCACCTCCCCATCCTGCCCGCTGTGATCCTGGCGACACGTCCCGGCCGCTCCCAGGCGGGCAGCGCCCCGGAACTGTGAGCCAGGACATGCCGCAGGGTGCAAGCAGGCGGACCCGGGATGCGTTGTGTGAGCAGAAGGCCGAAAATGGGTACGCAGAGCCCGTCCGGCGGATCGATCCAGGGAGAGGCCAGTCCATGGCGAACGTCAACACCCCCAGCAGCGACCGTCACCAGGTGGTGGTGATCGGCTCCGGCTTCGGTGGGCTGTTCGGCACGAAGGCGCTGAGGAACGCCGACGTCGACGTGACGATGGTGGCGAAGACCACCCACCACCTGTTCCAGCCGCTGCTCTACCAGGTGGCGACCGGCATCCTCTCCGAGGGCGAGATCGCCCCGCCGACCCGCGAGGTGCTCTCCGGGCAGAAGAACGCCCGGGTGATCCTGGGCGAGGTCACCGACATCGACCTCGCCGCGCGCACGGTCACCTCGAAGGTGCTGAACCGGGTCACCGTGACGCCGTACGACTCGCTGCTGGTGGCGGCCGGGGCCGGCCAGTCCTACTTCGGCAACGACCAGTTCGCCGAGTTCGCCCCCGGCATGAAGAGCATCGACGACGCCCTCGAGCTGCGCGGCCGGATCTTCGGCGCCTTCGAGCTCGCCGAGATCTCCGACAGCGAGGAGGAGATCGAGCGGCTGCTGACCTTCGTCGTGGTCGGCGCCGGCCCGACCGGCGTGGAGATGGCCGGCCAGATCGCCGAGCTCGCGCACCGCACGCTGCGCCGCGACTTCCGGCGGATCAACACCCGCGAGGCCAAGGTCATCCTGCTCGACGCGGCGCCGCAGGTGCTGCCGCCGTTCGGCGCCAAGCTCGGCGAGAAGACCAAGGTCGCCCTGGAGAAGCTCGGCGTGGAGGTCCAGCTCGGCGCGATGGTCGTCGACGTGGACGAGTGGGGCATCGACGTCCAGGACAAGGACGGCACCCGCCGCCGCATCGAGGCGACCACCAAGGTGTGGGCCGCCGGCGTGCAGGCCAGCCCGCTCGGCAGGATGCTCGGCGAGCAGTCCGGCGCGCCGGTCGACCGGGCCGGCCGGGTCGGCGTGAACCCCGACCTGACGCTGCCGGGCCACCCCGAGGTCTTCGTGGTCGGCGACATGATCAGCCTCGACCACCTGCCCGGCGTCGCGCAGGTCGCGATCCAGGGCGCGAAGTACGCCGCCAAGGAGATCAAGGCCCGGCTCTCCGACGGCCAGGCGCCGCAGCAGCCGTTCAAGTACTTCGACAAGGGCAGCATGGCGACGATCTCGCGGTTCCGCGCGGTCGCGCTGGTCGGCAGGATCCGGATCACCGGCTTCGTGGCCTGGCTGATGTGGCTCGCCGTCCACCTCGTCTACATGACCGGCTTCAAGAACCGGGTCGGCGCCCTCGGGCACTGGGCGGTCAGCTTCCTGGGCCGCGGCCGCTCGGAGCGGACCGCGACCGAGCAGCAGATCTTCGCCCGGGCCGCGCTGCAGCGGCTCAAGGGCGGGGCCTCCGACCTGGTCAGCAGCCCCGGCGACTACGAGGCGACCCAGAAGCTGCTCGAGGCCTCCCGCCGCGCGGAGCTCGAGGCGCAGGCCGCGGAGGAGGCCCGGCTCACCGACTCCGGCGAGCGGGGCGTCCACCACGAGGAGACCGCCCCCGCCCGCTGACGGCGCGTCTGGCGGCCGGCCACCGCCGACCCGGCGTCGCGGCCCGCCGACCGATCCGGCTTTTGGCGGCCCGTCAGTCCTCGATGACGTGGACGGCGGCCTCCTCGGCGCTCGCACCGGCGCCGTCGATGCCGACGTCCTCGCCGATCATCTCGGAGTCCACGTCGGGGCCGAGGCCCTCGTCCTCGTCGACCAGCCGGCCGGCGCGCGCGGTGCCGACCTCGCCGCCGACGTCCTCGGCGTCCTGCTCCGCCTCGGCGTAGGGGTCCGGCTCGGGCTCCTCCTGCGCGATGCGCTGGTCGAGCGTCTCGCCGACCTCCTCCTCGTAGGGCGTGTTGCCGAAGCCCTCGCCCACCGACCACTTCTCGGGCGGTGAGTAGCCCTCGTCGAGGGGCTCGGTCAGCCCCCGGTCGCTGACCAGGCTGTCGCCGTCGCCCTGCGGCTGGTCCTCGTCGTCGACGCTGTAGTCGTTGTAGGTCTCGTTCTCGCCGCTGTTCTCGCTCATGCCCCAGGCTTACCCGGCCGGTCAAGCGGCAACCCCGTGGGGGTCCTCACGCGAGGTCGAGCTCGCGCACCACCGAGTCGACCACGGCGACCAGGTCGCCGCCGTTCTCGGCCGCCACCCGCCGCATCCGCTGGTACGACGCCCCGGCGCCGGGTGATCTCGTCGACCGAGCGCAGCTCGTCGGCGCAGCCGAGCCGGGCCGCGACGGGCTCGAGCCGGGTGAGCAGGTCGGCGAGGTCGTCGGTGACCAGCCGTTCGTTCGCGGCGGCGTCGAGGATGATCTCGGCGTCCAGCCCGTAGCGCGCGGACCGCCACTTGTTCTCCTGGACGTGCCAGGGCGGCATCGTCGGCAGCGTCTCGCCGGCGGAGAGCCGGTCGGTGAGGTCGACGACCAGGCAGTGCGTGAGCGCGGTCAGGGCGGCCAGCTCGCGGAGGTTGGAGACGCCGTCGCAGATCCGCACCTCGACGGTGCCGAGCGTCGGGGAGGGCCGCACGTCCCAGCGGATGTCGTTGAGGTAGTCGATCACCCCGGTCCGGAAGTGGTCCTCGACGAACGACTCGTACTCCTCCCACCTCTCGAACTGGAAGGGCAGGCCGGCGGTCGGGAGCTGCTGGAACATCATCGCCCGGTTGCTGGCGTAGCCGGTGTCCGTTCCCGACCACATCGGCGAGGACGCGGAGAGCGCCTGCAGGTGCGGGAAGTAGTTCAGCAGCGAGGAGACCACCGGCATCACGTGGTCGCGGTGCTGGATCGCCGACGTGCACGTGCACGCCCCAGATCAGCATCTGCCGTCCCCACCACTGGGTCCGCTCGATCAGCTCCTCGTAGCGCGCGCCGGGGGTGAGCAGCTGGGTCGACCACTGCGCGAACGGGTGGGTGCCCGCGGAGTACAGGTCGACGCCGAGCTCGTCGGCGACCGGCCGGACCAGCCGCAGCGTCGAGGCCAGGTCCGCCATCGCCTCGGGCACCGACCCGGTGATCCCGGTGACCACCTCGACGGTGTTGCGGAGCAGCTCCTTGTGCAGCTTGGGCTGCTCGCCCAGGGACTCGCGCACCCGGTCGAAGAGCTCGCTCGCGCTGTTGGACAGGTCGCGGGTGGTCTTGTCGACCAGCGCGAACTCCCACTCGACGCCCAGCGTCGGACCGGCCGATGCGGCGTACTCGATGACCACGGTCCATCGAAACACAGGTGCCGGGCCGTCGGCTGCGAGGATGTCCCGGTGATCGACCTCGCGACCTCCGCCGACGTGGTGGTGCACGGCGACAACGCCGAGGTGCTCGCCAAGCTCCCGGACGAGTCGTTCCAGCTCGTCTACATCGACCCGCCGTTCAACACCGGTGGCCGACGCGACCGCCGTACCCTCCGGACGGTGCAGGACGTCACCGGGGAGGAGGCCGGCGGCGACCGCACCGGCTTCGGCGGCCGGCGCTACCGCAGCGAGGAGACCGGGCGGATGTCCTACCCGGACACCTTCACCGACTACGCCGGCTTCCTGGCTCCGCGGCTGGAGGAGGCGCGGCGGCTGCTGACCGAGTCCGGCACGCTCTACGTGCACCTCGACTAGCGCGAGTCGCACTACTGCAAGGTGCTGCTCGACCAGATCTTCGGGCGGGACTGCTTCCTCAACGAGATCATCTGGGCCTACGACTTCGGCGGCCGCGGCAAGACCCGGTGGCCGGCCAAGCACGACACGATCCTGGTCTACGTGAAGCGGATGGGCGCGCACCTGTTCGACCAGGACCAGATCGAGCGGGTGCCCTACCTCGCGCCCGGGCTGGTCGGCCCGGAGAAGGCGCTGCGCGGCAAGCTGCCGACCGACGTCTGGTGGCACACGATCGTGCCCACCGGCGGCAAGGAGAAGACCGGCTACCCGACCCAGAAGCCGGAGGGCGTGCTGCGCCGGGTGCTGCAGCCGTCGTCACGGCCGGGGGACTGGGTGCTGGACTTCTTCGCCGGCAGCGGTACGACGGGCGCGGTGGCCGCCGCGATGGGCCGCAGGTTCGTGCTGGTCGACGAGAACCCGCAGGCCGTCGAGGTGATGCGGGCCCGGCTGCCGCAGGGGACGACGTACCTCGACGCGGAAGCCCGGCGAGCGGTCGGTTGTAGCCGGTTGTCATGCTGGCCAGATGCGCATCCTCGTCGCCGGTGCCACCGGCTACATCGGGTCCCGTCTGGTGCCCGAGCTCCTGCGGCGCGGCCACGACGTGGTCGCCGCGTCGTCCTCGGCCGCCCGCACCCGAGCGGTTCGCCTGGGGCGACGCCGTGGACTTCGTGCAGATGGACGCCACGGATCCCGCGCAGGTCGCGGCGGCCATGGCGGGCGTCGACGCGGTCTGCTACCTGGTGCACGGGCTGTCGAGCCGGAGCTTCCGCGACCGCGACCGGGTGGCCGCCGAGAACGTGCGCGACGCCGTCGACGACGAAGGCGTCGGCCGGGTCGTGTACCTGTCCGGGCTCGTGCCCGAGGTCCCCGAGGACGAGCTGTCCCCGCACGTCGCGTCCCGGCTCGAGGTCGAGCGGATCCTGCTGGGCAGCACGGCCGCCACGCTGTCGCTGCGGGCGGGCGTCGTGATCGGGGCCGGGTCCACGTCCTTCGAGATCGTCCGGCAGACCGCCTCCGCCCTGCTGGTGCACCCGGTGCCCCTCTGGATGCGCTCGCTGGTGCAGCCGATCGGGGTGGCCGACGTGCTGCGGGCGATCGCCGACGCCCTGGAGGGTGACGCCGTCGGGGACGCCGACGTCGGCGGACCGGACGTGATCAGCTACCCCGACCTGCTGGCGCTGTACGCCGAGGTCGCCGGCCTGCCCCGCGTGCAGGTCCCGGCACTCCTCGCGCCGGTGACGGCGGTGTCCCTCGCGGCCGGGCTGGTCTCGGCGGCGCCGTACTGGACGGCGGCCGCCCTGGTGCGCAGCCTGCGGCACGACATGGTCTGCCGACCCGGCCAGCCGGACCCGGACAGGGTCGACCTCACCGACGCGCTGCCGTTGCGCGAGGCGATGCAGGAGGCGGTGCTCCCCGACGGTCCGGGGGGTCGCGCCTCCGGCCGGGAGAGCAGCGACCCGGCCTGGGTGCGGTCGTCGTGGGTGGGGCGGGCCGTCGTCGCCACCCGGCTGCCCGGGGCGACACTGCTCAGCTCGGCGATGCACGTCGCCGACCACCGCCTCCGCGGCCTGCTGCTCTCCCGCCGTTCACGTTGACCCGGGCCTGAGTTCAGGTCGACCCGGGCCTGAGTTCAGGTCGACCCGGGTCTCAGGTCAGGTCGAAGACCAGGCAGGCGCTGGTCGCGGTCGCCAGCAGCCGTCCGTTGCCGTCGGTGATCGACGCCTCGGCGTGGGCCACCCGACGACCTCGGTGCACGATCCGGCCCTCGCAGGTGACCCGGCCAGTGGTCGCGCTCATGCCGCGCAGGAACTTCACGTCCAGGTCGAGGCTGGTGTAGCCGACGCCCACGGGCAGCGTGCTGTGTACGGCGCAGCCGGTCGCCGAGTCGAGGAGCGTCGCGAAGACGCCGCCGTGCACCGACCCGATCGGGTTGTAGTGGTGCTCGGCGGGCTCCAGGGAGAACACCACGCGACCCTCCTCGACGAGGTCCAGGTCGAAGCCCACGGTGGTGGCGATCGGTGCGGCGCGGCAGGCGCCCGTCCCGGACCGCCTCGAGCATCGCCAGCCCGCTCTCACGACCGAGCTGAGCGGCGCTGATCGACGGGTCCTCCCACGTCGTGGTGCGCTGCGCGGCGGGCTTCCTCGGGCGTGGTGGTCATGGCGGTTCCTCTCGCTGACACAGGTGTCACGGATTCGTCTCTGTCCATCGTGACAGAGACAACTATGCTTCGCCTATGTCGTCCACGTCACGCTTCCTCCTGGAGCCGGCACCCGAGGGGCTGAAGCTGGTGCAGGACCTGGTCAACACCCGCCCGGTCGCGCCGTACGGCGTCCGGGACCTGCTCGGCACGGTCAGCGACGCGCGACGCTGGGCGACGGAGGCCGTCGTGACCTGGAAGGAGCACTCCGGGGCGGCGGGAAGCGTGGGCCGCGTGACGACGGTCGAGCTCGTCGGCCTGCGACGCCTGCGTCGTGACGTCGAGCGGCACCTGATCGGGGAGGGCGTCCCGCGCCCCGTGCCGACGACGCTCGCAGCCGGCCCGGACGGCGTGCTGCGCCTCCAGCCCACCGGCACCGGTGTGCGCTGGCTGGCGTCGGCGGTCTGGGGGGAGGTGCTGCTGGCCCAGCGCGACGGCCGGTGGGACCGGCTCAAGGTGTGCCGCAACCCGGTGTGCCCGTGCGCGTTCTACGACCGGTCCCGCAACAACAGCCGGGTGTGGCACGACGTCCGCACCTGCGGGAACGTCGCGAACCTGCGGGCCTCGCGGGCCCGGCGGAGGGCTGCGGCCGGCTGAGCGGGAGTGGTCCGACGGCTCGACCCGCGGGGAGCTCGACAGGCTCGACCAGCCGGGCCTGCGAGAATCGGGGTCCGTCGAGGGAGGTCCGCGTGCAGGGGGTGTTCGAGGGCTTCGCCACCATCGGCGCGATCATCGCCCTCGGGGTGCTCCTGGCCCAGCTCGGCGTCCTGGACCTGACCGCCCAGCAGGTGCTGTCCCGGCTGTCGTTCTTCGTGGCCAGCCCGGCGCTGATGGTGACCGTGCTCGGTCGGGCCGACGTCACCAGCGTGCTGTCGAAGAACCTCGCTCGCGACCGCCTCCGGCGTGCTGGTGTGCGGGGTGCTCTACCTCCTCGCCGCCCGGCTCGTCTGGCACAGGCCCGACGGCGGAGACGACGATCGGGACGCTCTCGTGCGGTCTACGTCAACGCCGGGAACCTCGGCCTGCCGATCGCGGCGTACGTCCTGGGCGACGCCGCGCTCGTCGCCCCCACGCTGCTGATGCAGCTGCTGGTCCTGCAGCCGCTCGCGCTCGCGGTGCTCGACAACGCGGTCTCCTCACGCCGGTTCTCGTTCGCCCGGGCGTTCAGCCGGCCGCTGACCAACCCGCTCACCGTGGGGTCGATGCTCGGCCTGGCGCTGGCGGTCACCGGCGTCTCGCTGCCGATGGCGGTGCAGGACCCCCTCGAGCTCATCGGCGGCATGGCGGTGCCGTCGATGCTGCTCGCCTACGGCATCTCGCTGCGCCTGGGTCCTCGGCCCGGGCACGGCACGTCGGCGGTCGAGATCGGCTTCATCACGGTGCTCAAGCTCGTGGTCCAACCGGCCGCGGCGTACGGCGTCGCGCGGTTCGTGCTGGGCCTCGACGGGACCGCCCTGCTCGCGGTGACGGTGCTCGCGGCCCTGCCGACGGCGCAGAACATCTTCGTGCACGCGACCCGCTACGGCCGCGGCGAGGTGCTCGCGCGGGACTCGATCTTCGTGACCACCGTGCTGTCGGTGCCGGCCATCTTCCTGGTCGCCGCGCTGCTCGGCTGACCCGCGAAAGGGTCGGCCACGGCGCGACGCCATCCAGGGCGACGTGATGCACCGCTCGGTCGCCGCCGCGCGACGTGAGCCGGGACGCGCGGGACGAAGGAACCGACCCCGAACCATGACGGGGGATGCATGGTCGGGGTCGGCCCGAGGGAAGACTACAACGACGCTGAAGCGGCTACGGTACGTCGATCGGGCCGCGACACACATCGACTTCTGCACGTGGGCTGGACCGGTCGATCCCGGAGGCGTCCGGTCCTCCGCCGCGGTCTGCAGGGACGCCCACCGCCGGTCTGTCCAGTCCTGTCCACGTCTTCGGTTTCACCCGGTATCGGGTCGGGTACCTCTGCCGGAAGACGACCAGGCGAGGACGGCGAGATGACGGCGAGCATCCCCCACGACGAGTCCGGTGGTTGCGGCGATGTGCGCCGCCCTGGAGCGGTACCCGTGGCGTCGCCTGACGCCCGGGCTGTTCGCCCGGCTCGCGCTGGCCGCCAACGACCGACACACCGTGCAGCTGCTCCTCGATGGGCGTGGTGGGCACCGAGATCGGCACGTGGGAGAGCCTCGAACCGGTCCACCTGGAGGACGACCGGGTCGACCGGCTCGTCGACTTCCTCGCCGGCCAGCGGTGGACCGACCAGCCCCTCTCCGTCGTGTGCGGCAAGCCTGCACGGTGCGCTCAAGGCCTGAGGTACGTCGCATCACCCGCCGCAGGTGAGCCGCAGTCGGCGCCGACGCCGGACACTCGAGCCGAGGACAGGAAGCTGCCGACGAGCTCGACAGGGGGTGAGGACGATGCGAGGTAGGCGACAGGAGCGCCGCGACGAGCGCCACGGAGACGGCCGGGTGCACTACAAGATGCGCCAGCGCCTGGTGTCGATCGGCGACGACTTCTGGATCGAGGACGACAGCGGAACGCGGGTCTACAAGGTGGACGGCAAGGCGCTGCGCCTGCGCAAGACGCTGATCCTCGAGGACATCGAGGGCAACAAGCTCGCCAAGATCCAGGCGAAGGTGCTCCGGATCAAGGACGCCATGGAGGTCGAGGACGCCGACGGCAACCGGCTGGCGATGGTGAAGAAGGCCCTGATCAGCCCGCTGAGGGAGCGTTGGTCCGTCGAGGTCGAGGACGGCCCGGACCTCGACATCAAGGGGAACATCGTCGACCACGAGTACACGTTCACCGACGGGCGACACTGCCGGTGGCCACCGTGTCCAAGCAGTGGTTCCGGGTGGCCGACACGTACGGCGTGGAGGTCGAGCCGGACCAGGACCCGGTCGTCGTGCTCGCCGCGACGGTCGCGCTCGACATGATGGCCCACGAGCACCGGTGAGTGCGGCGGGCGCGGTGACGGTCGACCGGAGGCACCATCGGCGTGAGCCTCCGGAGGCTCAGCGCCGGCCGTCGAGCGGGCCGCATCGGTCCGGAGGGGCCCGGCGGGACGGGACGGAGGCTCCTGTCGCCCCACGCGTCGTACGCCTTCACGTAGGCATTCGACCCGGCCCCGAGTACCGTTGACAGCACCCCTTGCGGACCGCTCGGAAGGGAGTCCTCTGATGGGCGCCACGCCAGCCCAGCCCCCCTCACCTGAGGCGGGCGGGCCCACGGCCAAGCTGATGAGCTTGCGCGGCGCGGTCTTCCTGGGTATCGGCGCCATGGTGGGTGCCGGCATCTTCGCACTGCTCGGCCAGGCGGGCACGATCGCAGGCTCCGCGGTCTGGATCTCGTTCCTGGTGGCCGGGCTGGTGTCGCTCGCGCTCGGCTACGCGATGGCCAAGATGGGGACGCGCTATCCCTCCTCCGGCGGCCTGATCACGTACTTGATGCACGGCTTCGGCAACGGCCGGCTGGTCGGGGTAGCGGCCTGGCTCGGCTACCTCACGGCCATCGTGGTCGTGGGTGCCATGGTCGCGGTCTCGTTCGGGGAGTACGCCAGCGCCATCGTCGTCGGGGACAACAACTCGACCGTATGGACCAAGGTCTTCGCCTCGGCGTTGGTGGTGGCCACGGCGTTCCTGTGCATCGTCGGGCCTCGCACCGTCGACCGGGCACAGTCGGTCATCGTCATCGCTCTGCTCGCCGTGTTCGCGGTCTTCGTCCTGGTCACCCTCACCCACCTGGACACGCAGCTGCTGGCACCCAGCGGCTACCCGTCGGTCACGTCGATCGTCTCCAGCGTCGCGCTCACGTTCTTCGCCTACCTCGGCTTCGCCGTGATCAGCTTCACCGGAGGCGACCTCGAGAACCCGAGCAGGAACCTGCCACGCGCGATGTACCTCGCGCTGGGAGTCACGACGGTGCTGTACGTCGCCATCGCCCTCGGCGTGTTCGGCACTCTCACCGTGGACCAGGTCATCAAGTACGGCCCGACCGCGATCGCCGAAGCGGTGCGACCGACCCTCGGGGACGCTGGTTTCGCGGCGATGGCGGTCGCCGCGCTGCTCGCTACCGCGTCGTCCGTCACGGCGACCTTGTACGCCTCGGAGGGACTCACGACCGCGCTCGCCGAGGTCGGACAGTTCCCCGCCGTGTTCGGCAGGACCTCTCGACTCGGGCCCCACGGCGGTCTCTGGATCACGACTGTCGGCACCCTGCTCTTCGTGAACGTGTTCGACCTCGGCGCTCTGGCGTCGATCGGCAGCGCGGTGTCGCTCGCGGTCTTCGTCCTCGTCGGAGTCGCCGCCATCCGTCTGCGGCGGACCATCGGCGCCCGCCTCTCGATCCTGCTGGCCGGGGTGATCTTCTCGATCGTCGTGCTCGTCGTCTTCGCTGTCGACACCTACAGCAGTGACCGGAAGGCCTTCTGGACCATGATCCTGCTCCCCGTACTGGCGCTCGGACTCGACGCGAGCTGGAAAGCGGCACCGCACCACGCCCACCGCGGGCGGCGAGGAGCAACCCCACCCGTCCTGAGGGCCGCGAGCAGGGTCGCCGAGGCTCACGACGCCGGGGACGTGCTCCACGCACGTGACGGTGACACGGCGTACTCAGGGGCCAGCCTGGTCGGCTTGCGCGCCCGGCGCCTCCTGATCCACTTGCCGACCTCGACGACGATCGGCAGCAGCGCGGCGAGACCGGCGCACGTCAGCCACTCGTGGGGCGTCAGCGGTGTGGTCAGCAGACCCGCCTGCAGCGTCGGCAGCTGCGTCGCGAGGAACAGCATCACGACCGGCACCAGTCCGATGGCCAGTGCCTTCGCGACCGGGCCGGTCAGCCCGCTGGTCGGGTCGCGTCGGTTGACCAGCGCGTTGAAGACCGTGCCCAGGCCCATCACCACGAAGGTCATCGTCATCGAGACGCTGGCCCGGTCGGTGTGCGGCTCGTCGGGTCCGGCCACGAGCGGCGCCGCAGGCGGCGAGGAACAGGACGAGCGCGTAGACGAGCCACATGACGACCGCCGACCGGTTCGTGAGCGGGACGGACGGGTCGCGAGGCGGCCGGTGCATCACGTCGGGGTCCCCGGGGTCGACGGCGATGATCACGACGCCGCTCACGGTCGCGAAGAACAGCAGGTAGAGCACCATCGACGGTGTCATCGCCACACCCTGGTTGACGTCGAAGACCGTCGCGGCGAGGAACAGCAGGACGAGGGCCAACAGCTGGGTCATCTGGTAGCGCACGTAGGAGACGACCTTCTCGTAGACCCGCCGGCCGATCTCGACGGCATGGACGAGCGTCCCGAAGTTGTCATCGGTCAGCACCATCCGCGCGGCCTGCTTCGTGACCTCGCTGCCGCTGCCCATGGCGACACCGATGTCAGCCTGCTTGAGTGCGGCCGCGTCGTTGACCGCGTCACCGGTCATGGCGACGATCATGCCCTGCTCCTGCATGGTCCGCGCGAGCCTGAGCTTGTCCTCCGGCGTCACCCGACCGAACACGTGCAGCTGGGGAAGTCGTGACTTCAGGTCGTCGTCGCTGAGGGCCCGCAGCTCGGTGCCGCTGATGGCACCCGGTCCGAGGCCCAGCTCCTCGCCGATCGCCTGCGCAGTGACCGCATGGTCGCCGGTGATCATCCGGACGTCGATGCCCGCGGCGAGGGCGATCCTGACAGCGCTCTTCGCCTCCGAACGCAGCGGGTCGATGATGCCGGCAAGGCCCACGAAGCCGAGCCCCTCGGTCAGTGACATCGGGTCGTCGGACATCGGCGGCAGCTCGTCGTCGGACACCAGCCGGGCGGCGAACGCGAGGACGCGAAGCCCCTTCCCGCCCATCCGCGCGTTGGCCGCGTCGATGCCGTCCCGGGCCTCCGCGATCGGCACCTGTGATCCGCTGAGCGGGCCACCGGCCTCGCTGCAGCGCGCAACGACGACATCGGGGGCGCCCTTGACGAGCTCGATCACGTGCTCGGCGCCGTCGACCTGGACGCGGTGGAACGTCGCCATGAACTTGTACTCGGAGTCGAAGGGCACCTCCGACAGTCGCGGATACGTGCGCCGGGTCTCCTCGGCGTCGATACCGAGCTTGGCGGCGAGCACGACGAGCGCCGCCTCCGTCGGGTCGCCGATCACCGAGCCGTCGTCGCCGACGACCGCGTCGCTGTCGAGGACCAGGCCGAGCCCGAGCCTGGTGAAGTCCGGAACCGGCATACCGGCCACCGCCGTGATCGCACCGGTCTTGCGGTATCCCTCGCCCTCGACGCCGAACCACGAACCGTTCGCGTACAGGGTCGACACCATCATCTGGTTCAGCGTCAGGGTGCCGGTCTTGTCGGTGTTGATGGCGCTCGTGGCACCGAGCGTCTCGACGTCGGTGAGGTTCTTGACGACAGCCTTCGCCTCGGCCAGCTGCTTGGCGCCCAGCGACAGCAGGCCCGAGACGAACGCGGGCATGCCGGTGGGGATCGCGGAGATGGCCATGGCGGTGCCGAGCAGCAGCAGCTCCTTCGCCGGCGTGCCACGGATCGTCCCGACGACCACGATCACCGCGACGGCGCCCCACGCGATGGTCCCCAGCACCTTGGTGAGGGAGTCGAGCTCCTTCTGCAGCGGCGACCGGGTGCGCGTGACCGAGCTCAGCATCGTCGCGATCTGGCCCATCTGGGTCTGCATCCCGGTCGCCGTGATGACGATGGTGCCGGTGCCTCGCGTGACGGACGTGTTCTGGAACAGCATGTTGGTCCGGTCGCCGAGCCCGACGTCGGCCGACCCGAGGGCACCTGCGTCCTTGGCGATCGGGGCGCTCTCGCCGGTCAGCGCGGCCTCCTGCGCCTCCAGGGTCGCCGACCGGACGATCCGCCCGTCGGCCGGCACGATGTCGCCGGCCTCGACCTGGACGATGTCGCCGGGAACGACCTCGGTCGCCGGGACGAGAGTGACCGACCCGTCGCGGAGTACGCGGGCCTGCGGCACCTGCAGCTTGGCGAGCGCGTCGACGCTCGCTCTCGCCGTCAGCTCCTGCCGGGTGCCGAGCGTCAGGTTCAGCAGGATCAGCAGGGCGACGATGATCCCCGTCGACACCTCGCCGATCAGCAGGCTGACCACCACGACCGCGACCAGCATGATGTTCATCGGGTCGCGCAGCTGGAGCAGGGCGATCCTCCAGGCCGACGGCGGCTTCTCGGCCGCGATCTCGTTGGCGCCGAACCTCGACAGCCGGCTCGCGGCCTCTCCCGCCGTCAGGCCGGCGGCCAGCGTCCGAGCCTGCTGCCGCGACCACGTCATCCGCAGGACGTGCCCACGGAGGTGTGCCGGTCACCTGTGTTCCGCCCACGTCGGTCATCGACCATGCCCCTCTCCTGCGTCGACCGAGTCGGCGGTGATCGTCGTCCCGGCCTGACCGTGCAGCATGGCCGCCGTGTCGTCGATGGAGCCGATCGCTGCGAGCCTCCCCGTCTGTTCGACGAACGAGCAGGCGGCTCGGACCTTCGGCCCCATCGACCCTTCCGCGAACTCCGCGCCCAGCCAGCTGCGAAGGCGTCGCCCGACGGATCGCACGTTGGTCGGCGGTGCCCCACCCGCTGTAGACGGCGTCGACATCAGTCACGATGAGCAGCGCATCGGCGTTCAGGTCAAGGGCGAGGAGAGCGCTCGCGTGGTCCTTGTCGATGACGGCCTCGACGCCGACGAGCTCGCGGCCCGCCGGGACCGCGGTGTCGGTGTACATCACGGGGATGCCACCGCCGCCGGCGCAGGTGACGACCGTGTCGTGCTCGAGCAGCCACTGGATCGGCTCGACGCCGAAGATCCCTCTCGGCGCAGGAGAGGGGACCACACGGCGCATGTGGTCGCCGTCCGGTTTGAATGCCCAGCCCTTGTCCGCGGCCAGGGCCTCGGCCTCGGCCTCGGTGTAGATCGGGCCGATGGGCTTGGTCGGGTTGCCGAACGCGGGGTCGTCCTTGTCGACCTCGATCATGGTCAGCAGGGAAGTGATCCGCTGGTCCGGTGGGAGCAGGTTGCCGAGCTCCTGCTGGATGAGGTAGCCGATCATGCCCTCGGTCTGCGCGCCGAGGACGTCCAACGGGTAGGGGTCGACCTCCTTGTACGCCGATCCCTGGAGCGCGAGCAGACCGACCTGCGGGCCGTTGCCGTGCGAGATGACCAGCTCGTGGTCGGCCGCCAGCGGGGCAAGCGACCGGCATGCGGCTCGCACGTTCACACGCTGGTTCTGTGCGGTCAGCGGCTCACCCCGGCGGAGGAGGGCGTTGCCGCCCAGCGCGACGACGACCCTCATCTCAGTCGGCCAGCGTCGCGACGAGCACTGCCTTGATGCTGTGCAACCGGTTCTCCGCCTCGTCGAAGACGAGCGACGCCTCGGACTCGAAGACCTCCTCGGTCACCTCGAGCGACGTCCCGCCCGAACTTCTCCGCGATCTCCTTGCCGACCTGGGTGTCGGCGTTGTGGAACGCCGGCAGGCAGTGCATGAACTTGACGTCGGGGTTGCCGGTCGCCGCCATCGTCTCGGCGTTGACCTGGTACGGAGTGAGCAGAGCGATGCGATCGGTCCAGACCTCGTCCGGCTCGCCCATCGAGACCCACACGTCGGTCAGGAGCACGTCGCAGCCGGCGACCGCTTCCGAGACGTCGTCAGTCAGCGTGATCGTCGCGCCGGTCTCTGCCGCCGACTCGCGGGCGACAGCAACGATCTCGTCCCGCGGCCACAGCGACCTGGGCGCGCAGATCCGGACGTCCATCCCGAGCTTGGCGCCGCCGACGAGGTAGGAGTCCGCCATGTTGAAGCGGGCGTCACCGAGGTAGCAGAACGCCACCTGCTCCAACGGTTTGGCGATGTGCTCGCTGAAGGTGAGGAAGTCGGCGAGGATCTGGGTCGGATGCCACTCGTCGGTCAGCCCGTTGTAGACGGGCACCCCGGACCATGCCGCGAGCTCCTCGGCGGCGGTCTGCTGGAAGCCGCGGAACTCGATCGCGTCGTACATCCGTCCGAGTACGCGGGCGGTGTCCTTGACCGTCTCCTTGTGTCCCATGTGCGAGCCGGACGGTCCGAGGAACGTGACGTGGGCGCCCTGGTCGAACGCGGCGACCTCGAACGCGCAACGTGTCCGTGTGGAGTCCTTCTCGAAGATCAGCACGATCTCCTTGCCGCGCAGTCGTTGCTGCTCGCGGCCCGCCTTCTTGGCGGCCTTGAGGTCCGTCGCCAGGTCGAGCAGGTAGCGGATCTCGTCACCGGTGAAGTCGGCCAGTCGGAGCAGGTGGCGGCCTCGCAGGTCGATGGGCTTGTTCACGGCTGCCTCCTCAGGCGTCACGGACGATCGGACAGGTCATGCAATGGCCGCCGCCGCGGCCCCGGCCGAGCTCCTGCCCGGCGATGGTCAGCACCTCGACTCCAGCCTTGGCAAGCTTGGCGTTGGTCGGCTCGTTGCGTTCGTACGCGACGACCACGCCCGGTTCGAGGGCGACCACGTTGTTGCCGTCGTCCCACTGGTTGCGCTCCGCCTCGAACTCGTCGCCGCCGGTCGTGACGATCTTCAGGTCGGCGACGCCCAGCGCGTCCTTCACCTCGTCGAGGAACGTTCGCTCCGACACCGTCGCCTGCACGCCTGCCGGCCCGCCAGGGGTGAACAGGATCGGAAGGATCTGGGAGACGACCGGCTCGTACATCGTCACCACGTTGCGGTCGCAGAAGGTGAACACCGTGTCCAGGTGCATCGCCGCGCGTTCGCGCGGCATCTGCGCGCCGATCACGAGCCGGGCCGCGCCGGCCTCGAACAGGTTCCGGGCCAGGATGCTGACCGCTCGCGCGGTACTGCGCTCACCGAGGCCGACCAGGACCACGCCGTCGCCGACCGGCATGATGTCGCCGCCTTCGATCCGGGCCAGGCCCCAGTCGTGGTCAGCGCCGCCGAACCAGATCTTGACGCCCGCTTCGCGGAAGCGTGGATGGAAGCGGTAGATGGCCTCGACGTTCAGCGTCTCGAGCTGGCGCGCCGGCCAGTACATCGCGTTCAGCGACACGCCACCGTAGATCCAGGCGCTCGTGTCGCGGGTGAACAGCTGGTTGGGCAGTGGCGGGAGGACGAAGTCGGTCTGCTTGAGCGCGTCGCCGATCGCCGCGTGGATCTCGGTCGGCAGCTCCTGCACCGTCACGCCACCGGTCAGCCGGGTAGCCAGGTCGTCGGACGTCATCTCACCCAGCCACTCACGCAGCGGCTCGGCGAACATCACGGTGACGTCCTCAGGTCGGACGCGCCTGGACAGGAGCCAGTCGCGTGCCTCACGGTCTGCCAGCGTCGTGGCGAGCAGGTCGTGGACCAGCAGGACCTCGACGTCACGGGAGCGCATCACGTCGACGAACGCGTCGAACTCCTGACGAGCACGCCGGACCCAGATGACGTCGTCGAACAGCAGCTGGTGGCAGTTCGACGGCGACAGCCGCTCATGCGCCAGATCCGGACGGTGAACCATCACCGTCCTGAGCTTGCCGGTCTCGGAGTTGGCACCCAGCGTCTGGGTTGTCGGGAGGGACATCGATGTTCTCCTTGTGCTCAGCTCAACGCGGCAGCGATGCCGACGAAGGCGCAGATGACGACGAACACGGCCAGGACGAACGGCCATACGAACTTCAGGTAGCGGTCGTAGCCGACCTTGGACAGCGCCAAGCCGCCCATGATCACGGCCGATGTCGGTGTCACGATGTTGACCAGACCCGACGCCGACTGGAAGCACGTCACCGTGATCGCACGGGACACCCCGGCGAAGTCGGCGAGTGGCGCCAGGATCGGCATGACCAGGGCAGCGTGCCCCGACGACGAGGGCACCAGGAACGCGATGGGGATGTTCACGAGGAACGCGACGATCGCGAAGGCGCCGCTCGAGGTGCCCGAGACGGCGCTCTCCATCTTGTTCAGGATCGTGTCGGTCATGTAGGCGTTCTTCATCACGACCGTGATCCCGCGCGCGACCACGATGATCAACCCCGCGCCCAGGAAGTCCGAGGCGCCGGCGACGATGGTGGTCACCGTCCCTTCCTCGCCAAGACGAGCGATCAGACCGATGACCACCGCCATCACGATGAACAAGGTGGCGGCCTCGGGGAAGTAGAAGTCGGCGAACGTCGGCAACGGGAAGTCGGAGCTGAACGTCTCGCCCCAGATGTCGTTCCACGGGATGAAGCCGTAGATCATCACCAGGAACGTCAAGGCGAACAGGACGAGGACCGCCACCTGTCGCCTCGCCAGCTCAGGGACATCGGTGACCAGGCTCTGCGCGTTCTGTGCGTCCTCCTCGGAGACGCCGACCACGGACGTGGCCGCGTTGCGCTGAACGCGACCGGCATACCTCAGGACGTAGCCGATCGCCATGCCGACGACGACGACCCACAGCGCGATCCGCAGGCCGATCCCCTCGCCGATGCTGATCCCGGCCGCATCTGAGGCGACACCGGTTGCGAACGGGTTGACCGTGGAGGCGATCACACCGGAACCCGCGCCGAGGAAGATGATCGCCGCCGCCACCATCCGGTCGTACCCGAGCGCGAGGGCCAACGGCACGAGGAGCACGAAGAACCCCAGCGTCTCCTCCCACATCCCGTAGCTGGTCCCGCCGAGCGCGAACACCGCCATCATCAGGGCGACCAGCACGGACCCGCTGTGCCGGAACCGCAACGCCAGTCGACCGATCCCGGTCTGGATCGCCTCGGTCTTCATCGTCACCGTGATGAAGGCGCCGACAGCCAGCACGAAGAAGAAGATCGCAGCCGACCCGTACAGGAAGCCTTCCTCCCACGGTCCGACGAAGCCGTTGCCGCTCTCGACGCCGTACAGGCCGTTCGCGGGAGAGTCCCACAGCTGCTTGAACCGGAACGACAGGTCCTCGTCCACGCACGGAATCCCGAGATCGGACACCGTCGCGCCCGGCGCGGACGTGGCATCCGCGGGCGCCTGTCCGCTCTCCGCGGCAGAGGGAACCTCGAGCGAGGGCGCTGTCGCCGCCGGGGCGGAGCAGGAGGGCAGCTGCTCGTAGGAACCCGGCACCGGCGCGCCGTCCTTGTCGAGCTGGTAGTGCCCCGCGGGCACCACGAACGAGGCCAGCCACACCAGCAGCAGCACGCCGACCGAGGACCGTGAACGCGGTCGGGAACTTGAATGATCGACGCTTCTTGACCTCGGGCACGCGCGTCACCGCCAGGTCACGTCGCGGGTTGGAACGCCGATGCGCTGCACACGTCAAGGATCGGTGGGGGTGGGGCCCAACGCCTCGTCCGACTCGGATGATTCCACGACCACGGGCACGGGTTCCCGATCTCTGGGGAATCACCGGGTGGGCCCCGTGGGGATCGAACCCACAACCCGCGGATTAAAAGTCCGCTGCTCTGCCAGTTGAGCTAGAGGCCCGGGGGATGGGACCTCGTCCGGAGAGGCCCAGGACAACACCCTGAGATCTGCCGCCGGTCCTGCTCCCGCCCGGGACACAGTATCCGAGCGGGCACCTCGGCACCGCAGGTCCCGGGTCGGCGCCCCGAGGTCGCCGGGCTGTGCGCTGGGACCGGCCACCGTGGCCGCCCGGTGCGGGCATGCCTACGATGACGGCCGACAACCGCCACATCCCTCTGCAGGAAAGGCATTCCGTGAACAAGAGAGAGTTCGTCGACGCCATCATCGAGAAGACCGGCTGGTCGCGGCGCGAGTCCGAGCTCGCCCTGGCCACCGTGCTCGACACCATCAGCGACTCGGTCGCGAACGGTGACAAGGTGACGCTGCCCGGCTTCGGCACCTTCGAGAAGCGGGAGCGGGCGGCGCGTGAGGGCCGCAACCCGCAGACCGGTGCGGTGGTCAAGATCAAGAAGACCAACGTGCCCGCGTTCAAGGCCGGCGCCACCTTGAAGTCGTACGTCGCGGCCTCCAAGAAGGACCAGGCCGCGTTCCGCAAGAACCGGGGCTGACCCCCGCCCGCCGTACCCGGGGTCCCGCACCGATCGGTCGGGCCCCGGGTCGGCGTCAGGGCGTGGGCAGCAGGGCGGCGATGCCGGCGTCCACGTCGACGTGGTCCGACTCGCTGCCGGGAGCGACGAGCGCCACCGTCCGGTCGACGAAGCGGGCCAGCTGCACGGACCGCAGCTGGACGAGGGCGGCGCCCGACGGCGGGCACAGCTCGAGGAGCACCACGGCGCGGCCGTAGGAGTCGAGGGACGGCCAGACGTGCACGTCGCCGTCGCCGGTCGGCTCGCCGAGCCCGTCGAGGAGCAGGTCGCGGCCGAAGACCCAGACCACCGGCTCGGTCGGACCGGTGAGCACCAGCGTCACGGCGTAGGGGTCGGCGGCGTCGTAGTACAGCTCGGCACCCAGGAGGGTGCTGAGGTCGTCGGAACCGATCAGCTCGGCCTCCAGGGTGTCGGAGACGAGGGAGTGGTCGGCGGAAGAGTCCCGCATGGGTGCGCGGCCTTTCGGTGTGGAGGCAAGTCGTCCCATCCTGGCTCGCGACCGGGCCATGCCCGAGGGGCACAGGTGCCGTTTCCCGGTGGCGCATCGGTACCAGCCCGGAATGTCGGGTCGGCACCGTCTTGCGCCGGTACGGGGGGCGTCCACCGCTCCGGGTCGGCCGCCGGCGTCAGCCGATCTGCGCGGACCCGCCGGTGCTGCAGCCCGCCAGGGCGCTGGGCCGGGTCGGCAGCGCGTCCTGCTGTACGTCGACCCCGTCGGCGTCGAGCACCCGGAACTGCTCGGCGTAGGTCGTGCCGGCCGGCTCGGGGCCCTGCACCCACGACTGCAGGTGGACGTACCCGTCCTGCGCGGCGGTCTCGAACCACGGGCCCGCGACGCCGTCGACCCAGAACCGCTGCTGGACCGTCGCGACGGTGGGGGACACGACCAGCCAGGTGGACTGCTCGAAGCGGTCGAGGACCTGCGAGGTGCCGGCGCAGGTCCAGCTGGACCGGCCGGCGGAGAGGAAGGAGACCGGCTCGGTCGGCGACGCCGTGGGGAGCGGGGACTGCGACGGGCTGTCCGGGCCGAACTGGTCGCACAGCCGCACGTCGCCGGCGGCGTTGCGCAGCACCAGGACGGGGTTGCTGCCGCCGAGCCGCAGCTGCCGGACGCCGTACAGGACCTCGACCTGGGACGCGTCGGTGGCGAAACCGGCGGTGAGGCAGGCGGCGACGTCGGCCGGCGCGACCGTGCCGCCGTCGACCACCATGACCGCGGCGTCGTCGGTCGGCACCGCGGCGACCGGTGACGCGGCCGGGTCGTGGTGCAGCGACAGTGCCTTGAGGTAGCCGGCGCCCAGCACGAGCGCAGCCACCAGCACGGCCGCGCCGAGCACGGGCAGGACGCGGTGGACGAGCTTCCTCATGAGGCCCCCCTCGGTGAGGTCGGGCCGTCCGCGGTGCCCCCACCGCGGACCGGTCTCCCCCAGACCGGTGGCCCACACAGATGTCGGTGCTCGGCAGTCGCCGGGCACCGGGGCCGAGTCTACGGGCGGGAGGCGGTGCGACACGACGGTTTCAGCCGAGCTCGCGGACGGCTCCGGGAAGCCTCGCTCCAGGCGTGCGCCGGACCCCCGTCGGGAAGGCCGGATGACACTGGTTCCGGTCCTGGCTCGGTTTCCGGGCCGGTAGTTGGTAGGGTTCGGAACGCAACAGATGCAAGTTCCAGCAGGTACGCCCGCGGAGTTTGTGATCCGACGGCGTTTTCTCTTGTATGAGCGTTAGCTTTTCGAGGGGGCTCGGCGTTTCACCGCATCTGTCAGGGGCCGCCGAGGTGGCGGTTCCTACCCCCGTATGAGGAGTAACAAGCATGGCTCAGGGCACCGTCAAGTGGTTCAACGCCGAGAAGGGCTTCGGCTTCATTGCGCAGGAGGACGGCGGCGACGACGTCTTCGTGCACTACTCGGCCATCCAGTCGCAGGGCTACAAGTCCCTCGACGAGAACCAGAAGGTCGAGTTCGACGTCACGCAGGGCCCCAAGGGCCCGCAGGCGGAGAACGTTCGCGCTCTCTGATCTAGGTCAGCGCAGCACAAGAGAACACGCCTGACCCTTCAGGCACCCATGCGGGCCCCGACGGAACCACGTCGGGGCCCTCGTGTTTGTCCCAAATGACTATGGGTAGAAATTTGAGCGTCGCCCACAATGAGGTCAGCAGGAAGAACCGGCTGGGTCGACGAGGAGTTGCGATGCGCAAGGGAGGAGCCGGCGTCATGGATGACCAGCTGAACGTCCCGCTCGAGGACGCCGAGCTGCTCGCCGAGGTCGAGCTGACGACCAACCTGATCATCGCCGCGAGCGAGGCCGACGCCACGCTGCCGCAGGACGAGGTCGACCGGTTGCTCGGGGTCGAGGTCGAGCGGGCCGAGAGTCGCCGCACCATCCCGACGCAGCAGATCCGCAGCGTCTGAGCCCGTGAGCGGCGGGCCGCTCAGGCCCGCCGGTCGGGCGTGAACGTCCGCAGCCGCAGCGAGTTCCCGACCACGCAGACGCTCGACGCGGCCATCGCCGCGCCCGCGATCATCGGGTCGAGCAGGCCCAGGGCCGCCACCGGCAGCCCCACGACGTTGTAGGCGAACGCCCAGAACAGGTTCTGCCGCACCGTGCGGAGCGTCCGGCGGGACAGCTCGATCGCGTCCGCCGCGGCCCGCAGGTCGCCATGGGTGAGGGTCAGGTCGCTGGCCTCGATCGCGGCCGCCGTACCGGTCCCCATCGCGACGCCCAGGTCCGCCTCGACCAGCGCTGCCGCGTCGTTGACGCCGTCGCCGACCATGGCCACCACCCGCCCCTGCGCGCGCAGCCCGGCGATGGTCGCCGCCTTGTCGGCCGGCATCACCTCGGCGATCACCTCCTCGACGCCCACCGCGTCCGCGACGGCCCGGGCGGTGGTGGTGTGGTCGCCGGTGAGCAGGATCGGGTGCAGGCCGAGCCCCCGCAGCCGTCGTACGGCGTCCGCGCTGGTCGGCTTGACCGTGTCGCCGACGTCGAACACCGCGGCGGGACGGCCGTCGAGCTCGACGAGCACCGCGGTGCGGCCGGCCTGCCGGGCGGTGCACACCGCCTGGGCCAGGGCGTAGGGCAGCGTCTCGGAGCGGGTGCCGCCGTTGGCGTCCGCCGACGGGAGGGCCACGTCCGCGGGGGCGCGCCCGACGTGCACGCGGCGGCCGTCGACGACGCCGGAGACGCCGATGCCCTCGTGGTTGGTGAAGTCGGTGACCGTCGGAGGCCCGGACTGCCAGGGCTGCGGGCCGGTGCGGGCGGCGTGCTCCGCGATCGCCCGGCCCACCGGGTGCTCGGAGGACGCCTCGAGCGCGCCGGCCAGGCGGACCGCCTCGGCGTGGTGGGTGACCACGTCGTGCACGCTCATCGCGCCGGTGGTGACGGTGCCGGTCTTGTCCAGCACGACCGTGTCGATGCGGCGGGTGGACTCCAGCACCCCGGCCTCCCGGATCACGATGCCGAGCTGCGCGGCGCGGCCGGTGCCGACCAGCAGCGCGGTCGGGGTCGCCAGGCCGAGGGCGCAGGGGCAGGCGATCACCAGGACCGCGACCGCCGCGGTGAACCCGCCGGCGGGGTCGCCGAGCAGGGCCCAGGTCGCGAAGGTGGCCACCGCGAGGCCGAGCACGACCGGCACGAACACCGCCGAGACCCGGTCGGCGAGCCGCTGCACGGGCGCCTTGGTCGCCTGCGCGTGCCGGACCAGGTCGGCGATCCGGGCGACCGCGGTGTCGCGGCCGACCCGGGTGACCTCGACGACCAGGCGGCCCGAGGTGTTCAGGGTGGCTCCGACGACCTCGTCGCCGGGGGTCTTGTCGACCGGGACGCTCTCGCCGGTGAGCATCGACTCGTCGACGCCCGAGCGGCCCTCGCGCACCACCCCGTCGGTCGCGACCTGCTCGCCGGGCCGGACCAGGAAGCGCATGCCCGGCCGGAGCAGGCCGACCTCGACCAGCCGCTCGGTGCCGTCGTCGTCGAGCAGGGTGGCCTCGTGGGCGCCGAGCGCGAGCAGCTCGCGCAGCGCGGACCCGGCGCGCTGCTTGGCCCGGGACTCGCTCCAGCGGCCGAGCAGCAGGAAGGTGGTGACGGTCGCGGCGACCTCGACGTAGGTGTGCATGCCGCCGGTCAGCGCCTGGACCAGCGACCAGCCGTAGGCGACCAGCGTGCCCAGCGAGACCAGGGTGTCCATGGTGCTCGCGCCGTGCCGGGCGTTCACCGCCGCGGCCCGGTGGAACGGCCACCCGGCCCACAGCACCACGGGGGTCGCCAGGACGAGCGCGGTCAGGCGTACGGCGGTGGTGTCGGGCACGCCGGGCAGCATCGTCAGCGCGACGACCAGCAGGCTCAGCGGCGCGGCGACCAGCAGCCGGCGCCGGTAGTCCGCGGCCAGGGCCCGCTCGTCGTCGGACGCCGCGGTCGACGACGCGTCGGTCGAGACGGCCGCGGTGTAGCCGGTCTGCTGCACCGTGCGGACCAGGTCCTCGACCTCGACGTCGCCGGTGAAGTCGACCGACGCGGAGGCGGTGGCCAGGTTGACCGTCGCGGTGACGCCCTCGAGGCGGTTGAGCTTCTTCTCGACCCGGCCGACGCACGACGCGCAGGTCATCCCGCCGACCAGGAGGTCGACGTGCCCCTCCCGGGTGGCGGTCGGGCTCCCTGCCCGGGCGGTCGAGCTCGTCGAGGCCATCAGGCCACCGCGTAGCCGGCCTCGTCGACCGCCGTACGCACCTGCTCGTCGCTCACGCCGTCGCCGCGGACCCGCACGGTCCCGGCCTCGACGCTGACCTCCACGGCCTCGACGCCGGGCACGGCGGAGACCTCCTCGGTGACGGCCGTGGCGCAGTGCGCGCAGGTCATCCCGGTCACGGTGTAGGTGTTCTCGGTCACGCGGTCTCCTCGTCGTACGTCGTCGGATCAGGTGCGCAGCAGGCGCGCGATGGCGGCGGACGCCTCGGCGACCTTGGCGTCCGCCTCGGTGCCGCCGGACGCGACCGCGTCGCGCACGCAGTGGCTGAGGTGGTCCTGCACGAGGCCGACCGCCACGCCCTGCAGCGCCTTGTTCACGGCGGAGACCTGGGTCAGGATGTCGATGCAGTAGGTGTCCTCGTCGACCAGCCGCTGCAGCCCCCGGACCTGGCCCTCGATGCGTCGCAGCCGCGCCAGGTAGGCGGCCTTGTTGTCGTGGTACCCGTGCGTCTCGGCCATACCCTGACCGTATACCCCGGGTGGGTATGGACCAAACCCTGGGTTGGGTGATGGAGGCGGTGTGCACCTAGCATGTGCCACGGTTTGTTCACACCTGTGACCAGGCTTGTCGAGAGTCCGTATTCCAGGAGTTCGCCGTGGCTTTGCGCTTCCGCCCTGCCGACACGACGTTTTACGATCTGTTCGCCCAGTCCGCCCGGCACCTCGTCGACGGCGCTGCTCTTCTGGCCGAGATGCTCGGTGAGGGGAACGACCGTGAGGGCATCGCCCAGCGGATGCGCGACGCCGAGCACGCCGCGGACGAGACGACGCACGAGATCATCCGACGCGTGAACAGCACCTTCGTGACCCCCTTCGACCGGGAGGACATCTACTCGCTGGCCTCCGGCCTCGACGACGTCATGGACTTCATGGAGGAGGCCGTCGACCTGACCCTGCTCTACGAGGTCGTGAAGCTGCCCTCCGAGCTGGCCAACCAGGTCGAGGTCATCCAGCGCTGCGCCGAGCTGACGGCCGAGTCCATGCCGCGGCTGCGCACGATGCAGGACCTCGAGGAGTACTGGATCGAGATCAACCGCCTGGAGAACCTCGGCGACAAGTCCTACCGGCGGATCCTGGCCAAGCTGTTCAGCGGCAAGTACGAAGCCCTCGAGGTCATGAAGCTCAAGGACGTCGTCGACTCGCTCGAGGCCGCCATCGACGCGTTCGAGACCGTCGCGAACATCGTCGAGCAGATCGCCGTCAAGGAGTCCTGAGCGTGGACCTCGCGATCATCATCGCGGTCGTGGTCGTCGCGCTCGCCTTCGACTACACCAACGGGTTCCACGACGCGGCCAACGCGATCGCGACCTCGATCTCCACCCGCGCCCTGACCCCGCGCATCGCGCTGATCATGGCCGCGATCATGAACTTCGTCGGCGCCTTCCTGGGCCAGAAGGTCGCCAGCACGGTCAGCGACGTGATCGTGCCCGGCGGTTCGGCCTCCCACGGTCTCGTCGTGGTGATGGCCGGCCTGCTCGGCGCGATCTCCTGGAACCTGCTGACCTGGCGTCTCGGGCTGCCGTCGTCCTCGTCGCAGGCCCTGATCGGCGGCCTGGTCGGCGCGGCCCTGGCCTCCGGGAGCCTCGTGCACTGGTCGGTGATCATCGACAAGGTCGTGATCCCGATGGTGCTCTCGCCGCTCGTCGGCTTCGGCCTGGCGTTCCTGGTGATGCTGGCCATCATGTGGATCTTCCGGCGCCGCAACCCGCACCGCACCCAGCGCGGCTTCCGGCTGGCGCAGACCGCGTCGGCCGCCGCGATGGCCCTCGGCCACGGCCTCCAGGACGCCCAGAAGACGATGGGCGTGATCTTCCTGGCGCTGCTCACCGGCGGCTTCGTCTCCGCGGGCGACCCGCTCCCGGTCTGGGTGATCGTGGCCGCCGCCTCGGCGATCTCGCTGGGCACCTACTCGGGCGGCTGGCGGATCATGCGGACGCTCGGCCGCCGGATCATCCACCTCGACCCGGCCCGCGGCTTCGCGTCCGAGTCGGTCGCGGCGGCGGTGCTCTACACGACCGCGTTCGTGTTCGAGGCGCCGATCTCGACCACGCACATCATCACCTCCTCGGTGATGGGCGCCGGTGCCACGAAGCGCCTCTCGGCGGTCCGGTGGGGCGTCGCCCGGAGCATCGTGGTCGCCTGGGTCCTGACGTTCCCCGCCGCCGGCACCGTCGCCGCGCTGGTCTACCTGGTCCTGAAGTTCGTCTTCCAGCTCCCCTGAGCCGACCCGACCCGCGCCGAGCTGAACTGAGCGAGCCGCGTCCCGGCCAGGTTTCCTCCACCGGTGGCCGGGCTTCCTCCGACATCGGGTGGTTGTCAGTGACCCCTGGGTCACCTTTCGTCACCGTTGTCGGTGCGGGGACGTGGGGCGCCGGCCCCTCCCGCACGCGTACGACGGGCGCCTGACCGCCGTACGGCGGGGCGGGCCCGGACGCACGGACGGGCCGTGTCCACCCCCGGGAGACACGGCCCGCCACGCACTGCCCCCCGGCACTGTCCGACCCCCCGGACATGAACGAGACGGGGCTCCCCGCACCTCATGACGCGAAAACCGGACATTTCACCCGGCTTTCTCCGACAACGGTGACGAAGAGTGACCCAGGGGTCACTGACAACCACCCGATGTCGGAACAAGGGGGGCCCGGGGGAGGCGTCCGGGGTCAGCCGAAGCGGCCGGAGATGTAGGCCTCGGTGGCCGGCTGCTCGGGGTTGCTGAAGATCTTCCGGGTCGGGTTCATCTCCACCAGGCGACCGGGCTTGCCGGCGGCGGCCAGGTTGAAGAACCCGGTGTCCTCCGAGACCCGGGCGGCCTGCTGCATGTTGTGGGTGACGATCACGATCGTGTAGTCGCTCTTGAGCTCGTGGATCAGGTCCTCGATCGCCGAGGTCGAGATCGGGTCGAGCGCGGAGCAGGGCTCGTCCATCAGCAGCACCTGCGGCTCGACGGCGATCGCGCGGGCGATGCACAGCCGCTGCTGCTGGCCGCCGGACAGGCTCGCACCGGGCTTGTTCAGCCGGTCCTTGACCTCGGTCCAGAGGTTCGCGCCGCGCAGGGACCGCTCGACGATCTCCTCGGCGTGCTTCTTCGGCATCTTCTTGGCGTTCAGCCGCGACCCGGCCAGCACGTTGTCGGCGATCGTCATCGTCGGGAACGGGTTCGGCCGCTGGAACACCATCCCGACCTGGCGGCGCACCTCGACCGGGTCGACCTCGGCGCCGTACAGGTCCTGCCCGTCGATCACGATCTTGCCCTCGACGCGGGCGCCGGGGATCACCTCGTGCATCCGGTTCAGCGACCGCAGGAAGGTGGACTTGCCGCAGCCGGACGGACCGATCAGGGCGGTCACCGAACGCGCGGCGATGCTCATCGTGACACCTTCGACGGCCTTGAAGTCGCCGTAGTAGATGTCGAGGTCGGAGACGTCGATGCTCTTGGCCATGGTTCTCTCTTTCGAACGGGGAGGTCAGCGGCCGGACTTGGGGGCGAAGTAGCGCCCCACCGCCCGGGCGAGCAGGTTGAGGGCCATCACGATCACGATCAGCACGAGCGCCGCTCCCCAGGCGCGCTCCTGGCCGAACTCGGCCGGGACGCCCGGCTGCGTGTAGGAGTAGTAGATGAACACCGGCAGCGTCATCATCCGCTCGGCGAACAGGTTGGTGTTCACCGAGTCGGTCGAGCCGGCGATGATCAGCAGCGGCGCCGTCTCGCCGATCACGCGGGCGATGGCCAGCGTGACGCCGGTGATGATGCCGGCCAGCGAGGTGGGCAGCACGACCTTGGTGATCGTGCGCCACTTCGGCACCCCCAGGGCGTACGCCGCCTCGCGCAGGTCGTGCGGCACCAGCTTGAGCATCTCCTCGCAGGAGCGCACGACGATCGGGATCATCAGCAGCGAGAGGGCGACCGCTCCGCCGAACCCCATCCGCACGCCCTCGCCGAAGAACAGCACGAACAGCGCGTAGGCGAACAGGCCGGCGACGATCGACGGGATGCCGGTCATCACGTCGACCAGGAAGGTGATCGTGCGCGCGGCGCGCGAGTTGTTGCCGTACTCCACCAGGTAGATCGCGCTCATCAGGCCGATCGGGACCGAGATCACGGTGGCGGCCAGCGGTGATCAGCAGGGTGCCGACGATGGCGTGGTAGATCCCGCCGCCGGGGCCGATCACGTTGCGCATCGAGAAGGTCAGGAACTCCTTGCTGATCACCGGGAGCGCCCTCGGCGAGCACCTTCCAGATCAGCGCGACGAGCGGCACCAGGGCGACCGCGAACGCCGACCAGACCAGCGTGGTGACCAGCCGGTCCTTCGCGGCGCGGGCGTTCTCCACGACCCGGGACCACGAGGGCAGCACCACGGCGTACACCAGGACCGCGACGACCGCCCAGCCGACGACGCTCCAGCCGAGCAGCAGCGCCAGGATCGCCGACGTCGCGGCGGCCACGGCGGCGACCAGCCAGGGCGCCCACTGGGGCAGCCGCGGCCGGCGCAGCGCGAGGTGCGCGGAGCCGGCCGGCGCGGTGGCGGTCGGAGGGGTCACGGTCGGGGCCTCTGTCGGGGTCGGCGGGGTGGTCGTCTTCGCGCGGGGGCTCATGCCATCCTCCGGTCCCGCCGGCCCACGATGGAGCGGGCGGCGAAGTTCACGGCGAAGGTGATCACGAAGAGCACCAGGCCGCTGGCGATCAGGGCGTTGACCTGCAGGCCGGTGGCCTCGGGGAAGCCGAGCGCGATGTTCGCGGCGATCGTGGACGGGTTCGTGGTGCTGATCAGGTTGAAGGTGATCACGCCGCTGGCCGAGAGCACCATGGCCACGGCCATCGTCTCGCCGAGCGCGCGGCCCAGGCCCAGCATCACGGCCGAGACGATGCCGGAGCGGGCGTAGGGGAACACCGCGAGCCGCAGCATCTCCCAGCGGGTCGCGCCCAGGGCCAGCGCGGCCTCCTGGTGCAGGGTCGGCGTCTGGGCGAAGATCTCGCGGGTGATCGCGGTGATGATCGGCAGGACCATGATCGCCAGCACGATCGCGGCGGTCAGGATCGTCCGGCCGGTCGCCGACGCGGGTCCGGCGAAGAACGGGATGAAGCCCAGGTGGTCCGCCAGCCAGGCGTAGACGGGGGCCAGCCTCGGGCCCAGGAACGCGAGGCCCCACAGGCCGTAGACGACGCTGGGTACGGCGGCCAGCAGGTCGACGACGTACCCGAGGGGCGTCGCGAGCCGGCGCGGGGCGTAGTGCGAGATCACCAGCGCGACGCCGAGCGCGAGCGGGGTGGCGATCAGCAGGGCGAGCGCGGCGGCGAGCAGCGTGCCGAACAGCAGCGGCCACACGTAGGCCACGAAGTTGGCGGCGCCGGCCAGGTCGTCCGGGCCGGCGCTGAAGGCGGGGATGCCCTCGACGGTCAGGAAGATCGCGACGCCGGCCAGCGCGACCAGGATGACGTAGCCGGCCGCGCGGGTGGCGCCGGCGAAGATGCGGTCACCGGGGCGCTGCTTGACCTTGCGGGCTGCCGTGCGGCGGTGCTGCGGTGGCGGTCACTGTCTCGTCCTTCGTCTCTCGGGTGCTGCCTGTCCCACCGACATCGGGGTCCGTGCCGCCGGCGAGGCTGCCGGTGACGCGGACCCCGAGCGGGTGACTCGTGTGGATCAGCCGGCCTTGATGGTGTCGACCTGCTTGGCGGCCTCGTCGCTGAGGCTGCTGGACAGCGGCGCGGAGCCGGCTGCCTTGGCCGCGGCGGCCTGGCCGTCGGCGCCGACCAGGTAGGACAGGTAGCCCTTGACCAGGTCGGCGGTCTTCGCGTCGGAGTACGACGGGCACGCGATCACGTAGGACACCAGCACGATCGGGTACGCACCGGACTCGGTCGTCTTGCGGTCCACGTCGATGGCGATGTCGCCGGCCGGGCGGCCCTCGACGCGGGGCGAGACGTCGACCGTCTTGGCGGCCGACTCGGCCGACGGGGCGACGTACTCGCTGCCGACCTTGACCTTGGCGACGCCGAGGTCACCGGCCTGGCTCTCGTCGGCGAAGCCGATCGAGCCGGCGCCGTTCTTGACCGACTCGATGACGCCGGAGGTGCCGTTGGCGCCCTCGCCGGACTTCAGCGGCCAGACACCGTCGGGCTCGTTGGTCCAGGTGTCGGGGGCGACCGCGGAGAGGTACTGGGTGAAGTTGTCCTGCGTGCCCGAGTCGTCCGAGCGGTGCACGGGGGTGATCGCGGTGGAGGGCAGGTCGACGCCGGAGTTGTCGGCGGCGATGGCCGGGTCGTTCCACTTGGTGATCTTGCCGGCGAAGATGCCGGCGAGCGCCTCGGGGGACAGCTGCAGGTCGCTGACGCCGTCGAGGTTGTAGACGACGGCGATCGGGCTGACGTAGGCCGGGACGTCGAACGCCTCGGTGCCGCCGCAGGTCTTCTTCGACGAGGCGAGCTCGGTGTCGTCCATGTAGGAGTCCGAGCCGGCGAACGAGACGCCGCCGGCGAGGAACTGCTCGCGGCCGCCGCCCGAGCCCACCGGGTCGTAGTTGACGGTGGCGCCGGTGTTGGCGGTCTGGAAGGCGGCGGTCCAGGCGCCCTGGGCGGCCTCCTGGGCGCTGGAGCCGGCGCCGTTGAGGGTGCCGCTGAGGGTGGTGCCGCCGGCGGCGGTGGTGTCGCTGGACGAGGGCTGCTCGTTGCCGGCGGCGCACGCCGTCAGGCTGAGGCCGAGGGCGAGGACCGCGACGGACGGTGCTGCGGTCCGGCGGAAGGACGAGAGCTTCACTTCTGGCTCCTGTGATGTGTTCAGGACATGACTGGTCGAGACACAAGTTAGGGAGCGCAGGTGAAGCGACCGGCCGTCTCCGGTGAACGGGAGGTGAACGCCAGCAGCCGGTTTGGTCACGGCTGGTCGGACGTGAGACGGCGGTCACGTGAACGACGGTGTGTCGCGCGGTGCGACGCCGTTCGTCAGGCGGTGTGGTGCTCCACGGCGACGACCTGGCCGCGACGGTGGTGGACCACCAGCATCGCGCCCGCGTCCGAGCTTGGGGTCGGCGCACCCCGAGCGCGGCGTAGACGTGCGGCAGCACCGGTCGGTGGGTGCAGACGACCGCGGGCTCGCCGGCCTCCATGAGCCCGTGCACCAGTGCCTCGACGGCGTCCGGGTCGACGTCCTCCTCGGACAGCTTCGGGCTCGTCTCGACGTCCAGGTCGAGCACGTCGGCGTACGGTCCGACCGTCGTCGAGGCACCGCTTGCTGGTCGAGCTGACCACCCGCTGCACGCCGTAGGCGCCCAGCACGGGCACCACCTGCTCGGCCTGCATCTCGCCGTCGGGGTGCAGCGGGCGCTGGCGGTCGTCGCCGGTCCAGGTCTTGCGCGGGGTCGCCTTGCCGTGCCGGAGCACGACGAGCGGGTTGCTCTTCTTGCGCAGGCCGGCCGCCTCGGCGAGCGTCTCGCGGTCGCGGCGGTAGGACAGCAGCCGGGCGGCCTTCTCGACCGGCACCCACTCGAGGCCGTCGATCTCCGCGTTGAACCGGAACGCGGACACGTCGTCGTCGCCCACGACGCGCGCCACCCAGTAGTGCACGTGCTTGTGCCGGGTCGACCCGTTGCGGACGTCGTACCCCTGGGTGCTCAGCGGCGGCCCGAGGCGTACGTCGAGACCGGTCTCCTCGGCCACCTCGCGGACGGCCGCCGTCGTGGTGTGCTCACCGGGGTCGAGCTTGCCCTTGGGGAACGACCAGTCGTCGTACTTCGGCCGGTGCACGAGCAGCACCTCGGGGCCCTTGCGGACGACCACCGCACCCGCTGCGACGATGAGGTCTGCCTCGGTCATGGACATTAGGTTATGGCCTCGGGACTCGAGGAAGGTGAACGCCGGGTGCGCACACGTGTCGTGGTCTACGTCGCCGGCCTGCTGGTCGTCGCGGCGCTGGCCGGCGTGGTGGCCTGGCGGCTGCTCGGCGCCACCTCGACCTACGAGAACGCGATCGACACCCTGCCCCGCTCGACGCTGCGGGCGACGTACACCGACTGGGCGCAGGTCCGCGACAGCGCCGGCGGTACGACGCTGGGCAGCGTGTCCTCGAAGGCCGACGTGCAGGCGTTCCTGACCCGGGCCTACGACCTCGACCTCACCGTCGGGCTCCGCGGTCGCCGAGTCGACGTACGCGATGCGCGAGGCCTACGGCTTCTCGCCGATCGACGCGAGCTGGGAGGCGTTCGGCCAGGGCCGCGACGGGCAGGTCGACGCGATGCGGGTCGGCGACGGCGTCGACCTCGACGGGGTCGAGCGGGCGCTGCGACGGCTGGGGTACACGCCCCCGCGCGGCGGCTCCGGCACCGGCGGGGTCTGGGTCGGCGGCGCCGGACCTGGTCGCCCAGATCGACGCCGACCTCACGCCGGTGCAGCAGAACGTCGCGGTGTTCCCCGACGACCACCTCGTGCTGATGTCGGACAACGCGGCCTACCTGTCGGCGGCGACGGCGGTGGCGAAGGGCTCGGCCGACGGGCTCGGTGACGTCGCCGGCGTCGGCAGCCTGGCCGCGGCGGCCGGCGACCCGGTGGCCGCGACGCAGTGGGTCTCGACGTTCGCCTGCGAGGACCTGAGCATGGGCGCGGCCGACGAGGGCGACCAGGCCGAGGGCGAGCGGCTGGTCGCGAAGGCCGGCGACGCGGGCCCCTTCGAGGGCCTGGTGATGGCCCAGCAGGCCGACCGGTCGCTGGTGCTCGGCCTGCACTTCGAGACCGCCGACCAGGCCGACCGCAACCTGCAGACCCGGGTCGACCTCGCCTCGGGTCCGCGCGCCGGGGCAGGGCGGCTCGTTCCCGGACCGGTTCACGATCGCGTCCGGCAAGGCCGACGGCGAGGACGTCTGATCACCACGAAGCCGACCCGCCGCACCGCCTCGGCGCTGTCCGACCTGACCTCCGGCCCGGTCCTGTTCGCCACCTGCTGACCGGCGGCCGCGCTCCCGCGGGGACGGGCCCGGACTACCGGTGCGTCACGGGTTGTCGGGGGAGGCGGGGTCCTGGGTGGGGGCGGTCGCCCGGTGGGATCGCCTTCTCCGCTTCTGGGCCACCAGGACCTCCTGCAGGTCGCGCAGCGGGTTGCCGTCGGCGTCCACGTGGTGCCGGGTCCACTCGCCGTCCGGGCCGAGCCACCAGGACGCCGTACGGTCGTCGAAGGACGCGTCGAGCAGGCGGCCCGACCTCGTCGATCTGCTCCTGGCCGGGCAGGTCGACCAGGCACTCGACGCGCCGGTCGAGGTTGCGGTGCATCAGGTCGGCCGACCCGATCCACACCGAGGGCGACCCGCCGTTCTCGAACCAGAAGACCCGGCTGTGCTCCAGGAACCGGCCGAGCACCGAGCGCACCCGCAGGTTCTCCGAGAGGCCCGGGACGCCCGGGCGCGCGGAGCAGATGCCGCGGGTGAGCAGGTCGACCGGGACGCCGGCCATCGAGGCGCGGTAGAGCTCGTCGATCATCGCCTCGTCGACGATGGAGTTCGCCTTGATCCGGATCCGCGCGGGCCGGCCGGCCGCGTGGTGCTCGACCTCGCCGCGGATCCGGGCCAGCAGCCCGTCGCGCACGGAGTCCGGCGCGACCAGCAGGTGCTCGTAGGACGCGTTGCGCGAGAAGCCGGACAGGTTGTTGAACAGGTGCGCGACGTCCTCGCCGATGCCCTCGTGCGCGGTGAGCAGGCCGTAGTCCTCGTACATCCGCGCGGTCTTCGGGTTGTAGTTGCCGGTGCCGATGTGCACGTAGCGGCGGATGCCGTCGGGCTCGTCGCGGACCACCATCGCGAGCTTGCAGTGCGTCTTCAGCCCGACCTGGCCGTAGACCACGTGGCAGCCGGCGTGCTCGAGCTTGCGGGCCCAGCGGATGTTGGCCTGCTCGTCGAAGCGGGCCTTGAGCTCGACCAGCACGAGCACCTGCTTGCCGGCCTCGGCGGCGTCCACGAGCGCCTCGATGATCGGGGAGTCGCCGGACGTGCGGTAGAGCGTCTGCTTGATCGCGAGCACGTGCGGGTCGTCGGCGGCCTGCTCGATGAACCGCTGCACCGACGTGGCGAACGAGTCGTAGGGGTGGTGCAGGAGCACGTCGCTGCGCCGGACCGCCTTGAACACGTCGACGGGCGAGGCGGACTCGACCTCCGCGAGCTGGCTGTGCGTGGAGGGCACGAACGCGCGGTACTTCAGCTCGGCCCGGTCGATGTCGGCGATGTCGTGCAGCCCGGTGAGGTCGAGCGGCCCGGGCAGCCGGACCACCTCGCCGTGGGTGATGTCGAGCTCGGAGACCAGCAGCTCGAGGATGTGGTCGTCGATGGACTCCTCCACCTCGAGGCGGACCGAGGGTCCGAACCGGCGGCGCAGCAGCTCCTTCTCGAGGGCGGCGAGCAGGTTCTCGGCGTCGTCCTCCTCGACCTCGAGGTCCTCGTTGCGGGTCACCCGGAACGTGTGCACGCCGAGCACGTCCATGCCGGGGAACAGCCGCTTCATGTGGTCGGCGATGACGTCCTCGAGCGGCACGAACCGCTGGTCGCCGACCGGCACGAACCGCGAGAAGATCGGCGGCACCTTGACCCGGGCGAAGTGCTCCTTGCCGGTCTTCGGGTTGCGCACCAGGACCGCGAGGTTCAGCGACAGCCCGGAGATGTAGGGGAACGGGTGCGCCGGGTCGACCGCCAGCGGGGTGAGCACCGGGAACACCCGGTCCTTGAAGAGCTTCTTGCACTGCTTCTGCTCGTCGCGGGTGAGGTCGGCCCAGCGCAGCAGCTCGATGTCCTCCGCGGCGAGGGCGGGCACGATCTCCTCCCGGAACAGCCGGGCCTGGCGCTCCATCAGCGCGGACGTCGTGCTCCAGATCTGCTCCAGCACCTCCCGCGGCAGCAGCCCGGACGCGGCGGGTACGGCGACCCCGGCGGCGATCCGGCGCTTGAGGCCGGCCACCCGGACCATGAAGAACTCGTCGAGGTTCGAGGCGAAGATCGCCAGGAACCGGACCCGCTCGAGCAGCGGCAGCGAGGTGTCCTCGGCGAGCTCGAGCACCCGGGTGTTGAAGTGCAGCCAGGACACCTCGCGGTCCAGGAACCGTTCGGGCTCGAGGTCCGGGGCGGAGGCGTCGTACGGCGGCTCGATGTCGAAGGGCTCGGACGGCACCGCTCGCAGGTCGGTGGGCCCGTCCTGGGCGGGGCCACCGACGTGCGCGGCCAGCGAGCTGCCGGTGGAGGAGTCGGCGGTCATGCCCTCATCGTGGCACCCCCGGGTGAACAGGGGGTAGCGGACGAGCCGGACCTGGGGTGCTTTGCGCAGGGACGGGTAGTTTGCGGGCATGCCCAGCCCCCAGCCCTCCCCCCGGGACCGGATCGACGCGTGGCTCCTCGCCGCGGTGCTGCGGCTGCCGCCCCCGCTGCAGCGCGTCCTCGCCGGCCCGCCCGTCCTCCGCGACGGTCAGACCCTCGACACCGAGACCCAGCTGATGCTCCGGCTGCAGCGCATCGCCCGCGACCCCGGCCTCTCGGGCAGCACGATCGCGGACATCCGCCGGGACACGGACCGGCAGACCTGGCTGGCCGGCGGGCGGCAGCCGGTCGGCGCGGTCCGGGACCTCGAGGTGCCCGGCGCCGACGGGCCGATCGGGGCCCGGCTCTACACCCCGCGCTCCCGGGTCGGCGGCTCCGGCCCGGCGCCGCTGCTGTTCTTCGCGCACGGCGGCGGGATGGTGTTCGGCGACCTGGACTCCCACGACGCGACCTGCCGGCTGCTCGCCGAGCGGGCCGACGCGCTCGTCCTGGCGGTGGACTACCGGCTGGCCCCCGAGCACCCGTTCCCCGCGGCCGTCGAGGACTGCTGGGCGGCGTTCTCCTACGTCGCCGGGCACGCGGCGACGTACGGCGCCGACCCCGGCCGGATCGCCGTCGGCGGCGACTCGGCCGGCGGCACGCTCGCCGCGGTCACCGCGATCCGGGCGGCCGAGGAGGGTGTCCCGCTGCGGTTCCAGCTGCTCGTCTACCCGGCGACCAACCTGGTCGACGACAGCGAGAGCCGGCGGCTGTTCGGCGACGGCTTCTTCCTCACCAGCGAGTTCATCGAGCTGGCGCACGCGTCCTACGTGACCGGGACCCACGAGCTGAAGGACCCGCTGGTCTCGGTGGCGTTCACCGAGCGGCTCCCGGCCGGTCTGGCGCCGGCGCTGGTCGTCACCGCCGGCTTCGACCCGCTGCGCGACGAGGGCGAGTCCTACGCCCGGCAGCTCGCGGACGCCGGGGTGCGGGTCGAGCTGCGCCGCTACCCGGGACAGGTCCACGGGTTCTTCAACGTGGTCGGGGTGGGCCGGTCGAGCCGCGCCGCGGTGGCCGAGATCGCCGCCAAGCTCAAGGCCGCGCTCGGTTAGTCGCGGGCGTACCTCACGTGCGTGTCCGCCGGGGCGTGCGTGAAGCCGAGCCGCTCGTAGACCGCGACGGCCGGGGCGTTGTCCGCCTCGACGTACAGGATCACCTCGCCGAGGCCGCGCTCCGCGAGGTGGTGCAGGCCGGTCAGCGTCAGGTGCCTGCCGAGACCGCCGCCCTGGGCGTCCGGCGCGATCCCGACGACGTACACCTCGCCGAACGCCGGCGACCGCTCGGTGTGCACCTTGGTCCAGTGGAACCCGAGCAGCTGCTCCCCGCGCCAGGCGAGGAAGAAGCCGGCCGGGTCGAACCACGGCTCGGCGACCCGGTCGTCGAGGTCCGCGCGGGTCATCCCGCCCTGCTCGGGGTGGTGGGCGAAGGCGGCCGCGTTCACCGCGAGGAACGCGTCCTCGTCGGTCCCCACCCGGAAAGCCCGTACGTCGATCCCGTCGGCCGGCGGGCCGAGGTCGGGGAGGCCGGACAGGGGCCGGCGCATCACCCACAGGTCGCGCACCCGGGCCAGCCCGAACCGCGGGGCGAGCACGGCGGCGGCGGGGTGGTTGCCGTGCGACCAGGCGGCGAGCCGACCGGTGGCCGGGACGGCCGCCGCCGCGAGCGCCGCACCCAGCCCGGTGCCGCGCGCCGCCGGCGTCACCACCAGCTCGAGCGCCCCGTCGTGCAGCCACGCCAGGCCCAGCGGCAGGACCGTCGGCCGGACCGGCCAGCCAGAGCGCCGACCCCTCCAGCCCGCGGTGCCGCAGCGTGAGCAGGGCCGCCTCGTCCAGCGGCGCCGACCCGTCCGCGGCGGCGGCCGCGTCGGCGATGCGACGTACGTCCGCGGCGGGGCCCGCGGGATTGTCCCACCGGAAGTCGGATCGCGCGACGCGCAGAACGGTGCTGGCGGGAGTCATGCCGCAACTTTATGCTCGACGGGACGAGAGGGGCCTGTGATGCAGGTGTTGCTCATTCTGGTGGCCGCGGTGCTCGCACCGCTGCTCGGTCTCGCGCTGCTGCTCTGGCTCGCGCACCTCGAGGACACGTTGCCGCAGGACGTGCAGCGGGCCCGCCGCCGACCGGAGCCCGCCCCGATCCTCGCCATCCCGGTGCGCACCGCACCGGCCCGGCAGCCGCGGCCGGTGGCCGTCCCCGCCCAGCGCACCGCCCCGGAGGCCGAACGGGTGCCGGACGTGGTGCCCGGCGCCGCGGTGGCCTGAGGGCGTGCGGCCGTTCAGCGGCGGACGCCGGGACCGAGGCGGGGCACCCCCGCGCGCGGGTCGAAGGGCTGCCAGCCCTGGTACCGGGCGGGATTGAGCACGACGCCTTGTGACTCGTCCGTCTGCAGCACGAGGCTGAGGGAGGGGTTGGTCCACTTCCACGCGTACCGGGGGTCGATGTCCGCGTCCTCGAAGCGCACGAGGCCCGAGCGCGCACGCACCTCGTCGCGGTAGTGGTCCGTCCAGCGCCCGAACTCCACCGCGTTGACCACGAACAGCAGCGCGAGAACGGCGGTGACCGAGGCGGGAGCGATCCAGGCGGGGCCGCGGGCACGCGGGCCGGCGGGCTGCCGGCGTGGTCCCGACCGCGTGGTCAGGTGCACCACGCCCGCCACGAGGATCAGCAGGAGCAGCAGGCCACCGGCTGCCACGCGGGCCCGGTAGAAGTCGTAGCTCGGGGGCCAGGGCCGCTGCAGCCACCCGGGAAGCGCCTGCTGCCACCGGACCGGGAGCGCCACCAGCCCGAGGGGGACCGCGCACAGCGCCGTCGCGCCGGTGACGAGCGCCCGCAGGGGTCGCACCCGGTCGAGCAGGAGGGTGAGCACGAGCCCGAGGGCCCCCGCGCCGGCCAGGACCAGGCGGGGGTCGTGCGCCAGCATCCCGACGTTCAGGGCGGTCCCCACGACACCGGTGTTGTCCGGGGAGCCCGCGGACCGGAACGCCAGCACCGTCCCGGCCAGGAACAGCGCTCCCGAGGTCAGCACGAGGGGGGTCACCGCCACGCCCCGTGGGTGTGCGCGCCCGGGCGCCAGTCGCCAGCGCAGGACGCACAGGGCGAACAGCACGGGTCCCAGGAAGAGCATCGACTCGTACGAGCGGAGGAGGACGACCGACACGACCAGCAGGGCGAAGGGTCGCGCCCGTGCCCGGTCGAGATCCGTGAGGAGCATCGAGGCGGCCAGCGCCGCCAAGGCGTACGTCGGGTTGTACTCACCGATGGCGAAGAACCCGGTGACCAGGTAGACCCCTGACCACATCATCGCGAACAGCCAGAACAGGTCGCCGCGCCGTTGCAGCCACAGGGCTCCGAACCACGCGACCGTCGGGACGAGGACGAGACCCGCACTGTGCACCGTGATCAACACGTCGGTGCCGCGCACCCCGAGGCCCAGGGCGAGCAGGAGCGGGACCTGCGACAGGACGGTCACGAACGGCCGCTCCGCGTTGGCCACGAACGGCCCCTGGCCCGAGAGGATGCGGAGGAGGAAGAAGCTTCCGTCGGCGAACAGGCCGATGGCCGTCCCCGTCGCGACGACACCGACGACGACCACCGCGACGAGGCAGCCGCGTCGTGCCAGGTGCTCGAACAGGCTGAAGCGCACCACATCTCCCCCGACAGCAGACGTTCCTGACTGATCTCGGCCAGCCAATCACATCTGCCGGGGGACTCAGGCGTTCTCGCGCTCCTGCGCGGACTCCTTCGGCGGCAGCACGAACCGGTAGCCGACGTTGCGCACGGTGCCGATCAGCGTCTCGTTCTCGGGCCCGAGCTTCGCGCGCAGGCGACGTACGTGCACGTCGACGGTCCGGGTGCCGCCGAAGTAGTCGTAGCCCCACACCTCCTGGAGCAGCTGCTCGCGGGTGAACACCCGGCCGGGGTGCTGCACGAGGTACTTCAGCAGCTCGAACTCCTTGAAGGTGAGGTCGAGCGGCCGGCCCCCGAGCTTCGCGGTGTACGTCGAGTCGTCGACGGTCACCTCGCCGGAGCGGATCACGTGCGACTCCGGGTCGTCGGCGTCGCGCTGCGCGGCCAGCCGCCCGCAGGCGAGACGGAGCCGGGCCTCGAGCTCGGCCGGGCCGCAGGTGGAGAGCAGCACGTCGTCCATGCCCCAGTCGGCCGCGACGACCGACAGGCCGCCCTCGGTGACGACCATCAGCACCGGCGCGTCCGAGCCGGTGGTGCGGATCAGCCGGCAGAGGTCCCGCGCGTGGGCGAGCTCCTTGCGGCCGTCGACCAGGACCACGTCCACGTCGGGCGCGTCGAGCAGCGCGCTTCCCTCGGCAGGCAGGATCTTCACCTGGTGGGGGAGCAGGGCGAGCGAGGGCAGCACGTCAGCCGAGGGCTGGGTGGTGCTGGTCAGCAGCAGCAGGGTGCTCATGGCACCTCCCGGTCAAGGGGTCTCGCCGACTCGCCGTTGAGCCGCTGAAGCGCCGGACGGGCCCGAGCCGTCTTGCGCGATAGGGAAGGATACCGAACATGAGCGACCGACCGGACCGAAGCGTCTCACCGGAGAGCAGCGTCACCGTCCGCTACTGGGCGGCGGCGCGGGCCGCGGCGGGCGTCGAGTCCGACCGGGTCGCCGTCTCCGCGGGTACGACGCTGGCCGACGTCCTGGCCGCCGTACGCCTCCTGCACGCCGACCGGGCGAGGCTCGCCGAGGTGCTGTCGGTGTGCTCGGTGCTGGTCGGCGACCGGCCGGTCGGGTCCCGCGAGCCGGGCGACGTGACCGTCGCAGCGGGGGACGTCGTGGAGCTGCTCCCGCCCTTCGCCGGCGGCTGACGGGGCACCGTCCAAAGGCAGTCATCTTTACCGTGCTCCTCCGCTTTCGCCTGATATACAAGGCGTATCGACCTGCGCGCCTCCGGGCAGCGCGGTCCCGCAGACGTCTCGGGGCGGTCCGCCACCTCCCAGGGGGATCGCCCCGAGGCCCTGTTGCCCCGGTCACGTCCGGACCGGCCGCGGAATCAACCCGCCTCGTGCCTGGTTGGGAGACGTCATGAGCCAAGGTGCAGGGGTCCTCGTCGTCGCGCTGGTCCTGGCCACCGGGTTCGGGCTCTGGCGGGCCGCCCGCGACGGACGCTTCCGCGGCACGCGCACGCTGCCCCCGACCTCCGCCGCCCCGGCCGCGGACGTCGAGCCGGGGATCCTGGACGGCCTCGGCCACCCGCTGGGGGAGCGGGCCACGCTGCTCCAGTTCTCCTCCGCGTTCTGCGCGCCCTGCCGGGCGACCCGCCGGATCCTCGGCGAGGTGGCCGCCCTGGTGCCCGGGGTCGCGCACGTCGAGGTCGACGCCGAGCAGCACCTCGAGCTGGTCCGCCGGCTGGGCATCGTGCGGACGCCGACCACCCTGGTGCTGGACGCGCGCGGCGTCGAGGTCTCCCGGGCCAGCGGCGCCCCGTCCAAGGACGCCGTCCTCGCGACGCTGGCCGGCGCGGTCTGAGCGTCCACATGACGGACAGTGTGACCACATCGCGAGACGGCTGTTTCCGGACCGGTGAGCGCTCTGCGTACTGTGGCGTCATGTCCTCGACCATGCTCACC